>NZ_CP080096.1:0-1200000 GCF_019428685.1 Paraburkholderia edwinii
GACGCGTTCTTGCCGCCGAGCGTGACGCGCGTCTTCGATGTGTCGTCGTACGAGACAAACGAGCCCGTCACGCCGCCCGTCGAATCGAAGCTCGCACCCATGTCTTTCAGCTGCTTCAGATTGACCGCATCGCTATCGGCCGTACCGGCTGCGAGATTGACAATCTGACGCTCCGCGCCGGCCGCACCAACCGACACTGTGTTCGCACGATCCGCAAGCGCGCCCGAACCGAGCGCAACCGAACCATTTGCCGTCGCACGCGCATTGCCGCCGATCGCAACCGTATTCGCGCCCGTCGCCGACGAATCGGCCAGCGTCGAATTGGCGTGGAAATACTTGACCCCGTTGCCGCCGCCCGTGATGTTGTTCACGACGTTGGAGAGGTTCGTCACGTTCTGGTTCGTCTGGTAGAGCTGCGCGCCATTCACCGCGTCCGTGCTCGCGGCGTTCAGCGCACCTGCCTTCAGGTTCGTGATCTGCGTGCCGCCGGCGCCTTTCAGCGTGATCGTGCCGCGCGTCGCATCGTCGTAGGCGACGAACGAGTTCGTCACACCGCCTGTCGTATCGATGCTCGCGCCCATGTCCTTCAGCTGCTTGACGTTGACTGCATCGTTGTTGGCCTTGCCGTCCGCGACATTCGCAACCGTCACCGGCACCGACGCGTTCTTGCCGCCGAGCGTGACGCGCGTCTTCGATGTGTCGTCGTACGAGACAAACGAACCGGTCACACCGCCCGTCGAATCGAAGCTTGCGCCCATGTCCTTCAGCTGCTTCAGATTGACCGCGTCGCTATCGGCCGTACCGGCTGCGAGGTTGATAACCTGACGTTCCGCGCCGGCCGCACCGACCGACACCGTGTTCGCGCGATCCGCGAGCGCGCCCGAGCCGAGCGCGACCGAACCATTCGCCGTCGCACGCGCATTGCCGCCGATCGCAACCGTATTCGCGCCCGTCGCCGACGAATCGGCCAGCGTCGAATTGGCGTGGAAATACTTGACCCCGTTGCCGCCGTTCGTGATGTTGTTGACGACGTTGGTCAGGTTCGTCACGTTGCCGGCGACGTTCGCGACGTTCACGTTGGTCTGATAGAGCTGCGCGCCGCTTACCGCGTCGGTGCTGCCCGCGCTGAGATTACCCGCAGTCAGCCCTGTGATCTTCGTGCCGCCGCTGCCTTTCAACGTTACCTGCTGCTTCGTCGAATCGTCGTATGCGACGAAGCCTCCGTTCACGTTGCCGCCGCTATCGAAGCTCGCCCCGAGATCCTTCAGCTGCTTGACGTTGACCGCGTCGTTGTCGGCCTTGCCGTCCGCCACGTTCGCGAGCGTGACCCGCTTCGTCGCGCTCGTGCCGCCGAGTGTGACCTTGTCGCGCGCCGTCGAATCGTATTTGACCGCGTCCGCCGCACCCGCGCTGGACAGCGCAGCGGCATTGATCGCCGATCCGACGTCGTTGTAGGTCTGCCCACCGACCGTATAGGCCGGCTGTTTGATCGTACCGTCGGCATTGACGCCAGCGGCGCCGCCGAGCGCCGTGGTCACGCCCTTCAACTGATCGACGTTGACGGCGTCGTACTTCATCGTGCCCGCCGCGACATTGACGATTTGCCGCTGCTTCGTGCCATTGCCGACCGATACCGAGTTCGCGCGGTCCGCAACCGAACCCGCGCCGAGCGCCACCGCGCTCGTCGCGCCGGCCGTCGCGCCTTTACCCAAGGCGACGCCATTATCGGCAGCCGCCAACGTCACCGCGTTGGTGCCCACTGCAACCGAGCTGTTGCCGTTCGCGATCGACGACGTGCCGAGCGCGAGCGTGTCTTCGGTTTCCGCGCTGGCCAGATAGCCGATCGCGACGCCGTTCTTGGCCTCGAAGCCGGTCGTCGCACCGACGCCGATCACCGTCGCGTTGATCGCGAGTGCGCCCGCTTTCGAACCGACCGCCGTCGAGCCCGTGCGCAGCGCGCCTGCCCCGGCGCCAACCGCCAGTGCGTTGGGACCGGTTGCCGCCGACGTCGGGCCGACCGCCATCGCATTCAGATCGTCCGATGCGCGCGTCGCCGAGCCGGCGGTCGTATTCGGACTGACGGCGATGTAGTCCGTCACCGGGGTCGCACCGAGCAATGCCATCGATTTGAGCCCGGTGCTCTGCTTGCTCATTTGCTGCTGCAGCGCCGTCAATTGACCGACCGTTGCCGCGTCCGTCGCGTTGATGCCGGCTGCCACGTTCGTCAGGCGCTTCTCACCGCCGGTATGACCGAACGAAACGGTATTTGCCTCATAAGCCTGTGCGCCCGAGCCGATCGCGACCGCATCGTCGAACTGCGAGCGAGCGCCCGTGCCGATGGCGAGGCTTCGATTGCCGGCCGCAAATGCGCCGCCGCCGATCGCGGTCGTCTCGCTGCCGAGCGACATCGACTCGCTCGCATTCGACACCACCTTCACGTACTTCGCGGTGACTTCCACATCCTTGCCGACCGCGCCGATCGCGTTCATCGCGGAGCCAACGTCGTTGTATGTCGTGCCGGAGATCGTGAAGGTCGGTGCGGTTACCGTACCGTCCTGCTGCACGGCCGAACCCGCGCCGATGACCTTTGCGACGCTGTTCGCGGTCGCGAACAGCTGGCTGCCGTTGACCGCATCCTTGCTACCCGCGGCAAGCCGGCCCGGCGCGATATTCGTCAGTTGCACGGGCATCGATGCGTCGACGCCGCCTAGCGTCAACTTGTCGTGCAAGCCCGTGTCGTACTTCACCGCGTCCGGGGAGCTGCTGCCGCCGCCGCCGCTGGTGGCGAGCGCATCGATGGCCGAGCCGACGTTGTGATAGGTCTTGCCCGCCACCGTGTACGACGGCGGCGTAATCGATCCGTCGAGCGTCTGGGCGCTCGCATTGCCGCCCAACGCATCGGCGGTGCTTTGCGCGAGCGCGCCCACGCCTCTGCCGAAGTCCTCGAAGCCCTTGTTCGTCGCCGCTGCCAGCGCGAACATCTGCGAACCGTTGATGGCGTCCGTGCTGTTCTGCGTAATGGCGCCGGCCGCGAGATTCGTGATCGTCACCGGCTTTGAGGCGCCGACGCCGCCCAGCGTCAGCATCGTGTGCGACGAGTTGTCGTATTGAACGAGGTCCGGCACACCACCGGTAATGGCGTTCTGCACCGTCGTGTTCAACTGCCGCAGGTTGACCGCGTCGGTATCGGTTGTGCCGGCGGCGAGGTTCGTCAATTGACGCTCGAGCCCGGGACTGCCGATCGACACCGCGTTCGCGCGATCCGCGCGCGAATTCGAGCCGAGCGCGACCGAGTTGTAGGCCAGCGCCGTCGAGTTGCCGCCGATTGCGACCGATTCGCTACCACCCGCCGTTGAATCAGCGAGCGACGATTTCGCGTGGAAATATTTGAGATCGGTCGTATCCGGCGGAGGCGGCGGGACAATACCGCCGCCACCGTCGACGCTCGCGATCGCCGCGTTGAGCTGGTTGACGTTGACGGCGTCGGTCCCCGCGCTACCCGCGGCGACGTTGACGATTTGCCGTTCGCCGCCCTGGCGGCCGACCGACACCGTATTCGCGCGCGTCGAGATCGAGTCGTAGCCGAGCGCCACTGAGTTACGAGCGAGCGCCGACGCATGGGCGCCGAGTGCCGTCGAGGAATCGGCCGAGGCAAGCGAATGTCCGCCCACCGCGGTCGTGTACGTACCGGTCGCTTGCGCATCGCCGCCCAGTGCAACCGCATGGTACAGGCCGTTCCCAAGCGCGTTCACGCCAAGCGCGACGTTAGCCGCACCCTGCGCGACCGATCCCGCGCCAATCGCTACCGGGCCGTTGCCGGTGTTGCCGTCTTCCGCCCCATAAACCGTTCCGTCCGTGCTCGTACCGTTCGCGCGCGCGCCGCCGCCGATTGAAATCGCACCCGTCCCGCTCGCCGACGAATCGGGCAACGACGAGTTCACATGGAAGTACTTGAGGTTGTTCCGGTCGTATGTGTACGCATAGGCATCCTGCGCATTGACGCCGTTATACGTGATGTTCGTCGTACTGCTGCTGCCGCCGTCAGCGCCGCCGCAGAAGAACAGGAAACAGAACCAGTCGTTGGTCGGCTTCGGAGCGGCCGCGCTGTTCGCGCCGTTCGTGCTCGCGAGATTCGCCGGCACCTTCGGCACGACCCCGGTGTCGGCTGCGTACGACAGACCCACTGCCCCGAACGTAGCCGCGGATGCGACCACGGCCGAAGCGATATTGCGCGCGCGGCGATTCGATTTCTTGCCGGCAGCCCGTGCGGTTTCCGCGGCTGCGACATAGGTGCCCGTAGATTCATTCCAGACTGACTTGTAAGCCCTATTCATTCCTCTTGCCTTCCCACAAATTTAAATTGGTGGATCTCTCGTGCGTGCGCTTTTTGAATTGCGACAGACGGCTTTCGATAAAGTCCACTGATCCGAATTAGCTCGATCAGCACAGACCTTCTCGCGAGGTCAATTTAGCTTCGCAAGGAAAACAAAAAAATCAGGGAAGTTTGCGCGTGCGTAGGGTTTTTCTGAAAACGTGAACGGAAAAAGGAATGTGCGCATATGGCCCGCACAGCGGAATGCGCGCATCTGCTTGATTATTCTTAATATTGTCTACGACATCCTGGTGGGAGCGGCTTATTGCCTGATGGTTTCGGAAAAGCATGGTGCACGCCAGGAAGTTTCCTAGGCCTTATCGCTTTCCGCTTCGATATACTGGGTCGTGACGTAATCGAGTAAATAGATATTGCCGATTACGTCGAAAAGATTCAATGTGAATTTAAAACTGATTTGCCATTTTTAAAATTCCTTTATCCCTTTATTCCTTTTATTTTTTATGATCGACTCCATCAAACTTCCAGCACGCCTTGGAAAAGTCCGGCAACTCGGTCAGGGTATGACCGAATACATCATCATCGTCGCGTTGATCGCGGTATCGGCAATTGCCGTGTATGCGTCGTTTGGGAAGACGATCCGTCAGCAGACGGCGGGCCTGGCGCATGAGATGTCGGGTAACGATTCGGCTGCAGACGTCAACGACGCGAGAACTGCCGCCGGCAACGCGAAGACGGATGCAGACCGCAACAAGGGTATGGGCGCCTACGGAAGCGGCGGGAATGCCGACGCAGGCACGGCAAACGGCGGCAATTGACGCCTAGCGCCGTCAAATCATCATGCAACGCTCTGCCCACAAGGGCAGGGCCAGACCCGCCGGCACTCGTGGGCAGGCACTGGTCCCTGCCCTGCTCTTTCTGCTGGTCGGCGGCATTGGCCTTTATGTCGCATTCGGCTCGTTCCAGATGACCGGCGCAAAGATCAAACTGCAGAACACCGCCGACGCAGCTGCCTACAGCGCCGCCGTGCTTCAGGCGCGCGACTACAACTTCGCGGCCTATACGAATCGCGCAATGGTCGCGAACCAGGTCACCGCGGCGCAAGTCGTCGCGCTGAAGTCGTGGGTCGACGAACTCGACGGGACTTACGCCGGCAATGCCGATACCGAAGATCTGATTCGCACGGTCGCCGCCCATCCGAACTTATGGACCACGCCGAATCGGCGCGGACGCGCGGACATCGCCCCGGTTCGCAACGCGCTCGACGCGTTGCTGCCGACGGTCGCGCAAGGCATCGGCTCGATTACGCGCGCGCTCAGCAACGCGCAGACCGGATATCACATGGCGCTCATCACCGCGGTACCTGAGACGGCGGATGCGGTCGCGCGTCAAAACCAGTCCGACACGCATGTGACGTCCGGATATTTCATGAGCGAACGCAACGCCGCTCAACTGATTGCGTGGCAATCCTATACGACTATCGTCGCGCCGGCCGGCAAGCTCGATAGCGATCGTTTCGCCGATGTCGTGACCGACCCGCAGACGCTCGATGGCTTCGTCAAGCGGCGCGTATCGTCGCGCAGCGTCGCGCCTGACTATCAGCAACTCGACGATCAGGCGTCTCCGACGTGCCGGCCTGCCGGTCGCGTCACGATCAATGTCACGCATGTCGGCGGCACGCAGTTGCGCACCGACAAGAAGGGCTGGCAGTCGATCGACGCAAGCACCGCGCACATCATCACGCCCTGCACCGGCTCGGTCGATACGATCGCCGGTCACGGCGGCAGCACGAACGGCAACACGCGCGGCTATATGACGAACCCACCGTTCGTCTCATGGAGCGACTGGAAGGGCTATGGCGGCTACTACAACTTCGGCGACCACACGAGTCCGACGCCAGGCCTGCTGATCCCCGACGCAATGGCGCACCAGTTCACGCTCGGGCCCGGCCCGTCTCTCGATGCGAACAACGGCGGCCTGCTGCCCTATGAGGACATCACCGGCACTCCGACCGCCGAAGACGCGCCGCGCATCACGATCGAAGTCGAACGCGACGTAGGCACGTTGAGCAAAACCGCTGGGCTGAACGGCGCGGCGCGCATGCAAGTCGATAACGGCAGCGCGCGCGGCGTGATGCGCGCGCTCGCGAGCGCGCAGGCCTATTTCGTGCGGCCTGCGGACGATCCGTTCGGCGAATCGGCAAGCGGCGCGCTGTTGCGTGCGAGCGAATGGCTGCGCGGGGACGGCAAGCGCGAATATCCTGGGACGTTCAGCCCTTACTGGCAGGCGCGCCTTGCACCGGTCAGCGATAGCGAGCGGGCCGCCGCGCGCGAAGCGCAGATGCCGCCCGCCGCCGGCGCCAGGAGCCTCCGATGATGTCACGCAGCCGCTTACGCATGCAGCCGCACGCTGGCGATCAAGGTCAGGCGATGGTGGAGTTTCTCGTCGTCACGATGTTCGCCATCAGCGTGCTGTTTATCACGCTCGCGATGCTCGGCAAGTTCAGCGATATCCGCAACAAAACGCTGCTCGGCGCACGCTACGCTGCGTGGGAGCGTTCGGTATGGCTCGACGCTCAAACCCATCCAACCCCCGATAGCCTGGGAAGCGAACGCGACTGGTTTGCCACATACGGCAGCGGCGCATTGCAACTGACGAAAAGCGACATCGAGATCCAGCGCGAATTCATGCAGCGGACCATCGCGGCAAACGGCGCACCACTGCTTGCCAGCGATCGCGACGCCGACCGCCTGCCTGCGGTCGGCCAGGCGATGTGGCGTGATCACGGCGGCGAGCCGCTGCTGGGCGCCGCGCAGGATGTAATCGCATCGACGGGCGCGGCGCCGATTCCGGCCGCGGCGCTTGCGTCATACACCGACGCACCGTATGGAAGCGTGCGCACGGCAAACGGCGCAACGTACACGGCAGCGCTCGATCTGCCGACGCGCAACTTGCAATCGGGTACGGTGAGCGTTGCAATCGGTAAGCAAAGCGATGCACTGAGGCGCCTATGGCGAGGATTCGGCGGACTCACGTTTGCCGACACCAATGTCTTGCTGACCAACACCTGGTTACCCGAAGGACCGATGAACGGGCGAGCCCTCTTCACGCGCGCCGTTCCCGCCGCGAATGCCGAACTGGTCTCGTCGGCACAGGTTCATCGCCTGCGTCCCTATGCGCCAGAAATCGACACGCTCGAGTTCGGCCGCGTGCGGCATGAAGTCGTACCAAACGATCGACTTGCTCCATGACGCGCGGGACATTCGATATGCGCTTCCTGATGCGGCGACTTGCGCGCTCCGTTACGAACCGGGTCGAGCTTTATGCCGGGCTCCTCTGCGCACTGCAGCCGCTCGCCGCAGCGGCCCAGTGCGACCGCTTTCCCGTTCCGCCGGAACGCGTTCAGGTCATCGGCCGCGACATGCTGGTCAACGGCATTCCGACCACGATTTTCGGTCTGGAGTTCGCCGGGTCGGCCAATGACGTATCCGAAGCCTTCCGCGCGTTCTGGACGCGCGAAGGGGTACCGGCGAAGGCGCGTCTCGAGTCTTCGAGCCTGCTGCTCACAGCACTCGACGGCCCGTGCCACTACGTGCTGCTCATCACGCCGGTAAGCGAAAGTCCGCACGCGAAAGGCCTTATGAGCGTCATGCGTCTCGCGGGCGCCGATACCGCGCACCGCATTGCCGACGGCGCCGTGCCGTTGCCGCAAGACGCGAAACGCATTTCCGACGTCGAAAGCCGCGATCCCGGACAGAGCGGCCGCACGTGGATCGTGCGCGTCGCCGGCGACGCGGCACAACAGGCGCGGCGCTACAGCAGCATGCTCGCCGCGCAAGGCTGGACCGCGATTGCGCTCGCGCCCGCCTACATCGTCGACGGCGCGGTCGATGGCGTGATCGACAGCGCACAGCAGGTTGCCGGTACCGCGGTCGCGATGCAGCGCGGCAGCGACCGCATCGACGCCATGTTTTCCAATGGCAGTGGCAGCGGCAACGGCGCCACGCAGGCCGTCATTCACGTAACAAGGATTCGCTGAGATGCAACGACACCCGTTTTTCCGCGTCGACCGGAGAGACCTGATTGGCCGGAGCATGCGGCGGCCAAGGCAGCAACTTGGTCAAGGCAGTGCCGAATACCTCGTGGTCGCGAGCGCGCTCGTGCTCGCGCTGCTGTTCGGCACCGACCTGCCGCCGGTCGCCGCGTTGATCGCCGCACTCAAATCGTATTTCCGCGCTTACAGCTTCGCACTATCGCTTCCCTGACGCCCCGCATTCATTCGATTTGTCATGCTCAATAAAATCAGATTTCGTTCGTTGTTTGGCAATGCGTGGGTCGTACTGTTTGTCGCGGTATCGATTGCCGGCGTGCTGACCTTCTTTGTCTATCACTACCTTGCGGACCGTGAAGCGCGGCTCAGAGCCGAAATGTCCAGCAAACAGACTCGCGCCGGTGTCGCGGTGGTCGTGCCGAATCGGGATGTCGCGGCCGGCACCCCGCTTTCGAGCAGCGACTTCGTGTCGCGCGACATTGCCCCCGACCTCGTCTACGACGACATGATCCGCGTCGCGGACTTCGACGCTTATCGCGCATCGAAGCTCGTGCGCCCGGTGCTGCACGGCCGCCCTTTGCGAACCGCCGATATCGACGCGTTGCGCGGGCACGATTTCTCCGACATCGTGCCCGCCGGGCAACGCGCGCTCACGCTCGAGATCGACACCGTGAACTCGACCGCATCGATGCTGCGGCCCGGCAATCGTGTCGACGTGTACTGGGTTGGCACAAGCCTCGATCCGGCCGCCGGTGCGTCCCGCCAGCCTGACGAGCGCAGGATCATCAGGCTGCTGATGCCCAATGTGCTGATACTCGCGACCGGGCAGGACGTGCGCCCGCGCAGCGCCGACGATGCGCCGCTCGGCGCTGACGGCGGCGGCCGCGCGAACGGGAACTACGGCACCGTCACCGTGCAGATTCCGGCAACGGACGCTGCCCGCCTGGTGCTCGCGCAACGCGTCGGCACGCTGCGTCTGATTCTGCGCAATAGCGACGACAAGCAAACGGGACTGCCCGTCAAGCTCGCCGAGAGCGATCTGTTTCCGTCCACCGCGGCGCCCCGCGACGCATCGTTCGTTGAAGTCATCACGGGCGGCAGCACGTCCGGCTCGACGACGCTCGTGCCAGGCTCGGTTGCCGACGAACGCGCGCAGCCGGGCGCGGCGCATCCGCCGCGCTCGCCTGTCGCCGATGCGTCAACCGCTTCAGCGCCGGCGGCTCCGACGAGCCTGTATGACACGGCCAACGCGATCGCCCGGCAATTGCAGCAACACGGCTCCCGCAACGCGCCGGATTCGAATTAAAGCACCCACACACGCTTCGGATTTCTGATGAAAGTGAGTTACCGCATTGCCGATCGCCGCGCGACGTTGCGCCACGCATTCGTTCACTTCGTTCTGGGCGCGACCTGCGCGCTTGCCGTCTGCGGCACCGTGAAAGCCGCTGTCGTGCAAGCGCCGGCCGCCACGCGCGGCGTTGCGATCGACGCCCAACCCGCCGCCGACGGCATGCTCGAGATGTACCGCGGCGAAGTGCGAATGCTCGACGTGCCCGGCACGATCAAACGCATCGCGATCGGCAACGGAAAGCTGATCACCGCGAATGTCGTCGACGGCAAACTCATGCTGCTTGGCGAAAACGCCGGCATGACCTCGCTCGTCGTCTGGAACGGCAACGGCGTTGCGCTGCAAACCACGGTGCGCATCGCGAAGAGCGACGTAACCGCGACTGCCGCGCAGTTGCGCAGCGTGCTGGCCGCCGTGCCCGGGCTGCGCGTGCAGACGGTGGGACCGAACATCGTGCTCGCGGGCGCCGTGCACCGCGATATGGCGCCCGTCGTCAAGGCCGCAATCGCCGATATGAACAACGTGATCGATACGACGACCATCGACGAAGGCGACGCATTGAAAAAGACCGTTCACTTCAAGGTGCAGATCATGGAAATCACGCGCACGGGCCAACGCGAGCTCGGCATCGCCTGGGACAGCCAGTTCAACGGGCCACAGCTGACCGGTCAGGGATTCGCGGGCAGCGGCGTACCCGGTGCGAACTTCTTTTTCGCGGGCCTCGCGGCATCGCTGACCTCGCGGATCAACTTCGCGATCAACAAGGGCGATGCCTACATTCTGGCGGCGCCTGAACTCAACGCGAAAAGCGGCGGCACGGCCACCTTTCTCGCCGGCGGCGAAGTGCCGATTCCGAAAGCCGGCGCGCTCGGCACCACCGACGTCGACTACAAACCATACGGGATCAAGCTCAATATCAAGCCCGTCGTCGACGCAAACAACATCATCTCGGCAAACGTGCAGACCGAGATCAGCCAGATCGACCCGTCGGTTTCATATGGCGGCTTTCCGGGCTTCCTCACACGCAGCGCGACGTCGGATATTTCGCTACGCGCAGGCGAAACGATCGCGATCTCGGGGCTCGTCAGCGCCGATGCGCTCGATGCGTCGAACGGCATGCCGTTTCTCGCGCAATTGCCGATCATCGGCCAGCTGTTTCGTTCGGACAACTTCCGCTCGAAGAAAAGCGACCTCGTGATATTCGTGACGCCGCTTATTTCGGATCCGACGCTTGCGCCGAACACCGATCTGCTCGCGCGGTCGGACAAGGGTGCGAATCTCTATCGCGAGCGATTCGGTAATCCGAGCCCGCTCGATGACGCCGCCAGCCCCGCGCCGGCACCGGCACAGGCCGCGCCGAAAGTTCATAGCGAGGGACCCGCGCCTGTACCGGCGACGCCCGGCACGCAGGACGTCGGGCAGGCGCCCGCGCCATTGACGCAGATCGAACCACGCGAAGCGCGTGCGCGTGTCGTTGCAGCGGTTCCCACGACGCTATTTGAACAGAACGGGCCGCCGGCCAAAGGCGATGCGCAATTCCAGATCCATTCGGGCACGCCGGTCGGACTCGCCGAAGCCATCCTGATGCGCAACGCACTACTCCCTGCAACCGGCACGCAGACACCTGCAGAGTCCACCGCGTCGATGCTGCAACCCGCCGTGTCGGCAAACGAAAGCCACTGAGCGATCCGACGGAGCCCCATCCATGTTGAAGCTGCAGATCCACACGCGAAACGCACCGGTGCGGACAATCGAAATCGAGCAGAGCTGCACGATCGGCAAGAGTCCCGACTGCGACGTGGTCGTCAAAGGCATGCTGATCGGCAAGGTCCATGCGCGCCTCGTGCGTGAGTATCACGCGTGGTATCTCGAGGATCATGGCGGTATTGTCGCGACACTCGTCAACGGGTCGCCGGTGGTCCGCTACGGACCGCTCGGCGAAACGGACCAGATCGAAATCGGTACGACCGTGATCAGGATTGGTCCCGTCACGCGGTCAACGGCTGCGGCTTCGAAGGCCGGTACGAAGCCGACTGGAAGTGCACCGCTTGCCGAAGACGATGCAACGCTCGCTGAGGCGCGGGTGCCGGTCGCGGGCTGCGATGTGCAACCGGCCGCGCATCCGCAAGCGAGACCTGCTGTTGCAGCGGAACAGACCGGGATGTACGCCCTCCTGACTGACGGCCAGATGACTCGTCCGGTACTCGCGATAAACGGCGCGCTGTCTATTGATGCGCGCGATTCGACACGCGATGCGACAGAGGCCCAAGAAAACGGACTTGTACACAGAACGCCGTCGTACGAACCCGGCGTTCCGCGTGCTTCGCAAATTCCGACGCCGCAACCCTATGCGCCGCACACGCAGGTCTTCCCGCGGCCGGATGTCACGCATGCCGGCGCGGCCGCGTTTTCGTCCGATCCTGAAGCTTCGACCGAGCAACTGGTCAATGCACCCTCACGTGAGCCAATCAACAGCGCGGCCGGCGTCGAATTACGCAAGCTCGCGCATATGAAAGTGATCGCGGCGCTCGATCTTCGGCGTCTGAACGTATCGCGGATGGCCGACGAAGAGTTGCGCACCACAGTCGGCGCTGCACTCGATGAAATCCTTGCGAACGACGCCACATTCCGTCGCGCCGATATCGACGCCGGAACGCTTAAAAAAAGCGTTTTCGACGAAATCATCGGGCTGGGTCCACTCGAGGAACTGCTTGCCGATCCGGGCATCAGCGAGATCATGGTCAACTGCCACGATGAGATTTTCGTCGAGCAGGATGGGCGCCTCGCCCGCTCGCCCGTGATCTTCACCGACGACCGGGCGGTGCTCGGCGCGATCGAACGGATCGTCGCGCCGATCGGCCGGCGCATCGACGAAAGCTCGCCGATGGTCGACGCGCGGCTCAAGGACGGCTCGCGCGTCAACGCGGTAATCCCACCGCTCGCGCTCAAAGGACCGAGCATCACGATCCGCAAGTTCTCGCGCCGCAAGCTGAACGGCACCGACCTGATCGCGTTCGGGTCGATGTCGGCGGACATGCTCGAATTTCTGCAGACTGCCGTGCAGCAGCGCGCAAATATCGTAATTTCCGGCGGCACCGGCTCGGGCAAGACCACACTGCTCAACGTGCTGTCTGGTTATATTCCGGATGACGAACGGATCGTCACGGTCGAAGACGCAGCGGAACTGCAGCTCTCGCAGCCCAATCTGGTTTCGCTAGAAGCGCGTCCCGCAAACATGGAAGGCAAAGGCGCAATCCCGATTCGCGACCTGGTGAAAAACTGCCTGCGGATGAGGCCTGACCGGATCGTCGTGGGCGAATGCCGCGGCGGCGAAGCGCTCGACATGTTGCAAGCGATGAATACCGGGCACGACGGCTCGCTCACCACCGCGCATGCAAATTCTCCGCGTGACTGCATTGCGCGCCTCGAAGTGATGACGCTGATGGCGGGCCTCGACCTGCCCGTGCAGGCGATTCGCGAACAGGTCTGTTCGGCCGTCGACATCATCGTCCAGCAATCGCGCTTTTCGTGCGGTTCGCGGCGCGTAACGCACGTCACCGAAGTGAGCGGCATGGAGTCGGGCGTGATCCAGCTGCAAGACGTGTTCGTTTTTCGCGAAACGGGCTTCGGCGCAAACGGCCGGATTCAGGGCGATTTCGTGCCGACCGCCTACATACCCGATTTCTATCAGGACCTGTTGCGCCGAAGCATTGCCGTGAACACCGATATCTTCACGCGCAGCGAATGAGGGTATTCCGATGAGCCTCATGGTCATTCTCGCGATGACGTTCGCCGGCGCGCTCGCGTCGATCTGGCTGCTCGCGCGCGCCGGCAGCACCGCGTTCGCACGGCGCACGCAACGCATGGCGCGCGACGTCGAACAGTCGCTCGCGGACGCACTCCTGTTCGTGAACCGCCAGCGTGTGATCGGATGGACGCTGCTTGCGATGCTGCTGTTGCCTTGCGTCGCCTTTGTGCTGAGCGGCAGCGCGATCGTTGCCCTTGTAACGGTTCCTGCGGCACTGATGGTTCCGCGCCGCTACCTCGCATGGATGCGAAACAGGCGCATGGCAACGCTCGAACGCCAGTTGCCCGATGCGCTGCTGATGATGGCAGGCGCGCTGCGCGCGGGTGCGAGCTTTCCGATCGCACTCGAAAGCATGGTTGCGGAATCCAGTGCACCGATTTCGCAGGAATTCGAACTGCTGATGCGCGAAATCCGGCTCGGCATCGACCTCGACATCGCGATGCACAACGTCGAAGCGCGCATACCGGTGCCCGATTTCCTGATGGTGACCGCCGCTGTCACCATTACGCGCGAAGTGGGCGGCAACCTCGCTGAAGCGCTCGAGTCGGTGGCAAGGACGCTGCAACAGAAGCTGCAAATGGAAGGCAAGATCAAGGCGCTCACGTCGCAAGGCCGTATGCAAGGCATCGTGATGACCTGCCTGCCGCTCTTTCTGATGGTCGTGCTGCGCTTTATGGAGCCGGCCGCGATGGCCCCGCTTTTCAGCGAACCGATCGGATGGGGCACGCTTGCCGTGATCGCCGTGATGGAATTTCTCGGCTATCAATCGATCTCCCGCATCACCCGCATCGACGTGTAACCCATGCTCGCCATTTCGCTCATAGCCGGCGCGGGCATCACGCTCGCCTGTTTTCTTCTGTTGCGCTCGCTGCGTCATCTGACGGACGCCGTGCCGAACGAAGATCGTGCGTGGCTCGATCCATTGCCTGCGCTGCTCAGGCTGATCTGGCCGTTCGTGAACTTCGTTGCGCACCACAGCGCACCGCACTTCAGCGCGGCACTTGTCGAGCGCACCGAAACGCAATTGCGCCTGACATCGCTTTCGTTTCTGATGAACGCGCGGCAATTCATCGCGATGTCGCTCATCTCGGCATGCGCGACGGCGCTCGGCGGCTCGCTGCTAACCGCTGCGGCCGGCGTCTTCTGCTGGTGGATGCCCGCGCTCTTCGCCGCGCTCGGGTACGGCTATCCGCGTCTATGGACGCGCGAAGTCCGGCGGCGGCATATCGCGAAGATTCAGCGCCATCTGCCGATCTATCTCGACTTCCTGACGCTAGCAGTCGAAGCCGGGCTCAACATCAACGGCGCACTTCAGAAAGCAGTCGAAAAAGGCCCGGACGGTGCACTGCGCCGCGAATTCGAACACGTATTGCGCGATCTGAAGTCCGGCTTGAGCCGCACCGATGCGCTGCGCCGCTTCGACGAGCGTCAGCGCATCAAGGAAGTATCGAACCTCGTCGGCGCGATTGTGCAGGCGGAGCGGATGGGCTCGGGGCTCGCGAAGACACTGCGGTTCCAGTCCGAGCAGCGTCGTGCCGAGCGCTTCCAGCGCGCTGAAAAAAAGGCGATGGAAGCGCCCGTCAAGCTCGTGTTCCCGCTGCTCGTCTTTATTTTTCCGGTCACGTTTATCGTCCTCGCATTCCCGATTGCGATGAAGTTCATTCAGGAGGGTCTGCTATGAGATCCATAAAAAGCGCTTTTCTGACAATCGATGGGCGCGCGTGCGGCATTCGCGTCTCGACGGCCGGGTCAGTGCGCGAACGCATGCGCGGCCTGCTCGGTCATCAACGCCTTGCCTCCGACGAAGCGCTGCTGCTCGTACCTTGCCGTTCCGTCCATACGTTCGGCATGAATTTTCCGATCGACATCCTGTTCATCGACCGGCAGTGGCATGTCGTGGCCATTCATCGCCGCGTGCCACAGGCCCGCATGCTGTTTTGCCTGAGCGCAACGCGCACGCTCGAGATGTCGGCTGGCATGGCAGACGTGTTGTCGATCGAAACGGGCACTCGCATCGGCCTCGAGGCGTACGCATGAAGCGGCGCAATGCGGGGCGCGCAATGCGGTGCACTCTGGAGCGGAAGTCGCGATCGTTGCGCGCGCAACAGGGTCAAGCGATCAGCGAATTCATTGTGATCGCACCGCTACTGCTCTTTTTCTGTTTTGCGACCGTGCAGTTCGTGCTGCTATACCAGGCCAAGGCCACCCTCGACGTCGCGACACTCGAAGCCGCGCGCGCCGGCGCCGTTTCGCATGGTTCGATGGCCGCGATGCGGGACGGCCTCGCGCGCGGGCTCGCTCCGCTCCATGCGCGCCACGCGGATGGCGCCGGCGTGCAAGCCGCACTGCAGCGCGCACAAACCGATGCGGCTCGATTCAACTCGATCACCGTCGTGAACCCCACGCTCGAAATGAACTCGGACTTCGCGCGGCCACGCTTTTACCCCGCGGAGGGCGTGAGTTACGTCGAGATTCCGAACGACACGCTGATGTATCGCAATCCGTCACCCGGCGCACGCTCTCGTGTGGGCATTCAGGATGCCAATCTGCTCAAGATTCGCGTGCACTACTGCTATGACATGGTTGTGCCGCTCGTCAACAAAGTGCTGTACTACGCGGTCAACGTGATCGGCAACCTCGCGCCGAACGGTGTTTTCTCACGCGAGCCTGCCGATGCGGAAGGCGACGCGTTTGGTGCCCCACGCCGGCCCGATGCGCTCTGCCGAACTCCACTCGCCGACGGCATCGAGACGAGCCGCTGGCCGCTTGCGCTCGAATCGGAGGCGATCGTGCGCATGCAATCGCCGTGGCGCGCCGAGGCCGCGCGCGATACCGGTTCGCCGACGCGCCCGGCGGACGCCGCGGCGGTCCACGGCGGCATGCGCAGATGAAGCGCCAATGTCACCCGCGAAACACGCCGCTTGGCGCGAGGCTGGCAAGCGCCGCGATGACGGCAGGCGTTTCGCTAGCCATCGCGGCGCAGGGTGCGGCAAGCGCTCACGCCACACCCGGCAGCGGCGCGTCACCCGTGATCATGATGATTGGCGGTGCTGTCAACGATCAGGCGGATGACCGCATCGTTCGCGACGGCATCGTATCGAACGTGAACGAAAGCGTATCGCAGGTGCTTCAGTTCGACGTGCCGCGGCGCGAATCTGCGGTGAAGGAAAAGGTTATCGCCCTTTTCCCACTTATCGAGGAAGCCGCTCAGGCAGTCAACATCGACAGTGCATTGCTGATGGCTGTCATTGATGTCGAATCGGGCGGCGATCCGCGTGCGCTGTCTACGCAAGGCGCGGCCGGGTTAATGCAGTTGATGCCGGCAACCGGCCGGTCATACGGTGCGGCGGACCGGTTCGACGCACGGCAGAATATCGCGGCTGGCGCACGCTTTCTGCGCAAACTGTTGACCCGTTTCGGCAGTCTCGACCTCGCGCTCGCTGCGTATAACGCGGGCGAGGACGCCGTGCGCCGCTATAACGGCAGCATTCCACCGTACCGCGAAACGCAGCAATACGTTCCGCGTGTGATGGACCGATATGGGCGCTACCGGCATGCCGTGCTGACCATGCGCCCCCAACCGGGCCCCGCGGCCTTAGATACCGGGCGCTTACCCGCCCCGTCAGTCGAGGCCACCGGCACGCATGGCCGTCAACAATGATGCTTCAGCAGCCCTGCACCGCGCTGTAGCCCGATCGCTCCAGCATCTGTTCCATCACCGCGTTGACGCTTTGCACCACACTCGCGAAAACCGGCAGTATCGCCCGCGCTTTCATTGCGTCGCCGCGCAGCGCCGCCTGCTCCATTCGCGATGCAAGCCCGATGACATTGGCGCATCGAATCAGCTTTAACGACCCATTGAGGCGATGCGCAATCTTGCCGAATTCAGTCCATTGCGCACCGCATGCCGCCTCGTTTAGCGAGGTCAACGCATCGCAGTTGGTATCGATCAGGATGCGCATGAACTCGGCCGCGATTGTTTCGTCGCCGCAGGAGAGCGTGTCGATCCGTGCCCTCAGGGAACGGCGATCGCTGGCAATCAGCACAACCGCGCACCGTCCTTGGGCCTTCACGCTGCCGGTGTCGAGCGTCACCGGCACCGGCACCGGCAGACCGCCGGCAAACGTGCTGTTCAACTCCGCGGCAAGCGTATCGTGCTCGCGTTCCTTCAGGAACGCGAATCGCATGTCATGTGTATCGGATGAGACGCCCGCATGCGCGAGCGCCGATCCGATCTGCTGCGGTTCGCACGTGAGCACCGTGAGCCGAACCGCCCACTGGCCGCCTTCCGCAACGTCGCCGGATGCAAACGGTTCGCGGGCTATATCGACGCGCCGCGTCTGCGGCGCAAAAGTGCTCGCAGAAACCGCGCGTCTTTCTGCGAGTGGCATGCGTTCGCCGCATTCGCGATACCGACTCATCATTGCTGTGTCGATGCAATGCCGCAGCGTCGCGCGAAATCGACGAGATCGACCAGCGTTTCGACGGCGAGCTTCTGCAGGATGCGCGTTTTATGGCTGCTGACCGTCTTGTTGCTGATGAACAGCGCCTCGCCGATCGACTTGTTCGACATACCCTTCGCGAGCATCTGCAAGACAATCAATTCCTTGTCCGATAGCAGCTCGAGCTTTGCCTGCTCGTTGAGCTCCCCGACAAGCGGTGCGACGATCGTGCCCGACGTAACCGGAAACACGCTATAGCCGGACAATATCGCCTCCACGCCGCGCACGATCTCGCTGATGTCCTGCGTCTTGCTGACGAAGCCTTGCGCCCCTGCACGCACCGCGCGCTGTACGAAGGTCGGCGTGTCATGGCCTGACAGGATCATGACCCGTATGTGCGGATGTGCAAGCCGCAGACGCGGAATCACGTCGAGACCGTTGATGCGCGGAATATCGAGGTCGAGGATCGCGAGATCGGGTAAATACTGACGAGTCAGTTCGACCGCTTCCTGACCGTTGCCTGCCTCTACCACGTCTTCAATATTAGCTACCTGCGTCAGATGCGTTTTGATGACGAGGCGCAATGCCGGGTGATCGTCCACGATCATAACCATAGTCATGCTCTGTTCTCCCAAATTATGTTTTTATGAATCTTCCGTTTCAACGAAACGCCGAGGACGCGCTTATCCGAAGACCTGAATATTTATCACGTGCAATCTGGCGTCCGGTCATAAAGATTCATTGCTGCTTGCTCGATGCTTTATGCATCACCCATGTGTCAGTCCCGCATTTGGAACTTCATCGTTTCCACGCTAAGCGTTGCCGTTTTCACGAAGGTTCGAGGATAAACAGGTTGACGCGCGCAAAGTCCAGGAAATTTCCCGGCGTTTTGTCGGATTCGTCAGCTGTTGAAATTTCGCATGGGCGTGCGTGCCCGCAAGATCACAGGATGTGAGCAGGACATGCGTCAGCGTTGCAGTCGCGCCGGCAGCAGGCTCGGTGCGACGTTAAGCAATGCGCAATATAAAGGAGGGAAATGAGCGGCGATGCGCCACGAAGCCCGGCTTACGCGCGTACCGCGCGCGCCGCATTGCGGCCGCGCAGCCACTCGAGCGCCAGCAGCAGACAGGTCGAAAAAACGATCAGGATAGTGGCGAGCGCCGCGATCGTCGGGCTGATGTTCTCGCGAATGCCCGTGAACATCTGGCGCGGCAAGGTCGTCTGATCGGCGCCCGCCAGAAACAGCGTGACGACGACTTCGTCGAACGACGTCGCGAACGCGAACAGCGCGCCTGAAATCACGCCCGGCGCGATGACCGGCAGCGTGATGCGAAAGAACGTCTGCAGCGGATTCGCGCCGAGCGACAGGCTCGCGCGCACAAGGTTGAAGTTAAAGCCCTGCAATGTCGCCGCGACCGTCGTCACGACAAACGGCACGCCAAGCGCGGCATGCGCCATGATCAAACCCGCATACGTATTCGCGAGCCCAAGCGGCGCAAAGAACAGATACATGCCGACGCCAACCACCACCACCGGCACGATCATCGGCGAGATCAGCACCGCCATCAGCAACGCCTTGCCGCGAAAATTCGCCTTTGTGAGGCCGATTGCGGCAAGCGTTCCGAGCACGGTGGCAAGCACGGTCGCCGAGGGCGCCACGATAAAGCTGTTTTTGGCGGCCATGCGCCATTCGTCGGAGGCGATCAGGTTCTGGTACCAGCGCAATGACCAACCCGGAATCGGATAGACGAGGAACGTGCTCGACGAAAACGACAACGGCACGATCGCGAGCACCGGCAACACCAGATACAGCAGCGTGACCACGGCAAGCGCGCGCAACGTGAAGTACCACACGCGCTCGATCAGCGACGTGTGCGGCGCGAACATCGGTTTGGCGAATTTTGTCGTCATCGCGGCGGTTTCCCGTGTGTTCCCCTTCAGCTGAGACTGACCTGCGAGCGCGTGAAGCGCCCGTAAATCACGTACAGCACGAGCGTCGCGGCGAGCAACAGCGCACCGAGGGCGCAGGCCATGCCCCAGTTGATCGTCACGTTCGTGAAATACGCGACGTAATAGCTGACCATCTGGTCGTTCGGACCGCCAAGCAGCGCGGGCGTGATGTAGTAGCCGATCGCGAGAATGAACACGAGCAGCGCGCCCGCGCCGACGCCGGGATAGGTTTGCGGCACATAGACGCGCCAGAACGCCGCAAACGGATGGCTACCGAGCGAAATCGCCGCGCGCTGATACGAAGGCGGAATCGACTTCATCACGCTATAGAGCGGCAGGATCATGAACGGCAGCAGAATATGCGTCATCGAGATATACACGCCGACGCGGTTAAACAGCAGCGCGAGCGGATCGTGAATCAGGCCGCTGCCGATCAGCGCCTTATTGATCAGGCCTTCATTCTGCAGAATCACGATCCACGCGGCGACGCGCACGAGTATCGACGTCCAGAACGGAATCAGCACGAGGATCATCACGAGATTCGCGCGGCGCTCAGACAGGGTGGAGATCCAGTACGCGAGCGGATAGCCGAGTAGCAGCGCGCAGAGCGTCACGACGAAGCCGATCACGAAGGTGCGCGCGAACACCGCGAGGTAGATCTGCTGATCGGGATTGGTCGGCATGATGTGGCCGAACGCGTCCTGCCGGTGATCGAGTGACGCAAGCAGATAGAACGGCGAATACAGGCCGCCGTTCTTTGCAATCGCATGCCAGTATTTGACGTCGCCCCAGCGGTCGTCGATGTCGAGAATCTTCGCGCGAATCTCCGCGGCAGGCAGCGCGTGGCCCGCATCGTCGACGAGCGGCATCGCGCGCGCGGTCTTCGCGACGAGCGAGCGATAGCCCGGTATTTCGGTGTTAAGCCGCCGTGCGAGCGCGCCCATGGCGTCGCCGTCGGCGACGACGGTCAGGTCGGCGGCGAGCGCGGCATACGCTGCATCGCTGGGCGGCGACTTCAGATCCCAGTCGCGCAGCGCGGCGCCCGTGCGCGGCAAGGCCGTGGCGATTTCCGGATTTTGCACGGCGCGCGTAAGCAGCGCGCCGATCGGCACGACGAAGATCAGCAGCAGGAAAATCGCGAGCGGCGCGATCAGCAGCAGCGCCATCACGCGCTTGCGCGCTTCGGCCGCCTTCAGTTCACGCTTGAGCTTGCCCGCGGATTCAGGCGTCGAATCCGCGGCGATCGTGATCGTCGTCATGCTTTATCCCATGCCGCACTACGCCGGCTTGCCGCATCAACGGTTAGCCGGCGTAGGTGGCGCAAAGTCCGCTTCCTCACTTACTTCGAGGCCCACGAACCAAATCGCTGCTCGAGTTCGTCGCCGTGATCGGTCCAGAACGTCAGATTCTGCAGCACCGCGTTCTTGCCGTTGGCCGGCGAATTCGGCAGATTCGCGAGCGTCTTCGCGTCGAGCGCCTTGATCGCCGCTTCGTTGACGGGCCCGTACGCGATATGTTTTGCGTACGCCTGCTGCGGCTGCGACGAAATCGAATACGCGATGTACTGCTCGGCCAGCGCCTTGTTCGGCGTGCCCTTCGGCATCGCCCAATAGTCGAGGTCGTAAATGCTGCCGTTCCACACCACCTTGAGGTTCTTGCCTTCTTTCTGCGCGGCATCGATGCGGCCGTTATACGCGGTCGACATCACAACGTCGCCGGCCACGAGAAACTGCGGCGGCTGCGCGCCCGCCTCCCACCACTGGATATTCGGCTTCAGTTCGTCGAGCTTCTTGAACGCGCGATCCTGGCCTTCTTTAGTAGCGAGCACCTTGTACACGTCTTTCGGCGGGACGCCATCGGCCATCAGCGCGAACTCGAGGTTGTAGCGCGCGCCTTTACGCATGCCGCGCTTGCCCGGAATCTTCTTGACGTCCCAGAAGTCGGCCCAGCTCGCAGGCGCGGTCTTCAGCTTGTCCGCGTTGTACGCCAGCGCGGTCGACCACACGAAAATGCCGACACCGCACGTTTGCGGCGCTTCCGGAATCAGCTCGGACTTCTTGCCGATCTTCGACCAGTCGAGCTTTTCGTAAAGGCCTTCGTCGCAGCCGCGGCCGAGATCGCCCGATTCGACTTCCACGACATCCCAATTCACATGCTTTGCTTCGACCATCGCCTTTACTTTGGCCTGCTCGCCGTTGTATTCGACCGCCGTCACCTTTGCGCCGGTCTTCGCTTCGAACGGCTGGTTGAATGCAGCCTTTTGCGCATCGCCGTTCGCGCCGCCGAAGTTCACCACCGTCAATTCCGCTGCTCCCGCGTGAACGGAGGCGAGTGCGGCAATGGATGCGGCAACGGCTGTGATAACTGAACCGATCGCGATTGCACTGCGCGCTTGCCCGCTTTTTTTCATGATGACCTCCTCGTTTATTGATGGTCTGCCTGGACAGAGTCTTACGTGAATGCGATCAATGGTTTTGTTGTTTTACTGCTGCGCTTACCGCGCTTATCTGAACGCTGAACGCGCCGTGCAAACACATCACGCGAAGACGCGCAGATGCTCGGGCGCAAATTCCAGCGCGACCGGTGCGCCTGGCGCAAAGCGTTCGATCGCCTCGGTACCGAGCGGCACCTTGACGAAGCACTCGTCCTGCTGCGGCAAACCGCAGCGCATCCGCACGTGATCGCCGAAATAGATGAGGCCGCGCGCCTCGCCGGCCAGTGCATTCGGGCCGGGCTGCAAACCATTCTGCGCAAGCTTCATGCGTTCGGGCCGAATGCAGGCGACGGCCGGCGTGCCCGCCTGGGCGCCACCGATATTGCGCCCCACGAGCCGCGTGCCGTCGACCAGGTGAAACTCGCAGTAGTCGCCGTCGACCTGCGCGATCGTGCCGCGCAAGCGGTTGCTGTCGCCGATAAAGTTCGCGACAAACTCATTGCACGGCGATTCGTAGAGGCGATCCACCGAATCGAGCTGTTGCACGATGCCTTTGTCGAACACCGCGACGCGGTCCGACATCGTCAATGCTTCGCCCTGGTCGTGCGTCACGTAGACGAAGGTCACGCCGAGCTTTTCATGCAGCGATTTCAGTTCGTACTGCATGTGTTCGCGCAGCTGCTTATCCAGCGCGCCGAGCGGTTCGTCCATCAGCACGAGCTTCGGTTCGAACACGAGCGCGCGAGAGAGCGCGATACGCTGCTGCTGCCCGCCTGAGAGCTGCGCCGGATAGCGTTTCGCGAAGCTCTCCATGCGCACCATCTTTAGTGCGTGATTGACGCGTTGGGCGCGCTCCTCGGCGGAAAGCTTGCGGACGGTCAGCGGATACGCGACGTTCTGCTCGACCGTCAGATGCGGAAACAACGCATAGTTCTGGAAGACCATGCCGATGTTGCGCTTGTGCGGCGGCACCGTATTGAGCAGCGTGCCGTCGAGCCAGATTTCTCCGCCGGTCGGAAATTCGAAGCCCGCGAGCATCATCAGGCAGGTGGTCTTGCCAGAACCCGACGGGCCGAGCAGCGTGAGAAATTCGCCCTGGTAGATATCCAGATCGAGTTGCTTGACGACGAGCGTTTCGCCGTCATACGTCTTGCGCACGCCTCGAAAACTGACGATCACGTCTGCGGTTTTCATGTGGGCTGTCTCCTTGGCGCACCGGCCGCCTGGTTGTACGTAGTGTCTGCGGCGCCGGTCGACTTTTTGAGTCTAATCCCGGCTGTGGCTCCGTCGCCAGCAGGGGATTGCATTGATTGCGTGATCCAATATAGCCGGTTACGGTTCCACCTTATGGAACCATTTCATTATTCCGGATAGAACCACTTGGACACGGTCATCCTGTCGGATTGGCTTGCCGTACGCCTCGCTACGCGCCGCGATCGCGGCGATGCCGAGCCCGTGTACCGGCAGCTGCTGCGGCTTTTGCAGCAGGCCATTCTGACGGGTCAGCTGCCGCCCGGCACAAAGCTGCCGAGTTCGCGCACGCTCGCGTCCGATCTCGGCATTGCGCGCAACACGGTGCTGCACGTTTATGACCAGTTGACCGCCGAAGGCTATGTGCTGTCGACCACCGGCAGCGGAACCTATGTCGCCGACACGCGGCCGGACTGCCGCGCGGTCAATGCGCGCAAAACGGCGGTGACGGGCCACCCGGTCGTCGACGCGGCGCGCACGCCCGATTTTGGGGAATCCGAAGCACCCGGCACCATTGCCGCCCATGCGGAAGCAGACCCCGAGGCGGCTCAGCGCACGTCCGACGCCGCTCATCCGTCGCCGCCCGCCGGCGCGCGCGAGCTTTCCACGCGTGGCGGCCGATTGATCCGCGAGGCCGGCGTGTCGCTGAAACAGTGGGGCGCGTTTATGCCCGGCGTGCCCGACGTATCCGAGTTTCCCGCTCGCACATGGAGCCGTTTGCAGGCGAAGCTGTGGAAGCAGGCTCATCCCGACCTGCTGACCTATGCGCCCGGCGGCGGCTATCGTCCGCTGCGGCGCGCGCTCTCCGACTATCTGCGCGTCGCGCGTTCGGTGAACTGCACGCCGGACCAGATCATCATCACGACTGGCATTCATCAGTCGATAGACCTCGCGGTGCGCCTGCTTACCGACGTCGGCGATCGCGCGTGGGTTGAAGAGCCCTGCTATTGGGGTGTGCGCAGCGTGCTGCAATCGTCGGGGCTGACGCTTGCGCCGGTGCCGGTCGACGACGAAGGGCTCAACCCGCGTGAATCCGATTTGCGCGCGCCGCCGAAAATCGCATTGGTGACGCCGTCGCATCAATATCCGCTCGGCATGGTGATGAGCCTCGCGCGCCGCCGCACGCTGCTCGAATATGCGAAGCAGCATGGCGTGTGGATCATCGAAGACGACTACGACAGCGAATTCCGCTACGGCAGCCGGCCGCTTGCCTCATTGCAGGGTCTGGACGATGCGGGCCGTGTGATCTACGTGGGCAGTCTCGGCAAGATGCTGTTTCCGGGGCTGCGGATCGGCTACATGATCGCGCCCGAAGATCTCGTCGATACATTCAGAACCGGTGTGGCCGAACTGTATCGCGAAGGTCAGCTGATGCAGCAGGCCGTGTTGACCGAATTTATTATGGATGGCTATCTGACGTCGCACGTGCGCCGCATGCGTGCGCTGTACGGCGAGCGGCGTCAGATGCTGATCGACGCGATCACCGCGCGTTTCGGCGACTCGCTGCCCGTAATGGGCAACGAAACCGGTTTGCATTTCGTGCTGGGCTTGCCTCGGCATGCGAACGATCGCGCGGTGGCGGCGGCTGCGTACGACGCCGGCGTGATCGTTCGGCCGCTTGCGGCGTATTACAGCGGCGAAGTGGTGGCAAAAGCGGCAGCGCAACGCGGCTTGCTGCTCCGTTACGCGTGCGTGCCGAACGAGAAAATCGGGCCCGCGTTCGCGAAACTCGCGCAGGTCATCGAGCAAACCGCCTTGCAACCGCTACAGGCGTCCTCGCACGCGGCGTAGCGGCACCCGCTATTTCAATCCGAAATCCACCCGCGTGGTCGGACCTTTATCGTTGATGCCGCTTGCGTCGAGCTTCGGTGCGACGATAAAAACGCGGCTGCTGTCGATCTTGCCGTCGAAGTATTGCTGCACCGCCTGCGCGCGGCGCTGCGCCAGATTGCGCAGGCTCGCTTCGTTGATCGGCGCATGTTCGGCGAGCGCGTTTTTCATCTCGTCGTCGGGCAGCGTCTTGGTCATGCCGATGAAATTGGACGGCTTCTTGAAGTCGGCATCCTTGTACGCCTTCGTCAGGTACTTCTGATATTCCTTCGGATCAACGGTTACGCTCGACGTGTCGACGCTCTCGCCGTTGCCGACCACGTCCTTGAGCTTCTGCTGCTTGACGAGGCGGTCGACGTAACGCGTGCGCAGCGCCGGTTCGTCGACGGCCGGATCGACGCGGCCGATCAGGTCGATGCGCACCGACGGCTTGTCGGACAGCGCCTTCGCGATCGTATCGAGCTTCTGGTCGGCCGCATCGGAAAGCTTCGCCGAGCCCGCATCGAATTGCACGTAACCGTAGTCATCGGCGCTATGGCCGCCGCCGAATGCATGCGCGAGCAGCGAGAACGGCGCGGCCACGGCCTTCTGAAGCAGGTTCAGCACCGCGCGCCAGATCAGGCCGCCGATGCTGAACTCCGGATTGTCGAGCGATCCGGACACCGGAATATCGACGTCGATTTCGCCGCGCGAGTTTTTCAGCAGCGCGATCGCGAGCTTCACCGGCAGTTTCGTGGCAGTGTCGTTATCGACGTGATCGCCGAACGTCAGCTGATCGATAAACAGGTGGTTGTTCGCGCTCAGCTGATTGTTTTCGAGCTTGTAGTGCAGATCGACGTTGAGCTTGCCCTTCGTGATCGGATAGCCCGCGTATTTCGCCGAATACGGTGTGAGATTCGTCAGCTCGATATCGTGCGCGGTCGCGGTCAGATCGAGTTCGGGCTTCGCGATCAGCGGATTGACCGTGCCGCGTATCGAGAGCGGTCCGTTCGCGGCGAGTTTCGCGGCGATGTCGACGGGCGCGGGCGTCGTCGATTGCGTGCCGAAGGCGCCGACCGTGCCGTGGATCGCCACGAGGTTCGCCGTGTAGTTCGGCTTCACGAAGTTGTCGGTGTACGTGACGCGGCCGTTTTGCAGCACTAGTTGGCCGAAGCGCATTCTCACCGGCGCGCTTGCCGAGGCGGTTTGCGCGGTCTGTGCAGTCTGGGGCTTGCCGCCGTGCGCGGCAGGTGCCGCAGCGGCCGTGTGCGGCGCCGACGCAGACGCGGATGCAGCCGCTGCCGTCGCTGCGTTGGCCGTTTGTCCTACGCTGGCCGGCGTGCTCGCGGCGGCCGTGGCCGCTGGGGCGGCATTCGCGTCGCTCGCTACCTTGACCTCAGCCGTCGCGGGCGGTGTCAGCGGAATCGGCTCTTTGCCATCCTTTTTGTCGTCGTGCGTAAGCGAGTGCGCACCGCCGTCGCCGGACTTCGCGACGACGTCGCTCAGGTTCAGCTTGCCCTGCGCATCGAGCAGCACGCGGCCATAGAAATCGGAAAACGTCACGCGCGACGCATCGACGTCGGTGCCGCGCGCGTCGTAGTCCGCCTTCAGATTGGTCAGCGCGAGCGAGCGCCAGCCCGCGAACGGACCGGACGTCGCCTTGTCGAGCATGCGCACATCGACGAGTGCCGCGTCACCGCGATACGACGCCTTCAGTCCGCCGCCCGACTTGCCGTGTGCGACAGGCTCGTCGGCCAACGCGACGTCGCCTTTCGCGTTGAGCAGCGCGCTGGCAATCGTCGCGTTGAGCTTGCTGCCGAAGTACGGCTCGAACGCTGCCGCGTCGAGCCGGTTCGCATCGAGCTTCAATGCGAGCTTGAGCGGCGACGCGGTGACGTCGCCGCTCACACCGAGCGTGCCCTTCCTGTTGACGGTCGCCTGCAGGTCGATCGGCAGCGGTTTGGTCAGGTCGTCGCTGATCTGCTGCACTTTCAGTTGCAGCGGCGCGAACGCGACCTTGACCGGGCGCGCGGTCGAGTTGTCGGTAAAGGTCGCCGAGCCGTCTTTCAGGTTCAGTGCGCCGATCGTGTAGTGCCATGCGGGCCCGGCTTCCTGCGCCTTTTTCACCGCGTGGATCGCCGTGCGCTCCTGCGCTTCCTGATGCGGTGGACCGGCGAGCGATAGCAGATCGATATCGCCGTTCTTCTCGCGCGTCGCGTCGATCGACAGACCGCTCACATCGATGCTGTCGATGTCGGCCTTGCGCGCGCCGACGTCGACATCCTTCAAGGCTACGTGCCCTTGCGCAAGCGCGATGGCGGGCTGCTTCACGCCGCGCGCGGCAACTTTGAGCGATTGCAGATCGAGCGTGCTCGCGCCGACTTTCAGCGCGGGCGGCGATTGCGCCCAGTTCGCGCTCAAGCCGACACTCGCGGTCAGCGTTCCGTCGAGCACCTGCGCGGCGGTCGCGGTATCGAGGTACGGCTGCAGCGGCGGCAATGAGATCGACTTCAGATCGAGCTTCACGTCGGCGGTCTTCGCGACCATGCCGAACGTACCGGCTGCGTTCAGCGTGCCGCCATCGTTCTTCGACTTCAGATTGAGCGCGTAGCGCGCCGGTGTCTTCGCGATCGACGAAAAGTCCGTCAGCGACATGCCGACGTTCGTCAGCGTCGTCGTGACCGGGCGCGATGCAGCGGCGTCGGCGAGCTCGACGGTGCCGTCGCTGAGTGTGAAGCGTTTGATGGCGAGGTCGAGCGGCGGAGCGGCCGTGGCCGCCTCGGTGGCGGTCGGCGCGGCGGGTGCACTGGCTGCGGCTTGTGGGGCCGATGCAGAGGTCGATGCCGATGCAGAGGTCGATGCCGATGAGGCGGCGTTAGGCGCGCTCGCCGCGAGGTTCGTCGCGGTACTTGCGGCGGCGCTTGCCGGGGCCGCAGCCGCGCCCGCACCCGCATTCGCCGCCGGCTGCGCGGCAAACATGCGCTGCACGCTTAGCACGCCATCCTTATCGCGCGCCAGATGGGCGGTCGGTGCGTCGATGCGGATCTCGTTGAAGTGGTACACGCTCTTGAGCGGCTCGAGCAGACCCGCGTCGACATGCACCGCGCGCGCAGCAAAGAACGGCGCCTTCTGCGCGTCGGTCACGTCGACGTCGGCGAGATCGGTCGTGCCCGTCACGCGCAGCGTCGGCGTGTCGCCCGACATCACGAAATTAAGCTTGAGGTCGCTCGACAGCTTGCCGGCCTGCACTGTCACCGGCAGCTTCGCGGGCGAGTACGACAACAGACGCGGCACATCGAGCCCTTCAAACCGCAGCGACACTTCGGATTCGCGCGACGCCGCGAACGGCTTGGTCTTGCCGTCGATCGCAAGCGGACTGCCGTCGATGCGCATGCGCAACAGCGGCTGGACAAAGATGTCGGTCTTCGACGGCAGCGTCGCGATAAACGGCACGCCGAGTTTCCACTGATCGATGACGTGCTTCTCATTGAGCATGCGGTCGTCGAACGTGATCTGCCCATTTTCGAGACGAATGTTCGACACCGAGAACAGCGTCGGCTTGCTATCGGGCTTCGACGGCTGCTTCGAAAATTTGTCGATCAGATCGCTGAAATTGAAGCGATTTGCATCGTAGCGAACGATATGAAAGCGCGGCGAATCGATTTGTACTTCGTTGACGATCGGCGCCGCGCGAAACAGCGACATCCATGAGGGCCGCACGATCAGCCGTTCGATATCGACGAAGTCACCGGCGCCGCCGCGTTCGCCGATATGAATGCGGTCGGCTTCGAGATTCAGCGTGTAGGGATTGAGCGCGATGCGGCCGATCGTGGCAGGACGATCGAGTTGTGCGGACAGCTGTTGCGCGGCGATATGGCGGATCAGCGGCGGCGCGGCGAAGAAGCCGAGCAGCCCGAACAGCACGATGAAGATCAGGAGGCCAATGACGACACGGCGAGTGCGTCGTGCGTGTGCAACGTTGCGCACGGCCTGGAAAGAGGATGCGAGCGTTGCTTTATTGAGGCTTGCCATTCTCGGTCGCGGATCGTGCGGCGGCAAGCCCGCCGCGGTGACGGAAGTCGGGATTGCCGGAAGTATACGTCTTGTGCCACGGCGGCAGAGCAAATGTAAGGACGATGTTACTCATTGCCCATGAACCTCCGCGGCACGTACCCGCACGCCGCTATTGCCGCACGATCGGCGGCGGCTGCCACGTGCCGTCGCTCGCCTGCGGTTTTGGCGCATAAAGTCGCATGACGAGCTCGAACCCGCCGCGCGGTGTCGGCAGCCAGTTCGCGCTCTTGCGCCGCGCCGACGAGACGGTCACGTCGATCGAACCGTCGCGATTGCGGCGCAAGCCGTTGCGGTCGCCGACCGCGACGTGTGCGGTGTCGCTGTCGTCGAGCGAGCCATCCTTCGTGTAGGCCGTGATCGACCAGAAACCGCGCGTCGGCGGCAACTGGCCCGGTGCGAAATGAATGACGTAGCGGTTTGCGCCATTGAGCAGGTGCCCGTCGCTATCGACGGTTGCAGTGGCGCGCACCTCGTCGTCTTTCGTGCCGATGCCGGGCTGCGCGTAGGCGGCATACGCGCGCAATCCGTAGTCGGGCCCGTAATTGCCGATACCGTCGCCGAACCAGCTCCAGCCATTTGCGGTCAGCACATTCGACGGCGCCGTCTGCACGCGCGCGCGGCCGTCGGCGAGGCCCGCGGCGAGCGCGCTGTTCGCGCCGGACGGAAACTGCACGGGCTCGTCGGGCTTCACGCCGAAATCGGCCAGGATGCTGAGCGCATGCGCGTCCGGCGGCGACGGCGGATTGTCGGGCAGCCATCGCGCGAGGCGATCGAAGAAGCCCTTCGGATCGAGCGCCGCGACCTGCGCATCGGGCGTACCCGTGGCCGGCATATCGCCGGCCGGGTAGCTGCGCGGGGTATCAGGCGGCTCGGCGGCGCCGGTATAGATGTCGAGCGGCGCCACGCGCATCGCGCGCTGCAGCTTGCGGATCGCGGCGAGGTCGCGCCCGCCGTTCGACTGCACGCGGATTTTGAGCCATACGTAGCGGGTCGGCACGTCGATGCGCTTGACGCCCTTCGGCAAATCGCCATTCCAGGCTTGCGGCACGAACGCGACGGTCTGCGCCTTGATGCCGGTGACGCGCGCGCCGGTTTGCGCGGCGGTGGTCGACCACAGCACGTTGGTCCACATGTCGAGCGCGCGCGCATCGACATAGCGGTTACGCGAGTCGGGCAGCGACACGACGACCGGCTGTCCGGAGACATCGAGCCACGCCGACGAATCGATCGTGTCGACGCTCGGCGTCGGCCGGTTCGCCGCGCCGACCGGCGGCAGCGCCTGCGCGTGACGCAGCGTGTTGAGCGGCGCCTGGCCCGGCCCGGTGCCGACCGCAGCGTCGCGCGCGACGCCCATCAGCACGAGCGGATAGGCGAACACATAGGAGTCGGCCACTTCGTCCTGAATCCAGCCGGTGGCCTTCGGCTTCGAAATCGGCGAGGAGCTGCAACCGGCCAGCAAGGCGGCGGCGGTCAGCGAGACGCAAACGGCATAACGGGAATAGAAAGGTAGGGGCTTGGGCAAATGCAAATTCAGCGGCAAATTCGGCGACGAATTCAGCGAATCAGATTCTTGGCGATTTTTTGTCATTCGACGAACAGGCGTCCGTTAGGTTACGTCGGTCAGGGCGTGCGGGTCGCCGGGTTCGGCCCGCCGCGCGCCCGCCGCGTTTTCCTGGTTCTGAGGATTATGTAGACGCGTTGTATCGTATCCGTGACACACAGGCAAGCATATCCGCGAGAAGGACGCGCACAGACGGCGTTTTCGCGTTACGTTTGCGCTTTTCCGCATTTTTCTGCGGGATCGGTTTAATGATGGGAGCGAACTCATGTATATGCCCGCGCACTTCGAAGAGCAGCGCACCGACGAACTGCATCGGCTGATCGACGACTATCCGCTGGGCGCGCTCGTCACGGTGGGACCGCACGGGCTCGATGCGAACCATGTGCCGTTCGAGTTCGATCCGGCGAGCGGCGCGCACGGCACGCTGCGCGCGCATGTCGCGCGCGCGAATCCTGTATGGCGCGAGGTGGCTGAGCGGCCGGAGGCGCTGGTGATCTTCCAGGGGCCGTCCGCGTATATTTCGCCGAACTGGTACCCGAGCAAACACGAAGCGCACCGCCAGGTGCCGACTTACAACTATATGGTGGTGCATGCGCATGGCCGGATCGTGGTTCGCGACGACGAACGCTTCCTGCGCGGCCTCGTCGCGCGGCTCACGCGCAAGATGGAAGCGGGCGAGCCCGCGCCGTGGAAGATGGGCGATGCGCCAGAGGATTTTATTTCTCAGATGTTGGGCGCAATTGTCGGGATCGAGATCGAGGTGACGCGGCTGGTGGGGAAATGGAAGCTGGGGCAGAACAAGGAACTGGGCGACCGGCAAGGGGCGCTCGACGCGCTGCGGGAGCGTGGCAGCGATGCGCAGTTGGGGGTGTCGGCGGCGATGGAGGGGAGCTTGAGGAAGGGGTGAAGATTGCCTTGACCTTCCCATCATTGGAACGTCGATACTGGGTTTCATCGAGTGGCCCATCGGCCGCTGCAGGAGCCCAATAATCATGACCGACCTTGCCACGCCAGCCAGTGCCGCCGCGACGCCGCCCGCCGCGCCGGCCACCGAGCTCGAAATCCAGGGCATGACGTGCGCGTCGTGCGTGATGCGCGTTGAGAAGGCGCTCGCAAAGGTGCCGGGTGTCGCGCGAGCGAGCGTCAATCTTGCGACCGAAAAGGCCACGGTCGATGCCGATTCGTCGGTTTCCGTCGATACGTTGCTCGCGGCCGTGCGCAAGGCAGGATATGACGCCACGGCGGTCGCTCAGGCTGCCGATCCGGGCGTAGCAGCCGCGTCTGTGTCGCCCGCGTCTTCAGCTGCCGAACTCGCGATCGGCGGCATGACCTGTGCCTCATGCGCGATGCGCGTCGAAAAGGCGCTCACGAAGGTGCCCGGCGTCGCGTCCGTGTCCGTCAATCTCGCGACCGAAAAGGCCAGCGTACGGTTGAACGATGCGACCGATGCGCCCAGGTCCACGGTCGATCAGCTGATCGCCGCTGTCGAAAAGGCCGGCTACCATGCGACGCCGCTCGCGCCCGAGGCCGACGCCGCCGTCGCAGCCACCGCTTCGACGGCCGGTCCCGCTACCGCAACCTCCACCAAACCACACGACATCGCACACCGCGACCTCATCGCCGTGATCGTCGCCGCCCTGCTGACGCTGCCGCTGATCGCTCCGATGTTCGCCGAACCGTTCGGCTTCCACGCCATGCTGCCCGGCCCTGCGCAGCTCGTGCTCGCGACGATCGTCCAGTTCGTGTTCGGCGCGCGCTTCTATCGCGCCGCATGGCGCGCCGTGCGCGCGGGCGCGGGCAATATGGATCTGCTCGTCGCGCTCGGCACCTCGGCCGCCTACGGCATCAGCCTCTATCAGCTCGCGATGCATCCCGGCGACACGATGCATCTGTATTTCGAAGCGTCGGCGGTCGTGATCACGCTCGTGCGCTTCGGCAAATGGCTCGAGGCGCGCGCCAAGCGCCAGACCACCGATGCGATTCGCGCGCTCAACGCGTTGCGGCCGGACCGCGCGCACATCGTCGTCGGCAACGACGAACGCGAAGTGCCGCTCGCGCAAGTGCGCGTCGGCATGATCGTCGCGGTGCGGCCGGGCGAACGTGTTCCCGTCGACGGCGCGCTCTTGCAAGGCCGCACGCATATCGACGAATCGCTGATCACCGGCGAAAGCATGCCGGTGCCGAAGCAATCCGACGATACGGTCACCGCGGGCTCGATCAACGGCGAAGGCGCAATCACCGTGCGCACCACGGCGATCGGCGCGGAGACGACGCTCGCGCGCATCATCCGGCTCGTCGAAACCGCGCAGGCAGAAAAGGCGCCGATCCAGAGGCTCGTCGACCGCGTGAGCGCGGTGTTCGTACCCGTGATCCTCGCGATCGCCGCGCTCACGCTGATGGGCTGGCTGTTCGCGGGCGCCGGCGTCGAGCCGGCCATTCTCAATGCGGTCGCCGTGCTCGTGATCGCCTGCCCTTGCGCGCTCGGCCTCGCGACGCCGGCCGCGATCATGGCCGGCACCGGTGTCGCCGCGCGTCACGGCGTGCTGATCAAGGACGCACAGGCACTCGAAACCGCGCATCAGATCAATGTGGTCGCCTTCGATAAAACCGGCACGCTGACGGTCGGGCAACCATCGGTAACGGCGTTCGAGACCGTCGATGGCGTCGATCGTGAAGACGCGTTGCGTCTCGCCGCGGCTGTGCAACGGCATAGCGATCATCCGTTGGCTCGCGCGGTGGTGAAGGCGTTTGAGGCGGGGCGGAGTGCGCCCCAGACTACAAACGCTTCGGTGAGCGTCGAAGTCCGCGAACAGGTCTTAACCTCGCTCTCCGCGCGCGCCGTTCCCGGCCGCGGCGTCGAAGCCGACATCGACGGACGCACGATCGCCATCGGCAGCGGGCGCTGGCTCGCCGAGCTCAACATCGCATTGCCGGAGCGTCTCGCATTGCGCGCGCAGCAGCTCGAACACGCGGGCAACACCGTGTCGTGGCTGATCACACGCGGCCGCGCAAACGCAAGCGACAGCGAAAGCCCCACCGCCACGCCGCCCGCCGTCCTCGCCCTCATCGCATTCGGCGACACCGTGAAGCCCACCGCGCGCGCCGCGATCGAGCGCCTCAAGCAAATGGGCATCAAAAGCGTGCTCGTCACCGGCGACAACCGCGGCAGCGCCGCGAGCGTCGCGGCCGCGCTCGGCATCGACGAATTCCACGCGGAAGTGCTGCCCGCCGACAAGGCGCGCGTGATTCACGACCTCAAGATCCGCAGCGCGGGCGTCGTTGCGATGGCCGGCGACGGCATCAACGATGCCCCCGCGCTCGCCGCCGCCGATATCGGCATCGCGATGGCAACCGGCACCGACGTCGCGATGCACGCGGCCGGCATCACGCTGATGCGCGGCGACCCGGCGCTCGTCGCCGACGCGATCGATATCTCGCGCCGCACCTGGCGCAAGATCCAGCAGAACCTGTTCTGGGCCTTCGTGTACAACCTGATCGGCATCCCGCTCGCCGCGTTCGGCTTGCTCAATCCGATGCTGGCGGGCGCGGCCATGGCCTTTTCGAGCGTCAGCGTGGTGACGAACGCGCTGCTGCTGCGCCGCTGGAACGCGCGGCGCGACTGAGCGCGACTGAGCGCGACTGAGCGCACCTGACCGCACCTGACCGCACCCGATCGCGCCGGCCGGCGCGCCGCGCACTATGCTCACGCCCGGCCCGCGCGTCGGCGGACACAACAGCCCGGCCCATGCAACGGGCCATCATTACACCCACCTTTCGAAAAACTAAAGAAATCCGTCCGCGCCGCCGTTAACCCGAATCAGGTCGCGAGAACTTCAATCGTTGGGCAATCCGCTCGCGACGCGAAACTGCGCATGCAGTCCGTCCCGTCCCCGTTACCGCCAGCACTGACATGGAATTCCCTTCTTTGCGCCGCGCCAGCGTCGGCGCCAGGCTCGCCATGCTGTCGTGCGCACTGGTGGCGTTGATCTTCGCGGCCTTCACATGGGCCGTCACGCGCTCGGCCGGCGAGCAGATCAACGAACAGGTGCTCACGCGCATCGCCGAAAAAGACCGCTCGATCGCCGAGACGATTTCGCTGTTCGACAAGGCGCTCAGCGCCGAAGTCGGCCGTTCGATGTCGTTGTTCGAACACTTTCTGCCGTCGAACTTCGCGCTCGACGAAGCGCAGAAGGTCGACATCAACGGTGTCGCGACGCCTGTCTTCAAGGCCGGCGACAAGACGCTCAATCTCGACTTCTCGATTCCCGACGACTTCCTCGCGCAAAGCGGCGCCATCGCGAGCATCTTCGCGCGCACCGGCGACGACTTCGTGCGCGTGACGACGTCGCTGAAAAAGCAGGACGGCTCGCGCGCGATCGGCACGCTGCTTGATCGCAAAGGCCCCGCCTACGCGCCGATTTTCGCGGGCAAGTCGTACACGGGTCTCGCCACGCTGTTCGGCAAGCGCTATATCACGCAGTACAAGCCGATTCTCGATGCGACTGGCCGCGTGATCGGCGCGCTCTTTGTCGGTGTCGACGTCGATGCGCAGATCCGTTCGATCGAGGACGGCATCCGCAAGCTGAAGATCGGCGACAGCGGCTATTACTTCGTGATCGATGCGTCCAATGGCGCGGATCGCGGCAAATTCGTCGTGCATCCGGCCGCGGCCGGCCAGAAGGCCGACGACAACAACGCGCCGTATCGTCAGATGCTCGACGAGAAGGAAGGCCGTATGGCCTACACGTCGCAGGATGCGGCGCTCGGCGAAACCGGTGCGTCCGACAAATACGCGTCCTTCATCACCGTGCCTGAATGGCAGTGGCTGCTCGGCGGCATCGCGAAACGCGACGAGGTGATGGCCGAAGTCAACGCGACGCGGGACCGCTTCCTGCTGATCGGTTTCGTGCTCGTCGCCGTGTTCGTGGCGATCTTCCTGATTGTCGTGCGCCGCCTCGTGAGCCGGCCGCTCGAAGAAGCGGCGAAGGCATCCGAACGATTCGCGGCCGGCGACCTCAGCGTGCGCGTGGCCGATGCGAGCCGCGGTCGCAGCGATGAGATCGGCCGCCTCATGCATGCGATCGACGGTATCGGCGAAGGGCTCGCGCGCATCGTCACGCAGGTACGCAGCGCATCGTCGGATATCACCGACGGCACCACGAAGATCGCGGCCGGCAGCGGCGATATCGCGGCCCGCGTCGCGACGCAGGCGAGCAGCCTCGAAGAAACCGCGGCGAGCATGGAAGAGCTGACCTCGACCGTGCAGCAGAACGCGGGGCACGCGGCGCAGGCGAATACGCTCGTCACGAATGCGTCGGCTGCGGCCGTCGACGGCGGGCGCGCGGTCGAACGCGTCGTGTCGACAATGGGCGAGATCAGCCAGTCGTCGAAGAAGATCGCCGATATCACGTCGGTGATCGAAGGCATCGCGTTCCAGACGAACATCCTCGCGCTCAACGCGGCCGTCGAAGCGGCACGCGCGGGCGAGCACGGCAAGGGCTTTGCGGTCGTCGCCTCGGAAGTGCGCGCGCTAGCGCAGCGCAGCGCCGCGGCGGCGAAGGAAATCGAAGCGCTGATCGCCGAATCGACGGCGCAAGTCGACAACGGTTACCGGATCGCCGAGGAAGCGAGCGTAACGATGCGCGGCATCGTCGATCGTGTCGGCCAGGTGCAGACGATCATCGGCGAGATCAGCGTCGCGTCGCGCGAGCAGTCGGGCGGCATCGAGCAGGTCAATCTCGCGGTCACGCAGATCGGCGAGGCGACGCAGCAGAACGCGACGCTCGTCGTCGAAGCGGAACGCGCGGCGGCTCAATTGCGAGAACAGGCGGACCGCTTGAGCGATGCGGTCAGCGTGTTCAAGGTCAACGCGAGAGGGCGCTCCTGACGCTCAAGCCTTCGGCCGGAACATCTCGAACATCGGGCCGATCTCCGCGTAGTCCGCGCGATACCCCGCTCGCATGACAGGGTGCGCGGCGATCGTATCGAACCGGCCATCCTTCAGATACTGGTTCTGGATGTGCACGCCGACCACCTGCCCGATCGCAAGGTAGTTGTCGATCGGCTTGCCGTCGAGCGAATGCAGCGGCACGACCTGCAGCAGCTTGCATTCGAGCGCCGCCGGCGATTCGCCGACATGCGGCACCGACACATTGCGCCCCGGCACCGGCGTCAGCCCCGCGAGCTCGAATTCGTCGATTTCCGGCGGCACCGGCGCCGAGGTCTGATTCATCTGCGCGGCGAGCGTTTTCGACGTCAGGTTCCAGACGAACTCGCCCGTCTCTTCGATATTGCGGATGCTGTCTTTATACGACTCGCTGCAAAAGCCGATCATCGGCGGAAAAGTCGCGAAGGCGCCGAAGAAGCTGTAAGGCGCGAGATTGAGCCGGCCGTTCGCGGCGCGCGTCGAAATCCAGCCGATCACGCGCGGCGCGACGATCGCCTTGAACGGATCATGCGGTAAGCCGTGGCCGACGAGCGGATCGTAGAAGTGAACATCGTTCATGTAGCGTTGCCGGAACCTTGGTCTGTGTTCGGTCGTTTGGACGAAGGGTCCAGCATAGCGCACGCACGATGCCGCGTTGGCCCGAAAACAAAACCGGCCTGCCGCTTGATGCTCGGCAGGCCGGTTCACCGTATGTGCAGCGGCAAGCGCTGCCGCATCACACCCGATTCACATCACGCGCATTAACCGTGGTGATAGCGATCATGGTCATGATCGTGGGCGTGATCGTCGTGGTGACGATACGGATCGTGTGCATGCGGATGGCGGTGCATCCAGTCGTCGTGCGACCAGTAGCGGTGGCCGTCCCAGTAGCGGCCATCGTTCTGCCAGCCGAGGTTGATCGACAGGCCGACCGGCATCATGTGCGGTTGGCCGTAAACCACCGTCTGCGCAAATGCGCCGGTTGCGCCGAGCAAAGCGCCGCCCGCGATCAGCGTGGCAATCAGGGTACGCGACGTCTTGTTCAAGGTTTTCATGTTCATTCTCCCGTTCAGAGTTTTTTGCTGGCGCGTGCCATCGATGCGAGTGCATCCGGCTTTGGCCCCGCGCTTGAAATCCACTGTAGCGGCGGCACAGATTCATAAACGTGAAGACTTGTAAGCGCGCATTTCACAGAGCAGGGAGCCATGCGTCCCCGTTATTGGCGAATCGCCCGTCATTTCAGGATGAGTGCTGGGGCTGGTGCTGACGGAATGCCAGGTGCGCCTGTCAGCGACCGTTACATCCCTTTCGGAGAAGAAAGTATGAGAAAGCTGATTCGAAGGCGAGAATCGGGGCGCTCACATTGATTGCAGACGTGTTTTGGTGAGGCCCGGAAAGCAAAAAGCCCGGCTTTTGGAGCCGGGCTTTCTTTACTGCGCTTTAGCGACTTCGCGTGATTTGCGCACGCGGGCGGTGTGACCTTCGCCCTGATTAGTCGGTAAGACGGATGCCGAACAACGTGGCTTGCGCGCGGCGCAGACGCTCCGCTTCGCGTTGACGTGCTTCGAACGAGTAATCCGAATCCAGCGGCAGGTGCGGCGACGCGAAGAGGTCGCTGACCTTTTGGTACAGAGCAAAAAGAAAGTTCATGGCGACTCCCGGCTGATGAATGATTGGGGTTTTCCCTTAGGAAGCGAGTATAGGGTTTTCCCTAGATCACGTCTAGTGCGCCGCACAAATTTTTTCTAAATAGCCCCGTGGCCGGGCGTCACGGGCGTTTTGTGCGTTGCATCAATGCAACAGAGGCGAGCGCCGGCGGGCGATCTGCACGCGCCGCCGGGCTGCATTTTGACGATCAGTGCGTGTGCGTCGTCGACGTGGCCGCTGCGGGCTTGTGCTTATGGGCGTGCGCCGTCTTCGCCGACGGACGTGCCTCCGCGGGCTGACGCGGCGCGGCGGCAGCCGGTGCGTCCAGGTTTGCCGATGCATTGCCCCCATTTCCCGCGTTGGCGATCGCTGCCGCCGGCGCGACGGACGCCGGCGCGGGCGACGATTCGGTCTGCAGCAGCGTCGCGAGCGTGGCCTGCTGGCCCAGCAGCGTCTCTTCGATGCGCTGCTGCCGAACGGTGGTGTCGTGCGTGAAGCGCACGAGCAGCAGCATCTGCGCAACGCCGATCGCCACCGTCACGAGCAGCACGCCGACGACGATCGACAGCATCCGCTTCATCCGGCGCGAATGCTCGGTGGCTGCGCGGCGCTGGTCGGCGATCACGCCATACAGCGCATCGACGGTGTCGGCGAAGGCGGTGGCGCGTGCGTGGTCGAGTTCCGGGGTTGCACGCGGCGGTGCGGCTTGCGGTGCGGCTTGCGGTGCGGCTTGCGCTGCGGCGGGTGTCTTCACTTCACTCTCGAGCGTGCGCGTAACCTGCGACGACGATGCATCGGGCTTGCCCGCCGCTTCAGCGCTCCCCTCGCTCACCGCTTGACGAAGCGCGGTCGGATTGCGCACGGCGGAGGCCCTCGTCATCGGCTGCGCATCCGGCGAGGCTGTGATATCCGATGTGGTTGCGCGCGCATCGGACCCATCACGCACTTCCGCCGGCGCCACGTTCAGTTCGACCCCGCTGCCGATCGCTTCCGGCGCCCCACCCACATCATCACGCACGGCCTCCTCGGCCTTCGCCACCGCGCGCGTATTCCGGCGCGCCGCCTTCGTCTCGACCGTCTCCACCGGCGTCTCGACGACGACCACTTCGCCGTCCTCCGCTGTCGCCGCCTCGACTGCAGCCAGCACTTCGTCGGGCAATTCGAACCCGGTCAGCGTCCCTTGCCGCACGTCGATGTTCATCGCCTCGAGCGCAGCGCGCGTCGGATCGTCGGGGAACAGGTCGAGCGTGCTGTCGTCGGCGGGCACGTCGCTGAGTTCGGCGAGACGCTGTGCCGATCGCGCGGCGCGGGCCAGCTTGTTTTCGGTTTCGGTCGAGACGGGGGAAGCGGTGGAGGCGGCAGCGGTACGCGGCGCTTTCGAGCCGGAACGGGAGGGGCGGGAGGTCGTGGGTGCTGCGGGATCGGCCATGTTGTGTTCCAAAGTGTCCCCGGGAGAATCGGGTCGAGCGCCGCTATTATGGACGACAAGCCGCGGCGATTCGATCCCGCTGTCGCGGCTCACCCGGTCACACGTTGTACAAAAGAGTCATTTCCCACGCGCTTTGGGCATCGGTTCGCGCATCGATTCCCGACGGACGATCACGAAGCGTTCGCCGCGCCCCGCGGCACAGCCTGTGGACTCGCGACGGGCGCGGCTTCAGATTTCCCGCCTGCATTTCCGCCGGAGTTTTCACCCGGGTTTCCACTCGTCGGCGGCGCATCGGGCTTCGCTTCGAGGACGAGCCGCACGCGCAACGGCTGACGCATATCCGCAGGTGGCGACACGCCGATCGCATGCGCCATCAACAACGCGCGCAGATCGTTATCGGCCTGCGCATCGCCGAGCGAATCGAATGCAACGCGCGTCACCGCGCCGTCGTTGCCGATCCACGCGCGCACGGTCACTGTCGATGGGATCGTATCGGCCGGCGCATGCTGCATCCGGTCTTCGAGAAAGGCATGCAGTTCGTTGGCCGTATCGTCGTAGGCCTCGAGCGATCGCTGAAACTGTTCGCCGACGATCTGCGCATAAGCGATCCACGTTTGCGGAACTTCCGTGGTTTGCGCCGCCGCGCTTTGCGCATAACCCGCGATGCCGCATGCAATCGCGCACGCGCCGAGCGCGTGGCCAATCACACGTTTCAACCCGCGCTGCAACGCGCGGCGCTCGTTATTTTTCATCAGGTCTCCCCTACCCCCTACGCCGGATCGAACGGCAAATAAACGCGTGTATTGCCGCGCTGAATCAGCAACGCGGCGTTGTCGTGCAACTGGCGCAGCTCGTCGGCGAGCTGATCGAGCGAAGCGACGGGCGTACCGTTCACCGACAGCACGATGTCGCCCGGCTTCAGGCCGATACGCGTCGCGCGCCCTGCCACCTGCTCGATCAGCAGACCGTGATCGAGCCCGAGCCGCTGCTGTTCCGCAACCGACAGCGGCCGCACGACAATGCCGAGCCGTGTCGGCGGCACAGCGGATGCGTTGGTCGCTGCGCCGCCGTTGCTGTCGAGTTCGCCGACCGCGACGCTCATATGCGTGCCATGCCCCGCGCGCCATACGAGCAGATCGGCTTTCTGTCCCGGCCGGATCTTCGCGACGGTCGTCAGCAGATCGACGGAATCGTCGACGTCATGACCGTCGACCGCGAGCACCACGTCGCCTGCCTGCAGGCCCGCCTTCGCGGCAGGTCCGCGTGGATCGACGACGCTGATCAGCGCGCCGTCAGGCTTATCGAGCCCGAACGAACGCGCGAGCGCCTGGCTGACTTCCTGCAGATTGACGCCGAGCCAGCCGCGGCTCACATGACCGGTCTTCAGCAGCTGATCCTTGACGTCGAGTGCGACGTCGATCGGAATCGCGAACGACAGGCCCTGGTAGCCGCCCGTCTTCGAAAAGATCATCGAGTTGATCGCCACGACGCGGCCGCGCAAATCGAACAGCGGCCCGCCCGAGTTGCCCGGATTGATCGGCACGTCGGTCTGGATGAACGGCACATACGCTTCGCCCGGCAACGAACGCGATTTCGCGCTGACGATGCCCGACGTCACCGTGTTGGCGAAGCCGTACGGCGAGCCGATCGCCATCACCCAGTCGCCGACTTCGACGCGCTGCGGTTTGCCGGTCACGACAACCGGCAGATCGTCGGCATCGATCTTGATCAGCGCGATATCGGAAAGCGCATCGGTGCCGACCACTTTGCCCTTGAATTCGCGCTTGTCGGTCAGCTTCACGTCGACGACGCTCGCATCGCCGACCACATGCCGATTGGTCAGAATGTAGCCGTCCGCGCTGACGATAAAACCGGAGCCGAGACTCACTTCTTCGCGATTGCCGATCACGCGGCGCGCAAGAAACGGCGCGAGCGGATTGCCGGGCGCGATGCCCGGCGGCAACTGCACGCCCATCTGCGTGACTTCATGCGTGACGCTGATATTGACGACCGCGGGCCCGTAACGCTTCGCGAGCGACGCGAAGTTCGGCAACACGATCTGCGCGGAGCCCGAACCCGCACCCGATCCCGCGGACGGCGCTGCAACGGCTGCCACGGTAGCGGCCGCTGCGTCATCGGTCACTGCGGCGCGCGCCGCGCTCGCAGCAACACCCGCACCCATCGATGCAAGCGCAACGAATATCGCTGCGCGCACTGTTTTCCGCGCGCTACCCCGTTCACCACCACGTTTTGCGGCTGTCATAAATTCGTTCGCATTGTCGAAAACCACCCGGGCGCGGCGCTGCTTTTTCGTTACGGCATCATTTGACCGGCGCGGGGGCCGGCGTCGTGGGCCGCTGCGGCGTTGCCGATTTGCCCCACGCATTGCCGAAGCGAATGCTTTCAGCCGAATAATTGAAGGTGCCGACCTGGTTGGACGGCGACTTCGCCAGCGCTTCGGCCGCACTGATGCCGCTTGCCGCGGTGCCCGGCGTCGGTGCGAGCTGCTGGCTCAGGCAATCGTACGAAAGCGCCTGCACGCCGTTCACTTCCGCATTCACGCACACCCGCTTGCCATTGTTCGGCGCCGCCGCCTGCGGGGAACTCGCGCCTTTGTCCGCGCTATTGTCCGCAACCGCGGGCGTGTTTTGCGCCCACGCCGCGCCGGACATCGCAACCGTCGATACAACACCTGCAATCGATAAAGACAACGTCACCGCCAACCGAACCGTCGAACTATGCAGTTTCATCACAAGCTCCTCTCATGATGTCCCCGTATCGGCGCGCTCCGCGTCGACCGGCGGGCGGCCGGCCGCCGCAAAGCGCTGGAACTCCTTCACATCGGCCCGTTTCATCCAGGGTGGCGAAGTCTCGAGGAAGGAGGTGTCGCGACGCACCGTTTCATAATGGATCAATTGCCTTGAAGTAGGAAACGGCGTTTCGCGCGGTGCGTTGTACATCATCTTGAAGAGCCGCGCCTGCGGCCCGCGATGCGTCCACAGGTCGCCGACATCGCGCACCGTCGCATCGAAGCAGAAGCGCACCCAGACCGGTCTGCCGCCCATTGCGCCTGCGCGCATGAACTGGGCCAGCGTCAGCAGCACATAAGGCAGGTCATGTTGTTCGATCGACGGATACGACCAGAGGTTCATGACGTCGGCGTAACCGACGAGATAGATGAAACGCCGCACAGTAAGCGACGGCGCCGCGCGACGCATGACCTGGAAATGGCGCTGCCAGTTCTCGAGGAATGCGCCGCGCTGTTCGCGTTCGAGTGCGGCATCGCGCTTGCGGCGCACGCTCGGCGCTTCAGGCTGGTACGACAGCGTCGATAGCGGACAACGCTCTTCGTCGTACGCAATCAGATGGCGAAAGCGCCGGCCCGCGCCGCCGTCGGCCAGCAGCGTCAGTTCGCCGAAGCAAACGGGGCAATGCAGGCTCGCCTTGTCGCCGGCGCCGTAGTGCGCGCCGACGACGTGAAAACCGTGGCCGCCGAGGTTGACCTCGTCGAGCGGCCGCGCGGTGTCGGACGAGGTTCCGGTGGTTCCGGTGCTCACTCGCATCGCCCCTTATGCGCCGTTAGTGAACCGCGGCGAGCGCTTTCTTCAGCGCGTCTTCGTCAATCGGCGCAGCCGACGGACCCGCGAGCTTCGCCATATACGCCTGCGCGTTCTGTGCCTCGCGTTGCTGACGCAGTTGCGCGCGCAACTGTTCTTTCACGTCGGCGAGCGGACGTACGCTTTGCGCGCGCGTGTCGGTCAGCTTGATCACATGAAAGCCTGACGACGTTTGCAGCGGACCCGCGATATCGCCGGCCTTCATGCCTTCGACCGCCTTGCGGATTTCCGGCATCAGCAACCCGTCCGGCACGAAGCCCATATCGCCGCCGTTCGCCGCGCTTTGCGGCTCCTGCGAATTGGCCTTCGCGAGCGCGCCGAAATCGGCGCCCGACGCGCGCGCCTGACGCGCGAGATCGGCCGCCTGCTTGCGGACCTTATCGAGCGTTGCCGCATCGGCGTTGGCCGGCGTCGCGATATAGATTTGCGACAGACGGACCGCGTGCGGCTGCGTGAACAGCTGAGGATTGCGGCTGTATGCCGCCTGGAGGTCCGCGTCGGACGGATAGTCGGCCGGCGGCGCCGAGACCGATGCGAGATAGCTGCGCAGAATCACGTCGCGGCGCGCTTCATCGATCAGCGCCGTGACTTGCGGCTGCTTGTCCCAGCCCTTCGCATGCGCTTCGGCGAGCACCGCCGTCGTTGCGAGCTTCGCGCGCACGAGCTGATCGAGCTTCGTCGGGTCGGCCGCGAGACGCGTTCTGACATCGGGGCTCAGTGCCTGCAGGAATTGCGTCATGTCGGCTTGCGTGACGGTTGCGTCGCCTGCGCGCGCCACGACGTCGTCTTTTGCATGTGCCGCGCAAGACAACGCGAGCACTGCGCTACCCACCACCATTGCAACTTTCTTCATGTTCGTCGCACTCCCACTGCTGAAAAAATTGACCGGCTGCCGATGCGCTTCGCTTGCCCGATGAATCTGCTCAAATCGTTGCGCATGCACCTATGCGGCATTGGCAGCCGGCGTCCGATGCTTCACATCTCGGCGCCTACCGACAACCGTATGACCACAGGCTGCTTCATCATGCGCGGCGGCGGCACGCCGACCGTCTGCGCCAGCAGAAGCGAGCGCAAGTCGGCTTCGGCCACGTCGTCGCCGATATCGTCGAATTGCACCTGCTCGACCTGGCCCGTGCGATCGAGCCACACGCGCACTTTCAGCGTCGGCGGCTCGAACGGCAGCGGCGCGCCGTCCGACTGCTTTTGCGCTTGCGCAGATTGCGGCGCTTGCGCGAGCGCGCCGGCGTCGGTGTCGACCCAGTTGCTGAAGTAATCGTTGAAGCGGCGCGCAGTTTCCGTATCGGACGATAGTGCTGTCTGCAGCGTTTCCGACACGCGCTGCGCATAGGCAAGCCAAGCTTGCGGCGCCTTCTCGATGCTGACGTGCTGCGCGCCCGTGCCGGCCCACACGCTATGCGTGAGCGCCAGCAGCGCCGCGCCGAGCGCGCCTGCTACGCCGGGCTTGCCCGGCCTGTTCATTGCGCGTCGGCCTTCGACACGTCGGTCGCGACGCTCGCGAGGCCGGCCACCGTGACGCCCGAGGCCGCTTCCGCCGCGGCCATCGCCGGCCGGTTGCGCAGATGCAGCAGGAATTCGCGAATCAGGCGATCCCACAGCTCGATCAGCGAACGCAGATTGCGTTCGCTGATGCCGCCCGCCACCACCACGTCCATTTCGAGCACGAGAAACGGCGCCTGCTCCCAGAGCCGCGCGAAGCGCTTCGTGCGGTTCCAGCTCGCGACGATTTCCGCGGGCAGTTCGCCTTGCACCTGCAGCGCGCAGCTCAGCGTGAAGTCGAGAAACGAGCCTGCGTCAGCTGCCGTGTTGCCGAAGCGCACCGCGAAGCCGACGCCCTGGCTCGCGCTCATCAGCTGCACCGCCCCGTTCTGCTCGGCCGGCGTCACGCGGTAGCCCGCGGCCTTGAATACGTCGGCCAGCTGGTCGACGCTGACGGCTTCGATAAACATGTCGTCGTTCCCCTTCTTCGTTGCTGCTTTTGCTGCGGTCGTCATAGTGTTTCCTGTTGTTTCGATCCGATTGTGTGAACGGTCTGAATGCGCCCGGTCAATGTTGACGGGTTAAGTCGATCGCATGTGTTCCGGCTGCAATGCCTAACCTCGTATGGTGCGCGCGTATGGTGCGACGCCTTCATGACTGTGTTATTTCGCCGGCGCCGCTGCAGGCGCCGGAAGCGCGTTCGGATCGTATTTGCCCGCGTACAGCTGATCGCCGTACTGTTGCGCGATCTCGTCGTATTTCACGCGCGCGCTCTGCGCGAACGGCTGGCGCGTCTTCATGAAGGTGCCCAGGTCGATGTGCTCGTATGCATCAAGAATCTCGTGCCCGATCTTGTACAGCTGCACGTTCTTCGCCTGGCACGTTTGCAGCTGCGTATCGCGCACCTTCAGCTCGCCTTGCGCCTGCTTGCGCTGTGCGTCCTGCGTGTGCGATTCGGCAAGCAGCGCGTCGTACGCGGCCTTCACCTTGGTCAGTTCCTGAGAATCCTTCGCGTGGCTCGCGCGCTCCGAAGCGAGCGAGCGCTCGGCCTGCTCCTGCGCGCTCGACTTGCCTTTCGCCGCATCGAGTTCGCCCTGCGCGGCTTTCAGGTCGGCGAGCGCCTTGTCACGCTGCTGCTCCGCCGCAGCCTTATCCGCCTGCAGTTGCGACTGCGTATCCTGCGCCTGACGCAACTGCTCGGTGGTCGAACGTAGTTGCGTGCGCAACCGGTCTTCGATGCTGCCGCTTTGCGCATGGGCCGGCAACGACGCACACAGCAGCGCGGCACTGCAGCAGCCGCTCGCCACGCTCAATAGACGTTTTCGCATGATCAGCCTCAGAATCTCGCGTTAAGCTCGAGCTGCAGCACATCGATCAGCAGCGGCGGCCCATACACTTCGCGTGCGCTCAGGTAACGCGCGGACAGCCACGCATCGCGCGCCACCGCATACTGCGCGCCGATCACATAACCCTTCGCATTCGTGCCGCCGAGGTGGAAGTCCGAATCGGTGAACGCATCGAGCACCGCATCCGGCTGCAGGTACTTGTACGCGACCGAGAAATTCCACTGGCCCTTTTCGACCGTTTCCGGCTCGCCGAGCGTGAACTTGAACATGAAGCCGTTGCCGCCGCTGCGATAGTCGGCCGCCGTCACATTCGAACTCGCCGTGTTGAAGTTGTTGACCGGCGGCGACGCCGCCGCGAGCGCCTTGCTCGCGTCGAACGAGAGGTTGCGCACGAACTCGCCGTCGAGCCGCACCTTGTAGCGGTCCATCAGCTTCGTATCCCACTCGAGCTTCACGTCGAACAGGCGATAGTTGTACGCAAGGCCGAACAGCTGCGGCTCAGGCGTCGTTCCCGGCGCAAGGTTCGGGTTCTGCACGATATTGCGCAGCGCGATCAGCGTATTGCCCTTCTGGAGGAAATCCGGTGCATCGTTGTCGGTGCTACAGCTCGTCGCGCCGAGGAACAGCGCGCAAGGCGACGACAGCTGGCCGCGCGAGTTCTGGAAGTCGTAGTACGCAATCGCGCCCTTCAGGCGGTTCGTTTCGTTGATCTTCCATTCGGCGCCGACCTGGCCGGCGAACAGCCACTTCGTATCGCTGCCCTCTTTCACCGGCGCGTTCGATATGAAATTGTCGTCGCTGTACTGCACCGGGAATGCGCCCAGCGTGCCGAACAGCGTGATGTCCGCGGTCGTCGGCAGCGCATGACGGAAATTCGCGGCGAAGCCGTCGAACTCGAGGTCCGGATCGAACAGCAGGTCCGACGAGAAGAACGGATTGTCGAAGCGGCCGCCGACAAGGTTCAGCCACGGCGTCGGCGCGTAGCTGACGTACGCCTTGTTCAGCCAGATGTTCTTCTTGTCGAAACCGCCACCGAGCAACTGCGTGGTCGAAACCGGATCGTTGTCGTTACCCGACGCGAGCTGAATGCCCGCGCTCAGGCCGTCGGCAATCTGCGCGGTCACGCCAAGGCGTGCGCGAACGCTGAACAGGTTCGCACGGTTCGTCGTCGTGTTGATCGACGGCGGAGCGCCCTCGCCCGGCGTATTGCCCGTAAAGTCGAAGCCGCCCATCTGATTGATGGCGGCAAAGTTCGTCACACCCGTCACGTTGCGCGGCGAGTAGAAGTCGAACTGATCGCGCAAGCGCAGATCGCCGTCGATCTTGATGCGCGAGACCCAGTCCGGGAACGTGTTCGGCTGCGCCCAGTTTTCCGCCTTCGCCTGGGCGACCACTTCCTGCTTCACCTGGTCGCGGATCTGATCGCGCACGACTTGCGGCACGTACGGCACGGCAACGTCGCCCGGCTGCGTCGGCGCATTCGCAACCAGCGGCGCGGCCACCGGCGGACGCGCGGCAGCGGCCTTCGCCTGCGCGGTTTCGGCCTGCGCCTGCGAGATCAGGTCGTTGGCATTCTGCTGCGTGAGCACGCCGCGCTTGACCAGCAGGTTGATCAGGTTGATCACCGTGCTTTCGGTCGGCGCGGCCGCGCCGCCTGCTGACCGGTTCGCTGCCTGATTCGCCGCTTGCGTCTCGAGCGATTGCGCATGCGCGAGCGCGCTCACCGACATCCCCAGCGCCGCCAGCACCGCGAAACTGATTCGCGTGCGGTGGAGCGCTTTCCCCCCGCCGTGCTGCCCGCCACCCCGTAACACCATCTTTTGAATCATTGTGATTCTCCGCATATCTGCTGATTTTTCTGCTGGCCCCGCATGGCTCTCGAATCGCCCCCGCGATTCGCGTCAGCCCGGCTGATGCCCCTGTAAGTTGAGCCGCACCGGGTATTGCCATGACGGCGGCGGCGGTTCGTCGAGCTTGCCGAGCACCTGCAGCGCGCTAACGACGGCTTCGTCGAGCTTCGAGTCGCCGGTGGACTGGCCGATCGTCACCTTGACGATGCGTCCCGACGGCTCGAGCCACAGATTCACGCCGACCGAAAAGCGCAAGCCCTCCCCTGTTTCCTGCACGCTCTTGTCGCGCTCGACGGCCTGCTGCAGCGCGTACACGAGGTATTGCGAATAAGTGGCGTTGCCGAAGCCGCCGTTACCGGTCCCGCTGCCGGCCATGCCCGAACCGTCGCCGGCGGCGATCGCGAAGTTGTCCGTACCGGCTTGCGCGGGCGCGTTCATCGTCATTTGCTTCGGCGCGTTATCCATCGGCTTCGGCGCTTCCGCGGGCTTGGGCGTCGCGGTCGGCTTCGGCACCGGCGTCTGCACTTCCGGCGTCTTTTCGGGCGGCGGCTTCATCTTCGGCGGCGGGGGCGGCGGGGGCGGCGGCACGGGAATCACCGTCGTCACGCGCGGCGCTTCGGCGCGCTTCACGCCCGCTGTATCGTTCGCGAAGCGCCACACGGCAAAGCCGACACCCACCAGCACGATCACGTAGATCGCCGGCTTCACGAAGCGCTTGAGGCCTTTCTTCTCGTCGTCGGGATCGCCGCCGTGGCCGCCCTCGTAGGTCATTTCCATGAGCGAGGCCTCCGGCGGCCGCTGATGCTGCGCGCGAATGTCATGATTTCTGCTTGCCCGTCACGAGACCCACTTGCGTCAGATCGAGCCGGCGCAACAGATCGAGCACATCCATCACCTTCTGATAGGCGACCGCCGAATCGCCTTTCAGCACGATCGGCGCATCGGGTGTCGTCGCCTTGATCGTGCGCAGCCGGTTTTCGAGCTCGTCCATCGTCACGGGATACGCATCGAGGAAGATCTGCCCCGAGTCGGATACGGTGATGGCTTTCGTCTGCGGCTTCGCGAGACTCGCCGACGAGCTCGCCTTCGGCAGATCGACCTTGATCCCCTGCACCGACGCGGTGGTCATGATGATGAAGATGATCAGCAGCACGTACGCGAGGTCCAGCATCGGCGTGATGTTGATGTCGTCGTACGGCTTGTCGTCGTCCTGAACTTGCATGGCGTTACGCCCTCCGTTGTTGCGTGCTGCGGCGCGTGTCGTGTTGCGTCATCGATTCGTTCGCGTTTGTGCCTAATCCGCGGCGATCGCGTGGTCCGCGCTGCGATGCGCTTCCGCGAGACGCGTCACGAACTCGTCGACGAACACCTGCATGTTCGCGGTCACGTTCTTGTTGCGAATCAGCAGGTAGTTGTAGCCAAACAGCGCGGGAATCGCGACGAACAGACCGGTGACGGTGGCGAGCAGTGCAGCTGCAATACCCGGTGCGATTGCGTTCACGTTGACGTCGCCGGCGGCGGCAATCGCGGCGAACGTGATCATCACGCCGACCACGGTGCCGAGCAGGCCGAGGAACGGGCCGCCGGAAATCGCGATCGTCAGCAGAACCATCGACTTCGAAAGGCGCTGGTTTTCACGGACCAGCGTGGCGTCCATCGTGGCGCGGATCGCTTCGATCGACTCGGTGGTGATGACCGTGCGGCCGTTTTCGTCGACACGGCTATGGATTTCCGACACGCCCGCGCGGTAGAGCCGGTACAGCGACGAGTGGCGCAGACGCTTGCCGTCTTCCGAGCGCTCGTCGGTATGCGCGAGGCCGACCAGATGACGGCCCGCCACTTCGCGAAAGCGCTTGACGAAGAACGCGTTTGCCTTGTCGACGGTGCCCACATACTTCGCCTTGTTCCACATCACGACCCACGATGTGAACGCCATCGCAAGCAGGATGACGATGACGACCCACGCGTCGACGGTCACCGACTTCACGATCACGCCGAAGTAGCCGAAGCCGAAGCCCGACTGCTTTTCGTCGGCGCCGTAGGCGACCAGCTTCGATTCGGAGCCCTGGCTCATTGCATCGATGCCGATCAGCGTGGGCGAACGCGCAACCTTCGACAGGCGCAGTTCGTCGATCTCGCCGACGTAGCCGCTGCCGGTGCCGCCGGCGACATCGCCGCCGACCGCAGCCGCACTGTTCAGCGCCGGCAGCGCGGCAGCGACCTGCGCGACCTGGTGGCCACCGACGTAGAGCGTGAGGTTCGTGCCGTCCGCCGTCACGGCGATATGCGACCACTGGCCTGCGGCGACCGGTGCGGTAGCGGGCGTGCGGGCCGGTGCTGCGCCGCCGTCCACTTCGGCGAACGGCACGCCGTTGTCGAGACCGATCAGCACGCCATTCGCGCCGTCGCGGCGCGCGAACAGCAGCGTTTGCGGCGCGAGTGCGGCGGGCTTCACCCATGCGCTGAAGGTGAACTTGCCGCCTGCCGGAATCGCCAGCGACGGGCTCGCCGCGAGATTCACCGGCGTCTTGCCGTCGAACTGCGCGGCCTTGCCGACGATGCCGTCTTCGACGATGCGCGACGGTGCGTTCTGCGCGTTATTCGCGTACGCGGTCAGATCCTTCGTCGGCGTACCCGACGCGCCGTTGAAGTGATAGACGAGCGTGTAGTCGGGATCGAACGTGTCGGCCGGCTTTGCGCCGTCCGGCGCTTTCTTGTTGCCGTAGTACATCCAGATGTTTTCGCTCGCGCCGGCGGGGAACTGCGGCACATCCACCCAGACGAGCGCGACGCCGAGCACCGGGTCGTACTGCTCGATGTGATAGTTGAGCGGTGTCTTGTCGTCGGCGGCGACGAAGCGGATATCGGCGCCGCTATCCTGCAAGCCGTCGAACTGGAAGTTGCCCGAATGCAGACGGATCAGCAGCGGCACACGTCCGGCCGATTCCGCGATATTGCCGCCCTTCGGCGTCGTGTCGATCGTGATCGATTTGCGGAACGACCAGTCGTTCTGCCACCACGCATTCGCCACCCCTGGCAGCCACATGAAGGCCACCGTCAGTAATACCAACCAAGCTCGCTTCACAGTCAAATCCCCCGATAAACCGGCCGGTCCACGGCCGGCCCAACACATTTAAAGAAACCGGCCAGGTTAGAAACTCGCGCGCACATAGAAGTCGAAGTGCGGGCTATATGCTTTCGTGAAGGTCGCAGACTTCATCGGGAACGCCATTTCGATATCGGCGCTCGCGTACTTGAGCAACTGCAGGCGCGTACCTATGCCCACCGAAAGCATGTTGAACGACGACTGCTGCTCTGGAAGCGGGCTCAGCAGCCACAAATGGGCGGAATCGACGAACGCATGGAAACGCCATTCGTTCACGATCGATCCGTTGAAATACTTCGCGACCGACGGACTGCGCAGTTCGAGCGAACCGATCACGCCGCTATCCGCGGTGTCTTCCGCGGACAGATAGCCACGCACCGTATTGATGCCGCCTGCCGCGAACTGCTCGCTCGAGACGAGCGGCGAGTTCGAGATCTGGCCCGAGACGTGCGCGTTCAGCTGCATGTCGCGCGGCAGGTTCTGCGTGTGATTGACGTCGAACTTGCCGTAGATGAAGTCGGCCGTCGCGTCGAAGCGCTTGTTGTCGAAGTCGTCCGCGCTGCTGCTTGCGCCGCGCAGGTTGGTGACCAGCGAAACCGAGAACGCGGTCTGCGAGTTCTTCAGGTTTAGCTGGCCGTTGTAGGCGAACGTGACCGGCACATACGTGATCGGCGCTTGCGACGTCGTGCCCGCGAAGATGTCGTTTTCGTCGAAATGCTTGTGGTCGATTTCGACGCTTGCCGTTTCCGAATACCTGTCGGTCGACGGCAACGCGTAGATAGCCTGCAGGCCGAACGACGTGCCCTTGCCGAGCACCGTCGTGTTGCCGAGCGACGCGACGTTGCTGTCCGAGTGATAGGCGGTGGCGAGCAGGGTCCAGTGCGTGCCTTGCAGCGGCGCGAGATACGAGAACGTGTAGACCTTCGCGTCCTGCGGATGCTGCGGCGCGAGCAGGAAGCTGCCGGAGATCACGTGGCCGAGCTGCCACAGGTTCGAATAGCTGAGCGCGGCGACCGTGCGCAGTTCCGACGTGTCGGGGCTGTGGTCGTTGTTCAGTTCGATGCTGCCGTGCAGCGGGTTGTGATCGTCAACCTTGAGGTCGACATCGACCGTCTGCGGCAATGCACCGGCTTTCAGCACCGGAATTACCTGACGGTCCTGCGACTTGTTGAGGTCGGTCAACTGCTGCTGCGCGGCGTTGAAATCGGGCACCGTGCCTTCCGCGAGCGCCGGCACCGCATCGCGAATCTCCTGCGGCGAGTTGTACTTCGAGCCCTCGACGCGCAAGCGCCCCACTTTCGCCTCGACCACCTGCAGCAGAATCACGCCGCCCTTCACCTGCTGCGCGGGCAATTCGACGACCACCGACTGGTACCCGTTGTCCTGATAGACCTTCTGCAACGCATCGCGCGCGGCATTGACATCGGTGAGCGTCTTACCCGGTCCCTCGAACGGATAGACCGCCTTTTCGATCTCGATGGACGGCAGGGTCGTATTGCCTCGCACGATGAACTCGTTGACGTCGAAGGTCGGCGGTGGACTGGCCGCTGCCGGGTTTGCCTGCGCTGTTGCCTGCGTTGCTGCGTCGGTCGCTGCCTGTTTCGTTGCTGTCGATGCCTGCGCTTGCGCGTTCGTTTGCGCCGTTCCCTGAGTCGATGCCTGAGTCGCTCCCTGAGCCGTTCCCTGAGCCGTTGCCTGCGTGCCGGTTTGCGTTTGTGCCTGCACGAGCGCCGCAAGCGTGATCCCGCCTACGAGCAGTGCACCCGCCAGGCACTGCCCGATCCGGTTATTCGATTCCCCGTCTACTACCGGCGTCATGCGCCACCCCTTGATTGCTTGAAATTCTCAGCGTTGTCGGTCCGCTTGCAGCACTTCGCGTCGCTCGCGTTATACGTGTTTCAGGTCAATTTGATGACAGCGGCTCAGTATTCCTAAATAGTTGATCTGGTCTTTCTCGCACCACAAAAACTTGCCTGCTCATTGTCTTTTCCATCGACGCAGACGGCTTTCGCATTGACGAAAATTCAACTGCGCCTAACTGCGTTTACCGCAGGCCGCGCCGGCCAATCGCTTTGCGATCCGCACCGGCACAGCCGGAATTCTCAGGTTCCACCTCGGGCGCCATCTCAGTGCTGCCTCAGGTTCCACACTACGCACCGTGCATGCCGCTCACTCAAGCCGCATTCGAACCGACGCATCTATTTGCATAGACGGAACGAACCGCAAGAAACCGCACTTTTTTTGTTTGGACAATCCGACGGGGTCGAAATACGCGGACCACCTGAATTGCGCTGCTAGCCGCAGCCGCTTGCGCACGCGGCAACCAGCAGGTTCATTGACGGGACAACAGCGCCTGAAGGTTTTCACCTCCCTGTCTATCCAGACGTACCGGAACTCGCCAACCCGCATTCTTTTCGTCGCAGCGCGCTTGCCGACAACAAGCGTCTGCATTTCCACACCGCTTACCTGTGCTGCTCACGCACGTTGCCCATAGGCGCGCCGACGCAACGATGCAGCCGCGACCGCGGATCGGGCCGCGTAGCGATACTGCACCGCTGATATTGCGAGACCGTTACCGATCTGCTGCTTCTTCCGAACCCTGCCCGGCCTTGACTGCTTCTTCGTCGTCTTCACGCGGCCTTTGCTGCCAGAAGCCGCCGCGCATCGTCGTGATCGACGGCATCTGCGCCCATTGGCGCGGATTCAGGATCTCCGCGCGCAGCACATCGGGCAGCACCTGCACGTCGAGAATTTCTTCGACACCGTTGTAAAACTCGAGAATGCCAAGCAGTTCGCCGCTTGCGAGGTCGACGGCGGCAATGCCTGCGACGAGTTCGTCGCGCTCCGCTTCGATCGGCAGGCCTTGCGGGCCGCGCTTCATGCGCAGCTTCGAGAGTCCGATGAACAGCACACCGCGATATTCGGCAAGCCCGTGCGTAAAGCCCGGCAGTTTCGTTAAGACCTGTTTGGCGCCCGTGGCAGGATCGATGCGCAACAGCGCGCCGCGGCCGCCTTCGAGCACGTACAGCTGGCCGTTGATGATGCGCGGAGAGTGCGGCATCGAAAGGCCGCCCGCGACGATGCGCCCGGACGGCACTTCCATCACGATGCCGCTGTCGGCCATGCCCTTACGCCAGCCGAACGGCGTATTCGTTTCGCCGAGCGCGGTCACATAGCGCACCTTCGATTCGTGAAACGCCATACCGTTGAGGTGACAACGATCGTCGGGGCCGAATTCGGTGACGAAAGGTGGCTGCCAGATCGGCGTGAAATTGAAGTAGCCGTCGATCACGCTGATGCACGAATAGCGTGTGTTCACTGCAAGCACGATCTGCTTGTCGAACGCCATGTCGTGCAGATCGAGGTCGCCCGTATAGTGAGACATCCGCGGCACGAACATCGCGTCGTAATGATTGGGCCGCTCCGGATAAAGCGGCGCAAGCGACGACACATTCGCGAAAATCATCAGCTCGTGAATCGTTGCGATCGCAAGGCGTTTGCCGCTCACTGCAAGCCCCATCGAGCGCGGCAACTGGCAAGCGGATAGCGTCGGTATGCCGTTCTCGACACCGAGAATCGCGACACCCGAAGGACGGCGACTGATGGCGAGCGAACACTTCAGCGATGCGAGCACATCGAGAAAGCGCCCGGTATCACGCAAGTTGATCAGCGCGTCTACGTGGTCTGTCTGCGTGGGGTTGGCTGCGACGTCGTGCGGGGACTGCTCCACTACCTTTTCCTTTTAATTGCCGGTGCTGCATCCGATTTTTCGGATGGGTCTTTTTTCAAGGTAGCGCATGTTTTGAGTCAAGCATGTGACAGAAGGAACGGATATGCGCACTCGCGCAAAAGTGTGCGGGTTCGCCGTGCCCGATCCGTCTAAGCAGTAGACACAGACAAAAAAGATCTTACGAACCCCATGATTTCCGACCCGAAGACGTGCGCAATGCCGGTCAGTTGCGCTTGCAACGATGCGTGCCGCCACGCAGGCGACGGCGCGGCGCGCGGCGCTGCGGACGACACCGGCACTGTGGGCCGGCGTAGAGGATTGGCGTGCCTTTGAGCATGAAATGGCTGCGCTCCTTCGGCGCGCGCTTCGCTTCGCGCGAGCGAGGCGACACGCCGTATCCGCTGCGCTGGCGCAATCCGTGGCATCTGTGGCAAGGCGCATCATGGGTCGCGAACACGCTGCTTGCGCCGCCGTTCACGGTGATCGGCATCCTGCTGCTGATCAACGCTCACAGCGATTGCCCGTATTTCTGGCCGTCGGCAATGGCGGTCGTCGCGCTGACCAATGCGCTCGCGATCATCGACGCGAACCAGCGGCATCATCGCCGGCCGTACAGCAGCCGCGTGCGCGTGGCGCTGCGCTACTTCGGCGTAAGCGTGTTTGTCGGTGGCGCGCTCTTCATGATGCTGGTCTGGGGTACGGGCATTCTCGAAGACGTCGCGGGGCCGCTGCTGCCGAACGGGCATGCGGCACACTTCGCCGGTTCGTTTGCGCAGCTGCAGTGGACACTCGGCGCGACGGCGGCTTTCTGTGTGCTGTCGTTCGCGCATGCATGCGTGCTGCATGCGTTTCTCGCATTCGAAGTGCCCATCTGGTATCGGATTTCGCGCGGGACGTTTGCAGCCGGGCGCGCGGAGCGGGGACAAGCGCAAACCGCCGATCGCGGCCCGGCCGATCGCGGCCCGGCCGATCGTAGCCCGGCCGATGTTGGCCCGTCTGATCGCGGCGCGGCCGATTCCAGTTCGACGACCGACGTGCACCGCAACGGCCATTAACAGCCACGCTTTGCCCAGCCTGCTCAATCAAGCCGAGCAAAGCCGCGCTGAATAACGGTGCAAAGACGGCACACGGCATCAAGCCTCGGGTGCCGCCGTCATTGCCCAGCCCCACTGCCGTTGTCGCGAAACTCCTTCACACCCGGAAACTGCCGGAGTTGCTCGCACACTGCCTTGTATTCCTGCGGCGCCACGCGGCTGAACACGATCACCACTTCGTCGAGCTCGGGCGAGTCGTCGCACTGCTGCACGACGAACTGCTTGACGCGCACGGCCGATGGACCGAGTGCATCGTGCAGCGAGTGAAACGTCAGCGTTCCGCGTTCGACGAGCACGGTCATCTGGCGGCGCTGCTTCACCGTGATGAAGCGCCGCTCGATTGGCTTGATGCCCGCGAGGATGACGAGGATGATCAGCGTCGCGGCAATCGACGCCGTGTACAGACCGCCGCCGACCGCAAGGCCGATCGCCGCCACCGACCATAAACTCGCGGCCGTGGTCAACCCGCGAACGATCTCGCCGCGCAATAGAATCGATCCTGCGCCGAGAAAGCCGATGCCCGATACGACTTGCGCGGCGACCCGCGACGGGTCGAGCACGACATGTTCGTTCTGCAGCACATCGAAGAAGCCGAACGCGGATACGATCATGATCAGCGTCGAGCCGACGCACACGAGCATATGCGTGCGCAGCCCTGCCGCCCACGACAGGCGTTCGCGCTCGAAGCCGATTACGCTGCCGAGCGCGGCCGCCATCACGAGCCGTGCGATAAGTTCAAGATTGCCTGGCATATCGACCCCCTTGTTTTTGGTTGGTCAAGCAAGATGCGGTCCGCGCCGGCCCCGGGCGGCGTACCATAGCGGGTTATTCTCTTGTATTCGCTTGCCTTTCGGTGCCGGCCGTGCGCCGCCCGCGAGCGGCGCGCCTTATTTTCACCTTGAATTCGAAACATGAGCCCATCTGCTCCGACGACTGCCACCGCGCTTTCGCTGCGCGAACATTTTGCACGCGTCGTCCTGCCGACCTGGCGCGGCGCCGGTTTCAACGAGGCGCTGACCCTGCCTTACGAAGCGCTCGCCGCCGACGGCCGCCGTCCGCTGCCGGCCGTCCGTTATCGCGCGATGGCCTGCGCGCGCCAGCTATTCGTGTTTGCGCAGGCCGGCGATACCGATCATGCGCAGCGGCTTTTCGAAGCGCTGCTTCATTACTTTCAGGACAAGCGGCACGGCGGATGGTTCTACAGCGTCGACACGCAAGGCGCGCCGCTCGATACGACGAAGGATCTGTACACGCATGCATTCGTGGTGTTCGCATGTGCCGAATATGGCGCCCGCTCAGGCAATCGCGACGCATTCGATATGGTGCATCGCACGTCGGCGGTGATCGAAGAGCGCTTTTCGGTGCTTGATGGAGCACATGCCGGGTCACATACCTCAGCACATGCCGCGAAGAACCTGCTGCACGGCCTCTACCACGCGGCACTGAATTCAGACTTCTCGAGCGTCACCGGCGCGCCGCTGCAAAACCCGCTCATGCATCTGACCGAAGCGTGGCTCGCCGCGCGCCAGGCGACCGGCGACGCCGCATACGATACCGTGCTCGAGCGCCTGTGCAACGCGGTCGCGCGCGCGTTCGTGCATGCGCCTACCGGTTGCATCGCCGAACTACCGATCGGCAGCGCGGACAACTGGCTCGAACCCGGGCATCAGTTCGAATGGTTCTGGCTCGTGCGGCAAGCGGGCGGGTTGCTGAGGCAATCGGGCCTCGACGAGCTGCTTTCGCGCGCGTTCCTTTTCGCGCAGCAGCACGGCGTGGATGCCACCACCGGCGGCGTCGCGCTCGCACTCGACGAACAGGGGGCGAGCCGGGACGCGACGCAGCGTATCTGGGCGCAATCGGAATATTTGCGCGCGCTTGCGGTTCATCCCGATGCAGGCGTGCGCGCCGCGCTGCCGCGGCAGATCGAACGCTTCAGCGAACGCTTTCTGAGCCCGCAAGGCTGGCACGAATGCAAGACAGCCGCGGGCGACGTCACGCGCGACGATATGCCGTCCACCACGCCTTATCACCTCGCAACGGCCTACGCCGCGCTTTAAAGCTAAAGCGCGGCCTCAAGGTTCGACCGGAACGCAACGCACACGGCAAGGCCCGCGCTGCCGCTCAAAGGATGTTGAGCGGCGTCTTCAGATAGCGGATGCCATTCGCCTCGGGCGGCGGCGCGACGCCCGCGCGGATATTGAGCTGGATCGACGGGATCAGCAGCGTCGGCGCACCGAGCGTCGCGTCTCGCGTCGTGCGCATCTCGACGAACGCGTGCTCTTCCACCGAATCGTGCATATGGATGTTGCGTTCGCGCTGGTCGGCAACCGTTGTATGCCAGCAGACGCCGCGTCCGTTCGGCGGATAGTCGTGACACATGTAGAGCTGCGTGTCCCCGGGCAGGCTCAGCAGCCGGCGAATCGACGCGTATAACATGCGCGCATCGCCGCCGGGGAAATCGCAGCGCGCGGTGCCGACGTCCGGCATGAAAAGCGTATCGCCGACGAACACCGCGCCGTCGAACTGGTACGCGACATCAGCAGGCGTATGACCCGGCACATGCAGCACGGTCACGTCGAGTTCGCCGACCCGAAAGGTTTCGTCCGCAACAAAGAGGCGATCGAACTGCGAGCCGTCCGCATGAAACTCAGGCTCAAAGTTGAACACGGGCCCGAAGATCTTCTGCACCGACTGGATGTGCTCGCCGATACCGATCGCGCCGCCCAGATGCTCGCGCAGATAAGGCGCCGCGGACAGATGGTCCGCATGCGCGTGTGTTTCCAGCAGCCATTCCACGTCGAGCTTCGTTTCGCGCACGAACGCGATGATGCGGTCGGCCGAATGCGTCGACGTGCGCCCGGCGCGCGGGTCGTAGTCGAGCACCGAATCGATGACCGCGCAGGGTGAACCGGGGCCGGCATGGACTACGTAGCTGATCGTTGCCGTGGCAGGGTCGTGGAACGCTTCGATCGCAGGTTTCATCAGTTACCTCGGATTGAACCGGCAGCAACTGCACGATAACCGACCTATCGTGTGCCTGCCAGCACCGAATCGGAAATCTCAAACACTGCGACTGCATCTTTCAGCTGACGGGTCTGCTGGTGCAGCGAGGCGGCCGCCGCCGCGGCCTGTTCGACGAGTGCCGCATTCTGCTGGGTCATCTCATCCATTTGTACTACCGCCTGATTCACCTGCTCTATGCCGGTACTCTGTTCGAGCGACGACGCGCTGATATCGGCCATCATCTGCGTGACCCGCGAAATCGACGCGGACACCTCATGCATCGCCTCGCCGGCGCGCTCGACGAGCGACGAGCCGTCGCGGATCTCCGCCACCGACTCGTTGATCAGCGCCTTGATCTCCTTGGCCGACTGCGCGCTGCGCTGCGCGAGGCCGCGCACTTCGCCCGCGACGACCGCGAAGCCGCGCCCCTCTTCGCCCGCGCGCGCGGCTTCGACCGCGGCGTTGAGCGCAAGAATGTTGGTCTGGAACGCGATGCCATCGATCACGCCGATAATCTCGGCGATGCGGTCGGAGCTTCGCGCAAAGCCACGCATCTTCGCGACGACATCGTCGACCACGCCGCTGCCGCGCGACGTGGCGTCGAGCGCGTTCGTCGCAAGCGTGTTCGCTTCGCGCGCATGGTCCGCGTTGCGGCGCACGGTCGCGGTCAGTTCCTGCATGCTCGCCGCCGTTTCCTCGAGCGACGCGGCCTGGTTTTCGGTGCGTGCTGAAAGATCCGCGTTGCCGGTCGCGATTTCGTCGGCGCCGATATGGATCGAATCCGCGGTTTCGCGCACGGTACGCACGGTGCGCGCGACGCTCGCCTGCATGCTGGCAAGACCTGCAAACAGATGGCCGATTTCATTCGTGCCGCGCGCTTCGACGCGCTCGTTCAGGCGTCCTTGTGCGATGCGGTCGAAGTGCCGGCCCGCATCCTCGAGCGGCACGACCACGCCGCGGCGCACCGCGAGATAGACGGCCAGCGTGCCGCCGAACAGCAGGACCAGAATCACAATGCCGACCGTCTGAAACAGCGCGAGCCGGCTGTCGATCGAATCGAATGACGCGTGACTGATGCGTTGCCGTAGGAAACCGTTGCATTCGGGTTTACGGCAATAAGGGCATTCGCTTGAGATGCCTCAACGAAATCATGCGTTCGAAAGTCGCGAACAGCACCAGGCGCGTGCCAAACATCGATTGCTGTCGTTTTTGGCAAAAATTAAGGCGCGAATTTTCGCGATTACCTTGACTTGGCGCGAATGCGCTTTCTAGAGTGGGTGGAACGTCACTGCGGGCCTCGACCCGAAGGAATACGACGATGACCGATCTCCTGGACCGCGCGCGCGGGGCATTGCATGCGCAGCCGTTCAGCACGCTGCTCGGCACGGAACTGATGTATGTCGGCGCCAACGAGCTGACGCTATGCCTGCCGATCCGCGACGAGCTGCGGCAACAGCACGGGTTTGTGCACGGCGGCGTGATCAGCTATCTCGTGGACAATGCGCTGACGTTTGCCGGCGCGCTTGCGCTCGGGCCGAGGGTGATTACCGGGGAGTACAAGATCAACTATCTGCGGCCCGCGGTGACCGGCATTCTGATGGCGCGCGCGGAGGTCGTGTATGCGGGCCGCCACCAGGCGACCTGCCAGTGCAGCGTGTTCGTGACGGATGGCGATCGCGAACGGCTCGTCGCAGTCGCGCAAGGCACGATCAACCGGATCGGCGACGGGTCGGAGAACCACAGGGGGGACGAGCGGGGGGAACCGCAGGTCGACTGATGAAGGACGCGCGCAATGTGCCGCGAGGGCGTCGTTACTATACAAAATCGAAAACCGGTAGTAACACGCAGAGCGGCAAAATTCGCCGCCCCGCGCATCAATGCGACAGCGATTACTCCGCCGCGTAAGTCTTCTGCTGCTGCTCGCCGAGGCCTTCAATGCCGAGGCGCATCGTCTGCCCCGCCTTCAGATAAACCGGCGACGGCTTCACGCCCATACCGACGCCCGGCGGCGTGCCCGTCGAAATCACGTCGCCCGGCTGCAGGCTCATGCACTGCGACAGATACGACACGAGCTTCTTCACGCCGAAGATCATCGTCTTCGTGCTGCCGTTCTGGTAGCGATGGCCATCCACCTCGAGCCACAGCTTCAGGTTCTGCGGATCGGCCACTTCGTCGCGCGTGACCATCCACGGGCCGATCGGGCCGAACGTGTCGAAACCCTTGCCCTTGTCCCACTGCCCGGCGCGCTCGATTTGCCACTCGCGCTCGGACACGTCATTGATCACGCAGTAGCCGGCCACGTAGTCGAGCGCGTTCGCCTCGTCGACATACTTCGCTTCCTTGCCGATCACGATGCCGAGTTCGACTTCCCAGTCGGTTTTCTTCGAGCCGCGCGGAATCTCGACGTCATCGTTTGGGCCGCAGATCGCGCTCGTCCACTTGTTGAACACCACGGGCTCGGGCGGCACCGGCAGATTCGATTCAGCCGCGTGATCCGCGTAGTTGAGGCCGATACAGACAAACTTGCCGATCTTGCCGACGCACGGACCGAGGCGCGGATTGCCGTCGACGAGCGGCAGCGTTGCCGGATCGAGTGCACGCAGTTTCGCGAGGCTGGCATCGCCCAGCACGCTGCCGTCGATATCGCCGACTACCTTTGACAGATCGCGAACCTTGCCTTGTGCATCGAGCAAGCCCGGCTTTTCCTGACCTTTCGGTCCGTAACGAAGCAGTTTCATCGTTGCAGTCTCCTGTAAGTGCAAAGTAGTTCGATTCGGCGACGCCTCAGTGGCGCCGCCGTGATGCCTGCGGCCGGTCAGTTGGACCAGCCGCCGTCGATCAGATGCGCATGGCCGGTCGTGAATGCCGACTCGTCCGAGGCCAGATAGAGCGCGAGCGCCGCGATTTCCTCCGGCTTGCCGACGCGGCCCATCGGCTGGCGCGCGACGAACGCGGCCTGCACGTCGGCGACGCTCTTGCCTTGCGCCTGAGCCTGCTCGGCGATGCGCTGTTCGAGCGACGGCGACGAGACCGTGCCCGGGCAAATCGCGTTACAGCGTACACCACGCGTCACGAAGTCCGCCGCAACGGCCTTTGTCAGGCCGATCACCGCCGCCTTCGATGCGCCGTAGACGAAGCGGTTCGGCACGCCCTTCACGCTCGACGCCGCCGACGACATATTGATGATCGATCCGCCGCCCTTCTCGAGCATGCCGGGCAGAAATGCGCGGATGGTCCGGTACATCGCCTTCGCGTTCAGGTCGAAGGCGAAATCCCAGTCTTCTTCGCTTGCTTCGAGAATCGAGCCTGCGTGTACATAGCCCGCGCAGTTGAACAGAACGTCGACCGGGCCGACCTCTTTTGCCAGCGCGTTGATCGCGGCTGTGTCGCGCACATCGAGCTTGCGCGCTTCGACGGGCTTGCCGGCCAGCGAGTCGAGCTTGATGTCGGTGGCGATCACGCGCGCACCTTCGCGTGCGAAAAGTTCAGCGGTCGCAAGGCCGATGCCTTGCCCGGCAGCGGTGATCACGGCGGTTTTGCCGGCCAGTCGTTGGGTCATCTGCGGCTCCAAATGGGTTTAACTCGGGTTTATGTGAGTTCGATACGGGTTCGAAGCGGTTCGGATTGCGCGTTGTAGCCGCGGTTAAAGCCGATAGAACGCTGCGGCGTTGCCGCCGAAAATCGCGTCGCGTTCTGCCTCGGAAATCGAGGAAAGCAGCATCGTCGCAATCGAATGCCACAGCAGATAGTCGCCGTTCAGGTTCAGCACCGGCCAGTCGCTGCCCCACATCAGGCGCGCGGGCCCGAATGTCGCGAGCAGATGATCGACGTAGGGCCGCAGCGTCGCTTCGGTCCAGCCCGCGGCCGCTTCGGTCGCGAGGCCCGACAGCTTGCAGTGCAGATGCGGCAGCCGCGCGAGCCGCGTGATGCCCTCGGCCCATGCGTGCCAGCCCGCGCTGCCGTCGCGGATGGCCGGTTTCGCGCCGTGATCGACGACGATGCGCAGCGCCGGAAAGCGCTGTGCGAACGTCTCCAGGGCGTCGACGTGGCGCGTGAAGATCAGCGCGTCGAAGGCGAGATCGTGCGCGATCAGCGCGTCGATGGCCGGCGCAAGCGCGGGGTTGGCGATCCAGTTGTCGTCGGGCAGGTCCTGCAGCATCGGCCGCACGCCCTTGAATTTCGGCTCGCGCGCGAGTTCCGCGAGCAACGCGGGCGCGTCGGGTTCGAGCAGCGGTACCCAGCCGACCACACCGGCAACCGAGGCTTCGTTGCGCGCGAGGTCGAGCAGATAGCGCGTTTCGTCGACGGTCGGCGCGGCCTGCACGATCACCGTGCGCGCGACGCCCGCGCGCTCGCGCAACGGCGCGAGGTCCGCCGGCCCGAACACGCGATACAGCGGCGTGAGCGCGGGCGTGAGCCACCCGTAGTCGCCGCGCGACGGGTCCCAGTAGTGCTGATGTGCGTCGATCTGCGGCATCGTCATGTCACGCCTCCGGCACCGGCGCGCGCCGGTCGATCAAGCCCTGGTCCTGCAGCGCCTGCCACAATTCGACGGGAATCGGCCGCTCGAACGATTCGACGTTCTGGCGCACTTCGTCGGCACTGCGCGCGCCGGTCAGCACGGTCGCGACCGACGGATGCGCATACGGAAACTGCAGCGCCGCGGCGGCAAGCGGCACGCCGTGCGCGCGGCAGACTTCTTCGAGACGCGCCACGCGCTCGATCACTTCGGGAGGCGCCGCGCCGTAGTTGAACTTCAGATCGCCGGACACCCCCTGCGCGAGAATCCCCGAATTGAACGCGCCGCCCAGCAGGATGCTCACGTTGCGCTTCTCGCAGTTCGGCAGCAAATCGTTCAGCGTCTGCTGTTCGAGCAGCGTATAGCGGCCCGCGAGTAGCGCGCAGTCGATCTCGAACTCGACCATCATTTCGAGCACGACCGGGCCTTCGTTGACGCCGAGGCCAACCGCCTTCACGACACCGGCCGAGCGCAATTCGTCGAGCGCGCGAAAGCCGCCGCCGTCGGTCAGCTGCTTCCAGTAGATCGCGTGCTTGTCGCCGTGCGTCATGCGGCCGATATCGTGAACCAGCAGCATGTCGATATCGATAATGCCGAGGCGTTGCTGGCTGTCTTCGAACGAACGCAGAATGCCGTCGTGCGTGTAGTCGTAAATCGCTTCGAACGGCAGCGGATTCTGCCAGCCTTCGCTGCCGTCGTACGGATGCGTGCGCGGCACGAAGCGGCGGCCTGCCTTGGTCGACAGCACGTATTCGTCGCGCGGGTAGCGGCGCAACGCGTCGCCGAGCCGATGCTCGGCCTTCGTGTGCCCGTAATGCGGCGCGGTGTCGAAGTAGCGCACGCCGGCGTTCCATGCGGCGTCGACGGTGTCCTGCGCTTCCTCGTCGGTCAGATCGCGATACAGGCCGCCCAACGGCGCGGTACCGAGGCCAAGGCCGCTGACCTGCAAGTTGCGACGGCCGATCGCGCGGCGGCGCTCGACCTTCGAATCGATTGCGGATGTCATCCGGGTGTCTCCAATTTTTAGCGCGCCGCTTCGGGTTCGTGATGCCGCAGCGTTATGTCGCAGCTTTATGTCGCAACTTTACGCGGCCACTCAGCGCGGCGCGACCTGCACCGTTCTTCGCGGCAGCGCCGCACTGGACGGCAGGCAAGCGGGCCCGACCGGCTCGAACGTTTTGTACGTCAGAATAAACTCCTGGTGGCCGAGCGTTTCCGATTTCGACGGCTCGCCCTGCGCCACATTCACCGTCACGTCGAACACTTCGAGGCCCACGTCCTCGAGCGTCGCGCGGCCTTCGAGTATCCGGCCCGCGTCGACATCCATGTCGCCGGACAGATTGCGATACGTGTCCGGATTCGCGCAGACCTTGATGACCGGCGAAATCGCGGAGCCGACCACCGAGCCGCGGCCCGTCGTGAACAGGATCAGATGCGAGCCGCAGGCGATCAGTTCGGCGATCTCGGCATTGTCGCTGATGTTCGGGAAGCCGAAACGCGGCTCGCCGTCGGGCACCACGTCGAGCAGGTAGAGGCCGCCGGTCGGCGGCACATCGCCGGGCTTCACGATGCCGACGATCGGCGACCCGCCGCTTTTCGCATAGGCGCCGAGCGACTTTTCTTCCTGCGTCGTGAGCCCGCCGTCCGCGTTGCCGACCGCGAAGCTGCCATGTCCGAGTATCGAGTAGTAGCGCGCGGCCTTCGCCACGCAGGCGACGATCTCGTCGCCGAGATCGGGACGCGCCGCGCGGCTTTTCATATGGAACTCGCAGCCGACGAGTTCGCCCGTTTCCTCGAAGATGCAGGTTGCGCCCGAGTCGATCAGCCGGTCGAACGCGCGGCCGACCGCCGGATTCGCGGTGATGCCGCTCGTGCCGTCCGAGCCGCCGCAGACCGTGCCGATCACGAGTTCGCTCAACGCCATCGGCACCTTCTGTTGCTTCGCCAACCCGGCGCGCGCCTCTTCCACCCAGTCGATGCCGTGCTGGATCGTGCTGCGCGTGCCGCCCTTTTCCTGAATCGTCAGGACTTCGACAGGCCTGCCGCTCGCGCGCACGACGTCGACCAGATAGTGCTTGTTCATGCTCTCGCAGCCGAGCGAGACGAACAGCACAGCGCCGACGTTCGGGTGCGTCGTCAACTGCTCCATCATCTTTTCGGCGTAGTTGTTCGGGTAGCAGCCGGGGAAGCCGATCAGATGCACGGGCGGACCGCGCTCGGCCGATAGGTCGTCGAAGGCGTCGAGCGGCTCGCGGAAATGCGTGACGATCTCGCGCGCGACGTGATGCGCGCATTCGACCAGATACGCAACCGCGACCACATTGCGGATGCCCTTGCGGCCATCGCTGCGCAAATAGCCTTGCAGCATGGGCTGCTGCTGCGCGGCAACGGGGGAAATCGAGGTGTCGGTCATGAGGTTTTCGCGTCGCTTGTGGCGAGGCCTGTGAGGTCGGGTGCAGCCGGGTGCGGCTGGTTCGGCGGTTTCACGCGGTGGCTAGCCGTGCGTCCCGTCAATGTTGAACGAATGCGTGCCCCGCGTCGTGCGTGTACGTCGGCAGGTAGTCGCTTTCGAGGTTGTGCGTGTGCAGATGTTCGCCGCGCACGACGTCAGCGGTCACGTGGCCGATCACCGCGCCGTAGCGCAGCACTTTTTCATCTTTGGCGAGCGCACGGCGCGCCACCTTGTGGCCGAGATCGATCGTCTTCGCGAGCGTCACCGTCTCGCCTTCGATATCGAGCCGCGTTCCGGCCATAAGCCGCGCCCCGGCAACGAGGCAGTTGTCCTCGGGGTTCAGCAGGATCAGTCGTGGGTCTGTCATGGCCAGCTCTATTGACTATTTACTAATAAACGTATTATTCATATTCGAACCTTCACTGGTCAAGGTATGAACCCGCCGCGGGCGTCCGTGTTTTCCCTGGCGACGGGTTGCGTGCCAATTCCCTGGATAATGGGATGCGAACAAACAGACATCAGACGGTCACAATGGATCTCCAGGTGGACGACAAGGACGACGGCGACCGTTACCGCGCACCCGCGCTGGACAAGGGTCTCGACATCCTCGAGCTGCTCGCGGAGCAGAAAGGCGGGCTGACGCGCGCCGAAATCACGAAGCTGCTCAACCGCAACGCGAGCGAGATCTACCGCATGCTCGAGCGGCTCGTCGCGCGGCAATATGTGGTGCGCTCGGCGGGCGGCGACCGTTACTCGCTGAGCCTCAAGCTCTACGCGCTCGCGCACCGCCATCCGCCGATGGAGCGGCTGATTTCCGAAGCATTGCCGCTGATGCAGCGCTTTGCCTCGCAAGCGGAACAGTCGGTGCACCTCGCCGTGTACGATCGCGGCAATCTGCTCGTGATCGCGCAAGTGGACGGGCCCGGGACCTGGGGCATCGCGGTGCGCCTCGGTTCACGCGTCGGCCTCGTCGACACGGGCTCGGGCCGCTCGATGCTCGCGTTCCAGACGCCCGAACAGCGCGCGCATATGCTCGCCGAGCACACGGCCGTGAAGGGTGAAGTGACGATCGATCACGACGCGCTCGAAGCGGCCTGCGAGCGCATACGCGAAGCCGGCTTTTCGCAGAAGGACAGCCAGCAGATTTTCGGCGTCACCGATCTGACCTTTCCGCTGCTCGGCTCATCGGGCCAGGCGATCGCCGCCGTGACGTGCCCCTACCTCAGGCGCATCGACGAATACGTCGCGCCTTCGCTCGAGCAAACCACTGCGCTGTTGCGTGAAACCGTGCAGGCACTATCGATGTTTCGCGAGTTCAGTATCAGCGACGAACCCGCTCCGCAAGCCGCCACGTAGGCATTCGAATAGCTGGAAATCGCACGCGCATGCGTTAGAATGGCGGCCCTTTCCGAACCCGCCGCACTTCGGCATGTACAGATGCACGCATGCACGAGCGCGCGCTTTTCAATCCGCTTCGATACGCTTCCATACGCAATGGCCAAACTGCTGTCCGACCACGAATTCCAACGCTTCACCGAACTTCAACAGAAGCAGGCAAGCTTCACGATCACCAGCGAAGAAGCCGACGAGCTGCGCGACATCGTCGCGCGTGCGCAGCAAAAGCGCGACGATCGCACGGCCGCCATGCAGGCCATCGAAACGTATATCGGCCAGTTCGAGATCACGCCCGACGAGCTGTTCTCTCCTGAGCAGATCGGCGAAGCAGCCCGTTCCTATGGGCTGATTCCAGCCGCAAAAAAGGAACGCGCGCTGCCGCCGACGCTGACGTTCAATGGCAAGCCTTATCAATGGACGCGCAATTTGCCCGACGAAATCCGTGTACCGCTATTCGACGCGTTCACGAGTGGGCAATCGGTGAAGCCGTTTATCGCAACTCCGAAAGACGCCGCGCGTTGCGCAGCGACGATCGCGCGGCTCGAACGCGAGACGGGCACCGTCTACGCGGATGCATGGCTTGAAGAACTCGCGGTCTCGCGTACGCAGATCGAAGAGGCTGCGACAAAGCTCGCCTGAGCTCACATTGAGCTCACCTCGAGTTCGCATGAGCTCGCGTAAAAACGGTTAACCGCCTCAACCTCAAACTTATTCCCCTGCGCGCACGCGAATTTGAAAATTTCGCGTGCGCTATGTCATTGGCGTCCTTACGAACGAACTTTTTCACGCTGTCAGGAATATCTCCGTGACGGGTCATGTTTACCCGATTGCAAACCGCACAACTCGTCAAGGAGACGGAAATGAAAATGTTCGCGATGTTCGCCATGGCACTTGCAGCATTCAGTTCAGCCAACGTATTTGCGCAGCAGAAAACACGCGCCGAGGTCTATCAGGAACTCGTGCAGGCGAAACAGAATGGTCTCGATTTCGTGACCGATGCTTCGTATCCCGACGTGAGCCCGGTGTATCAGAACACGGTTGCTTATCTGAAGCAGAAGGCTCTCGCAAAGAACGGGCAGCAGGATGGTCATTCGACCGCCGATGCCAACACGTCGGTCGCGCACTGAGGTGACCGGCATGCAGCACGATCACTCTCCCCGCGAAAGGCAGGCCGTGCGCGGCGCATCGTCTCGCCGCGGACCGCGCGCCATGCTTGGCGCAGCACGCCGCTCGAAAGGCCTTCTGCTTGCCGCCGTCGCCGTTTTCGCAGTCAGCGCCTGCGCTTCGCTGCCGCCTTCCGGCGCGAACGCCAACAATGCAAACAGCTGCACCGGCCCCGTCAGCTACTGCAATATCTTCTTCGGCTCCTGAAAGCCGCGCATCGACACTCAAGCCTGGCGGCTTCGCGTGACCGAAGCTCCGCGCACACGCATGCCGCCATGCCTTGCTCGTGTCTTTTACCAAAGCGCTGTAACCGCGTCCGTGTTCCGAACGAAATAACTCAAAGGCAGTGTCGATCCACACACTGCTGACACCGGTTCATTCACCATCACGGAAGAGGTTATTGAGCATGCAAAACAGTCGGCCATTGACCGAGCTAGTCGGTTCGTTTCTATCGGATAGAGCGAAGTGCGCGCATTGGGCTCCGTTGCCGCTGCGTTTTATTGTGGGTTACGGGTTTATGGCGCATGGCGTCGCGAAGATCGCTAAACATCCCGAGGTCTTCGCGAATATTCTTCAGGCGCTTCACGTCCCCGCGCCGCACTTCATGGCATGGGCGACGATCGTCATTGAGCTGTTAGGCGGGCTTGCGATTCTACTCGGCGCATTCGTTCCGCTTGTCAGCATACCGATGGTCGTCGTGCTCGCCGTCGCCACGTTCACCGTGCATGTGCAGTTCGGCTTCACGTCGATCAAGCTGATGGCCGTGACGGCCGCCGGCCCGCAATTTGGTCCGCCCGGCTACGAAACCGATCTGCTGTATCTCGCGTGTCTTGCGACGCTCATCATCGGCGGCGCCGGTCCGTTTGCGCTGGATAGCTATATCGGGAAATGGCTGCGCCCGAAACTCGCATGAGCGCACCGGACATCTGCGACGAAATGCTCAGCCACGTGCCGAGGCTGCGCCGCTATGCGCGCGCGCTCCTCGTCAACCGCGACCGCGCGGACGATCTCGTGCAGGATACGCTCGAGCGCGCCTTGCGCAACGCATCGCAGTTTCGTCCCGATACGGATCTGCGTGCGTGGCTCATGACGATCATGCATAACATCTTTGTCAACGATGTCGTCCGGGCCGCGAATGCAAGAGTGCATATCGCCGTGGACGACGCGAGCATCATCGACGAGCAGTTCATGGTCGATGGGCATCATGCGGCCAGTCTCGAAGTACGCGATCTCGCCAGCGCGTTACAGCAATTGCCGGCCGAGCAGCGCGAGATTGTGCTGCTCGTCGGCCTCGAGGAAATGAGTTACGCGCAGGTTGCCGAAGCGTTGAATCTGCCGATGGGCACCGTCATGTCGCGTCTTTCACGGGCGCGCAGCAAGCTGCGGGTATTGCTGGCGCGCGATTAACCCAAACTCGAAGCCAATCTCGCGGCCAGCATCGAAGCGTTCACCACCGCAGCACTTTATTCCCCAGCAAAGCGCCGGCCAGCGTCGGTATCGCGATTCCGAGCAGGTACCACGTTGCCCAGAACGGTACGCTCGTTTCCGGGCATCGCAGACAGTACGCGGCCGTGCCGATCGCGCCGGCCAGCAGCCCCGCGGCCGCACCCGACAGCCGCAAGCGCGTCGGCGCGAGGCTGCGCACGACCGCGAGAATCGCAACGAGGCCCGGCACGGAGAGCGCAGCGATATTCAGCGAGCAGGTTCGCCACGTGTGGCCCATCACGAGCGCCGCGCGCGCGTCATGCGGCGCGAACCACAAGACCGTCAACGCGACGATGACCACGATGGCAGCCGGCGCGGCGAGCCCCGCCCACGCGCGTCCGACTGCAACGCCGGGCCGCGACAGCCGCACGGTGGCGACGAGCGCGGCGCCGGCCATCGCCAGCGCGAACGCGACCTTGGCCCAGAAGACCGGCGTCGAGACGAGCCACGCGAGATCGGCCCGTACGCCGTAACTGAGCAGCAGCAACACAAGCGCGCCGCATGCGGCAATTGAAAGCGCGGAAAACATGCGCCGTTCGACGATATGGCGGCCGACCGGTACGGCATCCGCAGCCAGAACTGCAATCAGGTTCTCGGTATTCATGTCTTTCCACCACGTATTTTCAATGCCAACGCTTTCAGGCCGCGGTGCACGCCGACTTTCACAGCGGGTTCGGACAGGCCGGTCGCACGTGCTGTCTCCTCCACGGACCGGCCTTCGACTTTCACATGAAGAATCGGCAACCTCTGCCGGTCGGGCAGCAAATCGAGCAGCTTGCCGAGATCGCGCCTGACTTCGGCGGGCTCGATACCGGATTCGCCAAACAGATGCGGCACATCGTCGAGCGGATCGTTGAGCGCCTCGTGCCTCGCGCGGGCGCGCAGGAAATCGGCGAGCTTGTAGCGCAGGATTGCGTGCACCCATGCGGTCAACGGTTCGTCGCGCCGGTACGTATGACGCCCCTTGTGGATCGCGAGCAGGACTTCCTGCAGGATGTCTTCGACATCGTCGCGCAGATTCGGCAGGCGTTTGCGCAGCAGCGCCCGCACGTGTTTCGCAAGCTCTTGCAGAAACACGTGATAGGCGGCGGAGTCGCCGTCGAGCGAACGGATAAAAAGCGTTCGCAGCCGTTCTTCCACCGGGTGTGCGTGAGGCGCCTCAGTGCCCTCATTGCCTCGATTCATCGACAATTGCTCGCGCCGCTCCTGTTAGTGCCGGATTGCCATGATTGCCACAGCGCGGCCTTCACGAAGATTCCGCGATCATTCTCTTAGTTCGTCCCGCGGAACATTCCGGTTACAGCGCTGCGAAAAAAATCTGGCAAGGAAAGTAGAGCGGAAATCGTCGAACGCTGCAAATTGCAGGCTTTTTGCAAGGGGAGGTGCGTAATGCAAGCGCGACGCAAGTATGCCGCGAGGGGCTTTACGCGTTCTTGTCGTTGTCGGTGAGCGGCATTCTGAAAGCCATCACGGCAGGATCGTCGGTATGCGTGACCGTGAAGCCGCATGATTTTGCGAGGCCGAGCATCGCGCTGTTCTCGCGCAGCACTTCGCCGACGAGCCAATGTGTGCCGCGCGTTTTCGCATACGCGATGATCCGTTGCGTCAGCAGGCGGCCCAGACCGCGGCCTTTCTGATCGGAACGAACGGCGACGGCGAATTCCGCGGTTTCGTTATCGGGGTCCGAGACCGCGCGCACGACGCCGAGCGTGCGCGTCGAACCGTCGGCCGTCGGCACCGTGGCGATCAGCGCCATTTCGCGGTCGTAGTCGATTTGCGTCATCCGCGCGAGTTGCGAATGATCGAAGCCGCGCACGGCGCCGAAGAATCGCAGACGCAGATCGTCGGGCGTCATCGCGTCGATCATGTCGCGATGCGCCGTTTCGTCTTCGGGGCGGATCGGGCGCACGGTCAGCTTTTCGCCGTGCCAGTCGAAGGTCTCTTCGTAGCGGCGCGGATACGGCACGATCGCGAAGCGGCTGCGGGTTTGCGACAGACGGATGTGCGGGTCGACCACGGCCACGCGATCGTGCATCACCCGCAATGCGAGCGACAGGCCGACGATCTCGCGGATATCGCAAACCACCTGCGATACCGACGTCAATGCGGCGAGTATCGACTCGGGATCCGTGTATCGCGCGTACGCGGACTTTGCGACGACGTCGCGCGACAGGATCGGGTTTAACGGCGGCAGTCCGTAAAGACGCAGCGGCGGCGCAATGCCGTCTTCCGACGGCGCGGAGAAGCGAAACACCGGGCCGAAGTTTTCGTCATCGCGCAACTCGACCTTGATATCGACGACTGCAGGTTCAGCGTGCTGTTGCGGCGACAAGGCGATAAGCCCGAAATGCGCGAGCAGTTGCGCGGCCGCGTCGCCGTCGAGTTCCGTGATACCCGCCTTGAGCGCCGCGCATGCTTGCGCCTGGGCGGCATCGACCGCTGCGGATACGCGTGCGGGCTGGCCCTCCGGCGTCTGCATCAGCAATTCGCGGCCCAGGCGATAGTCGACGAGACGGGCGAAAGCGCGTGCAAGACGCTGAGGCGTCGAATGCACGGGGATGCCGTGCGCGTGCAGCGCATCGCGCGTGGCGAGCGAAATGCCGCCAAAGAAGCATGCGAGCAGGCCGCGATACGCGTAGCGCTGATGCGCGATCAGGACCTGAGCGACCTCTTCCGCGGGCGCGCTGTGGGTCGATGCGTGCACAACGAATGCGGTTCCGGTGTCGCGTTGATCGGCTAGCACTTTGAGCGCGGTGCCGAAGTGTTCCGGTAGTGCGGTGGCGCCGAGTAGCAGAGGATTGCCGGCGGTGGCGAGCGGTAGCGCGTCGCGAATGGCGGCGGTGTTTTGCTGCGAGCAGGGAGCGAGCGTGTCGCCGGCCGCGCGAAATGCATCGCGCGACAGTGTGGCGAGGCCACGGTCGCTTGTGATCAGCGTTGCCGATGAGCCGGCCGCCACGCGGCCGAGACCGAGCGTTTCGATTTCGTCGAGCAGATCGTCGAGCGAATCGACGCGCACCATGCCGGCGCGGCGAAACGCTGCGGTGTAGAGCGCATCGGTCGGATCGTCGCGGCCCGAACGCAGCGCAAGCACGGGCTTATTGCGCGCGGCGGCGCGCGCGGCCGACATGAATTTGCGCGCGGCGTGAATCGTATCGACTTCGAGCAGGATCGCGCGCGTCGCAGCGTCGCTTGCGAGATAGTCGAGCACGTCACCCGCATCGACATCGGCTTCATCGCCGAGCGCGACGGCGTGTGAGAAGCCGAGGCCGCGCGCGTCGGCCCAGCCGAGCACCGCGTTGGTCAGCGCGTTCGATTGCGAGACCCAGGCGACGCCGCCCGCTTTCACGGTGCATGCCGGCGCGCCGAGATGCGCGTGCAGCGCGGGAGTGATGATGCCGAGGCTGCCGGGGCCGAGGATACGCAGCAGATGCGGGCGCGCGGCCGAAAGTGCGTGCCGCAGATGCATGCGGTCCTCATCGCTGCGCGTTTCGCCGACGATGACCACCGCGCGTGTGCCGTGGCCGCCGAGGTTGTGGACGATCGCGGGCCACGTGGCGGGCCGTGTGCAAATGATTGCCACGGTGGGCGGCTCGGGCAGATCGCCCACGTCGCCGACGGTCGCGTGGCCGTCGAGGATGTCGTACTTCGGATTGACTGCCCAGATGGGCCCGGTGAAACCGCCTTCGGTCAGGCGCTTCCAGACCATCGCGCCAACACTGCCGGGACGGTGCGACGCGCCGATAACGGCGACGGATTTCGGGCGGAATAGTGCATCGAGATTGCGGACGGTCACGGACGCTCCTCGAGTACCTGATTGAGTATCTTCAGATGGAGGGTGCGCGGGTAGCAACCATTGGGGCAGGCCGCGCGTGTTTTGTCAGGATAGGCGAAGTTGCGGCGCGGCGGGGTTTTTTGCAGGCCGAGCGCGGGAGGGAGCGCAAATCGGCCTGCGGCGAGTGCTCGCGATCGGATCGGATCAGATCGCCTTCGTGAATGGCGCGCCCGAGCGCTCACGCAATTCGTTGAATACGATCTTGGGCCAGGCCTTTTGCGCGACCTCGATCTCGGAGATGTGCGAGGCGAGATAGGTCGGCGCATTCGATGCGTCGAGCGCGATGCGCGCCGAGTACGAATCGAGAAAGCGTCGCAATTCGCCTGCGTCGTCGCACGTGACCCAGCGCGACATCTTGTAGCGCGCCGACATCATGCGCACGTCGACCTTATATTCAGTCGAAAGCCGGTGTGACACGACTTCAAACTGCAGTTGACCGACCGCGCCGAGCACCATCAAGCCGCCGACGACAGGCTTGAAAACCTGTATCGCACCTTCTTCGCCGAGCTGCTTCAATGCTTCGCCCAGTTGTTTGGCACGCATCGGATCGACCACTTCGACGGTCTGGAAAATTTCCGGCGCGAAGAAAGGCAGGCCAACGAACTGGAGGTCTTCGCCTTCGGTCAACGTATCGCCGAGGCTTAATGTGCCGTGATTCGGAATGCCGATGATATCGCCGGCGTACGCTTCGCTAACCGTCTCGCGTCGCTGCGACAGAAACGTAACGACGTTGTTCGCGCGGAACGTCTTGTTCGAACGCGTGACCTTCAAGGCCATTCCGCGTTCGAAGCGGCCCGAGCACACGCGAATGAACGCGACGCGGTCGCGATGCGCGAGGTCCATATTCGCCTGGACCTTGAACACGACGCCGGTGAACTTGGGTTCGTCGGGTTGAACCGGGCGTTGCACGGTCATGCGCATCGACGGCGGCGGCGCGAGGTCGACCAGCGCGTCGAGAATTTCCTTCACGCCGAAGTTGTTGATCGCCGAGCCGAACAGCACGGGCGATTGCTGGCCAGCGAGGAATTCGTCGCGATCGAACGTCGGGGTAGCGCCGGTGATCAGATCGACTTCGTCCTTGGCTTTGGTCCAGGCGTAGCCGAAACGGCGTTCGCCGTCTTCATGGCTGATGGCCTGCAGTGTTTCGACGTCGCCGCCTAGCGTGTCTTGTCCTGCGCGGAAAACGCGGACCTGGTCACGCTGGATGTCGTAGACGCCCTGGAAGTCCTTGCCCATGCCGATCGGCCACGTGAACGGCACCGCGGCGACGCCGAGGTGCTGTTCGATTTCGTCGAGCAGTTCGAGCGGCTCGCGCACTTCGCGGTCGAGCTTGTTGATGAACGTGACGATCGGCGTTTTGCGGCTGCGGCACACTTCGAGCAGCTTGAGCGTTTGCGCTTCGACGCCGTTCGCGCCGTCGATCACCATCACGGCGGCGTCGACCGCCGTCAGCACACGGTACGTGTCTTCCGAGAAGTCTTCGTGGCCCGGCGTGTCGAGCAGGTTGATCACCGCGTCGCCGTACTCGAACTGCATCACTGAGCTCGCGACCGAAATGCCGCGCTGCTTTTCGATTTCCATCCAGTCGGATGTCGCGTAGCGATTACTTTTGCGGCCCTTCACGGTGCCGGCGATCTGGATAGCGCCCGAAAAAAGCAGCAGCTTCTCGGTAAGCGTGGTTTTGCCCGCGTCAGGGTGGGAAATGACCGCGAAGGTGCGGCGGCGGCGGAGTTCGGAGAGGGACATCGGACGAAGTCAATTAGTGAGGGCTAGCAGAAAGCGCCGGAACGGATGATACACGTGCTGCGCAAAACGCGATAAACCCGTCGAAACTACCTCATCGGATTTCGCCGTCACTGCGCGGCATGATTACTGATAAGACATGGTAAATGTGGCCAATGCTTTAACGGTGCCCGCCGAGACTACGCCTGTTCGGACATAGCGAGCTGTCAGCGGTACCTTGAGTGTGCCGCTGGGGGAATCTCCGACAGTCCATTGATTCAAGTTGCCGGGAGCAGCAGAATCAGGGCCAAAAGAGAGCGGTGCCCCGGCGGAATTCAGGATCTGCACGCCGATCCCTTTGGCCGTTGAGTCTGCGGTTGTCTGAAGCGTCGTGGTTCGATTAGAGGGATTGACGCTGTCTGTCAGCGTTATCAGCACTTTCGCACCCGTATTGCAGGAAAACGACAGCGTGAACGGCTGAGGCGCCGCGACTGCACCGGTTCCCGACCTAAATGCACCCGTATCGGCAGTCGGCAGTATGACTGCAACTTGAGCTTCGGAAACAGAACACGTCGCATGCGTGAATACTCCAGACGCGCTGCCGGTATACAGCGGGGACTTATTCCAGTATCCCGTCCCGCCATCCGACGTCGCGAACCCGATGGTCACCGCAGGAGCCTTTGAAAAGTTAGACGCACCCGAAGCAATCACACCTGTTACGACAAAAGCAACCGTTACCGAAACATTCGCAGCCTGAATCGGTCCACCCAGCGGCCCACTGAATGGACAGTTAATGCGCACGGAGTTGTTAGCCAAAACTATATTCACGGCATTGCATTGCGGCGAATTGAATGTATAGCGCGTGCCGACCCCTGCGATTTCAGTTTGATACACGTCAGTAAAGCCCGCGGCCAGTGGTGCTGTCGTCTTGAAGTCCGAATATAGAATTGCGGAAGTGTCGCGAACACTGCCACTATCAGGAAAGCTGCACGTGAGCTGGAACGGATCAGGTGCGAGCAACAGAACCGTTGATCCAGCAGCAGCATTCACGGCGACCGAGACCGTACCCGCATTTAGCACCTTATTGACAGAGGCGACTTCGCAAACAATGTTCGCGCAAGCGGATTGGGAAAGAAGCAAAAACGAGGTAGTTCGAACGATCTGCACCAGCATTTTCAAACGAAACATTTCACCCTGCCATTTCGCCAGATTTGTCACGCCTCGGCACCCCGCGAGAAGCGCAAAATTGCGCACCTTTGTATCCCCCTCTACGTCATTCCGTCCCCACCTTTGCCTTTCACCGTCCTCGTGATTCACCGCAGCGAAATCTACTTGAGACTTACGCAATGCCCCTGTACTGACAAATAGGCCGCCTCCGCCTTCCCACTCAGCTTCGGCAACTCATAATCCACCCGGCACTGCTGCTCCACCACATCGCCCCACTTCACCACCAACGCGCCCTTATCCTCCAACCCACGCGCAAAAATCCGGCTATCCTGCGCCACCACGCCGACGTTGCGCCCGTTCTGATCCACCACCTCCGCGCCAAACGGCAGCGCCTCGCCGCCCAATCGCGGCGCCTGAATCAGCGCGGCGCGCCCCGTCACGGTCTTGTACTTCAACATCACAACCGACCCGGCGCGCGGCACCGCATGCTCCGACGTCGATTCGAATTCGACATCCGTCGACGTACCCTTGGTATCGATATCGACCGTGTTCATTGCATACGGCGTCAGATACGGCACGACCGCGTAACCGCTACGGTTCACTTTCGCCCCTTGCGCGCTCGTCACGCGCGCGCCTTCCGCGCCCTTCGCTTCCACGATACCGAACGTATCGCCGACCGTTTGCGAGAACGTCACGCCACCCGGATGAGCGACGATCGAACCGCTCACGCCCGCAGAGACTTGCGCTGAATTCGCGCCCGCGCTTGCCGACGCCGTCACTTGCGCATATGGCGCGCGATACACGCCGCTTACGCCCGCGTTGCCGTTGCCCGATCCCGCGCTCTGCCCATACGTGCCGTACGCGTTGTACGACAGCTCGTTGTTCTCGCCTGCCGTCCCGCTCACGTTCGCCTGCAGATTCGAGGTATCGCCATTCTTCGACAGATTCATTGTCAGCATCGGCGCATGCTGCGTGTGCCCGAGCGGAATCGTGGTGCTCAACATGATTTCGTTCGACATCGATCCGTCCGAATTGCGCGTACGCCCCGCGGTAATGCTGTACGTACCGTATTTGTAGCTGTTCGAATAGCCCGCCTGGAAAAACGTATCGCTGCCGCCGCGATTCCAATAGTGCTGCGTCGACGCCGTAAAGAACACGCTGCCGTGATCCTTCAGATTCTGGTTGATCGTCACTTGCATGCGACCGCGTTCGCGATCCATCGAGTTCGTGTCGTCGCCATGCAGCGCTGCATCACGCAACGTGGCCGCGTCTGAAAAGCTCATATAGCCAGCCGTCGAATAGCGATACGCAGCCACGGTGACGTTCGTGTTGGTCGAGTCGATGAACTTGCTATAGCCGATGCGCAGGCTCGCACCGTGCATCGCATTTTGTCCCGGCACTTGCGTTTGCGATGCGGTCACGTCCGCCGAAAACGCACCGTATTTCGTATTGAAGGCCGCACCGGCGTTTGCCGCAAGATATCCGTTCGATACGATCGCGCCACCGTACAGCGTCAGCATGTTCGTCATGCCACGCTGCATCGTGATCTGCGCAAAGTTCGGCTTCGTCTGCAATGAGTCGTTACGCAACTGGCCTGCCGTGAATGCGAAACGCGTCGTGCCCGGACGCAGCGATTGCGCGACCGATGCATACGGCACCGTGAAGCTCTTCGTGCGGCCATCGGCTTCGGTTACCGTCACGTCGAGGTTGCCGCCGTAGCCGGTGGCATAAAGGTCGTTGATTTCGAACGCGCCAGGCGAAACCGTCGTTTCATAGATTACCTGACCATTTTGGCGCACCATCACGCGCGCATTCGTTTCGGCCGTACCGCGCACAACCGGTGCGTAGCCGCGCAGCGACTCGGGCAGCATGCGGTCGTCGGTGGCGATCTGCGCGCCGCGAAACGACACGCTGTCGAAAACGTCGCCCGTCGTATAAGCGTCGCCGAGCGTGACTTGCGAGCGCAGTTTGGCGATGTCGCGCTGAACGTATGTAGCGACGTTATCGAATGTTGTCGTCTGACCCGTCGTGGCCGTCACCGACGACTGGTGACGAAAATGCCATGCACCGAGATTGAGGCCTGCGTTCAGGCCCAGATACTCTTGCGTCGAATGCACGCCGGGGCCATCCGTCCGATAGGCATTCGCGTTGTAGCTCACGAAGCCAGCGTTGACGCCCTGCTCCCACATCTCGGGCGGCACATAGCCGCGCGCCGAATTGCGCAGGTATTTTTGCGGCACAGTCACGACGATCTTTTGTTCAGAGAAGTCAAACTCGACCGTTGCTCCCGGCACGGCGACACCGAGGTCGACGCACTCGTCAGCATTGCTTTCCAATGCGTCATCATTGGCGCCGTGTTTGGCGCCGGTGTCCACCGCGGCTTTTGCGAAGTCGACGCCGAATCCCTGCAAGATCTTGCGACTAAAGCAGGGACGCGCGCTTTCACCGTTTGCAGCCGGGACAAAACGCACGTCGTCGTGTGCAACCCGCGCGTCGTTGACCCAGATGTCCACGGAATACACACCCGGCGACACGAGATTGCTGTGTGCAAAGCGCGCGACATCGACCTTTTGCATCGAATCGGCTTGCAGGAATGTCGTATCGAATGAAACCGCAGCGTTCGCGCTGCTGGCGCTATTTGTGACCCCGGCATCGGACGGCATCTGCACGTCTGCCGCATGGGCGCTGCCCAGTACCGCGAAGGCAGACAACACAACGGCCGTGATCGGCTTCAGGCTCGATGCGACTGCATCGATATTTACGTTTGCATGCGATTGTCGACGGCTGGAGGTCATCATCATCCGGGGGACTTCGAACAGGTAGCTGCTATCTCGAAAAGCTCAAATCGATGTTATTTTTTTGAGATAGCGAAGTACCTAGGACCAGTCCTATTTATGAGATGACTTTTAAGACACGCACCGATTACGTGCGCGATAGGCATTCAGAGCAGAAAACTCTGCGACGCTCTTAACAAAAGATAGGAATCGATAACGGGCGAAGGCGAACGCCTCGCCGCGAAGAAAAAATCTTGCCTAGTGATGAAGTTGCGCATCGCCCGTCAACGCGCCACCGTAGTCGTTGATAGCCGTGTAGCGAACCGTAGCGGACGCGGGCGCCGCGTCCATCTTCGGCACCACGATCACCGCCGTCCCGCGCGGCGGCACCATGCCGCCTGTTTCATTACGCCAGGTTTGCGAACCATTCACGACGTCGATCTCGCTAAACGAAACGAAGTAGGGCGTCGGATTCGATACGGATAACGCCTGACCTTTTCCCTGTGGCGCCGGCACGAGTTTCCATTCGAGTTGACGCGGCGCTTCGTCCGGGCTGCCCGGCAATTTCGGCGGCCGCACAAACACCTTGATACGCGTGCGAAAAGCAAACTGCAGCGAGTTCGTGTCGGTTTTCTGGTCGGCTTTCGGCGGGATATCAAGCACGTTCAGCCAATAGACCGACTCGCGATCCTGAGGCAGCGCCGTGTCGCCGCTGAAAATCACGCGTAGCATTTGCGTCTTGCGCGGATCCATCCGGAAAATCGGCGGCGTAATGACAAACGGTACTTTCGCTTCGCCAGGTTTCGAATCCGCATTGCCATCGTCCATCCATACCTGCACGAGCGATGGATTCTTGCTGTCGTTCTCAAGCTTGACGGTAACCTCGCGCTGATCGAGCGGATAGATGACGCGCGTCCCACCGATCGTCACACTCGCGTGCGCATCGCCGATCAGACACATTCCAGCAAAGCTTGCCGCGATCGCCGTTTGAACGAAGGATTTCATCGCAGTCACCTCGGCCGGTCTCATCTCAAAAAAGGTGGTTTAAAAAGGCGTTTGCGTTAGCAAACGCCTTTGTCGCAGTATTACTGATGTTGCATCGTGGATTCGACCGAAGACGTAATGGAACACGCCTCAAATTTTTCCATTGCAATGTATTACGCGAAGTAATTCAGGATAGCTGAGCCATCACCGATTGGCGTGCCATTTTGAGCGATGTCATTGTTGGTGTTGCTTCGAATATCGATCGGCTGCAACTGATCGTTGAGCAAGCGGATTTCGACATTCTTCGCGCCGTTGCCGAGGAATACGTTCTTCAGATAGCTGTTCGGCTGATCGACCGTCGGGCCGCTTTCGAGACGGACAAGGGCTTTGGTTGCCAGACCGGAGCATCCACTCAGCACCATCTGGCTATCGCCCATCTTCAAGGCGCCGGCCACATCACCGGAGGCGGCCAGTGAACCCGCCGGGACCATCGGCGGTGTCGCTTCGATATCTGCCGGGGAGCGCGATGCAACCCGGTTGATCAGGCAGGTCGTATCCGCAACGCCCCCTCGAATGGAAAGAGCACCGTCCGCGGCCTGAGCATTAATCGATACTGCACCGAGCACACCGGCTGAAACGAGCGCGAACGTAGAGAGAAGAGATCTCATGTGTCTATTTTCCAAAGGAGTTCAACAAAGATTGCAAACGCGACAAGGGCCACCAGGGCATCGCATACGCGACGCCCTTTACCTCGCGATTTACTGGTATTGCATCGTGTATTGCACCGACGTCGATACACTGCCCGCCTGAGCCTTACCCGTCGCGAAGTACTGCGCGAAATACTTGAGCACCGCAGAACCACCCGTAATCGCCATGCCATTGCTCGCGATATCGTTGTTCTGGCCGGTCACGATATTGATCGGCTGCATGCTCGCATTGAGCAAGCGCACCTGAACGTTCTGTGCACCGTTCGCGCTGGCCATATTCTTCAGGTAGCCGGACGACTGATCGACGGTCGAGCCATTCTCAAATCGGGCGATCGCCTTGGTCGCCGCACCAGAGCAGCCGCTCAGAACCATCTGAATGTCGCCCATGTTGGACGTACCGGCCACCGCACCCGCCGAAGCCAGTGAGCCTGCCTGGACCGTCGGCAGCGTGACCGAAATGTCGGCCGGCGTACCGGACGCCGCGCCGTTGATCGAACATGTCGTATCCGATACCGAACCCTGGATCGTGATCGTGCCGTCAGCGGCGCGAGCATTGAGCGATGCGATGCCGAAGAGACCACCAGCAACCAGAACGAGCGTGGAAAGGCGCAGTTTCATGTTTGACAACTCCAACAAAATTGAACGAAGCAAGTTGAGATCGGTGTCGCATCAGTTCCTATCGTCCGGCGGCACCGCCCCTGATTGACTCGTCGCTCACGCCTCGTTATCGGAGGCTTCCGTTGAAGCGCTGAAGCAGTCATCAGGTTGAACAGAATCTTAAAAATGTCGCGACCAAGAGTCCGTAAGACGACTCTTAAATTTGAGATGATTGTCTCGGCAACGAATCGGGCGTCGCGGAAGGCAGCCGGCGCAAAGGTGAGGTTTTTCAGGAGTCGCGCAAAAGAAAACGCCGCATCGGTTGCCCGGTGCGGCGGCTTCAAGCGGAAAAGGTGAGGATATTCGGGAGTGCATGGCGCTGCGGTGCGCCGGCGTTCCTATAGAACGGGCGGCGCCGCGCAACGCCGGCGCCGCCCGAAACGATGCATCGCGTGTGCCGTCTTACTCTTCAATCAGGAACCGGTCACGATTCTTCCCGGCCAGCCAGCCCGGGGCACGGCCGCGGCCGCTCCACGTCTCGCCGGTCTTCGGGTTCCGGTATTTGGGCGGAAGCGCCGGTTTGCGCGCCACCGGGCGTTTGCTCGAAAAACCGAGTTCCTCGGCGGTAATGCCGTATTCGGCAATCTTCGCCTTGATATCGTCAATGGCTTGCGCGACTTCCTTATCGCGCGCAAGCGACATTTCCTTATGAAGTTTTTCGAGTTGCGCAGTCAACTGCTTATACGTGGCCATCGAGCATCGTCTCCTTTCAGTGTCGAGTACGGCAGGTGTGACCGTACCAGACACAAAAAGTGCCGGGTAGCCCGTATTGCCCTGAGAGAAGACTTTTATGACCGCGCTCAGGACTTTCGCGCCCGCGCCTCGAGCGCCTTCAAAGCCTCGCTGAGCTTCTTGACGCGGTCCATCTGGGCCGGCACCAGCACCGCGCCCGAGACCGAATTGATACGATTTCGCCAATAGGACAATGGAATGCCATCATTAGGCGAAATGCGTGAAATTATTCGCTCAAGGTGCTCAATGTCCTTTTCGATTTGATCGTGATTCATCGCGTTCCCCGTATTGACCGTATTGACCGTATGTCCAGGTCATTCGTCTATTGCGCAAACGGTGTCATGAAAAACAAGCTGCACCGTTTCACGTGTTTATTCTTTTTTCGAACGTCTTTCCGGTATTGCATGAAACGGCACGCAGGCTCGATCTCCCATGCATCGTCGCCGCGAACGACTGCAAACGACTATAGAACGCCAATCTGTACGCTTCCGTTGCCCGCCGCACGGAAGCGGACAGTCCGACGGCCGCAGGCCGGTAAAAATGCCGTATGGGAGGAAATAAGAACGAGTGCCGGCGTCGTTAAATTAACCGTCACGCGGAAATTAAATCGAAAGTCCGGAAATTTATGCTGACTGGTTAGGAAAGGGAAATGCCAGTTTCAGAATGGACGAAGCCATGATCGCACAACGGCAAATGCAAAACAGGTTTCAGCCATTTGGAGCAATGCATACGCGCGAACGGAAAGTCGCATCCCGTCCGCGTTTCACCCGCGACTGGCGTATTGGACTTTACTTGCGCTTGCACGCATACAGCAGATTACGAACACCGCTTTCCACCGTTTGACGCACAACCTCATAGCCAGCGCCGTCGCAACTGGCCGCCGCCTGCTGATCGCAGGAATCCGAGCCGTTCGTGCATTGGACAAGCGTGGTCGGGCGACCGTCGGATGCAAACAACGGTGCGCTGCTGCCGCAGCCGGCCAGGGCGGCTACCACGGCCAGCGCCGCCGCCGCGCACATGGCGCGCAACGGCCGGAACCCGCGCCCCGCGCGCGCCGACTCGAACAAATGACTGCCGGAGACCTGACTGCATTTCATGGGCAACCCCGATTGGGCCTTTTGGACCTGTTGTTTTTCGACGATCAGATTGTGCCATGCGGACGCTACATTGCGTCATTGCGCATCGCTGACGCCGGCAGGCTGGTCCGGCGCGGCAAGCGTCTTGTAGGGAGCCGGAGCGCCCGCGCGCGTGCCGATCCGGATAAACACCTGCTCGACGTCCGGAATCGCCTCCAGTTGCCGGCGCAGCGCCTGCCGGTCGAACGACGCCGGCGCGCAGCCTTCGGCGTAGACGAAGCGGCGCTGCACGGTGATCCACAGGCTCGTGCCGTCGAACTGGCGCGGATCGGTGAAATGAGCGCGAATCGCATCGGCGATCGGTTGATCGTACATGTAGGAATTGGGCTTCGTGCACTTGTGCGCGAGCCAGCAGGTCGTGCCGCGCTCGACCCGGTAGTGGGCGTCGTCCTCCATCTGCGCATGGGTCATCAACGGGCCGAGCGGCACCGGACAGCCGGACAGTGCGTGAGACAGCTCGAAAAACGGGTCGTTGAACCAGTTCTTGCGCTCGAGCGGCGACGCAGCGGCGGCAAGAGACGCCGCCGGAGTCGATGAGGCCGGTTGTTGCGCGGACGACAACAGGGCATGGCACAGGACCAGTACGCCAGCCATGCGAATGCAGATATATCGGGTACCTGAACGTGTCATGCGGCCTCCCTTACGTTATGTCGGGCAGTGGCGCATGTCGCCAGCCCTTTTTTTGCGCGCGAGCCCCGCGCCAGACGCTTATTTTCTCGACCGTCAGCACAACGTAAATCGGGTATTCTCAGGAGCTTCGCGGAAACAGGCACGGAACCTGCGGACGCGGGCCCTGGAGCGCCGGCCACAACATGCGCCATTACGGGTTAATGCGCCCGGGCCTCACCTGCCTCCCGGAAAGGTTCGCAAACGTTCCAGTGGAAAAGATGGTCGGCTTCGCCAAGCCTACTTCCTGGTGTTTCTGCCCGGCGCTGTATTCCGCAATTCCACAAGGTCAACGAACTGCCGGGCATCCCGGAGTTGATCGTGGCGTGGCGGCCGCGATGCGCTACATCGGCCGCCCGCGCGTACCGGCGAAACGCGCCACGTTCTTTCAGGCCGCAAGTTCCTTAGCGGCCTCAGCGGCAAGCATATTAATCGCGCCAAGAAAGCGCTCGCCGGATTGATCAAGCGCATCGGAGAGCGCGTGCACATCATTGCGCATTCGAACGAGAAACTGATCGACCACCTCCGTTGCTAACGCAACTTCTTCGTAGCGCTCACAGAAAGCGCTTGCCCGTTCGGCAAGCAACAGCATAGCCGCGGATTCGCGGCTGGGTCTCGCCGACGCTTCGCGGCACTGCTCCGCAAGCCGCCGGATGTCGGAAAAACCGGCATGCTCGCGTTCGAGCCATGTTCGAACATCGTTAAGGTTCATTGCCATTCCTTTAACGGTGGTTATGCAGATGGTTGGAAGCTCATTACGGCTGTGCTGCGTCAAGCTCAGGCCGGACATATTGCGAGTACTCGTAATCAGTCATGCTTCCGCATTTAGCCGGCACAGGCGGGAAGTGCGGCGAAGTCCACGCGTGGTTTGCGAAGTCGCCGTCATGCGGTTTGCCGTCTTCCACAGCAAGCGGCCAATTCTTCATTGGGGCAGCGGCTCCTGCCTGCCCCAACGTCCACTCACTCAGTCATCTTGATGAAGCCTTCCTGAACCAGTTGAGTGGTCCGCGCCATGGCATCCGTGTTGACCTTTACGCCTGCCAGTAAATCGTCGTTTCCCCAATTGTGAACGGCAGCGGTCGCTCCGCACAGTTCCACCCTTATCCCACGCTGAAGCAAGTCCGCGACGAGGCCCCTGTATGGATTGCCGGTCACGATATTTCTTTCCTTGTCGTACGCTGCGTCGTTCAACGTCACGTGCCCGGCGTTGGTATGGAAGACCGCCACGATGTCGTGCCTGGCGTTCCAGTTCTCGACGTCGTTCCTGATGAGCTGCATATGAAAGATCGACGCGGGTAGATCCCCTTCGAAGACCAGGTTGCCAATACTGAAAACCAGCTTAACCTCACTGAGTCCTACCGGAATGTCAATGTGAAGCGGTTTTTGGGAATTTGACATGATGTTCCTTCTGAAAAGTACAGACGTCGATTAGCCACACCGGCAAGGCCGGTCAATCCAGTGTGAAACCAGGTTTCGCAGAGGACTTGAGCTTGAGTATGGCCGCGGAGGATTCCTTCGTCTTAGCCATCCTGCACGTCACTATTCAAATGGCACTGGCTTTGATCGGCAATCGATCATCCAAAGATTCAGACACATTGTTCGATCCGATCGGCTTGTGAATTTATCCGGCATGCTAAGCATATAGGGCACGAGAAACGAGGTTGACTCCTCGATTGACACCGCGATCGATACATTCGGACGCTGCGTCCAGCTATTTGACGGAATGGACAACGCCCCTATCCGTTCTCCCGGCTACCGGTGCATACCACCACCCTGCCAGGACTGTTCGCCAGCAATCCATGAAACTTGCCGATTTCGCCACGCCCGAGTTTTTCGCGGATCCTTACCCCCTCTACGAAAGGCTGCGCAACGAAGGCCCACTGTTGACCGTCGGCCCGAAAAAGATGATCACGGGGCGCTACGGCGTCATCGAGGAACTGTTTCTCAACCGGCAGATAGGCCGCAATTACCTGCCATCCGTGCGCGCACGTTACGGCGAGGAAGGATTACGTCAGCCCGCCTTGCTGGGGTTTTCCAGGATGCTGTCGCAACTCAATCCGCCAGCTCACACACACCTGCGCGGTTTGACGATCAAAGCCTTCAACGCACGGCAAATCGGGCCGTTGCGTGACACCGCACAGGCAATGGCGCATAGACTGATCGACAGCTTCGCTCCACGCTCACACGGCACGGTGGACCTCATCGCGGCCTACGCGCAGCCGCTTCCGATCGCCATCATCAGCGGGATGATGGATGTACCGTTCGAGCACAGCTCGCATTTTTCCGCAGCATTGAAGCAGATGTTTCGCCTCCTGGAGCCGATGCCACTCGATTCGGAGGAGCTCGCAAAAACAAACGACGCATACCTGCTGCTCGCGCGTTACTTCGGGGAAGTCGTCGACGCGCGCCGCAAGCGGCCGGGCACGGATCTGGTCTCGCTGCTGATTAGCGCCGAGGAGAACGGCGAGACGCTGACGCACGATGAAATTGTCGCGAACGTCATCATGCTGTATCTCGGTGGCCATGAAACGACGGCTAACATGATCGGCAATACATTGATTGCGCTGCAACGCCATCCTCAGCAATTCGACGCATTGAAAAGCGATCCGGCGAAACTGCCGAACGCGATTCTCGAGTGCTTACGCTACGACGGGTCCGTTCAGTTAACAGCGCGCATGGCTAGAGCAGACACAGAAATCAATGGCATCCGGATACCACGCGATACGCATGTCTTTATGGCGCTTGGCGCGGCTAACCGCGATCCCGATAAGTTTTACAAACCTGATCAACTTGACATAGAAAGGGAATCGCCGCGACCTTTGACGTTCGGCGCAGGCATCCATCACTGCCTCGGCTACCGCCTCGCCCTGCTCGAACTCGAGGTAGCGCTTGGTGTACTGCTGTCCCGGTTACCCAGCCTCGCGCTTACCGGTCTCGAAGACCTGCGTTGGCTTCCGACCAGCGCGATACGCGGTGTCGAACAACTGATTGTGCGTTGGTGAAGCGTGAGCGGCTTTCTCTCGACGCTTATCGTTCTCTTTGCATCGACCGGGATCCGCAACAGCTCGGCGCACACATGATCCCGGTCTTCGCTAACCCGCTACTTTTCAAGCCCGAAGAGCCCTGGCAGCGCCTCGAAGTTCGAGGCAATCTTATCGGGACGTACACCGAGATGTTCGGTCGGCGCATTCAGCCGATTGACCCAGACCGTCGGAAAGCCAAAAGACTTCGCACCCGCCGCGTCCCACCCCGCGAATGCGACGAACGCGATCTCTTCGCGTTGCAGGCCAAACGCATCGATACCCATCTGATAAGAACGTGGATCGGGTTTATACGCCTTTACGAGGTCCGTCGATAGCAGGTGGTCGAATACACCATCGAGACCGGAATTTCCGATTCCCGCGGCCAGCATCGGCAAGGGGAAGTCCGTCAAGGGCGCGAGGCCTATTCCGCGCTCTTTAAGCCTCTTGAGAACCGGCACGGCATCGGGCCACGCTTTCATATTCATGAAGCCCGCCAACAGCTGCTCGCGCTGTTCGGTCGTAATCGATATTTTTTCCGCGTCTGCGGCGAATGAAAGCGCTTCGTCCGTCACCTGAACGAAATCGACGTAACTGCCCATCAGCGTACGCAGCCACGTGTAGTCAAACTGACGACCGCGCCATGCAGCCAGAACGGATGACCCTTTGCCCGGGAAAAATTGTTCCGCCATCGCGAATATGGGGCGAGGATCGAAAAGCGCGAGTCCATCGAACCCTACTGCCTTGACACGCTGCGCTGCGGGCCATGCCGGCGTGGCGCTGCCTGCGTCACTTGCTATCGCTGCCGTTACGAAGGTGCGTTGATTCATGTTGTCCTCTGCTTTACCGATCGCTCGGATCATCTCAGGAACGCCACAAAGTACGTTGGCGCATTCGCACTGCAACGTTCATAGATCGAGAGCCCCCGGGAAGGTTGCCCCTGGACAAAGCCGACAGAATTTTGGATGACGGTCGCCATCATGCTTCGATCACCGCGTTGATCAAATCTCATCCGCGTGACCATGACTCGAAGCTAGCAACGCGCTTTTAGCCGCAATCGCATCGCTTGGCGACATTCCATATCGCTCTCTAAACACACGGCTAAAGTGAGCATGCGAAGAGAAACCGCATCGTATTGCCACCTCCTGAATTTGCGGCCGCTCGCATCCCGACTTCGACAGAAGGCTCACAGCCACCTCGAGCCGGCGATTCCGCACATATCGCATCAGCGACGTGCCGTCCGCTCTAAATAGCCGGTTCAAATGAACCACGGACGCCCATACGGCTGACGCAATCGTCGCCGCCGACAGTTCCGTGTTGCGCAAGTGCCGCTCGATATACTGTTTCGTGCGAAACAGCGTGGCCTCCTTGCTGCGCGCGCGCCCCGGCGCCGCCGGACCCGCGACGACAACATCGAAGAGATCGAGAAGCTGGTTCCCCTGACGGTGGCGAACAGGCGCAGTCGTTGCCGCATTCTGGTCCGCGAAACCGAGCACCAGGTCGCGCACGGCGCGGACATCCGCGAGCATCAGGTCCGGGACAATCATCTCGCCAAGACTCGCTTCAAAGCCACGCTCGCGCAAGCATCGGCGCGGAATGCGGACCACAATCAGATGCGCGCCCTCTCCGATCGTCTGTCGGTACGAATGCGCCGTATCCATGAGCAACATCTGCCCCGCGCCGAAACGCCATTTACACTCGCGCTCTTCGATAGCAACCGTTCCCGTTTTAACGATCTCCAGTTGCACATCCGCGACGTCGCCCTGCTCGGGCAACCACTCGGTTCGATGCGAAAATCTCGCATCGATTATCTGCAAATCACCCAGTGCCCATCTTTTGATGATCGAGCCAACACGATCGCCTTGCCCAACCTGCCCGCCTGTTTCTGTTTCACCACCCATACCGCATCTCCCGGCAATCATGTGTTGCGATGCTTCCACTGTTTGATCGGCAATCACGCCAGATCGATCAATGTCTGATCAGGCTCGCCTGCCAGCCGCTGTGTGAAATGCACCGCGTGTGCGCTAAAGCCTTGCCGGAAATAGAACCGATGAGCGATCCTCATGTGTATTCTCGTGTCGAGCACGAGATATCTGCAGCCATGCTCTTGCGCGTACAACTTCGTCGCATCGATAAGCTGCGTGCCGATACCGTTTCGTCGATATTTTTTCAGTATCACGAGATCGTCGATATACAAATACGGCCCGTAGAGCAGATTCTCCAGTAACCGGTAACCGGCCGCTCCAACAACGTGTTCACCAGCCCATGCGCAGAGAAGTCGATAGCCGTTTTCCCTTTGACGCTGCACGCGCTCGACAAACTCGCTTTCGTCCTGAAGATGCGGGCGCAGGTCCTTCATCAAGCTATACAAGGCCTGGATGTCCTCGGGCGTTTCAAGGTGATCGATACACACTGACATTGCCACAGCGGATCCTTTTCAAGCAGCGCTGACATCACCTTAATCCAGTAAGTTGTCACGCCCTAGCGCCAAGGAACCGAATTCGGACCAGGCCAAGTCTCGGCATCGGCAAGCGTCGCCTTAAGGCTCAAACCAGCTTGAGAATGCGGTCGGCAAGTTTCTCGGCTACGGCCGCCGATCCAACATTGGTAAAGCCGATCAACAGTGCAGGAGACTTCTCGACCTCGAATGTCCAGTTACCCAGCGCCTGCGCATACATGCCCTCCTGAAGCATTCGCTCCGCGAGCGACGTGTCGTCGATGCCGCCGTTCAGGCGCAACACCAGGTGCATCCCGCCCGGCTGCGGATCGATCTGAATGCGCTGCCCCATTACATTTCTCAGACCCGCAACCGTCAGTTCGCGCCGCTCCGCATAGAGCTTGCGCATCCTGTGGATATGCCGCGTAAAGTGGCCGTTTATCATGAAGTCGGCCACGATCAGTTGCAGAAATTCTGCACTGCCGGCAGAAAAGATATTGACGATACGTTCGAACCGTTCGACTTCAGACAAAGGCACGACGACGTATCCGAGCCTGATGCCCGGAACCAGCACTTTGCTAAAGCTGCCCGCATAAAGTACGCGGCCATCGCGGTCCAGGCTTTTCAACGCGGGCAGCGGCCTGTTCACATACCGGTACTCGCCGTCATAGTCGTCTTCGATAATCCACGATTTATGCTGCGAAGCCCAATCAAGCAAGGCAAGGCGGCGCGGCAAAGACATCGTCACGCAAAGCGGACTCTGATGCGCGGGCGTCACAATCGCAGCGCTCGCCGGCTTCTCACATCCAAATCGCCCTGCGATCTGCATGCCTTCTCCGTCGACCGGTACCGAAACCGGTGTGATCTGTGAATTCGCAAGCAGCTGCCGCGCGGGTGGATAACCGGGATCTTCGACTAGCACGCTATCGCCGGTCTTCAAAAACGCACGCACGATAAGTTCGAGCGTGTTCCGATAGCCGGCGGTCACGAATACCTGCGACGAGGTACAAGCAATGCCTCGCGCGACTTGCAGATACGCGGCGATCGCCGAACGCAACCGCTCGGACCCGTGCGCGGGCGGATACGCCATATCCAGCACGCCCATCGCGCGCATGTGCCGCGCGCCGACCCGCGCCCATACCTTGCGCGGAAATGCGTCCATGGCCGGCAAACCCATCTGCAGCGGCAAGATCGACGACACCGGTTGCAGGATCTTCCATGCAGCCGAACTATCCGCGGAAGCCGCGGCCGTATCGGTCTGAGGCACGGGCAAACGCATGTGCCCGGCCAGAAGCAGATACGGCGACACGACCGTCCCGGCCGAGCCTCGCGTTTGCGTGTACCCCTCCGCCGTCAACAGCGAATACGCGGTTTCGACGGTTCCTCTCGCGAGTCCAAGCTCGATCGCCAGCGCGCGCGCAGAAGGAAGCCTGTCGCCGGGTTTGAGCAGACCTTCTGCGATCGACGCGCAGCAGCGTGTGTAAATCTGCCGATACAACGGTTCGGCCGAGCTGGGGTCAAGCGAGAAAAAACGGTGTGTTTCGTGCAATTTCATCGCTTGAGCAACTCACATGTTTTTGGCCGAAGGTCGGTCCCGTTTATCTGGCCGCGCTTTGAGCGGGCGGGTCCGCCATCTTCGCTTGAGGCCAGCCTCCGGCCAGCGCCCGGTAGAGCGACACGGCCGCACTCGCGCTACGCGTGCGACCATCGGCAAAAGCATCCTGCGCCTGCAACAGTTGTCGTTCGGCATCGAGCACCTCGAACAGATCGATAAGGCCTTCCTGGTAACGCACGCGCGCGAGATGCGCGGCTTCTGCGCTATCGCTTGCCGCGCGCTTCAGATGTTCGTCTTCGGCCTGCGTGCGCGCATAGAGCACGAGCGAATTCTCGGTATCTTCAAGGGCCAGCAGCACCGTCTGCTGATATCGCGCGAGCATTCCCGCCGCATCGGCACGTGATGCAACGATGCGTGCACGAACCCGTCCTACATCGAGAAACGACCAGTCGACGCCGAACGCGATGAGGCTCGTCTGACTATCGGCCGAAAACAGCGAACTCGCGGCAAACGCCTGCGTGCCGATCATCCCTGCGATGCTTAACCGCGGGAACAAGTCTGCAGTCGCCACGCCTACGCGAGCCGTGGCGGCATGAAGCCGGTATTCGGCCGCCGCGACATCGGGGCGCCTGCGCAACAGGTTGGCCGGCGTGCCGGGGTCGATCGACGCCGGTAATTCCGGTAACGGTTCAGGGTCGTCCAGTCCGGTTAGCGAGCCCGGCTGATTGCCGGTCAATACGGCGAGCCGATGCTCGTCGACGGCGATTCGCGCCTCGAGAGCCGGAATACGCGCGAGCGTCGATTCGTATTGCTCACGCGAGCGTGCGATATCGAAGTTCGAGCCTCTTCCCGCATCGAGCCGCTTTTGCACGATCTGCAAGGTTTCATGCTGGTTCTCCGCGTTTTCACGTGCAACGCGCAAGCGTTCCTGCGTGCCGCGAAGATCGACATAGGTGCTCGCAACCTGCCCGACAATCGCGACCTGCAGCGCGTTGAAGTCCGCTTCGCTCGCGGCGGTGTCCGCGCGCGCCGCTTCCACGCTGCGTCTTATGCGGCCGAACAGATCCAGTTCCCACGTCGCATTCGAGGCGAGGCTAAACGTATAGGTGTTGCGCTCGTCGAACGGCGCGTCAAACGACTGATCCTTACTGAGTCGCTGATGCCCCGCCTGGCCGTTTGCGGTAACGGTCGGATACCGGTCGAACTTCGCCTCGCGCAGCAGCGCGTTTGAGCGATCGTAGTTTGAGAGCGCGGTTCGCAAGTCGTTATTCTCGGCGAGTGCGCGCTCAACGAGCTTCGTTAGCTTCGGATCGTTAAAGCTCTGCCAGAACGTCTGATCAAAAGGCGACGTATGCGCCGCCGAATCAGCCGCATTGCTGTCCGGGTGCGACTCGTCGCGCGCGAAGCGCGCCGACGTTTGAGTCGTCGGAGTCTGGAAATCCGGGCCAACCGCGCAGCCCGACAGCATGCCGGCCAGCGTAAGCGCAACAATCAGCTTATTCATGATGCGCCTCCACCATCGCGCGGCGTTGCCGTCTTAACCTGCCTGCGGACAAGCGGCCTGCCAGCTTGCGGATAACCACATAAAACACCGGCGTAAGGAACAGCCCGAACAATGTGACGCCCAGCATGCCCGAAAACACCGCGACACCCGTGGCTTTCCGCACTTCGCTGCCCGCGCCATGACCGAGCAGAAGCGGCACCGACCCGGCGATAAATGCGATCGACGTCATGACAATCGGCCGCAAACGGAGGCGGCATGCTTCAAGCGCCGCGGCGACAAGCGGCTTGCCCTGTATTTCAAGCTCGCGCGCAAATTCGACAATCAGGATCGCGTTCTTGCATGCAAGCCCCATTAGCACGACAAGCCCCACCTGTACGAACACGTTGTTGTCGCCTCCCGTGAGCCATACACCAACGAGCGCCGCGCACATGCACACGGGCACCATCAGAATGACGGCAAGCGGTAGCGTCCAGCTTTCATACAGCGCGGCAAGCACCAGATACGCAAGCATCACTGCAAGCGGAAAAACAATCACGGCGGCGTTGCTTTGCGTGACCTGCTGATAGCTAAGATCCGTGTATTCGAGCTCGATGCCGCGCGGCAATACTTCTTTGGCGATCTCGTTCAGCTTGTCGATCACTTCACCCGACGAAAGCACGCGCGGATCCGCGTCGCCGATCAGGTCCGCCGCCGGATAGCCGTTGTACCGCATGACCGGATCGGGGCCGTAAGTCGGAACGATCGACACCATCGAGCCAATCGGCACCATTTCTCCCTGCGAGTTTCGGGTACGCAGATTCGCAATATCGGCCGCGTGCTGGCGGTATTGCGTATCGGCCTGAACCATCACGCGATATACACGTCCGAACTGGTTGAAGTCGTTGACATAGACCGAGCCAAGATACGTTTGCAAGGTGTCGAACAGATCGGATAACGCAACGCCTTGCGCCTTGGCCTTAACGCGATCGATCCTGACCTCCAGTTGCGGGATATTGGCCTGATACGAACTGACCGGATATGTCATGCCCGGCGTTTTAGCGACTGCGGCGCGGAACGTATCGAGCGCGTTTTGCAAGGCGCCGTAGCCGAGTCCTGCGCGGTCCTCCAGGTACAACGAATAGCCGGATCCATTGCCGAGCCCCTGGATAGGCGGCGGCATCAATGCGTAAGCGAACCCGTCCTGAATCTGCGCGAACTTGCGGCTAAGCTCCGCATTGATTTCCGCGGCGCCTCGCTTGCGCTGATCGAACGGCTTGAGCACCACATATGTTGCCGTGAGGTTCGGCGTATTGACCGTTTGCAACGCGTTAAACCCGGCATATCCCGTGACGAGATCGACGCCTTCCACCGTATGCGCAAGCTCGATGATTTTGCGCGTGACCTTATCGGTACGTTCGAGCGACGCGCCTTCGGGAAGCTTGGCACCCGCGAACAGATACAGCTTGTCTTGCGTTGGGATAAAGCCGCCGGGCACGTTATGGAACAGCACCGCCGTTATCGCAAGCAATGCGGCGTAGACAACAAATACTGCGCCGCGCCGCTTGAACGTCTTCGCAACCGCGAACTGGTAACGTTCTGACGTGCTGTGAAAGAAGCGATTGAACGGCCGGAACAGCCAACCGAAGAGCTTGTCGATCACCCGCGTGACCACGTCGTCGTGACTACCGTGTTTCCTCAGCAGCTTTGCGGCGAGCGCAGGAGACAAGGTCAGCGAGTTGATCGCGGAAATTACCGTGGAAATCGCGATCGTCACGGCAAACTGCTTGTAGAACTGGCCCGTGACGCCGGTGAGAAAGGTCATCGGTACGAATACCGAGCACAGCACGAGTGCGATGGCGATGATCGGGCCCGAAACTTCGCGCATCGCTTTATGCGCCGCTTCGCGTGGTTCGAGCCCTTCGTTGATATACCGCTCGACGTTTTCTACCACGACAATCGCGTCGTCGACCACAATGCCGATTGCGAGCACCAGGCCGAACAGCGTCAACGTATTGATCGAGAAACCGAGCACATAAAGCCAGGCAAAGGTGCCGACGATCGACACCGGCACGGCCACGAGCGGAATGATCGACGCGCGCCAGGTCTGCAAGAACAGGATCACGACCAGCACAACCAGCACCACCGCTTCGAGCAAGGTATGCTGCACCGCGCGTATCGAATCGCGCACGAAGATCGTCGGATCCCAGACGGCGCGGTAAGCGACTCCGGGCGGGAAATTCTTCGAAAGCTCGTCGAGCTTCGCGTAAACGGCATCGGCAACGCCGAGCGAGTTTGCCCCCGGCGAAAGAAAAATGCCGATCGTCGACGAGTACTCGAGGTCCTTGAACGTGCGCATCGTGTAGTCGCCTGCGGCAAGCTCGACTCGCGCCACGTCGGAGAGCCGCACGACCTGGCCCTGATCGCCGTTCTTGATCACGATATCGCCGAATTCCTGCGGCGTTCTCAGCCGCCCTCGAACGTTAATCGATGTCAGGAAATCCGTTTTGGCCGGCGTCGGGTCCGCGCCCAGCTGACCGGCGGACACCTGCACGTTCTGTTCGCGAATCGCGTTGACCACGTCGCCGGACGTCAGCCCACGCGAATTGAGCTTGTTCGGATCGAGCCAGACGCGCATCGCATAGTCGCCCGAACCATAGAGACCGATGTCGCCGATTCCCGGCAGACGCGACAACTCGTCCTTTACGCGCAACGTCAGATAGTTGCGCAGATACAGCGAGTCGTAGCGGTTATCGGGCGAATAGAGACTCACATACATCAGCGGCGTGGGCGACTGCTTTTGCGTCGTGACGCCGAACTGACGCACCTGCTCCGGCAATCGGCTCAGCGCCTGGCTCACGCGGTTTTGCACGCGCACGGCCGCGGTATCGGGATCGACGCCGGGAAGAAACGTCACCACCACCTGCAGACTGCCGTCGGAGCCCGAGACCGACTTCATGTACATGATGCCTTCGACACCGTTGATCGCCTCTTCAAGCGGTGTCGCGACAGACTCTGCCGTCTCTTTCGGGTTGGCGCCCGGATAGGTTGCATGCACAACGACCGTCGGCGGCACCACCTCCGGATACTCGCCCGCCGGCAATAAGGGAATCGCGATCAGACCAACAGCGAAGATAATGATCGACAGCACGACGGCGAAAATCGGCCGATCGATAAAGAACTTTGAAAAATCCATGGGAGAACCTCTCAGTCGGCCGCTGCCGTGATGTTTCCGGGGATGTCCGCGTGCGCGTTCCCTTTCGCGTTCGCTTTATCGTCCCCTTTCGCGTCTCCGTTCCCCGCAGAACCGGCTATGGGTTTAACCACTTGCCCCGGGTAGTAGATCTTCTGCAGCCCCGAAACGATTACCCCGTCTCCGTCTTTCAAACCCGCGTCGACCACGCGAAGACCATCGATCAAGCGCCCGAGCGTCACGTCTTTGCGAAGCGCCTTATCTCCTGGTCCGAGCACATAGACGTACTTGCGGTCCTGATCCGTCAGAACCGCCTTGTCATCGATCAGCATTGCACTGTGACGCTGACCGCCGGGGAACTGGACGTGGGCATAGAGCCCGGGCGTCAGCAGATGATCGGGGTTGGGCACCACGGCTCGCGCGCGTATCGTGCCCGTCGTCGAATCGACCTGGTTATCGAGGAAGTTGACGGTGCCTGCATGCGGAAAGCCGTCTTCGTTTGCAAGACCGATTTGCACCTTTTGCGCGACGCCGGTCCCGGTCCCTTGCTTCGCCCGTTCGAGATAGCGCAGATAGCTATGTTCGTCGGCGTCGAAATACACATACATCGGGTTCTGCGACACGACAGTGGTCAACAAGGTCTGATCGGCTTGAGCCAGGTTCCCCACGGTCAGCAAGGCCCGGCCCGCGCGACCGTCGATCGGCGAACGGACTTCGGTAAAGCCGAGATTCAGGCGCGCTGTTGCGACGGCAGCCTCGGCTGCCCGCACGTCGGCGTTCGACTGCTCATACGCGGCATGCCGCGTCTCGAACTCTTCCACCGAGATCGCCTTGCCCCCGATCAGCGCCTGGGCTCGCCGGTCTTGCGCGAGCGCAAGCGAAGCCGTAGCGCGTGCGCGCGCGAGTTGCGCCTCCGCGCTCGCGAGAGCGTCCTGATAAGGCCGCTTGTCGATCACGAAAAGCACATCGCCCTTCTTCACATCGTCGCCTTCCTTATAGGCCACGCGGTCCACATAGCCGCTCACTCGAGCGCGCAACTCGACCGTATCGATCGCACTCACGCGCCCATTGAACTGGTCCCATTCCTGGATGGGTTTAGACGCGACCGTCGCAACGTTCACGGATGGAGGCGCGGGCGGCGCGGCAGCGCCTTCCGAATTCCGACATGCACTGAATGAAACGGCGAAAGCGCCAAGCGCGAAAAGGCGAAGCAGCGCGGCAAAGACCTTGCGCGGCATGACCTCATATAGACGACCCAAAAACTGCGTGTTCATTACTGATTTCTCCACAACGTTCCGCACGATGATCGTTCTTGAGCTGATTCGTCATGTCATGCCTCAAGGAATCGCGAATAAGAAAGGACCAGACGGCGCTATGGTGCAACCGATAGCAGTGGGCAAGAAGAGCCAAAATTATGCAAAACATATAGGCCATCGAGCGAACTCACATCGCGTGCGCGTAAAGCGTTAGCGCAATTCCCTGGCGCGTTTTCCATTTCTTGACCCTGTCCGTTTTGCTGAGCCCGCCTTAGTCTGGTGCCTACCAGAGCCCAGTGGCGATACGCGCATGGCAAGCGCCCATGCCGCGTATCGGCACCGGTGTCGAATCTGGATTGCGCCGCCTCGTTTAGCTCGTCGATGAGCTTGTCAATCAGTTCGCTAGTGAGCTTGACGACGAACCGGGCGGCGTAAAGAAAGCGAGCACGAGTTGCCCTCGCGCAGCCGCGATGTATCCCCGAACGACAACGGATCCATGAATTTACAAATCAGTACTACGACAACTTGAATCGCAGTCTAACAGAAAATTTCCTACAATTCCTTCATCGATGCTTCCCGGCATCCGATCTACGATTTTTCCGATCGTAGACAGACAGATCATCAGGAGTGACCTTATGAATTCCATCAAGACCCTTCTCGCCGCCTCAATCGCCGCCGTTTCCGTTCTGTGCGCCTTGCCATCCGCGCACGCGCATGGCACCGACAATGCGCTGGAAACCATCGCGCCCGCGTTCAAGACACCGATCGCAAATGTGCCCGGCAAGACGATGACCGCACTCGTCGTCGACTACAAGCCAGGCGGCAAGTCGCGGCCGCATCGGCATGGCGACGCGTTCGTGGTGGCCTATGTACTGCAGGGAGAAATTCGCAGCGCTGTCAACGGCGGCGAGCCGCGCGTCTACCACGCCGGCGAATCATGGACCGAAGCACCCGGCGACCATCACACGGACAGCGAAAACGCGAGCAGCACCAAGCCCGCGAAACTGCTCGCGATCTTTGTCGCCGCGGACGACGACAAAGACCTTGTGATCTGGGACAAGAAGTAAGCACGCCAGACCCGGATAGACAAAAGACAAAAGGCGATCCGCTGGATCGCCTTTTTTGCATTTACCCGCCCTCCCGGGCTATCACCATGCATCCCGACGCTATACGCCGAGAGTCCATCTATTCATTACGCTTGCACTCTAACTGACGATCCTTTATCTTTACTACGACTTATCAAGTCGTAGATTGAAATGTTAGGTGTTAGATCGTAGAGAGTGAAGCATCATGAAGCCGATCCGATTAGTCAGCACGCTTTGTGCCGTTGCCGTCATATCTACTTGCATTGCCGCCTGGGCATCGGCGACGGAATCGGCATCGGTCACATGTGAATTGATCAGCGAGATAAGCGCAGGCCATCCGGGCGCAGTGTCATTGACCGCGCCGGACGCTTACGCAGGCCTTCCCCTGGCGCCGCAGACGCCATCCTGTCGCACCGGGGGTAAGCCAACTGCCGCTTCCGCGTGCAACAACGACCTTATCTAGCCGTTGCCGCCGTGGAACAACGTCAGCTTGTTCGACACCGACGTCACGCCTTGCACCGAGCGGGCTATCTGTTCAGCCTGAGCGATCTGCGAGCCGTCCTTGACGCTGCCGCTTAGCGTTACCGCGCCGCCGCGCGCCTTGACGAACACGCCCGACACGTCGAAGCCCTGCGCCCTGCTCAAGGCGCGCCGCACTGCTTTGGCCAGCGCCCGGTCAGCCTGTTTCGACGACTGGGCCGGAGCAGCGGTCGTGGCCGCATCGTTTTGCGCGAACGCCGGCGGAATCGCGACAGCCAGTGCGGCTCCCAGTAACAGCGCCTGAATGATCCTTCGTTTCATATTGCCTCCTCGCTGCACATTGTTGCCGTTACTGACGGAAAATGGCCCTCATTTTCAGCACTGTAGGTGATGTGGAAGGAATCCGCAAAGAAGCCCCGCGCAGCCTTGCTGCATAACGAAGCAAGCCGCCAACGGGGCAATCTGAAACGTGTTTCGGCGATTCAGCGAACGCTAAACACCGCGACCTGGCGCGCGAGATCCTGCGACTGCTGATCGAGCGCCTGGGCCGCCGCACTAGCCTGTTCGACCAGCGCCGCATTTTGCTGCGTAATCGAATCCATCAGACTGATTGCCGTGTCGACCTGTTCGATGCCGGTGCGCTGCTCGAGCGCGGCCGCCACGATCTCGTTCATCACCAGCGCAAAGCGTTGCACCGTGGTGAGCACCTGTTGCATCGCCTGCTCGGCTTCGGTCACCAGCCCCGTACCGTCGGCCGCTGCGCTTACGGAATCCGCGATCAGCTCACCGATCTGTTTTGCCGCGGACGACGAATGCTGCGCAAGCGCGCGCACTTCCGCGGCGACCACCGCAAAACCGCGGCCATGTTCGCCGGCGCGCGCTGCTTCGACGGCGGCATTCAACGCGAGGATATTCGTCTGAAACGCGATGCCGTCGATAATGCCGGTGATATCCGCGATCTTGCGCGAACTCACGTCGATGCGGCTCATCGTGCCCGTCATGCGGCCGATCACCGCACTGCTGCTTTGCGCAGCGGACGAAGCGTCGTCAGCGAGGCCGCGCGCCTGCTGAGCGTGGTCGGCATTCTGCTTGACCGTCGCGGTGAGCTCGCTCATGCTTGCCGCCGTTTCCTCGAGCGAGGCCGCCTGCTCTTCGGTGCGCGACGACAGGTCTAGCGTGCCAGCGGCAATCTCGCGCGTCGCGGTGCCGATCGTTTCGCAACTGTCGCGTACCGCCGTCACCGTTTTCGATAGCTGGGCCTGCATCGCTTGCAGGCCGGCGAGCAATTGCCCCATTTCGTCCGCACGGCGCGTCTCGATCGCGCGGCTCAGGTCGCCGGCCGCGATCGCGTTGAAATGACCGAGTGCGTCGTCGAGCGGACGCATGATCGCGCGGCGCAACGTGATCCAGCTGACCACGGCGGCCAGCAGCCCGATCGCGATCAGCGCCGACGATGCGATCAGAAAAGTTCTGAAGTCATGTTCAGCCTCTTCGTAACGGCGCTGCGCATTCGTATAGAGAGTGCGCTTCAACGCTTCGTCAGCGGTGGTCAAATCGTTGAAAAGCGGGCTCAGTTGCACGGTGCCGATACGATCGGCCACGGCGCGCTCGCCCTTTTTCAGCGCATCCATAAACGCGAGCATCGCGTTGCGCAGCGCCTCGCGGTGCTGGTTCGCCGCTTCGATCAGCGACGCTTCGCCCGGCTCGTGAGGCTGCCCGACGAAGCGATTCCAGGCGTCGTCCGATTGCGCGAGGTATTCGGTCGCCTTTGCAATCTGGCGCTGCGTCATCGCGTCGTCGGCATTTGCGGTTGCCGCGCCGAGCACGAGGCGCATGCGTGCGATCAACAATTCGGCTGCGCCGATATGCATCGTGGCGGCCAGCTTGTTCTGATAGGTATCGCGATTCGCGCGGTTCGCCGTATAGCCGCCTTGCAGACCAAAACCGCCGATCGCAAGCATCAGCGCTGCAAGCAACGCGACCGTCAAGGCAATGCGCGCTTGCAGCGTGAAGGCGCCGCGGCGCTTTGCGATGAATCGCGTGCTTGAGCTATGCGCGACGTCGTAATGTGATGCGTCAGCCGCGCCGGCGGCCAGAGCGTGCGTCATCGAATCAGATCCCCGTATTTATGTTCTTATCGATCGGGTCGGCGTGTTATGAATCGCCGAGCACCGAGCTTCTTTGTATCGGCTCCACGGTCTTAGCGGCAGCCGCATTATGTGGAGCCATGTTTTGCTGAGCGTTCTGGGCATGCTGCGCCCCAAAGCGCACGCGATAGAGCAGCGACAGCACCGCCGAAAACACCGCTGTCACCACAAACAGCAGCGCAGCCGCATAGAACAGCTGTGCGATCGGCAAGTGCATCGACAGCAGCAAGCCGCCGATCACAGGCCCCGACACCGAGCCGATCTTGCCGACCGAAATCGCACTGCCCACACCGGCCGAGCGGAACGAGGTCGGATAGATCATGCCAGCTACCGCATAGAGCCCGTATTGCGCGCCGACCACGCAAAAGCCGGTGGCAAACACGGCCAGCATCAGCCACGCTTGCGACGTCGTGAAGCCGAGCGCGGCAGCGACCGGTGCGCCGAGTGCCGGCAGCGAGATGATCGCGAGCACGCCGTGGCGATCGACAAAGCGGCACAGCACGAGGCCACCGATCACGCCACCGACCGAGAACATCGTCGTAATGAGCCCGGCTCCCTGCGGATTGATGCCGATGCCTTCCATCAGAATCGGCAGCCAGTTCTGCAGGAAGTAGAGCGTCATCGAGTTCACGATAAACACGATCCAGAGCAGCGGCGTGATACCGGCAAGGCCGTCGGAGAAAATCAGCTTCAGCACGAAGCGCTTTTTCTCCTGCACTTCGCCGGCGATAAATTGCGCGTCCGCGGGAATCTGCAATTCCGGGCGCAACCGCGCGACGAGCTTGCGCACCGCGTCCACACTGCGCTGGCGCACGACCAGCAGCTTCGCCGATTCGGGCAGCGTGAAAATCAGCAGCACCGCGACGAGCAGCGATCCGCCGCCACCGACGACGAACATCACCGGCCAGCCGTAACGATGAATCAGCGATGACGAAACGAGCCCGCCGGACCCGGCGCCGATCGAAAAGCCCGAGAACATCAGCGTGACCCACGTTGCGCGCAAGCGCTTGGGCGCATATTCGGCAACCAGTGCAACCGAATTCGGAATCACGCCGCCCATGCCGATACCCGCGATAAAACGCAGCAGCATCAGTTCGTTCAACGATGTGACCCACACCGATGCCAGCGTCAACGCACCGAAAAACAGGCTGCCCGAAACGATTGCCTTCTTGCGGCCGAAGCGGTCGCCGATATAACCGAAGATAAACGAGCCGATCAGCGTGCCCAACAGGCCCGCGCCGAACACCGCACCGAACCCGCCGCGCGCGACGTGCCATTCCTTGATGATGGCGGGCGCCGCGAACGACACGGCCGTCTGATCGTAGCCGTCCATCAGCATGATCATGAAACACCAGAACAACAGCCCGACGGCGAAACGCCCCGTCTTTTGTTCTTCTACCAGTGTCGCGATATTGAATGTCCGGTCTGCTTGCATGTGCGTTCCATATGCGTCGTCAGCGCGCCGCGCGTTCGCGCGTGTGCGTTGCCGTGTTCTCCTCATGCTCTCAAGGCTGCCCGTTGCAGCGCCGCTGCCCGGGAGCCACAATATAAGGCTCGCCGTGCAGCGGCAGAATCAAAAAATAGCGATGAAGAGATAGAAAAAAGTGAATAAACCCGCTTATCTCTCACTTCTCGTCACGCCATAGCGCCTCCGCTTCAGAACATGTGGTTAATGCCAATCCGCCCAACCGTCTGCGCGTTCGAGCTCGACGCGAGATAGCCGAACTGCTCGGCATGCGCATTCGGTCCCGACGCGCGCTGCAAGCCGACGCCCGCGTAAATCTGCGTGACCTTCGACAGGTAATGCGTCAAAAACAGGTTGTACTGATTGAACGTCAGGTCGTCGAACGTCGAACGGTTGTACGAGAGGCCCAGGATGTACAGGCGCGCGCCACCGCTCAGATCGATGTTCACGCCGGCCTGGTAGTTGTGCTCATGCTCCGCGCCCTGCGCGTTTTCGAGCTTCACATCCGTATACGTGAGGTGTGGCGTGAATGCGCCGACCACCACCGACCCGCCCACCGCGATCGTGCTGTAGCGGCTCGCATTGAACTGCACGCCGGAGCGCAACTGCTGGCCGAGCAGCGACGTCACGCTGAAAACGCCGAACACGTCCGCCGTACGGTTGTGCGACATCGTGTACGCGGCGCCGAGCTTTACGATGCCGTTGCCGTAACGCACGCCGACGCTGTACTGCCGTCCCGCGCTGAAATCGCCGGCCTGATTGCCGAAACTGTTCATCGCGCCGGCCTGGAAGCCGTGAAAATTGATCGTCTCGTACTTCACCGAGTTGTTCAGCGCGTGCGTGTTCGCGAGGCCGTCAAGATTACCGACCGTGTAGAACGACGAAATACCGGGCACGGAGTTGTTCAGCGCACCGACGTACTCATAGATGTAGTCCGGAATATTGCCGAAGCTGAGCGCACCCCACTTGTCGTTTGCAAGGCCGACGTACGCATCGCGGTTGAAGAAGCTGGTCGGGTTGATCTGCGCGCCCGTATTGGACAGGTAGCCGGATTCGAGCCGCGCGAACACCGCGTTGCCGCCACCGAGGTCTTCCCTGAGCAGAAAGCCCCAGCGGTCAGGTGTCCGTTTACCGGCCGATTGCTGCACCAGATGACCTCCATGCGAGTTCGTCACGAAGTCGACACCCGAGTCGATACTCCCGTATATCGTCGCGGACGACTGCGCGAACGCAGGACAACTCAGCAGCGCGGCACATCCGCCGACGAATAGTCGTGTCTTCAACTTGCCTCCAAATATTGTTTTGCGATGTTGTTATCGTGTCCGGCCGTGGTCTCCTGGACCGGCACGGCTGTCTGTCGTACGTAAAGAGCCGCGCGTCGCGTCATCGTGATGCTGCTGATCCGCTTCGCGCGTCGACAGTCTCTTCACGCTGCGCAAAGTGTAGCGATGTCATTTCCGCTTTTGAATCGTGAAATATTTATCAATCGATAGAACAATGCGAATACTCGCCTGGGGTATTTACCAGGAAGTTCCGAAAAACCTGATTGCGCGTCTTTAATCGCCGCTATTACGCGTGCTACCATCCGCGCGATCAAAGCGAGTTTCGAAACGATAAGAATCCGCTCTCGCGGAGGAGAACAGAATGCAAGTCAGGGCAGTACCGCCACGGCGGATGGTTGTCGGCATCAGCGGAGCGTCGGGCGTCGTATACGGCGTGAGGCTCCTGCAGTTGCTCCGGCAAATGGACATCGAGACGCATCTGGTGATGAGCCGTTCCGCGCAGGTCACGCTCGCGCACGAATCGGACTACAGCGTCGCCGACGTGCGCGCGCTCGCCACCGTCTGCTACTCGAACACCGATATCGGCGCCGCAATTTCGAGCGGCTCGTTCCCCGTGATGGGCATGATCGTCGCGCCCTGTTCGATCAAGACGCTATCGGAAGTCGCGACAGGCGTGACAAGCGGGCTGCTCTCGCGCGCCGCGGACGTCACCTTGAAGGAGCGCCGCCGACTCGTGCTGATGGTGCGCGAAACGCCGCTGCATCTGGGCCACCTGCGCAGCATGACGAGCGTCACCGAAGCGGGCGCGATCGTCTATCCGCCGGTGCCCGCATTCTACGCGAACCCGGAATCGATCGACGATATGGTCGATCACACGCTCGGCCGCGTGCTCGACCTGTTCGGTATCGAGACCTCGGTCGTGCACCGCTGGGGCATGTAGCAGACACGCGTCTGTCATGCCCGGCAATTAACAAATTTGCTCGATGATCCGTTCGGATTCTTTTGCTTCTTAAGTGTCAGGCGTTGTTTTAAAGTTCATTCCAGTTTTCAGCGGGTAATGCATTAAACGGCATTAAAAAAATTTATCGATAGATTGATAAATTAACCCGATAAAACGCGCCCAACACGAAAAGAGGTTGATTCGACGAATGAAGATAGTCATTGCGGGAGCCGGAATCGGCGGGCTGACGGCCGGCGTTGCGTTACTGAAGAAAGGCTTCGACGTCACGATTCTCGAGCAGGCGCAGGCGCTCAAGGAGATCGGCGCGGGCGTGCAGTTGGCCCCGAATGCGACGCGCGTGCTTTACCAGCTCGGCGTCGGCGACACGCTCGAGGGTCTCGCCTGCGAGCCGCCCGGCAAGCGCGTGCGGCTCTGGAACACCGGTCAATCGTGGCGCCTGTTCGATCTCGGCGCCGCGTCGCGGGAAATCTATGGCTATCCGTACTTCACGCTGCACCGCGCGGACCTGCATCAAGGGCTTGCCGACGCGGTCTATGCGCTCGCGCCGAACGCGATCCGCCTCGGCGAGAAAGTGGAAGGCATCAAGCAGAGCGGCGGAAAAGTTGAGGTCACAACGGTTCAGGGCAACGTTTACGAAGCCGATCTGCTGATCGGCGCGGACGGCGTCCATTCGCGCGTACGGCGCGCGCTGTTCGGCCCGGACGAACCCGTGTACTCGGGCGTGATGGCGTGGCGTGGCGTGATCGACGCGGAAAAATTGCCCGACCATCTACGCACCGCGTATGGCACGAACTGGGTCGGACCCGGCGCACACGTCATTCACTATCCGTTGCGCGGGCACAAGCTCGTCAACTTCGTCGGCGCGGTCGAGCGCGACGGCTGGCAGGTCGAATCGTGGTCCGAACGTGGCACGCTTGAGGAGTGCCTGAACGATTTCGCGGGCTGGCACGAGGACGTGCGCGCGCTGATTTCCGCAATCGACATTCCTTACAAGTGGGCGTTGATGGTGCGCGAACCGATGACGCGCTGGAGTTCCGGCAACGCGACGCTGCTCGGCGACGCATGCCACCCGACGCTGCCGTTCCTCGCGCAAGGCGCCGGCATGGCGATCGAAGACGGTTACCTGATCGCGCGCTGCCTCGAACGCTATGCGGGCGATTTGCCGCGCGCGCTCGAACGCTACGAAGCATTGCGCCTCGAGCGCACGGCGCGCGTCGTGCGCGGCTCGGCCGCCAATGCGACACGCTTTCACAATCCGCAGCTCGCGCACGCGGAAGGCGCGGCCGAGTATGTCGACCGCGAGTGGAGCGAGGAGCGCGTGAAGGAACGTTACAACTGGCTGTTCGAGTACAACGTCGATACGATCGAAGTTTAAGTTCGAGCTGGCTTCAGGCTGGCGCTGCAAGTTGACGCTGCAAGTCGACGCTTTGCGTCGACTCAGGCCCTCGCGGGCAAGAACGCCGGAGTAAACGCTAACGCGCCGCTCCGGCTGCTGCACAAAGGAGACGAAAGATGGCCACGATACCCGCCGTCCTCGGACTGCACCATTTCGCATGGCGCAGCCGCAATGCCGAGGAAACCCGTCATTTCTACGAGGACATCCTCGGCCTGCCGCTCACGCACGTGATTCGCCTCGACCACGTGCCGAGCACCGGCGAGCACTGTCCGTACGTGCATCTGTTCTTCGAGCTCGCGGACGGTTCGAACATCGCGTTCTTCGATCTCGGCGACAATACGGCGGCCCTGCCGTCGCCGAATACGCCCGCGTGGGTCAATCACATCGCGTTCCGCGTCGCGTCGCTTGACGAGCTCGAAACGATGAAGCAACGGCTCACCGCGAACGGCATTGAAGTGCTTGGCGTGACCGATCACCACTTCGTGCGCTCGATCTATTTCTTCGATCCGAATGGGCTGCGTGTCGAGCTGACGACGGTCGTGGCAGACGCCGCCACGCTCGAAGGCTTTAAAATGCGCGCTCGCGGTACGCTCGATGCGTGGACCGCGGAACAGAAAAAAGCTGTATCGGAGACACACCCCGCATGACCGAGCTGAATTCCACTCACGATCCGGCCCTGCGCAGCTGGGTTGAATCGGCCAATCTGCCCGGTGCGGACTTCCCGATTCAAAACCTGCCGTTCGGCGCTTTCGAGCGCGACGGCAACGCGCGCACCGGTGTCGCGATCGGCGATCGCATCGTCGATTTGCAGGCGCTGCACGAAGCGGCGCTGCTTGACGGCGATGCCGCGATCGCGTGCGCAGCCGCTACTTGCGGCGACGGCACGCTCAACCGCCTGATGGCGCTCGAGCCGCGTTATCTGAGCGCGCTGCGCCGCGCCTTGTCCGCACTGTTGCGCAGCGATTCGCCGATGCTGTCGCAAGTGCAGCCGCGTGCGGCTGTCCTGCTGCCGCGCATCGCCGACGTCACCATGCGGTTGCCGTGCGAAATCGGCGACTACACCGATTTTCTGACGTCGCTGCATCACACCGAACGGCACGGCCGCTACAAAGGGCTCGCGGACCCGCTGCCCGCCGCGTTCAAATCGCTGCCGATCGCGTATCACGGCCGTTCCTCGTCGCTGCGCGTGAGCGGCGGCGACGTGCGCCGGCCGCACGGCCAGTATCGCGACGCGCAAGGCAATGTGCGTTTCGGCCCGGCGCCCGCGCTCGATTTCGAACTCGAACTTGCGGCGTTTATCGGCCGCGGCAATGCATTCACGCGGCCTGTCGCGATCGACGACGCGCACCAGCACATCTTCGGCTACTGTCTGCTCAACGACTGGTCGGCGAAAAGCATTCAGTGGTTCGAACAGGTGCTCGGGCCGTTCCTCGGTAAAAGCTTCCACTCGAGCCTGTCGCCGTGGATCGTCACCGCGGAGGCGCTCGCGCCGTTCCGCAAATCGGCGCCTTCGCGCGCCGCAGGCGATCCGGTCATCATGCCGCACCTGAACGGCTCATTCGATCAGCGCAACGGCGGACTGAACCTCGAACTCGAAGCATTCCTGTCGACCGCAAAACTGCGTGCCGCGGGCGCTGCGCCCGTGCGCATCACGCGCACGCATCTCGACAATCTGTACTGGACGTTCGCGCAGATGGTCGCGCATCACACGAGTAACGGCTGCAATCTGCGCACCGGCGATCTGCTCGGCAGCGGCACGATTTCCGGCGCCGACGATGTGTCCCGCGCGTGCCTGACCGAGCTGACGAATGCGGGCAAAGACCCGTTGCAATTGCCGAACGGCGAAACGCGCACCGCGCTCGAAGACGGCGATGAAGTGATCTTCCATGCGCGTGCCGTGCAACCCGGCGCGGTGACGATCGGCTTCGGCGAATGTCGCGGCACGATCGCGCCGGCATTCGATGCGTCGCATGCGACCGGCGCAAGCACAAACCGCAGCGAGGCCCACGCATGACAGCTCTGAACGGATATGTGACGGTCGGTCACGGCCCGCGCAAGGTCATCGCGCTGTCGGGCTGGTTCGGCAGTTCAGCCGACTGGCAAACAATCGCGCCGATGCTCGATGTCGACGCTTTCACCTATGCTTTCTTCGACTATCGCGGCTACGGAGCATCGCTCGAACGCGACGGCGCTTTCACGTTCGCCGAAGCGGCAAGCGATGTGCTCGCACTTGCCGATCATCTCGACTGGCCCCGCTTCAGCCTGGTCGGGCATTCGATGGGCGGCATGGCGATGCAGCGCGTGCTGCTTGCAGCGCCGGAGCGGATCGAGCGCATGGCCGGCATCTCCGCGGTGCCCGCTTGCGGCTCGCGGATGGATGAGGCACGCCTCGCAGGTTTTAGCGCGACGATCAACGACGTGTCAAAACGGGCGGCCATCATCGCCTTTTCGACCGGCAATCGCCTGACGCCGCGCTGGAGCACGCATCTCGCGAACGAATCGATGCGCCTGTCGCGCCGCGAAGCGTTCGCCGGCTATCTGCCCGAATGGGCGACGCGCGACTTCTCGGCTGAACTCGCGGGCAGCGCAGCAGCGCAGGTGCCGGTCAAACTCTTTATCGGCGAGCACGATCCGACGCTGACCGCCGATCTGATGAACCGCACGTGGCTTACATGGTACGAGCACGCAACGCTCGAAACGCTTGCGAATGCGGGCCACTATGCGATGTATGAAATTCCCGTTGCGCTTGCAACGAAGCTGGAAGACTGGCTGAAACAAACGACGTAGCAATACCGGCCGCGCGCCGTGGTCCGGCGCGCGGCCGCAGGAGACTTCATGTACGAGACCACCTATCTGCGCGCATCGACGCTCGACGAAGCCGTCGCGTGGCTGCGCGAGCATGACGAAGCGCGACCGCTATCGGGCGGCATGACGCTGATCCCGACGCTCAAGCAGCGGCTCGCGGCGCCGTCCCATCTGATCGATCTCACGCGTATCGACGCAATGCGCGGCATTGCGGTTGAAAACGGCGTGCTGCGTGTCGGCGCCTTGACGCGACATGCGGAAGTCGCCGCCTCTCCGATCGTGGCCGGTGCGATTCCCGCGCTCGCGCAGCTCGCGAATGTGATCGCCGATCCGCAAGTGCGCAATCGCGGCACGATGGGCGGATCGGTTGCGAACAACGACCCGGCCGCCGACTATCCGTCCGCGGTCATCGCGTTGAACGCGCAAGTCGTCACCTCCGAACGGCGCATTCCCGCTGACGACTACTTCGTCGATACGTTCGAAACGGCGCTCGCGCCTGACGAGATCGTCACCGCAATCGAATACGCGATTCCGCTGCGCGGCGCCTACGCGAAGTTCCGGCAGCCGGCGTCGGGTTATGCGGTGGTCGGCGTGTTTATCGCGCAGTACGCCGACTCCGTGCGTGTCGGCGTAACCGGCGCGGGCGCATCGGTGTTCCGCTGGCACGATGCGGAAGACGCGCTGACTCGTGAGCTTTCCGAAGCATCGCTTACAGCCGTGAAAATGGACACGTCGACGCTGCCCGACGATCCGAACGCATCGGCCGCCTATCGCGCGCATCTGATCGAAACCTACGCGCGCCGCGCGTTGCAAACACTGCTTGCGCAACCGCTGCGCCCGCTTGCCTAACGAAATTTTTTGCATGGAACGGGAGTAACCGCTCAGGCGCCCACTTCCGTCGCCCCGTCGTCAGGAGACAGACACATGGAATTTACCGGATCGCAAACCATCGCCGCATCGCGCGAACACGTATGGCGTGGCCTGAACGACGCAGCCGTGCTGCAAGCGTGCGTGCCGGGCTGCGAAGCGTTTACCGCGGAAAGCGACGACGAGTTCAAGGCCGTCGTGGTGGCATCCGTCGGCCCCGTCAAGGCGCGCTTCAAGGGCACGCTGCTGCTGTCCGATCGCGACGCGCCGAACGGCTACAAGATCGCGGGCCAGGGCGAAGGCGGCATTGCCGGCTTCGGCAAGATGACGGCGACCGTCACGCTCGCGGACGCCGAAGAAGGCGGCACGCTGCTCACGTACGTCGCTGAAGCACAGGTTGGCGGCAAGCTCGCGCAGATCGGTTCGCGGCTCGTGACGTCGGTGGCGAACAAGCTCGCGGCAGAGTTTTTCAAACGCTTTAATACCACAATGAGTACGACCATGAGCGAAAGCAGCAACGCAAACGCTGACGAGCCCAGCGCGGCAGCAGCGAAATAAGCGTACCGCGTGCGACGTAGAAAGCAAGGAACAGGTGAATCATGGTTGAAGTCCAGTTGCAGGTGAATGGCGTCGATGTGCGGCACGAAGTGCCGGACCAGACGCTGCTCGTCGAATTTCTGCGCGAGACGCTGCGCCTGACCGGCACGCACGTCGGCTGCGACACGAGTCAGTGCGGCGCGTGCACGGTCAATCTCGACGGCGTTTCCGTGAAGTCATGCACGGTGCTCGCCGCGCAGGCAAGCGGCGGCCGCGTCGTCACGGTCGAAGGGCTGAAGCCGAGCGCAACGACCGGCCTGCATCCGGTGCAAAACGCGTTCGTGCAATGTCACGGCCTGCAATGCGGGTTCTGCACGCCGGGCATGATCATGTCGTGCGACTTCTATCTGCGCGATGCGCCGTCACTCGACGAAGCGAGCATCTGCCACGCTCTCGAAGGGAACATCTGCCGCTGTACGGGCTACGTGAACATCATCGAGGCGGTGCGGCACGCGGCGCGTGAAATGTACCCGGAGCATGCGGCGAGCGCCGCGCATCGGGAGGAACAACACTCATGATCGGCAAACCAATACCGCGTGTCGAAGACCAGCGCTTCGTCACCGGCAAAGGACAGTACACGGACGACTTGCGCGTCGAAGGCCAGCTTTATGCGGCCTTTTTGCGTTCGCCTCACGCCCATGCCGCACTCGCTTCGATCGATACGAGCGCGGCGCGCGAAGCGCCTGGCGTGATTGCGGTACTGGTCGGCCAGGATTACGTCGACGATGGCTTGTCCGGCTGCGATCATGTGCCCAATCCGATCGATGCCGTGGATGCGACGAAGAAGGCCTTTCTCACGTCGCTGACCGGTTCGATCTTCAATCAGCTGCATATTCCACTGCCGGTCGATCGCGTTCGCTATGTCGGCGAAGCGGTTGCGATGGTCGTTGCTGAAACGCCGCTGCAGGCGCGCAACGCGGCCGAGATGATCGAAGTCGAGTACGACACGCTCGATGCGGTGGTCAACGGCGCCGATGCGATGCAGGAAGATGCGCCTCAGTTGTGGGAGGGCGCGCCGCGCAACCTGTGTTTCCAGACGCAAATCGGCGATCGCGACGAAGCGCGCCGTATTCTCGCGACGGCCGATCATGTCGTGCAACGCGAGTTTCACCATAGCCGGCTCGTCAACTGCCAGATGGAGCCACGCAGCGCGATCGGCGACTACGATGCGCAAACCGGCACGTATACGCTGATTTCGGGCAGCCAGGGCGCCGTGCGCCAGAAGCTCGTGCTCGCCGGTGCGCTGAAAGTGCCGCCGTCGCAGGTGCGCGTGGTGTGTCCCGACACGGGCGGCGGCTTCGGGCCGCGCTCGTTCGTCTATATCGAACAGCTGGCCGTTGTCTGGGCCGCGCGCCGCATCGGACGCCCGGTCAAATGGACCAGCGACCGCAGCGAAGCGTTTCTGTCCGACTATCAGGGCCGCGACCAGATCATTCGTTCAACGATCGGCTTTTCGAAAGACGGCCGCATTCTCGCGATCGACAACGAATGGATCGGCAACGTCGGCGCGCATACGGTGTCGTATGTGCCGATGTCGAACGGCACGCGCATCATGACGACCGTCTACGATGTGCCGGTCGCGGCCGTGCATGTGAGCGCGGTGCTGACCAACACGGTACCGACCGCGCCGTATCGCGGCGCGGGCCGGCCCGAGGCGCACCACGTGATCGAGCGGATGCTCGATCTCGCCGCTGCGGAACTCGGTATCGATCGCACCGAGATTCGCCGGCGCAATCTGGTTACGCATGACAAGCTGCCGTATCGCAGCCCGATGGGTCTCACTTACGACAGCGGCGAATTCTCGCGCAATATGGAGCGCGCGCTCGAACTGGCCGAATGGAACACGTTCGAGGCGCGTCGCGCCGAGTCGCGCGCACGCGGCAAGCTGCGCGGCATCGGTCTCGCGAATTACATCGAGTCGCCGGTCGGCGCGCCGCGCGAGCGGATCGAACTGACGGTACTACCCGATGAGCGCATCGACATCGTGTCCGGCACGCAATCGACCGGCCAGGGCCACGAAACCACCTTCGCGCAGGTCATCGCGCAACATCTCGGCGTGCCGATGTCGGCCGTCAAGCTGCGCACCGGCGATACCGCATTCGTCAGCATCGGCGGCGGCAGCCACTCGGACCGCTCGATGCGCCTTGGCGGCATGCTGCTCGTCGACACCGCCGCGCAGATCGTCGCGACCGGCAAGCGCGTCGCCGCGGCGCTCTTCAATATCGCGGAAGACAAGGTCGAATTCGCCGACGGCCATTTTATCGATTCGACCACTAGCCGTCGCACGAGCCTCTTCGAAGTCGCGCGCCGTATCGCAAGCGACGGACTGCCAGGCGAGCCGGACAAGAAAAAGCTCTACGCTGAAGCCGAAGTCAACACGCGCGTGCCCGCGCATCCGACCGGCTCCGCGATTTGCGAGCTCGAGGTCGATCCCGATACCGGCGTCGTCACGCTCGTCAACTACACATCGGTCGACGATGTCGGCCAGCCGATCAATCCGCTGATCGTCGAAGGCCAGGTGCATGGCGGTCTCGCGCAAGGCATCGGCCAGGCGCTGTCGGAAACATGCTACGTGGACCGCGAAACGGGCCAGGTGCTGACCGGCTCCTATATGGACTACGGCATGCCGCGCGCGGGGGTCATACCGCCGCTGCGCGTCGAGCTGACCGAAGACCCGACGCACGGCAATCCGCTGCGCGTGAAGGGCGGCGGCGAAAGCGGCATTACGCCGGCCACGGCGACGATCTTCAATGCGCTGGCGGATGCGCTGAAAGAGATCGGCACCGAAGAGCTTGAAATGCCTGCCACACCGAAGATTGTTTGGGAGTACATCCATCGCGATGCCGCGTGAAAGCGCGTGACATCAAGCGCGACATAAAGGCGCAACGCCGAGGCGCGCCCTCGAGGCGCAACGCAAGGCGTGCGCCCCTGAACCGAACACAAGGAACCTGCAGCATGTCTACCGAATTCGTTGCAATCAAGCGGGATGGTCCGCTCGTCGACATCGTGCTCGACCGGCCCGAGAACGGCAATCTGATCAATGCCGACATGAGCGAGGCGATTATCGCCGCCGTGTCGAATATTGACGACGATGTCAAGCTTGTGCGCATCGGCAGCAGCAGCGCCGATTTCTGCAAAGGCCGCCAGTCGCCGATGCCGCCCGCCGACGCGAAGCCGTCCGCGGAAACTTTGCGCCGTGTCGTCGCGGCGCCGCCGCTCGCGTTGTACGACGCGTTGAAAGCAGTGCGCGTGCCGGTGGTATCGGTCGTGCGCGGTGAAGCGATCGGCGTCGGTTGCGCGCTCGCCGGTGTTTGCGACATCGCGCTCGCCGCCGATAGCGCGGTATTTCAGATCCCCGAAATGGAGCGCGATATTCCGCCGACGCTCGTGATGTCCGCGCTGATCGGCCGCGTGCCGGTGAAGACCGTCGCGCATATGGTGCTGAGCCGCGAACGGCTGAGCGCGACCGAAGCGCTGCACGTGGGGCTCGTGAGCCGCGTCGTCGCTGCAAGCGAACTCGATGCGGCCGCAGAAACGCTCACGCAAACGCTGCTCGGCTGCAGCGCGGTCACCTTGCGCGCGGTCAAGCAGTTCCTGCATCTGGCGCCGGAAATGCCGGCGTCGGGCGCGAGCGGTTTCGCCGCGCATCTCGCGGCGACGGCGCTGTCGGCACGCTTCTGATTTTTCCGGCAACGAACCAGGGCCGCTGCCGCACGACAGCGCAGCCAAACGACACAGCAACGAATGCAATACAAGCGCTATCCCAGCGCAATACAAGCCAGCCAACAAGCACGAGTACGACTCATCCATACGCATCGCACGAGGACCCTCACGTGAGACCGAAGACAGTCATCCCCTCCACCGTGCAAGGCGCGGCGGCCCCGGACCTCGAACAGTTCCGTCTGCGCCGCTTTCTCGAAGCGCTCGACGCCAGCGAACTCGACCAGCGCGAAGAGCCCGTCGATCTCGCGGACGCGGCCGCGATCATGGAAGGCAATCCGCGCGCGGTGTGGTTCAAGCGCCCCGGCGGCGGCCATATTTCGCTCGCAGGCAGCGTTGCCGCAAGCCGCACGCGCCTTGCCAAAGCATTCGATACGACGCCGCAGAATCTGCTCGCCACGGTGCGCGAACGCCTCGCGGTAAAAGGTAAGCTCGTCGAAGTGACTCGCGAGGAAGCGCCCGTGCAGCAGGTCGTTCTGACCGGCGATGCGTGCGATTTCACCGCGCTGCCCGTCCATTTGCAGCACGACCTCGACGGCGCGCCCTATATTTCGGCGTCCATTGATTTCGCCGTCGACCCGGAAACAGGCTGGACCAATGTCGGCATTCGCCGGCTCATGCTGCGCGGCCGCCGCACCGCGGGCGTCGATCTCGTCGCACCGTCCGATCTGCGCGCGATCAGCATTGCGCATTCGAAACGCGGCGAGCGTCTGCCGATCGCATTCGCAGTGGGCACGCATCCGGTCGATCACGTCGGCGCGACGATGCGCATTCCCGCCGACGAACTCGAACTCGTCGCGGCATTGCGCGGTACGCCGATGGGCGTCGTCAAATGCGTGACGAACGATCTGCTCGTGCCCGCCGACGCGGAATTCATTCTCGAAGGTTATCTCGACGAGCGCGGTCACGCGGAACCCGAGGGTCCGTACGGCGAATTCCTCGGCTACTACGGCGGAGTGAAAACGAATCCTGTGTTCCATCTGACCGCGATCACGCACCGGCGCGACGCCGTGTTCCAGACCTGCACGATCGGCGGCCGCTCGATGGCGCGCACCGACACCGCGCAGCTCGCCGCGCTGCGCACCGAAGTGACCGTGTGGCGCGCGCTCGAAACGGCCGTGCGCGAAGTGAAGTCCGTCTACTGCAGCGCGGCGACGGGCGGCATGTTCAACGTGCGCGTCGCGCTGCAGCAGCGCGTGCCCGGCGAAGCGCGCAACGCGATCGCCGCGGTATTTGCGTCGCTCGCGAACGTCAAGCATGTTTTCGTGGTCGACCCGGACATCGATATCTTTTCCGAAGAGCAGATGGACTGGGCGCTCGCGACGCGTTTTCAGGCGGACCGCGACCTCGTAGTGCAGAACGGCTTGCGCGCGATGCCGCTCGACCCGTCCCTGCACGGTCTCGCGCACGGCACGGCGAGCACCGCGAAGGCAGGCTTCGATCTGACGCTGCCGCTGCTCGCGCCCGGCGCCGAGCGGCCGCTCGAACATCGCGTGCCGACGCCGCCGCGCTATGAAGGCGCGCGCTTCGAGTCGCTCGAAGCCGCGCTCGAAGATGGCCCGAAGCGCTTTGCCGAACTGATGGCCGCGACCGGCACGCGCGATGGACGCGAAATCGTGCGCTGGCTCGAAGACATCGAGGCGACGCGCACGATCACGCGCGATGGCGAAGGACGGTACGCATTTTCGTAGCGTCGGGCGACGCAGGCGCTAAAAACCGGCCGGAAATGCGGTGACCAGGAAAGCGCTTGCGAATCCATGCTTCTGCACACGAAACGAACGGGATAAAATCTGCGGCATCCGTTTGTCGGAAACGAAGGATCGCCGTAGCTATGAATCTGTCCATCAAGCAGCTGAAAGTCTTCCTTGGCGTGGCTAACGCCTCGAGTTTCACGAAAACCGCGCAAAGCATGCACCTGAGCCAGGCTGCGCTTAGCGCGATCATCCGCGAACTCGAAACCCAGCTGCAATGCCGCCTGCTGGAACGCACGACGCGTACCGTCGCGCTGACGGAAGCAGGCCGCGCGTTCTATCCGACCGCGATGAAAATCGTGGAAACGCTCGAAAAATCGGTCATTGAACTGAACGAGCTCGGCCGCCAGAAGCAGGAGTCGCTCCTGCTCGGCTGCACGCCGATGATCGCCGCGAGCCTGATGCCGCAAGTGCTCGGGCGTTTTGCGCTCGCGTATCCGGGCTCGACCGTCGAACTCGTCGACCGGCCGCCCGGCGAATTACTGCGGATGGTCGAAGATGGCGACCTCGATGCGGCGTTCGGTATATTTTTCTCGCAGCTTTCCGGGATCGACCGCGTGCCGATGTTTCCGTCGCGGCTCGTCGCCGTGTCCGCCGAAAACGACATGTCGCTCGGCGGCGCCGCGGCGCGCGAGCGGCATGGCGTGCGCTGGAGCGCGCTCGAAGGGCTGCCGCTGATCACCTTGCCGAAAGACAATCCGCTGCAGCGGCTTATCGAAGCGACGCTCTCGAAGGAAGAAGTGACCGTGAGCCGGCGCATGGTGGTCGGGCATCTGCAGACCGCGATCGCGATGGCGCACGAAGGGCTCGGTATTGCCGTGATGCCTTCGTTCTGCGAACACATCTGCAAGCACTATCGCGTGCGGATCGACGTGATCCGGCCGGAGGTGGAGTTTTCGTTCTACCGGATCACGCGCAGCGGCCGCGACACGCTGTCGGTGCTCGATACGTTTACGGAGATGTTTGCGCAGGCTGCTCAACAGCGGCCTTCTGCGGTTGAAACCGCTGAAGCCGCTGCGACCACGCAAGCAGCGCGGAAAACAGCGCGATAAACACGAACACCGCCGATACATTCACGAAGAGCCGGCCGAGCGGCAAATGCATCGCAAGCAAGACGCCGCCGAGCATCGAGCCGGCCACCGAGCCTAGCTTGCCGACGCCGATCGCACTGCCGACGCCGGCCGAACGCAGCGTGGTCGGATAGACGATCCCCGCCACCGCATACAGCCCGAACTGCGTGCCGATCACGCAGACGCCACTCGCGAATACCGCCGCGAACAGCATCGCAACAGGCATCGACATGCCGAGCGACGCCGCGATCGGGCAACCGAGCACCGCGAGCGTCAGCACGACGGCCATGCCATACCGGTCTACGCAGCGGCTCAACGCGAGCGCGCCGACCGTGCCGCCGACCGGGAACATCATCGCGACCTGCGCGGCGCGCACCGGTTCGAGATGGCTCATGCCGAGCAGAATCGGCAACCAGTTCTGCAGAAAATGCAGCGCCAGCGAATTGAGCACGAACACGACCCATAACAGCGGCGTGACGAGGCGAAGTTCGTTGCCGAATAACGCAGCGACGCTGGCACGCCGCGTTTGCGTTTCGTCATCGAGTACGTAGCGCGCAGCGGCGTTTGCGCTTTCATCGGCACCAAGACGGCGCGCGAGACTTGCGATCTGCTTCCGATCGCGTCCCTTCATGATCAGAAAGCGGATCGACTCGGGCAGCAACGCGAATGATGCGAATGCAACCGCCACCGCCGCAACGCCGCCAACGACGAACACGATCTGCCAGCCGTAATGCGGCAACAGCCACGAAGCGACCGCGCCGCCGCCGCCCGCGCCGATCGAAAAACCGGAGAACATCAGCGTGATCCATGTCGCGCGCCGCGCTTTCGGTGCGTATTCGGAAACGAGCGCAACGGTGTTCGGCACGACGCCGCCCATGCCGATCCCAGCAAGAAAACGCAACAGCGTCATTTCGCCGAGCGAGGATGCGCGTGCGCTCGCCAGTGTCAGCACGCCAAACAGAAGCGTGCCGTAGATGATCGTGCGCCGGCGCCCGAACCGGTCGCCGCTAAAGCCAAGCAATAGCGAACCCACGAGCACACCGAACAATCCGAAACCGAAGACATGTCCGAATCCCGCGGCATTCGTATGCCATGCGGCGATCAAAGCGGGGGCGGAGTAGGCGACAGCAACCTGATCGTAGCCGTCGATCAGCACGATCAGAAAACACCATGCGATCAGGCCGATGGCGAAGCCGCCGAGCTTCTGTCGCTCGACGAGCGCGGAAACGTCGATGGTCGGGCGGTGAGTGGCGGCCGTGGCGGCGCCGTCGTGGGTGTCTGAAACCACGATCATGTTCGTCTCCTCCCTGCACAGGTCGCCGTTGCTGGCGAACGCTGCGCCTTTCGCTTCTAGCGAAGGATTTTGTCTCGTTGCTGGGCAGCTTTCTGTTTGTATTGGCCTGCCGGCGAAGCCGGCCCGCAAGCCGCCAACGAGTGTAGTCAATCGCACCAGCGAAGGGAATCAACGAATCATGATTGGTTCATCGAACGATTCGATGAATCGTCAAACTTCAAGAAAACTCAAATCTGATGTTGCATGACAGTGCCCGAAGGACGCCGCTCAACCGCGACGCTCGACGGCAGGCTCCGCATGATTGCCGCGCGCCATGCTCGAAAACACGCCATCGCGGCGAATCAGACCATGGAACATTGCTGCGGCCAGGTGCCCGAGGAAGGTCACGAACAGCAGCATTGCGAGCCACGTATGCGCACCGCGCAGGAACGCATAGAGCCGCGGGTTCTGCGACACGATCGGCGGCAGATCGAGGCCGGGGAACATGTGCACCGGAAAGCCGCCCGCCGAAAGCATCGACCAGCCGACGAGCGGCATCGCAAACAGCAGCAGATAGAGCAGCCAGTGTGAGCCATGCGCAACACAGCGCTGCCAGCCCGGCATGTCGTTCGGCAACGGTGGCGGACGGTGCGTGATACGCACGATCAGACGCAGCACGACGAGCACGAAAATCGCAATGCCGAGCGGTCGATGAATCGCAATGAGCGTAAGGTGCAACCGCGAAACCGTTGCGACCATGCCAACGCCGATAAACAGCATCGCGACGATGAGCGGCGCCATCAACCAGTGGAAGAAGCGCGCCGGCAAACTGAAATGTGCGTGACCTGCTTTCATTGATGCCCTTCTTCTGTCGATTAATTCTGACCTGCCGGCCGATGCGCTTCTTCGCTAATCCGGCGATTGAACGACACTGCATAGGCGGCCGAGCGCGCCGCAAGCAGCGGATCGTCGGACGGCTTGAGTCCGTCGGGCAGCACCGTCGGATCGTAATTGATATCGCGGCAATCGCCATCGGCCTGCGCGGTTTCGTGCTCGATGGTCAGCGTTCCCGCGTCGATCTTCCTGCGATCGTCGGGCCATGCCTGCGTGGCGTCGTTCGTCACGTCGCCGGGCGCGGCGACCGTCAGAATCAGATGCCAGCGTAACGGTCCTTGCGCGAGTCGGTCCGATAGCTCATCGGACAGGTAGTTCGGCGCATTGCCGCTCGGCTTCGCAGGTTCATAAGCCGCTTCGGGCACCATCGCCCAACGGATAAACGATGTGTCGCCATCGGCATTGATCGCACGGAACGCGTTGATGCTGTAGTACGCGGCATTCGCGAAGCTGCTCGAAGGCGGGTGCGCCTTGACCCATTTCTGGAACGGTTGCGTTTCGGGGTGAGCCGAGTAAAACGTTTTCAGTTTAGCCGGATCGGGTTTACCCGTCGCGGGGTCGGGCTTGCCCGCCGCGAGTTGCTCGTAAAACGCCTCGGGCGTATTGACCGCGAACACCGGCGTGTTGTTCATTCCGGTGCGCCATTGCGCATGATTCGGCAACTCGAACTCGAGCGCGAAACTTCGTACCGGCGTGCCGCCGTCCGGTGCAACGGGATTGGGACCAGGAATTGCGAAACGGCCGATGACCGGCGTGCGCACCGGATCGAATACTTCCGCGTGCGAAATGCCGGATGCCTTGCCGTTACCTTCGAAGTACCCTGCAACACATACGCCCTTCGCATGATTGCGCCTGAAACCCGCATGCACGCCGCCATACGTTTCGAATTTATTGACGATGCGTTGCGGACTCAATCTGTTGGGTGCGGCGAAACCTGCAACGTAGACGAAAGCGCCGCCCACCGCGAGCACCACCACCCCGATTGCGCATAGTCTGCCGATTTCGCCGAGATGCTGGCCCGGATGGCGCGCAAGCTCGACCAACGAAAACGGTCGTTCGTTCATGAAACCTACCTTAGCGTGAGATTTGCAAATGGGCGAACACAGGTTTCACGCGTTTATTCCATCGATCCTTCAAGTCGTCTAAATGTAAGGTTAAACGTTTGCAGCAGCGCTTAACGAAGCAATGCAAACAATTACGCTCGCGTTTATCCTAGGCACGCTTGAACTTGTCCGGGGAAAACTCACCATGTCTGAATGCAGCCAATTTGAACTGTTCGGTTTCTGGCGATCGTCAGCGACGTATCGCGTGCGCGTCGCCTTGAACCTGAAGAATATGAACGCGCAAGAGATGACTATCGATCTCGATGCCGGTCAGCAACGTAGCCCTGAGTTTCTCAAGGTCAATCCGCTCGGCGCGCTGCCGACGCTGATCGAACCGGGGCAGCAGCCGCTCACACAATCGATTGCGATTCTCGAGTATCTCGAGGAACTGCAACCCGATCCTCCGCTGCTGCCGTCGGATCTTCGTGGGCGCGCGCGCGTACGCTCGATCTCGTCGATGCTCACTGCGGATACTCACCCGCTCGTGGTGCCGCGTGTGAAGAGCTATCTGATGGAGCGCGGCGGCTTCGATCTCGCCGCGTGGCGCGACTGGCAGATCCAGTGGTTCTCCACCGGAATCCGCGCGGTGGAAAAGCGTCTCGCCACCGAGCCTGGGACCGGCATCTGGTGCCACGGCGATACGCCGACGTTTGCCGATATCTCGCTTGCGAGCATCATCGCGGTGATGCGCGTGTTCCAGATCTCGATTCCGAACACGCCGACCATCGATCGCATCATTGCGCAGTGCGATCTGCACGAGGCATTCCTCAAGGCCGCGCCGTACCGGCAGATCGGCGCGCCGCCGGTGCCGATGCGCGGTTGAAGCGCGGTTGAAGCGCGGTTGATGTGCTGTTGCAGCCTGTTAATGCGCGGCTCGTGCAAAACCGTTAGTGCAACGACGGTTCGTCGAGACCGAAGTGGCTGCGCAACGTATCGTGCAGCGACAGTGCGTATTGCGCGATCGCGGGCGTCCACGTGCGCGCCGCATCGCACAGACGCTGCAGTTCGCGGCAGCGGTCCGCGAACTGCGGCTCGCGCACAATCAGGAACGCGCCGCCCGCGCTATGCGCCCAGTCGCGCAATGCCGGGCAGTCGCAAGCGTCGATGATGCTCGCCAGTCTCGGGAGATCGGTGCTGAGATGGTCCTTTAGCATCGCCAGGTAGCGCGACTTGTCGACGGTGTCGAGTGCGTGCTGTTCTTCGGATACCGCCGGCGGATGGGGTTCGTCGGCGGCATGGTGCACCGGTTGCGATCGCGACGGGCCTTCCCGCAGCGCGAGCAGGCCCGTTCGCAATTGCTGCAGGGACGCGGGCTTCGGAATATAACCGGCGAAACCGCGTTGCCGCCACTCCTGCGCCTGCTCCGCTCCGGTGACTGCGCTGAATGCGATCACGGGCAGCGCCGGGTATGCGTCGCGCAGCGCGGCCATCAACGCGTATCCGTCCATCTCCGGCATATGGATGTCGGTCAGCACGAGATCGACTTCGGTCTGCGAAAGAACGGCAAGCGCCTGCTTGCCGTCACCGACGACGATCGGCTCGCAGTGGAGCGTCGCTAACTGGTCGATAACAAGGGCCTGGTTTAGCGGGTTGTCTTCGGCTACGAGGACGCGCAAGCCGGTTAGTGCGGAGGGATCAAGGGTTCGCGCGGCGTTTGCCATTGCAGAAGCGCGCGGTTCGCGTAACTCACCTGATGCGTGCGACGCAGGTATTTGCGCTTCGCCGTCGGCGACAAGTGCGCCGCGCTCGTGCAGCGATGCATTGCCTTGCGCATTGCCGTATGCATCATCATCCAATACTTCGTCATGCTGCTCATTTCTTAGTACGCGCTCGATCGCCGCGTTTAGCGCGCGTTGGTTGAACGCAGTTACCTCCCACACGCCGTCACCGCGCGCAGCCGCGCTTAGCGGACCCGCTAGCGTCATCCACACTGCGTTGACCGACCGGTACACGCGCAATTGTGCGATTGCGTCTTCGTCATACTCGCCCGTTACGATCATGAACAACGGCCGGTTCACGCGCAGCCAGTTCCGCGCCGCATCGAGCGACGTCACGCAGGTGGCCTGCCATCCTTGCAGCGCCAATACTTCATCGAACCACTGCGCTCCTGCGTGTTCGCGGCAAAGCACGAAAGCGCTGCCGCGCACCGCGGGTGCAAGGCTCGAGGGCGCCGCGGCCTGAGCAACGCTTTCGGCAACGCCAGCCGAAGCCGTGAGCGGCAAGCGCACCGTGAACGCACTACCGACGCCCTGCACGCTTTCCACCGCAACTGTTCCGCCCATCAGTTCGCACAACCGCACACAGATCGACAGGCCCAGCCCGGTGCCGCCGAAGCGGCTCGCCGTACCCGGCTCCGCCTGCACGAACGGCTTGAAAACGCGTGCGACCTGCTGCGCATCCATACCCATTCCGGAATCGCTGACACGGCAGACAAGCATGTCGCGCCCCGCATCGTCATCCTGCATCTGTGCGCTCAACGTGACCTTGCCGCTCGACGTGAATTTGAACGCATTGCTCAGCAGGTTGTTGACGACCTGCACGACGCGCGTGCTGTCGCCCTGCCGCATACGGTTCAAAGCCGGCGACAGATACGCGTAAAAATTCAGCGGGCGTTTGGCGGCCAGCGGCGCATAGGACAGCGCCAGATTCTCGAGGTCGTCGAGCGGGTTGAACGGCTCGCTGACCAGCTGCATCATGCCGGCGTCGATCTTCGAGAAGTCCAGAATATCGTTGACGATGCGGCGCAATCCATCCGCCGCCATGCCGACCGCGCGCACGCGCGGCTCGTGCTGTTCGAGCCCGGGATTCGTCGACAGCAGTTCGAGATTGCCGAGCAGCGCATTCATCGGCGTGCGTATTTCGTGGCTCATGGCCGCGAAGAAATTGCTTTGCGCGCGCATCAGCGCTTGCGTTTCGCGCTGCGCCGCGCGCAGTTGCTGATCCAGCGCATAGCGCGCCGAGATATCGAGGATCGCGCAGAACAGCACGTCTTCGTTGTCGTGGCGTGCCGATTCGTAGTTGATCTGCAGCATGGGAGCGTCCGCGGCGCTTGTCACGTCTGACGCATTTGACGCATCCGACACGCTTGGCGCGTCGCCCTGCTTCGGCAATGCAGCCACGATGAATTCAGCATGATTGCCTTCGAGCGGCGGCTCAACGCCAGGCGCCGGCACTGAGCCTGGTGCCGGCGCAATTGAAGAGACAGGCGTAGAGGTGGACGTGAAGGTCGACGCGATCGCGTGCAAGCTATGCTCCGTATAAGCTGCGGCGATGTGCGGCGGCAAATGCGCCGCATTGCCGAGCCGCATCAGATCGCGCGCGAGCTGGTTCGACGCCACCACCGAAAAGTCCTGCTGCCTCACGATGCACAGACCGACCGGCGTCCCGCTCACGACGATGTGGTTGATCGTTTCGCTTTCGAGTGCACGCCTTGCTTCGTCATGCCAATCGTGCAGCAGCCGCATCCCCCAGAACTTCGCGGTGAGCGCCATGGCGATCACGAGCAGCAAGCCGAGCCCGATGATCGCGCCGAGCTGCCATGCAATGGCGGCAATGACCGCGCGCCATGGCACATAGCTGACAAGCAGACTATGCCCCGGCGTCACTGCGTCGACGAACACCACGCCGCGCGCCAGGTAGCGCATGCCGCCGGCAGACGTGCGCTCGCCCAGCGCTTGCAGCCATTGCGTCGTCGCTGTCGCGAGCGGCGGTTTCGACGTGATCGGACGGTGCCGCGCCGACCCCAGCAATAGCGTCGCCGAATCGGGCGGCTGGTGGAGCTTCCCCAGCATCGCGCTAGCGGGGAATGTCATCGCGATCAGCATGACCGGCTTGTCCGCGACGCGCTGCATGCTCAATGCGGCAACGACCGGCACGCCCAGCAGCGGATCGATGTACGGTCCGACCAGCACGCGCTCTCCCTTCGCGAGTACGCGTGCGCCGGATTGGGCCGCCAACGCGCCGAGAATCGCTTCGCGCAACGAACTTGCCAGCGTGGCGCCGGGTGGTGCTACTTTCCGGTCCGTGCCGGGAGCGGGCAGAACCGCAGCGTAGTCGCCGTCGAGCCCAATCAGCATCACCTGATACGGCAATTCAAATGCCTCGCGCGTCGCCAGCGTCGCTTCGGCGGTTTCGGTAACCCGCCATAACTGCGTGCGCAAATCCGCGCCCCAGCTCGCGCGCGTCGCGGCGGAAACAGTTACATCGAAGGGGACACCAAGCGTCGAAGACCGGCCTGCTGCCACGCCGGATCCGGCAATCTGCCGCACGAGCTCATCGGGCGCGTCGTGCGCGTCGTTCGTCTGGCGGTAGAACTGCACGGTCAATTCAGTGCGAATCAGGAACGATAGGCCGCGATGCAGGAACAGCGAGACGTCAGCGGCATTCTGTGCGCTGGTTCTGCGCTGCACATCGAGTTGCTTGTCGATCGCAAGCGTGGCGAGCAAGGTGACCGATATCGCGACGATCGCGAGCAGCACTGCAATCGTCGCGAAGTACAGGCGCTGCTGGCGCCGCGCATTCGCCGCGAGCGAGGCGAATGCGTCTGGAAGCGACTCCTGCGTGCGATCGAGGATATTCGGCATCGCATCAAGCAAGTGAGCAGGCAAATGAGCGGGCAAATGAAGAGGCGCCGCGGCGAGGCGCGTCTCACGCTTCGCTTGCATTCCACCGCATGCAGCGTGAGCGCCGCCGTTCGCGGACGACACGGTGAACTCACTATAGGTCGTTTCGATGCGGCGAGCGATGTTATGTCTGATGGATCGGCGTAAGCCCCACCTCGACAAAAATTAAGCGACCCGTCAGCATGATGATCGTCAGCGCCCCGAAGTGTGTGCGGGCCGGCTGACCCGAGTAACAACGGCGTTTTAGCGGCCCGTCCCTTATGGGACGGGCTATTTTTTATCCGCCGGAAGAGAGAACACCGGACGAGCGCTGTTTCCCGTACGGGGAAGGCAGCGGCAGCAGAGGGGCTCAAGCCTTACGCCGCGCATACGCAACGCATTCGCACTGCGCAAAGCAATAAATACCGGCACGCAATGCATCCCGGCATAAATTTCCGCATGGCACTAGACTGCGTGCGCATCGCATTACGTGATGACTAAACCGGACGTAGCGTCCAGGAACGGTCATCGAACGGTGTTACGCTGGTCGTTCCGCGCAGGCGCTGCGTCGAACCCGTATGCATCACGGGTTCGCTTCATGCGCTTTCGCGTTTATTCATCGCAACCCGCAGCAGGAGGATCGCGATGCACGCACCTGTCGCTGCGCTATCGGCGCACTTTGCTGCGATGGCCCGCAATAACGCGTGGTCGAACGCGCGGCTTTATCGCGCATGCCTGACGTTGTCCGACGAGGCGTTCGCCGAGCGCCGCGTGAGCTTCTTTCCTTCGCTGCAACTGACGTTGAACCATATCCTGCTCGTCGACCGTTACTACTTCGACGCGCTCGTCGATGCCGGCGCAGGCCTCGCGATTTTTGCCGACGAAGTGGCCTACTCGCGCTGCGCGGACCTGTGGCCCGCGCAGCGCGAGCTCGACCGTCAGCTGATCGCGTTTTGCGACGCGCTCGACGACACCGCGCTTCAACGCGACGTGCTGATCGACCGCGGCCCGAATATCGGTCTGCAGCACGAGACGGTCGGCGCGGTGCTGCCGCATCTGTTTATTCATCAGATTCATCACCGGGGCCAGGCGCATGCGATGCTTGCCGGCACCGACGTGGCGCCGCCCCAGCTCGACGAGTTCTTTCTGCTTGCCGATACGCCCGCGCGCGAGCGCGAGCTGGCAGCGCTCAGGTAAAAAGTAGCGAGAAGCGACGAAAGAGATGAGAGGCGTCACCAGTGCAACGACCGGACGCGACGACCGCACCGCAACAGGGCACAAAAAATGCGTCCGGCGACGCGGCAACTCGCGTTAAACTGGCTCCAGCATTCGCTCGCCGCTTCGGCGCATGGTGTGCCGGGTCGCGCGACAGAACGGGGAAGCTCCCCGTACAATGCTTGTTCTATAACGGATGAGGAAATTTTCGATGCGCACCACCGGGTCTTCCGGGGCAATGGCCCTGCTCACCGAGTACGACGACGCGACCGGGCGCGAACTGCGCATGTTACGGCTCGAAGCGACAGAAGACGGTAAAGGCATTCTTCTCGTCGAAGTCGACGAGCGCAAACCGGGCATTCATCGCGAAGTGCGTTACGAAATTACACCCGCCGAACTGATCGCAGCCATCCGTGCGCATGGCGCGGAACTACCGGGCGAACAGCATAACCATCACCGGCACGCAACCTGATCCGTGCGGCGTCGCGTTCGCGATGCCGCGTCCGCCTCGTTCTGCCGCTTTCTCCTGATTCCGCCGTTCCGTCTGCCGCCGCTTTAACCCCGCATCAATTTTCTTCGCTTCACACCGCTGTCGTTTTTCCGCACGTTTTTCTGGTAGTCTGCCGACCGTTCGAGTGTCGTCCGAATATCGTCCGTGAGCCTTGCGGACCGCATCGAGCCATCCGCCCGGCGCAAACGGAATGGCCGTCTGTAGCAGCCGCTTCAGCGCTGACGCGGGGTTGCCCCCGTTGCTTGCACGCGGCGGAAATGCGTCCATAATTCTTAACTCACCTGACGCAATTGCGGCTTCCCAGGCCGCGAAAAGTAAACCGATGCTACATGATCTCGTCGAGCAATACGGGCCGGCGATCGTCTTCGCCAATGTGCTCGCCGCATCGATCGGGCTGCCCGTGCCCGCGATGCCGTCCCTCGTCCTGTTCGGCGCGATGGCCGCCATGAATCCCGCAACGGTCGGCACACAGCTCGTTTCGGTGCTGGTGCTCGCCATTTTCGCCACGCTGATTGGCGACAGTGCGTGGTATCTCGCCGGCCGTATCTACGGCGGCAATACGCTCAAAACACTGTGCAAGCTGTCGCTCTCGCGTGACAGCTGCGTGAAGAAGACCGAGCGCTTTTTCGGCCGGTGGGGCGTGCGCGTGCTCGCGGTCGCGAAGTTTATTCCGGGCCTGTCGATCGTTTCGATTCCGCTGGCGGGCGCCATGGGCACGCCGTACCGCACGTTCCTCACCTTCGACAGTATCGGCGCCGCGCTATGGTCGGGCCTTGGCCTCACGCTTGGCGCGCTGTTCGCACAGCAGATCGACATGCTGTTCGCAGAGGCAGGTCGGCTCGGCAAGCTGACCGCGGTCGTCGTCGTCGGGTTGCTGCTGCTTTATGCCGCGTATCGCTGGACGCGCCGTCGCCAGTTGCTCAACAAGCTCGCGAAGGCGCGCATCAATGTCGACGAGTTGTACGATCTGATGCTGAATAAAGAATCGCCCGTGCTGTTCGACATCCGCTCGGAAGAGAAGCGCAAGCTCGATCCTTTCGTGATTCCGGGCTCGAAGTTCGCGGACGAACGCAACCTCGACGAGATCGTCGCAAACTATCAGCACGATCAGAAGCTCGTCATCTATTGCTCGTGCCCGAACGAGGTGTCCGCGGCATGGATGGCCAAAGCGCTGACCGACGCCGGCTTCAAGGACGTGGTGCCGTTGCGCGGCGGCCTCGACGCATGGCGCGATGCGGGCCGCCAGCTCGAGCCGCTCGCCGATGAGCCCGCGCCGCACGTCGGCGACGTCGGGATCTCGCCGAAAGCCGTGTAGCGAATCGGTGTGCCGGCCGCACCGATCATTCCTGAAGTGACGCAACTGACAGAGGCAGCAACCGATGCAAGGAGCGGTCCGATGCTTGTAGCAACCCGCGATGTAGAAACACAGGCTAGCGAAGTCGTCGCGGAAGCGCCGTACTCGACGCTGTCGACTCGAAGCCACCAGATGTTCCCGACGCTGACGCCGGCCGAAATCGAGCGTGTGCGGCGTTTCGGCGATCTCAATCACTGGCATGCGGGCGAGTATCTGTTCCGCACCGGGCATAAGGGTCCGGGCATGATCGTGATGCTGTCGGGCACGGTGCGCATCACGCAGCGCGATGGGCTCGGCCGCGAGAACCTCGTCGTCGAACACAAGGGGGCGGGGCAATTCCTCGCCGAAGTCGGCCAGTTGTCGGGCAAGCTGGCGCTCGTCGACGGCATTGCGACGATGCCGGTCAGTGCGGTGCTGATTCCGCCCGAGCGCCTGCGCGCGCTGATCATTGCCGAAGCGGAACTCGGCGAGCGCATCATGCGCGCGCTGATCCTGCGGCGCGTGGCGCTGATCGAAAAAGGCACGGGCCCGATTCTGGTTGGCAAGAGCTACGATTCGCGGCTCGTCGCGCTGCAGAGCTTCCTGTCGCGCAACGGCCATCCGCACTCGGTCATCAACGAACGCGACGAAGAAGCGTTGGGCCTGATCGAGCAGTTCGGCGCGCAGCCCGAAGACCTGCCGCTCGTGATCTGCCCGGACGGCAGCGTGCTGCGCCGCCCGAGCGAGCCGGAACTCGCATCGTGCCTCGGTCTGTTGCCCGATCTCGACGAGAAGCATGTGTACGACGTCGCGATTGTCGGCGCGGGCCCCGCAGGCCTCGCCACGGCCGTCTATGCGGCATCCGAAGGCCTGTCCGTGATCGTGCTCGATAGCCGCGCGCCGGGCGGCCAGGCGGGCGCAAGCTCGCGCATTGAAAACTATCTCGGCTTTCCGACCGGCATCTCCGGCCAAGCGCTCGCGGGCCGCGCGTTCGTGCAGGCGCAGAAGTTCGGCGCGCACGTCGCGATTCCGCTGAAGGTGAAGGCGCTGCATTGCGACGAGCGGCCGCACCGGCTCGAATTGACCTGCAACAAGGGTATCCGGCACGGCAACGTGCGCTCGCATGCCGTTGTGATCGCAAGCGGCGCCGTGTACCGGCGTCCGGCGCTCGAAGGGCTCGACCGTTTCGATGGCCGTGGCATCTTCTACTGGGCGTCGCCGGTCGAAGCGAAGCTGTGCAAGCATCAGGAGGTCGTCGTGGTGGGCGGCGGCAACTCGGCGGGGCAAGGCATCGTCTATCTCGCCTCGCACGCGGCGCACGTTCATGTGCTGATCCGCCGCAGCGGCTTCGAAGCGACGATGTCGCGCTACCTGATCGACCGGATCCGTTCGCTGCCGAATGTGACCGTGCATCCACGTTCGGAGATCGGCTGGCTCGATGCGGACGATAGCGGTCTGTCGACGATCGGCTTGAAGTCGCCGCTGCCGAGCGGTCAGGACCGCTTCGAATCGCGGCATCTGTTCCTGTTCACCGGCGCCGATCCGAATACCGCATGGCTGCGCACCTGCGGCGTGCAACTCGATGCGAAGGGCTTCGTGCTGACCGGCGCAGATTCAGCCTGCGATCTCGGCACTTCGGTTGAAGGCGTGTACGCGATCGGCGATGCGCGTGCCGGATCGACGAAGCGCGTTGCGGCCGCGGTCGGTGAAGGCGCGGCGGTGGTCGCGCAGATCCATCAGATGCTGGCCGTGAAGAATGGCGAAGCGGTCGCGCTCGGCGCTTGAGCCACTCGCTTGAGCAACTAATAAGCCCAGCAATATCACGGTCGAGCGCTGTTTTTCGGCGCTCGACTTTTTTCGCTCAAGCCTTTCTTTGCTCGGCCCTTTCTTTGCTCGACCTTAGTGCTCGACCTTCGCGCGCAACTCGCGCGCCGTCTCGAGCAGGCCTTCATAGCCCGCGCGCGCATGCTCGGGCAGGTCGGGGTCGCCGACCAGCGTGCCGAGCGTCTCGATCAGGCTGTACAGAATGCCGCGCGCCGCGCTGACCGCGATATGGCCGGACTGCACCATCTCGCCCACATGGGTCACTGCCGCATCGAGATGTTGGAGGTCGGCACGTTCAGTTTCGGGCGCGTCGCCCTCGGGCCGTTTTTCAGGAGCATCGCCGGTCATGGTGGTGTGCCGTTTCGGTTAGTCCATCGTGGATCGGAAGCATTGTTTTCGTTATATACCGATCGCGCGCAGCCGTCACGCGCGCGATCGCACGCATTCGATCGATCGGTGCGGCAGCGTGTCGCATCCCGGCCTGGGGAGCCCGCAGTAGCGAAAAGCGCGAGCCGGTCATGGCCTCGCGCTCGCCGTCCGGCCGCGATTATCGAAGGCGGCGCGGGGCGATCCCCACGGCGGTCCTCAAAGCGGTCCTCAAAGCGGTCCTCACGGCTTCCATTGATACACGACGATCTTCGCGCGCGCGTCGTCTTCAACCAGCACGTCGTACTCGCCGTTCGAGCGCAGCGTCGCGCTGATGCCGAGCTCGACATCGACCTGGCCGCTCGTGTTGCCGATCGTCGCACCAGGCGTCATATATCCGACTTCCTGCCCAGTGCTTGCGTCGTACACGTCGATCCGCTGCGTGTACAGCTGCGCGACGAACACGTAGTTGCCCGCGGTGGCCACGCCGACCGTCGTCACCGGCGGATTCGATTGCAGGTTCCACTGTAACGGCACCACATAGCGCTGCGTCGGATGGCCCGTGGTCCAGTTGTCGTAGCGTGCAAGGACAGGCCCGGCCTCCTTCCACAGCGACGAATTCCACGGACTTGCCGCCGTAAAACCCGTGATGTACATCGTGTCCGTCTCGGCCACGTACAGCACGCGGCCGGTGCCGGTGAAAATCGCGGGCGTCGGGAAGGTTTTCGCGGCCGCGTAGTCGTAGATCGGATTGCCAAGCGAATCGAAGCCCTGCAACGGGAGTTCGCGAATGCCTTTACTCGGCGTGCCGAACCACACGTTGCCGGCCGAATCGACCCAGATAAAGCTGTTGCCGATTGTGCTCAACACCGACGGATTGCTAGTCATTTCGCTCGTCTCGATGCTGCCGTTGCCGTTCGTATCGCGCCACATCCACTCGCCGACCGCCGGCTGGCCCGCCGGATACCCGCCCGCGATCGGCAGCTCCGCGAACATGCCCGATGGAATCGCGATGTTGCCGTGCGCGGCATCGAATCGGTAGACGTACAGTTCGTGCGAGTAGGTATCGAGCGCATAGAGGTAAGGCTTGCCGCCGTTCAGGCGCCGCAGCATCGGTTCGCCGCGCACGAGGCGGCCGAGATGCAGTTCCGGATCGCCGGGATAGTTGAAGCGGTCCACGGTGAACGCCGAGTAGGTCCATTGCTTTCCGACCGGGTTGTTCCAGTTCATCGTGAAGATCTTCGAACCCGTGTAGATCGTGTTTTCCGACGCCGGATCGAAGGTGGCGCCATCAACGAATAGCAGCCCGTCCAGTTCCCATCGCAGCGCGCGCGACACGCCGGTGAACGCCTGCAATACCGCGCCGGCGCCGACCGATGGCGAGTTCAGCTGACGCGGCCCTTCGCTGTTCTGTCCGACGTAGAGATTGCCGGCCTGATCGAAGCCGAAACCGGTGATGCCGTTGTAGCTGCCGAGCTGCACGGCGCCCGCGTTATGAAAGATGCCGCGCGCCGTGCCCATCGAGCCGGCCGGCGTCGTCTGGCCGCTTGCGGTCTTGTTGTAAATCAGGAGTTGCTGGCTCGGTCCGTTGTCGGAGATAAACAGCTGGCCCGAGGGCGCGATCGAGATATCCGTTGGTATCGCGCCGGCAGGCAGCATCGGGGCGCCCGCGATCGGCGCGCCGGTCGACGAGTAGTGCGCGATCGCATATTGCCCCGTCATCGCGCCGGTGATGACCCACAACGTCGAATCGGTATCGATCGCGATGCGGCCCGGCGACGTCACGTTGAACGAGCGCAGGCGCTGCATGGTGTTCGCGTCATAGGCGATGATCTGGTTCGCGTGCTGGTCGGATACATAGAGGGTCGTGTCGCTGGCCGCGAGGCCGCGAATGCCGGCGTCGACGCCCGTCGTCACCGTATCGACCACGAGAAAGCTGTTCTTCGTCGCGTTCGCGCTATTGGCGATACCGCCGGCAAACGGCGCGCCCTGCGCGATGTTGCTGACGAGTCGCCGTGTGACGCCGTACCACTGCTGGTTGTTCGGCGGATAGTCGGCGCCGGTGAGCCCGTTGTTCTGATTGCCGATCGACATCGCCGCATACACGTACGTGTGGTTCGACGTGATCGCCTCGCCGCCGCTCGCGCCCCAGCCGTGCGTCGCGCCGCCGACGGCGAGTCTGTCGCCGTTTTTGTATGCAGCAATTTCGGCACCGCTTTCGTCCCAGCCGCTATTGACATAGACGGTACCATCCGGCGCGACATTAATGGCCTGAATGTCCTGTTGCATCCATTTACCATCGCCATAACCGAATGTATTGCCAAGCCACGAAGTCGTGTAATTCAATTTCGATTGAGCACTACAACTAATGGGAACGAGACTGCTCAATACGAGCAGCGCCGCACCCAGATGAGATAGGGTCTTCAAGTTCAGCGTCCTTGGGGGGGAATGACGGAGCGAATTGCAGGCGTGACGCAGGATCCGGCGCGTGACGCACCGGACTCCGGTTGCACGAGAATTCTTCCGGAGAATACCCCGGGCCGCGAGTCGCAGAGGCGGCTTGAACTGGTTGAAATACCGCTCTATTAGCCGATTTGAAATCCGACTTGGTGGTTTATTTTATGAAAACTGGAAAACATTACGACCCTTTAATATAATTATTATTTTAAAGATTTTATAAAGGACTCGATTGAATTTTACGGCTTATTTCAAGCCATTTTTACTTGAACGCTTTAGCCCCCTCAAAGCAAGCCGTTCTTGCGAAACAGCAGACGCGGCACCACGCCGAACGCAATCAGATTACCTAACGCAACCAGCGCAAGGCCGGCCACGGCAAGCGCCGACCACCGGTAGCCTTCGAATACCGTCGATACCGCGAGCGCGACGAACGGAAACAGCACCGTGCAATAGGCGGCGCGTTCCGGGCCGATCCTGCCGACCAGCGTCAGGTACGCGGTAAAGCCGATCACCGAACCCGGCACCGCGAGATAAACGAGCGCACCGAGGTACCTCGCGTCGGTTTGCGGTGCGAACGACAGCCCCGCAAGCATGCTGCCAACCGTCAGTACTGCCGCACCGATCAGCATGCCCCAGCAGTTGGTGACAAGCGGATGCAGACCCATCGCCTGCATTCTGGTCGATAACAGGTTACCGACCGAAAAGCACATCGTGCCCGCAAACGCCACGGCGAGGCCAAGCCATACAGCCTGTTCGCCGAAATGTCCGCTGATCTGCTGCAGCGAGAGGCAAACGATGCCGGCAAAGCCGAGTAAAGCGCCGCCGATCGCGGCGGGCTGCAGCGGCCGCCCGAGAAAGATGCGCCCGTTGATCGAATTGAGCAGCGGCGCAGTCGAAAACACGACGGCGACGAGGCCGCTCGGCACTGTGCGCTCCGCGTAGTAAAAGCACAGGAAGTTCACGCAGAAGAGCGCGAGCCCTTGCGCCACCAGATATCGCCACGCGCCGCGCGGCGGCCGCAGCGGACGCCGCATCACCGCCACCAGCGCGAACAGCACAGCCGACGCGAGCCAGAAGCGATAAGCAATCGACACCGGCGGCGGCACGTCGCCGAGTTGCCATTTGATCGCGATCCATGTGGTGCCCCAGATCAACACAGTCACGACATAAAGCAGCAGATTCATCGAACATACCTGCATGAAGAGGAAGAGTCCGACTATGCGGTTGAGTGCGCTGCGGCGCATGTCTGGAATTGCGCATTTTCTTCACGCGCGAACAGGCGCACCGGCCGCGCGACTTATACTCACGAAAATAAGCTGAGGAAAATAAGCTGACGAAAATGAGCCTGGCCAAATGCGCTGACCACATACGCGCCGACCAACATGACCTTCGCCCCGTTCCCTGACACTGCTGCTGCCGCAGACCCGGTCGATCCGCCGTTCGGCGTTCATTCGATCTGCCACACGCTGGCCGTGTCCGACGCGACGCTCGAGCGTTTTGCATGGCTTGGCGACAATCTGGCGGTCGCCATCTGGACTCGCGAAACGCGGGAGGCCGAAACAGCCTACGAGCAGCCTGGCCATCACACGCTGTCGTGCTATCTCGACGGCGGCCACCGCACCGAGCGGCAGAAGCTGCCGGGCCGCTACGGCGCGCCGAGCCGGCTTTGCGCGCTGCCCGGCGACCACGAATCGCGCTGGTGGGTGCGCGGTCATATGCATTTCGTGCATCTGTACTTTCTGCCCGAACATTTCACGCGGCGCGCGATTCGCGAGCTCGACCGCGAGCCGCGCGAACTGACGCTCGCCGACCGCACGTACTTCGAAGATGCGCGCATCGCGAGCCTGTGCCAGTCGCTCGTCAACGACCGCTGGGAAGATGCCGACGGCCGTTTGCGCGCCAACGAAACCGCGCACGAGGTGCTATCGCTGCTGCTGCGCTCCCAGGGCGTGAGCCGCACGAATGCGGCGCTCAAGGGCGGCCTCGCCGTGGCGACGCGCCGGCGTCTGCGCGACTATATCGACTCGCACCTCACGCAAGCGCTGACGCTCGGCGAACTCGCCGACGTCGCGAATCTATCCGAGTACCATCTTTCGCGCATGTTCCGAGTTTCGTTTGGATTGCCACCGCACGCGTGGATTGCGCAACAACGCGTCGAACGCGCGCGCGAGTTGCTGCGCACGACGTCGCTGCCGCTTGCCGACGTCGCAACGCGATGCGGGTATGCGAATGCAAGCCACTTCAGCCATCGCTTTCGCGAGGCGGTCGGCGCGGCGCCGATCGTTTATCGCAGTGCGATGCGTGACGAGGAGACACAATGAAAATCCGCGAATTCGGCGTCGAACGCTGGATGGATCTATACGAGAACCGCTGCGAGCTGAATCTCGCCGAAACCTGCGTCGAATCGCTGACGATCGGTGAATTGCTGCGCATCGCGGGCAAGGAAGAGGCACTGCTCGCGGAAATCCTGCCGATGAAACTGACCTACGGCGCGATCGACGGCAGCGAGCGGCTGCGCGCGAATATCGCTTCGCTCTACGACACGCAGCGAGTGCCGAATGTGCTGATCACGCATGGCGCGATCAGCGCGAATGCGCTCGTCTACGAAACGCTCATCGAGCCCGGCGACCACGTCATTTCGGTGCTGCCGACCTATCAGCAGCACTATTCGATTCCGGAGAGCTACGGCGCGAACGTCGATATCCTGCGACTGCGTGAAGAAAACGGCTTCCTGCCCGATCTCGACGAACTGAGGCGCCTGGTAACCGCTAAAACACGCGTGATCGCGATCAACAATCCGAACAACCCGACCGGCTCGTTGATGGACCGCGCATTTCTCGAACAGCTTGTCGACATTGCGCGTTCATGCGGCGCGTACCTGCTCAATGACGAGGTTTATCGCGGCACCGATCAGCACGGCAACGGTTTTACCGCGTCGGTTGCGGATCTCTACGAAAACGGCATCAGCACCGGCAGCATGTCGAAGACGTGGTCGCTCGCGGGCTTGCGGGTGGGCTGGGTCGCGGCAGGCACCGACGTTATCGCGCGCGTGCGTACACATCGCGACTACAACACGATCAGCGTCGGCATGCTCAACGATCTGCTCGCGTCGATCGCGCTAGAAAATCGCCGCGATCTGCTCGCGCGCAATCACGGCATTCTGCGCACGAATCTCGCGTTGCTCGACCGATGGGTGGAAGCGGAGCCTGCGCTATCGTATGTAAAGCCGAAATCCGGTACGACGGCGCTCGTACGCGTCGACGTCGATATGAGTTCGCGCGACTTCTGCGTCGCGCTCGTCGAAAAGACCGGCGTGATGTTCACGCCGGGTAGCGCGCTCGATATCGAGGGCTATGTGCGGATCGGCTACGCGAATGCCACCGAGGTGCTGGAGAAGGGACTGGCGAGAGTGTCGGGCTTTTTGAAGGACCTCGCGCGCCGCTAGTGCCGGTCAAAAGACACTAGCAGCACCGACACTAGCAGCGCCTGCCGCGACGTACGGCACAAGCCGCGCTTACGTCGTGTGATCTTTTCTGCGCAGCGCTTCGGGCAAGCCGAACATCAGAATCGCCGCGCATACGAGACTCATACAGCCGATCACGTAGAGCGCCGGCGTCGTGCTGCCGGTCACGTCGCGAATCCGGCCGACCATCACCGGGCTCACAATACCGCCCAGCTGGCCGAGCGTGTTGATCAGCGCCAGGCCGCCCGCGGCGCCCGCGCCGGTCACAAGCTTCGGCGGCAAGGCCCAGAACGCCGGAATCGAAGCGACGACGCCGCCGCCCATCACCGCAAGCGCGATCACGAGAAACACGGTCTGCTTGTCGAAAATGCCCGCGGCAAAGAAGCCGACGGTCGCCATCAACAACAGGCCCGCAACGAACTTGCGGCGTTCGCCGGTCGCGTCGGAGATGCGTCCGACGATCACCATGCAGACCGCGCCGCAAATATACGGAATCGCGGTCAACAGACCGATGATGGTCGGGTTATGCGTGCCGGCGCTGCGAATCAGCTGCGGCGCCCAGAAGTTGAGCCCGTACGACGCGATCTGAATCAGAAAGTACACGAGGCCAAGCGTCAGAAAGCCCGGCGTGCGGATCGCTTCGCCGAGCGACTGGCCGTGATGCTTCTGCTGCGTTTGACCGTCAATCTGGCTCGACAGATAGAGCTTTTCCTGCGGCGTGAGCCAGTTCGCGTCTTCGACGCGGTCCTTCAGCACTTTCAGCACGAGCAGGCCCAGCACGATGCAAGGCAGGCCGCCGAGCAGGAACAGCCAGTGCCAGCCGCGAATGCCGAACACGCCATCCATATTGCCGAGCACGAGGCCCGACAGTGGCGCGCCGAACAGGCCGGAAAACGCGGATGCGAGAAACAGCAGCGACGTGATGCGGCCGCGGAAGCTCGCCGGGAACCACAGCGTCAGGTAGTAGAGCACGCCGGGAGCGAAGCCCGCTTCCATCGCGCCGATTATGAAGCGCAAACCGTAGAACTGCCATTCGGTGTGCACGAACACCATGGCCGCGGTCGCGAGACCCCATGAAATCATGATGCGCGCAATCCAGCGTCGCGCACCGACCTTGAAGAGCAACATATTGCTCGGCACTTCGAAGATCACGTAGCCGACCACAAACAGGCTCGCGCCAAGACCGTACGCAGTATTCGAAAACCCGAGGTCGCTTTGCAGCTGGAACTTGGCAAAACTGATGTTGATCCGGTCGAAGAATGCGAACAGATAGCAGATCATGATGAGCGGCATCAGCCGCCATGCGACCTTGCGGATCAGCTCCGCGGCGTCTTCGATACCGGTTGTCGGTTTTTCTGCTGCAACTGCGCCTAGATCACTCATTTCGCGTCTCCATGCCGGATTTGGCTTGCGCCTTCCGGTCGTCGGTGTTGTTCGTGGGCCGTGTTTGGTTCAGATCGTCAGGGGTTCGAACGGCCATTGCGGCCGTTGAGGCCGCTGCCGTTCGCGTTTTGTTAAGACGTGCCGCGCTCACATGCAGACGATGCCGTCCGGCACCGGGTGCAAATCCTTGTTGCGGCCGGCCTTGGCGACCTGCCCCGATGTTTCGTGGCCGAGCAGCGCGGGCAGCGCGCGCGACAGTGTGATCAGCTTGTCGAGATCGATGCCGTGCGGAATGCCGACTTCGTCGCACATGTTCACGAGGTCTTCGGTGCAGATGTTGCCCGACGCACCCGGCGCGAACGGGCAGCCGCCGAGGCCGCCGAGCGACGCGTCGAAGCGGCGCGCGCCGACTTCGTAAGCGGCCATCACGTTCACAAGGCCGAGGGCGCGCGTGTTATGGAAATGCAGCGTCAGCGCGCTAGCCGGCATGCGTTCGAGCGCGCGTTTGACGATGCGCGCCACCTGGCGCGGATTCGCCATGCCGGTCGTGTCGGCAAGCGTGATGCCCTGAAAGCCGAGCGCGAGATACCTGTCGATGATCGACATCACGAGGTCTTCGTCGATCTTGCCTTCGAACGGGCAGCCGAACGTCGTCGCGACCGTGCCGTTCAGCGAGACGGACGCGCCGCGCGTGAACTCGACGATGTCAGCGAATCCGGCCAGCGACTGGTCGCGCGTCATTCGCATGTTCGCGAGGTTGTGCGTCTGGCTCGCCGACATCACGAGGTTCAGCTCGTTGGCGCGCGATTCGAGCGCACGCTCCGCGCCGCGCCGGTTCGGAATCAGCGCGACATAAATCACGTCGGGATTGCGGCGGATCTGATGAAACACGGCCTCGCCGTCGCGCAGCGCCGGAATCGCTTTCGGCGACACGAACGAACCTGCTTCGATGCGCGAGAAACCGGCGGTCGACAGCGCATCGATCAGCGCGACCTTGTCGGGCGTATCGACCCATGTCTTTTCGATTTGCAGACCGTCGCGCGGAGAGACTTCCTGCACGATCAACTTGTCGTATTCGATGTCGAAGTTCATTGCACTGCTCCTTCGTGACGAAGCCGCTCGATGTCGGCGGGCGCATAGCCGAGCGCGGCGAGCACGCCATCCGTGTGTTCGCCGAGCGTCGGACCGCTCCAGCGCACTTCGCCCGGCGTCTCGGACAGCTTCGGCACGATGCCCGGCATCTTGACCGATGCGCCGCCCGGCAGTTGCGCCTGCAACAACATCTCGCGAGCCTGATAATGCGGATCGCTAACGATATCCGCTACCGAGTAGATGCGCCCCGCCGGCACTTCGGCGCGCTCGAGCGCAGCCATCACATCTTCCGTCGAATGGTGCGACGTCCATGAGGTAATCGCGGCATCGAGCATCGCGCTTTGCGCGGCGCGGCCGTCGTTGCGCGCGAGCGCCGGATCGTCGGCGAGGTCGGGGCGGCCGATCACCTGCATGAGCCGCTTGAAAATCGGATCGCTGTTGCCGGCGATCACGACGTAAGCGTTGTCTTCGGTGCGATACGTGTTCGACGGCGCGATGCCCGGCAGCGCGCCGCCGCTGCGCTCGCGCACGTGGCCGAGCAGATCGTACTCAGGCACGAGGCTTTCCATCAGATTGAACACGCTCTCGACCAGCGAGACGTCGACCACCTGGCCTTCACCCTGCCCCGTCTTCACGCGCAACACCGACATCAGCGCGCCGATCACGCCGTGCAGCGACGCAAGCGAGTCGCCGAGGCTGATACCGACGCGCGCCGGTGCGCCGTCCGGCTCGCCGGTCGTGTAGCGGATGCCGCCCATCGATTCGCCGATCGCGCCGAAGCCCGGCCGGTCGCGATACGGGCCCGTCTGTCCGTAACCGGAGATACGGACCATCGTCAGTTTCGGGTTGATGGCGTGCAAGGTGTCCCAGCCGAGGCCCAGCTTTTCGAGTGCGCCCGGACGGAGGTTTTCAACGAGGATGTCGGCGTCGGCAACAAGCCGTTTGACGATGTCGGCGCCATCGGCCGACTTCAGATTGACGCAAATCGATTTCTTGTTGCGGGACTGGAGATACCACCAGAGCGACGTTCCCTCATGCAGCTTGCGCCATTTGCGAAGGGGGTCGCCGCCGTCGGGCGCTTCGATCTTGATCACTTCGGCGCCGAATTCCGCAAGAAGCCGTGCGGCGAACGGCGCGGCGATCAGTGTTCCGATCTCGACAACCCGGATACCCGAGAGAGGGCCACTCATGATGCTGTCTCCTAATCCTTGAAAGCGTTGGAAGACAGCTTAGAAGCCCCGCAGATACAGCGTCCAACCTCCATTCACCAATGACCTTTCGCGATTCGCGAAAGGTCATTTCGCAGCTGATTTCTGCGCGAATTTATTTCGCAGTGCATCAAACAGCCGTTTCGACCGCCCGCAGATGGTCGAAAAGCAGCCGGCCGACCGGCGAAAGCGCGCCGGCATCGCGCACGACGATCACCAGATTGCGTTCGGCCCATTCGTCTTCGAGCTTGACGGCCACGAGGCCGAGTGGCCGCCCCATGATCTGAAAGACGTTCGACGGTAGCACGCCGACGCCCATATCGGCCTGCACCATCCGGCAGACAGCGTCGAAGCCCGGCACGTGAATGCGCAGCCTGAGCGGCTTGCCGGCCTGGCGCGCGGCCATATGCGTGCGTGCGTTGATCGAGCTTGCCGAATGAAGGCCGACGTGGTCGCTATCGAGCGTTTCCGCGAACGCGACACGCTCGCGGCCCGCCAGCGGATGGTCTTCGCGCATCACGACCACGAGCGAATCGTGCCGGTAGTGCGTGGCTTGCAGGCCGCGCGTGTCCGCTTCGCCCGAACAGATGCCGAGGTCCGCCAGGCTGTCGGCGACCGCTTCGACGACGCCGCCGCTGGGGCGCTCTTCGAGATCGATCTTGATCTGCTCGTTGACCGCGAGAAAGCCGCGCAAGTCCTCCGGAAGGAATTCGACGATCGCCGACAGATTGGCCATCATGCGCACATACCCGCGTACACCGGTTGCATGACCGGCGAGCTCGATGCCGATATTCTCGACGTCGCGCATCACGCGCCGTGCGTGATGCAGCAGCGTTTCACCGGCTGGCGTCAGCGTCATGCCGCGCGCGGTGCGCTGAAACAGCGTCGCGCCGACCGCCTGTTCGAGTTCGAGCAGCCGTTTGCTGGCAGCCGAAATCGCGATCGCTTCGCGTTCGGCGGCACGTGTAAGCGTGCCTTCTTCGTAAACGGCGATAAATAACTGAAGCGTCGTGAGATCGAGTCGTCTCAGCAGGTTCTTTAAGACCATAGGTCGGGGTGCATGAAAGCGGGAAGTGGGAGCCGGTCCGTATTTTGCCGCGATGCGGCGCACGGTGCGTGCGAACCGGGCAAAACATGTTATGAATGGCGGTTTTCCGCACTGCACACCTTGTTTGCCACCGCTTCGCTTCGCACAGTCGCGCTGCACTTCGGCTTACGTTTCGGCGCGGACCGCCCGACATTCGCCGCTTCGAACCCTGCAAAAGGCCTTGCGGGAAGCGCTATCGTTCACTTCCCGCGAAACCTTCTTCGTGAACCTTCTTCATCCGGCCGGGTTCAGTCGATCGCGCACAACGGAATCGGGTCGCTGGCTGGAAACGTATCCATCAACGCCTGATCGAGCCAGTCGAGATGATCGCTCGCGCTTTGTTTCCCGGCGACGAAGACCTCTTCGCCAGATTCGAAAACGGGTTTGATATGCTGTTCCATGGTGCGCTCCTCAAATGCATGAAAGGGGGTGACGTCACGATTAGTATTGGCGCGCAGCGCTTGACTCACAATCGCCGCGCACCGTTCAACGCTGCCAGACATACAGCGTCCCCTGCCAGCGCAGCGGACGATCATTCCAGGAGAACAAGGCATGCCGAGCGTCGCGATCGCGATTTTTCCGGGCGTACAGGCGCTTGACGTCGCGGGGCCGGTCGACGTCTTTGCGGAAGCGAACGGTTTTATCGAAAGCGCCGAGCACTATCAGGTGACGCTGGTCGCGGCCGACGCAGGCACGATGCGCGCGTCGAACGGCATGTCGCTGACCGCCGATGCGACCTTCGACGCAGAGCGGCGCGGCTTCGATCTCGCACTGGTCGCGGGCGGTCCGGCACTGCCCGAGATCGCACCCGACGAAAGGCTGCTCGAGTGGTTACGCTATGCGTCGGAACGTTGCGGACGGTATGGCTCGATCTGCACCGGCGCGTTCGCGCTCGGCCACGCGGGCCTGCTCGACGAACGCAACGTCACGACGCACTGGCAGCATGCGGCGCAACTCGCCGTGCAGTTTCCGCGCGCGAACGTCGACTTCGACCGTATCTATCTGCGCGACGAACGTCTCGTCACATCGGCGGGCGTCACGGCAGGTATCGATCTCTCGCTCGCACTCGTGGCCGAAGATCATGGTCCGCAAGTTGCGCTTGCGGTCGCGAAACGGCTCGTGGTGTTCTCGCAGCGTCAGGGCGGGCAATCGCAGTTCAGCCCGTATCTGACCGCACCGGCCGACGAGACTTCGCCAGTCGCGAAGGTGCAGGCGCATGTGATGGCGCATATCAGCGAGAGCTTTACCGTAAAGCAGCTCGCCGATGTGGCAGGGATGAGCGCCCGGAATTTTGCGCGCGTGTTCGTGCAGGAAACTCACGTCACGCCGCACGAATTCATCGAACGCGCACGCATGGATGCCGCGCGCAAACTGCTCGAAAGCACCGGCCTTGCGCTAAAGACGATCGCCTACGATTGCGGCTTCGGCACCGCGGACCGCATGCGTATCGTGTTCACCAAGCGCATCGGCGCGACGCCGATGCAGTATCGCGAACGGTTCAAGAACACATAGCGTAAGCGCGCGATATGGGCCGCGCGCATGGCGCGGCCGCAGCGGCGTGCAGGCGCGCCGGCGAATCCTCAACATCCCATGAGAAAATAGACAGGCAATCCAAGCCGCCTTCCACGGGATCCACTACATGTCCAACACGTCCTCCTCTTCGTCTTCCATCCGTGCGATTGTCACGGGCCATACGCGCGGACTCGGCGAAGCGCTCGCCGCCACCCTCCTTGCACGCGGCATTCCGGTGCTCGGGATATCGCGCAACCGGCATGCAACGCTCGCCTCGCACGGCGACGCCACATTCGACCAGGTCGAACTCGATCTGTCGAGCGTCGAGGCTGTGGCGCAGTGGCTCCGCGGCGATCATCTGCAGCGCTTTATCGGCGATGCGCAGCGCGTGGTGCTGTTCAACAACGCGGGAACCGTGCAGCCGATCGGTCCGCTCGATGTGCAGGACCCATCGGCCGTCGCACAATCTGTCATCCTGAATGTTGCCGCGCCGATGATGCTCTCGACTGCGTTCGCCACCGCTAGCGCGGGCGTGGCGGACCGGCGCATCGTGCACATCTCGAGCGGCGCGGCACGTAATGCCTATGCGGGCTGGAGCGTATATTGCGCCACCAAGGCCGCGCTCGATCATCACGCGCGTTCTGTGACGCTCGATGCGAGCCCCGCGTTGCGCATCTGCAGCCTCGCGCCCGGGACGGTCGATACAGACATGCAGGCGGAATTGCGCGAATCGACTACAGACCGGTTCCCAATGCGCGAACGCTTCGTCGAATACAAGCGCACGGGCAAGCTGACCACTCCGCACGATGCAGCGGTAAAGATGATCGACTATGTGATGAGCGACGCATTCGGCAAGACGCCGACCGCAGATCTGCGCGAGTTGCCATAGCGCGGCACGGCGCGCATCTCGCTGTCTCGAACGGCAGATAACGTTCAAATTTTTTTAATCGGCTACGCAGTAGCCGATTTTTTTAGGTAACCGCCCAGACGTTTTTTTTAACTGTCATTCGTTGTAGCTTGGTCAGACAAACTCACGGATAAACGAGGTTTCTGGCAAATATGTCAGTGCTACTGAATGCGCGTTACATAAGCGGTTAGATGTGCGTATTCCAGGCGGCACGATCTCGACACAACTGACCGATATATGGAACAAGTGCGAGAAAAACGGTATGAAGTACTGGACGGTTTACGAGGGGTAGCTGCGATCAGCGTCATGTTGATGCACTACTCCGAAAACACCGCGAATCCGCTCTTCAAGAATGCGGATATCGCGGTCGATCTTTTTTTTATTCTGAGCGGCTTCGTATTGATGCACTCGTACAGGAAAAAACTCCTGTTGGGTTTGAGCGCCCGCGAGTACATCAGAAAGCGCATCATCCGGCTTTACCCGATGTTTGCCATTTCAATGGCAATCGGTATTCCCGCGCTGTTGATTGCCGGGGCTGCCGGCCTCGCCGACTATCCGCTGCGCGCGATGATCGTCGCGTCGCTGAACAATCTGCTGTTCATCCCCTATCTCGGCGATCACGGTGTCGGTAATTTCGTGGGCGCTGCCGCGCAGTTCCCCGTCGAGCGGTTTACGGTCGGCGAGATCTTTCCGGCCAATCCGTCGGCGTGGTCGTTGTTCTTTGAAATGATCGCGAGCGTTGCGCTACTCGTGCTGGTGCGGCTGCAAAAACGCGACCTGATCCGGATCATCGTAGGCAGCGCGTTTCTGCTGCTCGCGACCGGCGCGTTGCTCGGATGGGAGCACAAAGGCGCGGTACCGATGTTCTTCGGCGCCGGCTGGGGCACGCACAATTTTTTCGTGGGCTTCATTCGCGTCGCGTATGGCTTCACGATGGGCGTGCTCGTGTACCTGCTGCATGAAAAGCCATTGCCGCAGCCATTCGGTGGCGTGCTATCGGGCATTCTCCGTAACGACATCGCGCTTTACGTGCTGCTGGCCGTTCTCGTCGCGTGCCCGTTCGGCATCAAGGGCCTGTTCCCGATGGCGGTGATCTTTATCGTCGCGCCGCTGATGGTTTATCGCGGCGCAAGCATCGCGCCGAGCGGGCGCGTCGGCGCACAGTTCGCGCACTTCCTCGGCTGGCTGTCGTATCCGGTCTACTGCCTGCATTTCCCGATTGGCCGGCTTGTGTTTATCTATTTCCCTCACAGCCAGCAGCACCCGGTACAGACGATCGCGATATCGGTCGCGCTGACCATTGTGGTTTCGGTGATCGCGACAAAGCTGATCGAAGAGCCTGTACGCACCTATCTGACGAGGAAGTTTGCGTCGAGAAAGCGTGAGGGCCTGAAAAAGGCCGGCTCTGTCGTTTGACAGCTGTGATCAGTGGGGCTCCGCAGTTCCCACATATAGTGCTTCCCGAAAAACCTCACCTTTGGAGTCTCCCGCGTCGGCCGCTTCACATCGATTGAGGCAAATGCCCCTTAAAAAACGCCACTTTCCGTGCGCCCAAACAAAAAGCGAGTGCCAAAGGCACTCGCTCCCGAAAATCCTCACCTTGATCCGCCGCGCGCTAAATTGGCAACCGCGGCAGCAACTTCAACGCCATTCGCGACAGACGCGTCAAACTTTCCGACGGCTGCGGCGGAACTGGTCGAACAGCACTGCGAGCAGCAGAATGCCGCCGCGAATCAGGTACTGATAGAACGTCGGCACGTTGAGCAAGCTCATTGCGTCCTGCACCGAGCCCATGATCAGCACGCCGACCAGCACGCCGGAGATCGTCGCGACGCCGCCCGTCAGCGAAACGCCGCCGAGCACGCACGCCGAAATCACGCCGAGTTCAAGGCCCACCGACGTCTTCGGATCGCCAAGGCTCATCCGCGAGGCGAGCATCACGCCGGCAAAACCCGTGACGAGACCTTGCAGCACGAACACCGTGATCTTGATGCGTGTAACCGGCAAACCGGCGAGCAGCGCCGCTTCGCCATTGCCGCCGACCGCGAGCACGTTCTTGCCGAACACGGTCTTGCGCAGCAGGAAGCCGAACACCACGAAGCCGACGATGTTGCTCCAGATCGGGTACGAAATGCCGAGGAACGAGCCGCCGCCGAGATCGAAGAAGCGCTCTTCGGAGATCATCACCGCATCGCCGTTCGACGTGATGTACGCGAGGCCGCGCACGACTTCCATCATCGCGAGCGTGACGATCAGCGAGTTGATCTTGTAGCGCGCGACGAGCACGCCATTCACGAGCCCGACCGCCCCGCCCGCGAGCACACCGCCGGCGACGCCGAGCATCACGCTATGCGTCGCCGTGATCAGGGTTGAGGCGGCGACACCGGAAAACGCGACGATCGACGCGACCGACAGGTCGACTTCGCCGAGCGCCAGCACGAACATCATCGTCACCGAGATCGAGCCGATCAGCGTGACCGACAGCAACAAGCCCTGCATGTTGCGGCTTGTCAGGAAGTCGGGCACGGTCACCGACAGCACGGCAAACAGGATGATGAACACCATCACGATGCCGGACTTGTTGATCAGATCCCAGGTGCGCGCGGCGTGCGACGGCGCGCCGGGCTGCACCGCACGGGTGGCTTGAGTGGTCGGAGTTTGCATGGTCATCTTCATCCAGTGGCGCGCTGACCCGCGCGCCCGTTGCTGTCAGCGGCTCAATGCGGCAGAGCCAGTTTGATCAATTGGTCAGGGGTGGCCTGCGCCTTCGGCAGATCGCCGACCACGCGCCCTTCTTTCATCACCAGCACGCGATCGGCAATGCCGATCACTTCAGCGAGATCGCTCGACACGACGACGACCGTGCGCCCCGCTTCCGCGAGTTCGTACAGCAGGTCGTAGATTTCAGAACGCGCGCCGACGTCGATGCCGCGCGTCGGCTCGTCGAGCAGGAAAATGTCGATGCGCTCGGCAAGCCAGCGCGACAGAATCACCTTCTGCTGATTGCCGCCCGAGAGCGTGCCGATCGCGGTTTCGGTATTGCGAGTCTTGATCGACAGCTTGTCGATGTACTCGCGCGCGAGGTCGCGTTCGCGCTTCGCGTTCAACAGGAAGCGCGCCGCGCTGAAATGGCGCCGCGCGCTGATGTTCAGATTGTCGGCCACCGACGCGATCGCGACGATGCCTTCCTGCTTACGGTCTTCGGGGCACAGCGCAATGCCGGCGCGCACCGCGTCGCGCGGCGTCGAGAAGGTCATCTGCTTGCCGTTCAGTTCGATATGGCCGGCGGTCGGCGTCACAGCGCCGTAGATCAGCTTCATGAGCTCCGAGCGCCCCGCGCCCACGAGCCCGAAGAAGCCGACGATCTCGCCCTTCCTCGCGGAAAACGATACGGGCTCCGACAGACCCGGCCCGAGCAACCCCTTCACTTCGAGCTGCACGTCGCCGGTTTGGCGCGCACGGTAACCGTAGACATCCCGAATCGACCGGCCGACCATGCAACTGATCAGCCGGTCGCGGTCGAGGTCTGCAACCGAGTCGAACGTTTCGATGCGGCGCCCGTCACGGAACACCGTGACGCGGTCGCACAGTTCGTAGACTTCATCCATGCGGTGCGTGACGTAGATCACTGCGCGACCTTGCGCACGCAACGCATTGATAATCCGAAAAAGATTCTCCGTTTCTCTGGCGGACAGCGAACTCGTCGGCTCGTCGAACGCGATCACGCGCGCGTCGCGCATCAGCGCCTTGCCGATCTCAATCATCTGCCGCTGCCCGATCGACAGGCGCTTCACCTGCGTATTCGGGTCGATCGATTCGCCGAGACGCTCGAGCTCGCCGATCGCGCGCTTGACCAGCGCCTTTTCGTCGAGCACACCGAAGCGGTTCGGCAATTGCCCGAGCATCAGGTTTTCAGCAACCGTCAGCTCGGGAACGAGATGCAACTCCTGGTAGATGATCGCGATGCCGGCCTCGATCGCCGCCTTCGTGGTCGTGAACTGATGCTCGACGCCCGCGAGGCGCAGCACGCCCGACGCGGGTTGATTCACGCCCGACAGCACCTTCAACAGCGTCGATTTGCCCGCGCCGTTCTCGCCCATCAGGCCGTGCACTTCGCCACCGCGCACCTGGAACGACACGTTGTCGAGCGCGAGCACGCCCGGGAAGCTCACGGAAATTCCGTCGAGCTCCAGATGCGTGCCGCCTTCGACGCGCGGCTTCGCTGGCTGCGTAGCGGCGCTTGTTTCATTGACCGTCATCGTTGATGTTTCCGTTGTTGCATCCCGCAGTACCACAACTGCGCGTTACATCAGGCCGAGCCTTGCGAAAAGACCCGGGGCTCGTTGGCCCGGTGGCCCGGCCTGTCGAAACTCGCCCTGCCTTAAATCCCGAGTTCCGTGCGCACGTCCTTCCAGTTCTCGCGCGTCATCAGCTTGCCGGTGGTCTGCGTATCGGCCGGCGGCTGCTTGCCCGACTTGATCCAGTCGACGAGGTTCTGCGCGCTCTGCTTGCCGTGGTTCGTCGAACTCACGGCGATCGTGCCGTAGAAGCCCGTCGGTTCCTTCTTCTGGAACTCGGCGAACGCTTCGCCCGCGCCGTTGATGCCGACGCCGATCACGTCCGAACCCGGAATATGCACCTGCTCGGTCGCGCGCACACCGCCCAGCACCGACTCTTCGTTCAGCGCGAAGATCACCCACTTCTTGATGTTCGGGTGCTTCGACAGAATCGGCGATGCTGCGTTGAAGCCGCCTTCGTCGTCGGTCGTCTTTTGCGGCGCGTCGAAGATGTTGTCCTTCTTGAAGCCGTTGGCAAGCAGCGATTCGGTCGCGCCGTCGGTGCGCAGCTTGGCGGTCGGCAGTTCGTAGTCGGTGATGCGGATCGCGCCGACTTCTTCCGGCTTCCAGCCGCGCTTCTTCATTTCGTCGCTGATCGCCTGGCCGACCTGATTGCCGATCTTGAACGCCGACATGCCGAGGTGCGGCACGCCTGCAAGCGGCTTGCCGCTCGAATCGACGAGCTGGTCGTCGACCGTCACGAACTTCATGTTGTAGCGCTTCGCGCGGGCCTGAATCGCCGGTCCGAGACGCACGTCCGGCGGGCAGATCACGAAGCCCTGCGCGCCTTGCGCGCCGAGGTTGTCGATCGCGGCGAGCACCTTCTCGCCGTCAGGCGTGCCGATGTTGACCACCGAGAAGCCTTCCTTCTGGCCGAGCGCGGTCGCTGCCTTTTCTTCATTGATGAACCATGCCTGCTCCGGCATCTTCACGAGCACGCCGATCTTCAGCGGCGCATCGGCGTGAGCGGACAGGGGCAGCGCGAACGGCGCCGCGCACATGGCGGCCACGAGCGCGGACAGCGTCAGGCGGCGAATCGGGTTGGTCATGCGTGTCTCCTTTGAGTCGTTGAATCGTAGGTGCGGTTAATTACGTTGATTGCCCTGATTGGGTGTGCTGCATTTGTTGTTGCGTTTGTGTGTTGCCTGGTTACGTCCTGATTGCGGCTTCTTTGCGCACGTCGATGCCCTCGGTGCTCGCAGCGCCGCTTTCTTCCGTTACTCTGTTTTTTTCCTGCTCAGTCCTCGAAAGGCTCGACTGCATGGTGGCTGCCGAGCAGGAACGCATCAGCCACAAGGCGCAGCGGACGCACGTCGACGTCCTGCTCGCCGTGATCGATCAGCCACTGGAAACGCTCGTACAGCGCCGGATATTCGCGTTCGGCCGCGAGATCGACGGGCTTGCCCGCGATCGACAGGCGCTTGCCGCCTTCCGTCAGGAACAGCGTGCCGTCGCTCGTCTGCACTTCGATTTCCCATTGCTCGACCGGGCCATAGCGCCAGTCGAACGATGCATGCACGGGTACGCCTGCTTCGTCGACGAAATCGAGCTCGGCGGCGATCGGGGTCTGACGGTTCGACGGCACGTGCAGCTCCGCCGACTTCAGGATCACTTCGCGCGGCAGCATGCGCGTGACGATCGACAGCGCATTGATGCCCGGATCGAACACGCCGAGACCGCCCGGCGTCCAGATCCATTCCTGGCCCGGATGCCAGCGCCGCACATCTTCTTTCCAGCGCACGTGAACCGATTGAATCGCGCGCTTCTCAAGCCATTCGCGCGCCACTTCGACAGCGGGCGAATAGCGCGAATGCCAGGTCGCGAACAGCGTGCGGCCGGCCGCACGCGCCATCTCGCGCAGCACTTCCACTTCATGCACGCTTGCGCCGGGCGGCTTCTCGAGCATCACATGCTTGCCGGCCGCGAGCGCGGCGCGCGCCTGGTCGAAGCGCACATGCGGCGTCGCGCACAGCGAAATCGCATCGAGATCGGGCTCGCCTTCGAGCAGCGCGTCGATGGTCGGGTAGTTGCGCACGCCCTCGACTGTCGCATTGCGGCTCGCGCACGCGACGAGTTCGAAGCGCTCGAGCCCCGCGATGGCGGGCAGATGCTGGTCGCGCGCGATTTTGCCGACGCCGACGATACCGATCGAAAGTTTTCTGTTCATACCGCTGCTTCTACTGTTTTAACGGTTACGCGCTTTTTGGCCGCGCTTCATTGATCAGGTTCAATGACCCCAGCGCAGCGCGAGCGGATTCGCTTCGCGCGCGAGTTCGAGCAGTTCGGCGCGTGTCGCGCCCGACAGCGCTTCGAGCGGATGACGCACCGCGTCGCTTTTGATCACGCCCCCTTCCATCATGACGGTTTTGGTCGCCCGTAACCCGCACTGGCGGTTTTCGTAGTTGATGAGCGGCAGGATGCGCGCGTAGCCGGCGCGCGCCTCGTCGCGGCGTCCGGCGCGGAAGGCGTCGAACACTGGACGGATCAGATCCGGCAGCAACGCGCTCGACATCGTGCCGGTCGCGCCGGCGTCGAGGTCCGGCATCAGCGTGATCGCTTCCTCGCCGTCGAACGGCCCTTCGATCACGTCGCCGCCCGCTGCGATCAGCGCGCGCAGCTTGGCGGCCGCGCCCGGCACTTCGATCTTGAAGTAGCGCACGAGCGGCAACTCCCTTGCCACGCGGACCAGGAACGGCACCGACAGCGCGACCCCGGAAAGAGGCGCATCCTGAATCATGACCGGCACGCCGGCGGCATCGGCGATACGCGCGAAGTGCTCGAACATGGCGTTTTCGTCGACGCGCAGCGAGGCGCCATGATACGGCGGCATCACCATGATGATGCTCGCGCCCGCGGCGACGGCGCGCTTTGCGCGGTCGCTCGCGATCTGCGTGCTGAAGTGGCTGCAGGTGGCCATCACGGGCACGCGGCCCGCGGTATGCGTCAGACACAGATCGACGAGCGTGTCGCGTTCCGCATCGGTCAGCACGAACTGCTCGGAGTAGTTCGCGAGGATGCAGATGCCGTCGACCTTCTGATCGACCATGCAATCGATCACACGCCGCTGGCCGTCGAGGTCGAGTTCGCCCGACGCGGTAAACGGCGTCGGCGCGACGGGGAAAAGACCGGAGAAGCGAGGCGAGGTAACCACTATTTGAGACTCCTGTTGTTCTGCCGTGCGCACAGGGCGCAACCTGGGCGCAATCTTGAATTAGCCAAACTATATGCGCGAGCGATCCGTCTAGTGATTAGTGTTTTCCCCCATTCTCGCGGCATAAAAAGTCATTCTATTTGTCCGCGAGTGAGAGTAAATTCCCGATATGCGGCACGTAATAGTGGTGTCACGGGCAAACGCGCTCCAGAATCAGACCGACGCCGCCGCAGCCAAAAGTCTAGCTGTAGCGAGGCTTGGCACGGATGGCCAGCATCGCATATAGTCTTACTATATTGAACAAAATCCGATCGAGACAACATGACTGATCAACCTCGCAAGCTCCGCTCGGCCCAGTGGTTCGGTACCGCCGACAAGAACGGCTTCATGTACCGCAGCTGGATGAAGAACCAGGGCATTCCGGACCACGAATTCAACGGTAAGCCGATCATCGGCATTTGCAATACGTTCTCGGAACTGACGCCTTGCAATGCGCATTTCCGTAAGCTCGCCGAACATGTGAAGCGCGGCGTGTTCGAAGCAGGCGGCTTCCCGGTCGAGTTCCCGGTGTTCTCGAACGGCGAATCGAATCTGCGGCCCACCGCGATGTTCACGCGCAACCTCGCCAGCATGGACGTCGAGGAATCGATCCGCGGCAATCCGATCGACGCGGTCGTGCTGCTCGCCGGCTGCGACAAGACCACGCCCGCGCTGCTGATGGGCGCGGCAAGCTGCGACGTGCCGGCCATTCTCGTGACCGGCGGACCGATGCTGAACGGCAAGCATCATGGCCGCGACATCGGCTCGGGCACCGTGGTCTGGCAACTGTCCGAACAGGTGAAGGCCGGCAAGATTTCGATTCACGAGTTCATGTCCGCCGAAGCAGGCATGTCGCGCTCGGCCGGCACCTGCAACACGATGGGCACCGCGTCGACGATGGCCTGCATGGCCGAAGCGCTCGGCGTGACGCTGCCGCACAACGCGGCCATTCCGGCTGTCGACGCGCGCCGCTACGTGCTCGCCCATATGTCCGGCATGCGGATCGTCGAGATGGCGCTGCAGGACCTGCGTCTGTCCAAACTGCTTACGCGCGAGGCATTCGAGAACGCGATCCGCGCGAACGCGGCGATCGGCGGCTCGACCAATGCGGCGATTCACCTGAAGGCGATCGCCGGCCGCATCGGTGTCGACCTCTCCCTCGACGACTGGACGCGCATCGGCCGCGGCACGCCGACCGTCGTCGACCTGCAGCCGTCGGGCCGCTTCCTGATGGAAGAGTTCTATTACGCGGGCGGCCTGCCGGCCGTGCTGCGCCGCCTCGGCGAAGCGGGCCTGCTGCCGCATCCGGACGCGCTGACCGCGAACGGCCAGTCGATCTGGGACAACGTGAAGGACGCGCCGAACTATAACGACGAAGTGATTCGCCCGCTCGACAAGCCGCTCGTCGCCGACGGCGGTCTGTGCGTGCTGCGCGGCAACCTCGCGCCGAACGGCGCGGTGCTGAAGCCGTCGGCCGCAACGCCCGCGCTGCTCAAGCACCGCGGCCGCGCGGTCGTGTTCGAGAACTTCGACGACTACAAGAAGCGCATCGCTGACCCCGAGCTCGACGTCACCAAGGATTCCGTGCTCGTGATGAAGAACTGCGGTCCGAAGGGTTATCCGGGCATGGCCGAAGTCGGCAACATGGGCCTGCCGCCGAAGCTGCTCGCGCAAGGCGTAACCGATATGGTGCGCGTGTCCGACGCGCGCATGAGCGGCACCGCGTACGGCACCGTCGTGCTGCACGTCGCGCCTGAAGCACGCGCGGGCGGCCCGCTTGCGGTCGTGCGCGAGGGCGATTGGATCGAGCTCGACTGCGAGGCCGGCAAGCTGCACCTCGATATTGACGAAAAGGAAATGGTCGCGCGTCTTGCCGAATGGAAGGAAGCACAGAAGCCGAACCCGAAGGATGCGACCGGCTACCGTAACCTGTATATCGAGCACGTGCTGCAGGCCGACGAAGGCTGCGACTTCGACTTCCTGGTCGGTTGCCGCGGTGCGGAAGTGCCGTCGCATTCGCACTGAGTCATTCGGACTGAGACATTCGCACTGAGAATGTCGCGCGGGTAATCCGCGCGCCCGCTGTGCTTGATGTGAAAAAGGGCCCTCGAGGCCCTTTTTCGCTTTCTCCGCTTCAAGATGACGCCGGCGTGATCGTGATGGTTGCGCCGGCAACCACCCTCGCCGGGACGCGCGCGCCGCGGCAAGCCGCCCTCGCCGCGCGACCGCGCTCGCACCTCGCCTGCTAGCCGAGCCCGCGCGTCGCCACCCCCAGAATCGAATCGGCGTCGGCGCGCGCGTTCTCGAGCTGCACGAGGCTCGCCTGCCGTGCGCCGAGCGCGTCGCGGTTCAGAATCGCCGTCAGGATTGCCTTGTGCCGCGGCAGCGACAGCGCATGCGTGTCCGGATGGCGGCTCGTCAGCTTGATCGACTCCGATAGCGCCAGCGACATCATGTTGCCGATATACGCGAGCATGTCGTTGTGCGTTGCAGCCATGATCGCGCGGTGAAATTCGAGGTCCGGCTCGAGCAGCGCGCCCGCGTTTTGCGCGTGCTCCATCTGGTCGTAGGCGGAGTTGATGCGCTTGAGGTCTTCATCGGTGGCAGCGGTCGCCGCGAGCGCCGCGGCCGCCGGCTCGATGATGCGCCGCACCGTCATCAGCGCGCGGAAGAACTCGCCTTCAGGGATGCTGTTGAGCGTCCAGTACAGCACGTCGGGATCGAGCATGTGCCACTCGTCGCGCGCGCGCACGATGCTTCCCACGCGCGGCTTCGATACGACGAGCCCTTTGGCCACGAGCACGCGCGTCGCTTCGCGCAAAACCGGCCGGCTCACTCCATACTGTTCACAGAGGGCGGATTCCGCCGGCAGCCGTTCGCCCGGCTGCAGCCGCCCGCTGACGATCTCGATGCCCAATTCCTGCACGATGCGGGCGTGCATGCTTTTTCGTTGCTGGAGGTGCCGATAGTCCATTGCCGTTTATTTTCTAAGCCGCTCGAATGCGGACTTGTGCGCGGAGCTGATTGCGGCCGAACCGCTGTGGACCGGCACACAGGGCGGGGCCCGCCGGGGTGAGCCAAGCATAGCATGCGAGTCGCGAGTTGCGGCCTGGTGCGAAGACCAGGTACAACAGGCAGGTTCGTTTTTTGCTCTTGTCAGGCTAGCGGAAGATGGACCGCTTTTTTTGCGCAAGGGAGAGGGACGATGAAACGTAAATTCTTCGCTGTACTGCTGGCATTCGTTTCAGCCGGCAGCAGTGTCGCGTTCGCCGCGTCATCGGATAAAGACGCGAACAAGGCCTGCCGTCGCGACGCATTCCGGCTTTGCTCAGCCGAAATCCCGAACAAGGACAAGATCGAGGCATGCATGAAGGAGCACTACGACCAGCTATCGCCGCCGTGCCAGAAGTTGTTCCAATCCTCGTCGTCCAACAATGATGGGAAGTAAAACTCAAAAAGGAGAGTATGCAGATGAAGACTAAGGCTCATAACAGACACACCATGAAGCTCGCCGCGTGGATCGCGGGCGCCGCGCTCGCGGCCGGCGCGGCAACCGGTGCCTTTGCACAGGACAACGCGCAGGCGGGCGGTACGCAAGGCGGCGCCGCGGTACATCCGGCGAACCCGTCGGCGAACGGGGCAACGAATGGGGCGACGAATGGGGCAACCAATGCGGCGCCAGCCGCCGCAAGCATGACCAAGGCGCAGCGCAAGGCCGCGCAGAAGCAGGCGCGCAAGGAAGCACGCGCGAAGCGCAATGCCGAGCTCAAGCAACTCGAAGAGAACGGTTACGAGCCGGGCCGCGACGATCCGAACTACCCGCAAAACCTGCAGAACGCGCAGAGAAAGGCCGGCATCGGCCAGGGCGCGAGCCAGTAATCCGCAGCGGGCGCGCGCGACAACGCCGCGCCCCAACCCCCGCGGGCTATGGGGCACCGCCCGCGGTCCAACCACATTTCACACCGTAAGTGTCGCCGGAACCGGACGCGTCGCTGCGCGCCTGGTACACATGGGTAAAGCGACTATGTGATACTTCCGACGCTCGACGGCCGGTATTTTTCGCTCCGCATTGCGACATTCGGCCTTGGTATACGACAATCCGACAAGCCCAAGCTATTCCAGTCAAAAATGCCGACATCATTAGAACAAGCGGACGGGAAGCCCGGCAAGACCGCGGCCGTCGCCACCGTCGACCAGGCGAATTTCAGGCGCATTATCCGGCGCAATATCGCGCTGCCGCTCGCGGTCGGACTCGTGACGATCGCCGTATTCGCCGTGCTGATCGCCTACCTCGTGTCGACGGTGAACTGGGTCGAACACTCGGAGCGCGTGATCGGCGACGCAAACGAAGCGCTGCGTCTCGCGGTCGATCGCGAGTCGTCGCTGCGCGGTTTTCTGCTGACGGGCGACGACGCGTTTCTCGCACCGTATCAGGCCGGCCAGCCGCGCTTCCAGTCGCAGATCGCCGAGCTGACGGGGCTGGTGGCGGACAATCCCCCGCAAATCGAAAAGCTGAAGACCATTCAGACGATCCAGGCGCGCTGGAACGCCTACGCGCAGCAGATGATCGACCTGAAGCGCAAGCATCAGGACGTCACCGACATCGTTGCCGCCGGACGCGGCAAGGCCGAATTCGACGAGACGCGCCGCATATTCGGCGATTTTCTCGAACTCGAACAGGACCTGCGGCACCAGCGCTCGGATGCGGCGCGCAGCCTGACCGGCACGACCGTCGCCGTGTTCCTCGTATTTAGCGTGTTGATCAGCGCGCTGCTCGCGTTTCGCGGCCGCCGCGATCTGCTCAATCTTTCCGGCAACTACGACGCGGTGCTGCAACAGCAGGTCGCGCATACCGAACAGTTGCAGCAGCAGGTGTGGCTGCGTTCGGGCCAGCGGCTGCTCGCGGAAAAAGTGGTCGGCCAGGCGACGGCGCCGCTCGTCGGCCGCGCGATTCTCGAGTTTCTTGCGCAGTACCTCGACGTCATTGTCGCCGCGCTGTATGTGCGCGACCGGATCAACGGCGAATTGCGGCGCGTCGCGACGTACGGCTTCAGCGCGGAGAGCGAACAGAACACGCGTAACTTCCATGATGGCGAAGGCCTCGTCGGGCAGGCCGCGTCGTCGCGCCGGACCATCGTGCTGCATCAGGTGCCCGACAACTACATCAAGGTGGTTTCCGCCACGGGCGCGGGCGCGCCGACCAGCGTGATCGTGCAACCGATCGAGAACGACGGCGCCGTGAACGGTATTGTCGAAATGGGCTTTATGCGGCCTGCCGGCGCGCGCGATCAGGAATTCCTGCAGCTCGTGTCGACGAGCATCGGCGACTTTATCGAAGCGGCGCTTTATCGTGAGCGTCTGCAGGATGCGCTTGCCGAAACGCAGCAGCTCAACGAGGAATTGCAGGTGCAGCAGGAAGAGCTGCGCGTGTCGAACGAAGGGCTCGAGGAACGCGGCCGCGCGCTCGTCGAGTCGCAAACGCGGCTCGAAGCGCAGCAGGCGGAGCTCGAACAGACCAATGTGCAGCTCGAGGAATACGCGCAGCGGCTCGAGCGGCAAAAAGCCGAACTGCTGTCGGCGCAGGACGAACTCGCCGCAAACGCCGCGCGTCTCGAACAATCGAGCCGCTACAAGTCGGAGTTCCTCGCGAACATGTCGCACGAGCTGCGCACGCCGCTCAACAGCTCGCTGATTCTCGCGCGGCTGCTGCAGGAAAACCGCACCGGCAATCTGAGCGACGAACAGGTGCGTTACGCGGAAACGATTCATGCATCGAATAGCGACCTGCTCGTGCTGATCAACGACATTCTCGATCTGTCGAAGGTCGAGGCCGGGCAGATTACGATCGAGCCGGTCAGCATTTCGATCGACGCGCTGCTGCGATCGCTGCGCGAGATGTTCGAGCCGATGGCGGCCGCGAAGCATCTGCAATTCTCCGCGCAACGCGCGCCCGGCGTGCCGGATACGATTGTGACCGACGGCCAGCGTCTCACGCAGATTCTGCGCAACCTGCTCTCGAACGCGCTGAAGTTCACCGAGCGCGGCGAAGTCGCCCTCGACATCGCCGCCGAAGCAGGCATGCTGCGTGTCGACGTGCGCGACACCGGCATCGGCATCGCCGAAGATAAGCTCGAGATGATTTTCGACGCGTTCCAGCAAGCGGACGGATCAACGAGCCGACACTACGGCGGCAGCGGCCTGGGGCTGTCGATTTCGCGCGAATTTGCGCGGCTGCTCGGCGGACGCATCGGCGTGGTAAGCGACCTTGGACGCGGCAGCGTGTTCACGCTGTGGCTGCCCACCGAGTTTTCGGCCGAAGCCGTCGCGACGATGGCGCAAGTCGCGCCGACGCCAGCGGGTAATTTGCGCGGGGTGTCGTCGGCTACGTCAGGTATATCCGGTACGTCGGGGATGTCGGGCGCATCCAGTACGCCGGTCACGTCGGGCGACGCCGGCGCCGCAGCAGCGCTTGCGCGCGCCGCCGCACCGGCCGGCACAGGCAGCGGCACCGCCCCCTACTTATCGGACCCATCGACAGCCGGCAAGCTCCCCGCCACGCGCGGATTGGGCGGCCTGCGTTCCGACACCACGCGCCAGCCGATCGACGACGACCGCCACAACCGCAAGCACGTCCAGCGGCTGATTCTCGCCATCGAAGACGACCTTGCCTTCGCCGAAATCCTGCGCGATCTCGCGCATGAACTCGAATTCGACTTTATCCACGCGACCGATGCCGCGAGCGGCGTCGCGATGGTGCGCGACCTGCAGCCGACCGCGGTGCTGCTCGACGTCGGCTTGCCGGACCGTTCGGGTTTGACGGTCCTCGAATGGCTGAAGAACGATCCGGCCACGCGCCATATTCCGATTCACATCGTGTCGGCGACCGATCATGCGGAAAAAGCGCTGCATCTGGGCGCGGTCGGCTATACGCTGAAGCCCACCGCGCGCACCACGCTCGAGGCCGCGATTCGCCGGCTCGAAACGCGCCTGCAGCAGCATATGAAACGCGTGCTCGTCATCGAAGACGATCGCGCGATGCGCGAAAGCATCCGTGCGCTGCTGCAAAGTGCCAGCACCGAGATCGTCGCCGTCGCAACGCTCGGGGAAGCGCTCGAGGAACTCGGGCGCACGCAGTTCGATTGCGTCGTCACCGACCTCGCGCTGCCCGATGGCACCGGTTACGACCTGCTCGAACGGATGGCCGCCGATACCGCCCTGCAGACGCTGCCTGTGATCGTCTACACGGGCCGCATGCTGTCCGGCGATGAGGAGCACCGTCTGCGCCGCTATTCGAAGTCGATCATCATCAAGGGGGCGAAGTCGCCGGAACGGCTGCTCGATGAAGTGACGCTCTTCCTGCATAGCGTCGAATCGTCGCTCGCGCCCGAACAGCAACGGATGCTGCGCACCGTGCGGCAGCGCGACAACGCGTTCGAGGGCCGCACGATCCTGCTCGCCGAAGACGACGTGCGTAATATCTTCGCGCTGTCGCACGTGATCGAGCCGCTCGGCGCAAGGCTCGAAATCGCGCGCAACGGCCGCGAGGCGCTCGACCTGCTCGAACAGGGCGTCGACGTCGATCTCGTGCTGATGGACATCATGATGCCGGAGATGGACGGCCTGACCGCGACCGCGCAGATTCGCGCGAATCCGCGCTTCTCGCAGTTGCCGATCATCGCGCTGACCGCGAAGGCGATGGCGCACGACCGGATGCGCTGTCTCGAAGCGGGCGCCGACGACTATATTTCGAAGCCGATCGACGTCGACAAGCTGATCTCGCTGTGCCGCGTGTGGCTGCGACAGCGCTAGCCGCGCCAGTCGCGATAGCCGCCCGCTCGAACGCGCGCCGGACCGAATGGAAAGCTGCATCAGCATGGAGACGAACCTGATGACCCGCTCGTCCTACGAGCTGTCGCCGCAGCGGATGCACGATTTCGATATCGAGCTGAAGCTGCTGCTCGAAGCGATCTACCTCAAGTATCAGCACGACTTCCGGCATTATGCGATGTCGTCGTTGCGGCGTCGGCTCGCGCAGGCGCTCGAGGAGTTCGGGCTGACCTCGCTGTCGCAACTGCAAGACCGCATCATGCGCAGCGAGACCGAGTTCAGCCGGCTGTTTCACTACCTGACGGTGCAGGTCAGCGACATGTTCCGCGACCCGCAGTACTTTCTCGCGCTGCGCGAACATGTGCTGCCGCTCCTGCAGACGTATCCGTCGATCAAGGTGTGGGTGGCGGGCTGCAGCACCGGCGAGGAATTGTGGTCGCTGAAAATTCTCTTCGACGAAGCGGGTTTGACCGAACGCACGCTGTTTTACGCGACCGATATCAATCCGGGCGCGCTCGCACGCGCCGAAGCAGGCATTTATGCGCTCGACCGCATTGCCGGCTTTACGCGCAACTATCTTGCAGCGGGCGGCAAGCATTCGCTGTCGGACTATTACCATGCGGCATATGGCGGCGCGCGCTTCGCCGGTTCGCTAAGCGACCGCGTCGTGTTCGCCGACCATAGCCTGTCGACCGATGAAGTGTTTCTCGAAGCGCATCTCGTGTCGTGCCGCAATGTGCTGATCTATTTCGATCGCGGCCTGCAGGACCGCGCGCTCGGTCTGTTCGAGCGTTCGCTCGTGCGGCGCGGCTTTTTAGGGCTCGGCAGCAAGGAAAGCCTGCGCTTTTCGAACCACTATGACGGTTTCGAAGAGTTTCGCGAACACGAACGCATCTATCAGAAACGGTAAATGCGGCAACGAATGCAGCATCGGACATCGCGCCGGAATCGGCGCTAAATTCGACGTTTGAATTGTCGTTAAACCGAGTAGACGTTAAATGCGGTACACATTAAACCGCTGATTTTGAACCCGGCTTCGACCGACCGACTGAACAGGACCCTTATGCGAGACGACAGAGCCCGTGCCGCCGCCGCGCCAGAAGCGCCCCGTTCCGCGCGCGCGTTCGACGCGGTCGTGCTCGGCGGCTCGGCGGGCGGCACCGAAGTGATGGCGCTGCTGCTGGCGTCGCTGCCGGCGGACTTCGCGCCGGCTATGCTGATCGTTTCGCATTTGCCGGCCGATTCGCCGAGCTATCTCGTCGAATCGCTCCGCTACCGCTGCCGGCTGCCGGTGGTCGAACCCGATTCGGGCGAACGCGTCGTCGCGGGCCGTGTGCATGTCGCGCCGCCCGGCTATCACATGCTGGTCGACGACGACCGCACGATCGCGCTGTCGATCGATTCATCGGTGCGCTACTCGAGGCCGTCGATCGATGTGATGTTCGAATCGGCCGCGCATGTGTACGCGACGCGGCTGCTCGGTATTCTGCTGTCAGGCGCGAACGACGACGGCTCGCATGGACTTGAAGTGATTCGCGCGATGGGTGGCGTCGCGTGGGTGCAGGACCCGCAAACGGCAAGCTCGGCCACCATGCCGCGCGCGGCGATCGCTCGGGGAGCGGTCGACGACATTCTTTCTCCAACTCTCATGGCCCAGCGGCTCGCCGCATTGCCGGCCTCATCGTGATCCGACGCCATGGCGCATCCATCAGTCAATATCCTGATCGTCGACGACATCGCCCATAACATCACGGCGCTCGAAGCGTTGCTGTCACGTCCCGGTGTCGAGCTGCTCGTCGCCAATTCGGGGACCGCGGCGCTCGATCTGCTGCTCAAGCACGATGCCGCACTCGCGATTCTCGACGTCAATATGCCGGGCATGAACGGCTTCGAACTCGCATCGCTGATGCGCGGCAGCCCACGCACGTCACATGTGCCGATCATCTTTCTGACCGCGACCGCCGAAGACGCATCGCGCACGTTCCGCGGCTACGAAGCGGGCGCCGTCGACTTCCTGCACAAGCCGTTCGATCCGCGCATTCTGCAATCGAAGGTCGATGTGTTCGTGCAGCTCGAGCAGCACAAGCGTCAGCTCGCCGATCAACTGCTCGCGACGCGCCAGCTGCTCGAAGCAAACGAAATGCTGATGGCCGTGCTCGGACACGATCTGCGCACACCCCTTGGCACCGTGCTCGCATCGGCCGAATATCTGGTGCGCAACGCGCCCGACGAGCAGGCGGTGACCGTCGCGAACCGCATCAGGAACAGCTCGCTACGGATGTCGCGCATGGTGCATCAGCTGCTGAACCTCGCGCGGCTGCAAGGCGGCCGCATGCCGCTTGCGCCGCGCAACGCCGATCTCGCCGCGCTGTGTCGTTCGGTGATCGAAGAATTCGCGACGCAGGAAGGCGTCGAGCGCATCGCGCTCGATGCGCGCGGCGACTGCAGCGGCAATTGGGACACCGATCTGCTTTGGCAGGCCATTTCCAATCTGATCAGCAATGCCTTGCATCACGGCGCGCAGGACGGACGCATCGCCGTCGATATCGACGGCAGCGACACGCGGAACATTACGCTGACCATTACGAATGACGGCGCGATTCCGGCCAGCGTGATGCCGCATCTGTTCGAAGCGTTCGGCAGCACGACGCCGGGCCGGCGCGCGATGGATAGCCGTGCCACGGGCGGGCCTCAGCCTGCGGGTGGACGCCCCGCGGACGGCCAGTCTGCAGAAGCCCGCGCCCGCGGAGGACTCGGGCTCGGCCTGCATATCGTGCGCACGATCGTGCAGATGCATGGCGGCAGAGTGTCCGGCGCATCGGATGCGGAACGCGGCACCGTTTTTACGATCGAATTGCCGCGCGCAGCGCCCGGCATGTCGCATTAATGTCGCACTAGCAGCCTGCGGCGGCGTTGCAAAAATAGCGCGTGTTTTACCTCGCCGGGGCGAACCGCTCTACAATGCATCCCGGCTCTTTGGAGGCGTCGCGCGTCGACGCTTTCGTTGCCCGCCGTTTGCTGACTCGCCCGCTTTCAACATGCTCACCCGTTCATCCCGATTCGCGCTCGTGCTGCTGCCCGGGCTCGCCGTCGCGCTTGCCGCGTGTTCATCCACGCCCAAACCGAAGCTGCAGGACGAGTTCCTCAGCAACGAGACGAGTCCGTTCATGCACACGTTCACCGTATCAAGCGCGGAAGCATGCGATTCGGCGCGGCGCGCGCTGCTGAGCCAAGGCTATATGACCACGGCCGCGCGGCCCGATACGATCGATGCGTCGAAGAATTTCCAGCCGGCCAGCGACTCGCATTACACCGTCGAATTTCATGTGGTGTGCACAGCAGGCGACGATGCCGTGAATTCGAGCGTGGTCTACGTGAACGCCGTGCAAAACGGCTATGCGCTGAAGAAAAGCGATACGTCGGCCAGCGTCGGGTTGAGCATTCTCGGCTCGGTGTCACTGCCGATTCGCTCGAACAGCGACGCGATGGTCAAGATCTCAAGCGAGACGATCCAGTCCGACAAGTTCTACGATCGATTCTTCGATCTCGTCGGACGGTATTTGCAGGCCTCCGTGCGTACCGCGCCGGTGCCCGGTACAACGGTCGACGAGAAATCGTTGCCTGGCGATCCGTTGCCGTTGCCCGCGCCGGCACTTGTTGCGGCGCCCGCGACGGTTACCGCGCCACCCACGCCGGTTGCCGCGCTTCCTGTGACAGCGACGCCAGCCAAGGCGTTGCCCGCGGCAGCGGCATCGAATGCGGTGGCGACATCGGCGTCGGCAGGTGCCGCGATGACACCGCCTATTTCGGGCACTGCCGCGGCCACCACGCCGGCGACTGCGGCGGCATCAGAAAAGGCCGCCGCAATGGCCGGCACAGCCGCGGCGGTCGCGCCCGCGGCCGCATCGGATGCCGCGGCGGCGTCGGCCGCCTTAACGCCGGGCCTCGAGCCCGTCGTGGAGCATGCGGGCACCGCATCGCCCGCCTCGAGCCCTGCGATCATGCCGCAGTCCCAGCCACAGTAAGCCTAAGCACGCGCCCCGCCGCGCTCGCGAATCAGATCGATCAGCGCCCGCAACCCCGCGGGCACATGACGCCGCCCCGGATAGTAAAGAGATAAGCGATCAAATGGCGGCGTCCAGTCGGCCAGCACACGCCGCAGCGTGCCGGCTTGCAGATCGGCGCCGACTGTCCATTCGGTCAGGTACGTCAGCCCAAGGCCCGCGCGCGCGGCCGACAGCATCAACTCGGGATCGTCGAGCGTGATCGCGCCTTTCACGTCGATCGTCAGCGCCTCGCCGTGCCGCTCGAACTCCCAGTGATAGATCGCGCCGCTCGGCATCCGCGTGCGGATGCAGCGATGCGCGGCGAGATCGGCAGGCGTGCGCGGCTGCGGATGCTCCACGAAATACGCGGGGCTGCCCGCCACCGCAAAGCGCAGCATCGGGCCCAGCGGCACCGCGATCATGTCTTGCGGCACGGCCTCCGCGAGACGAATACCCGCATCGAAACCTTCGACGACGATGTCGATCATCCGGCCCTCGGTGACGATGTCGAGCTTCATCTCCGGGTAGCGGCGCAGGAATTCGATAAAGATCGGCATCGCCTGGCGAGCCGCCCCTGCGGATGTGTTGATCCGCAAGTTGCCCGATGGTGTATCACGATAGCTCCCCGCCTGCTCGAGCGCAGTGCGGATCGCCGACAGCGCGGGCGCGACGCTATCGGCGAACTGGGCGCCTGCTTCGGTCAACGAAACGCTGCGCGTAGTGCGATTGAAGAGCCGCACGCCGATGCGCGCTTCCAGCGCCGCGATGGCATGGCTCAGCGCCGACTTCGACACGCCCAGTTCGGTTGCCGCCGCGCGAAAGCTGCGGTGGCGCGCCACGGCCAGCACTGCCTCCAGTTCCGTCAGCCCGGAAGTTTCCATTGTCCTAAATCGTTCAACAAGTCGTGCTCGATTATATGGCTAGTCAGGCCAACGGACTGGACCTATCTTTGAGAGCCACTCAGCACGTTCATGCACGTACAGGAGCCTCCGATTCATGCAAAGCATCGACAAAATCTACATAGACGGCGAGTTCGTGACGCCGCACGGCGAGGAAATGTTCGATCTGTTCAACCCGGCGACTGAGCAGGTGATCGGCCGCGTGCGGCTCGCCGACGAACATGATGCGAATCGCGCGGTCGCAGCCGCGAAGCGCGCATTCGCGTCGTTCTCGCGAACCAGCAAAAGCGAGCGGCTCGACATGCTGCAAAGCATGGGCAATGCAGTCGCCGCGCGAGAAGACGAGCTTTACGAAGCGATCGTCGAGGAATACGGCTCGCCGGTGGTCCGCGCGCGCTGGATGGCCAAATACGCGCAAACCGCGATGGCCGAAGCAGCGAAGACGCTGCGGCAATACGATTTCACGCGGCGCATCAACGAGAGCGAGGTCGTGATGCAACCGGTCGGCGTCGCCGGCCTGATCACGCCGTGGAATGCGAATGCGCATTTCATCTGCAACAAGCTTGCGACCGCGATGGCGGCGGGCTGCACCGCCGTCATCAAGCCGAGCGAGATGAGCGCGATCCAGACGCGCATCGTCACCGAAGCGCTGCACGAGGCAGGCGTGCCGGCCGGCGTGTTCAATATCGTCACGGGGCGCGGCGACGTGGTGGGCGCCACGATGAGCGCGCATCCGGACATCGCGAAGATTTCGTTCACGGGCTCGACCGCGGTCGGCAAGACGATCCTGCGCGCCGGTGCCGATACGCTCAAGCGCATCACGCTCGAGCTGGGCGGCAAATCGCCGTTTATCGTGCTCGACGACGCCAATTTCGAAGAAGCGGTGCCGCTTGCGCTGCAGGCGGGCTTTATGAACAACGGGCAGGCTTGCATCGCCGGCACACGCATTCTCGTACCGCAGCAGCGCCTCGCGGAGTTCGAGATGCGCATTCGCGCCGCAGCCGAAAAGACGCAATCGGGCGATCCGCGCGACCCGGCAACCGTGATCGGTCCGATGGTCAGCGAGAAGCAGTGGAACCGCGTGCAGCGCTATATCCGCATCGGCATCGATGAAGGCGCGCGTCTGCTGACCGGCGGCGAAGGGCGGCCCGATGGTCTCAAGTCGGGCTGGTTCGTGCGGCCTACGGTGTTCACCGATGTGCACAACGATATGACGATCGCGCGCGAGGAAATCTTCGGCCCGGTGCTGTCGATCATCGCGTATCGCGATCTCGAAGAGGCGATCGCTATTGCGAACGACACGACCTACGGGCTGCAGGCGTATGTCGTCTCGGCCGACGCGGCGAAAGCGCGTGAAGTGGTCTCGCGCATCGATGCGGGCCGCGTGATGATCAACGCGATCACGCACGACCCGGCCGTGCCGTTCGGCGGGTTCAAGCAATCGGGTATCGGCCGCGAGATGGGGACGATGGGGCTCGAGGCTTATCTGGAGCCGAAGTCGGTGATGGGGACGTTTTAGGGCAGAGTTACGCGTGCTGTTCCGTTTTCCGGATCAGGCTGGCAACGAACGCTAGTCTGATCCGGCGCGGCTCTGACGGGGCGACGCCCTATTACTTCAACAAATGCGGCTCATTTTGCCGAAGCCAGAGGCTTGTCGCTTCAAGATATCGTTTCGCGGTGTCGATTCCGTCCGCCACGTCGCGTTCCGTTGCGGAAAAGAACCCCTGGTATTTTCTGTTACGCCATTCGCGGAGCGCGTCGGCCTCGTCCATCAAAGCGGCAGGCAGCGCCATCAACGCAGCGGCAGCCTCGAGCGCGACCACATGGTGCCTCGGCCGGGATGTCACTCGCACAGCCTGTGTCGCAAGCGCCGCAAGCGCGCAGAAGAAAGTCGCGTCGTATGCGGCATCCATCCGCGTGCTTTCGCTATTGGCCGAACGCCCTGCATCTTCGTACTTGCGTACCGCTTCCTTCAGCCAACCTTGTACCTGCGCTTTATTGACCGTCCGCTGTTTTTCCAGCGGCGTATCCGGTTCGTTCAGCCATTCATCGAGCAATTTCGGCATCAAGATCTCCTAGCAAAGACAGCCGCGGTTGCGCCATGACTTCTCGCGCGAAACCGTCGCCTTGCTCGATCAGTTGCCTGAATTGCTCGACTGGAAATACCGATGCGTTGAACGCCCGGCCGTACTTGCGGGACAGTGGGCGCAACAACGCATTGGTCTTGAGCTCGGATACATCGCCGAGCACCAGGACATCGATGTCGCTCGTTGCCTTTTCTTCGCTGCGCGCGAAAGAGCCGAAAATCGCGGCCGCTTTCGCGCCGTCGACGCCCGCAAGCGTGTCTCGCAAATCAGCGACCAGTTCGCTGCTTTGCCGGAACAGACTCACGAGCGGCGCCAACGCGGGATCGTCGGACGCCCGAAAGTTCGTCGCTGTCACGACGCCCCTTCTGACAAGACCCGACTCTTCCCAGCGCTGCAGCCAACGATGTGTGTTGCCGCGGTCCGTATGGGCCGCGGCGGCGAGTTCTCGCGAACTGAACTCCTCGTCGGCATGCTCGAAAAGATACCGAAGAGCTTTGAACCGCCCTTCACCGCCGAACAGTTCCGCGAACATTCTGTCGTTCATTTCGGATGCGAGCCAAACGCGGCGCTTGAACTCGCCCTATGAGCCAGAGAAATCGTGGTTGCTGTCGATTGTACAGCGACTGCTGTTTAATGAACAGCGCCGCCTCCATAACCGTTGCTGTACATTGTACAGCGCCCGCTGTTTAATATACAGCAACAGGCGTCACATCAAACTCCGCGTCGTCCTCGCGATCGTCTGCGGCGGCTGGCCGAAGGCGCGCAGAAACGCGCGCCGCATTCTTTCGCGGTCGCCGAATCCGGTCTCGCGCGCGACGACGTCGACGCCGTGCCGACCGCTTTCGAGCATCAGCCGCGCTGCTTCGACACGCAGACGCTCGACCGCCTTCGCCGGTGTCTGCCCCGTTTCCGCGCGGAAGGTGCGCGTGAACTGTCGCGGGCTCAGATGCGCCGCGCCCGCCAGTTCGTCGACCGATAATTCCGCCTGCAGATTCTGCTTCGCATAGTTCAGCGCGTTCTGGATGCGGTCCGATTTCGGCTCGAGGTCCAACAGCGCGGAAAACTGCGACTGTCCGCCCGCGCGCCGGTGGTACAGCACGAGTTGCCGCGCGACCGTGCGCGCCGCGTCGATGCCCGCGTCCTTCTCGACGAGCGCCAACGCCAGATCGACGCACGCGCTCATACCCGCCGACGTCCACACCGGCCCGTCGATAATAAAAATGCGGTCCTCCTCCATCTTCACGTCCGGGTAGTCGCGCCGCAGCTTGTCCGCGAAAAACCAGTGCGTGGTGGCGCGGCGGCCCGCGAGCAGCCCCGCCTCCGCAAGATTGAACGCGCCCGTACAGGTCGAGCCGATGCGCCGCACATGCGGCGCCGAACGCTTCAAAAACGCGACGACCGCCGGCGGCGACACCAGCGCGTCGTTGTCGCCGACCACGAGCAGCGTGTCGAACGGGCTGTCGTCGAACTTCTGCGTCGTGACCGAAAATCCCGACGAACCCTGCACCGGACCGCCCTCTTCCGACAGCAGCACGAGGTCGTACAGCGGCGAGTCCACCACCCGGTTCGCGAATTCGAAGACGCTCAGCACCGACAGATTCATCATCTGAAAGCCCGGAAACAGCACCACACCCAAGCGCAACATAGCGATTCCTTGTTGACGTCTTTATTGACGCCAGATCGATGTCCTAAAAAGTGGCATATACGACATTGCCGCCATGTGAGTATGCACCTAATCTTCGGGTCATGCAGTAACGCATCGCATCCGAACCGAAATTGCTCACTTACTGGAGGCTGAACATGTCGAACACATCTTTCAAAGGTACCGCTGTCGTCACCGGCGCATCGACCGGCATTGGCGCGGTCTACGCGCAACGCCTCGCCCGCCGCGGCTATGACCTGATCGTCGTCGCCCGCAACCGCGCGCGACTCGAACAACTGGCCACGCGCATCACGAATGAAACGGGCCGCTCGGTGGAAATCGTCACCGCCGATCTTTCGAAGGACGAAGACATTCGCCGCGTCGAAAACGTGCTGCGCACCGACGCGAGCATCACGATGCTCGTCAACAACGCCGGCATCGGCGCCGCGCTGCCGCTGTTGAACTCCGACGTCGACGCGATGGAGTCGATGATCAAGCTCAACGTCGTATCGCTCACGCGCCTCACGTATGCGATCGCGCCGGCCTTCGTCGCGCGCGGCGGCGGCAGCATCATCAACGTCGCGTCGATCGCGGGCGTGGCGCCGGAAATCCTGAATGGCGTCTATGGTGGCACGAAGTCGTTCGTCGTCGCGCTCACGCAATCGCTGCGTCATGAACTCGGCGACAAGGGCGTCCGCGCGCAAGCCGTGCTCCCGGGCGCGACGCGCACCGAGTTCTGGGACATCGCGGGTCAGCCGGTCGACAATCTTCCGGCGCAGATCGTGATGGATGCCGGCGATATGGTCGACGCCGCGCTCGCCGGCTTCGATCAGGGCGAGGCGGTGACGATTCCGTCGCTGCCCAATGTGGCCGACTGGAACGCGTTCGAAGCGGCACGCCAGGCATTGATGCCGAATCTGTCGCGCAGCAAGCCGGCCGAGCGCTTCGGCGTAAGCGCAGGCGAGGCAGCGGAAACGGTGTAAGCACCCGCGCGGCATCGATCCGCGCTTGCCAAGCCAACCGGCCATCGCAGCACCCGGTTTCACGGGTGCAAGCGATGGCCGTTGCTTTCCGGATGACGATCTGAAAATCGCGCCGGTGTTGGCGGAGCAGCTCCTGCGCTAGTTCGCCAGCGTCTGAAGTTGCGCGAGCAACGAATCCGGAATCTCGATACCGTCGCGGCCTGCCGCATCCGCAAGACCATGACGGCGCTGCCCAGGCAGACGCACATCCGGATCCTGCAACAGGCTTTCGATCAGCGCCTCGACGCGCGACAGGTACATGTCGTTGCCGGTGAGCGCGCCCGGATCGACCGCCCAGAACAGATGGCCGATGCGCGAACGCTCGCCTTCCTCGGTCAGAAACGAGCCTGCTTCGTAGCCGAAATTCGCACCCGCGAGCGCCGCCGCGAGCAGTTCGACCATCAACGCAAGCATGGCTCCCTTCGCGCCGCCGAACGGCAGCACCATGCCGTCGAGCGCGGCCTTCGCATCGGTGGTCGGCGTGCCGTCGCGCGTGGTTGCCCAGCCTTCGGGAATCGGCTTGCCTTCGCGCGCGGCGATCATGATCTTGCCGCGCGCCGCCTGCGAGAGCGACAGGTCGATCATCAGCGGCTCGCCGCTACGGCGCGGAAACACCGCCGCAATCGGATTGGTGCCGAACAGCGGATGACGCCCGCCCCACGCCGGCATCGCGCCCGGCGAATTGCTGAATGCGAGTCCGACGAGCCCCGCTTTGCCGAGCGCTTCGAGGTGATACGCGCCGACGCCGAAGTGATGGCTGCGCGTCACGCTCGCGACCGCGCTGCCGTGTTCGCGTGCGCGCGCGATCAGCGTTTCGACGGCAAGCGCGCAAGCGGGAAAGGCCATGCCGTCGGCGGCATCGACCAGCACGGCCGCATTGCGCGATGCGATGACCGTGGGCCGCGCATGCGGATCGACGCGACCGTTGCGCAGTTGCGAGATATACATCGGCAACCTCGCGACGCCGTGCGACGACAGGCCGCGTTCGTCCGCATAGACGAGCGCGCGCGCCGTCGCAACCGCCGTTTCATGCGGCGCGCCCGTGCGTTCGACGGCGCTCGTTGCAAGCGCAAGCAGGGCATCGGGTGAAACACGCGTCATAGCAGCATTCCTTTTTTCACGTTGTTGCGGCCGGGACGCGCCGCAACCGGCCGCAACGCCCCGCCCTGTCAGTTCGAATGTTCGCGCGCGAAGGCCGGCGGCGCACCGCCTTCGGTCTCGCCCGTTTGAGTTTGCGGCTCGTCGCGCAGTACGTCTTGCGGCGGCGCCGCGAGAAACTCGCGCGCGGCGCGCGCGTCGAATGCGCCTTCCCAGCGTGCCACCACAATCGTCGCCACCGCGTTGCCGATCATGTTCACGATCGCGCGCACTTCGTTGAGCACGCGGTCGATGCCCAGAATCAGCGTGATGCCCGCCACGGGAATGATATTGTGCGTCGACAGTGTAGCGGTAAGCGCAACCAGCGCGGCGCCCGCCACACCGGCGCCGCCCTTCGACGTCAGCATCAGCACCGCGAGCAGGCCGAGCTGCTGCCATAGCGTGAGATGCGTGTTCGTGGCCTGCGCGATAAAGAGCGACGTCATGGTCAGATAGATCGCCGCGCCGTCGAGATTGAACGAGTAGCCGGTCGGCAGCACAAGACCGACCACCGTCTTCGGGCAGCCGAGGCGCTCGAGCTTTTCCATGAGCCGCGGCAGCACCGATTCGGTCGTCGACGTGCCGAGCACGATCAGCAGCTCCTCGCGCAGATACTTGAGCAGCGGCCACAAGCCGACACCGGCCCAGCGGCAGATCGTGCCGAGCACGAGCACGATAAACAGAATGCTCGTCACGTAGAAGCACACGATCAGCAAGCCAAGCTGCTGCAGCGTCGTGATGCCGTACTTGCCGACCGTGAATGCCATCGCGCCGAATGCGCCAAGCGGCGCGAGCCGCATGATCATCTCGACGATGCTCATCAGCGTGTCGCTGGTCTGCTCGATCACGCGCATCAGAAAACGGCTGCGGCGCGAGCCGAGCGAAAGCGCAATGCCGAACAGCACTGAGAACAGCAACACTTGCAGGAGATCGCCGCGCGCGAACGCGCCGACCACCGAGTTCGGCACGATCTGCTCGAGGAAATTCGTCGATGCCTGATTGTGCACTTCGGTCACGTAACGTCCGACTGCTTGCGGATCGAGCGTCTTCGGATCGATGTTCAGACCCGCGCCCGGATGCAGCACATTCGCAACCACGAGCCCGATCACGAGCGCGACGGTCGTGACGATTTCGAAGTAAACGATGGTCTTCAGGCCGACCCGGCCCACCGATTTCAACGACTCCATCCGCGCGATGCCGACCGACACGGTGCAAAAGATCACCAGCGTGATCAGCATCTTGATGAGGCGGATGAAGGTGTCGCCGAACGGCTTCATTTGCACGCCGAAGTCCGGCGTGAAGTGACCGACGAGAATGCCGGCGGCAAGTCCGATCAGGACCTGCACGTAGAGATGTCGTAGCACGCGCAAGATGGTGTCTCCTCCACTCGCTGCTGCTCTGCTGGAAATGGAACAATGCTGCGCGACGCGTGCCGGGCTTGATATGCGTCTGCCTGCCCTTGTGCGTTATGAGGAACTGCGCGTTGCGCGAACAATGCATGTGCGGCGCCGCACGCGGGAGCGGAGTGCTCCCGCGCGTGTGCCGTAACGCGGTGCTTTCGGCCGTGCCTTGGGGCTTAACGGCTGATCGGCTTATCTGCCGGAATTGCGCCGATCAGCCGCTTTCGATCAGGCGCTTTCGAACAGACGCGTCAGCACGAACTCGCGATGGCCGAGCGCTTCAGCGGACGTGAAGCGGCCGTTGATCGTGGCCATCATCGATTCGAGCAGCTTGTCGCCGGCCTGGTCGAGGTTCTGCTCGCGCTGCAGCAGGCCCGACACATCGACGTCGATATGCTCGCTCATCGTGCGCACAGTGCGCGGATTCGCGCAGATCTTGATGACGGGCACGATCGGGTTGCCGATCACGTTGCCCTGACCGGTCGGGAAGAAGTGCACGGCGAAGCCCGAGGCTGCACACAGCGTGACCATTTCCGCGGCGGCCGACGACGAATCCATAAACCACAGGCCCGAATGCGTCGGTTCTTCGGCCTTGTCGAGCACGCCGTCGATCACACACTTTTTGCCGATCTTCTGGATGTTGCCGAGCGCCTTTTCTTCGATCGTCGTGAGGCCGCCCGCGATATTGCCCTTGGTCGGCTGCGATTCGGAGAGGTCGTCGGTCTTCCAGCGGTTGATCATGTCCTGATAGCGATCGAACATGAACTGGAAGCGCTCGCGCACCTTGTCGTTCGCGCAGCGCGCCGCGACGATCTGCTCGCCGCCCGTCAGCTCCGACGTCTCGCCGAACACGAGCGTCGTGCCAAGGCCGTACAGCTTGTCGAAGGCGTTGCCGACCGTCGGGTTCGCGCCGCAACCGGACGTCGTATCCGACTCGCCGCACTTCGTCGACACCCACAGGTCGCCGATCGGGCACTCGACGCGATCGAGCGACGTGGCGTACTGCACCATCTCCTTGGCGGCCTTCGAGGCGCGCATGATCGTGTCGTGATCGCCATGCAGTTCGATGCCGAAGCCCATCACCGGCTTGCCCGACTTCGCGATGCCGTCGACCACGCGCTTGGTCCAGCCTTCCTCGATGCCGATCACGACGACCGCTGCGACGTTCGGATTGCAGCCCGCGCCGATCAGCGTGCGGAAATGCAGGTCGAGGTCGGCGCCGAATTGCAGGCGGCCGTACGGATGCGGCAGCGCCATCGTGCCCTTGATGTTGTTTTCGACCGCCAGCGCCGCGGCATTCGACAGATCGTCGACCGGCAGGATGATCACATGGTTGCGCACGCCGACGCGGCCGTTGTCGCGACGATAGCCGCGGAAAGTGGTGTTCTTGTCAATCACGCTCATGATGTGTCTCGATGTCTTGGATGTAGGGACGATGCTGGGACGATGCGAAGTGGGTAACCGGCCGTCGAGGCTCGGGGTTTACCAGCGCTTCGTCTTGATGTTGTGCACGTGAGCGTGCTCGCCCGCCTTGATCGGCGCGACGACCTTGCCGATATCGACGCCGTACTTGAACACCGTGTCGCCGACGGCCATGTCCTTCAGCGCGACTTTGTGGCCGATCGGAATGTCCTGCTTCGCGGACACCGTAACGATTTCGTCATCGTCCATGATCCACGCATTCAGTTGCGTGCCTGCCTTGATGCCTTCCACCACCGCAACGCCAACGGTGTCCTTCGATTCATGCAGCACGATGTGAATCGTTCTTTGCGATGCCTTTGCCGCACCTGCTTCGGTGTTGCTCATTGGTATGTCTCCACGGGTGGTTGGTTGGTCGGCTCATTGTGTCGCCGTGGAAATTATCTTAGGCGGCGACATTGCCTATGTCAACCATATCATCTATATGTGTTCAATGAGCCAGATGAAGTAGAATTTCTGTCAAAGCCTGACGAAGAGATTGCATGCCGGCATGCTGCGAGAAAAGGGACAAGGGGCACCAGCCATGAACACGCCGACCATCATCAGCACGACTCCCGCCATCGGCGGCACGCGCTACAAGGAAGTGAAAAATGCGATGCTCGCGGCGCTATCGGCGCACGAATGGAAGGGCGGCGAGACAATCCCTTCCGAAAAGCGCCTCGCCGAGCGCTTCGGCGTGTCAATCGGCACGTTGCGCAAGGCGATCGACGAACTGGTCGCGGACAATATCCTCGTGCGCCATCAGGGGCTCGGCACCTTCGTGGCGCAACACCAGCGCGACCGTCATTTCTTCCGCTTTTTCCGCGTCGTGCGCGCAGACGGCGACAAGACCTATCCGACCGTGAGCCTCGTATCGTTCAGGAAGGCGAAAGCAACGCGCGACGTCGCCGCGCTGCTCAATATCGAAACTGGCGCGCGCGTTTTCACGTTCCTGAACCAGCTCGCGCTGCACGGCCAAAAAGTGATGACCGAGAACATCACAGTGCCGGAGTCGCGTTTTCCGGGACTCAGCGAAGCGACGCTGCGCGAGCGGGAAAGCACGCTCTACAACCTCTACCAGGACGTGTTTCACATCAACGTCGTGGGCACCGACGAACGCGTGCGCATCGCGCTGGCCGACGAGGTGGAAAGCGGCTTGCTCGGCGTCGAAGCGGGCGCGCCGATTCTCGAGATCCGGCGCGTCGCGTACTCGTATCATCACGTGCCCGTCGAGGTGCGCATCTCGCACGTGAATACCGAGCACTACGAATATGTGGGTGCGTCAGCGTCGCACGACGAAGCGTCGTGACCCCGTATTCGTCTTCGTATTCTGGTAATTTGCAATCGGCGAAACGATCACCTACACTCGCTACTCATACAGATGATGTAAATCATAAAGCTGGGGTCCGCACTCGCGTACTCACCGCCAACTATCAGGAGACCCTCACAATGCATATCTCCCTGCTTTTACGAAGCTCCGAAGCGGTCCATCCCTTCCGTCGTCCGACTTCCCGTCGCGCCGCAACGAATCCTTAATATTGGCGACTCATACTGCGCCGCTCCGTCCCCGGAAACTTTTCTAACGATTCGCCGTGCCGTTCCTCTCGCAAGGAGTGTCGAGCAATGAGCTTTCGCAAAGTCGCCGTCGTACTTTCCGCGCTGGCCGCGCTGTTTGTCTGCACTGTCGCCCGCGCCGACATGACAGAGATCAAGATTGCGCGCCAGTACGGCGTCAGTTATTTGCCGCTGATGCTGATGCAAGACCAGAAACTGCTGGAAAAACATGCCGCGCAACTCGGCATTCCCAATCTGAAGGTATCGTGGGTCGAATTCGCGGGCGGCAACGTGATGAACGACGCGCTGCTGTCCGATTCGCTGCAGATCGCCTCGGGCGGCGTCGCGCCGCTCGTGCTGCTGTGGTCGCGCACACACGGCACGCCGCTCGAAGTGAAGGCGCTCGCCGCAATCAATTCGATGCCGCTGCTGCTGAACACGACAAACTCCGCGGTGAAAACCGTGAAGGACTTCTCCGGTAAGGACAAGATCGCGCTGCCGGCCGCCAAGGTATCGATTCAGGCGATCACGCTGCAAATGGCGGCGGAAAAGGCCTTCGGTGCCGGCAACCAGGGGCAGCTCGACAAATACACGGTGTCGCTGTCGCACCCGGATGCGCAGCAGGCGTTGCTCTCGGGCAGCAGCGAAGTGACCGCGCATTTCGGCTCTCCGCCGTTTCAGGAGCAGGAACTCACGCACCAGAACGTGCATACGGTGCTGAATTCGTACGATGTGCTCGGCGGCAAGTCGACCTTCAATCTCGTCTGGTGCACATCGAAGTTTTATCAGCAGAACCCGAAGCTCGTGCAGGCATTCATGGCCGCGCTCGATGAAGCGGAAGCGTCGATCAACAAGGACAAGCACGCCGCCGCGCTCGCTTATCTACGCATCAGCAAGGACAAGAGCAGCGTCGACGACATCGAGAAGATGATTTCGGCGCCTGACGTGCAGTTCACGACGGTCCCGCAAAACACGGTCAAATACGCGGACTTCATGGCGCGCACCGGCCTCATCAAGACGAAGCCGGCAACGTGGAAAGACCTGTTCTTTCCGACCGCGCAATCGCAGCAAGGGAGCTGACCATGTATTCGATGCGTAATTCCAGCGGTGCGTCTTCGTCGGGACACGCGCCGGGCGACGCGCCGCTGCTCGACGTAAAGGGCGTCACGCTGCAATACAAGACACGCAAGCACCTCGTGATGGCGACCTATCGCGTCGACTTCCAGGTGTTCCAGGGCGACCGTTTCGTGCTGCTCGGCCCGTCGGGTTGCGGCAAGTCGACCTTGCTGAAGAGCGTCGGCGGCTATCTGCCGCCCACCGAAGGCTCGATCACGCTGAAGGGCAAGACCATCACGAAGCCCGGCCCCGACCGCATGATGGTGTTTCAGGAATTCGACCAGCTGCTGCCGTGGAAAACCGTCAAGCAGAACGTGATGTTTCCGCTGCTGTCGTCGCGGCGCCTCAATGCGCGCGAAGCGGAACAGCGCGCGATGCACTATATCGACAAGGTCAACCTGACGAAATTCGCCGATAGTTACCCGCATACGCTGTCGGGCGGCATGAAGCAGCGCGTCGCGATTGCGCGCGGCATGGCGATGGAACCCGACATTCTGCTGATGGACGAACCGTTCGCGGCACTCGATGCGCTAACGCGCCGCAAGATGCAGGACGAGCTGCTCGCGCTATGGCAGGAAACGCGCTTCACGGTGCTGTTCGTCACGCACTCGATTCCGGAAGCGATCAAGGTCGGCAGCCGCATTCTGCTGCTGTCGCCGCATCCGGGCCAGGTGAAGGCCGAGCTCAACACGGCCGTATCGGGCGAAGCCGCAGTCGCGCTTGAAAAGCGCATCCAGCACATGCTGTTCGAAGACGAGATCGAAGAGGCCGAGAATGTCTAACGGTACTATCCGGGGCGCCGCATCCGCCACTGCTTTTCCCCCTGAAACGGCGCGCGACACCGCGGCCGGCCTCGCATCCGCGCCGCGTGAAGAGATCGTGCGCGAGACCAGCGACACGCATCAGTTCAGCGTCGTCGAAAAGCCGCTGTCGACGTTCGAGCGGCTCTACAACCAAGGATGGATTCGCAAGTTCGTGATTCTCGCGTTTCTCGCGATCGTCTGGGAAGTGTATGGGCGCATCCTCAATAACGCGCTACTGTTCCCGACTTTTAGCGCGACGGTCGAAGCATTCGTTACGAGCATCGCGAGCGGCGAGCTGCCCGGCAAGGCGTGGGCGTCGATTCATGTGCTGCTGATGGGCTACGCGGCCGGCATCGTGCTCGCCGCGGTGTTGACCGCGGCGGCGATCACATCGCGCATCGGCACGGATTTTCTCGAAACCATGACGTCGATGCTGAACCCATTGCCCGCGATCGCGCTGTTGCCGCTTGCGCTGATCTGGTTCGGTCTCGGCAACGGCAGCCTGATTTTCGTGCTCGTGCATTCGGTGACGTGGTCTGTCGCATTGAATACGCATTCGGGCTTTCTGTCGGTCAGCAATACGCTGAAGATGGTCGGGCGCAACTACGGCCTGCGGGGCGGCCGCTATGTGACGAAGATTCTCGTGCCCGCCGCGTTCCCGAGCATTCTCACGGGCCTGAAGATCGGCTGGGCGTTTGCATGGCGCACGCTGATCGCCGCGGAACTCGTGTTCGGCGTCAGCTCCGGTTCGGGCGGCCTCGGCTGGTTTATCTACGAGAACAAGAACCTGCTCGATATCGCGAATGTGTTCGCCGGACTGTTCACGGTCATTCTGATCGGCCTCGCCGTCGAAAACCTGATCTTCCGCACGCTCGAACGGCATACGGTGCAGCGTTGGGGCATGCAGTCGTGAGCAGCAGCGTGAGCGGCATTTCGATACCGAAAACGCGTGGGAGCTTTGCCGCGCGCGACGTATTCGCGCCGCGCACCGTCGAGGAGCGAAAACGTTGAGCACGCAGCTCGCGTTGCTCGTCATCGGCGGCAGCGCGGTTGCGGGCTTCGTATCGGGTCTCGCCGGCTTTGCGTTCGGCCTCGTGGCGATGGTGTTCTGGGCGTGGACGCTGCCGCCGCAAGCAATCGGTCCGATGCTCGTGGTGGGCTCGCTGGCCGGCCAGGTGCTGACCGTCGGCACCGTGCGCGGCCAGATTCGCCCCAAAGTAATCGGGCCGTTTATCGCAGGCGGATTGATCGGCGTGCCGATCGGCGCCGCGCTGCTGCCGATCATCAATCCGACCGGGTTCCGTATCGGCGTCGGGCTGCTGCTGATCGTCTATTGCGGTGTGATGCTCGCGGCGAAGAATCTGCCGAGGGTGACGGCGGGCGGCGCATGGGCCGATGGCGGCATCGGCGTGATCGGCGGCATACTCGGTGGCATCGCGGGTCTCGTGGGCCCGGCGCCGACCGTCTGGTGCATGCTGCGCGGCCATCACAAGGATTTGCAGCGCGCGATCTGCCAAAGTTTTTTTATCGCCATGCAGTCGCTGACGCTCGTCATGTATGCGCTGACCGGCCTCATCGACCGGCAAACGCTCACGCTGTTCGCGTGGATGGTGCCGTCCACGTTAATTTTCGCGTGGCTCGGTTCGCGTCTGTACGTGCGTATCTCCGATACGGCATTCAAACGCGTGCTGCTCGCGCTGCTGTTTGCATCGGGTACGGTGCTGCTCGGCACATCGCTCGTCCACGCCTTGCGCTAGCCGCTCGCGTCAGCCCAGGCCGCATCGGCGGTCAGTCCGCGGAGAACCCGCCATGAGTGCGATTCGCTATTTCGTCACGTTTCTCTCGGTTGCGCGGCACGGCTCATTCGCCGCCGCCGCCGACGAGGTGTGTCTTACGCAAGCCGCCGTGAGCCAACAGATGCGTTCGCTCGAACGCGATCTGGACATGGTGCTGTTCGAACGCACGCCGCGCTCCGTTTCGCTCAGCGAGCAGGGCCGTACGATCTTGCCGCTTGCCGAAACGCTCGTCGCGAACTATCGCAAGATTCTCGCGGCCGGCGAGCGCGACGAAGTGGCCGGCGTCGTGCGTGTCGGTGCGCTGGTTTCGTCGCTAATGGGCGCGTTCGCCGATGCGATGCTGAACCTGAAGCGCCGCTATCCGCGGCTCGAGCTCAAGCTTTTTACAGGGCTGTCGAGCGATTTCGCGACACGCGTCGAAAGCGGCGAACTCGATGCCGCCATCGTTACGCGATCGCCGGCCGGATTCCCGCCGACGCTTAAATGGACCGCGCTCTACAGCGAGCCGATGGTGCTCATTACCTCAACTGAAGATCCACGCACCGACGTCGACGCGCTATTGCAGGAGCCGTATATCCGGTTCGACCGGCAGACGTGGACCGGCATTCTGATCGAAGAGGCCTTGCAGGGGCTCGGCGCTTCGGTGCATGACATCATGGAATTGAATTCGCTCGAAGCGATCTGCGAGATGGTGAAGCGCGGCTTCGGCGTCTCGATCGTGCCGCGTCTGGCGAATGCAAACTGGAATACGGAGTCGGGCCTGCGCGTCATCGCGCTGCCCGAGCGTATCGCGCCGCGCCGGGTCGGTTTGCTGGAACGCCGCGAGCACGACCGCGAAGCGTTCACAGACGCGGTCAAGCGTCATTTCACCGGCGGCACCGATGAGCCGGCCGCGACCGGTTCGCGCGGCGCGGGTGCCGCGTCCGTCGGCGTGACCGGTGTCGACGTGGTGCTGGGTGCTCCGTTAGGCGCATCAGCGTCGTCGAGAAGCGACTGACCTGGCCGCACGCGCGTGAACTGCACGCGGCGGCGCGTCGTTTCGAGCGCGCCGTCGTCGAGCATGCGCAGGCACATATATTCGGATGTCTCAAGATCGCCCGCATCGGGGAAATCTTCGCGGAAATGCGCGCCGCGCGAGTTTTCGCGCAGCAACGCCGATTCGGTGATCGCGCGGCTCACAAGCGTGAGATTCTGCAGATTCAACCAGTCGTGCCACGACAGATTGAACCGCAAGTCACGGCTGTCGACGCCCGTGCGATCGAGACGCGCCTCGATATCGAGCAAGGCATTGCGTGCGCGCTCGAGACCCTGCGCATCGCGCAGAATGCCGACGTCGTTCCACATCAGGTCGTAGAGCGTTTCGCGGATTGCTTCGAGGTCGCCATCGGGCTTGCGCGTGAGCGGCGCGCTGCATCGTTCGACCGCACGCTCGATCTGTTCGCGGTCCGCTGCCTCGTGGTGCCCGAACCGCGGCACCCATTGCGCGAGCGTTTCACCGGCAATGCCGCCGAACACGGTCGAATTCGCGACGCCGTTGCCGCCGAGGCGATTCGCACCATGCACGCCGCCCGCATCTTCACCAGCGACAAAAAGGCCCGACAGCGTCGTCGAGCAATCGGCCGCGAACTCCACACCGCCCATCATGTAGTGCGCGGTCGGCACGACTTCGACCTGACCGCCCGCGAGATCGAAGCCGCAATCGGCGCAGCGCTCGACCATGCCCTTGAAGCGCTGCCGCACTGAGTCCGGCCCGAGATGGTCCATGCGCAGGTAAACGCCGCCGTTCGGCGTCGCGTTGCCCGCGCGCAGTTCGCGAAAAATGCTGCGCGACACGATATCGCGCGTCGCGCGTTCACCGCGCGGATCGTAGCGATGCATGAAGCGCTCGCCGTCGCCGGTCAGCAGATAACCGCCCGCGCCGCGCAAACCTTCTTCGAGCACGGTGCCGGTCATGCGTGTATGCGTGCCGGCGAGCAGCCCCGTCGGGTGGAACTGCACCATTTCCATATCGCGCAGCGTGAGCCCCGCGCGCATGGCCATCGCCATGCCGTCGCAGCTCTTGTCGCCGCTCGGTGTGTGGTACTTGTACATGGTCGGACCGCCGCCCGTTGCTAGCAGCACCGCCTTCGCGCGCACGAATACGAATTCGCCGCTGCGCATGTCGATCATCAGCACGCCGGCGAGCGCGCCGCCTGACTGCGTTTCGATAAATTCCACCGCGCGATGTTCCTCGAGCCGCGCGATACCGCGCGCCCACACCTGTTCCGCAAGCCGGTTGATAATCTCGATGCCGGTCTGGTCGCCCTTGTGCACCGTGCGATCAAAGGTCTGTCCCGCGAATGCCTTCTGCTTCAGCGTGCCGTCCGGATTGCGGTCGAAAAAGCAGCCGAGTTCGTTTTCGAGCTCGTTAATCCGTTCGACCGCGCGCGTGACGAGCGTCCAGGCGAGGTCCTGGTTCGACAGCCATTTGCCGCCCTCGATCGTGTCCATGAAATGACGCTCGATCGAATCGCCTTGCGCAAGCGCCACGTTATAGCCGCCCTGCACCATGCGCGTACAGCCGCATTTGCCGAGCAGGCCCTTTACCGCGATCGTGATGCGCAACTGCGGCGCCGCGGCGTGCGCGTGCAGCGCGGCGAACAGGCCCGCGCCGCCGCTGCCGAGAATCAGGATGTCGGTGTCGTACTGCTTCATCTGCGAGGGCTCCGGAATCGATCGGCTTGCATGGCTATCGCTAACACGATATTGGCTACGAACGAACACCGAGCGACGCGAGCACCTTGTCACGCTGCGACTGCGTGTTCTGCTGCACCGTCGTGTAGACGCTGCCGCCATGGCTATCCATCGCGACAAGCAGCGGCCCAAACTCGCCGATCCTGAAACGCCACAACGATTCGGGGTTCAGATCGTCGAGATCGACGTCTTCGATCTGCTCGATCCATGTCGTTTCGAGCGCCGCCGTGCCGCCGATAATCGCGAGGTACACGCCGCCGTGCTTCGCGAACGCATCGGCGGAACTCTTCGCGAGCCCCCCTTTGCCGATCACGATGCGCACGCCGTATTGCGCCATCAGCGGCTCGGTAAAGCGCTCCATGCGCATCGATGTCGTGGTGCCGATGCAGATCGGCTCGTAGCCGGCAGGGTTTGCATCCGATACGGGCACGCGGCGCACATTAGGCGCCGTGTGAATAACCGCGTGGCCGTTCAGATCGAAGCGCGTCTTGCGGCCGCGATCGAACATATGGATTTGCGTGGCGTCGCGAATGCCGAACAGCGTGCCGGTCAGCGTCACCATGTCGCCGATTTTCAGTTCGCGGATTTGTGCCTCGGTGACGGGCATTTGCAATACGTGGTGCGTCATTTATCAGGTCTCCTCGCAGCCGGCGTCGCCTGGTTCCAGTGCCATGAATCGTCAATAGCCGTATTCGACTTCGCCGCGCGTCAACGTCGCACGCGCGCGTCGCGCCGAATGGCATTGCATGTTCACTGCGACCGGATTCATCGTGATGTGCGTCGCGGCGAGTTCGACATGCACCGCGAATGCGGTTGCATCGCCACCGAGCCCTTGCGGACCGACACCGAGCTGATTCACAGCGGCGGACAGTTCATCTTCGAGTGCCGCCGCATGCGGATCGTCATTGCGCGTGCCGAGCGCGCGCGTCGCCGCACGCTTCGCCAGCCATACGCACAGATCCGACGTGCCACCCACGCCGACGCCGACGATCGTCGGCGGACAGGTCTTGCCGCCGGCGTCGACCACGCAGTCGATCACGAACCGCTTGATCGCGTCGATGCCATCGGCGGGCGTGGCCATTTTCAGAAAAGAGTTGTTCTCGGAGCCGCTGCCCTTCGGGATCATTTCGATGACGAGCGTATCGGCGGTCGAATCGAAGTCGAGATGAATCGCAGGCATCAGCGGGCCGCACGACGTCTGTTCATTCTGTCTCGTCAACGGATGCACGACCGACGAGCGCAGCGGATGCTCGCGCGTCGCGCGTTCGCAGCCGCGACGAATCGCCTCTTTCAGCGCGACGCCATCGAGCACGAGTCCGGCGCCGATCGTTACGTTGTAGATCGGTAGGCCCGTGTCCTGGCACAGCAGGTTGTCCTCGCTTTCGGCGACGCCGATATTCGTGCGCATGATGCCTAGCACGCGGCGCGCGGTGTCGTCGGTTTCCGTGCGTTCGAGGCGCGCGATGCCGTCCTTGATGTCAGGCGGCAATTGCTTCAACGCGCGAATGTAAAGCTGCTTCGCGACTTCTTCGACTTGCTGCATGTCCATCGGGTGGTCTCCATCGCGCTCGAACGCGGGCACGTCTGGTCTTGTTGATTGGGTTTGGGTTGCGCTCATAACGTGAGCGACAGCGCGAATGCGAGGCCGATCACGAGCGCGCCGCCCGCGGTCGCTGCGATCAGGTCCTTGCGCAGGCCGCTCCACGGCCGGTACTCGATCAGCAGAAGCCGCACGCCGCCGATCAGATGCGCGGCGAGCAGCGTAACGAGCCCCCATTCCGCGAACACGAACGCGGGCTGACGCGTCACCGCGAGAAACGAATCGAATGCCGCGGCGCCGTGCAAAGCGGTGCCGAGCGCCCAGAAATGCATCGGCAGAAACACGGCGAGCGCGAGGCCCGACAGGCGATGCACGAGAAAGGCCCACCATGCGGGATGGTTGCGCGCGCGAGCGTCGGCACGACGCCCCGGGGTTTTGCGCCGGCCCGCAGCAGCCGCGCCGTTGGCGTGCGATGCGTCGAGTTCGCTCATAGCGGCCCTCCGGTCAGCGCGAAAACCGCGCGCAAGCCCGCGATAGCGAGCATCAGACCAATCAGCACGCTGACTGCGAATACGCTTGGCCCCCGCCAGCCGAGCCATTCTTCGGCGATGCGCCGCAAGCCGACCGGTACGTGCGCGGCCGCCGCCAGCACGAATACGGCATAAAACAGGCCCCACACCACGTTGCCGTGCAGCCGCGTGAGAATCGCGCCTGCGGAGAGACCGCCATGCACAACAGCGATCATCGTGATCAGATGCACGGTCACGCAGACCGCGAGCACCATCGCCGAAATGCGCTGTACGCGCCAGCCGCTCATCGCTGCCTTCATTCAGGTGCTCCTTGCGGCGCCTTGCCGTTCAGGCGCTTCAGGCCCGCAATGCTCGCGGTCGGCGCCAGCGACTTCGGACAGCGCTCCGTGCATGAGCCGAGCGTATGGCACGAATGGCAGCCCGCATCGTTCGATATCGCCGCGACACGCGCCTGCTGCTGCGTATCGCGTACATCGTTGATGAGCGTCCATGCGCGGTTGAGCGCGGCGGGACCGAGATAGTCAGGATTCCATGCGACGACGTCGCAGCTCGCATAACACACGCCGCAGCCGATGCATTCAATGCCGGCGTCGACGGCCTTGCGTGCGGGCGAAGCCGGATCGACACGCGCGGCCGGCTCGGCACGCGTGCGCTGCCCCGCGAAATAGCCCTTCGCGTCGCGCCATTTGTCGAAGAAACCGGTCATATCGGTGGCGAGGTCCTTGACCACCGGCAGATGATTGAGCGGCGCGATCTCGAGCACGTCGTCCGCGTGACGCAGCACTTTGGTCACATGAGTGCGGCAGGTCCAGCGCGCGCGGCCGTTGACCGTCATCGCGCACGAGCCGCACATGCCGACGCGGCACGCGAAGCGATACGAGAGCGTCGCGTCGAGATGGCGCTGGATATAAATGACGACGTCGAGAACCGTCTGGCTCTCCATGCGCGGGACGTCGAAGCGCTGAAACTCGCCTTCGTCCGCACCGCGCCAGACGCTCACTTTCAGGGTTGTGGGGGTAGTGCCTGGCATCCTGGCTGTATTGATTCGCGTGGTAGCGAAGCCAGTCTACGGTGCCCGCCCGACGGCTGGAAGCCAAACATTTTTGCGGCGAGCTAAAGAATTTCTTTTGCTCAGGGTGTCCCGGCCATGTTGCGCACCCAGCTTGCGAAATTCTCGTTTTCGAACTCGTATGCGTCGCGCGGCGACTTGACGACGACACCGTTCGACGCGAGCCGCCCGAGCGCGCGTTGAACCTGCGTGGCGCCCAACGCCTCGATGCCCAGTTGCTTTCTGAAGCTTGCCATCGCCTCCCGGGAAAAAGGCCGGAAGAGTGGATTGCCCGCAACCTCCCGAACCAGCAAGCGTTCGAGCGCGCTCAAGCCGTCCCAGGTGGTTTCATGGCCTTCCGCTCCGGCCAGCTTGTCGAGCTGCAGTGCCACTGCCGTATCGAAGGACATTCTCGGCTGCATCATTAGCGTGATTGCTACTTCGAGCAGCGGCTCAGGCCGGCGGTGAAACTGCGCGAACGCCGCCTGCAACTTTTTCTCGTTGAGTTTGCGCGAGGTAGCGGCCGTAAACCGTTTCGCAACGAATTGCACGAACGCTTCGTCGAGCAGCGGGAAGTCTTGCAGCGGATTGGCGGCTGAATAGAGCGGCGCACGCGTGTCCGTAAAAACATGTCCGAGCTGCGTGCGCGAAGAACCGGTGAAAACGACGCGAAGATTGTCCCGATACTTCGTCAGCGACGTACGCAGCGCGCGCGCCACGTCTTCGCCTTCTTCGCTCCTGCCCAGCGACTGCGCTTCGTCGACGAGCAGCAGCACGGGCTTGCGCCGGGTCAGCTCACCGAGCAATTCGTCGAGCCGCAAGGCAGCGGCTGTGGCAGCCCGCTTTTTGTCGTCGTTGAGTTCGATCGCGCCTTCTATCGACGTGCCGGCAATTTCGGCCTTGCCCCTCAACGACTTGACCGACGGCGCCAGCTTCGCTTTCAGCTTCTTCGCGAATGTGTCGGGCTCCGCTGGCGCTTCCAGTGCGTGCAGCAGTGCAGCGCCGGGTGTTTGCCGCGTTTGCCAAAGATCGGCATAGACCACGTGGTAGCCCATCTGCTGGGCCGCGGGCGTCAGATCCTGCCGCAGAAATACCGTTTTGCCCGTACGCCGTGGCGCAAAGATAGTGAGTGACGCGAGAATTCCCGAATTCAGCGCAGCCAGATAGGCGTTGGCCAGGTCCGGACGGGGGAAGTGCCAGAGCTCGGTCAGCTTCATGAATTACACAGAATTATCATGGACCCGTGTAATTATACACGCGGGTGATAATTCTGTGTAATGGCCGCCAGGCAAGGCTCGGGATCAGGCGCCCGGCCCCGCAGGCTCAAGCTGCCTGGCGGTAGTACAGGTTCTGCGGATGACGCGCTTCGGCGAAAAAGAACCAGCGCTCGGCCACCAGCCCCGCGTACTGGATCGCACACGCGGCGCACAGCAGCACAGCCGACAGCGCAACCGACCCAACGCTGCCGCCCAGCGCGATCAGCACGAACGGCACCGGAAACGCCGCGATCAGAAACGTCCACTTGATGCGCTGCAATGTTCGCAGGTTCTTGCCGTGGAAGAACTCGCGCAGATTGAACGCGCCGGCCGTGAAGCCGCGCGATTTCTGCACGACCTTCGCCGAGCGAATGCCGGTCGCGCTTTGTACAGTCGACTTCGGCCGCAAGCGTGCATTGCGCCTGAGCGACGCGACGCGCGCGACACCGCCGGCGAGCGTCAGCACGCATGCGCAAACCGCAAGCCCCGGCACGAGCGCGGGCGCACACCACGCGGCGCTCGCCGCCGCAACCGTGAAGCCTGAGGCGCAGCCGAGCAGCACGAAGTTCACCATCGTGAGCGGCGTTGCCCATTCCTGCAGAAAGCGTAAGCACGCATAGATCATCGACGTGCAGACGAACAGCACGCCGCTTGCGAGCACACCGATTGCACCGACCGCGAGCGAATACGGCGCGCCGAGCGCATGCAGAACGCCATACGCGAACACGCACGCGAGAAACACCGGCAAGGCGAGGCATTCGCGCGACAGCCACGACGTGCGCCACATCGCAATCGCGCGCCACGCGCGCTCCGGATGGCCAAGATGGAAAAACGATGCGAATAGCCCAAGCACGCCGAGCACGACCGACAGCGCTGCGCCGACAACAAAAAACACCTGCGGCGGCATCGCGATCAAGCCGAACTGCGCGGCGAGCTCGACGCCAAAGAGCGCGATCATCAGGCCTTGGCCCGCGCCGCTCAACGTCGTCAGAAATACTACTGAGAAAGCCGGATTCATCGTGGGGTCCCCTGATTCTTTTAAACGCGCGTCGCCATCGACGCGAGATCGACCACGCCGTGCTCGAGCGGAGCCGTCCGCTCCGTACCGGTCTCATCTCCGATGTCCGCGCTTTCGGCGCCCGAGCCGCACGAGCATGAGCCGCTGCCGCACGCGGTCGTCTTCTGCCGCGGCAAATAGTGATTCGCCGGACGCGTGCCCCACTCCGGCATCAGTTGATACCCGCCGCGCTCGCGGATCGCCTTCGAGACCACCGATTCCGGGTCGTGAATATCGCCGAAGAGCCGCGCCGACGTCGGGCACGCGAGCACGCAGGCGGGCTGGCGATCGCGCTCGGAGAACGACTCGTTGTGAATGCGGTCCGCGCACAGCGTGCACTTCGTCATCTCCTTGCGTTCCTCGTCGAGTTCGCGTGCGCCATACGGGCACGCCCACGCGCAGTACTTGCAGCCGATGCAGCGGTCGAAATCGACCAGCACGAGGCCGTCTTCCTTGCGCTTGTAGCTCGCGCCGGTCGGACACACGGGTACGCAGGGCGGGTCTTCGCAGTGCAGGCACGACTTCGGAAAGTGAATCGTATCGGCAAGCGGAAATTCGCCGGCTTCGAACGTCTGCACGCGATTGAAAAACGTGCCGGACGGATCGGCATCGTAGGGACGCGCATCCGACAGGCTCCCCGCCTCGCCGGACGTGTTCCATTCCTTGCAGCTCGTCACACATGCGTGGCAGCCCACGCACACGTTCAGATCGATCACGAGCGCCATCTGGGTCATTGGGTGCTCCTCATCAAATATCTTTCGAATCTTTGGCGGTGCGGCGCAAACGCGTCGCAAATTCGCCGCGCCCCGCGAAATAGGTCTGCACGATGCGCTTGAGCGTGCCGACCGATCCCGGCAGCGGCTGCATCGGCGCGAACTGCGGTAGCGTGTGATCCGCATCCGCTTCGGCCGGATAGACGCGCACGCGCACGTCGTACCACGCGGCCTGGCCGGTAATCGGATCGGAGTTGGAAATGCGCGAAGGCGCCCGCGCAGAGGCGGCTTCGCCGTTGCCGCTGCGATCGGCCTCGCCATCCGCCGGCAGTTCGTCCGTGATCAGGTGATTGAGCAGAAAGCCGCGCTGCGATTCGTTCGCGTCGGGACCGAGGTTCCATGCGCCCGCGGCCTTGCCAATCGCATTCCACGTCCACACCGTGCCCGGTTCGACCGCTTCGCTGTAGCGCGCCATGCAGCGCACCTTGCCCCATTGCGACTCGACGTAAATCCAGCCGCCGTCCTCGATGCCCTGCTCACTCGCCATGCGAGGATTCATAAACAGATAGTTTTCGCCGTGAATCTGCCGCAGCCACGCGTTTTGCGAGTCCCACGAGTGATACATGGCCATCGGCCGCTGCGTGACCGCCGCCAGCGGAAAACGCGCGAGATCGGTGGTGTTGCGCTCGAGCGGTTCGTACCAGAACGGCAGCGGATCGAAGTAACGCGCGACGCGTTCGCGCAGATGATCAGGCGGCTGACGGCCTTGGGTCTTGCCTTGCGCGGCGAGACGGAATTTCTGCATCACATCCGAGTAGAGCGCGATCACAATCGGCTCGGGAAACTTGCGAAAGCCCTTTTCGACCGCGAATTGCAGATACGGACCATTCTGGCCGCGCATGTACTGCAATGTCTCGGGCAGCGTGTAGTGGTACACGCAATTGTTTTTCGCGTACTGTTCCCATTGATTCGGATTCGGCTTGCCGACCAGCGCCTCGTCGCCGTCCTCGCCGCGCCAGCCGATCAGGAAGCCGACGCCCGAGCCGGGCGCGGTTTCGTGGCCGATGATGAACTCCGGATAGTCGCGATACTTGCGCGTGCCGTCCGGCTTCGTGAATGCCGGCAGCTTGAGACGGCTGCCGAGTTCGATCAGCACCTCCTGGAACGGCCGGCACTCGCCGGTCGGCGGCACGACAGGCACACGCACCGAATCGACCGGCCCGTCGAATTCGGAAATCGGCCGGTCGAGCATCGACATCGCGTCGTGGCGTTCGAGGTACGTCGTGTCGGGAAGAATCAGATCCGCGAACGCGGTCATCTCCGACTGGAACGCGTCGCACACCACAATAAACGGAATCTTGTACTCGCCGTTCTCGTGCCGGTCGGCAAGCATTTTGCGCACTTCGACCGTGTTCATCGACGAGTTCCATGCCATGTTGGCCATGAAGATCATCAACGTATCGATCGGATACGGGTCGCCGCGCCAGGCGTTCGTAATCACGCTATGCATGAGCCCGTGCACCGCGAGCGGGTATTCCCACGAAAACGCCTTGTCGATGCGCACCGGTTCGCCATGCTCGTCGATAAACAGATCTTCGGGCGCGGCCGGCCAACCGAGCGGCCCGGTCGCAAGCGGCGTGTTCGGCTTCACCGCATCCGGGCTGTTAGGCGGTTTCGCCGACGGCGGCACCGCACGCGGGAACGGCGACTTGTGACGAAAGCCGCCGGGCCGGTCGATCGTGCCGAGCAGCGACATCAGCACGGCCAGCGCGCGAATCGACTGGAAGCCGTTCGAATGCGCAGCCAGGCCGCGCATTGCATGGAATGCGATTGGATTACCGGTTACCGTCTCGTGCGTTTCGCCCCATGCATCGGTCCAGCGAATCGGCAGCGTGATCTTGTGATCGCGGGCGGTTTCGGCCATTTCGCGTGCGAGACGGCGGATCGTGTCGGCGGAAATGCCAGTGATCTCGGCAGCCCATTCGGGCGTGCATTGCGCCGCGCGTTCACGCAGCAAGGCGAATGACGGCGTGACCGGCGTGCCGTCGTCGAGTGTGTAATGTCCATCGAGTGCGGGTTTCGCGCCTGGCGTGTGATGCAGCACGGCGCGCTGGCTTGCGCTATCCCACCACAGATGGTTTTGCGGAAAGAGCGGATTGCTTTCCGGCGCATCGAGATTGCGCACGAACAGACCGAATTCATCGCTTTGCTCATTCACATTGAGCAGTTCGGCCGCGTTCGTATAGCGCGTGACGAATTCGTGATCGTAGCTATCGGTGGCGAGCAGTTCGTGAATCAGCGCCATAAACAACGCGCCGTCGGTGCCGGGTCGGATCGGCACCCATTCGTCGGCAATCGCTGCATAGCCGGTGCGTACCGGGTTGATGGCGATAAAGCGGCCGCCCGCGCGCTTGAACTTCGAAATCGCTATTTTGAGCGGGTTCGAATGGTGGTCTTCGGCGGTGCCGATCATCAAGAACAGCTTCGCGCTATCGAGATCGGGGCCGCCGAACTCCCAGAACGAGCCACCTATTGTGTAGATCATGCCGGCGGCCATATTCGCCGAGCAGAAGCCACCGTGTGCCGCGTAGTTCGGCGTGCCGTACTGCTTCGCGAAGAGTCCGGTCAGCGCCTGCATCTGGTCGCGGCCGGTAAATAACGCGAACTGCTTCGGGTCGGTCGCGCGCAAATGCGCAAGCCGTTTTTCGAGCATGTCGAGCGCGACGTCCCACGACACCGGTTCGAATTGCGCCGTGCCGCGCTCGGCGTTCGCCTTGCGCATCAGCGGTTGCGTCAGACGCGCCGGCGAGTACTGCTTCATGATGCCCGACGAGCCCTTGGCGCAAATCACCCCCTGGTTCAGCGGATGTTCGGGGTTGCCGTCGATGTAGCGCACTTCGCCGTCGCGCAGATGCACGCGAATGCCGCAGCGGCACGCGCACATGTAACACGTCGTGGTTTTAACCTCGAGCTTCTCGTTTTGCGTACGCGCGTGATGTTCCATGCTTGCCTCATTACCTCACGAAGTCCATCGATAAAACAGACGAGAGTCCGCTTTTCATCGTAGAGGCGTTATAAGCAAATGAAAAATCGTTATTTCAAATCCGCATTATCCGGCTGACCGATAGTTTTTCGCGCTTCCCGCGTTGCTTCTTTGCATCCACCTCGAGCCTTGAATGGTGGGCGATTGCGGGCGTAAGCGTCCCCGGAAACGCTCACCTTTGAGAATTTTGAACGCCCGCAACAGAAAGGTAAATGAATGGTGACGATCTGGAAGATGTCGGCGGCGCGTTCTCTTCTTGACCGCGCCGCGCCGCACAAATGACATTGCGTCCTGGCGTTATGCGCCAAGCAACATCCCGCTTCGCAGCGGCTCTGTGCCCGTCACGCGCCCAAGCGGCGCCCCGGCCGTCACGAAGCGGATCGCGCGACGCATATAGAGCACGCCTTCGTTGCGGCTTACGACTGTGGTCGTCGCGTCGGTCAGCGGGTCGATGATGTCGAACAGCGGTTCGCCCGCGCACACCAGCGCGCCGATTTCGGCGCGATGCACGAGTATCCCGCTCGCCGGCGCATACAACTGTTCGCTACCGGCTAGCGGCGTGGCGGGCATCAGCAGAGCGGGCAACGGTGCTGGTTCGCCGCGCAGTGCGCCGCGGTGGATCAGATAGTCGATCAACGCATCGGCGTCGTGCTGCGCGACTTCATACGATACGTCGCGCTGTCCGCGACATTCGACCGTCACCGCAACGGTGCCGGTGCGCACCGGCTTGCTCGCGGGCAACGCCTGCTGCAGTTGCCACCAGAAGAGGCTATGCGCTTCGTCGAACGACTGGCCGCCCGAATCGTTCGCGAGCATCGATGCGCGCGAGCCGAGATAGCGCGCGAGCGGCTCGAATTCCGCCCAGCCCGTTTCATTTGTATAGAGATGCATCGCGGCTTCCTGCGAACAGTGCAGGTCGATCACGATATCCGCGTCGAACGACAGCTTCAGCAATTCATGCTGCAACGATTCGAATTCATTGACGGGGGTATGAAGCTCGAGCTCGTCATGCATCAGCTGCCGGACGATGCGGCGATTGTCGAGCGGATCAGCGCCAAGCGTGTCTTTCGCACGATCGATTACCGCATTGAACGGCAGGAAATGGCGATTGAAGTTTCTGCCGCTGCCCAGTTCGAAGCGCCCCACAAACTGACCGAGCACGTATTGCGAAAGCCCGATCGGGTTGGCCACCGGCACCAGCACGATTTGCGCGGCGAGTGCGCCTTGCGCTTCGAGTTCGATCAGGCGGCGCTTCAACAATACGGCTGTCAGCATCGCCGGCGTTTCGTCGGCGTGCAACGATGCCTGGATATAGATCTTTTCGCCGCTTTGCGCCGGGCCAAAACGGAACACCGTCAGCTCGCGGCGCGTGCCGACGGCAGGTGACAGAAGCGGGATCGATTGCAGGTTCATCTCTGGCGGCGCCGGTTATAAAAAGTCCGGCGTCATGCTACGGCCGTTCGCGGGTTTAGTCACGAGGCGCGTGCCGATGCCGTGCGATGCCCGATTATCGTCCGCGCATGGTGTGCGAACCGCGCCGCGCACGGTCGTTCCCGAAAAGCCTCACCTGTCGCGCAGCCGCACCCTCACTGCTTCAATTCGAAAATGCTGTCGATTTCGACGGGAATGCCCATCGGCAACGTATGCACGCCCAATGCGCTGCGCGCCGGCAGCCGGTCATCGCCGAACAGGTCGCGCAGCAGATCGCTCGCGCCGTTCGCCACCTGGGGATGCTGCGTAAACGCCGCATCGGCACGCACGTACACGGTAAGCCGGCTGCAACGATCGACCTTGTCGAGACCGTATTCGTCGTCGATGCAGGACAGAATCATCAGCATTGTGAGCCGCGCCGCGCGCTGCGCCGCTTCGAGCGACAGGTCGGCGCCGACGATTCCGACGATCGGCTTGCCGTTCTCGAACGGCCCCAGTCCCGATACATACATCTGGTTTCCGGAAATCGATAGCGTGCGATACGACCCGAGCGGTCGGATCGGTGCCGGCAGTTCAAAGCCGAGTTGCGACAGGCGCGAGGAGAGGTTCATGGCCGGGCGATTCCAGGTAAGTTCAGGTGAAAAATGAAGGTCAAGCATGCCTGCATGATGCACGAGGCGCTTACCGTCTGGAACAGCGGCCAGTGGCGATTTATTCCGGAACCGGAATAAATCGCCATTGAAAGGACGGAGAAGAGAGGAAGAAGGCGGGAGAACGTATGCGTTATGCGTTCGCTTTGGCGGGATAACCGCCGGCGTCGTCATCGCGTTGCCGGATCGCGGCCGTGCCTTCCGGCGGGCGCGCAACGGTACCGGGCATCTCGCGGCCGCGCAGCGAGCAGCCGGCCGTTTCTCTCACGAACAGCAGTGCGACCATGCCGACCACGCACGCGGCCATCATGTAGTAAGCAGGCACGAGCGTTGAACCGGTATGCGCGATGAGCCAGTCGTTCGCCATCGGCGCGGTGCCGCCAAACAGCGAGGTCGACACGTTGTAGGCAATCGCCACGCCGGCATAGCGCGCCTGAGTCGGGAACATCGCGGGGAACATCGCCGAAATGCTCGCGAGCTGCGGCACGTAGAGGAGGCCCAGCACCGCGAAGCCGATCAACGCGCCGGTCACGCCATGCGTCATCAAGGTGAACATCGGCACGGCCGCCACGAACAGGCCGACGAGCGAAATCCACCAGACGTTCTTGCGGCCGATATGATCCGACAGCGCGCCCGAGAACGGCAGCAGCACCATCATCGACAGCATGCCGATCAGCGGCACGAGCAACGACATGTTGTCGCTCATATGCAGCTGCGTCTTCATGAAGGTCGGCATGTACGCGAGCAGCACGTAGTTCACGACGTTCAGCGCGATCACGAGGCCGCCCAGCAGCAGCATCGGCTTCCAGAACTGCTCGAGCAGTTGCCTGAGCGGCACGCCCGTATGCTCGTCGTGATGCGCGGCCTCGGCGACTTCGCGAAACACCGGCGTATCTTCAAGGCGAATCCGCAGATACAGCCCGATCAGACCGAGCGGGGCCGCCACGAGAAACGGCAGGCGCCAGCCCCATGCATGCATCGTGTCGCCGCCGAGCACGACCGAGCAGCCGAGCATCAGAAATGCGCCGAGCGAAAAGCCCGCAAGCGTGCCGAATTCGAGGAAGCTGCCGCACAGGCCGCGTTTATGGTCCGGCGAGTATTCGGCCATGAAGGTCGCTGCGCCGCCGTATTCGCCGCCGGTCGAGAAGCCCTGAATCATGCGCAGCACGATCAGCAGCGCCGGCGCCCACCAGCCGATGCGCTCGAACGACGGCAACAGCCCGACGCACAGCGTGGCGACGGACATCAGAATAATCGTCAGCGACAGCACATGCTTGCGCCCGACGCGATCGCCGACCGGTCCCCAGAACAGACCGCCCAACGGCCGCACCAGGAACGAAATGGCAAAGGTCGCGAGCGCGAATAGCGTCGCCTGTGCAGTACTGCCTGGAAAGAGCGCCGCCGATACATAAGTCAGACCGTAGCTATAAATGCCGTAGTCGAACCACTCGGTGGCATTGCCCATCGCCGAGGCGGCTATCGCACGCCGCAGCGAACAGCGGGGCTGAGGCAGGACATTTTCCTCAACCATGGGTTGCGCGTAGCTCATTGATCGTCATCCGTAAAACGTGAACCGGCCGGCGCCTGGCACGGCACCGGGCTATGGACTCACGATACAGAGCGACAAATTAATCTCAGGTGTTCCAGGACAATCGGCACGCTGGGGTTTTCCCGCACCTACCCGACGGCGGCAAGAGCGGTGCGGCAACGCAATGCATTGGTGCGCGGCGCGCACGCGCGAGGGGCAAGCCGCACCGCAATGTGTTTTACCGCGCCTGCAGCAATGCAACGATGCAATGCGACGCGAATGTTCGAGCGGTCGAGCGGCTTATGCGCGGCACGCGGCCGGAACGGCGCGCCACCGCTTCGGCAAATTTTACGAGGGAGCAGCCTTGAGCTTTGGCTTTAACTTCAGGCCTCACTGATGCGCACCGGCAATTCGGTCTTGTATTGCACGCGCCGCAGCGTAATCGACGTATTGACGTCGCGCACGCCATCGATCTTTGTCAGCCGTGTCATCACAAAGCGCTCGATACCCGGAATGTCGCTGGCTACGACACGTACCACGTAGTCGTACGTACCGGTCATCAGGTAGCACTCCATCACCTCTTCGCAGCTCAGAATCGCGCGCTCGAATGCGGCCATCTTGTCGGCGTTTTTTTCGAGCGCGACCGACACATAAGCGCTGATCGGAAAGCCCACCTTCTCCGGATCGAGCAGCGTCATGTACTGCCTGATGACGCCCGCCTCTTCGAGCATCCGGATGCGCCGGTACAACGGCGACGGTGAAATGGCGAGCGTCTCCGCCAGTTCGGACGCTTTCGCATGCGCGTCGCGCTGCAGCGTACGCAGGATGTTGACGTCGGTCTTGTCCAGTTTCATTAGCTCACTTTCCTGTGTGGTCCGCGAAATCGTCGAACTGTGCTAAATCCGCGCGCATTTCGCTGCGAAATTTGGCACAAGTCACAGACTGCGGCTCGTTAGAATTTTTTCAATGCAATCAATGTAAAAGGAAGCGGGAATGTCAGTGTTGAAAAGAAAGCTCGAGGGACGAGCCGCGCTTGTCACCGGCGGCTCGCGAGGCATCGGCGCCGCCATCGCGAAGCGCTTCGCGCGCGAAGGCGCGGCAGTCGCTATCACCTATGCGGGCTCGCAAGGCGACGCGCAGCAAATCGTCTATGAAATCCAGCGCGACGGCGGCCGCGCGATGGCATTGCATGCGGATAGCGGCGACGCGAAGGCGATGCAAGCGGCGATATCCACCACGGCGGCCGAGTTCGGTACGTTTGACATTCTCGTCAACAATGCGGCAATGCTGCGCGTCCGCGCAATCGACGAGTTTCCGCTCGACGAGATCGACCGCATGCTCGCGATCAACGTGCGCGGCCCATTGGTGGCGATCAAGGAAGCGCTGCGATTCATGCGCAAAGGCGGCAGGATCATTAATATCGGCAGCGTGACGAGCGACTATGTGCCGGCTTCCGGCCTGTCCGTCTATGCGTGCACGAAGGGGGCCATTGCTAGCATGACGCGCGCCCTCGCGCGCGACCTCGGCAATGCGGGCATCACTGTCAATAATGTGCAGCCCGGGCGCATCGATACCGACATGAACCCCGCCGACGGTCCGCTCGCGGAGCGTATCGGCCATTCGATCGCGCTCGGCCACTATGGCAATCCGACGGACATCGCGAATATGGTCGCGTGGCTTGCCAGCCCTGAAGCGGCTTTCGTGACCGGCACGAGCATCAAGGTCGACGGCGGCACCAGCGCCTGATGGAGACGCACAGCAGCAAACCCAGCGACAAACCTGGCAGCAAACGCGGCGCGGACAGGAGACGCGCCGCAATTTAGCGTGTCATTCCTATCGCGCGACTGCCTTTTTTGATGATGCGCGCGGCTTCATTGCGGCCGGCCTCAATTCACCCGGCGCGCGCCACGCATCCCGAAGCCCGCAAGCGCACCGACCACGCACAGCACGGCCACATACAGTTGCGGCGCATTCGCGCTCGACTTCAGCATCAGCGCCACGGCAACCGGCGTCAGCCCGCCGAACACGGCGTAAGCGATGTTGTATGAAAACGAAATTCCCGAGAAGCGTACGGTCGGAGGAAACGCGTTGACCATGGCCACCGGAATCGCCGCGACGGCGCCGACGAAAAAGCCCGTTATTGCGTAGTACATCATCAGCGACGACGGATCGGCCGCGATATGCGTGAACATCACGTAGTACGACACCGCGAGCAGCAGGCAGCCGACGAAGATCGTGCGCGCCGCGCCGAAGCGCCCCGCAAGCGAGCCGAAAATCACGCAGCCGATCGTCAGGCACAAGGTCGCGACCGAGTTCGCCTCGAGCGTCGTCGCGGCATCGATATGAAAGCGCTTTTGCAGCAGTGTCGGCGTCATCAGGATCACCACGACGATCGCCGCGGTCAGCGTCCACGTGAGGATCATCGAAATCAGCACGGGCCCGCCGTGATCGCGCAGCACCGCTTTCAACGGCACTTCGGATGCGAGCGACTTGCGCTGCTGCATTTCGATAAAGACCGGCGTCTCCTGCAGCCAGCGGCGCATAAAGGCAGCCAGCAAGCCGAACAGGCCGCCGATCAGAAACGGAATGCGCCATGCGAACGCGATGATTTCCTCATGCCCGTAGCGATGATTGACCGCCGACGCGATCAGCGAGCCGAGCAGAATGCCCGCGGTCAAACCGGCCGTGAGCGTACCGCATGCATAACCGACATAACGGCGCGGGACATGCTCGGAGACGAACACCCATGCGCCCGGCACTTCGCCGCCGACGGCCGCGCCCTGCAGCACGCGGCACACGAGCAGCAGCATCGGCGCGACGAGACCGACTATGTCGTAAGTCGGAAGGAGTCCCATCAGCAGCGTGGGAAGCGCCATCAGCAGCACGCTCAGCATGAACATCCGCTTACGGCCGATCAGGTCGCCGAAATGCGCCATGATGATGCCGCCGAGCGGCCGCGCAATATAACCGGCCGCGAAAATGCCGAAAGTTTGCACCTGACGCAACCAGTCGGGAATCGATGTCGGGAAGAAAAGTTGCCCGATCACCGCCGCGAAAAATACGTAGATGACGAAGTCGTAGAACTCGAGTGCGCCGCCGAGCGCCGCGAGCACGAGCGTTCGATGGTCGCTGCCCATCAACGGGCGGTGGGGAATAAAGGCTTGCGAATCGGTGGTAGTCATCGTCGGGGATCTTATCGGCGGAACGACACGATAGGTGTCCAGGAATCGGAGGGCCTGCTGAAACCAGCCGGCTTTCAGCGGTCGGCTCCAGACGGTTGCGTCAACCTTTCATAACACCTTGTCGTTGACGAATATTCCCAGCAGTGCACGTCCTTTGACTGTGCGTGCCATGAACCTCACGTTCTCTACCCGCAGGAGATGGGTAAAGAAAAACGGCGGAGCCGCTTGATGCGGTCCGCCGTTCTCGCTTTGCTGCTTTCGTTTTACTTCCTTTCGTTTTGCTGAATTTCGCTGCTGCTACTTACGCGTGCTGCCCACGCCGTGTCGCGAGCTCCGCGCCCTGACGCAGCGCCTCGAGCAGACTGCCTTCGTCGGCAATGCCCTTGCCGGCGATGTCGAACGCCGTGCCGTGATCGACCGACGTGCGCACTACCTGCAATCCGACCGTTACGTTGACGCCCGCTTCGAGGCCGAGCACCTTGACCGGCCCATGCCCCTGATCGTGATACATCGCGACGACGAGGTCGAAATCGCCGCGCCCCGCGCGGAAGAACAGCGTATCCGCGGGCAACGGCCCTTCGATGTTCCAGCCGCGCTCGCGCAGTTCGCGTACGGCCGGCACGATCTTCTCATCTTCCTCGCCGTAACCGAACAAGCCGTTTTCACCGGCATGAGGATTAATCCCGCACACGGCGATCTTCGGATTCTCGATGCCGGCCTTCACGAGCGTCGCATGACCGCGCTCGATCGTGCGCTTCACGAGACCCGGCTCGATCTTGCGAATCGCGTCGATGATGCCGATATGCGTCGTCACATGAATCACGCGCAACTGCGGCGCGACGAGCATCATCGACACTTCGTCGATACCGGTCAGATGCGCGAGCATCTCCGTATGGCCCGGGAATTTGTGGCCGCCCGCGTGCAGTGCTTCCTTGTTGAGCGGCGCCGTGCAGATCGCGTCGATCGTGTTCGCTTTCGCGAGATCGACCGCGCGCGCGATGTACTGGTAAGCGCCGTCGCCCGCGATCGGCGACAGTTTGCCGAACGGCAGATCGTCGGGAATCAGCCCGAGGTCGATGCAGTCGATCGTACCCGGCTCATAGCGCGCCTCGGACGGTTGTCCGATGCGGCGCACCTGCGCCGCGCTGCCGACGATTTGCGCGGCGCGTTCGAGCCGTTTTGCGTCGCCGATCACAAGCGGCCGGCACTGCCGGTAAACCGTTTCGTGTGCGAGGCTCTTGACGATAATCTCGGGGCCCACGCCCGCGGCGTCGCCCATCGTGATGCCGATTACGGGGAGATAGTGGCTCATGGCTTCCTGATGCTTCAGTTCAGAGGGGAATTCGTTTCTGGCGCGCGGCTCGCGTGCGCGGCGCGCCGTGAGTCTGCTTGCGACCCGTTCCGCGTCGCTTCCTGCAAACCTCGCAGATGCAGCCACGCGCCGTACAGCGCGTGATCGCTGCCGAAGGCGCCGGCCTTCGTGACCACGGTGAGCCGCCGCACATCGTCGGACGGCTGCGCCACCGCCACGCCTGGTTCAACTTCGGATAGCAATTCGAGGCTGCCGATGCCCGCTTGACTGAGCATCGCGCGCGCGGTTTCGCCGCCGGTCGCGATCAGGCCCGCGAGATGGCCAACGTGCGGTTCGACGAGCGCGGCAAGCGCCGTGGAAAGGTGCGTGCCTTCGGACGGATCGAATGCGTCGTCGCGGCCGATGCGCACGAGCAGATCGCGGCCGGCCGCGAGCGGCGCGCCGATTGCAGCCCGCCATTGCGCGCTTTCCGGATGGCTTTCGACCTTGCGCAGCACCGCCGGCGGCACGACCAGTTCGGCCATGCCCGTGCGCTCGCGCAGCAGCGCGCACTGCGCGCCGGACACCGCCGACAGGCTGCCGACCAGCGTCAGGATCGGCCCTTCGCGACGCAGCGGCGCCACGGGTGCCGGCGCATCGTTGCCGAACAGCTCGGGCAGCGCGGCGAGCTCGCGCGCGAGACCGCCGGAGCCGACCCAGAAGAACGCCTCATGCAGCACCAGCGTCGCACGCGCGATCAGATTCAGATCGGCTTCGTTTTGCGCATCGACGATCAGGGCGTGGACGCCGGCGCGAGCGTGTTCAGCAAGCGCCTGCGCAAGCAGGTCGGGTGGCAGATCGCGCATCCGTTCGACATCGAACAGCGCCGTGCGCAAGCCCGCTTCCTCGAGCATCGGCTGCAAGTCCGCGGTCTTGCCCGCGTGTTCGAGCTGCCATGTCTCGGTTTCGCCGAGCGGCACGCCGCGCACGAACACGCGTCCTTCGCGCACGGTGCGGCCTGTGGCCGGAAAGGCCGGCGCGACGATCGCAAGGCCTGCCAACGGTTGCAGAGCCGCGACTTCAGCAACCCAGTTGCCGCGCAGCGTTGAATCGATTTTCTTGTACAGACGCCGCTGCGATGTGCCCACGCCCTGCGTGCCGCCGAGCACTCGCCACGCCTGCGCCGCACGGCTTGCCGCATCGGCCGGTGCGAGACGTCGCGAATCCGTATCAAGCGCAATCACGGCAACGCGGCCGGCCGCCGCGTCGTTTGCGGCTTCGACTGCTTCATCCGCGCCGAGCGCGACGACCGTGTGGCGTCCGGCGTTGGCGAAGCCAATCGCGCAATCGGCGGCGCCCGACAGGTCGTCGGCAACGATCAGCATGCTCACTGCACCGTCTCCCGATTGCCGCCGACGCGCGTCGACACCACGCGCTTCGCCACGGCCGCAGTCAGGATCGGACAGAGAATCGCGGTCACGACCACACATGCGGCGACGAGCAGCGTCGCGCTCTTCGCGGCCTCCGCATACACGGGATTCGCCGCGGCAATCAGCGCCGGCACCGCCGCGGCGTTACCCGCGGTGTTGGCCGCCGACACGCCGGCCACGCCGGTGCCGCTCGTCAGACGATCGATGATGTAGAGCGGAATGCCCGTCACGATCACCACCGCGATACCGAGGCCGATACCAAGCAGGCCCGCTTGCCAGACCTTGTGCAGATCGAGGCCGGCGCCGAGCGCCAGCGCGAAGAACGGAATCATGACCGGCACGGCGCGGCCGAGAAAGTCGCGCATTTCGCGATCGAGGTTGCCGAGCAACATGCCGAACGCGAGCGGCAGAATGCTGCCGACCAGCGTCTGCCACGGGAACGCGGAGAGCCCCGCGACGCCGAGCGTGACCATGGTCAGGAACGGACCCGATTCGAGCGACATGATCGAGTACGCGCCGACGTCTTCGGAGCGGCCGTACTGGCCCATCAGCGCCATATACAGACCGCCGTTCGTGTCGTTCATCGCGGCGACCACGGCGAGCGTCGACAGGCCGGCGAACAGGCCCGACGTGATCGGCTGCTCGCCAAGGACGTGGCCCAGTACGACGCCGACCACGATCGCGGTACCGACCTTCGCGGCGAACAGCGCCCCGCCCTTTTTCACGATGTACGGCGTTGCTTTCACGTCGATGCTCGCGCCCATGCAGACGTAAAACACCGCGAGAATCGGCAGCGCGCCGGTGAAAAGCGCATTCGTGAACGAGCCGAAGAATTTCGGCATGTCCGGCAGGAACGTCGCGACGAGCGCGCCCAGCAGCAACGGGACGATCATCATCCCGCCGGGCACGCGCTCGATCGCGCGCTTGATACGAACTTGAGCCATTTGAAGTGTCTCCCGATTGACTAAGGCTTACCGATTCGATCATTATTTTGATTGATTCGATCAAAATAGTGTAAAGGTCGTTGGCTTGGCGTGCAACCCGAAGCGACGCGAGGGTTTACGCTGAGGGCTGCAAATTGCGCTACTTGGCCCTTATCCGATCGGCTTTCCGGTCCTCGCGGGGCGATTGCGCGGCAGGCAAACCTCACCCCCAAATTGATCGATTCGTGCAAAATGTGAACCCGGTAGACTATGCGGCTCTTTGCGCGCAACGGCCGTGCCGCGCGCGCAGGCCGTTTTTTAACCCCGGAGCCCCATGAAAGTAGCGAACCGTCGCGAGGCAATGCTCAAAGCCGTGCTGTCCGGCATGACCGATGTCGGCGCGCTGTGCGAGCACTTCGGCATGTCGGAGGCGACCGTGCGGCGCGATCTGCGCGCGCTCGCCGAAGAGCACCGCATCGTGCGCACCTACGGCGGCGCCGCGGCGCCCGTCGGCATGCACGAGCCGGAAGAATCGCTGGAGACGCGCCGTCAGAGTTTTCGCGAGCAGAAGGATGCGATCGCGCGCGTCGCGGCCGCGCAGGTGCGGGACGGCGACACGATTTTTCTCGACGGCGGCACGACGACCGCTGCGATGGCGCGCCTGCTCGCCGGCCGGCGCGATTTGCGCGTCGTAACCAACAATCTGCTCGCGATCGGCGTGCTCGCTTCGAGCGACATCCGGGTCACGCTGATCGGCGGCGATTTACGACCGTCGAGCATGAGCACGCTCGGGCCCATTGCGCAGCTCGCGCTGAGCCGGCTGTCGGTGGATAAGGCGTTTCTCGGCGCCGACGGCGTCGTGGCCGGGCGCGGCCTGTGCGAGGCGAGCACCGAGCAGGCCTATCTGAAAGAGTGCGTGATCCGCCAGGCCGCGAGTGTGTTCGTGCTCGTCACGTCAAACAAGCTCGACCACGCGAGCCAGCAGCACTGGACGCCGCTCGAGCGCGCATGGACGCTCGTCACGGATGCGGCGCGCGAGGCGCCGCAGCTGGCGAGTTTCGTGCATCACAGCGATGTAACCGTGCTGAGCGCCGCCGGCGAGGCAGTGTAAGGCGGCGCGTACAGCAGCAATACGTATGCATTACGTAGAGCGACACGCACGCCGCGTCAGCACTTCTCCGCGCCGACCCGCTCGCCCAGCTCCTCGACACGCGCCGGCTCGCCGGCAGCAGTCAACGTCGAAATCGCGACGATGCCGAGTATCGCGAGCACGGCGCCGAAGCGGAAATCGGTCGCAATGCCCGCGCGGTCCACGATCGTGCCGCCGACCGACGAACCCACCGCGATCGCCACCTGAATGATGCCGACGAACATCGCCGACCCCGCTTCGGGCAGATCCGGCGTCGCGCGCTGCATCCAGACGCTCATGCACAGCGGAATCGCGCCGAACGCGACGCCCCATGCCATCAGGACCGCCGTCACCGCGAACGCGTAGTGCCTGAAGTACGGCATCGTCACAAGCGCCGTCAGCAGCAGCACGGCCATCGTGAGCAGCGCGCCCTTCAGATTGCGGCCGACGACCGTCGACACCGCGAAGTTCGACACGAATCCGATAATGCCGAAGCCGAGCAGCACCCACGTGATGCTCGATTCGCTGAAGCCCGCATCGCGCAGCAGGAACGGCGCGATATACGTGTAAGACGAAAAATGCGCGCCGAACACGAGCGCGACCATCAACAGACTCCTGCGCGGATGTGCGCGGCGCAGCAGTTCGACGAGGTCCGAGAAACGCAGCGCCGCGCTCGACGGCAGCGAAGGCAGCAGCACCGCCTGCGCGATCAGCGCCGCGGCAACCAGCACGCCGGTCGCCATAAAAGACACGCGCCACGACGCAAGCTCCGAAATCAGCGTGCCGAGCGGCACGCCGATCACGGTCGCGCAAGTCACGCCCGCGAGAATCGCCGCGGTGGCGCGGGCCGACTCGTGCAGCTTCACGAGCCGCCCGGCTGCCGCGAGCGCGAGCGTCCAGAAGCCGCCGAGGCTCGCGCCGAGCAGCGCGCGGCCGATCAGCATCACCGCGAAGTTCGGCGCGAATGCAGAGATCAGATTCGACGCGAGCAGCATGAGCGTCAGCGCGATCAGAATGTAGCGCCGGTCAATGCGGCCGGCGCCGAGCATCATGCCCGGCGCCGAGATCGCCGCGATCACACCGGGCGTGGTCACCATCAGACCGGCCGTGCCAGGCGTCACGCCGAGTTCGCGCGCGATCTGCGGCAACAGGCCGACCGGCAAGAACTCGGTGGTCACGAATGCGAATGCGCCAATCGTGACCGCGCCGACCGCGAGCCACGCACGCAACGGGGACGAATCCTCGTTTTCCGGCGAGCCGTTGCCTGCCGGGTTATTGCTTTCCATCATCATGATGAGGCTGCTTTCAGTTAGAACAAACAAATCCGGGCAAAGCCGGTTTGCGCGGTGTCGAAAACGACATACGCAAGCCCGCAGCAAACCCGCGCTAAAGGTGCGGGCTTCGTCTCCGGAAGCGGTCTTTTGATATGGGAAACGTCGCGCGTGACAGCGTGAACAAACGGCTGCAATTCGGCTGCAATAAATGCCGCAACGTCGAAACATGCCGTCGCGCCCGGTCGGGATTCGTGCAGATTCGACGAATGCGGTGACTGACCTGCCAGCCATGTCGGCAACCGAAGCAGTCACCCACGTGGCCAGCCGGGCGGCGAGCAAGGCGACACCTTACCACCGCGCACGAACTCCTGCTGACAGTGATTCAGCGCATTGCGGTATGCGAAATGGGCCGAATAAATGAGACGGCCGCCACCGGCAGCACAAGGCTGCCGAATGACGGCCGATTAGAAAGCCGATAAAGCAGATGACGAAATTCGCCGCGCTTTTATCTGGATTTTTTTGCTAATAATTACGCATCGAGTTTGGGCGCCGCCGGAAAATCGACGGGCACGCGCGTCGTGCCGTGCAAATAGTTCGTCACGGTTTTGTCACCGATCACGACGATTGCGTCGACCAGATTGGCTTTCGTCCAGCCGGCCGCAAAGAACGCATCGACCACCGCCTGATCCGCATGCCCGCGGTTGACCGTGATATTGCGCGCGAGGCGAGCGAGCGCGTCGAGCCTGGCGTCAAAACTGGCCTTGCCGCTGCGGATCTCGAGAATCTGCGCGTCGGTAAAACCCACCGATTTGCCGATCGCCGTATGAGCGGCGAGGCAGTACTCACAACTGTTCACCTCGCTGACCACGAGATTCACGACTTCCCGCGCCTTGCCGCTAAGGGTGCTCTTGGCGTTCTGAAACGCGAGGTAGTTGCCGAGCGCGTGCTCCGAATGAGCGAGCGTCGCGTACAGGTTCGGCACCATGCCGAGGCCGCTTTTCAGCTTGTCGAAGATCGCCTGATTGGACGGCGACACTTCTTCGCGCGTCGGAACGTTGATCGTGGTCATGCTGGTTTCTCCTTGAGGTAGTCAAAAATGGATGGGCGGTTACTGCGCCGAGAAGCCGCCGTCGACGGAAACGATCTGGCCGGTCAGATAACGGGCCTTGTCGCTGCCGAGAAACACGATGGTTTGCGCGATCTCGTCCGGTTCACCGGCGCGACGCGCGGGCATCGTCGCGAGAAAACCGGCCTTTGCGTCGTCGCTGCCGGTGAAGCGGTCGAGCATCTCCGTCGCGATCGGGCCCGGCGCCACCGCGTTGACGCGCACGCCGGCCGCCGCGCCTTCGAGCGCCGCGCTCTTCGTGATTCCCTCGACAGCGTGCTTGCTTCCCGCATAGACCGAGGCGCTCGCGAAACCCGCATGCCCTGCAATAGACGACAGATTGATGATGGAGCCCGCACCCTGTTCGAGCATCACGCGCATTTCGTACTTGAGCGCGAGCAGCGTGCCGAGCACGTTCGCCGCGAAGGTCGACTCATAGTTGGCCGCCGTCAATTCGACGAGCGGCTGGCTTTCGCCTTCGGTGCCGGCGTTGTTCACGGCGATGTCGAGCCGGCCGAAGCGGGCCACGGTCTGTTCGACCACCTGACGGATTTCAGCTTCGTTGCGCACGTCGGCGTGCATGTACTCTGCCTCGGCGCCGAGTTCGCGCAATTCGGCGGCAAGCGCGCGGCCCGCTTCGTCGCGCCGGCCGCTCACGATCACGCGATGACCTTCGCGGGCAAAAGCCAAAGCGGTGGCGCGGCCGATGCCGGTCAATGCGCCAGTGATCAGGACAACAGGACGGTTCATTTCAGGGCTCCTTGAGTACGCGTCGGGTGGGACTGCGTTTGCGTTGGAGCTAATGTCGCGCAATCCGAACCGTCGAAGTAGACAGGCGCCATGCATAAGTTCCATTCCTGCGAGGCATGGTCTCGCTTGAACCGCTGCGCAGAGGCGCCGGCACGCAGGCATGGCGCCCTGCTGCCGTGCCGATGCCGGATTCAACGCAGCGATCTTTTTGAAATGCGACACTAGCCGCCCCTGGCTGTCACAAAGCGGCTTTCACCACGCGGCTTTCACTAAGCGGCCGCCACTACGCCACTCCCGGAGTCACGTCATATGTCTGAAGCAACGCAGTTCTGGATGGTCCCCGACGCGCCGACGCCCGTCGCGCCTTTCTCGCATGCCGCCGAATCGGGCGGCTGGGTGTTCGTCACCGGCCAGATGCCGACGTCGCCCGACGACGACTCGGCGCCGCTGCCCGAAGGCGTCGCCGCGCAAACCAAGCGTGTGATGGACAACCTCATCATCGTGCTCAAGGGCGTCGGTCTCGGCCTCGAGCACGTGGTTTGCTCGCGTGTGTTCCTGACCGAGTTCAAGCGCGACTACGCGACGCTGAACGCCGTCTATGCCGCCTACTTCCCGCCGGGCAAATTGCCCGCACGCACCTGCGTCGGCGTAACCGGCCTCGCGCGCGATGCACTTGTCGAGATCGATTTCATCGCGCGGCGCCCGGCCTGAAGCCGTTTATATTTGCCTGACCGTCGGCGTTCGCTTTTCACACGCGTACACGAGCGCCGGTGAAATGCCGTATCGTGGGGAACCCCTTTGCGATGCAAGGAACCTCCGATGCAGCAGCCTCCCCTACACGGCAGCCGGCGCCGTTTTCTGCGCACCGCAAGCGGCGTCACGCTCGGCTTGCCGCTCACGATGTCCTTTCAGCAGCTTGCAAACGCGCAAGGCGATGCCGCGCCGCTGCCGCGTATCGCGCGCCGCCCGATTCCGTCGAGCGGCGAACCGCTGCCCGTGATCGGCTGCGGCACGTGGCGCACCTTCGACGTCGGCGACGATGCGAGCGCGCAGGCGCGGCTCGCGCGCGTGCTGCAGGTGCTGTTCGACGCGGGCGGCTCAGTCATCGATTCGTCGCCGATGTACGGCACTTCCGAAGCAGTCACCGGCACGCTGCTTACCAAGCTCGACGCGCACAGCAAGGCATTCGTCGCCACCAAGGTATGGACGCGTGGCCGCGAGCAAGGCATTGCGCAGATGGAAGAATCGATGCGCCGGCTGCAGCAGCCGCGCATCGATCTGATGCAGGTGCATAACCTCGTCGACTGGCGCACGCAGATTGCGACGCTGCGCGACTGGAAAGCGCGCGGCAAGATCCGCTATATCGGCATTACGCATTACACGTCGAGCGCGTTTCCCGAGGTCGAATCGGTGATGCGCAGCGAGAAGCCCGACTTTGTGCAGATCAACTACGCAGCCGACGACCGCGATGCCGAACAGCGCATTCTGCCGCTCGCGGCGGACCTCGGCATCGGCGTCGTGATCAACCAGCCGTTCGGCGGCGGCGGGCTGATTTCGCGCGTGAGCAAGCGGCCACTGCCCGCGTGGGCCGCGCAGATCGGTTGCACGACGTGGGCGCAAATACTGCTGAAATTCGTGCTCGCGCAACCTGCTGTGACGGTCGTGATTCCCGGCACGGGGCGCCCCGAATACATGATCGACAATGTGCACGCAGGCATGGGCGCCTATCCGGACAAAGCGCTTTGCAAGCAGATTGCCGACGCGGTCAACACGTAAGCGAGCACGCTGCGCTTGTCTTTCGGTCAGTGAAGCGATAACTGCATTGGCTATAATCGCCACGCTCGATCGAAGACGCACCTGCAAGGAAAGTTTCGATGTCGCTGCCCGATAGCTCAGCTCAACATTCGTCCCCGCCCCACGGCAATGCCGGCCATTCGTCGCGCGGCATTTTTCTGCATACGGGCTGGCGCAGCGCCGGCACATGGGTGTGGTCGAAGTTTCGCGAACTCGAATCGGTTACCGCGTTCTACGAGCCGCTCAGCAATGTGATCGGCGACCTGAAGCTCGCGGATCTCGGCGTGCTGAAACCCTCGTTCAATTCGGGCCACCCCGCGCTCGATGCGCCCTATTTTGCCGAGTACCGCTCATTCATGCGCGAAGGCGCGCGCGGCGTGCCCGGCTATCGCCGGCGTTTCAGCACCGACCGTTTCGGTGCGGCGCCCGATGAAGAATTTCCCGCGCTGCATGCGTATCTGCAGGAACTGACGGAACGTACGCTCGGCGCGGGCAAGATGCCGGTGTTCAAGTTTTGCCGTTCTTCCGGAAGACTGCCGTGGCTCAAAAACGCCTTTCCGGCAGCACTGCATGCGGCGGTGATCCGCAATCCGGCGTCGCAATTCGCGTCGGGCTGGCTGTTGCATCAGGAATGGCGCAATACGTTTTTTGTCGCTGCGCCGTTGCGCGTGCTAGGGCTTAATCAGCGCGAGCCGATCGTGAAGGCCGCGATCGACGCATGCGACGTGCGGTTGCCGCCCGACGCGCCGACATCGGACGATGCCTACGCTGCCGTTTGCGAGCAGTACGCGCGCACGGTCGAAGGCACGCAGGCGTATCGCGCGTTTATCGCATTGTGGGCGCTCTCCGCGGTGCGCATGGCGAATGCGGCGGATCTCGTGATCGACATCGATCGGCTCGGCAACGACCGTGCGTATGCGGCCGACAGCGCAGCACAGCTCGCTGCGCGCAGCGGCATTGCGCCGCGCTTCAACGATGCGCGCGATCTCGTCGACGAACTCAAGCGGACGCCGGCGCGCATCGCAGGTGTCGATGGATGGTCGATTCGCACGGTGCATGGCGCCGTGCAGAAGTTTGTCGATGCGCATGTTCAGGGTGCGCAAGCGGCGGGTTCGATGCAAGCGCCGGAGGTGTCCGCGCTTGTGCGTGAAAAACTCGCGCTGGCGGCCGCGATTTCGGAGCCGTGGCGTTAGGGCATCTATGCAAGGTGCTTCATCGGTGTTGCGTGTCGATCTCCAGCGTGTGTTCCGCCGCCACCAGCTTCACCGGATCAGTCTTCTTCCACTGCGATTTCGGCACCAGCACGGACCACTCCGCACTGGCCGCATCGCGGAAAAACGCCGCCACGCCGACATAGTTCGCCGCGTCGCCGATCGGCTCCGACACCTTCAGCGTCTGCCCCGGCCCAACCGTCACGTCCTGGCTCCATAGCGTCGCCCCCTTCAGCGCGTCGTTGCCCTCCAGCACTTGTTCATAGGTCGCAGTTGCGAAGGGCTTGTCATCCTTGAGCTGATAGATGCGCAGCACGACCGGCAGAGACGCGCCGCGCGCGTCCTGGTTCAATGCGCCGCGCGCGGTCACGACAAGATTCATTTGCTCGACCTTCGCCTCGAACACCGCGCGCGTGGCGTTCGCGGTTCCGCCTTTGACCGACTGCCACGTGCCGCACGCGGAAACCGTCAGCGTGAGGCCCATGCCGAGCGCGCCCCGCACGACCCGACGCATGATCCGGATACGCATCAGCACGGCGCCCCCTTGAAATCGGCGCGCGGATAACGTGTCTCCTCGCCGTCAACGGTCAGCACAAGCTGCAAGGCATATTGCATGCTCGCGTAACGCCCGAGGAAGTGATTCAGCACGTCGCCGAACAGCACGACGTCGCCCGGCCCGTCGAAGCCGCCCGCGTCGAGATCGACATGAATGCGGACGACCCGGAACGCGTAACCGCGCCGCACGTCGTGCTCTTGCGAGAACCATACGGTGCGGATCGCGTCGATGCGCTGTGATATCGCGTCGTCTGGCGTCCAGTCGTAGAGCTCGAGCACCTCGCGCAGTGCCGGCGCGCCTTCCACAAGCATCCGGTTGAACTCGTTGATGCCGTTCGCGGTGAAGTGTCCCAGCGTGCGCCAATCGTAGCCCGGGTAATAGCGCGGCGGATACTGCGGCAGGCTCGGCGCCGTCACGTTGCGCACCGAAGCGACGCCGGTAAAGCCCGAGACCGTCTCGTTGATGGTCGCCTCCGCGAGCGCCAGACGCGGCAAACGTCCGTTGTTTGCGAGCGCGCGCAGTGTCAGGTGGCGGTCGGGCTGCGGACGATCTTCATCGTCGTGCGCGTAGCGATACGTCCCGGCCCAGAGCTGTCCGGCCAGTGTCACCCACATTTCCCGCCCCACCACGCCGTAGCGCGTAGCGGTATGGAAGTATCGCTCGGGCGTCTCGTACCGCAGCATCCAGCCGCGATGCCGGAAGCTCGTGAACGCCTTGTAGGCGTGGCGTGCGCCGCCCTCGGGGTCCGCCGCGGTCACCGCGAGCAGGTCGTAGGGTTCGACGTGATCTTCCACGGCGGGCTGCACACGCACACGGTGCTCGCTGTCATGCCAATTGGCGGGATGCAGCGGCAGCGAATCGACCTCGAACAGATTGATCACGGGTGTGCAGAAGAGGCGAAAGCTCTCACGCCCCACCGGCTGATCACCGGGCATACGCCCGTCCAGTTCGATCTCGAAGGTCATGCGCGTTTCGCCCGCCGACACCATCGCGCTATCGAAGCCGCACAAGTCGACAAACTGGAATTTCTGCGGGAATACGAAATACTCCAGCAGCGTCTGCTCGCGGTCGACTGACGCGTTGCGCCCGGGGTCCATGATCGGCCACAGCCGCGTCGAAGGCCCGAAGCCGGACGGCTCGAAGCGCACTCCGTCGAGCGGTTGCAGCGCGCCGTCGCGCATCGACGGCAGGCGCAGGCCGACCGACGCGATCTGGCGCGTGAGCGCCGCATATAGCGCAGCGGCGGCGGGCCGGTCACCGTGCAGGTAGAAGCGGATTCGCGACAGGTCGGTATGCTCGCGCTGGTCCCCCAACCAGAGGCCCAGGGTGAGGCGGATGACCGTGCGCCCGTCCGCGCGCACTACCACCGCAGCGTCCTCGACCGAGAGCGGCAGCAGATCGACTGCCTGTGTGGTGCGGAACGGGCACTGCACGGCGTCGGAGCCGATGGGCGCCGAGCGCACTACGGCGCCGACGGGAATCTGCACCGCCTTCGAACCGCCGCGGTTCAGCGGTGTGCATTCGATGATCGACAGTGATGGGACGGTCCGCGCCATGTGTTCATAGAGGTTGTCGAGCATCCCTTCGGTGAGTTCAGGCTCGCCGTCGTCGAGCTTCATGCGCAGCCGCGCCGCGAGCATCGCGAAGCCTTCGTTGACTGCCCGGACCTGCTCATCCTCCTGGCCATAGAGCATGCCCAGGCGCCGCGCGGCATCGGGCTGCTCGCGTGCAAACTCTCGCCCGGCTTCGCGCAGATACCGCATCTCGGCATCGAAATATCTGAGGAACGGGTTGCCGCCTTCCTGCTGAAACGGTTTCCACGGCGCCGTCATGGCTGTAACTCCGGGGGCAAGGGTGGCAGGGAGGGCTGTCCGGATATCGCGCCGGCACGGCCCGTTACGAAAATGCGCTCGGGCATGCGGAAGCCGCGCAGTTTCAGCAATTCGAGCGGTCCGGCTCCCGACTGCGCGCGCAGCACGTAGCGCAGTGGCGCGACCTTGCGGTCCGCACCGTCGCCGGACGTCGCGGAGGCAGCCTTCGCGGCCTCGTCACCCGACGCGGCATTCCAGACAAGTTCGTAGCGCGTATCGTCGAGCGGTTTGACCTGCGCCTTGTCGAGCATCCGCAGAAAGGCCCAGTCGCCTGGTGCATCGAACGCGACCCGCAGACCCGCGTTGAGCGTTTGCCAGATCAGTGATGCGCGGCCGCTCAGACCATTGCCCGGCCAGGCGAGCGGCGTCCACGTCTCGCGCTGGTTGAAATAGACGACCTGCTGGCCATCGATCGTCAGTTCGGTGCGCGTTACGTCCGGCGTCGGCTGCGGCATGATCTCGAAGTGATACCCGGCCTCGCCCCGCGCGTAGAGGCGCGTGCCGAGCGGGCCGATCAGCCGCAGCATGGCGAGGAACTTCAGGTCGAACTGCAGCGACTGCGGCGCCAGTTCATTCGGTACCCACTGGTCGCCCTGGCGCTTGAGCACGCCGGAGAGTTCGACTTCGATAAAACGATTGATGAGCCCCGTTTCAGGCCGCACGTAATGTCCGAATTCCGCAAACGACGCGTCCGCCGCCGTCGGCGCAAACGGATATCGCGAGGAGAACGACGAGGCAAAAGGCGCCGCGACGCCCGCGCGCCATGCTTCGTTCAGGCTCGCGGCAGCGGGCTGCAGCACCGCCTGCCACGCGGCATCGAGCGGCTGGACGAACAGGGTCTGCCCGAAGGCCGCCCACTGCGCGCCCAGGCTCGCGGCGGTCAGCGCTGCATCGTCACGCGCTTGCGAGAGATCCGAGAGCTTGCCCTGAAATACCGACTGAGCGAGATTGCGCGCCATGGCCTGCGCATCGGGACTGGCCTGGATCTGCTGAAGTTTGAGGCGCACCGTGGTGTCGGCGGTCAGCACGCGAGAGAGGCTCACGCCGTTGAATGCGGCAGCGTTCGCGGCCGGCGCGTTGCCGGCGTTACCCGCATTGCCGCCGCCTGATGGAGGATTCGCGTCGCCCATCAATGCGAGCAGCGGACCGAACGAGCGGTCGAGCGGATTCACCACAGGGGCTTGTGTCGTATCACCGCCGTTGCTTCCGAGTAGACCTTGCGCCTTGCGCACGAGCGTATCGGTCAGCGCCTGCGAGGGACGGCCCGCCTGGCCCTGGTACTGCACCGACTTCATGATGGCGAGCAGCGGCGACGTCTGAGCATCGGTCAGGCGCGTGAGCTGATCGATGACGCCGGAGAAGTTCGTCGCGCCGATCCATTGGAAGCTGTTGAGCATGGTCGCCCAGGCCGCCGTGTAATCGGTGAAATAGCGCGTGCGCAACCGTTGCCGCAGATCGTCGGCGTCGCGCTTCGCATCGAGGGCGGCATGTGCGGAACCGATCGCGCCTCGCACCGTGGTGGCGTTAACCTGTGTGGCGAGACCATCGTCGGTTAGCACCCAGTCTGCCTCGACATGCTGGTCGTTCGCGGCGTCGTCGATGGCCTTTTCGATGACGCCCTCCCAGGCCGCGCGTGTGTAGATGCCCGGCACCGTCTGCGTGGTCGTGAAAAGGCCGTGCGAATCGGCGCCCGCGAGTAAAGTGGCGAGCGAGATGTCCGCGTATTTGCCGCGTGCTGCGTCGATGATGCGCCGGTAGAGTACGTCGTCGCTTGCAGCCAGGCCAATCTGGTTGACGAGCGTCGAGCGCATTTGAGCGACGAGTTGTGCCGCCGGGTTGATCCGCCAGGCCGGGTGCGCCTTCAGGTGAGCGGCCCAGAACCCCGCCAGCCGCTGTGAGGTGTCGAGCCATTCTCCGGCGCGCATGCCGGTGGGCGCGGGCCACGCTTCCAGTAGCTGGGTTTTGAGGAAAGGCGCGTCGACACGTGCCGGGGTTGCCAGCATCAGATACGCCTTGAGCCGGTTGTATGCGCGCTGCTGCGCATCATGGCTTTGCTGCTCGTCGGCGCGGATTTGTGAGAATGCGGCGAGTTCTCGTTGCAGCCCGTGTACAACCGGCTGCTGGAGGTTGCGGGTGGCTACAGTCTGGTAAGGCCGCCATAGCGCGGCGAGCAGGTCGTCGTTGCGCGAGAGGCCCGCGCGCAGGTACCAGGGCACGCCGTGCTGCTGACGAGATTCGAGTGTCGCGATTTCGTTTTGCAGCGCAAGCTGCGCACGCAGCGCGGGCGGTGTGCCGGGCGTGGCGGCTAGTGCGACGGCGGCGGTTGATTCGGCTTCCCGAACGAGTGCTCGGTTGCCCAGCGCGGAGATTACGAGCAGCACGATCCAGGCGATCGCACTGGCCAGCACGCACCACGCGAGTAGGTCCGGCCAGTACAGCCCTGCGCGGCGACCACGATATCGGGGCGTGCGAGCGGCAATCTCGCGCCAGACAGGCAGCATGGCGCGTGGTTGCTCGCGCGTGAGCAACTCCGGGGGGAGCGCAGTTTGACGGCCGTCTTGCGCGTCGCCCCCGGTAGCAATTGGCACAGGCACCGGCACGACGGTCGCGCCCGGGAAGACCGGCGCGAACATGACGCCCGCCAGCGGTGCGCGCAACCAGTTCGACGCAGCTAACGCGCGCAGGTGTCCAATCATCCGTTCAGTGTGGTTACCGATGTATTCCGAAATCTTCAGCATCGAGTTGATCCAGGCCGGTTCGCCGCACTGGCGCACGCCCTCGATCGCGGTTCGCTGCTCGACTTCGTCGAGGAGATTCACCAGCCCGGCCGCAGTGGCCTGCGCCTGCCCGCGCGCGACGTCCGGCATAAATGCGCCCACTGCATCGAACCGTTCGGGCTGGTCGTTCTCTGCGTCTACCGGGTGCAGAAAGGTAACTGGAGCGGCCCAGCCAAGCGCGGTGGCGATTCCCGAGAGTGTGCGTGGAAGTTCGGTATTCGTATCGTTCGCGCAGGCGACATGTACGACACCGTCGACCGGGCGGCGGCGGCGCAAGCGGCGAATCTGGTACAGCCACTTCGCAGCCTCGATGCCGTCCGGTGACACGTGCACCAGGATGGAACCGTCCACGTGCATGATGCCCGCCTGTTTGAGGCCAGGGGCGATTTGATCGATGCGTTGGTCTGTGCCGTTCACTAGTAGCCAGCGCAGGCGGCGGCGCCAGAACCAGCCGTGGGAGATGCGGAGTTCTTCGTAGATGTGTTGCAGGCGGGGATCGCGCTTGAGTAAACGCACTTCGGAGGCGGTCCCACGCCGGTGCTCCCTGAATAGCAGACGTGAGAACCATATCCAGGTTCCGTAGACCGGACCGTACAGAAAGAACAGGATCATACCCAACACCGCAATTGCCGCTACGATCCAGCCCATCCAGCCCCGACGCGACAGGCCCCAGCCGTCGTTCATCAGGGCTGCCAGCAGCAACAGCAGCAGACAGAGCGCGGCCACGCCAAGCACATAGCCGACGGGGCGGCGCGCAGGTTTAACGTCGCTCATGATCAGGTTTCAGAATGCGAAGAAAGGGGAGACACGACGAGCCAGCAGGGCTGCCGCTTCGCCTCAGTCGAGATGAACTGGATTGCACCGGTTCTACGGCACCGTTCGGCAGCCGCCGCAATCGCAAGCCAGCCGCACGCCACTCCGGTATGGCCCAGTGCAGCATCAAGGTCCGCGGTGACAGGCGCCTCATCCGCGGTTGCCTGTGATGCCAGGACAAGGCCCGAGTCGCGCCGAAGCTCGGTCAGGCCGCTGACCCAGATACGCTCGACTGCGTCAGCCCGGGCGGCCCCCCAGTCCAGTGCGGTATCAAGCGCAGTGCGGTCGTGACCGGACGGCGACACCGTGGGCCGATGAACGAGCGCAATGGCCTTGCCGCGATCCGAGTCAACGCGGGAGGGCCAGCCAAGCAGCAACGCCACCGCCGCTTCGCCGCTATCCGCTGGCACTTCCGTACGCAATTGGACGGCGACGATCAACACGTACTTCACTGCAGCAGGCGTATCGTCGTCTAGCCACGCGTCGAGCACCATCACGCGTTCATCGTCGCCCAGCGAAACTAAACTCCTTGCCTTCGCGCCGAGAGTACGCCGAATGCTTTGCCACACAACTCCATGCTCCGCATCAGCAGCCTCATCGCGAATATCGAGCCATACCTCTACCGGCGCGTCAGACGGGATACCCTGAAGCAGGGGCGCAATTTTCGCGAGCAGACCATCGACAGCAACATCGATCAGATCTTCTATCGATGGATAGCCGTTGCGCGATAGTTCGCTATGCGCGCGCACTTCCTTCGTGTTCCGTACGGCACGTGTTACGAGTACCGACTCGCCGCCGACGACGCGCTCAGCGAGTTCTTCGCGCCCCATCGGCGTGTCGTAGGCATAGCCAAGCAGGGCGAGCGGCCGACGCGCATAGTCGGTGTTGTGCCGGATGGTCTCGATGCGCTCCGCGTTGTGGCCTTGTACCCGCCAAACGCAAATCTCGTAGCTGTGCAAACGCGCGGCAAAACTCAATGCCCATGCCAGCGTTGGGACCGCGAACATCCAACCGTAGAACTGCCAGTCTTGCGCGGGACGATTTTTCGGCCAGAGATAAAGCGTCAAGGCAACGCCTGCAGCGATAGCAGTGACGAGCAGTAGCCCCCAAGCAATCGGGCTGGGAGGCTCTTCGTCAAACGTTTCTTCGGAAGGCAAGTCGAAAAAGTCAACGGCCATTGCGTTGTGTCTCGTTCAGAGGCATCGGTCTGTTGATTGGGGTGGCATATAAAGTTCGCGAGTGCCGCTTCCTGATGAGGGTGCCGGCGAAAAGAACGGAACCGCGGACAAGTTCACCGTGCTATTACTAAAATGCGCGGCACTTCCATGGAGGGAGCGCTGTGTCGATTGACGAGTCACTCCATCACCACCACTCGTTTGTGCTGCTCTTTCTGGATACGTAACGGCAAGGCGACCATCACGAGATAGCCACGGACGAGCACTCCGATAAGCCACAAAGACATGGGCATACTTAACGCAGCAACAAAAAAAAGAACGCCAGTCGATCCAAAGGTGGACGACAGTAGCCGATTTAATATTAGATAAAAAGGCGCTATTCCATAAACCATGTACATCAAAAATTGGGGGAATGGGTTAAGCTCCTTGTAGCATCTCTCAAACACCTTCACTCCTTTTTGAATACGATATCCGAAGTGATCACCCCAATCTTCGAATGCCTGCTTGACGAATGGCGTGGCATGAATGGTTTTCAAAACATTTCTACGTGTTATCACTATCCAAAAAGCGGTTAGCGTGATTCCAACAATCAGACCCGGCCATTTCAAATAAGCACTTATGGGCGAAAACATAAAAAAATAGAAGTAGAACGAAAAACCAAAGAGATAATATGTCGCGAACAATCCAACCAGAATTACCATTCCATACGCGCACAATGCGTTCGTACCTCGGTACCGAAAATAGATTAGAAGAGGACCCAAGCAGCAGACAAAAGTTAACAGGGCGCTGATCTTCCAGGGCCACTCTGAAGAAAGACCATCCGCATATACCGGGTAAGAAAACAAGGTGCTTAGGCACGTAAGAATCAGGCATGCGGGAATGGTCCTCTTTGTCACAACAAGAAGTTGATCCGACTGAGGTTTTGTCATCAGTGTCATTCAAAATAGTCCAGCTCGTTAGCGGGATGAGATGGCGATTACGGCACAAACATTGCCGGGTAACCTTCATAGTCCTTTGGCATGGACTTCTCGAGATATTGAGCAGCGTCTTTCACCGATTGACCAAGCGATCGCAACCAGGACGTAGCATGCCCAGTCGCATCGATTTTCTTGTCAAGTTCGTCGAGCTTGTAGCCCACGAATATCGCGACTGCGAGGGTTCCGACGATAACGACGGCCATCGGCACTGCAACGACCAATGCCGCAGTGGCAGCTGCCACACCTACCACGACTGATGCGATTGCGGCACTCAAACCCACCTTGACGAGATCCATACCGATCTTGCCAAGCAAATCCACAAAGTCCTTCCTGGGCTTGCCATCAGACCCAACCTGCTGATAGTCATGCAACCATTCCGTTGTATCGAGCGTAATTGTGAAGATCAATGCCCACAGACCACCTTTCTTGAAAGCACCTTTCGAAGATTCCCACGCAGCAGCCGCACCGGATTCCAGCGTCCCTGCACCACCGGCAATCGTCAGTACCTTCTCATTCTTCACGCCGTATCGCGTCGCAGTTATAAACTTGCGCAACCTCGGATTGCCAGTGAAGACGACATACCATCGTTCACCCGCCCTCTTATGGATAATTTTTATCAACCTGAATTTCTCAGACCAAAGCTCGCGAACCCACTGCTTGTTGTCGCTATAGAAGCCCAAGGCACCGCCGAGTTGGCTGGCCAGCCAATTGCGCGTCGCAATCTTATTGCTATCAATCGCGGTCTCCTCCGAACCACCTGCCGCCACTTCGTCGATTAATTTTTGGGGAATGGATCGCTTGCTAACCTCGACGATGTGCGCTTCCTGCGATGGCGCTACCGATATATCCGGTGCGAGCCTGATTGGCAGCCGACACGCCAACTGCTGGCTCAGCAGCGATTGCTCGAAAATCAGGGGGTCGTCTGTCAAGCCTGAAATGGTCGGGCGCGGAAAGAGCATCTTTTCCGTGCTTTGCGTCGCCTTCTGCGACGCAATCTCGGTTGTTTGCTTGGCCTCCTTATTAACGCAAATGGCAATAATGATAGGCGCGGGCTTGTCTTTAGGGTCTTCCGTGCAACCCTGCGTGCAGTCCATCTTGCGAACCGGGTAGCGCCCCAGGACCTTGTCGCCCTGCTTGAGGATGAGGCTCCCCTGGAAAGGTTCTGCCCAGCCAGATATGACACGGCTCGCCATCCTGGAACATGACTTTCGTCACGTTCAGATTGCGATTTGGATCGAAAAAGCGTCCGTACTCATGCTCGGGCCGATCCGTCGTCACGGTATAGGTCGCGCCGTTGCCGAGCTTGATGTCGAACACCACATCGCGATGTTTGCGCAGGATGATCAGGTTGTTTACTCCCGGCCACAGCCTCGACTTCGGCGATTCGCCCGGCAGGTCGATGTAATGCTTGCTCTTGACGAGCGTGCGGTGATCATTGCTCACGTCACTCATCGCTGCTGCTCTCCATTCGTTGCGGCATCCGTGCCTTGAAGTGATCGAAGACGATCGAGGTCAGCGAAGCGCGGCCGTCTGCGTCCGTCGTCAGCTTCTCGATGTTGCCGTCGCCCTTGAGCAAATTCAGGACCTCTGCGCGGATGGGTTGTCCGTCTGCATCGAGATAGCCAACGTGTAGGTCGTCAAGCTGCTTTCCCGACCGGAACTGTTCCTGGAGACTCGATGGTCCTTGGCACATCAATCCCGCCGAGCGGACCGTGATCGTTCCTGGGCAACCGATTTCAATGTTGCCGCCTTCCATCTTGATATAGGCGCCAGCACTGTCTGAAATAACGATGGACTTGCGGGCACTGATGTTCAGGTTGCCGTCGGCGCTAGTGACCTTCAGGTCCTTCTCCGCGAACAATTGCATGCTGCCCGACTGGGCCTCGATGTCGACGGAGCCATTGACTGCCAGGGCCTTGATGCCGCGATTCATGGCGCAAAGCGAAACGCTCTCGCCAGCCGCCACCGTTACGCTGTCGCCCGCATTCAGATCGGCATTACCGGCTGCAGTGAACGCGAGGTGTTCGCCACCAGCCATTTGGATGGTCTTGGGCGTCACCATGCCGATGCCCTCTGGGGCCGAGAACAGGATGACGGCCTTTTTCAAATCCCTGAATGCGTTCTCGAGCTGGTCCTGCTGCGCCTTCAGCTGTGCGAGCTCTGCATGAGCCTTCTGCGCCTGCTGGCGCAGAGACGCGACGTCGGCCTGTGCCGCTTCTAACTGCGCAACAGCAGCAGGCATATCCAGATGCGCCGTATCCGCCCCAGCCGCGGCATCCGCCGAAAAGAACAACCCCTTCGCCGCCCGCACCGTCCCCCAAGACTTCGTCGTGACTTCGAACCCTTCACCGCGCGGCAGCTTTTTACTGTTGAGCAGATACCCCTGATTGAACGCCGACTGGCTATACACCGTCGCAATACGCGCACTCTCCTTGCCCTGCAGGTCGTTGAACACAACCTCCGCGCCAAGCAGCGGCGAACGCCAGATCGCATAGCTAAACAGCGCATCCGTGCCCCGCACCAGATCCGGATGCGAATAGTCGTGAAGCGCGCCGCTGATATGAAGGCGGTCCACGTCCCCGTGTGCCGCCTCGAGCATCACCTCGGTTCCCGGCAGCAACGGCGAGTGAAAGCCACCCTGATACGAAGACGAAGGACGCAGCAGCCGCAAATTCAGCAGCTTGTTGTTATCCGCATTCACCGACCCTTGCAGAAACTTCGGCAGAACCGGGTAACGCCCGTGCTCGTCCATATACCCGTAAGGCGCCGAGTCCAGCGTCGTAACCACGCCGACGACCGGACCCGCAAGAAACCTCCAATCCCGCTCATAAACGAACTTCGGACGGTAGGTCAAATGCGCGGGCATCGCCTTGAATCGCGTATAAGCGGGCTTCGTGCGACTGCCTTCCATCCTGAACGAAGTCACCACAAAGCCATACTCAGCGCTAGGCATCTTCGTATTGGTCAGCTTGACGACAACCCCCGGCGCAAGAGCTTTCGCGTCGCTCTTACCGGCAAGCGTCACCTGACGCGCGATCTGTTCGTCGCGTCGCGTCTGTGCAAGCGTCTCGCCCTGCTGCTGTGTCAGATGGAATTCCGCGCTGCGGCTGATCTGCCCGAACACCGAGCGGTCGTCCTCCGCCTCGGCGACCTTCGCCGTGGCCCGCATCGGATCCTCAGGTATCCGATAGTTCCGCTCCCACACCTCGATCGTCGCCGGCACCAGCGTGCGCCGCTCATGCACCTCCTGCGCGGCCTCGTGCGCGTTGCTGTGCAGACCGGAATTCTCCAGCAGCGGCAAGTCGATCGAGCGGATATAAGCACGCGGATTGTTCGCGAACACGAGAACATCAAGCAACCCGTTCTCGCCGCGCTCCTGCCGGTAGAACCAGAAAATGCCGTTGCGTTTCGCGTGACGCGTGATCATGTCCCACCGGGACTCCTCGTACATCACGCTCTGCCGCAACTTCTCCTGCGGCCCTTCGAGGTGGAACTCGACATCGAACGCGTCGAAGTTCTGTTCGTCGACCAGCAACTTGCGAACCATCTCCTCGAACGTCAGGTCGTCGAGTACATCGGAGTGGACCATGCGCTTGCCGAGCGCAGCAAAGCGCGGCTCGATGCGCACCTGGTAGGCGGACTCGTCGCGGCTCGTGCGAACGCGCTTCCAGCGCGTCACCACCCCATTGAAAGTGGCCGCCGCATGGTCGACGGGATCGGCCCAGTTCGCGAGAGGCACCGCAGCCCGCTCGTCGACCTGCAGGCCCGCGCGTCGCCCAACGTACTCCTTGCCGTCGATATCGAGGCGCGGCGAAGTCACCGTGAGCGTAACCACGTAGTCCTTGCACAATCCCCCACGCACCTTGAAGTCGAGCACGTCGAGATCGTGCGTCTCTTTGCCGATCCACAGCCTGAAATGCTGAGTCAGGCGCACACTCGGGTGACGCAGCGCATCGCTAAAGCTCTTCGTGAGGGCATTCATTCCACGCTTTCCTGTCCGGTTGAAAGGAATGAGACAAAGTCGCCTCATTCCTGGCCATTGGCGTGGAAATTTATTGTTTGCGACAGAAAAGCGTCAAACGATTTAAAAGGGGGTGTCTGAATTTTTTGACGATTTTGTCAAACATTGAAAAATCGGGCTTAAGCCGTTTTTCGAGACGAAATTAAGTGATATAGGGCGATGCAATTCAATGTGATTCATCACCGCATCGTCAACACCGCAGCACCCGACACCCGCCCCCCGCGCAAATCGTCGAGCGCGCGATTCGCATCAGCCATTGGATACGCCGTCGTCTCGATCTTCAACGGCACCTCGTTCGCAATACGCATGAATGCGGCGCCATCTTCGCGCGTCAGATTCGCAACGGACACAACACGTCGCTCGCCCCACAAGAACGCATACGGAAACGACGGTATATCGCTCATATGGATGCCGCCGCAGACCACAATGCCGCCCTTCACGACCGCCTGCAATGCCTGCGGAACGAGCGCGCCGACCGGCGCAAACAGTAGCGCGGCATCGAGCTGATGCGGCGGCGCCTCTTCGCTACCGCCGGCCCACACCGCACCCAGACGCATCGCGAGTTGCTGCGCGGCCGCGTCCCCGCCGCGCGTGAACGCATAAACACTGCGCTTCTGATAACGCGCGACCTGCGCAACGATATGCGCCGCCGCACCAAAACCATAGATGCCGATGTGCTCCGCATCGCCGGCCATCGCGAGCGTGCGGTAGCCGATCAGCCCCGCACACAGCAACGGCGCCGCTTCGACATCGGTGTAACGCTCGGGCACATGCAGACAGTAGCGGCTGTCCGCGACGGTACGCTCTGCGTAGCCGCCGTCGATCGTGTAGCCGGTGAAGCCCGGCATATCGCAGAGATTTTCGCGGCCCGCCGCGCAAAAGCGGCAGTGTCCGCAGGTATGGCCGAGCCACGGCACGCCGACGCGATCGCCCACGGCAAAGCCGGTCGTGCCGGCGCCGAGCGCCGCAACCCTGCCGACGATTTCATGGCCCGGAATAACCGGACGCTTCGGATGATCGAGTTCGCCGTCCACCACATGCAGATCGGTTCGGCACACGCCGCACGCGTCGATATCGATCAACAGTTGGCCCGCGGCCGGCACGGGGTCCGGCCATTCGGTTTCGCGCAATTGCGGCGCTGAACCATCGAACAGCATCGCGTGCATAAGCCCCCTTATTTCACGAAGTCACGAAGATCGTCCACCTTCCATCCAAAGCATAGCTTCCGCACCTATGCGCATGCGCGCCATTGCCGCACGTGTGCTGACTATTCGGCACCCGCAGGACTCACAAGACAAGCATAGTGATCTCGCGCAATCGCCGTGACTCGCTTTCGATCACTCATTTCTTGCCTGCACTTGCCTGAATATGAAAATCCAACTGAGCCATGAATTCGCAGCGCCTATCGAAGGTACACAGCACACGGCATCCGGCACCGGCATAAGCAGACCGGCTCCGGAAACTTCAACAAGGCCAACCACAACCCGCCTTGCGAAGAACTCAGGCCGAGCCGCGCACACCAAACGCCATACCGTTGTCCCCTGGCCGTCGCACAATCAAACGAAGCTCGCGAGCTCATCCGACTCGCCCATGCAGATCATGCAAGTCAAGGGCAGATTCCGCGAGTCAGGCGGTGGTGAGGCGCTTGCAAAGTATTGCGGCAGCTGTCTGATATTCGATCAGGCCGAGTTCAAAAGCCCGCACAGTTCGCGCGGACTCTGCCAAGGCCTCACCTATGAAGTGATGCATCGTATCGACATGGACGGAAGCGCTCTCATGAGCGCCGTCGATACGCTGCGCGACAATCTGAACCGTGGCGACCGCGGCACGCAAGACCGGATCGCCGCGTATCAGAACACTGGGCATCACATGAATCTGGACCGCTACGAGCGGGTCAGCCCTGGCCCCACGTTATTCACCTTCGGCGCGGACAAGCCGGACATGCTCAGCAACCGCAAACGCCTCATCGAGAGCATGGTCGGCGAAGTGGCCGACAGACTGCTTCCGGGCAGCATGGCTTTCCTCGGATTCGACGCATATCGGCCGTCGTCCACGTCCAACGAGCCGGCCGGCGCCCATTCAATTCTCGTTCACCGCGATGGCGACGGGCATTACGCGATCTTTTGCCCGAATAGCGGCGGATTCCTTTTTGCGACCATCAACCTTATGTCGAGCGCGCTAGCCGACTTTTCCCTCCGAGCATTCAGCCAGCGCGGATTGGTGCTGGTTCCCCATGCTTCGTGCTACTTCGCTCTACGGCCCCCACTTCCGTCATCCCTCACGAACCCGCGCGCGCCCGGCGATCAGCAATCGATACTACGGGCCAGCCACTTCGCGCACAGCACCTTATAGAGCCGCCCAATCTCGGCCAGCAAGTAGACCGGACAACTCGCCGCGCCGCCCCCGACATCGGGTAACCACAACCGGATAAACGCCGAAAACATCTCGAAGTCCGCGCGCGTCGGCAGAAAACGGTAGCCGCCCGGCAGCGGCGCCCACTTCGTGAGCTCGTGTAAGTCGAACCAGTTCATCGCGCGATCTCCGGCCGAGACGCAAGCGATCGTTGCGTTGGCATCGGGCGCCTGGGTTCGCACCGGCGCATGTCGCGAGATAAAAGCCCGGCTGCGGCGCGGTCGAGGAACGCCTTGCCCAAACGGCAAAGCGGTGCCCTCGCCGTGCCGCTGCCGGCATGGCGTTGCTTGAACTGCATGATGAATCCCCTCAGTTTTTGTTGGCGTGATGGCCGTAACGGACGCGCGATGTGCGCATCCGGCCTTCGCGTCGCTACATGTGCACGATCCAGCGCACGCGCAGCACCGTCTTTTGCGGCAGAGGGGGAGGAGGCGTAATGCAGGAGAAAAGCGTGCAGCAAAGCGGCGCCCGTGCGCCGCCAAAGCGATAAAGCGATTTCATGTCGGACTTCCGGTTTCAGATTGACTCATCGGATGCAAGAAGCAGCCGAAACGGCGTATCGCGTGGAAATACCGCGGGAAACGCCTCTGTCGCCTTGAACCGGCGTAGGTCGCGCCTTGCGGGCCCGTTAGATGCGAATTGCGTGCCAGCCGATCTCATCGCGCATCTCCTGAAGCCGCGCAGGCTTGTCGAGCAAGCCTTGCAGTCGAACGATGGTGCGAATCGCGGATCGGCACATGCGATCGACGCACGCCGCGCGTCACGAAAATGGCAGGCGCTCGCAACCGAGTTTCGGGACTTTCACGACATGTCGTAAAGCAGGCGCTGAATTCAGCTCTTGCGCACGATCGCGAGCCGCTTCATTCGCGATTCGAGCGTCGTCGGCTTGATGCCGAGCCGCTCGGCCGCGCCGGCTTTGCCGCTGACGCGCCAGCCGGTCTGCTCGAGTACTCGCAGAATATGCGCGCGCTCGTTTTCCTCGAGCGTCGGCTCCATGCAGGTGACGGCCGCCGCGGGCGCGGGCGGCGCGTAAGTGGACGGCGTAGCAGCGGCTGTCGCGACGGCCGCGGCAGTGACTGCGGCAAACGAAACAGGCATAGCCGCTGACGCGGCCGGCGCGGCAGCGTCGCCGAACCAGTCGCCGAGCGCCAGTTGCGACCCGTGCGACAGAATCACCGCGCGCTCGATCACATGCTGCAATTCGCGTACGTTGCCAGGCCAGCGGTAGCACTCGAGCGTCGCCAGTTGCTCGGCCGTCAGCGCCTCCACGTGCTTGCCGTACTTCGCTGCATAGCGGCGCACGAAGTGCGCGGCAAGCGGCGCGACATCTTCAGGACGATCGCGCAGCGGCGGCAACATCACCGGAAACACATTGAGCCGGTAATACAGATCGGCGCGAAAGCGCCCCGCGGCCGCTTCATCGGCAAGACTGCGATTCGTCGCCGCGACGATGCGTACATCGACTTTCTGCGTGCGCACGCCGCCAAGCCGTTCGAATTCGCCTTCCTGCAATACGCGCAACAGCTTCGCCTGCAGATCGAGCGCGAGCTCGCCGACTTCGTCGAGAAACAGCGTGCTGCCGTCGGCCAGTTCGAAGCGCCCCGCCTTGCGCGCGAGTGCGCCGGTGAACGCGCCCTTCTCGTGACCGAACAGCTCGCTTTCGATCAGGTTCGCCGGCAACGCCGCGCAGTTCAGCTTGACGAGCGGCTTCCCGTGCCGCGGGCTCAGCTTGTGCACGACCTGCGCAATCAGTTCCTTGCCCGTGCCCGTCTCGCCGCTGACCAGCACCGTCGCATCGGTGGCGGCCACCTGCCGCACTTGCTGCATCACCTTGTCGAGGCCCGTCGCGCCGCCCACGAGTTCATACTCGCTCGCTTCGCGCAGTTCGTCCTCGAGATAACGGTTGAGGCCGCGCAGCTGCCCGACTTCAGCCTGCGCCTTTCGCCGCTCGGCGATGTCGCGCAAGATCAGCGTGTAAATCGCTTGCCCCTGCCCCTCCGCATACGAAAGACTCGCTTCGATCGGAAACAGCGTGCCGTCGGCGCGTACCGCGTTGTGCCCTTCCGGCACCCACATCGGCGCCGCGCCGGGCTCGGCGCGCAGATAGTCGCCGAGCAGCCGGCACAATGGCTGCGCGAGAAAGCGGTTGCACGGCGCGCCGATCGCCGCACGCGCGTCGCAGCGGAACACGCGTTCGGCCGCGCGATTGAAGAACGTGATGGATCCCGTGCGATCGAGCGCCACGACCGCGTCCATCATCGATTCGACAATGCCCGATAGCCGCGCTTCGCTTTCGAGCAGGCAATGGCGCAAACGCTGCAATTCGAGGTGCGTGCTGACGCGCGCGAGCACCTCGTCATGCTGGATCGGCTTCGTGATGTAGTCGACAGCGCCGAGCACGAAGCCCTTCACCTTGTCGACGGTTTCGGTGAGCCCGCTCATGAAGATCACCGGTATTTCGCGCGTCGCCGGGTTGGACTTCAGACGCTCGCACGTCGCGAAGCCGTCGAGCTTCGGCATCAGCACGTCGAGCAGGATCAGATCGGGGCGCATATGCTCGAGCTGCTCGAGCGCGCTTTCGCCGTCTTCGGCAACCGATACGGCAAAGCCATGCGAGCTCAGCAGTTCGAGCAGGATCGACAGGTTCGCCGGCGCGTCTTCGACGACGAGTATCAGCGGCCGGCCGTCGCCAGCAAAGCGTGCGCCGCTCATCGCGACCTCGCGAGACCGGCAAGCCAGCGGCGCAGCGCCTGCATCCGGTATGCACCGCCCAGCGCGCGCAGTTGCGCGGCAAACGGCGCGTAGACGCGGTCCGACTGTTCGATGCGCGCGGCTTCGGCAAGCAACTGGGTGATGTCGCCGCGCGCGGCGAGCTCGACGAACCGGCGCAGTTCGTCGGCGGGCGGCGCAACGAGCGGCGCGTCTGGAATGTCCGTACCGGGCGGGGCACCCGCTGCGGCGTTGCAAGCCGCACGCGCTGTCTCGAGGCAGGCGCCGGCGCCTCCACTCGCGTAAACGGGATTCAACGAAAGATGCACGCACAACAATTCAAGCAGACGCTCCTGGCGAAACGGCTTCGGAATAAAGGCATCGGCGCCCGCTTCGAGACAGCGCGCGCGGTTGTGTTCGAACGCGCTCGCGGAAATCGCGAAGATCACCGTCCCGGCCAGTTCGGACATCGCGCGAATCCGGCGTGTTGCCGCCAGGCCATCGACCCGCGGCATGCGCATGTCCATCAGAATCGCGTGCGGACGCAAACGCACCGCTTCACTGACCGCGGCCTCGCCGTCAGCGGCTTCATGCACGCGAAAACCGAGCGGTTCGAGCACATCGCGCAACAGGCTGCGCCCGTCCTCTTCGTCGTCGACGACGAGCACCGTGCGCCGCTCGCCTTCGACCGCCGTCAAGAGCCGCTGCTCGGTTACCGCGAGCGGCATCGTTACCGGCGGCAGATCGAGTTCGAACCAGAAGCGGCTGCCTTCGTGCGGCGTGCTCGCGACCTGTAAATCACCGCCCATCAACTGCACGAGCCGTTTGCTGATCGCAAGGCCCAGCCCGGTGCCTTCGACGACCGTCAATGGATCGCGTACCTGATGAAACACGTCGAAAATCTCCGACAGATGCTCGGGCTCGATGCCCACGCCCGTATCCTCGACGACGAAGCACATGCGGCCTTCATGCATGCCTGTTTTGAGGACGACACCGCCGCGTTGTGTGTACTTGATCGCGTTATCGAGCAGATTCATCAGCACCTGACGCAAGCGGCGCTCGTCGGCGCACACGACCGGAGGAAGTTCGGACCACTGCGCACGCGTAAACGCGAGCCCTTTGGCCTGGCTGCGGCTGCGCATGATCGCGGCGATGCTTTCGAGCATGGCCGGCAGATCGAAGTTGTCGGCAACCAGATCGAGCGTGCCGGCTTCGATCTTCGCCATGTCGAGAATCTCGTCGATCAGTCCAAGCAGGTGCTCGCCCGACTGCCGGATCACGTTGAGCGCCTTGCACTGCCGCTCGGACAGGTCCGCTTCGCGGCGTAGCAGTTGAGCGTAGCCGAGCATGCTGTTGAGCGGCGTGCGCAATTCGTGGCTCATGCTCGCGAGAAATTCGGATTTCGCGCGATTCGCCGCTTCGGCCGCTTCCTTCGCCTTGCTGAGTTGCGCTTCGCTTTCGTGCAGCGCGGCTTCCGCGCGCTTGCGCTCGCCGATGCCAATCACGCTGCCGCGTATCAACCGGCGCTCGGGGTCGGGAAATCTGACGAGCCGCACTTCGCACGGAAACAGCACACCAGCCGGATCGACATGTGTCCATTCGAACACGGGCACGCCGCCGTTTAGCGCATCCAAGATCTTTTCGCGCGCCGCTTCGCTCGACAGACGTCCGTCCGGTTGCCGCTCCGGACTCAGTTCGACAGGGCCGATCGACAGCAGCGAAGCGCGGTCGTAGCCGTACAGCCGCGTCGCCTCGTCGTTCACTTCGATAAAGCGCAGCGTATCGACGTCGAGCAGCGTGATCGCGTCGGGTGCATAGGCAAGCATCGTCGACATGCGCTGCTCGCTTTCGCGCAGCGCCTTTTCCGCGCGCTCGCGTTCGTGCCGCTCGACCGCGAGCGCGATCAGATTCGCCAGCGCAATGCCGAACAGGCGATCTTCGGTGGTCCACGCGAGCGGCGGCCCGATCTGCTCGAAGCACAGCACGCCGTCCACATTGCCTTGCACGCGAATCGGAATATCGAGCATCGCAGTGACGCCGAGCGGCGTCAGGTAGCTGTCGCTGAATTCGCAAGTGCGTGGATCGCGATGCGCATCGTCGGCGACGATAGCCTCGCTCGATGCGAGCGCCGCGAAATACGCCGGATACGATTCGGCACGCAATTGCGCGCCTTCGCTGTGGCGATTCGCGCTGCATTCGTACAGATCGAGGCAATGGATCGCCGTGCGCGCGCCGTCGTAACGCCACAGGCTCGCGCGCGCGACACTCATCAGCCGCGCGGCGGTTTCGGTAATGAAGCGGAGGGTTTCTTCGAGATGCTCGCCGTGCGAGACGTCGATACGGGACAGCGCAGCGAGCGCGGCCTGCTGCTCGAGCAGGCCTTCGCGCCTGACACGCGGACTCACATACGGAGTGTTGGGTCGCCCTGAAGTCGCCACCGCGTTCTTCCTCAGGCTGCACATAGATGCAATGCGAATAGCGGGTACTTTACACCTTGCCTTCAATGTTTGACAGGAACGTTTTCGCGTTTTGATCCCTGCGCAGCGGCAGCTTCTTGCGAAACATGAGCGCATGCGGTTCGCGTGTTTCGTGTGAAGTAAGCGTTCGCCATAGCGTTCGGAAACGCGCGGTTACGCGGTTCACACGTGCCGCATTTCCCGGAAACGCTCACCTTTTAGGGCAACTGTATGTTTGCGCGAGTGCTTGCCGCCCGTCGCCGCGCGGCACATCCGCTTCGCTCTCCATCACAACAAGGCGCGTCGATGTGCCACGCTTTTCCGTTTAATTGCCTACGATTGATAGCTCACGCAACGCGTAGTGCGCGTTGTCGCGGCGCAGCATCGATCACCCTGCAACGTTCATCGCGCTTTTGGCGCGTGCGCATATGAAAGCGGTTGTGCGTGCGCTGGAAAAACGCGATCTAACCGGAGAACCGAAATGGCGACGTGGAAACCCGATCCCACCTTCTACCCGTCGGCACGGCTCGCAGGCAGCGCGCCGAAGGAGACGCTCGCGTATGTCGCGAGCTTCGACCCCTCGCGGAAAATGCCGGACGATATCGCCGTGGTCGATGTCGATGCCGCATCCGCGGACTACGGGAAAATCGTCAACCGCGTCGAGATGCCGAATGTCGGCGACGAGCTGCATCACTTCGGCTGGAACGCGTGCAGTTCCTGCCTGTGCCCCAACGCGCCGCATCCGCATTCGGAACGACGCTATCTTGTCGTGCCGGGGCTGCGCTCGTCGCGCATTCATATCATCGACACCAAGCCCGACGGCCGGAACCCAAAGATCGTGCGCGTGCTCGAGCCCGACGAAGTCGCGTCGAAAGGCGGCTATACGCGTCCGCATACGGTCCATTGCGGACCGGCCGGCATCTATGTCGCGGCGCTTGCCAACGAGAAAGGGGAAGCGCCGGGCGGCATCTTCCTGATGGATCATGAAACGTTCGATATTCGCGGCCACTGGGAAATCGACCGCGGCCCGCAGGAGCTCGCGTACGACGCGTGGTGGCATCTCGGCTACGACACGGTCGTCACGAGCGAATGGGGGCTGCCCGCGACATTCGAAAACGGCCTTGTGCCGGAGGTGCTGCTCGGCGGCAAATATGGCCACCGCCTGCACTTCTGGGACATCAACACGCGCAAACATAAGCAGGTGATCGATTTCGGCGCGGAAAACCAGCTCGTTTTCGAACTGCGCCCCGCGCATAACCCGACGATGGCGCATGGCTTCGTCAACTCGGTGATCAGCCTCAAGGACCTCTCGTCGTCGATCTGGACGTGGTACCGCGAAGGCAACGAGTGGGCGGTGCGCAAGGTCATCGAAATTCCCGCCGAGCCGGCCGATGCGGATGCGCTGCCGCCGATGCTCAAAGGCTTCGGCGCGGTGCCGCCGCTCGTCACCGATATCGCGCTGTCGCTCGACGACCGTTACCTCTACGTCTCGTGCTGGGGCACCGGCGACCTGCGTCAGTACGATGTGTCGGACCCATTCCATCCGGAGCTGACGGGCACGGTACGCATCGGCGGCATCGTGTCGCGCGCGACGCACGCGGGCGCGAGCGGCAATCCGTTGAACGGCGGACCGCAAATGGTCGAAGTGAGCCGCGACGGCAAGCGCGTTTACTTCACGAACTCGCTGTACGGCGTGATCGACGACCAGTTCTATCCGGACGGGCTCAACGGCTGGATGGTCAAGCTCGATGCGGCGCCGGGCGGCGGCCTTGCGTTCGACTCGAAGTTTTTCCTCGAATGGCCGGCCACGCATCGTCCGCATCAGATTCGCCTCGAAGGCGGCGACGGTTCGTCCGACTCGTACTGCTATCCGTAATACGCTCTGTGGGCGTAGCGAACACTTTATGAACGACCTGTTTGCGGGCAGCCTGGCGTCGACGTGGGCCACCGTGATCGGCAGCGGCGTGTTTCACGGCGTGAATCCGGCGATGGGGTGGCTGTTCGCTGCCGCGCTCGGCTTGCAGCGCGGCAGCCGCAAAGCCATGCTGCTCGCGCTGCCGCCGATCGCGGTGGGGCACGCGGCGTCGGTGCTGCTCGTGATGACCTCCGCGATCGCGTTCGGCGTGTTCGTGCAGACGTCACATCTGCGTGTCGCGATGGGCGCGGTGCTGATTGTGTGGGCTGCGTATCACCATTTTTATGGACATCGGCATCGCGTCAGGGTTGGCATGACGGCGGGGTTTATCGGGCTCGCGCTGTGGTCGGCTGCGATGGCGACGATGCATGGCGCGGGCCTGATGCTGATTCCGGCGTTGCTGCCGGTTTGCGGTGGGGCTTCTGCGGCTGCGGCTTCCGCTTCTGTTGCTTCTGCTTCGATTGCTTCCGGTGCGGCGGCAAGCATTCTGCCTGCCTCGTTGCAGATGGTTGGGCAAATGACCGCGCTGCACACGGTCGTGACCTTGGTCACCGAAGCGGCGATTGCGTTCGCGGCCTACGAATACCTGGGGCTCGGCATGCTGCGACGTGGCTGGATCAATTTCGACTGGCTGTGGTGCGGCGCGTTGACGGTGACCGGCGTCCTGTTGATCGTCATGGGGTAGGTGTTGAAAGCGGTTGTGTACGGCCGTGTACGGGCCGTGTACGTATATGTGGGCGCACGGCCCGTGTTCCCGGATATCCTCACCTCTCGCGCTTAGACTCCCGGATCGGCTCACCATCAAAATAGCGCGCTAGCGTTTTATCCACGCGCGTAGCTTGTCGCGCCAACCCGCATGCAAACGTCTACGCGCCGCCCAGTTGTAATCAGGGCAGACTCGCGCGCGCCATACATCGGCCTCGCCCGAGAAGCGCGACACGCCGAACCGCTGCGGCGCTTCGAACAGGTCGAGATACGCGCGCCGATAGTGTTCGATCATCGCGTGCTCCGCATAGTGCGTCTCCATCCAGCGCCGCGACGCCGCGCCGATTTCCGCGCGCAGCGAGCGATCCGCGAGCAGCGCGCGCAACGGCGCTTGCGCTTCTTCGAGCCGCACGTCGATCCACGGCAGATCGGTCGCGCCGGTCAGCTTGCGCAACTGCGACTGTACGCGCGGGTCGAGATAACCGAGCGTCGGCTTGCCTTGCGCAAGCGCTTCGAGTCCGCTCAGGTGGTAGTTGCCGGTCACGCATTCGTCGATCGCGATCGCGGCGCCTTGCTTCAAACGAAGACACTCGTCGTGCGGCGTATCGACGATCAACTGCAAACGGCAAAGCCCCTCACGTTCGAGCTTGCGTAACAGCGCGAGCGTTTGCGGCACGCCCTTCGTCTCCCAGCGCGTTTTCCACGCCGACGCACGCCCACTCGGAGAAAACGTGATGATCGGCAGTCCGTCCGCTTCCGCGTGCGGCACATAGCGCGGATCGTCGATCGGCACGACGTTCGGCACAACGCGCGCATACGGGTAAAAGCGCTCGGGGCCTTGCGCGATCACCAGCTGCGGAACGCCTTCGTTGACGATGCGCACGAGCAGGCTCGCGTCACCGTTCGCCCATAAATCGGGGGCCGAATGGTATTGACGGATCAGCCTCTTGTCGCCGAATCGCTTCTGGAAATCGGTGCCGAAAGTCTCATTGAGCGAAAAGTATTGGTGAATGTGAATGACGTCGGCTTCGGCGATCGTGTCGAGCGCCTGTTGCTGCTGCGTCCGCCAGTCGATGTCGATGGCGAACGTGCGGGTCCGGTACGCGGCCGCGTTGAACACCACGTGACGCGCGCGAATATCGGTGAGGCGGTTGAGTGCCGATACGATATTGCCGGGGCTGCCGGCAACCGGCGTATTGGATAGATGTACGACCTTCATCGAACACGGACGCGGATCTGGCTAATGCTGCGGATGCGGTTACGGCCCCTCACGCCGGCATTTTCCGTGTCGCATGCGTTCGCAGGCCGATTAGCGAATGCCAGCTTCGCTTCTCGAAGATCTCCGCATCGAGCGCGCTATCCATCGACAGATTGACGACACGCACACCGCGTTGCTTCAACAGTGCCGACGCCTGCCTGAACGAAGGCTCGATATGCGCGCCGAAGTTCTGATCGAGCGCGCTCGGTTGCATATTGACCCCGGTTTCGTAGAAGCGCGGCGTGCGCGACGCATTGCGCAAATCGACGCCATGCAGAAACACATTGTCGAAGCCGAGCGAATGCAACACCTGCAAGCCCGCATAGGCGACCGTGCAGCCGTCGAATACGCCGCGCCGCACATCGAGGCTAAAGCCGAGCACGCGCGCTTCATCGAACAGCACAAGATCGCCGCGCGCATGCGACGCTTTCAGGTCGCGGCCGCGCAACGCGCGTTTCCCGGCCGGATACTGCACGTCTTCGATCACGAAGACGCGGCAGCGCATGTTCTCGAGCGGGAAATACTGCGCGATGTACCACAGCACGAGCGGCGTGGCGAACAGAACGAGCGGTTGCTGCACGACGCGCGCGACCAGATCGGGACGGTTGCGCGCGAACCCCGCATCGACGATGCAGTAGTAATCAAAGCGCACATCGTGCCTGTCCTGCAGCGCGATCGCGCCGTTGACGCCCATCACGTGATCGAGATCGAGTTTGCCGTAGTCGATCGCATTGATCGAAGGGCCCGCCGCAATCAGATGGCAGGCGCCGGTACGCGAACCGAGCAGTGCAGACGTGTTTTCGATAGCGAGCCGGTGGCGCCCGATGCGCAACGCCGCAATACATCGCTGCGCATCGCGATCGATCGACACCGCGCGCCACAGACGCTCGTTATGCCGATATGCGCGGGAACGGGTCCAGCGGTAGAAGAGCTTGAAGAGTGTGGCCGAAAACCGCCGGGTTCGGCGCGGCCATATATAGGCGCTAGCCTCCGGCGCTCCGGCCGCGGCATCGCGTAACGATGCCGCCCGGTCGACTGACAGCATATCGGGTCCCCAGCAGTACGCCGGGACAGGCGCACCGAGTGGGCCACAGTCTAGTGCCGCTGCGTATTACACGCGTTACGACCATCAGGCGCATTGATTACGCTCTGTTACGCACGCGGTTGTTTAAACCTTAAAACGCTTATGCAAATCACATGGATCACGATGCGCACTCAATATCAACGGAGCGTGAAAATTGGCGCTCCAAAAAACCGTATATACTGTTTATATCGTTTATAAGGTTCCGAAGGAGATCGAGTGATGGCAGAAGCTGAAAAGGCAACGCCGGCGAAGAGCAATACGAGCGCCGGCAAAACGGCAAAGACCGCGAAGACAACGAAAGCGGCGAAAACGGTGAAATCCGCAAAACCGGCTGCAAAACCCGCCGCTAAGCCTGCGGCTAAACCCACTACGAAGGCCGCAAAACCCGCGGCAAAAGCGGTCAAACCTGCGGTGAAGGCGGAACAACCGGTCGCAAAGGCGCCGAAAGCCGCTCAAACGCAGCCGCAACCGGCTGAAAAGGTCGTCAAGGCAGTCAAAGATGTCAAGGTCGCGAGCGCGAAAGACGGCAAGGAAGAAAAAGCGCGCCGCGCCAGGAAAGACAAGGTCGTGCGCGACAGCTTCACGATGCCGAAGTCCGACTACGTGAAAATCGCGGAATTGAAGCAGCGCTGCCTCGATGCAGGCGTATCGGTAAAGAAAAGCGAACTGCTGCGCGCGGGCCTCGCGCTGCTCGCCGAAGCGCAGCCGAAGCGGCTGATCGCCGCCGTGTCGGCGCTGGACACCGTGAAAACGGGCCGCCCCGCGAAGTCGTAAGCAAGAACACGAAGAAGCATGCGCGCGGCAGTGTCCCCTGCCGCTGCGCCATCCTGCCGCGTTAGAACTAAAGCCTTAAAGCGGTTTGCCGCTTTGCCGCACGTCCGCTTTAAGGCCCCCCGCTTTAAGTGCTCCGCTTTGGGGGCCTTTGCTTTGCAGCCCTTTAACCAGCCAGCTTGCGGAACGTCTCGAGCACCGCCTCGCCCTTGAACGGCTTGACGATCCAGCCCTTCACGCCGGCCGCCTTGCCACGTTCCTTCATCGCCGGGCTGCTTTCGGTGGTCAGCATGATGACGTTGACCGTCGCATTGCCGAGCTCGCCGCGAATCTTCTCGACCATCGTCAGGCCGTCCATATTCGGCATGTTCACGTCGCTGATCACGAGCTTCGTGCCGGGGCTTGCCTTCAGTTTGGCGAGTCCGTCCTTGCCGTCGACCGCGGTATCGACATCGAGGCCGTTCTTCTTCAGAAAGCCGGCCACTTCGTCGCGCACCGTGCTCGAGTCGTCCACTACCAGAATCTTTGCCATGTTGGTTTCTCCGTAACGCCTATCAGAAGAGATCGAGTTCGCCCGCTTCGACGGTCGTGCCCGGCTGCTCGGTAATCTCCCTGAATTCCTCGGGCGACCAGCTGAGGCTGAACACGAATCGTTGATGCAGATTGACCGAACGGCCCGATTCCTCGTCCGTGATCGTGTAGACGAAGCACAGTTGCGGGTTTTCCGAGCCGAACGAAATGTATTTCTGCCGGTGATTGACGAGCAGCGGCACTTGCACCTGGGCACGCGCGAGCGTGTCGGCATCGCCCAGATAGCGGTTCTTGAACGCGCCCCAGATCAGGTTGGTCAGTTCGCCGAGCAGATCGTTGAGGTCGCGGAAGTCAGCCGTGCCGTCGCCGGCGCCGCGCCGGTCGAGCAGCGCGAGCAGCGGCTCCTCTTCCGCCTGAATCATCATGTAGCCGCGGCACCACGCACTTTCGAGCGCGATCAGGCTGAACACCTCGCCGAAGATAATGCGGTCGCGCACGATGGTCGGCGGCGCGCAGGTAATCGTGAAGTCCTTGAACAGCGTCGAGAGCTTCGACTCGCTGATTTCCGAAATGCCGCGCACGAGCACATTCGGATAATCGAGGCTGAAAATATAGCGGTCGATCACCTCGCGCAGCGGCGACATATCCGACGCCACGTAGGCCGCGCAGATAATCTGCCGAAGGCTCTCGGGCAGATCGTCAAGCGCCGTGCGCGTTTCGCGCCGCATGATGATCGGCAATTCAGGGCGCACCGCATAGACGCGATTCGCGATCGCCGCGGCCTCGTCGAGCGAGCCGCCGTAGTTTTCGTCGAGCAGGATCGCGCCGAGGTCGATATTCGCGCGCAGCACGGACAGCAGGCGGCTTTTGCGCACCTTCACGCCGACGAGGTTGTTCTCGTCGCAGAAGCGCTTGATGGTGTCCATGTGCAGCGGGCTCTCGTCGAGCACCAGCACCTTGCTGACCGGTTTGTTGAGGTTCATCGCTTGCCTGCGGGTTTGACTAACGGATACGGGTACGTCAGAACAGCTCGAGTTCGCCGCTCGTGTCTTCGGCAACGCTCACGTCCGCCGTGAAATCGATCGGTGCATGCGCGCAGACGCATAGCGTGGCCGACAGTTGCACCGCATCGTTGATCGTCACGGCCCACGTCTCGAGCAGCTCGGGCTTGAGCCCTTCCAGATACGGCAGGCAACGCGCGCTCAACATATACGGCGTCGACATCCCGAGGTCCGGAAAGTAGCGCAACAGCTCCTGGTTGATCGCGCCGCAGCACAGGTTGCAGATTTCCTGGAACACCTCGCTAAACTGCCGTTCCGCGTCGCCCTTCGTGTAGTACTCCACGGTCGCGACATCTTCTTTCACGTGCAGCATCAGCAGCAGCCGGAACGAAATCGATGAAATCGTCAGGACCACGACATTCGCAACGTTTGCGCGATCGATCGTCGTCCGGGCTAACGGAGCGTTCGCCGTGCTGTCCGCGGCCGAGCCCGCGCCGTGCCGCGTTTGCAGCACGATTTGACACGTATCGGCCGAGTCGACCGTCAGCCTCGTTTGCGCAGCCTTCTGCAGGATGCGCTCGAAGCTTTCCTTCGCTTGTGCGCTAATCACGTCGGATGCCTACTGAAGCTTTGCCTGGAACTGGTTCGCGAGCGATTCGACGCTGGCGAGCGACGCCGCCACCATCTTGCCGCCCGCCTGAATGTCCTGAAACGTCGCGGTCGTCGTCAGATCGTTGCGATGGAGGCTGTCGCGATAGCTCTTCGACAGCTCCTCCGAGCGCGCCGCGAGCGCGCGCACCTCGCTTGCGACCACCGCGAAGCCGCGTCCCGCCTGGCCCGCGCGCGCGGCCTCGATCGACGCATTGAGCGACACGATCACCACGTGCCGCACGATCGACGACAGCTCCTGGTTCTTCGTGTGCATGTCCTGGTTCTGCGTCATCAGCGAGATCATCTGTTCGTGCCAGCGCTCGAAGGTTCCGGCGAGGCCCTTCAGACGCGACGCTTCGCGAGCGAGCTGCTGCGCATCGCGCGTCCATTGCTCGCGGTTTTCAGTCGCCTGATGCAACGACGCGCGCGTTTCGTCGACCAGCGCCGTTTGCTGCGCAAGCGCATCGCGCAGCTGTTCGATCGATGCTTCGAGCTCGCGCTTGTCGTCTTCCGCTTGCGCCAGCAGCGCGGTATGACGGTCGTCGTCGCGAGCGAGCGCGTCGATTCGCGCATCGGCCTCGACGCGCAACCGTTTGATCAGCCGCGCGCGATGAACCCGATGCGCGACGAACGCGAGCATGGCGGTCACCACACCGGCGGCGACGGCTGCTGCTAGATACTGTTGAATCACACCCATCCTTCAAGCATTCCATTGACGCGAGGCGAGCGAACCGGCGATGCGGCCCGCGTGCGCCTCGCTAGCCGACTCAACCGGCCAGATGACCGTGGCCGATCGACGACGATTGCGCCGTGTCGTCGCTGCGCGCGTCCGTACCGAGGCTATCCACCGCGAGGCTGTCCGGCAGGCAGACAATCGTCTGGAACTGGCGGAACTCGGCGCCCCTGTGGTCGTCGGTGAAGCGCAGTTCGATGCTGCCGTGTTCGCGATTGAGGAAATCGCGAACTGCATCCATGCCGACGCCGCGGCCCGACACTTCCGTCACCTGCTCGGCCGTCGAGAAGCCCGGCCGGAAGATAAACTCCGCGATCTCTTCATCGCTGACTTGCGCATGGGCGTCGATCCAGCCGCGCTCGACGGCGATCGAGCGAATCCGGCTCAGTGCGAGGCCGCGCCCGTCGTCGCTCAGCGTGACCTGCAGCGCATGATTGTCCACGCCCACTTCGATATCGATCGCACCCGCGGCCGTCTTGCCTTGCGCCGTGCGCGCCGCAGCCGTCTCGATGCCGTGGTCCATCGAGTTGCGCAGCAGGTGCATGAACACGTTCTTCATCGTGGCGCCGGCCTGGCTGCGCAGGCGGTAGCCGTTGTCATCGATGCGCACGACCGGCGCATCCTTGCCCAGTTCGGCCGCCAGCGACGGCAGCGAATCGAGCACGCCCGACAGCGTTTCGGCCACGCTTTCCGTGCCGAGCACGCGCAGCATGCGGTGCAGCGCATCGCGCATCGTCACGAGCGCATCGACGTCACCGGTATTCGCGGTCTCGAGCAGTTTCAGGCTGTGCGCGATATGGTCCTTGTCGACCATCAGATAGCGGTCGGCGCCGCCGCGGCGCGCGAGACGCTTGCGGCCCAGGCTGATTTCGTTGATCTTCGCGTAGCTGTCGATCGCCTCGCGCACGCGGTCGAGTTCGGTCATCAGCTGTTCCTGATCCCACACGCGCTCGGCGTCGTCGCGACGCAGTTCCTCGTAACGCTGCTCGGTTTCGTGCACGACGTTCGTCAGATGCTGCAGGTTGTACGTGCGCGCATTGCCCTTGATCGTGTGCATATTGCGGAACAGCTCGGCAATCGCGCTGCCGTCCGGCAGTTCGTGCTTGCGGATAATCCGCTCGTTCTCGCTGACGAAGCCGCTTGCGCTGTCGATGAAGTGATGGAACTTCTCTTCGTTCACCGCGAGAATTTCGCCGATCATCTCGAGGCGGCGCTTCTGTTCGCCCGCTTCGGCCGCGAGCTTGCGCAGCTCGGTCACGTCGCGCACGCACAACATCAGGCGCACGATCGTGTCGGTTTCATCGGTAATCGCGGACCAGCTCAGGTCGAGCGTCTTCACGCGGCCATCGGGCATGTGCTTCGCAATTTCGCTGACCAGCAAGTGCTGGTTAAACTCGAAGTTGATCGCATCTTCGCCGAGGCAGGCGAACGTCGCCGCATCGATCTGCGAAAGATCGTCCGCGCCGAGATCGGTATCGGCGAACACGAGATCCATCAGCGAACGGCCGGCGATGTCGTTCGTTTCGAAGATCGCTTCGAGGTAGGCCGAATACTCCGAGTGAATCACCGCACCGTCGACCACGGTCAGAATGCCCTGCTGCATGTTTTGCAGCATCGCCTGGATATCGGCGGTCTTCTGCTTGAGCAGCGCCTGGTTTTCCTGGATCTTTTCGATCATGCCGTTGAACGCAACGATCGAGCGGCCGATTTCATCGAGGCGGCCCACCGGCACGCGGCGCGTAAAGTCCTGGCTCGCAGCGATTTCGCTCATCATCGCCTGCATGCGCGACAGCGGACGCGTGATCTGGCGGTACAGCAGCGCGCCGATGCCGGTCAGCAGCAGGATCGCGATACCGGTGACGGCGGCGATCGCCGTGGTGGTGGTCGCAAGCTTGTTGTTCAGGCCGGCGATGGCCTCGTCTTTCTGGCGGTTTTTCTCGATACGCAGCGTCTCGACGATGCCTTCGAGTTCGTCGCGGTACTCAGCGACATTCGCGAACAGATACGCCTGCGCCATTTCGTTCTTGCCCGCGAGCTTCATTTTCGCGGTGTCGTCGATGGCGGCGAAGTAGTTGGCGAGGCTTTCCTGCGCTTGCGTCACAAGCCCTTTTTGCGCCTGGCTTGCGGCGTCTTTGCCCTGGATGGCGAGCGCCTGCTTCAGCGTTTCGCGCTTTTTCTTCAGCTCGTCTTCAGCCTGCGAGACCATGTTCGCATCGGGCGCGTAGACGAGCGTCATCGTGGCAATCTGCACGTCCTTGACCTGCGAGACGAGGTCGGCGGACGCGAGTGCGCTGGGCACGACGCCTTCCGTCACCTTCCTGACTTCGGTTGCGCTCCCTCTGGTCTGGTACACGGCATAACCGCCGATAACAGACAGAGCGACGAACATCAAAATCACTAAAAGCGTAATGCGATGACGGATAGTCATGTGCGATTCCCCGAGGTAGTGCCGGCGTTGGTGTCCTGCTGTCGTTGCAGCGGGATCGTGGTCGCCTTATGTCAGTGGCCCGTTTGTCGAGCGGCGTCGCGATTGTTGTGGATGAATGTGACTGAACGATGAATCTTCACAATATCGGATGCGGCTCTACGCCGCGCGGGGCCTTAAAATCCCGTATAAATCGGGTCACCGGCAAGCGCTAAACCGGGCCGAAAAACGGGCCGCATGCACGGGCGGTGAAATGGTTGTGTCACAATATCCGGCAAAATCTGATACGTTTTTCCCGATTTCATTCGGTTCTCGCTCAGTTCCCCCCGTTTTCTTTCAGTCAAAGCGTCGTTGCCTATGAAACTGAACCTGGCGCCTTCTACGTACGGAGCGGACCAGTCGGGTCTCGTTTGCAGCTTCCGGTTCGTTTCCGGGCAACCGGGCGTGCCGATCGACTCCGAATCCGTCACGCGCTGGCTCGCCGATTACGAAGCGAATCGCGAACGCGCGAGCGGCGATTTTGTGTGGCTGCACTTCAACCTTGCCCACGTCGCGAGCGAGCGATGGATGCGCGCGCACCTCGACCTGCCCGACGAATATTTCGAGGCGCTGCGCGAGGGCTCGCACTCCACGCGTATCGAGCATCAGCATGGCGCGCTGCTTGCGGTCGTCAACGACGTGATCTTCGACTTCGAGAAAACGCCGTCCGATATCGCGACGCTGTGGGTCTACACACATAAGAACATCATGGTCACCGCGCGCCTTAAGCAGCTGCGCTCGGTGGACCGCTTGCGCGCCGCGGTGCGCGAGGGCGAAATTTTCAGCACGCCGGCCGAATTGCTGATTCATCTGATGCGCGACCAGGCCGATCTGCTCGTGCAAATCGTGCGCACCAGCAGTATTGAAGTGGACAGTATTGAAGACCACTTCCTGTCGAAACAGTCGGTGGAGAGCCGCCGCGATCTCGGCGCGATGCGCCGCGTGCTCGTGCGCTTGCAACGGCTGCTCGCGCCGGAGCCCGGTTCGATTTTCCGCTTGCTGGTGCGCCCGCCAAAGTGGCTATCGGAACAGGACGTTCAGCATCTGCGCGATTCGACCGAAGAGTTTTCACTCGTGCTCGGCGACCTGTCAGGTCTTGCCGAACGCATCAAGCTGCTGCAGGAAGAAATTGCCGCGCGTCTCGACGAGCAGACCAACCGCACGCTGTTCACACTGACGCTCGTCACGGTGCTGGCGCTGCCGATCAATATCATTGCCGGTTTGTTCGGCATGAATGTCGGCGGGGTTCCGCTCGCGGAGAATCATCACGGCTTCTGGGTGATGGTGCTGACCGTGGTCGGCTTGACGGCGCTTGCGGGCTGGTGGGTGTTCAGACGCACGGGGCGCTCTTCGGGCAGCTGAATATTGTTCGATTTTCGAGCACGCCGATAAAGCCGCGTGCCTGCGCGCGGTAAATGACACGTTGTCACGCTGACTCGAAAACGACATACAAATTTCATCGTTTCAATATACGCGTTAGCCAGACTGGCCTCTTCGGACACATCGATCGAGGAGACAACTGATGGCTGTCGTCGTGCGCGCTTATCTGTCCCCCACGCTGGTGCTGCTGGCATTCGACTGGCCGCAAGGCAAAGGCCGGGACGATTTTCTCGGCTTCGCGATCAAACGGACGCCGGGCTTTTTCGATACCTCCGGTAAAACGCGCGAAACGAGCAGCTGGCTGCCCAACCGGATTACCTTCGACGGACCGGTGCCCGACGTGCAGCGCGACGCGCCAACCAACACCGCGCCGATCCAGAAGTTCATGTGGTGGGACGCGCGCATCGATCCGCCGGACCGGCAGCAGCATTTCGAATATCAGGTCTACCCGGTGACCGGCAAGCCATCCGCGCCTGAGCTGCTCGAAAGCGAAGCGGCCACGTGCCGCATTATCTTGCCGGGCCATATCGAACAAGGGATAGGCAGCTGGTTCAATCGCGCGGTGGTCAGTTCGCAAGCGTTTGCGCGAATGGTCAACGCGCTGCATCTGAAAGCTGGCGAAGCGCCATCGAAAGCCGAGGCACTGCGGCTTCGCACCTGGCTTGCGAACGATATCGAGGATACGTTCAAGACGGTATTCGCCGATGCGCAGCGCGCAGTCGCCGCCGTGTATCACCTGACCGATACGCTGTGGGCATTGCCCGCCTTCGAAGCGTTCGGCAAGGCGCACGGCAAGGCAAAGCTCGCGCTCGTCTACGACGCGCATCAGGTGCGCGAAAAAGGCAAGACCTTGCCGTCGCCGAACCAGCCGGCCGTCAACGCACTCGAAGGCATCGCGACGCTCTCGGCGCGGACCAAGACACACATCATGCACGACAAATTTATCGTGAGCGACGACGGCAACGGCGGATCGCGGCCTGCGCAATTGTTGACAGGCTCGGCAAACTTCACGACCGAGGGGCTGACCGAGCAGGCAAACGTGCTGCATCTGTTCGAATCGGCGGCGCTTGCACAGCTTTATAGCGATCGCGCGGCGAGCCTTGCGCAGAACCCGACGATTGGCGACACCGCGAAGCTGACCGCCGGCTGGTCCGATCCGGTTACGGTCGGCGCTGCGAAGGTTCGCGTGTGCTTTTCACCCGAGCCTAAAGACCAGCGCACGCAGATCGATACGATTGTCGATGCGATCGGCGCGGCAAAACATTCAGTGGTGTTCTGCCTGTTTATGCCAACCGACGCGCCGCTGCGCGACGCATGCTTCAAAGCGGGCGACAACGGGCTCATGATGTTCGGGCTCGTCAATCACATCAGCGAAAAATCGGCCGAAGATGCTGAGCAGGCCCAGCAGGACGGCAAGGTGCTCAATACCACCCAACTGGCGAACCTCGAGCTCTATCACCGCAGCAAGGAGCAGAAGGATGTGATCGACGCCGCGTTCTTTTCGCCGGCCACCGTGCCCGAAGGATTCATGCCCGAGTTGCAGCTTTTCCCCGGCGAACATGCGCCGCCGTTTGCGCCGGTGATCATCCACCACAAGTTTCTCGTGATCGACGCGGAAGGCGACAACCCGATCGTCTATACGGGCTCCGCGAATATGAGCAACAACTCCGAGCATTTCAACGACGAGAACCTGCTCGAGATTCGCGACAAGCGTATCGCGGGGATTTATCTCGCCGAGTTCTTGCGCTTATACGAACACTATCGGGCCCGCGCGATTGCGATTAGCGACCAGCAGAGCAGTCATAAGCGCGAGCGGCTCGTGTTGCAGCCGAATGGGTCGTGGGCCGATAAGTACTTTGTCGAGGGGAGCCCGGAGGAGAAAGCGCGCGTCGCACTTGCGCACCAGGCGAAGGATTGATGCAGCGTTCCGGACGGTATGGGCGCGGTGTGAGCGCGGTATGAGCGCGGTGTGTGCGATACCCGCCCTACTCCTCGTTCTCGATCATCGCGTCGCGGTGTTCCTGCGGTTTCGCCAGCCAATAACGATGCAGCGCATGCTCGGCAATGCGGCCCAGAATCAGCAACACCATAAATAGAAACGTCGCGATCAATGCAATCGACCAGGCGCCGACACCGCACACAATGCCGAGCGCCGCGGTCACCCATATCGATGCTGCCGTCGTCAGGCCGCGAATCTTGTCGGTGGCCGCGTTCTGCACGATCACGCCGGCGCCCAGAAAACCGATGCCGGTCACGATGCCCTGAATCGCGCGCGACGTCGCGTCGCTACCGGCCACCCCGTGCAGCGCGAAACCCGCGCCGGCCATCGTCACGAGGCACGAGCCGAGCCCGACAAGGCCGAGCGTCTTGACGCCGGTCGGCTTGCCGCGCATGTTGCGATCGATGCCGATGATGCAGCCGACCAGCATGGCGATCACCATCCGCAGCAACGCTTCGTTAAGAACGGGACCGGACAGCATAGGCGCGTTCAGATCAGTTTTAGGGTTTCCATGGCCACGCCGGATAAAGGCCAGCGGTGGCTTCCGATGCGGTTTCCGACAGCGGCGCCAACCCGTCGCCGAACCACGGCACCTCGCCTTTCAGGCTCGCCACATAGGCGCGCCAACCATCGTCATTCGCAGCAAACAGCGCGTCGCGCACCACCGCCGCGAGGCGCTCGCGATTCAACCCGGCTTCGAGCAACTCGGCGGGCCAGCAGGCAAACGTCGCACTTGCACGCCGCACGAATTCCTGCGCGGTCATCTCGCCCGCTACGTGTTGCAACAACGGCAGCTTCGCAAGCGAGTGCTGGGCGGACACAAGTTCACGCAGCGTAACCGTTGTCCGATCGCCTGAATGGGACAGAACCTTGTCCATCGCATCGAGCACCGCGCCGAGGTGCAATAGCAGTGCCCGACGTTCGAACGCATCTTTCATCACATCTTCCGATTTGCAGTCAGGCCCACCATTCTAGACCGCCTGACCGATCCACCCCAAAAATGCGCGTGATCATGAATCGCAACATGACGGAAATGTCATGTTGCGCTCATCTTCACACTGAGCCTGATCCTTAGCATCGAACGCATCCAGTCTCACGATGCGCTCGCTACATGTATAGACACACATTTTCAGCATTGCTTCTGGTTTTCACGTTGACGGCGACAGCGGCTCCCGCAGAACCTCTCACGCTCGACGACGCACTCGCGCTCGCCGAGCAAAACAATCCGCAATTGCGCAGTGCCCGTTTCAATGCCGATTCGACGAGCGGTGCCATCATGCAGGCCGCCGCGCGCCCGAATCCATCGTTGTCGTTCTTGCAGGAAGGACTGAGCGGTACGGACCGCACATCGACCGCGCTCATCAACCAGACAATCGAGCTCGGCGGAAAGCGCAACGCGCGTCTCGATGTGGCGTCGTACCGGCGCGAGGCCGCGCTCGCATCGCTCGATAGCCGTGCTGCCACGTTGCAGGCGGATGTCGCGAGCGCGTTTTATGGCCTGCTGGCCGCGCAACGTCAATTGCAGGTAGCCGAAGAGTCGGCGCGACTCGCCGCACGCTCCGCCGGTATCGCCGAACGGCGCGCGCTTGCGGGCAAGGTGTCGCCGGTCGAGGCGACAAAGGCGCGCGTTGCGGCCAGCGCCGCCGACATCGAGGCGGCCAACGCGCGCCGCCGCCTTGCCACCGCGCTCGACACGCTGGCAAATACGACCGGCAGCGAGGCGCCGCGCGAGCGCGCCGCAACGGGCGATCTCGATACGCTTCCGTCCATCGAGCCTTTAGCCCAGCTTCTGCCGCGCATCGACAGCGCACCCGATTCGCGAGCGGCACGCGCCGAGGCATTGCGCGCCACTGCGGCGATCGCAGTGGAAAAGGCAAAGCGGATTCCGGACCTCACGATCAGCGCCGGCATGAAGCGCATCTCGACCACGGGCGCCCCGATCAATCAGGCGGTGATCGGCATCTCGATTCCGTTGCCGATCTTCGATACGAACAAGGGCGCGCTGCTCGAAGCCGCGCATCAGGCGGAAAAAGCCGATGCGGACGTGGATGCCGCGCGCGCCCGTCTGCGGCTCGAATTGTCGCAAGCGTATGCCGCGTACGAAACCGCCGCCGACGAGGCGCACCGCCTGAAAGCCGATGTACTGCCCGCGGCGCGGGAGGCACTTGACGCGATGTCGCGCGGCTACGAGCTCGGCAAGTTTGGTTTCCTCGATGTGCTCGATGCACAACGCACGCTGTTTCAGGGCGAATCGCAATACGTGACGGCGCTTGGCGATGCGCATCGCGCGTACGCGGAGATAAGCCGGCTGGTTGGCGCACCGACATCCGCATCCGCATCTTCATTCAATCGCGATGCGATCTCTTCTACAGGCTACTGATCATGAAAAATTCAATTTTGCCGCGCAAATACAGGACCAGTGCCATGATTAGCGCATTTATTCTGATCGCAATTGTCGTCACCGTGATCCTGCGCATGCGCGAACCGGCACGTGCTGCGGTGCAGCCCGATAAAGTTGCGCGAACAACCGATGCCGCGATGGGGAGCAACGGCGACACGCTATTAAAAAGCGGTGCGCTTGCGATCGAAGTATCGATGTCCGAAAAGGACAGTGCAGCACGGCTGGTCGTTTCGCCTTTCGTCGACGGCAAACCCGCCACAAAAGACATCAGCGTGACGGCCTCCGTCAAACGCTACGACGGCGTGCGACAAGCATTGCGCTTCACCGCCGATGCCTCATCGCGCTTTACAAGCACCGAGGCGATTGCCAAACCACATGTATTCGACGCAGCTATCGCTGTCAGAGCAGGCAACCGCTCCGAGTCGTTTACCTTCTCGCACACCGACGGCGCGATCGCGCTCAACGCGGAGCAGATCAACACCAACCGCATTGAAATCTCGCGTGCCGGGCCCGTGCAGGTTATCAACCGCATTCGCCTGCCCGGCGAAATCAGGCTCGACGAAGACCACACCGCGCATGTCGTGCCGCGCGTCGCGGGCATCGTCGAACGCGTGGACGTATCGATCGGACAGACGGTCACGCAAGGACAACGGCTTGCGGTCATCTCGAGCCCCGATCTCGCGGACCGCCGCAGCGAGCTGCTTGCCGCGCAGCGCCGCCTGAGCGCGGCGCGCACGACGTACGAACGCGAACGGTCGCTGTGGCAGGAGCGCATCTCCGCCGAACAGGACTACCTGCAGGCTCAGACGCAACTGCGCGAAGCTGAAATCGCTGCGCAGAACGCGCGCCAGAAGCTCGCCGCACTCGACGCAACCCCTGGCGCAAGCGCAGGCGCATTGAACCGCTATGAACTGCGCGCGCCGTTTGCGGGAACCGTCGTCGAAAAGCACGTCGTGGCGGGCGAAGCGGTCGCCGCCGACGCCAATGTCTTCGTGCTATCGGATCTTTCATCCGTGTGGGCCGAGATGGCCGTGCCCGCGCAACGCCTGAACGACGTGCGCGTCGGCCGCGAGGTGACCGTCAGCGCGAGCGCATTCGACTCGCGCGCGAACGGCCGCATCGCTTTCGTCGGCGCCTTGCTCGGCGAAGCGACGCGCACCGCGCCCGCACGCGTCGTACTGCCGAATCCAGGCGGTGCGTGGCGGCCCGGCATGTTCGTCGATGTCGACGTCGATGCCGGTGCGCAGGATATCCCCGTCGGCGTACGCGCCGATGCCGTGCTCGACATCGACGGTACGCCGTCCGTGTTCGTGTTGTCGCCGAAGGGCTTCGTCGCGCAACCGGTGCAAACGGGACGGCGCGATGCGCAAACCGTCGAAATCGTCAGCGGCCTGCAACCGGGCCAGCAGTATGCGGCGGCCAACGCGTTCGTGCTGAAGGCCGAACTCGGTAAAGGCAACGCAGAGGAGCACTGACGCGATGCGCGACACCACCGCTTTTCTCTTCACCGCCTTCACAGCGTCTTATCACTGAGGTCGCACCGCCCATGTTCGAACGTCTGATTCGCGCCGCGATCGCGCACCGCTGGCTCGTGTTGCTCGCGACCGCAGCCGCCGCCGCGATTGGCATTTATAGCTACGGCAAGCTGCCGATCGACGCCGTGCCCGATATCACCAACGTGCAGGTGCAGGTGAATACCGCGGCGCCCGGATACTCGCCGCTCGAAGCCGAGCAGCGCATCACCTTTCCGATCGAAACGGCCATGGCCGGTCTGCCGCATCTGCAACAGACGCGTTCGATATCGCGCTACGGCCTGTCGCAAGTCACGGTCATTTTCAAGGACGGCACCGACATCTATTTCGCGCGGCAACTCGTGAACGAGCGCATCCAGGAAGCGCGCGGCAAGATACCGCCGGGCATCGAGCCGGCGATGGGACCGACATCGACGGGGCTCGGCGAGATCTACCTGTGGACCGTCGAAGCGGACGCCGACGCGCGCAAGCCCGACGGCACGCGCTATACGCCGATCGATCTGCGCGAGTTGCAGGACTGGGTCATCAAGCCGCAATTGCGCAACGTGCCCGGCGTCGCCGAAGTGAACTCGATTGGCGGATACGTGAAGGAGTTTCGCGTCGCACCGGACCCGGCGAAATTGATGTCGTATGGACTCACGCTGGCGGATATCGTGCGCTCGCTCGAGCGCAACAACGAGAACGTCGGCGCCGGCTACATCGAGAAGCGCGGCGAGCAATACCTCGTGCGGGTGCCCGGACAGGCGAGTTCCACCGACGACATCGCGAATATCGTGCTGAACAATTCCGGCGGCATTCCGGTGCGCGTGAAGGACGTCGCACAGGTCGATATAGGACGCGAACTACGCAGCGGCGCCGCCACCGCGGATGGGCGCGAGGTCGTGCTCGGCACCGTCTTCATGCTGATGGGCGAGAACAGCCGAACCGTGGCGAAAGCGGTCGCCGCGAAGATGGTTGAAGTCAATCGCAGCTTGCCGCCGGGCGTGCGCGCGGTGCCGGTCTACGACCGAACCACGCTTGTCGATAAAGCCGTTCAGACAGTTAAGAAAAATCTCATAGAAGGTGCGGTGCTTGTCATTGCGATTCTGTTTCTGTTCCTGGGGAATGTTCGCGCCGCACTGATCACCGCCCTCGTTATTCCGCTCTCGATGCTGATTACCTTCACCGGCATGGCGAGCGCAAAGGTCAGTGCGAATTTGATGAGCCTCGGCGCGCTCGATTTCGGGATTATCGTCGACGGCGCGGTGGTGATCGTCGAGAACTGCATCAGAAGGCTCGCCCACGCGCAGGCGCGGGCCGGCCGCATGCTCACGCGCGACGAGCGCTTTGCCGAAGTGTTCGCCGCCGCGCAAGAGGCGCGGCGCCCGCTGATCTTCGGGCAATTGATCATCATGGTCGTCTACGTGCCGATCTTTGCGCTGACGGGCGTCGAGGGAAAGATGTTCCATCCGATGGCGATCACTGTCGTGCTCGCGCTTGCTGCCGCGATGGCGCTGACTGTCACGTTTATTCCGGCGGCGGTTGCACTTTTTATCGGAAAGCGCATCGAAGAGAAGGAGAATCGGCTGATGGGCTGGGCGAAGCGGCGTTATGAACCGGTTCTTTCCCTGTTCATCCGTCATCCGAAGCGCGTGTTTGCGGGAGCGGCTGCGATTGTTTGCGGCGCACTGCTGCTTGCCACGCGTTTGGGTAGCGAATTCGTGCCGAACCTCAACGAAGGCGATTTCGCGGTTGCCGCGCTGCGCGTGCCGGGAACCAGCCTTTCACAATCCGTTGAAATGCAAAAAACCATCGAAACAACGCTAAAACAACGCGTTCCCGAAATTGAACGCGTATTCGCACGCACCGGCACCGCGGAGATCGCGGCGGACCCAATGCCGCCCAATCTGTCCGATGGCTACATCATGCTGAAGCCGGTTGCGCAGTGGCCCGATCCCGGCAAGCCACACGAGCAACTGTGGCAGGAAATTGAGAATGTTCTATCGGACCTCCCAGGAAATGCTTACGAATTTTCTCAACCGATCCAGTTGCGATTCAATGAACTGATCTCCGGCGTGCGCAGCGACGTCGCCTTGAAACTGTTCGGCGACGACATGTCCGTGCTGAGCGAAACCGGTAACCGGCTCGCAGCCGCGCTATCGCAGGTGCCGGGAGCGTCGGAGGTGAAGGTCGAACAGACCGCCGGGCTGCCGGTGCTGACCGTCGCGTTCGATCGCGACAAGCTGGCGCGCTACGGCGTGAGCATCGGCGATGCGCAGGACGCGGTCGCGGCCGCAGTCGGTGGACGCAATGCGGGCCTGCTGTTTCAGGGCGATCGGCGCTTCGATATCGTCGTGCGCCTGCCCGATGCGCTGCGCTCCGATCCCGAGGCGCTTGCGCGGCTGCCGATCGCGCTGCCGGTTGCGCTGGCATCTTCTGCGGGAACGGCCATGGCGACCACCTATGCGGCCACTGCGGCCACCACCTCCACTGCGGCGACCCGCACGTCCTACGTGCCGCTTTCCGAACTCGCCTCGCTCGACGTCGCACCAGGCCCGAACCAGATCAGCCGCGAGGACGGCAAGCGCCGCATCGTCGTGACCGCGAATGTGCGCAGCCGCGATGTCGGCTCTTTCGTCGCCGAAGCAAAAGCGAAGGTCGGCCGCGACGTAACGATACCGCCCGGTTACTGGCTCGCATGGGGCGGGCAATTCGAACAGATGCAAAGCGCCGGCGAGCGCTTGCGCATCGTCGTGCCGGCCGCGCTGCTGATGGTGTTCGTGCTGCTGTACGCGATGTTCAACAACGTCAAGGATGGACTGCTTGTGTTCACCGGCATTCCGTTTGCGCTCAGCGGCGGCATCGTTGCGCTGTGGCTGCGCGGTCTGCCGTTTTCGATCACCGCGGCGGTGGGCTTTATCGCGCTATCGGGCGTCGCGGTGCTGAACGGGCTCGTAATGCTGTCGTTCATTCGCGCGCTGCGCGAAGAGGGCACCGAGCTCGATCGCGCTGTAGAGGCCGGCGCGCTGACGCGTCTGCGGCCCGTGCTGATGACCGCCCTCGTCGCGGCACTCGGCTTCGTGCCGATGGCATTCGCCACCGGCACCGGCGCCGAAGTGCAGCGCCCGCTCGCGACCGTGGTGATCGGCGGAATTCTCTCGTCGACCGCGCTGACACTGCTCGTTCTGCCCGTGCTTTACCGCGCCGCCTATGCGCGCGGCGCAACCCGTGTTTCGTTACTCCGTAGCCGCCGAGGTGATGTGCAATGCGAATCCTGATTGTCGAAGATGAGCCGAGAACCGGCCACTACCTGCAAAAAGGCCTGAATGAAGCGGGCTTCGTGACGGACTGGGTGGAAGACGGGGTAACGGGCCTGCATCAGGCGGAAACCGAACACTACGATCTGGTCATTCTCGACGTGATGCTGCCCGGCAAGGACGGCTGGACCGTGCTGCAAAATTTGCGACGCACGCAATCGACACCGGTGCTATTCCTCACCGCGCGCGACGATGTGGACGACCGCGTAAAAGGCCTCGAACTCGGCGCCGACGACTACCTCGCGAAGCCGTTCGACTTCGTCGAATTGCTGGCCCGCGTGCGTTCGATTCTGCGGCGCGGCCAGCCGCGCGACGCAACGACGCTGCAAGTTGCCGACCTCGAACTCGATCTGACACGCCGCAAAGCGCAGCGCCTCGGCGCGACGATTCTGCTAACCGCGAAGGAGTTTGCGCTGCTGTGGCTATTGATGCGGCGCGAGGGCGAGATCCTGCCGCGCGCCACGATTGCGTCGCAGGTGTGGGATATGAATTTCAACAGCGATACCAACGTTGTCGATGCGGCGATCCGGCGCTTGCGCGCGAAGATCGACGACGCGTACGAGCCGAAACTCATCCATACCGTACGTGGAATGGGATACGTGCTTGAAGAGCGCCGCAGCGCCGACCCGCGCGACGCCGGAAGCGCGCCATGAGTGCCGACATTTTGCCGCGCACGCTGCGGGCACGGCTCACCGTGTTGATTGTCGCGTCGAGCACCGCGGTGCTGGCGTTGAGCGGCTTCACGCTGTATGAGGCGCTGCGCAGCCGCATCGAGGCATCGGCAGCCGCCGAAATGGATGCGACGATGTCCGCGCTCAAAGTGCATTTGCCGCAGATCCGGGCAATCGACGAAATTCCGTATCTGACCGAAACGTGGATCGACATGCTGCACGGACATGCGAACCTGAGCCTCGCGATTTTCGATAACGCTGATCGCCGGTTGCTCAGCACGCCCGGCTATCGACACAACGAGCACGTCGCCGCGACGCTCGAGCGCGTGCGCCTCGTGCCGGCGCCGATCGTCGTTCAGGCGCCTCACGTTGCGCTTCGCTATCTTGCGACAGCGATTCCTGTCGCCGCAAACGCAAGCGCGGTGCGTGTGGTCGTGCAGTACGACGCGAAGGGAGACCTTGCGCTGCTGCGCACCTATGCGTACACAATCGTGCTGATCCAGGTGTGCGGCGTGTTTATCGCGGCAGGGCTCGCATATGGCATCGCCTTGTATGGACTGAGCCCTTTGCGGCGGCTGGTCGCGCAGGCGGAAGACATGTCGACGAGCCGACTTGCGCAGCCGCTGCCCGAACTGCAGGCCGCCGGCGAACTGCAGGATCTGGGGCGTGCATTTAACGGCATGCTCGCCCGCCTCGACGAATCGTTCACGCGCCTTGGCCAGTTTTCATCGAACCTCGCGCACGACCTGCGCACGCCATTGACGAACCTGCTGGCGCACGCGCAGGTCGCGTTGTCGCGCAAGCGCTCGGTAGATGAGTATCGCGAAGTGATCGAGACCAGTGTCGACGAATATCAGCGCCTGTCGAGAATGATCGACGACATGCTGTTTCTCGCGCGTTCCGATAGCGCGCACAGCGCGGTGCAGATGCGAACGTTCGATGCGTTCGCGGAAGCCGCGCGCGTCGCGGGCTTTTACGAACCGATGGCCGAATGCGCTTCGGTCACATTCGACGTGCGTGGCGCGGGCATCGTTTACGGAAACCCTCTGCTTTTCCAGCGCGCCTTGAGCAACCTGCTATCGAATGCGCTAACGCATGCACCGCAAGGATCAACCGTCGAAGTTCAGTGCCTTGCCGCGAGCGATGGCGGCACGACGATCACCGTATCCGATGCCGGGCCAGGCATCGACACGGCGCACCGCTCACGCATTTTCGACCGGTTCTACCGCACCGACCCCGCGCGGCAAAACCTTGCATCGGGCACAGGCGGCGCCGGGCTCGGGCTCGCCATCGTCCGGTCGATCATGCAATTGCATGGCGGCGAGTGCGGCGTGGAAAGCGAGCCGCACGTGCGCACGACGTTCTGGCTGAAGTTTCCGGCGCGAGTCGAACGGGCGTCCGCCTAGAACCCCTGCATGGTCCCAGTCGCCTGCGCGACGAGATGCACGACGCCAAAGATCACCGCGCCGATGCAAAAGGCCATCAGCACCGCGACAAACGGCAGGAGAACGATATTGACGTTGGCGAAGTCCGATTCATGGGACGCGCGCTTGCGCACGCCGAAGAAGCTCGTGAGGACGATGCGGACGAGGCGGAGGAATTCCATGATTGCGCTCCTGTTGGGGCTTGGGTTGCCTCAATCATCGGATCGTTCAGGAATCGGAAACAGCAGCAGATGCACACGAAAAGCGGGAAGCATCCGGTGGCAATTTGTCGCAGGAAGGGAGCGTTTGCCTGCTGATGGTGCAGAGCGCCGGCCACCGCCGGAGTGCGTGGAACTCACCCCGGCGGCCGCGCGGTTATGGTTAGCGCGATGCGATCGCGCCGTCGTGATGGTCGATGCCCGGACTCGCTTCGCCCGCGTGCTTCGAAATGGCGTGCAGTTCCTTGTTACGGGCGATCTGCTCGGCACTCGGCGGATAGCTGGTCTTGGTGATCGGGACCACGCCGTCGTGGCGAGCCTGGGCGAGTTCCTGCTGGACCTGTTCTCGAGTTTTACCCTGCGCAAGTGCGGCTTCCGTGACGAAGGCGGCGCTTAACGACGCGGTAAAGGCGAGCAGGGTAAGCTTCGCGATGCTCATGGCTTTTCTCCTTGAAGTTCGATCGACCTCGGTGGCTGATCTGAGCTTCAGTCTGGAGCACGGACGGTACGCGGCGATGAGCGGAACATGACAATTCTGGAGGGACCCGCATGCTCGCGATAGCGCGTTTGCGCCCGAAGTACTTTTGGATCGCCGCGTATCTGCTACTCGCTTGCTGGAGCTTCTGGCCGGTTGCGAACGTGCTGATCGCCAATATCGTCGCGCGCCTGTTTGATTGCCGGCTCAGCGAAGGCGGCCCTTTACCTTGCCATGCGTTTGGGCACGATATCAGCCACCCGCTCTACGTTCTGGCGACGTCATTCTGGCTCGCACTGACGACGGTCCCGACCGGCGTCCCGCTGATACTGCTCCTGGGGATAGTGCATATCTGCATTACGCTGGTTCGCCGGCATCGGTCGCGTGGGCGAAAGGAGCGCGACTAGCCGCTTTATTACCGCGCCGCGCGCCCGTTCTGTCGTTTAACAGCCTGCCATATCTGATCGGCGTGCCGATGATCCGTGCCGCAACACCCGCCTATGATGTTCATGCGGCTCAGAAATCCGCGCAGCGCAGCCGTTTCCTCGCCGAATTCCGCCGGGTCGCCGTCATCGAGTTCCTCGGCTTCGTCGAGTTCGGCATGACTGCGCCGCGACGCGTTGGCTCGCACGCCCCGGATACGTTGAAGCCAGTCGCCACCGTCTTGCAGCCTGCTTTCGAAGTGCGACGGATGCGCGCAATTAATCATAAAGAACGAAGCGTACTTTTCCGTTTCAGCATCGGTGTGTTCGATCGCCTGCTGGAGCGTATCGCCGGAAGGCAGCCGGCCATCGGTTTCGACCGTGAACGAGATCGAGACCGGCATACCGGCGGCTTTGGCCGCTTGCACCATGCCGATCGCTTCATCGATGTAATTCAACGTAAATCCGCCCACCATATCGGCCTGTGTCGCGGCGAACGTATTGATCTGTTCCTGATGGTAGTTCTGCGCCGCGCCCGCGCTCATGCGCGTGCCCGCACGATATCCGTCCCCGCGCGGCCCGATCGTCCCGACAATGACGATAGGCGTCGCCGGCGTTTCCCACTTTGATCGAAACCGGGCCAGTTGTTCGACCGCGCGGCGGTTTGCATCGGCGAGCGTGCTTCTCGAGTAGCCGAGCTTGTCGCCCCAATCGCGACTCGCGCGCCAGGTCGGTGTGCCCAGCACGATTCCCACCCCATGCTTGAGCGCGACATGCGTGAAGCGCTCGTAGTGTTTTTCGACAAGCGCGACGCCCTCTTCAGTCTTAAGGAGGTCATAAGACGCGAAATACGGCAGCTCGATGCTCTGCTGGAAAATCAGCGACGTTTCGAGTCCGCCGTCCGTCATGAACGGGTAATCTTCCAGCAAAGGCAGCTGGTTACGGTATTTAGACATCGCTCGGCTCCCGTTGAAAGTTTCGGTCCTGCATGCGGGTTCTCCTTTCGTGGTGCTACAACTCAAGAATCATCGAGCAGCGTTGGTCTGCCCGGGCCTGCCCCCGGCCAGATAGATGTGTGGCTGCTGTTATAGCGAGCCGACAGGCGCTTCGAATGTCGAATCAGCTTGCGCGTTGCGCGATCCACGAGCGGACCGCCTGATGTCCTGCGGCGTCTGACCGAGAACGCGCATGAACGCGCTTCTCATCCGGTCCCTGCTCAGAAAGCCCACCTGCTCAGCGATGGTGTCCATCGAATAGCGCCCCCGCTCAAGCATCAGGCGCGCCGCTTCCACCCGTAGGAGTTCGACCGCTTTAGCCGGCGTATAGCCGGTCTCCTCGCTAAAGGCCCTGCTGAACTGGCGCGGACTGAGGCTCGCGATGCTGGCGAGCTCCTCGACCGATAGCCCTTTGCGCAGATTCGCACTGGCATAGTCGATCGCCTTCTGGATCCGGTCGGATTTCGGTTCGAGTTCGAGCATCGCGGAAAACTGTGAATGACCGCCCGCGCGCCGGTGGTACACCACCAGGTTGCGCGCGACCTTGCGCGCGACATCGCGGCCAAAATCGTTCTCGATCATGGCAAGCGCCATGTCGATGGTGGCGGTCATACCGGCAGACGTCCACATGGAACCATCGACGATAAAGATCCGGTCTTCGGCGACCGCCACCTTCGGAAACCGGCGCTGCAGGTCGCCCGCAAAGCGCCAGTGCGTGGTCGCGCGCCGGCCGTCGAGCACGCCCGCCTGGGCCAGCACGAAGGCGCCCGTACACGGCGCGGCGATTCTTCTGGATGTGCGCAGCGACCGCCTCACGAACTCTTCGAGCACGGTCGAAGCCGTGTCGATTGCCGCACCCGACGCGAACATGACCGTGTCGAATATCTCGTCGTCAAGCGCTCGCGACTCGACCCGGATGCCCGCCGACGAAGTCACCATGCCTCCGGCCTCGGAAAGCACCGTGACGTCGTAAGCCGTTTCGCCGAGTACCAGATTGGCCAGCTCGAATGCCGTGATAGCCGCGAAGCCCATCAAATAAAATTCGGGAAAAACGACGAGACCAATCTTATGCATATGCATTGGTCTTGTGCGACATGGCCCGAGCGGCAGATAGTCCACCGATTTCGGTTCCGGCTACGATTGCGCGTGTTCCGATGTGCATAAACCCCTTCCCGATTTCAAAGTCGTTTGCCAGGCTTCCCTCTGGATATCAATGGAAACCTTCGTGTATAGCAGTTAGTTCGGTATACACACGACATGAAAACGCACGGAAGGCCAAGTTATTCCAGGAAATCCCATCTCCTCCAGAATCGTGATTCTTATATTGCGGTCCTAAGCAATTCAATTACACGGATCGCCGCAACTAGATGCACGGACGCCGGGACACCACGCTTTCATGAGATGCGACGACCCGCCAGCCTCCATGCAAACCGGCCTCAGGCTGCGAATCGGGACCGACACGCGCCCACACTACCGTCCGCCGCCCGTAAAGCTCGGAATCATCACAGCCGAATTCCGTGTTCACCGTGGCATTGTCGTGCCCGAAGGTCGTGATCGTCGTGGAGGCCACCATGATTCGGTTATTGACGGGGTGGCGGCTTGCGTTCAGTTTGCGGATTTCGCCGCTCCCGTACTGCATGTCGTCGAAACCGTAACGAACCGTATGTGGACCTTCCCAGGTCAACGCGTTAAGCAGAAAAGCATCGTTTTCCGCTAAAGCTTTTTCGTACGCGGCTTGGGCGGCTGCCACTTCAGCCACGACGTGAGTCATATTGACGATCATTGAAGAAATCACAATATCGATAGAACCTCGCGAGATCGCATGCCTTCACACGTGTCTCGACAAAATTCGCCGCGGCACTTTTATATTCCGGCATAAGCAGTTAAGCGAGGCATTGGAAATGTCGAAAGCATAGCTTTCACGGGTCGTCCTCGAAATGACGTAATTACGATGATTTCAGGACATGCGCGGCACGTCAGTCGTATCGGCTCGCGATATGCGTATAGAAACTCCAGGGCGTATTGGCCGCAGCGTAGGCGCGCGACCCCTCCATCCGGAATCCGTTTTCCGCGAGGAGTCCCGGCATGGCCCGCATGACTCTGTCCTGAACGGGTCTGGCGACTGCCCAAAGACCATCGGTGTCTTCGTCGCCGCTGAGTGCATCGGTTGCGCGCGCAACCGAATCATAATTACCGTCGAACACCACAACACGGCCGGCCGGTCGAAGCACACGCCGCACTTCCTTCAGCACCAGCCCAGGATCGGCAACACGGCTTAGCAGCATATGCAGGATCACAACGTCGAATTGCTCCTGCGGCCCGATGACCCAATGCGGCTCTCCAGTCAGAAAACGGATGCGCTCCGTTAGCCGCTCGCGGCACGCGAAGCGCTTTGCCGATTCGATAAGCCATGGGCTCGAATCGATCGCGGTGATACGCGTTTTTACGTCGCCTCGCCGGGCCACGGCACGGGCGACGATTCCCGTGCCGCATCCAAGGTCGAGCACGGCCGCATGCGCGTCAAGCGACAATGCGTCGAGGTAGTCGGCGATGGCCTGCCGGGAAAGCTCATGCTTGCCGCGCGCTTCGAGCGCGGATGCCATTGTGGTCCGCACACGCTCATCCGCATCGAAACGTTGCGCATCGGCCTCGATGCGTGTCAACCGTGCCTGCATAACCTGTGTTTCTCTGGAACTGCGCTGTTAGCAACAGGCGGTTATGTCGTACCTGGCAACGCTCCGCCGCCCGGCACAAGAATAAGTGGAGCGAGGTGCGGTTCAAATGTCGGAAACACGGTCAATTCCGGACGCATTGCCAGACGGCGGTCAGGATGCAGGCACGCAGCACGCAACACATGGGCGCGTCGCGTTCGGGGATCCTGAGGGGAGTGTGTACCGCTCTAGTCTTCCGCTTCCGGCTCGGGCATTGCACGGCTTTCTCTTCCCGTGCGCCGAACCAGTTGCGGCGGCTGGCCCAAGGTACGAATGAACGCGCGCCTCATCCGATCGCGGTCGAAAAACCCGACTTCGTCGGCAATAACATCGAGCGAATGGCGGCCCTGTTCGAGCATCAGCCGCGCGGCTTCCACCCGCAGTTGCTCAACCGCCTTCGCGGGCGACTGGCCGGTTTCCGCGGCGAATGCCCTGCTGAACTGCCGCGGGCTAAGATTGGCCACTTCGGCCAGTTCCTCGACGGAGAGCGCATTGCGCAGATGCGCGCCGGCGTAGTCGATGGCTTTCTGGATGCGGTCGGATTTGGGTTCGAGCTCGAGCAGCGCGGAAAACTGCGACTGGCCGCCGGCACGCCGGTGATAAACAACGAGCTTGCGCGCGACGGCGCGCGATACCTCCTTGCCGTGATCTTTCTCGATCATGGCAAGCGCCATGTCGATCGTGGCGGCCATGCCCGCTGAAGTCCAGATCGCGCCGTCCACGACAAATATCTGGTCTTCGTCGACGGCCACTTCCGGAAAGCGGCGCTGCAGATCGCCGGCAAATCGCCAGTGGGTCGTCGCCCGACGGCCGTCGAGCACGCCCGATTCCGCCAGAACGAAGGCCCCTGTGCACGGCGCCGCGACGCGCCTCGATGTCTTAAGCGCGTGTTTGACAAAGGCCGTCAGTGCAGGCGAACGAAGGTCCGTCTCGACACCTGAGGCAAACATGACCGTGTCGAACACGACCGTATCGCTGAACGGCACGCTATCGACGCGGATTCCGGCCGACGCCGATACCAATCCGCCGGTTTCCGAAACCACGGTCACCTCGTATGCCGTCTCTTCAAGCACGAGATTGGCGAGTTCGAATGCGGTAACCGCCGCGAAACCCATCATGTAAAAGTTGGGGAACACGACAAAGCCGACGCTGTGCATGTAGTGTCCTCCGTCCCGCATGTCATGAAATGACGGTATATCTGACGTTTAAGAACCCGTCAACAATCCCTATCCTTTGCCGTGTCATCGGAGGGAAGGTTGAAATGGATCGTCGATTACTGATGCTCGCGATAGGGATGTTCGCGATGGGCACCGACAATTTTGTCGTTGCCGGCATACTTCCTGGCGTTGCTTCATCCCTGCATACCTCCGTCAGTGTCGCGGGCCAGATGGTGACGCTCTACGCGTTGTCGTATGCGGTCATGGCGCCGGTGATGGCGGCTGTCGCCGGCGGACTGCCGCGCAAGCTCATTCTGGTGGTGGCGCTCGGCATTTTCGTGGCCGGCAATGCGATTAGCGCCGTCGCGACCAGCGTCGACACCGTTCTTTTCAGTCGCGTTCTCGCGGGATTCGGCGCGGCTCTGTTTTCGCCAACCGCGCTCGGCGTCGCCTCAGCGCTTGCGCCGCCGGAGAAGCGCGGCAGAGCGCTTTCGATCGTGACCGCCGGCCTGACCGGCGCAACCGCGCTCGGCGCGCCGATCGGCACGTTTATCGGCGGCTTCGGAAGCTGGCGCACCACACTGGGTTTCGTCACGCTGCTCGGCCTGATTGCGATGCTCGGCGTATGGACGATGCTGCATTCGCTTCCGCCCACACCGTCCGTCACGCTTAAAGAGCGGCTCAAACCCGTTCGCGACCTTCCGATCGCGCTGACGCTGCTCACGTCTCTCTTCGCGTTTGGCGGCTTCCTGATGATCTATACCTACGCCGGGCTCGTATTCGATCGCGTGACGCACGGCGATGGACGCATTCTGGCCGGCATGTTTCTTGTCTGGGGAATCGCGGCCACGGTCGGCAACATGCTGTGCGGCCGGCTCGTCGACCGCATTCCGAGCCGCACCATCGTAAACGTGGCGCTATGTGTCGCGATCGTCAATTTCTGCCTGCTGCCATGGACCTCGACCCATATTGCAGGGGCCACGATTGCACTGATTATCTGGGGCATATGTGGCTGGGGACCTATCGTGCCGCAGCAGCACCGGCTCGTCGAACTGGCGCCCAACGCCGCACCGCTCGTGCTTGCGCTAAACAACACCGCCACCTACACCGGGCTTGCCTGCTCGGCAGTGTTGGGCGGACTGATTCTGCTGTTTATCGACCATCACTATCTGAGCGTCGTCGGCGCGGCGCTCATTGCGATTGCGCTCGTCTTCTCCGAATGTGCCTATCGCTTCCGGCAACGCGGACGGGCCGCTGAACCAATGAATCGCACGACGAAGCACACCGCGGCCGGTGCGCCAAGAACGGCTCTCGAACTCGACCCGGGACAAGCCGGGCGCGCCATGGCCGCCGGCGGAACGCGAGACGGGAATTGAATCGATGCCTGAATCGATGCCTGAATCGATGCCCGACGAGGACGCCCGATTTTTAGTTTTGAATGGAAGAATCATGGTTACACAGACGCAGTTCACCGGAAAGGATGTCTACGCCCGAACCTTCGACGCCGATGAAGAGTCGCTTGCCGCAATCGCGGAAAGACTCGAAGCGCGCGGCAAGCACGCATTCTTCGCCGAGGTGATCGGCCAATATATGGATGCACTCCAACTGAGCCGCGACGAGGCCATTTTGGAGTTGGGCTGCGGCACGGGCGTGATCCCTCGTACGCTCGCGAAGCGTAGCGATGTAACGGGGCGCATCACCGCAATCGACATCAGTCCGCATCTGGTCGAACTCGGTGCGCGCCTCGCATCGGAAGAAGGCGTTGCCGACCGGATCGATTTTCTGGTCGGCGACGCGCATTCGATCATCGAACCGCAAGGCCGATTCGACGTCGTCATCATGCACACGCTGCTAAGCCACGTGGTCGACCCGGCAACGGTGCTGCGCGAGGCCCGGCGGTTGCTCCGGCCCGGCGGGCGCATTGTTGTATTCGATGGCGACTTCGACTCGCTCACATTCGCAACGGACGCACCCGATGGCGGCGCTGAAACAGATCGGCTCCTCGGTATCGCGGGGCGTACGCAAGGCTGCGTGATGCGCCAGATGCCCAGGCTGCTCAACCTGAACGGCTTTCGTCTTGAATGGTCTCGCGCCTATGTGGCAGCCGATATCGGCCGCGCGGATTTCTGGCACTCGAGCCTTTCGACCTTCCGCACGCTGTTGCCGAAATCGGGCGTGATATCGGCCGACGATGCGAATGCCTATGTAGACACGCTTGAACGCGCGTCGGCAAACGGAGAATTTTTTGCGTCGTGCAACCTTTATACGGTCATCGCGCGCAGCGCCGGCTAACCAGAGTGAATGATGCACACACAAATCAAATCAATGCGAAAAGCCAGTCTGTCGAGTCGTTTCGCCTTCGCTGCCGCGACGTTAGCGCTCGCGCTGTCGACGCTTGCGATCCCGCGACCGGCCTTGGCGAATGCTCCGGATGAAGAAACCGTCTCACCCGTTATGCAGCAGACCATCCCGGAGGCTCCCGCAAAGACAGTCCTTATCGCCACTGTCGCGTATGCGCCGGGCCAGGCCTCCACTCCGCACAAGCATCCCGGCTCGATCTTCGCGTACGTCGTGGAGGGCAGTGTGGAATCGCAACTTGAAGGCGCACCCTCCAGAATCTATCGTACCGGTGAGGCCTGGTACGAGCCTCCAGGCGCGCACCATGTTATATCCCGCAACGCGAGCAAGACCATGCCTGCGAAGTTACTGGTTTTTGCGGTAACGTCCGGGCATGAACCGATCAAAGAGCCGCTGGAACGCTAGACCGGTCTACATGGAACCTCAACCTTTAGCGGTCGTTGCTACGCCGCGGGCCGAGATCCGGCGAAAGCGGCGACCAGGAGAGCAGAAAGTGTCAACATCGATGCAGGCAGTTCAGATTGAAAAGTTTGGCGGACCGGACGTCCTCGAGTTGCGTCAGCTTGCCATTCCAACGCCGGGCGAAGGAGAAGTGGTCGTCAGGGTGAAGGCGGCAGGCGTCGGTCCGTGGGATACGTGGATTCGCGCCGGCAAAAGCGTGCTTCCGCAACCGCTGCCTTTGACCCCGGGCTCTGACATTGCCGGACAGGTCGTCGCGGTCGGCCCTGGCGTAACGGGAATCATGGAAGGCGACGAAGTATTCGGCGTCACCAACCGCCGCTTCACCGATGGCTACGCGCAGTACGCAAGAGCCCGAGCCGACATGATCGCGGCCAAGCCTGCCGGCCTCGGTTTCGAGGACGCCGCATCGCTGCCGGTCATCGCGGTCACCGCCTGGCAAATGCTGCACGAATTTGCAGGCGTCAAGGCCGGACAGCGTGTTCTGGTGCTCGGCGGCTTCGGCAACGTGGGCGCCTACGCCGTACAACTGGCCCGGCTTGCCGGCGCGCATGTGGTTGCGACTGCCTCGGACGCTCAGGCGGACCTTGTGCGCGCTTTCGGCGCAAACGAAATCATCGAGCGAAATATGGACCGCGTCGATGCTTATTCGGCCAGCTTCGATGCTGTTATCGATACGGTCGGTGGGGCCGCGCTCGAGCGGTCCTATGCGCTTGTGCGACCCAGTGGGGTCCTCGTATCGGCAGTCCAGAAACCCGATGGCGCGCTATTGCCTCGGAACGTGAGGTCCGACTTCCTGCTGGTGCGCGTTGAAACCGGCATCCTCGAAACGCTGGGCCGCCTCGCGGCAGACCATCAACTCGAAACCCGCGTAGGTGAAATTCTGCCGCTAGCGGACGCGCGTCGCGCGCACGAGATGATCGAAGGTGCGCCGCACAAGCCTGGAAAGATCGTTCTTGTTCCGTAGTACTTGTTCCGTAGTTCTTGTTCCATAAGCGCAGCGGGAGATACAAGCCGGATACGCGCACGATACAAGCGGGATACAAGCGGCGATGACCGGCTACCGTCGATTACTTACCGATACAAATCTCCGCCCGCTTACGCCTTCTCGCCAGGCGTTCAGGCCTTCGCCTCTATCGAAGCAAGGCGTCGCGCTTCTTTTGGGTTGACGCCAAACGCCTTCTTGAACATGCGGCTGAAGTGCGCCGCGCTCGCGAAGCCGCACTGCCATGCGACTTCATTGATGCGAAGCGGTGATTCCGGATCGGTCAGGATGCCTTTGGCGCGCTCGAGACGCAGGCGCCAAAGGTAGCGCATGATCGTCGTGCCTTCGCTGGCGAACAATCTTGCGATATAGCGCGTAGACGTGCCCATCGCTTTGGCAACCGCCTCTATGTCGAGTTGCTCGTTGGACACGTTCCGTTCGATAAAGCGCTTTGCGTACGCAAGAAGGGTGGCCGAGCGCCCGACCGACCTCGGCGCCCATGAATCGGCCGCGATAATCTGCATCAGGTCAATCAGGTGCTCCGCCACGAGCTTCGCACATTGCGGACTCGACCGTTCGCCATAAGCGGCAGCGGATGCGATCAGCGATTTCAGCATGCGCGTATCGCCTGACGCCGGGTCGGCCACCACCATGCCGCGATTCGCGAACTCCATGCCCCGCCGTTCAAGCGCAACCTTCGGGATGCGCAGCATCATCCCTCGCGTATCGCGATCGCCCACCTGCGTATATTGCGTGCCGGGGTCGAGCACCAGCAACGATCCCGCGGTCAATCTCGTCTTCATGTCCGACTGTTCGAGCTCGATCACGCCACTGTGCGTGATAAGGACCAGGATCGTTTCGTCGCGCCAGTTGTTGTGCCCGGAACCCGGCAAATACTCCCACCGCTGATCGGAAACATCGGCCAGGGTGAAGCTCAATCCACCCATGCTCCAGTAAGCGCATTTGAGGTTGCCACGGTCATCGCCGTTGAACCGGCATTGCATACTCCACGCTTGCCTGACCGCCTTTTGCCATTCATCGGCGGTCATGCCGGGCAGCGTGTCGAGCAGATGTGCAATGTCATGGTCCATAGGGCATTCCAGCGATTCGGGTCTTGCAGGGTCAAGGTTGCACAACACCCATGCATGACCGCTATTCCGTCTCAGCGAATGGCTTGACTCGGACAGATGAATTTCGTGTCTGCTATGGCATGAGACGGGCCGCGATCGCTGTCGCCTTTCGCGTACCTAAGCTTCGTAGGGATGTCGTTTCAAATTGCGACTCATTCTACGTCGCATGAAAAACCCTTTGCACGGTCGGGCGACTAAAGGCCCGTACAAACCAGATACAAAGCGCTACAAATCGCGGTTCGCACGAAGCATGTCATGTCAGAACCCAGTTCGATCAACGCCCCGGCTTCCGCGCTTTCTGCAACGCGGCGGAACGCCGGCGCACAGATGTGACCGTTCCGCTTGAATCGCGCACTACCAGTTCAGCAGCAAACGTGACTCTCTGCACGCTCGCATCATTCCCGGCCACTTGCGCAAGCAAGGTGTTCACCGCGGAACTGGCCATTTGCTGAAACGGCTGACGCACTGTCGTGAGCGCCGGATGAAACTGCTCCGCCATCGGAATGTCATCGAAGCCGACGACGGACATGTCATCGGGTACGCGCAGCCCTGCTTCGCGCGCCGCGGCAATCGCACCAAACGCGCTTTGATCGTTAGCCGTAAAAATCGCGGTAGGCGGATCGGCGAGATTGATCAACCTCGAGGCCACCTCAAACGCCGTCATTTGCGACAAGTCGCCGGATGCGATCAACTCAGGCGCATGCGGCAGCCCGTGCCGCGCGAGCGCATCGACATAGCCGCGCTGCCGGTCGCGTACGCCTTCAATCGAATCACCGCCGCCGAGGAACGCGATGCGCGTGTGCCCGAGTTCGATCAGATGCTCGACAGCGAGCAGCGCGCCGCCATAGTTATCGACCGATACCGACGGGAACCGGTGCATCGTGCCGCGCTGATCGATCACGACCACGGGCAGTTTCGCTTTGGCTAACGAATCGAGCCACAGCGAGTCGCGCGGCAGGATCGCGAGCAACGCGTCGGAAAACTGCCGCACAAGCCCGAGCACATCGTGATGCATGCGCCGGTCTTCATCGGACATCGTATAGATCAGCACCTCGCAACCGGCGGCCCTCGCGGCGCGGCCGGCGCCGAGTATCAGTTCGCTCGAGAACTGCGTATCGAGCGTCGGCGTGATGATGCCGATAATGCCGTTGCGCCTGCCTGAGAGCTTTTGCGCCGTGCGATTGACGACGTAACCGATATCGGACGCAATGCGCAGCACTTCGTCGCGCGTCTCGCGCGACACGCCGGAGCGCCCGTTGAGCGCGCGGGATGCGGTCATCTGCGATACGCCGGCCAGACGTGCCACGTCCGCCAGCGTGGGGTTTTCCTTGGTCATGCCGTCAGTCACGAGCAGGTGAGAGAAGATAGCGCACTAGCGCGCTGAAGTACGTTACCGCTAACGTCCTTTCAACATCCATTCTAAGCGAATAGATTCGAAGCGCAATCAGGGCTTTTCTGGGCCACCTGCGTTACGCGCAAAGCCTTTATCTGCAACGCTGCGCCACGTCTATATGCAAATCGCTTAAGGCATCCCGCACGCTTGAGGGTTAACCTCATCTGGCAACGGCCTAATGACGTTACTACCATCGCTAAACGTTAAGGCTACCGTTAGTTGTCCCCTACTCTAACGATGGAGACTTCAAGATGACGTATGCGGCGGTATCGAAGGCGATCAGCCTCACTGCGCTTTGCTCGTTGCTGGCGATGGCCGCGGGCACCGCAGCCCACGCGCAGGACGCGAAAGTCATTACCGCGTGGGACCAGCAAACCAACGCGACATCGAGCAAGATCTTGCGCGACGCGTCCGATCGCTTCGAGCAGAAAACCCCCGGCTACAAGGTCGAGAATTCGCACGTCATCAACGACGCGTACAAGACCAAGCTCAAGGTTGCGTTCGGCGCAAACCAGCCGCCCTGCGTGTTCGAATCGTGGGGCGGCGGCCCGTTGCACGAATACGTGAAGGCCGGCCAGATTGTCGACCTGACGCCGTACCTGCAGAAAGACTCTGCCTATCGTGACCGCTTCCTGCCTTCGTCGTGGAAGGCCGTGACGTTCGACGGCAAGACTTACGGCGTCGCGGCAGAAAATGCGTCCGCCGCCGTGATCTTCTATAACAAGGACATCTTCCAGCAATATGGCCTGAAGCCGCCCGCCACGTGGCCCGATCTGATGCATGTCGTGCAGGTGCTGACATCGCACGGCATCGCGCCGTTCGCACTCGCGAACAAGAACAAGTGGACGGGTTCGATGTACTACATGTATCTCGTCGACCGCATTGGCGGCCCGGACGTCGTGCGCGCCGCGCTCGACGGCGCCGGCAAGGGCTTTGACGATCCGGCGTTTGTCGAAGCCGGCAAGTACATTCAGCAGCTCGTCAAGGCCGGCGCGTTCGCACAAGGCTATAACGGTCTCGACTACGACGTCGGTGCATCGCGCCGCCTGCTCTATTCGGGTCGCGCGGCAATGGAACTGATGGGCGGTTGGGAAGCCTCGACGATTCAAAGCGAGAATCCGGCGTTCTCGAAGAAGCTCGACTTCTTCCCATTCCCGAGCGTGCCGGGCGGCAAAGGCGATCCGCGCGATGTGATCGGTACGGTCGGCGACGGCTTTCTTAGCATTTCCACCGAATGCAAATATCCGGATGCCGCGTTCAAGCTGATCCAGTCGCTAACGGACGACACCGCCATGCGCGCACGCGTCGGCGACCGCAAAATTCCGCCGGTCAAAAACATCGCACTCGACGATCCATTCCTCAAGCGTCTGCAAAGTCTGATTGTCGATGCACCGAACGTGCAGCTCTGGTACGACCAGGCGTTGCCGCCGCACCTGGGCGAAGTTCATAAGGACACGACACAGGCGCTGTTCGGTCTGTCGGTTACGCCCGAGGCCGCCGCGCAGCAGATGGAAACCGCGGCCAAAGCGGGCGGTTAGCCACTGCGCCGCCAGCGACATCCGCAACGACACACGCCACCTGACCTCAACCGGATAGCCCGGCCGGCGCCGCCGTCATATGCACGCGGCGCCGGGCCGGCAGACCTGCCGTGAACATCGTGCTCCCCGCCGTATCCGAACGCCGACGCCGGCTGCGCTTTCCGTCGCAGGCGCTCGTCGTGGCCGCATTTCTCGCGCCGGCTGTGCTGCTGCTCGCGGTCTTCCTGCTCTATCCGCTCGTCTCGAGCTTGCGGCTTTCGCTGCTCGACTGGAATGGTCTTGGCAGCAACGCGCGCTTTGTCGGTCTGTCGAACTGGGTGCGTCTCGCGCACGACACCGTGTTCTGGCAGTCGCTGTTGAACAATGTGATTCTCGCGGTCACGTCGGTGGTCGTTGAATTGCCGATCGCGCTCGCGCTCGCCGTGCTGCTCGAAAAAGCCGGCCGCGGCTCGCGCGTGCTGAAGATTCTCTATTTTTTGCCGCTGCTGATGTCGAGCGTCGCCATCGGCGTGCTGTTCAAGAACGTCTACGATCCGAACTTCGGGCCGCTCAACACTGCATTGCATGCGCTCGGTCTCGACGCGCTGGCACAAGACTGGCTCGGCAATCCGCATCTGTCGCTGGCGTCGACGATTGCCGTCATCTGCTGGCAGAACGTTCCGTTCTACATGATCCTGTTTCTCGCGGGACTCTCCTCGATGCCGCAAGAGGTCAACGAGGCGGCGCGGCTCGACGGCGCATCCGAATGGGTCATTTTCTGGCGTATCAAGCTGCCGCATTTGCAAGGCACCGTGCGCACCGCGGTGCTGCTTGCCGTGCTCGGCTCGCTGCGTTACTTCGATCTGATCTATGTAATGACGGGCGGCGGGCCTGAAGGCTCGTCCGAGGTGATGGCCACCTACATGTATCGGACCGTGTTCAGCTCATTTCAGCTCGGCTACGGCAGCACGATCGGCTCGGCGATGTTCATCATCGTCTGCGCGGTCGCGGCCATCTCGCTGCGCTTTACCCGCCGCTATGCGACCGAGGTCTAGGCCATGATGAAGCTAAAACCGCGATTGGGTGTACTGCTTCTTGCGGTGATCTGGCTGATCGTTACGACGGCGCCGTTCCTTTTTGTCGTTGCGACGAGCCTTAAAACACAGGACGAAACGTATTCGTCGCCGGTCTGGGCATTGCCGCAGCACCTCTTTATCGGCAACTATGTCGCGGTGCTCGAAGGGCCTTACTTCACGTATTTTCGCAATAGCGTGTTTGTGGTGGGCGTTTCGGTACTGTTGATCGTTTTGGCAAGCGCGATGGCGGCCTATGCGTTCGCGCGCATGCGCTTCGCGCTGAACAAGACGCTCTTCGCCATTATCGTTGCGGGCATGATTGTGCCGCTGCACGCGACGCTTGTGCCGATCTATCTGCTCACGCGCAACCTCGGCATTTACGACACGCCGTTCGCCCTGCTCGGGCCTTATGTCGCTTTGAGCCTGCCGATCTCGATCTTTATTCTCACCGAGTTCATGCGCCAGATTCCGCGCGAACTTGAAGAGGCGGCGCAGCTCGACGGCTGCGGGCCGTTCGGCATTTTCTGGCGCATCTTCTTCCCGCTATCGACGCCGGGGCTCGCCACGGTGGCGATCTACAACGGCATCGGCCTGTGGAACGAGTTTATCTTCGCCTACATGCTGACGTCGACACCCGAACATCGCACGCTGCCGCTCGCGATATGGGATTTTCAAGGGCAATACTCGTCGAATGTGCCGGCAATGCTGGCGGTCGTCACGCTTACGTCGTTGCCGCTGATCGTTGCGTATGCGTTCGGTCAGGAACGCGTGATCAAAGGCATGATGGCCGGCTCGCTAAAGGGCTAAGGGGCTAAAGCGCTAAAAGGCCAAAGCGCTGCAGGGCAGGAACAAAAACCAAACGGTCACCACGATACCGAACCCGTCAGGAGTAAATGGATGGCGCTTCAGGACAACAGCGAGTTTCCGGTTTATCGCCGCGCGCATATGCCGACCGATGCGCGCGTCGCCGATCTGCTCGCTCGCATGACGATCGACGAAAAGATCGCGCAACTGCATGCGGTCTGGCTCAAGCTTTCCGCCGATGGTCAGCATGCATGGCGCACGGAAGATTTCGCGCAACGCGACACCGGCGTGCCGCTCGACACCTTGTTGCGCCATGGTCTGGGCCAGGTGACGCGCCCGCTCGGCACGCACACCGTCGATCCGCAGGAGGGCGTCAAGGCGCTCAATGCATTGCAGCGGCAGATGGTCGAGGAAACGCGCCTCGGCATTCCCGTGATGTCGCACGAGGAGTGTCTGGTCGGCCTGATGATCAAGGACGCCACGCTGTTTCCGTCGTCGCTCAACTACGCGGCGACGTGGAATCCGGCGTTGATCGGCCGCGTGGGCGAGATGATCGGCAAGCAGGCGCGCTCGATCGGCTGCCACCAGGGGCTGGCGCCCGTGCTCGACGTCTCGCGCGATCCGCGCTGGGGCCGCACCGAAGAAACGTTCGGCGAAGATCCGTACCTCGTCGGCGTGATGGCGTGCAGTTACGTCAAGGGCTTGCAAGGCGAGCGCCGCGACGTGCTCGCGACGCTCAAGCACTTTGTCGCGCATTCGGCAAGCGAAGGCGCGCGTAATCACGCACCGGTCCACGTCGGGCCACGCGAACTCAACGACATCTACATGCTGCCGTTCGAGATGGCCGTCAAGCTCGCGCATGCCGGCTCCGTGATGCCGGCCTATCACGACATCGACGGCGTGCCGTGCCATACGAACCGCGATTTGCTGCACCACGTGCTGCGCGAAAAGTGGGGCTTCGACGGACTGATCGTTGCCGACTACGTCGCCGTGAATCTGCTGTACACGCACCACGGCGTCGCGCGCGACGCGGCCGACGCCGCGGCGCAATCGTTCAATGCCGGCCTCGATATCGAACTGCCGGGCCACGAATGCGCGCTGCACCTGAAGGAAGCACTCGCGCGCGGCGACATTAGCGAAGCGACGATCGATGCGGCCGTGACGCGCGTGTTGCGCGCGAAATTCGATATTGGCCTCTTCGAACATCCGTATGTCGACCCCGACCGCGTGGACTTGCGTAGCCACGCTGCACTCGATCTCGCGCACGAGGTCGCGCGCGAGTCGGCCGTACTGCTGCGCAATGACGGCGTGCTACCGCTCGCAGGCGACCGCCAGCAGAAGATCGCGGTGATTGGGCCGACCGCGGACGATCCGCTCGCTTTGCTAGCGGGCTACAGCTTCCCCGTGCATCTGATCGTCAGCGGCGAACAGTCGGCTTCGTCGATCACAACGCCGTTGCAGGCGTTGCGCCACCTGCTAGGCGAAACCAGTGTGGTGTACGAAAAGGGCTGCGCGATCATCGAAGAGCGGCGTGCCGGCGCGCCCGTGTTTCCCGGCGACGTTGCGCTCGACACGCGCGATCTGAATGCGCGCGACGAACTGATCAGCACGGACACGTTTCGTATCGCCAACGCGGCGCAGGCCGCGCGCGAAGCCGATGTCGCGATCGTCTTTGTCGGCGACCTATCAGGCCTTTTCCAGTCGGGCACGGTCGGAGAAGGTTCGGATACCGATACGCTCGCCTTGCCGGGCGTGCAGCAGGCATTGATCGATGCCGTGGTCGCTACGGGAACGCCGACCGTCGTCGTGATGACGGGTGGCCGGCCCTATAACCTCGGCGGTCAGGAAGATCGTGTTGCCGCGCAAATCATGGCCTTTGCGCCGGGCGAAAAAGGCGGCGAGGCGCTTGCCGAACTGCTGACAGGGCGCGCAAGCTTTAGCGGGCGTTTGCCGTTGTCGGTGCCAACCAGCGCGGGGGCGGTGCCCTACGTCTATAACCACCGGTTGAAAAGCGCGGGCACGCCTGTTGCCCGGCACTTCGGCTCGCGCTATCCGTTCGGCTTTGGACTCACCTATACGCGCTTTGCGTATAGCGACCTCAATCTGATCGCATCGGAAGTGCCGATCGCGGATGGCACATTTGAATTCAGCTTTGGCGTCGAAAACGTCGGTACGCGAAGCGGCGACGAAGTGGTGCAGGTCTATGTGCGCGACCGTCTCGCTTCGACATCGCGGCCGGTCAAGGAATTGAAGGCACTCGCGCGCGTCACGATCGAGCCGCATGCAAAGGTGCATTTACGCGTGCGCCTGCCCGTCGATATGCTGAACTTCACGGATGCGCGCGGGGAGCGCATCGTCGAGCCGGGCGAGTTCGATCTGATGATCGGCAGTTCGAGCCGCGATATCCATCTGAATGCCACACTCGTTGTTAAAGGAACGGCAACGCGAACGCTCGAACGCGATTGGAGGATGGTCAGCGACGTTCGGGTAACGGGATAGTCCACGCTCGGCGGGGCACGACACATTGCATTCAAAGCAATGCACTAGAATCCCCCGATAGACCCGAAACTTACCGCCGCCATCATGACCAGAGACGAACGCTTTGAAAAGCTTGCCGCCGAAGTGGGATTTCCGCTGAATGAGGAAATCAAGGTAGGTGGAAAGTACACGCCGGTGCTGATCGATGCGGGCATCGCTTACATTGCCGGCCAAATCCCGAGGGTCGGCGACGAGGTTCGTTTCGTCGGTGTGGCTGGAGGGTCGATCTCTCTCGACGATGCAAAGCGCGCCGCGGGAATTTCGGCAATACGCGCACTCGCGCTGCTTAAAAACGTTTGCGGCACCCTCGACGCGATCGTTTCGGTCCCGCGCATCAATGTGTTCGTGCGTAGCGCGCCCGACTTCACGAAGCAAAGCGAAGTCGCCGATGGCGCATCCGACGTGCTGTCGACGGTCCTTGAAGACGCAGGCGTACACACGCGCACGTCTGTCGGTGCAATTCAGTTGCCCAAGGGCGCAGTGGTTGAAGTGGACTTCTGCTTCAGAGTCACCAGGTAAATCCCCGCGCGCCGGCAAGATCTTTACTGGCGCGGCGTGGCAGCACTAACCGCCCCCTGCTGCGCATACGTCGACTCCCACCCGCCACCCAGCACCTTGCAAAGCGTAATCAGATTGACGTCGGCATCGGCGTCGCTTTGCTCGAGATCGCTTTGCGCCTTAAGCAGCTGCCGCTGCACATTCAGCACATTCAGATAATCGACCGCGCCCTGTTTATATCGCTGCTGCGCCACCGACAACGCACGCTCGTTCAGGCGCACCACCGCTTTGAGGCGCTCGCGCCGACGCTGTTCGGCGTCGTAGGTGATGAGTGCATCGTCCACTTCGCGCCAGGCCTGAAGCACCGTACGTTTGTACACGATCGCCGCTTCCTGCTGCTGCGCCTCACGCAATTCCAGCGTTCCCTTGAGGCGCCCGCCTTCGAATATCGGCAGCGTGATCGACGGGCCGACGACGAACTGCCCCGACGCCCAATCGGCAAGACTCGACAGCTGAAGACTTTGAAAGCCTGCACTGCCGTTCAATGAGATTCGCGGATAGAAGTCGGCTTTCGCCATGCCGATCGTGGCCGTGGCCGCATGCAACTGCGCATCCGCCCTTCTGATGTCGGGCCGGCGTTGCGCGAGTTCCGATGGGAAGCCAATCGGCACCTGTTGAGGAAGCCCCGGCACATCGCGCGGCTCGGCAAGACGCGCCTTGAGCGCGCCGGGTTCCTTCGCGAGCAGCACGCCGATCGCATTGATCGTGGTTTCGGTGCGCGCTTCGAGTGTCGGAATCAGACTCTCGATCGACTCCACTTGTGCCGATGCATTGGCGACATCGAGATCGGTCGTCACGCCATCGCGCTTGCGTATTTCCGTGAGCTTCGTCGCATTGCGCGCAATCTCGAGATTCTGCTTTGCTATCTGGAGCAGCGCCTGCGTGTCGCGCAGCTCGATATAGTCTCGCGCGAGTTCGGCGCGTACGGATAACAGCACCGCATTGCGATCTTCATAGGACGAAGCGCTTAGCGCCGTCGCCGCCTCGACACCGCGCCGCGCGCCGCCCCAGATATCGAGTTCCCACGATGCATCGAAGCCGAACTGATACAGGTTATACGCCGGTGAACCCGATGAACCCGGCAACGGCGCCACGCCAAGCGGCGCACTGCCCGATGCCGATTGCGGCTGACTTTGCGCCGGACTCACGCCAAGCAACGACAGAATACCGTTCGGACTGCCGCGTTCGCGGTTATACGACGCGGCGCCGTCTAGTGTCGGATATTCCGCCGCGCCGGCGATGCGCTGCCCGGCCCGGCTTTCGCGCAAGCGCGCCGAGGCCGCGGCTACGTCGAGATTCGCGTCGGTCAGCTCCTGCTGCAAAGCGTTCAGCATTGGGTCGTTGAAAAGCGTCCACCAATCCGGGTTGAATTCGGCTTCGACGGCTTTGCTCGACGCTTGTGCGGTTTGCGTGCGGTCAAACACATCCGGCGTGTGGGTCTGTGGATGTTCGAAGTTTGGGCCGACGAGGCACCCCGACAGCACGGAGCACAGCAATACCGCGAGCGCCGGCGTGCGGATGGAAAATTCGCTCGCGTTCATTTTTTGCCCGCTCCTTCGATCGGCTTGTCGCCCCGGTTTGCAACGGTCACTTCCGTTTCGACAGAAAGCCCGACGCTCAATTCGGCTGCCGCGTCCTGCCCCCGATCGATGGTGATTTTCACGGGTACGCGCTGAACGACTTTCGTGAAGTTACCGGTTGCGTTGTCGGGCGCGATAGGCGCAAAGCTCAGGCCCGTGGCAGGCGCAAGGCTATCGATATGCCCTTGAATCAGGACGCCCGGCATGCTGTCGACCTTGATACGCACGCTCTCTCCGGGCCGCATGCGCGTCAGCTGGTTCTCCTGAAAGTTCGCGACGATATACGCATCCGAAAGCGGCACGATCGCAAGCAGCGGTGCGCCGGTCGTCACAAACGCGCCGACGCGCACCGAGCGCCGCCCGACCTTGCCATCGACCGGCGCATGAATTTCCGTGTACGAAAGATTGAGCCTTGCCTGTTCGAGCACCGCTTGAGCATGAGCCAAAGCGCCAGCGGCCTTGTCGCGCTGCGTGCGCAGCACATCGAGGTTTTGCTGGGTCGCGAGCAATGCGGCCTCATCGTGCGACTGCCGCGCGAGCAGTTCAGCAAGCGTGCTCGACGCGTGCTGCTGTTCCTGCGTCGTACCCGCGCCCGATTGCGACAGATCCTGGTAGCGCGCCGCGTTGGCTCGCGCAAACTGAATCGAAGCATCGTCGGCGCGAAGCGTCGCGCGCGCCTGATCGACGAGCGACGGCTGCCGTGCAATTTCGGCGTCGAAGTTCGCGACCGCGGCTTTTGCCGCCGCTACGTCGGCCTCGGCGCTCATCAGCGCGGCGTGAAAGTCGCGGTCGTCGATACGCACCAGTAATTGTCCTGCCTTCACACGCTGATTGTCTTCCACCAGCACTTCGGAAATCTGCCCGGCGATACGTGGAGCCACAAGCGTGAAATCGGCCGTCACGTACGCATCGTTGGTCGATTCCGTGCTCGAATCCGCAAGAAGCGTCGTGCAACCCCATGCCGCGACGCCGAGCGCAATCACGCATACGGCAACGCGAATCGTTTTTTGAGGAAAGTTCATGGCAATTGACATAGATCGACGCTCAGCGGGAAGAAGGCTGCGTAGTGCTCCATGGCGGATAGATACGCACAGGTAAAACCGGGACCAGCACGAGAAGAAAAAGCGCGATACCTGCCATCACGCGATAGAGGTCGGCCGAAGTCAGCACCACGGCCTGTTCGTGAATCCGATGGGCAAGTTCGCCGAGACCATGCACGGCGTCGACGCTCTGGCTCGTTACGAGCATGTTGTTGCCGGCGTGGTCGACGAGCATGGTCGAATGAAAATGCTCGCGCGCCGTGCCGAGACCTTCAATCAGACCTGTGGCGACTGCCGCGGAGAACGTCTTTAGCGAGTTGAACATCGCCGAGGCAAACGGTCCTTCGGTCGGCGGCAAACCGGTCGTGACGCCCATCAGAATGCACATGATCACCATCGGTTGCGCGGCAATCTGCAACGACTGCAGCCAGTAGAAGTTTTCGCGCACCCAATCGGACGTGACGAAGCTACCCATAAAACACGTAGTTGCCATCAGCGACAGGCCGATCGCCATGACCCAACGGAAATCGACGCGACGAAGGTTCAGCAAGGCTGCCGTCAAGGGAAGCGCAAGCAGCAGCGGGATGGCCACCAGCAACGCCAATGGCGTCGTTTGCAGCGGCCTGTAACCGTGAACTTTCGCGAGATACTGGGCCGGTATCACGGCGACGCCGGTCAGCAGCACGACCGCCCCGAACAGCGTCGTCAGCCCATGCGTGAAGTTCCTGCGCGAAAGCAGCTGGAGCCTGAAAAACGGCAGCGGGTGATACCACTCGTTGATCAGGAACGCGACGAGCAGGAGCATGCCCCCGCCGAGCATCACGCAGATAAAGTCCGAGTTCAGCCAGTCGAGACGATCGCCCTGCAGAAGGCCGACAACGAGCATCGCGATAGCCGGAAATCCGGTCAGGAACCCGCTCCAGTTGAATGAGCGGAATCGTTCGATCTTCAAAGGATCTTCCGGAAGCCCGATGTGGATCGCGAAGCAGCACACAACGCCTAATGGCACGACTTGCCAGAACGCCATGCGCCAGCTCACGTACTCGGTCCATAAAGCCGTGAGCGGCGTGCCAAGCGCAGGTCCGAAGGTTGCCGTGAGCGCATAGCCGGCAAGGCCGTAGAGCTTGATCTTCGGCGGGAGATACCGAAGCGCGACGATGATCAGCATCGGTGGAAGGCATCCGCCGGAAATGCCTTGCAATACGCGCAACACGTAGAGCGCCGGCAGATTCGGTGCAAACGGGCACAGCACGCCAAACAGCATCGTCGCCAGCATGGCGCCGATCGCGAATCGCTTTAGCGTGAACGTCACGCCGAACCACGGCGCGAACACCATCGCGGACACATTGGCGGCTTCGAACAGCACGGTGAGCCAACTGCCGTCGTCGTGCCCGATCGAGAGTGCGCCACGAATGTCCGTCATCGCTTGCGCCGTGACCTGCTGGTTCAAGATCGCCGATAGCGACGCCAGCAGCATTCCGATTAGCCCTGTGGCCAGCCGCAGCGTCATCTGCGGCTGTGCGGCCTTCGGCTGAGCAGGAGGTTCCGCAGCCTGTGCAGCAGCCGACGACGACGATTGCGCATTCGTCTCGTCGTCCGTTCCAGTTTTCCAAGGGTTGACGGTGGTGTTCATAAGCGTCGCCGCCGCAGTGATGAGCCGCAGAATTCTAAAAGAGGATCCCGAAACGATTGAAGCTGTCACAGGCCCGATTTCAGGCCGTTTTGTGTATCAATCTGGCCAATGCCTTCGTCAGGCCCATGACAGCTGACCGGTCAGGCAACGCTCGCCCGACGGTATAGCGAAGAGGCTGCGTTATGCCTTGCGTTGCTTCTCGTCGAAGTATTGCGGCGCCTCGCGGCGATCGAACATTCCATACTCGCGCACGATACGAACATGGCGCAGACGCACGCCGTCGGGCAGCGTCGCGTTGCGTGCAAACGCTTCAGCGGCCGCCTGATCTTTCCACGTCACCACCGCGATGACATCGCCCGGCGTCAACAGCGCATCGAACGCGTCCCATCCGACGAGGCCCGCTGCGTGCGGATCGAGCCCCAGCGATTGCGCCACCGCATCCGCGCCAGCCTGTTTGACCCATTCCGGCGCGCGCTTCGCGTCGAGCAGCATGACCGCTGTGCCGGCTCCGGTTTCTGTCACATCGAGACGTTGCTCCTGCAACGTGTGGCCTTCGGGAATCTGAGTGTCCGAAACGACCTGGCCGATGCGCAGCCGATAGTCGGCGAAGACGCGGTCGCGCGCCGCCTCCTGAACCTTGTGGTGTTTCGTCGAGACACGCCAGCGCACTAGCGATTTCTCGTCGCGCCAGCTCGACAGCGAGAGCAGCCATGCTTCCCGCGTCAGACTCGCATAGCGCGTGTTGTCGATAAAGCCCTCGGTCGCTTCGAGTTCTGGCCGAAGCATCTTCGCCATGCCGAGATAGGCATCGAACTGTTCGGCATAGGGATTCACTTCTAGCATTGCAGCAAACATGGAACAGACTCCTTCGTCTGGTTAGGGATGCTGATATCGCAATATCGCATCGCATCGTGGGTTAATTGATTGTCGGGTATGGTCGGCGTTTCTTAAAGCCGAAGGAGTCTGGCTATCGGGCCAATCAATGCGGGAAATTTGCCATCACAAGTCATCGCTACCTCGATGAGGCCGCGCTTTAAATCGATTTCCGGTTGGCCATTTTTATTCGTTCTTTGGCCAATCGAACGGACGCGGCCCCGGCGTGCATGACAGAACGCCTACAATCGGTAGCGGTAAATGCACGCGAAGGTTGGGTAGCGGGATGGACAGATTACGCGAGATGGAGGTGTTCGTTGCCATCATCGATCGAAGCAGTTTCACCGGTGCATCGGAGAAACTCGGCATGTCGGCCCCTGCGGTTTCTCGCGCGCTGACTTCACTTGAAGCGCGCCTCGGCACGCAACTGCTGACGCGAACCACGCGCTCGATCCGGCCGACGGAAGCGGGCATGGCGTACCTCGAGATGTGCCGCCGCGTGCTCGATACGATCACTGACGCGGAAGCGAATATCTCAGTCGATCAGAACAACCCGGTCGGCACGCTCACCATTTCGGCTCCGGTGCTATTCGGTCAGCGGTTTATCGCTCCGCTCGTCAATGCCTATGCGCGGCGCTACCCGGACGTCCATATCAATGCGGTGTACGACGACCGCACCACACGGCTGCTCGAGGACGGCGTGGACATCGCGATCCGCATCGGCCATCTGGGAGACTCGTCGATATACGCCGTGCCGCTGGGCTTTGTCCGGCGCCGGACCTACGCCTCCCCCATCTATCTCGCCGAACATGGCGAACCGTCTCACCCGAGAGAGCTTACCGATCACCGGTGTGTGTCGTTTACAGGGGTTACGCATCCATTCGAATGGCTGTTCTATGAGAAAGGATTGCGGCTGCCGGTCCGGCTTCAGCCGAAGATGATCGTCAATCTCGCGCCGGTCGCGGTAGCGGCTGCCGTCGATGGCGCGGGCATCACGCAGCTGTTTTCGTACCAGGCAGCGCCCGAGGTGCTGGACGGAAATCTGCAGCCTGTTCTCACTGCCTTTGAGCCGGAATCGACGCCGGTGAATTTGCTGCATGTCGAGCGGCGCGGCGCCAGCGGCAAGGTTCGAACCTTCGTCGAGTTCGTGACCGAGACGTTGCGCAGAAATGTGCATCTTCAGCAAGCGGGCCTTACGATGAACATCGATGGTATCGAAGGTGCTGCTATTGATGGTGCCGCCGCTGCAACGCCGATCACAACCCGGCGCAAAGCCGCGAAGCGTGCAAAAAAAGAGGACCGCGTCGCTACGCAATAGCAGGACGCGTGGACGCAGCCACGAGTTGAAGTTCGCGATAAGCACCAACTAGTGCATCGAGGCTGAATGAGCGGTTCAGACCGCTAGGATTCGGCAACACCCACGCGCGCGCACCGCCGAATGGAGCGGATTGCAATCCCCATTGGATATCGCGCGTGCCCGACATCGCAGCCAGCGCCATTTTTCCGAGGAACGCGATGTACTTCGGCGCATAGCGTTCGATCTTCTGTTCGAAGTCGATGGCTGCTGCTTTAAGCTCGATACGCGATAGATCGTTGGCGCGTGCCGTTGCGCGCGAAACTGCGGTGGTCAGCCCATATCCGTATTGCAGCAATGCGTGGTCATCCTCAGGACCAAACTGCTCGGGCGTAAAGCCAGCCAGATGCATGACGCCCCAGAAGCGGTTGCCGTGGCCCGCGAAGTGGCGGCCCGTCGACGCCGCCAGCAAGCCGGGATTGATGCCGCAAAACACCACCGCCAAACCGGGCGCAAGAATATCCGGAAGACTTTGCAAAGCAACAGACGAGGAAGACATCGACCTTGGGTTCTCTCTTAACTTAAGCCATTTCTTCTTCGAGATCGTTCGACTCGACCCGCTCGTCGACGCTGTTGCTAACCCACGCCTGCCTATCCGGCGCATCGCCGCGGAACCGTTGTCGATACTGCTTGGGCGTTACGTCAAGCCGCCGCATGAAGGTCGTACGCATATGCGTCGCACTATGAAAGCCGCATTTGAACGCGACTGTCTTGAGCGGCGCATCAGTTTCTTCGAGCATCTTTCTCGCCGAGTCCACGCGAACCTGTTCGACAAACGCGGACGGCGTCACCTTCGCGTATTTCGCAAACAGCCGCGAGAACGTGCGCCGGCTCACCGACACAGCCTTCGCCAGTTGTTCGATCGATAGCGCATCGGCCAGATGCTCGGTCACATACCGGTGCACCTTGCTGATGATCGGATCTTCGCCCTTACGCATACCAATGTAAGGACTGTACTGGGACTGCCCGCCTTCTCTCTGGATATAGACGACAAGGCGTTTCGCCACGCGCACGGCGATCTCGTGGCCGTGGTCTTCTGCCACGAGCGCAAGGCACAGATCGATGCCGGCCGTCACGCCGGCCGACGTGAAGAGGCGGCCGTCGCGCGTAAAAATCCGGTCGGGCTGCACATGTGCATGCGGAAAGTCGTCGGCGAGGCGCGCCGCTTCGGCCCAGTGCGTAGTCGCCTGCTTGCCGTCCAGCAGGCCGGCGTGCCCCAGCACGAATGCGCCGTTGCAGACGGAGCCAAAACGCGTGGCACCAAATGTCTGACTTTGCAGCCATTTCAGCATGTCGGCTCGCGGCCGGTAATCGGGCAGCTTCGGACCACCCGCGACAATGAGCAAATCCGCCTGTACGTCGAAATCCGCGTAGCCGAAGGGAACCGACAGTTGCATGCCGTTCGAGCACGTGACATAGCCGGCCTGCGCGCCAACGAGCGCGACCTGATATTTCCGGTGGTCGGGAAGATGCGTATTTGCTTCTGCAAACACGTCCATGGGGCCTGCGACGTCTAGCGCCTGCACACCATCGAACACAACAATGGCGACTTTCATAATCTGGACCTTCGTCGAATACAGCGAACTCTCGTGGCTACCGCGGCGCTTCGCGCTATCGAGCGTATTCCGCGCGTATTTCGCGCGTCTTTCGATATATCGCGATATGCCGCGTAACGAGCGATGGCCCAGATTACCGCAACGTCCGCATAACAAGGACACCCTTTCCGTTAACTTACTCTTGCGCCCGTGTAATAAGTGGGCCATCGCGCGCGATGCTGCGGCGCAACGTAAGCCGCAAACGCGTGCCACAGGCCCTCGTGTCCTGGATGCCACTCATTTTGGCCAGCGAATCGCTCAATAGGACGACCCTACAGTTTCGATCGTTGGCAAAATCGGCTGTACCAACCCCTCGCAATTCTTCCAGAAGCGCATCGAAAAGATGTTAGGTGGACTGGCTATGCGGAGAACCCGCCGAAGCAATCGTCCATAAGCTGGTGCCGAACATACGCTGTTCTCGAGTTGAAAGGGATATCGACGTTTGATCCCGGCGCCTGCACAACCGGCGCCCTATTTCGCGCGAGTTTCCCGTGCGAGCTTCAGTCTGAGAACCAGCTGTGACCCAAAACCCCAACATTGCTTCACATGCCTTGCCGACCTCGCCGGATACCGGCAATTCGATGTCGGGCGCCGACATCATCCTGCGCGTGCTCAGCGAACAGGGCGTCGACACCGTATTCGGCTACAGCGGCGGCGCGATCCTGCCAACCTACGACGCCGTGTTTCGCTTCAACGAAATGCAAAGCCCCGAGCGCCAGATCAAGCTCGTCGTGCCGGCCAACGAACAGGCTGCGGGCTTTATGGCAGCCGGTTATGCGCGCGCCAGCGGAAAAGTCGGCGTGTTTATGGTCACCTCCGGTCCCGGTGCGACGAATGCGCTGACGCCGATCGCGGATTGCAACGGCGATTCGGTCCCAGTCGTGCTGATTTGCGGACAGGTGCCGCGCGCCGCGATCGGCTCCGATGCATTCCAGGAAGCACCCGTCTTCAACATCATGTCGGCGTGCGCGAAACAGGTCTTTCTCGTCACGGACCCGGCGAAACTCGAAGAAACGCTGCGAACTGCATTCGAAATCGCGCGCACCGGCCGACCAGGCCCGGTTGTCGTCGACGTGCCGAAAGATATCCAGAACTGGCAAGGATCTTACAAAGGCCATGGGACATTGCATTTCCGCGGCTACTCTGACCGTCTTCGCATGGTGGCCAAGGGCTCGCGGCTCAAAGCCGGCAAACGCGCGGAGTTCTTCGAGCTTCTCGCACAAAGCAAACGGCCGCTGCTGTATGTGGGCGGCGGTGTGATTACAGCCGGCGCCGCAGCCGAGTTGCGCCAGTTTGCCGAGCGCTACCGGATTCCCGTCGTCACGACGCTGATGGCGCTTGGCGCATTGCCCACGAAACATCCATTGCGCCTCGGCATGCTCGGCATGCACGGCGCCGCGTGCGCGAACTATGCCGTTGAAGACTGCGACTTCCTGATCGCGGTCGGCGCGCGATTCGACGACCGCGTTGCCGGTGGCCGTCCGCACGCTTTCGCACCGCGCGCGCGGCATATCGCGCATATCGATATCGACGCGGCGGAGATCAACAAGGTCAAACGCGCGGACTGGGTGCATGTCGGCGATGCGAAGGATACCTTGCTGTCTCTGATGGAAGAAAGCCCTGATGTCCAGTCGCCCGCGGACTGGCTGGAGCATATCGCGGAGCTGAAGCTCAAGTACGGCATGAACTACGACCGCAACAGCCCGCTCATTCAACCGCACTTCGTCGTCGAGCTGCTTGGCGAAATGACCGGCGGCCATGCGATCGTCACTACGGGTGTCGGTCAGCATCAGATGTGGGCCGCGCAGTTTTTCGACTTCGTCGAGCCGCGCAGCTTCCTGACCTCCGGCAGCATGGGGACGATGGGCTTTGGGCTGCCGGCCGCGATCGGCGCACAGTTCGCGCGGCCGGACGCGCTGGTGATCGATATCGACGGCGACGGCAGCATCCGCATGAATGCCGGCGACCTCGAAACAGCGACGACGTACGGCACGCCCGTCAAAGTGCTACTGCTTAACAATCTCGGCGACGGGATGATCCGGCAATGGCAGCGTCTCTTTTATGAAGGGCGCTTTTGCGTCAGCGACAAAGCGCTGCATAGCAAAGACTTCGTTATGTCGGCGAAGGCGGATGGCTTCGATTTCGCGCGCCGCGTCGAAACGATAGGCGAACTCGAGGCGACCCTCAGGGCTTTTATCGAATTCGATGGGCCCGCGTTCCTTGAAGTGATGATCGATCAGAACGCCGATGTATTTCCGATGGTCGGGCCGGGCCAGAGCTACGCGGAAATGGTGACGGGACCGTTCATTCCGTCGCGGCCGCGGGTAGAAGCTGCGCCGCGCGATGGCGAGCGTAAGCAGACCGCTTCGGATATGTTCTAACCCTCGGGTGCTCCATGATCGACGTAGACAGAATCCATAAGGTATTGGCGCATCCGCTGCGGCGGGAGATCCTGAGGTGGCTGAAGAGCCCAGGGCTCCATTTTCCGGAAAACCGCTCTCATCATCCGGATAGCGTATCGATTGGTTCGATTCACGCGCGCACGAAGCTGTCGCAGTCGACGGTTTCCGCGCATCTCGCCGTGCTCACGCAAGCCGGGCTGCTGAAAATGCAACGCGTCGGACAATGGGTATATGTGTCCCGCGACGAGGATACGATCCGGCTATTCGTCGCGCACCTTGCGGAAGATCTCGAATAGCGCATGCATGTGCGGCGTGCGCTAGTCCGACGACGACGCCGCAGCCGCCCTGCCGCGCAGCCAGTTCATCGCGGTAAACAGCAGCGTCGCGAAGACGATCAGCACCGTCGCCACCGCAAGAATCGACGGGTTGATCTGATCGCGAATGCCGCTCCACATCTGCCGCGGCACCGTGCGCTGGTCCGGTCCGCCGATAAACAGAATGACGATCACTTCGTCAAACGAAGTGGCAAACGCGAACACACTGCCGGTCGCAACAGCAGGCGCGATCAGCGGTAGCGTGATGCGGCGGAAGGTCGTCCACGGCCGTGCGCCGAGTCCGGACGCCGCGCGCAGCAGGCTCTGATCGAACGACAGCAGCGAGGCCGTCACCGTGATGACGACAAACGGCGTGCCGAGCGCGGCATGCGCGAGAATCACGCCCGCATACGAATTCACGAGCCCGAGCGGCGCGAAGATCAGATAAAAGCCGGCCGCGACCACGACGATCGGAATGATCATCGGCGAAATCAGCAGCGGCATGATGATCGCGCGAAACGGGAACACCGAGCGGCTCAGGCCGAGCGCCGCGAGCGTGCCGAGGCAAGTTGCGATCAGCGTCGCGACTACCCCGATGCCGATGCTATTTGCAAATGCCAGTTGCCAGTCGCTCGAGCCGAATGCCTGCGCGTACCAGCGCAGCGAGAAGCCTTCCATCGGGTATGAAAAGAACGAGCCCGAGTTGAACGACAGCGGCACGATCGCGAGAATCGGCGCGACGAGGAACAGGAAGATCACTGCGCAATGCACGCGCAGCCATCCGCTTGCAATCCGCTCCGACAGCATCCGGTTACCGTGGGCTTGCATGCAGTCCTCCGCGCTAGCCGAATCGCAGCCGGTCGATGCCGACCAGCCGGTTGAACACAAAATAGAATACGGCCGTGAAAATCACGAGATAGCACGACAGCGCACCCGCCAGTCCCCAGTTCAATCGCTCGTTCGTCTGCATCGCAATCAGCTGGCTGATCATTTCGTCGCCGGCGCCACCGAGCAGCGCGGGCGTGATGTAGTAGCCGAGCGCGAGCACGAAGACGAGAAAAAAGCCCGCGCCGACGCCGGGCAGCGTCTGCGGAATATAGACGCGCACGAAGGCCACGGCCGGATGCGCGCCGAGCGACTGCGCGGCCCGCACATAAACCGGCGACACTCCCTTCATCACCGAATAGATGGCGAGAATCATGTAAGGCAGCAGGATGTGCGTCATGCCGATCAGCACGCCGGTGCGGTTGAAGATCAGCGGCAGTGGATGATGGACGATGCCGAAACGCATCAGCGCGGCATTGATCACGCCGCTGGGTTGCAGCAGCACATACCATGCGGTTGTGCGTACGAGCAGCGATGTCCAGAACGGCACGATCACGAACAGCATGAGCCGGTTGCTTTGCTTCGGCGGAAGCGTCGCGAGCAGATACGCGACCGGATAACCGAGCAGCAGACACAGCAGCGTCACCGTCGCGCTGATCTGCACCGTGCGCAAAAAAGCGGCGCGATAGACGGCGCTATCGGCCGGCACCGGGCTGACCGATCCATCGGGCGCGACCTGCGCGTCGACGGCATTGAGCAAATAGTCGGGGGTCGGCGATGCAGCGGCGCGTTTCAATAGCCGCCAGGTTTCGTTTTGGCCCCACCGAGAATCGATATCGATTAAAGCAGGCTTCCATGCGGCAGGGGTTTGCGAGCGCGTCTCGCGCGCGGTCTTCATCAGCAGGCTGCGGAATTCCGGCTGGTAGAAATTCATCCGGCGCGCGACATTGCCGAGGTCGCCGGTTTCGGCAGCCTGTTTGAGCCCAAGCGCCAACGCGGCGAACGCCGCTTCGCCGGGTACGCCATTGCCGTCCCACGCGTGCAGCGCCGCCGTCAGTTGCGGCATGCTGTCGCGCACTTCGGGGTTTTGCACGCTGCGCGCCAGCAGACTCGCGATCGGCGCGACGAAGGTTGCGAGCAGGAACACGAGCAGCGGCAGCGCAAGCAGCAATGCCTGCACTGCCGCTTTGCGGCGCGCGCGGCGCCACGCGGGACGGTTGCCGCTGCTGCCGCTGCCGGGGCGTGCGCCGGCGTCGATCGATGCCGGCGGATGCAGTGTCGTGTTCATTGTCGCGCTCTGCTTTATTGCCTGATTTATTGCCCGCTTTATTGCGTCAGCCACACCTGGAAGCGCTTGTTGATCGCGTCCGCGTTATCGGCCCAGAATGTCGCGTTGATCTGCAGCGGACGCTTGAAGTTCGCCGGCGCGGTCGGCAGATCGGCGAGGCGATTCTTGTCGATCAGCGGGATCGCGTCCTTGCGCGGCGGCGCATAGGCGATGTACTTCGACAGGTCTGCGTAGGCTTGCGGCGTCGACGCCGCGACGATGAACTTCGTGGCGTCGGCCGCATGCTTCGCGCCTGCGGGAATACCCCACCACTCGTAGTCATAAACCTGGGCATCCCAAACGATCTTGAACGGCTTGTTGTCCTTGCGCATCGCGTCGTTAATGCGCCCGTTGTACGCCTGCGTCATCACCACCGCGCCGTCGGCGAGCAGCTGCGGCGCCTGCGCGCCCGCGTCCCACCACACGATGCTCGACTTGATCGTGTCGAGCTTCTTGAACGCGCGGTCGACACCGGCGGGCGTGCCGAGCACCTTATAGACATCATTCGGCGCGACGCCGTCGGCAATCAGCGCCCACTCCATCGCGACCTTCGGCGATTTGCGCATGCCGCGTTTGCCCGGATATTTCTTCAGATCGAAGAAATCGTTGATCGTGGTCGGCGGCGTGCTCAGCTTGGTCGTGTCGTAGGCGTAGACCGTCGACCACACCATGGCCGAGACCGCGCAATCGCTGATCGAGCCCGGCAGGAAGTCGCTCGCATTGCCGAGCAGCTTGCGGTCGAATTTTTGCAGCAGACCTTCGTCGCAGGCAGTGATCGCGTCGTTCGTTTCGAGATCGATCAGATCCCACGTGGTATTTTTGGCCTGCTCCATCGCGTTCAGTTTCGCAAGGCCGCCGTCATACGATTCCAGCGAGAAGTTGATGCCGGTCTTCGCCGTGAACGGCTCGAACCAGGCCTTTTTTGCAGCGGTTTCGTAAGCGCCGCCGAAGGTGACCACCGACAGCGTGTCGGCCGCGTGCGCGGCAGCGGAGAGAATCGAGACCACGGCAACGGCGGCTAGAACGGCGCCGTGCCGGATGCGGGAACGGGTAGCGTGCATTTTAGTTGGCTCCTGCGATAAGTGGCGATGCGGACGATGAAGGCGAAAACGCTGCGTGGTCGTCGGTTGTGACGGCGACGCGCGCGGAAAGGGCGGGCAGTACCTTGCAGTCGTCGCGGCGCCACGTGACGGCCGCGGTATGGCCGAGCGCGGGCAGATCGTGGTGCTGCGTATTCGGCACTTTCACGATCACGCTTTCGCCGTGAGCCAGTTTCAGATGCACGCGATGGTGGTCGCCGCAATAGACGAGCTCTTGCACCAGTGCATGGACGACATTGAATTCTTCGTTCTCGCCGCGTGCCGCCGCGGTGTTGGTGTCGGCATTAGCGGCTGCGGCGAGATGCGCGCGTTCGGGCCGCAGCGCGAGCATCGCTTCACCTCCGTCGCGCAGGCCCGCGCCTGCACGGCCGCTGATCGGCGTGCCGTCCGCGAGGCGCAGCGTGGCCCACTCGCCGCTGTTCGTCACGACACGGCCGGTCAAGCCATTGTTTTCGCCGACGAAGTTCGCCACGAATGCGTTCGCGGCATTTTCATAGAGTTCAGTCGGCGACGCCGCCTGCTGGATGCGTCCATCGGAAAACACCGCGACGCGGTCCGACATCGTCAGCGCTTCGTTCTGATCGTGCGTGACATAGACGATCGTTAGCGAAAGCTCGCGATGCAGCCGCATGATTTCGTACTGCATGCTTTCGCGCAGGCGCTTGTCGAGCGCGCCGAGCGGCTCGTCCATCAGCACGACGCTCGGCTCGAATACCAATGCACGCGCCAGCGCCACACGCTGCTGCTGGCCGCCCGACAGTTGCGCGGGCCGCCGGCCCGCCAGATGCGGCAACTCGACCATGTCGAGCGCCCGCGCCACGCGCGCCTTTTGCTCGCTGCGGCCGATCCTGCGCACCGATAGCGGAAACGCGACGTTCTCCGCGATCGTCATATGCGGGAACAGTGCGTAGTTCTGAAACACCATGCCGATATCGCGCTGGTGCGCCGGCTTGTCGTCGAGCCGTTTGCCGTTCAGGCGAATCTCGCCGCGCGTCGGCGATTCGAAGCCCGCGAGCATCATCAGCGTCGTTGTCTTGCCGGACCCGGATGGGCCCAACAGCGACACGAACTCGCCGCGCGCAACGTCGAGATCGAGGCCTTCGACGACGCTATGCACGCCGTCATAAGACTTGCTGACCCCGTTGAATGAAATAAACGGTTGACTGGACATGGTCGTTTGATCATCCATTGCGCGTCATCACGTGGCGGTTCGCCGCGCAACATAGTGGGCGAAATCGTAGTTCGGCCGCTCGAGGTGGCTCAGGTTGCCCGGCTTCGCAAGCGGTGCATGCACGCCGCGAAACACGGCTTCGACGCCGCGCCGGTCTTCCGCATTGACTTCATCGAGCAGCGTTTTGAGCGTGGCCATATAGTCCGCCGCTTTGGGATCGTTAATGAATTCGGGCGAGAGCCCGCCGCCGAAACGGATCTGCACCTGACCGACGCCGCGCGGCTGCAACAGCAGGTACCAGAAATAGCCGGGCGTGAGCGTGACGAGATGCGTCGGGTAGATCGCGAGCAGCGCGGTGGTGCGGCGCCAGTGCCCTTGCAATCGCGTGTTGTCCGGGTGCGCGTTGCCGATCGGCAGCGACGCTTCCTTCGTGATCCAGTGATAGTTGAAAGCGGCGCGCCCGGGCGGGCATTCCATCTCTTCGAGCCGCGAATGCGGGCCTACCGTCGCGCGATGCAGCATCGGCAGGTGGTAGCTTTCCATGAAGTTTTCCGCGAGGATCTTCCAGTTCGTGTCCCACACGTGTTCTTCGTGGAAGGTCTCGACGTAGTCCGTCATACCGTATGGCTCAATCAGTGGTGTGAGCTCTGCGAGCTGCGTCGCAACAGGCGGCGCGACGGCATTGAGCGTGACATAGATCCAGCCTTGCCAGGTTTCGCAGCGAAGCGACGGCAAGCGGTAGCTTTCCTTGCAGAAGCCGGGCTGCCGCTCCATCATCGGCGCACCGGCTAGCGCACCATCGAGCGCGTAGTTCCACGCGTGATACGGGCACACGATACGTCTGACATTGCCGCGTCCTTCGAGCAGCACCGACATGCGATGCAGGCACACGTTCGACATGGCACGCAGGCCGCCCGCTTCGTCGCGTATCACGACAATTGGCTGCGCGTCGATCTGCGCGGTCAGATAGTCGCCGGGTTTGGCGAGCGCGCTTGCTCGTCCGACGCATAGCCATTCCTTGCTAAAGATCTCGCGCTGCTCGAGTGCGAGAAATGCATCGGACGTATAGACGCGTGGCGGCATCGAGCGCGCGTCCTCGAACGGCCGCTCGCAGTTCGCCCGCAATTCGCGGGCGATCTCATATCCGGTGTCCGGGGAGCTTGCAAGGGCAGCCATAGCATCTCCAGCTAGCATTCATTGCGATGCACACCAATCTATCAAGTCAAATTACCAGCCGAAATATTGTTTTTGGATGTAAAAGCCAGTTTTTTCCTATGCAACGCCGTTTTCCGCTCTGCATGGCACTGTGCGGGAGGTTCATCCATTGCGATGCAGCTCGCGAATCTGCGCCTCGCAGAAGCCCGCAAAGCGCTTGACCACCTGACGCGGCTTCAGTTCTCGCGATTGCGCAATGCCAAGCGTCGTGGCCAATACGTCTTCCTTGAACTGCTTGATGACGAAGTCCGCGCCATCCACGGTTTTGAATGATTTGAGCGGGTAGTTCAGGATGCTGTAGCCAAGACCGTTGGCCACCATGCCGCGCACCACTTCCGGTTGTGACGAGCGGAAGGCCGGCACGGGCCGTGTGCCGACCGTGTCGAACAGGGCTGCGAAGTATTCGCGGCTGTGCGGCAGATCAAGCATCACGTAAGGTTCGTCGAGCAGCTCCGTTAGCGAAACCGCGCGCCCTCGCGCGCGTGCAAGCCGGTGAAGCTTGGGCAGGATCACATAAGGCGGCAGCGAGACGAGCGGCGTGAACGCAATCTCGTCGGTAAGGTCGAGGCTATAGGTCAGCGCAAGGTCGAGCGTACCGTCGCGCAAGCCTCTTAGCAGATCGTCCTGATGCGCTTCCTGGGTGCGGAACGTCACGCCCGAATGGCTCGCGATAAAGCGGCTGATCAGCGCCGGCATGACCGGCGGCGCCAGCGACACCATGCAGCCGAGCGAGATCGCTCCCGACATGCCGCCGTCCATTTCGCGCGCCGCCGACTGCAACTCTTCGGCGTTCTTCAGCAGATTGCGCGCTTGCCCCAGCATGTCGCGGCCCGCCTGCGTCAGCGACAGGCCGCTTGCGTGATGGCGGATAAACAGTTGCACGCCGAACGAGGCTTCGAGGTCGGCAAGCGCCGTCGAGATCGAAGGCTGCGAAATGTGCAGCTTTCTGGCGGCCGCGGTGAACGACAGCACTTCCGCGGTCACCACGAAGTACCGCAACTGCCTTAGTGAATAGTGCAACTGACCCACTTCCATCGCCTGCCCCCGATGCGTTCCCTGTTGCGATTGTGCGTCGACAGAAATCTTTTTGCATAGGGAAAACCGATGTATTGCATTTTTGAAATGTGTTTTTCGGATGCGCACCGCGAGCGTAGATTGCACAGGCGCCTTATAGATGGAGCTTGCGATGACCGCTGAGAACACGTCAATCGATACGCTCGTGGTGGGCGCCGGTCAGGCCGGCGTCGCGATGAGCGAGCATTTGAGCAGACAGGGGGTACCGCACCTCGTGCTGGAACGCGGCCGCATTGCTGAACGTTGGCGCTCGGGACGTTGGGATTCGCTGGTGGCGAATGGTCCTGCCTGGCATGACCGGTTTCCGGGACTCGAATTCGACGATCTCGATCCCGACGCTTTCCCCTCGAAGGAGCGCGTCGCCGATTATTTCGTGGACTACGCGACGAAGTTCAACGCGCCGATCCGCACCGGTGTCGAGGTCAGGCAGGTGATGCGTGCGCCGGGCCGCCCCGGGTTTATCGTCGATACGTCGGACGGTGTGATCGAGGCGAACCGTGTGGTGGTGGCGACGGGCGCATTCCAGCGCCCGCTGATTCCTCCGATCGTTTCGAAGGACGCGCCGCTTACGCAGATTCATTCCGCCGATTACCGCAATCCCGGCCAGCTGCCCGAAGGCGCGGTGCTGGTTGTGGGCGCGGGTTCGTCAGGGGTACAGATCGCCGACGAATTGCAGCGCTCGGGCAGGAATGTCTATCTCTCCGTCGGCCCTCACGATCGGCCGCCACGCGCGTATCGCAATCGCGATTACTGCTGGTGGCTCGGCGTGCTCGGCGAATGGGACAAGGAAGTGGCGACACCGGGCAGAGAGCACGTCACGATCGCGGTCAGCGGCGCGCGCGGCGGCCAGACCGTCGACTTCCGTGCGCTGGCCAATCAGGGCATCACGCTCGTCGGTTTGACGAAGTCGTTCGAGCGCGGCGTCATGCATTTCGAAGCGGATCTTGCGTCGAACCTCGCGCGCGGCGACGACAACTATCTGGCGCTGCTCGATGCGGCCGATGCGTACATCGTGAGCAATGGGCTCGATCTTCCGGAAGAACCAGGCGCGCGCAAGGTGCTGCCCGACCCGGAATGCGTGACCCGCCCTCTTCTCGAACTCGATCTGCGCGAAGCCGGCGTGACATCGATTATCTGGGCAACCGGCTACACGGCCGATTACAGCTGGCTCAAAGTGAACGCGTTCGCGCCGAATGGCAAACCGCAGCATCAGCGCGGCGTATCGACCGAGCCGGGCATCTATTTTCTGGGGCTGCCGTGGCTGTCGCGTCGCGGCTCCAGTTTTATCTGGGGTGTCTGGCACGACGCGAGGCACATTGCCGACCACATCGCGATCCAGCGCAAGTATCTGTCTTATCGCGATGCGTCGCAGCGCCATTCGGACAAAAGCCCGACGACCGAAGGCGACGGTGCGGGTGCCGGTGCCGGCGGCGCACACCCTGGCGCCAAACATCTCGTCGGCGTGACGGGCTAAAAGAACGGCTCAAGGCGCGCCTGAATGCACGCCGCGTTTACCCCTACAAGCAAGGTGCAAAATGAACCAACCTACTCACACCCGTATCCGCATGTTCAACACGCGCGATACGTACCCGAACCAGGCGCTGAATAACGATCTCTGCCAGGCCGTGCGAGCGGGCAATACCGTGTACGTGCGCGGACAGGTCGGCACCGATTTCGACGGCAACCTCATCGGCCTTGGCGATCCGCGCGCTCAAGCCGAACAGGCCATGAAAAACATCAAGCAGTTGCTGGAGGAAGCCGGCAGCGACCTGTCGCATATCGTCAAGACTACGACCTATCTGATCGACCCGCGTTATCGCGAGCCTGTGTATCAGGAAGTCGGCAAATGGCTAAAGGGCGTCTTTCCTATTTCCACGGGCCTGGTGGTGAGCGCGCTGGGTCAGCCGCAGTGGCTGGTGGAAATCGACGTGATCGCCGTGATCCCCGATAACTGGAAGCGAGAGCAGGCTTAAGGAGCACGACATGACATTCTCGATCGTCGGACGCTGCGCGGAAACAGGCCAACTCGGGATTGCAATCAGTTCGTCGAGCATCGCCGTGGGCGCGCGCTGCCCGTGGCTGCGCTCACGCGTCGGCGCAGTCGCGACGCAGAATGTCACGCTGCCTTCGCTCGGGCCGCAGATACTCGATTTCCTCGAAGACGGACAGCAGACGCCCACGTCCGCGCTGGACCTCGCGCTCGAGTCGGACACGTGGAGCCCGTATCGACAGGTCCTCGCGATCGACAACGAGGGCCAGACGGCGTCTTTCACGGGCAAGGAAGCGCTCGGCCTGCATCACGCCGTCGCGGGCGAGCAATGCGTGGCCGGCGGCAATATGCTCGCCGGTATCGAGGTGATCGAGCAGATGGTGCAGGCATTCGAAAACGCGCACGGCATGCTCGCCGACCGTTTGCTTGCCGCCATGCATGCCGCGATTGCAGCCGGCGGCGAAGCGGGGCCGGTGCACTCAGCGGCGCTCAAGGTGGTCGGCGACGTAGTCTGGCCGATCGCCGACTTGCGCGTCGACTGGGCCGAAGAAGCCCCGATCGGACAACTGGACGCGCTTTGGCAGGCTTATAAGCCGCAAATGCAGGACTATCTGACCCGTGCCCTGAATCCGACCGCGGCGCCCAGTTACGGAGTGCCCGGCGATGAGTGAGCGCTCGACCCTGGTATTGCTGAATGCGCTAGTCGGCTTCGCTACCGTCAGCCGCGATTCGAATCTCGAGCTGATCGTTTTTATCCGCGACTATCTGCACGCACTCGGCGTGCAAAGCGAACTCTTCTACAACGCCGACCGCACAAAGGCCAACCTGTTTGCCACGATTGGCCCCAACGATCGCGGCGGCATCGTGCTCTCTGGCCACACCGATGTTGTGCCGATCGATGGGCAAACGTGGACGGTCGATCCGTTTCGTCTTACCGCGAGCAATGGCAAGCTATACGGCCGCGGCACCGCCGATATGAAGGGCTTTATCGCTTCGGTGCTCGCTGCCGTGCCTGCATTTCTCGAGCGGCCGCTGGAAACGCCCGTCCATCTCGCGTTCTCGTATGACGAGGAAGTCGGGTGTCTCGGTGTGCGGCCCATGCTCGCAGATCTGGAAAAGCGTCCGCACCGCCCGCGCCTGTGCCTGATCGGCGAACCGACCGGCTTGAAACCGGTGCTCGGCCATAAGGGAAAACTCGCGATGCGCTGCCATGTGAAGGGCGCGGCGTGCCACTCCGCTTACGCACCCTATGGCGTCAACGCGATCCAGTACGCGGCGCGGCTCGTCAATCGGCTCGAGGAAATCGGCGAAACGCTCGCGCAGCCCGAACATCACGATGCGCGCTTCGATCCGCCGTTCTCGACGGTGCAGACCGGCGTGATCAAGGGCGGTCGCGCACTCAATATCGTGCCGTCCGAATGCGAATTCGACTTCGAGGTCCGCGCGTTGCCCGGCTTCGATGCGCAAACCGTGTCGGACAAACTGCAGACCTATGCGGACACCGAACTGCTACCGAAAATGCGTGCGGTTCAGCGCGATACCGATATCCGGTTGCAAGCATTGAGCGCCTACCCCGCTTTAGCCACGAAGGCCGACAGCGAGGCCGCACAACTTCTGGCATTGCTAACCGATGCCGCCGAATTCGGCACCGTCGCATTCGGCACCGAAGGCGGCCTGTTCGAGCAGGCCGGCATTCCTACCGTGGTTTGCGGACCCGGCAGCATGGATCAAGGCCACAAGCCTGACGAGTTCGTCACGCTCGAACAATTGGCGCGTTGCGATGCCATGATGGTTCGCCTCGCCGACCATCTTTGCAGTCCCGCCTGAAGCCTTTGGAAATTTATACGCGCATCGTTCTTGCTTGATCTGCTCATCGCAATCGCTCGCCATGACCGTCGTTAAGCGTCAGGCGGGCAGGACCGCTCCGTTTCGGGCGGTAGGGAGCCGCGATGACAAAGATCAGCGAGTACACACGCGTTGCAATTTTCGCCGTGCTTTTTGCACTGCTTGCCGCGTGCGGCGGCGGTGGCGGCGGCGAAAGCAATAGCGAAAGCGGAAGTGGAGGCAGCGCCGCTGGAAGTCCGCCGGGCGGCGTCCAGTTGCAGATCGTCTCGTTCGGCGACAGCCTGTCCGACGTGGGCACGTTTGCGCCGCTTGCGAGTCCGATAGGCGGCGGCCGCTTCACGACGAACCCCGGGCAAGTGTGGACGCAAAACGTCGCGCAATATTACGGCGACACGTTGAACGCGGCGTTCACGATCAGCGCCAGCCATCAGTTGAGCCCTCATGGAGGCTTCGGCTACGCCGAGGGCGGCGCCACCGTTGCGACGCCGGCCAACCTCAACAACTTCCTGATCGACGTGATCGGCGATGTGGAAATGCCGGTGAATCAGCAGGTATCGAGCTATCTGTCCGCGCACGGCAGCTTCAATGGCGGGCAGCTGGTACTCGTCTGGGCCGGCGCAAACGATGTGCTGCGTGCGGGCGCACTGCCGGCAGCGGTGCCGGTCGTGCAAACCGCTGCTACCACGCTCGCACAAATCGTCGCGCAGATCGTGCAGAACGGCGCCACGCATGTCGTGGTGGTCAACCTGCCGAATATCGGCGTCTCGCCAAAGGGACTCGCTGCTGCCGATGGCGGTGCGACGCTCGCGCAACTCTCGCAGCTATTCAACGACACGTTGAATGGTGCACTGCAGGCCAACGGGTTGCAAGGCAAAGTGATCCAGGTCGACGCCTTTGGCTGGGTCAACCAGATTCTTGCCAACTTCCAGGCCAATGGTTTTACGGTATCGAATACGGGTCAGGCATGTGATCCGTCGAGAACGCCCAACAACACTGCCCTGCTTTGCTCTCGTGCGACCTACACGGCCCCCAACGCAGACCAGACGTATATGTTTGCCGATGACCTCCATCCGACCACGCGCATGCACGCCCTCTTTGCGCAGTTCGTCGAACAACAGATTGCAAAGAGCGGTCTTGGTCGCTAGGTCCAGGCGAATGGTTGACCTCGCTGCACGGCTCAAGGGACAGGGCTTATCGGATGTATAGTGGCGAGGCTCTTGCCCTATAGAAGTCAAAGGACTACCCGATGAACCTCGCAGCACTCAGCACCCCGGCGGCGCTAGTCGACGTCGCCCGTATGAATCGCAATATCGCCCGTATGCAGCAACGGCTCGATGCGCTTGGCGTGCGCTTCAGGCCTCATGTGAAGACGACAAAGTGCGAGCAGATCGTGCGCGCGCAGATTGCGGCCGGCGCTCAAGGCATCACGGTTTCCACGCTCAAGGAAGCCGAGCAGTTTTTCGACAAGGGCATCAGCGATATTGTCTACGCGGTCGGCATGGTCGCGGGCAAACTGCCGCAAGCGTTTCTATTGCGCCGTCGCGGATGCGATCTGAAGATTATCGTGGACAGCGTGCAGTCCGCCGAATCGATCGTCGCGTTTGGCCGTGAACACCGCGAAGCATTCGAAGTGTGGATCGAACTCGACGTCGACGGTCATCGTTCGGGAATCGATCCTGAAGACGAGCGCCTCATTGCCGTGGGGCGAACGCTCGTCGATGGCGGCATGAAGCTTGGCGGCGTTCTGGCTCACGCCGGGTCCAGCTACGAATACAACACGCGCGAAGCGCTGGTCCGTATCGCGGAACAGGAACGCGCCAGCGCTGTGCGCGGTGCGGAACGGCTTCGTGCAGCGGGACTGCCCTGCCCGGTCGTCAGTATCGGTTCGACGCCAACGGCACTTTCGGCCGAACATCTCGAAGGCGTCACGGAAGTGCGCGCGGGCGTTTACGTGATGTTCGACCTCGTCATGCATAACGTCGGCGTTTGCGACACGTCCGACATTGCGCTAAGCGTATTGACGACCGTCATCGGTCATCAGGAAGAAAAGGGTTGGGCGATTGTCGACGCGGGCTGGATGGCGATGAGCCGCGATCGCGGCACACTGCGCCAGCAGCACGACTGCGGCTATGGGCTCGTGTGCACTGAGGCGGGCGACGTGCTCGGCGACTACATCATGAGCAGCGCCAATCAGGAACATGGAATCGTTGCGCGCATCGGTGCGGCGGATAAAAGCATCGCTGAGCGATTCCCCATTGGCACGCGGCTGCGTATTCTTCCCAACCATGCGTGCGCAACCGGCGCTCAACATCCTGAGTATCACGCGCTAAGCGAAGATGGCGCTTTAGAAACGTGGCCCAGATTTTACGGATGGTGATACCGCTCAAGACTAAACGGCATAACAAACTTGACACTTGCTCCGCACTCACTTTGTTTAGCCTCTACGTAGCGTCATAGCTCTTCGCATAGCTCGCCGGTGTTTCCGAATCCTGAAACGCCGGCCATTTCTTAGATGTTCCAATATGTCGGCCGCTAACGGCATCACAGGCGTGCGCCTTTGCTTTAGCTTCGCGCCTTGAACGAATTCGATGCCGCGCATTCCATCACTCCACTTCGCAGGAGTCGCATATGGATCGCCGACGCTTTCTCTCACTGTCTACGTTTTATACGGTCGCCATAGCAACCAGCATGGTCTCGGCCTGTGGCGACGACGATGGCGATGGAAGCGGCAGTACCGCTCCGTCAATGCCCATGGGCACATTCGCATTTGCTGAAGGCGTGGCAAGCGGCGATCCACGCGATACATCGGCCGTGTTCTGGACGCGTTGCACATGGGGAAGCGAAGCGACATCGCAGGGCTCCGCTTCACTCACGCTTCAGGTGTCGACGGCGCAAGACTTCTCGCAACTCGTCGCGAGCGTTCCGCTGACCGCTGTGCCCGACTTCGACTGGACCGTGCGAGTCAAGGTTACTGGCCTCGCGCCGAAGACGAACTATTTCTACCGCTTTATCGCGGGCAGCGATGTCAGCGCGACAGGCGCAATGCGCACTGCGCCATCGCCAGGCGAAGCCAACGCTCAGGTTCGCTTCGCATGGATGACATGTCAGGACTGGAACGCGAACCACTGGCAGGCGATGACGTTGCTCGCGGCCGAATCCGATCTCGACTTCCTGGTGCACGTTGGCGACTATATCTACGAGACCGTCGGCAAGGGCGCCGAGCCCGATCCTGTCGAGCCCGCGCATCCGGCGCTAAGCGTTCCCGATGGATTGCCGCGGCCCGAAGGCGGCACATACGCGAATACGCTCAACGATTTCCGCTCGCTTTACCGCACTTACCGAAGCGATGCGCGCCTGCAGGCCCTACACGCGCGCTTTGCGATGATCGCGGTCTGGGACGATCACGAATTCTCTGACGACTGCTGGCAAGACCACCAGACCTACACGAACGAAAACAAACAGGAAACGCAGCGGCGCCGCAATGCGACGCAAGCGTGGGCGGAGTATCTGCCGGTCGACTGGGGCGACGTTTCGTTCGATCCAAACAATCCGGGCTTCGAAAATATCCGTATTTACCGCGACTTTCACTTCGGTACGCTCATGCATCTGGTCATGACCGACGAACGGCTATTCCGAGACGATCACACGGTCAGCGAAGCGGCAATCGCTCAAAGCCTTGGGCATGATCCGGTGAACGGCAACGATATGGTCGGCTCGCGCTACTCGGTGCCGCAAACCGTGCTTGCACAGTTCGAAGCCCAGGACACGCAGCGGCTCGGCCGCCCGCCATCGATGCTCGGCCCCGAGCAAACGCAATGGTGGAAGGACACACTGCTCGCATCGACGTCGATCTGGAAAATCTGGGGCAACGAAGTGATGATGAACCGGCTATGGGTCGATCTCGGCTCGATCATACCCGGCTCGGCTAACGGCACCATCATCGTCGATGCGGATTCGTGGGACGGCTATCCGTCGCATAAGGCCGATCTGCTTTCGTTCATCAAGACGCAGAACATCACCAACGTCGTCGCGATTACTGGCGACCTGCATGCGTTTCAGGCCGGCGTGGTGCGCGATCAGCCAGACCCTTCGGTCGGCACGCCGGTGCTCGTCGATCTGATGACGGCGGGCATCAGCAGCCGCACGTTTTTCACCGACATCGTGCTCGGCACGCTCGGTTCGCAGTTCGGCTCGCTGTTCCAGTTTCCGCAGCTGGTCGACGACTTTTTCGGCCGCAACAATCCCGATCTCATCTATCAGGATAACGATGGCCTCGGCTATGCGTCGGCGACGGTCACACCGGCACAGCTCGTGGTTATCTTCAACAAGGTCAAGCCGCTCAACAATGATGGCACCGCGCCGTCGCCACCGCTTGCCAAGCGCACGCGGATCACAATCAATAGCGGTTCGGTGGCTCTTACCGTCGAAGACAATGTATGAGCCTTGCTTGCGCCTGTTCGAGGCTGCTACGAGCCACCCGTTTTTCGACGCGTCTCGCGCGGTGTCGTGCCGTACTGCTGTTTGAACGCACGGCTGAAATGCGCGGCATTGACAAATCCGCATTGCGACGCGACTTCGGTCATACGCAAGCCGGCTTGCGGTTCGCTTAGCAATGCACGCGCTCGCTCGAGACGCAGTTGCCAGAGAAAGCGCATCACCGACGTGCCGGAATTCGTAAACATCTTCGACAGATGACCGGGCGACACGCCAATCGCATGTGCGATCGCTTGCACGTCGATTCTTTCGTTGCCGATATTTCTTTCCATGAAGCGCTTTGCTTTGGAAAGCACGACTTCAGGGCTGCGGATGCGCTTAGGCGCCGTCGGATCGCCCGCGACCAGAATCGACATCAGGTCGATCAGATGTTCGGCGACGTGCGCGCGATTCGCGGCGCTCATGCCGCGGCCGTGTTCAGCGGTCGATTCAAGCAGTCCTCTTAGCAATCGAACCTCAGGCGCCGCAGGGTCTGCGACAAACATGCTGTGGTCGCAAAGGCGTATGCCCCTTTGCTCCAGGGCGCTGCGAGGCACGCGAACCGACATGCCTGCCGCGTCCGCGGACATGGTCTGTGTGAATCTGCGCCTCGGGTCGAGCAGAAGCATCGCCCCTTCGGTCAGATGCAGCCGCACGCCCGACTGCTCGATATCGAGGACGCCTCTCTGGATAATCCTCACCACCACCATTTCGTTGCGCCAGTTGTTGTACGTCGGCTCGGGCATCCATGTCCATTCCTGCGCCGATGCTTCGCCGGCCCCAAAGCGCAATTGGCCCATAAACCAATAGGTCTTGCTCAACGTCGTCGGGCGGGAGTCCGCAAATTCGCATTCCATGCTCCAGTACGTTCTGACGAGATCCCGCCACTCGTCGGGCGTGACCGACGGTACGTCAGTAATAATTCTTGTTGTGCTTCGTGATGCGTGGAAGTCGGTGGAGGTATTCGCTTCGTAGGACATAGCTTCATTTCTTCAGCTGATGCGCATGCGCGCGACGCCCGCCACTTTAGCGGGGTAGAACATCAAATGCTTGAAGTTTTCGGACTTCGGTGCAATCCGGACGGACGATAAACGGCGCGCCGGCCGCGGGGCCCGACACCGCGCATAGCGGATTGGCAAAAAAGTGGGATGGGGACTCGCCGACCAGTGCCCTGAACTCGCGCACAAGATGCGCCTGGTCCGCGAGGCCGCACGCATAGGCAATCTGCGCCCATGTAAAACCGCGCTGGCGCAGTCCGATTATTTTCTCGACGCGCGCGAGCCGTGCGAAGTTTTTGGGCGACGTGCCGAACACCGCGTGAAACATACGGCCCAGATGCCGCGTGCTCGTGCCGATTTCGGCAGCCAGTTCGGCGATCCTCAGCATTGGATCGTCACGCAGGCGCACCGCGACGTGCTGCGCGGCCGAATCCGCCGCCGCGGGCCTCAGTCGCCGCAACAGGAACTTCTCGACCGCGGCGGCGCGTTCCGCGCTCGTGTGCGCTGCAGCAACCGCTTCGTCGCATGTGGTCACCACGCTTTGGCCGAAGAAGTCGACGAGCGAACGGTTCGCATTGGCGAATTCGCCCAGGGACCCGTCGATAATACGTCTTGCCGATTCCGGTTTGATCGCCACGACGATCACGCCAAGCGCGCCCGTTGGGCGCAGCGTGACGGGCGCATCGCGAATCTGCGTGACGAATTTCGCAGGCAGTTCGCACTGGCCTTGCTGGCAACGGACCGGAGCGCGATAGCGCCCGACCAGCAGCAGCGGTGTGCCCGGCGCCTGACTGATCGTCAAAGCGCGGGCGATGTCCGCATCGGGAATGTCCCAATCCCAGATCGAATCGACCACGTCGGCGAGTGCCGGCGGCCGATAGCAATGGAAGAATTGCGAGGAAAAAAGGGGAGTCGAGCGCTCCGTCATTGTCTTGCATCGGTACGCCGGGTTCGATTGCGGCGCCGTGTGGGAAATGAACGGTTAATCATAGTTCAGATGGCTTTCAGGCGTTCGGATGTGCGCTAAACGCTTGTGGATGAAGGGCAAGAGATTTTTAATCTACCTTGTGTGCCGTGCGGATCCAAACCCTGACGGTACATGATTTATCGGCTCGCTCGCTGCTAATTGGCTGCTGACCCGCACATTCCATGTGGACGCCCTCTCGCAGTCTTCTGACCTACTCCGGCCGCGTTGCGCTGGCGGCAACGCTCGGGCTGATCGTTTCAATCCTGATCGGTCTGCACGAGCCGCATTGGGCCGCATGGACCGTCGTTTCCGTCGGCAATGCCGTACGCGGCGACGGTCTGCTCAAGTCGCTTTACCGCGCGATCGGTACGGCCGTCGGTGCGCCTGTAGGCGTGCTGCTGATCTTCGTCGCGCACGGTAACGAGCCCTTGCTGGTCGGCTTGCTCGCCGTCTGGCTTGCCGTGTGCGTTTATGTGGGTATCTCGATGCGCAATTACCGCGCTTACGCGGCGGTGCTGGCCGGCTATAGCGCGGCTATTATCGCGATGTCGTTGATCGGCGAAAGCGGAAAGTTGCTTGAGATCGGCGCGGACCGCTGCATCGGCATTTTCATCGGCATCGCCTGTGCGCTGCTCGTGCTGCTTTTGTCGCGCGATGCGCAAAGCGGTCGCGCCAATCGACGGATCCGGCATGCCATTGCCACAGCCTGCGCATGGTGTGCGGACCGGCTTGCTGGTCTGCCGCGCGCGCGGGCCGCGGACGGCGTCAGCCCGCAACGGCTGCGCGGACAACTGATCGATATTCTTGGGCTCGACGGCGCCGTGCACAGCGCGGCCGCCGAGTCGCCGGCGTTGTGGAGACGCACGAGCCGTTTGCACGGTGTCGTGTCCGCGCTGGTCGATCTGCTTGTCGTGTCGCGAGGCGTCGAGCGGAATATCGAACAGGGCGCCAGGACACACAACGAGATAAGCGGCGAGATCGATGATGCCGTTGCTGAAGCCGCTAAATTGCTCGCTTCCGTATCCGGTGCGCTGCGCAGCGATGAACCGGATGACATCGAAAAGCTCGAGCGGCTTCGCGGGGAAACACAGGTATTGCGCGCGCGGCTCGCGTCCGTTCGGGCCGGCAATGTGCGCGAACGCCGACGCCTTGATCTGCTAACAGCGCTTTTGGGCGCAGCGGAAGCCACAATGCGAACCTATGCCGCTCTAACCGGCGCGCAAGACGACAACGATACAACGAGCTATCCTGCGCCCGTCTACGCGGTCAATCGCAGCTACGCGCTAGCCGCCGCACTACGCGCGGGGTGTACGTTACTGCTCGCCGGCGCGATCTGGGTCGCCACCGGTTGGCACAGCGGCCCTTTGCTTGTCGCATTTACGGCGGTTGCCATTTCGCTATTCGCGATCCGTCCCAATCCGTTGGATACGGCATTCGACTTTGTTGCTTCAGGCTCCGTCGGCGCCGGCATAGCGGTGCTGTTCTATGCGACAGTTACGCCGCACATTTCGCATGCAATCGGCGTGGCGCTTGCGGAAGGCGCGATGGTCTTTGTTGCCGTTGCGCTCGCCTCCATGCTTTCGAATGCGTTCTGGGCATCAGGCTTCTGCATGCTGTTCCTCGCCATCACCGATCCGACCGCACTTGCGGGTACGACGGCAAGCGCTGTGAGCACGCACGCGCTAGGCGCTGTTGCAGGCGGCGTGCTGGCCGCGCTCGCGTATCGCGTTGTGCCATCGCGCCCCGTCGAGAACCGGTGGCGCAAACAACATCTCGAACAAACGGTGCACGCCATCACGGGCCTGATCGCTTTGCCCTTCGAACCGCGCATCGCCAGCACGCATCATGCGTGGCAAACCCACAGCCTCGATACGCTGATGCGACTCGCCCTACCCGCCGCATCGGAAACGGATATCGACGAGTGCGTAACGTGGATCGAGATTGGCGTCGAGCTGATCAAGCTGCAGGACGAGCTGCGTGCCGATGCCGCGTTACTGCCGCCGGGAGTCAGAAAGACGATCGACTCGTTGTTCGAAGAACTCAGGAATGGCAAACCGCGAACGTGGCACTCCACGGTGGCTTCAGCCGATGCCGAACTGAACGAAGTACAAGCGGTGCAAAATGACCCGCTTCCTGCAGATCAGACAGTGTTGAGTATTCGCATGCGCGTAGCGGAACTGACCGCACTGCTGAGGCGCGTTGATGCGAACACGGCAACAACGGAAATGCAAACGGTCAGTTGACGATCGCTCCGCTTCCGTTGAATTCGCGCCTCGCCTGATCTATCAGCCAACTTTAAAGATCGAAGCCCATTTGCAAGTGTCCATCTCTCGTTAGATCTTCCGCCGTCGCGCGTCCGACGAAATCCACTTCGAAATGATCGCCCGGAAAATCAGGCGGACTTTTGCCATCGATAAAGCTCGGCAGTTGCCGTTTCAGATAAGCATCGTTTTTCGCGCAGTTCGGCGCCGACGCGATGTACATCACATTGCTATAGCCCTTGCCCCGATGCGCATCCTCGACCGCGTGAATCACGTCGCTGTGCCAGAACACCGTGTCGCCCGCCTGCATCAGCGGAATCGACGAAAGCGCATGGAACAGCGGCGCGTGATATTCGGACTTGATCGATAGCGCGCGCCCCGGCATCGCGCCGCATAGATCGTCGTCGGCCACATCGTCCTGAAGCGCGCGCAATAAAACGTAGACCATCGAGTTCGCCATCGGCACGAGCTGCAATGTGCCGTCGCCGGGGCCTTGCGGCGTCAGCGCGGTCCATCCCTGGAAGGTGCGGAACATCGAGCAGACCGCCGGCGACGGAATTTCTTCGACATCGGTTCGCCATGCCGCGTCGAACGGGTCGTAATTGCGCCAATTGCCCGAGAACACGTGGCGATAGACCTTGCGGAAATTAGGCTCGATCCACCGCTCGACCGATCCTCCGTCGCAATGCGCCGAAAGCCCTAGCGATTCCGAGCCCGGCGGCCTGCGCCGCAGGCGGTCCGCATAAACCGGCACGCGGTCCGGGTCGAAATGCACGCGGCCTTCGCTTTGTGCGCGCCAAAGCCGGTTCAGAAAGACGCGCGCTTGCGTCAGCGCCGGCGATTGCCTGGCGAGCACTTGCGGCTTCGACCAGTACACACCGTAAATCTGCGGCTTGCTCGATGCAAGCTGACCGAAGTACTTGTCTTCCGCGCGGTTCATCAGCTTTGCGTCGAGGTGGTTGCGCTCGACGTATTCTGCAATGTCGTGATCCCATTGCTCGACGAGCGAGCGATCGAACACCTTGCGAATCACGCACGCGCCGCGCGCCTTGACGAGCGCAATCTGCTCCGCGCCGACACGGTTCGCAACGATGTCTTCGAACTGAATCTCGGGAATCACCGGCTCGCCGCGGTCGCGCAGCCGCGCGATGTGCTGAGCCTCTTTCTCGATCGCCGCTTCGACGTCGGCGAATACCGCGCGATAGTTGGGCAGCGCTTCGCGCAGCTCCCGCTTCGCGGTCCTGATTGCTGCCGGCAGGTCGTCGATTTGCAATGCCATTTCACTATCTCCGTGGAGTGATAGGGGTTGCATTGGAGCGTACGTCAGCGCCGGCCACGCGAGTGATACTATCGGGTCAATGTTTTTGCAGATTCAGCCATGAAAGCAACATACGAACACGTGGAGTTCGGCGATAGCCGCTCGGTGCGGGTTTACCATCGGCGGCTGCCGCGAATTCCGTTCGAATGGCACCATCATCCTGAGTACGAACTGACCTTGACGATGAATAGTCAGGGCAAGCGGTATATCGGCGATTCAGTCGCCGTCTATGGCGCGGACGACCTCGTGCTCGTTCCGCCGAATCTGCCGCATACATGGGCATCGAATCGTTCAATCGACACAACGGATCCGCAGGTTGCAATCGTCGTATGGTTCGACGGCGCGTGGGTGCGCCGCCTCGCGGACGTCTGCCCGGAATACGCCAGCTTGCGCAATTTGTTGCGCCGCGCCGCATGCGGACTTTCATTCGCAGAAGGCGCCGGCGCGCACATGCGCAAACAGCTGGACCGCCTGCTTTCCAGCGATCCGCGCGAACGGCTTAAAGCGGTACTCGATGTGTTGTACGGGTTATCGGAGTTGCCGGCCACACCGCTCGCATCGCCAAGCGCTTTTGACGCCAGAACAGGTACGCCCTCCGGCCATGAGCCCGACCAGCTCAATCGCGTCCTCGCGTTGATCGACACACAATTCGCGCATCCGTTGCGGCTTGCAACGCTTGCGAAAGCATCGGGTCTTTCGGAGCGGTCGCTCACGCGGCATTTCGTACAGCATATGGGCGAAAGCGTGGGCCGCTATATCACGCGAGTTCGAATTGGCCACGCTTGCCGGATGTTGACGGACACGCAAATGCCGATATCGGTGATCGCCGCGCGCTCAGGGTTTTCGAACGTGGCGAATTTCAATCGCCAGTTCAAGACTTCAAGGCAGTTGACGCCTGCTGCATACCGGCAGCAGTTTGCCGGCACGCGCCGCGCTGAGGACGAAATGGCGCCAGCTTTGACTGAACGCTCGCCGTCGCTTCAACGAAAGGCAGCACGCGCCTAAATCGCTAAACGCTGCCTGGCTGGTGCGCTTTAGGTCAAGCGTCGCTTACGCGCTTAGCGTGTCTTCATCTTCCACGCCACGAGCACCGACAACAGGCAGCCTATCGCCATATACGCCGCGACCGGATGCCACGAGCCACCCGCCATATTGACCAGCGCCACCGCGACAAACGGCGTAAAGCCGCCGCCCACCACACTGGCCACCTGATAGCCGACACCCGCGCCGCTATAGCGAAACTCGGTGCCGAAGAGTTGCGTGAACATCGGCTGCTGCACGCTCACCACCATGTCGTGCGCGACATTCGCGAGCATCACGGAAAACAACACGATCCATGGCGTCGCATGCCGATCGAGTGCGACGAAGAACGGCACAGCCGACAGCATGCCGATCGCAGCCCCGGTGATATAGACGCGGCGACGGCCGAAACGATCGGCCGCCATGGCAAAGAGCGGAATTGTCACGATGCTGACTGCACCGACGAGCAGCGCGATGTTCAGAAAGAACTGCCGCGGCATGCCGAGATTCATTGTCGAATAGCTCAACGCAAACGCCGTGACGATATACATCGTGAACAATTCGGCAAGCCGCAACGCGATAATCAGCAGGAAGGCCTTGGGGTTCTGACGCAGCGCTTCGAAAATCGGCAGGCGCGCGCGGCGATGCGCCTTCTCGACCCGCTCGACGAACTCCTGCGATTCCTCCATGCTCGAGCGCACCCATAGTCCGACGAGCACCAGCACGATGCTCAGGACGAACGGAATGCGCCAGCCCCATGCTCTGAACGCCGCGTCATCGAGTGTCATCGTGAGGATCGAGACAATGCCGGTGGCGAGAATCAGGCCGACGCCGTAGCCGACCTGCACGCCGCTGCTATAGAACGCCTTCTGTTTTTCAGGCGCGCTTTCGACGGCCATCAATGCGGCGCCGCCCCATTCGCCGCCCACCGCGAATCCTTGAATGGCGCGCAACAGCACCAGCAACGCAGGCGCCCACCAGCCGATCGACGCAAACCCCGGCAGCACGCCGATCAAGGCAGTCGACAAACCCATCATCGTGACGGTGAGCACTAACATGCGCTTGCGCCCAAGCCAGTCGCCGTAGTGGCCGAACACGAAGCCGCCCAGCGGCCGGAACAGAAATCCGACACCGAACGTGCCGAACGCCGCAAGCGTGCCCATTGCCGGGCTCACCTTCGGAAAGAACTCCGTATTGAAGATCAGCGCGGCGACGATGCCGTAAAGCAGAAAGTCGTACCAGTCGACCACCGCGCCGATAAAGCTGCCGAACGCGGCCTTGCGCGCACGGCTTTTCGCATAATCGCCTGATGCTGAAACGTCTTGAGTGTCCCGGGTATCGATCGCTGAGGTCATTGGATCCCTTTCACGAGATTCTTCTAGCGGTGGGTGAAATGCCTCAGTTTACCGCCCCGGCCAGCCACTTCGCGATATTGATCGAGTAGCGGTGAACGTCGCGCATCGCCTGCTGCTCGGTCTGCATGCCATTACCCGGCGGTTCGCTGACAAAACTCGGGGCGCCGTGCCGCGTGTCCCAGTTGTAGTCGGCGAAATGATGAAAGGTGCTTTCGGCGACCGCGGGACCTCCCTCCGTCGAAGGTTCGAACACGACAGCGAGATTGAAGCTGTTCCCCGTGGCTTTGCTTTTGCCGCGTGCAACCACGCGCGCGGGCTCATCGTGCGGCGCGTCGACGGCGCCTTCGTGCGGATGCGCGGGAAGGAAGCGGATCGCGCCGGTCGGCGACTCAGGGTCGGCAAGGATCGGATGCGTCGGTCCGACAATCGCGACCTCCTGGAAGTCCCCATTTGCGCCCGAGTGGAAATTCGGCCACAGGATATACGACGTGAACGGGTCGTCGATCACGCGCCGCGATTCGTCGGGTTCCGGGTTGTGCGTATGAAAGTGATGCGCCTTGCCTACGCCGCCCAGCGTACATATCGAACAGCCGAGATCCATATGATCGCGCGTGACAAGCAGGCCGCGGCCGGCCCGCCGGAATCGCGTGATGCCCGCGCAATCTTCCGGCGTCAGCCCATTGCCGACGTCGACCGCGAACAGCCACAGTTGGTCGAATTCCGTTTCGTCGAGGCGCGACAGAACCGAGTCGGGTTCGCCCTGCGGATCGCGATCGCGCGCGACGACGTTGAAAACAGGGCGTCCCTCGGCGTCCCGGTGCGAGCGCAATAATTCTGTCAGGCGGCTAAACCGCGCGATCGACCAGTCGTCGCTCAAGGGCGGAATGGTCGTTTGAAGCAGGATCTGGATGGTATTCACGATGGCTTCTGGTCGGGTGAATGGATCTTACGGCGCGTCGTACGGCGAGATGCAGCAATAGTCGCGGCCCTTGCGAAGTCTCTAAAGGTAGCGAAAGCTATGTAATTGTCAAATGAGGTCCGCTCTCAAGCGCCCCTCAAGGCTCGCACGAGAAAGTTAAGCGGCTCGCGAGTTCGTTCTTGATCGGGTTTCCTACAGCGGACGCGCGGCATGCAATCCCAGATGTTGGTCATGCAGCAATGGATGCGGCAGATCCAGCGCGCGTCGTTGAACCCAATGCTGGTCGCGCCGCCTGCGTGGATGTTCGAGGGCCGGTACAACTGATTCGGGGCGTGAAAGCCTGATGTAGGTTTGGCGTCAGTCACTCATCGGCACAGGATCCAGACGGCGCGAGCCTGGACCTTTGACCACGCCGCAATTCTCCCGGGCTGACGCCGTACCGGTTCTTGAACGCATTGCTGAAGTGGGCGGCGCTTACAAATCCGCACTGCCACGCCACTTCACTGATGCGTATCGCCTCGCCTCCCGTCGCGAGGATTTTCTTTGCTCTTGCCAGCCGTTGGTGCAGCAGATAGCGCGTCATCGAAGAGCCGTCACGCTCAAAAAGCTTGGTCAGATAGCGCCTCGATACGCCCATCGCGCTCGCTACCGTTTCCACGCTCATGTTCTCGTCTCCAACGTGGCGCTGAATGTAACGCTTGATCTCTCTTAGCATCGCGTCGGAACTGCGCATGCGTCTGGGCGCATTGAGGTCGTCGGCGACGATCTCCATCAGGTCGGTCAAGTGCTCGGCCGTCAGCTTTTTCCCATGTGGACTGCAGTGCTGGCCGTAAGCGGCAGTCGATGCGATAAACGATCTCAGCACCGCTACGTCCGGCGACGTTACCTCGGGCATGAACATTTCGCGGCTGTGCACTGCGGCGCCTCTTTTCTCAAGCGCTGCTCTCGGTATGCGTAACGCTAGCGCGCGAGTATCGCGATGCGCCGTTTGCGCATATTCGATGCTCGCGTCGAACAACAACAGCGCCCCTTCTGTCAGCCTCAAGCGCGTCCCGTCCTGCTCCATGTCGATCACGCCGCTTTCCACGAGCAGCATGACGAGCGCGGCGCTTCTCCAGCCGTTTTCTCCGCGCCCAGGAATCCAGGTCCATTGTTGTCCCGATAATTCCGCGGTTTCGAATCGAAGGTCCTCCATGAACCACGACACGATCCGCAGATCGTGCTGGATTTGCGCGTCGAATTCGCAATCCATACTCCAGTTCGTTCTCACCAGATCGCGCCACTCGTCTTTCGTTCTGGCGATCTGGCCTTTAAGCGATTGGGTGGCGAAGCGCATCATCCCCAGTACCATCCTTGATCCGCGACCGAACGCAATTCTCAGCAAAGCTCTACGCGCGTATCAGTCATAGCATCCCTAACTATTCGATCCATCAAAGCGAATCGTCCCGGCGTCTCCTCTCATCGCAAAAGCGGTACGCAGAATAGTCCATTTGCATGGCCGCATGGTTGACTGATGAATAAATCGCTTGCCTGAGAATTCACATGCTTTTTGTTGGGCTAACCCGCACGCCAAACCGGAATAAACCGTCACCTCATATGTTCACGACTGGACGGAATCAGCGGCTTCGAGCGCACGCTTGCACGCTGCATGAAGCCGCATCAATCCTCATACTGACAAAGGTTGAGACTGATCCATGTCGAGCAAGCTTCAGCAGTGGGATGTGAAATTCACCAACGCGGAATCGTGGACCACCGTCATGGCGGAAGGCTACGACGTGCGCTCTACGCTTACGCGATCTCCCTTGCCCGGATACTCAATCAAGGCACGACAACTGGGCGAGATCCAGGTGACCAGCGTCCGCTTAGCCTGGCAAAATATCTCTCCGCTAGAGAATCGGTTCAAGGAAGTGGGTGGTGCAGACGATTACCTTTACTTCAAGATCGTCCAAAGCGGAGCATTCGATCTGGTAAGCGGTAAGAACGAGCAATCGTTTGGGCCGGGCAGCGTGCTGTTTGTTAATCCGGACAGTTTTTTTACCGAAATCTATCGGGAGCCCACAGAACTGCTGCTGCTTCGCCTGCCTAAAAAAGCGCTGCGCGAACGGGGCGGCCACGATGCGGTCCAGCGATATCTGGCGCCGGATGTCCGATGCCCCGACGTACGGGCAGTCAGCGAGTTTGTGCAATTCATCGAGAGGCACTCGGGCGTGGTCAGTCCTTACCTGTCGGATCAGCTAAGCGGTCAATGCCTCGATGTGATGGACACGCTTCTCACGCATCCGGGAAAAGGTGCCGACAGGCCCCGAGTCGCAACCGCGTTTCACGCGAAGCAAACCATCATCCGCTTGCTTGGCGAACAACGGCTTAGCGTCGAGCGCATCGCCGAGGAGATGGGCGTGTCGCTGAACCAGCTGAATCGCCTGATGAAGGCCGATGGGCTGTCGCCGATGCGCTTCGTCTGGCAGATGCGTCTCGAGCGCGCCTCGCGCCTGCTCTCTTCGCCCGCGCACGGCAGAGTGTCGATCAAGGAGGTCGCGTATCGCTGCGGCTTCTCAAGCGAAGCGCACTTCAGCCGCGCTTTCAGGAGCCGCTACAGCATGACGCCGCGCGAATTCCAACGCCGGTCGAACCGCTAGCCCGACCGCGGCGTCGATGGTGAGATTGATCGAAGGCGCCGCAGAGCGGCGCCGGTTTACTTGCTGTTTTCCGCCAACGCGCCGTTGCTGTTGGCGCCGCCAAACAGCGCGGTCAGAAAGCTCGCATTCGACTGCGCCTGCGCCATGATCGTGTTGAGTGCGGTGAACTGGTCGTTGAATTGCGTCGTCAACTGCGCAGCAAAGTCGTCGAGATCGGTCTGCTGTTTCGCGAGGCTCGCGATGTCGGCGGTCAGGTCGTTCGTACGCGACGCTAGAATGCCCTGCACGGACGTGTATGCGGTCAGCACAGAATCGAGCTGCTGCGCGATGCCGTTGGTATCGTTGAAGAGCGCGCCGATCAGTGCCGGGTTGCTTGTGACCGCATCGTCGAGCGTTGGATTGTTGGAGTCCGCGTCGATTTGCAGTTCTGCAAACGGCTCGCCGCCCGTGTCTTTCTGAAACGTGATGCCAAGCGAGGCGAGCGTGCCCTGCAAACCGCCGTTCGACACCAAACCGCCCACGATACTGCCAAGCGACGCGCCGACCTGGTTGATCATTTCGTCGCCGAGCAGCTGGCCACCGCTGCCCGGTACGTTGGCCGTGCCAGGCGCGGCGAGCGAATTCAGCTGGTCGATCACGGCGTTATAGGCGGTCACGAATGCGGACAGATCGGTTTCGACCGTGCCGTCGTCCGGTGCGACAGTCAGCGTTTGCGCGCCCACGCCCTTGTCGGTCAGCGTGAGCGTCACGCCAGGAATCGCGTCGGAAATCGTATTCGTCGAGTCGGTAACCAACACATTGTTGACGGTGAGCTGCGCGTCTTGCGCGGCCTGCGACTGTGTCCAGAAATCGTCGTTTGACGAGATGGTGGACGAACCATCCGGCGCATTTGGGTCTGTTGCAGTGGACGACGTCACCGCGAGCTTCGCCAGCGCACTGTCGCTTGCCGCACCTGTCACGCCGATGCTGATCGTGTTGGCCGCTCCTGTCGAGGTGGACTGCAGACTGAGCGCAGGCCCATTTGCGCCTCCGATGATAGTCGCCCTGATACCGGGATTGCCGGGTGCCGAATTGATTGCATTCACAACGTCTTGAAGGCTGTCGTTCGATGGATCGACGTCGACCTGAAACGACTTCGAGCCCGCGCCGCTGCCAAGCGAAATGTTCAGCGTGCCCGAACCGAGCGCGTTGGCGTCGGATTTGGAAAAGCTGCCCGACGTGATGGTCTGGGCCTCGGCGATCTGCTTCGTGTCGATCTGATACGTGGCCGCCGATGCGCCCTTGCCGGCCTTCGCGGTGATGCCGTCGCCGCTCAGGGTCGCGCTGAACGACGCAAGCGCGCTACCGTTCAGAAACGGCGCGAGCGCGGTCTGCAGCCCAAGCATCGAACTCGACAGCAGGCCAAGCCCGCCGATTTCCGCGCGGTCGCTGACGAGCTGCGTGCTTATCGCCGTGTGAGGGCCTGCTATCTTTGCATTGACCAACGTTGTCACGAGCGAAGTAACGTCGAGCGGCGTTCCGGTCGAAGCGGAAATCAATGACTGGGCGGCCTGTTGAACGGCCTGTGCAGCCTGTTGACTGGCGGCGGCCGCCTGGGCGGCAACGGGTGAAGTCGACATTCAGATGCTCCATGCGGCCTGTGCGGCCGGTGAGTAGGGCGACGTGAACATGACGCGAGACCGGAGCCACGTCCTTGTCTTCGCGCTCGCGGATGAGCCTTGCCGGGCACCCGGTCAGGTCATCCGCGCGCCGGTTACGATGCTTAGTGCGACTGCAGAAGCCCGAGCACCTGTTGCGGCAGCGAATTCGCTTGCGCGAGCACCGAGATGCCCGCTTGCTGCAGCACTTGCGCCTTGCTCAGGTTTGCCGTTTCTTGTGCGAAGTCGGCGTCCGTGATCTGCGAGTGCGCGCTCGACAAATCATTCGACTCGGCCTCCTGAGACTGCGAAATCCCACCGAATCGATTGTTCGCCGCGCCGAGCGATGCCTGGATATTCGCGATCGTGGCGAGCGCGTTATCGATCGACAGCAGCGCGTTGTTTGCACCTTGGGTCGTGCTGATATCGATCTGCGAAACCGATGTCGGCACGTTCAGCGTGTCGACGCTTGCGAGGACACTGCCCGCTGGCTGCACGCCTGCCGCAGTCGAACCGATGGTGCTGGTCGGCACATTCGCAAACGCGACGGCGCCGCCCGAGCTGTTGAAAAGGCCCGCTTGTGCGCCCGAACCCAATTGGTCGCCGTGCTGATCGATAAACTTCAGGCCGCCTTTGCCGTCCGCCTCGACCGTGACCGACGTAATCGTGTTGGTGTCGCCTGCCGCCGCGTCCTTACCTGTCGAAGAATCGATGTTGATGCCAGAAATGACGCCGAAAACGGTGCCGTCCGCCGCACCCGATCCGGCAGCGCTAGCGGCAGCCGAGATCGAGGTGAGTTCGTTTGCCGGCGTGAGCGCACTACTGCTTGCCACCGACAGCGACGAAATGCCATTGGTCGTCGTCGTGGTGAACAATGCCGCCGACGCGGCCGTCGAAATGGCATCGCCGTTCTGATCCGTAAACGTGAAACCGCCGCTGCCGTTCGAGATGATGTTGATCGACGTGATCGCGCCGGCGCCGCTTGCTTCCGTGCCGTCCGCGTTCAGATTCAGGCCCGTGATCGCGCCGAGCGTATTGCCGGCCTGTACGAAGCCGCCGCCAAGCGACGCCGCCGAGACGCCCTGGCTGAGATCGAGCGAAACGGTCTGGCCGACGTTCGCGCCCACCTGCACGTTGATGATGCCGGCCTGACCATTGAGCACGCCGATGCCGTTGAACTGCGTTTGCGAAGCGATACGATTGACTTCAGAAATCTGCTCCGTCACCTCCTTTTGCAGCGCGGCCTGGTTGGACGCCGTCAACGTACCGCCTGCCGCTTCACCGGCGAGCGAACGAATACGTTCCAGACTTGCCGTGATCTGCGTGAGGCCTGTATCGGCCGTTTGCACGAGCGACACGCCATCGTTCGCATTCGATACGCCTTGATTTAAGCCATTTATCTGCGTCTGGAGTGAAGTTGCAATTGCAAGGCCCGCGGCGTCGTCTTTTGAGCTATTGATGCGTAGCCCTGACGAGAGGCGTGTGATCGCCTGCGATAGTGCGCTACCCGATGCATTGAGGTTCTGCTGGGCGACGAGCGAGGGAATATTGCTATTGATGCTAAGCATGAGGTTTCTCCCCTAAAGGATCGAGTCTTTGAGACTTAAAACATTGAGATCGGCGGAAGCACATGTCGATTACCGGCCGCCTTAGCCCGCGTTGACGGCAATGATGGGGGAGGCTTGAGGATAAAAGCCGCGCAGGGCCCACTGACGCAAGAGAAAGTCGTCATACACGCAAGCGGCGATGATGACGATGGAAGAAGATAGCGTCGCGGTTATCAGTTCGGAGGACAGGGAACGGACGAATCCGCGCAATGTTTCGATTTATGCGTTTACAAACGGCATGCCAGATAACACTGCAAGCGCTCACACTGACGATAGGTCTCTCGCTCTCACGTTGGCCAGACGGGTGATCGATAGTTCAGCGCCGATCATGGCGATCAGCACTGGCGATGCGGCGACATTACTTGCTTTGCTGAGCAAGTGGCATCGCGAAGAAACATTCAAAAAGGCTGCGACGCTAGTCTCAAAGCGGTTGCAGATCGACGACACCTTGCGCAACTCGCTTAGCATTTTTGAATTGACGGACTGCCTTGCTTCCTTAGCACGATGGGACCAAGATGAAGAGGTTTTTAAAACAACAGGGCTCGCTCTCATAAGACGGTTTGCACTTGAAGGGGCGTCAGTTGGTTACCTGAATGGACAAGCCGTTGCGAACTGCTTTAGTGCGTTAGCGAAATGGCATAATGAGTCGATCTGCAAAGAGGCAGGCAACCTGTTAGCTATGCGCATTGCTGCGGACGAAACGATCTTGCGCCAGTTGAACGGCGTGCGCCTCGCGATTTGCATCAATGCGCTGAGCCGCTGGAGCGAAGACGATGTGTGTCGTATGGCGGGCGTTCGGCTGGCAAAGCGAATCTCCGAAGATGGAAATTTGCGGCACAACCTTAACGCGAGGTATCTCGCGGTCTGCCTGGACGCGTTGGCGCAGTGGCCTTCCGATGAAGCATGTCGACGTGCGACAGCACAATTGGCGCGGCGGCTCGCGACTGATGCATCCGTATGCGACCGCCTTACCGCGAAGCATTTCATCAACTGCCTGAGAGCGCTAGGCACGTCGAACGATCAAGCCGCATGCAAAGCAGCCGGCGTGCGGCTTGTAAAACGCCTCGCAAACGACGGTACGTTACTGCAACAACTGGCCGGCGCACGTTACGCGCGTGACTGTCTGGATGCGCTGGCACGTTGGCCTCGCGACGATGCATGCTTTCACACAGCGGCGGACGTCCTGCAACGTAATTGCGATACAGCTTCTCAAGAAGCATCGATCGCGTGATTTTGAAAGGCAATTGACAGCCCATCCGCATCGAGATAAGTCCCGATAGTCTTCGCTGCTTTTCTACTCCAGTCTCAACTCATTACCCGCTTAACAACAACGGAGACTGGACGTGCAAATAACGAAGCTTGCGAGAATCGCGCTGGCCTGTGCGGTCGTTGCGACCGGCATTGCGCCGGCTCTATCGGCTGAGCCGCAAGGCGATGACGGGCCGCCGCTCGAAACCGTCAAGACCTTCGATACGTTCAAGCTAGTCGGCATCGGTGTCTCTCACGAGGGCCGCATTTTCGCGAGCGCGCCCGCCGCGCAGTCCGGCGACAAGCTGGTCGAGGTCAATGCACAAACTGGCGCAGTCACGCCGTATCCCGACGAGGCCTGGAACACGCCCGGCACGGACACGGAGCACGAATGGGCGGTCCCGCAAGCGATGTGGGTCGACAAAGCCGATCGTCTCTGGGTGCTCGATTCCGGGCGCGCGGTGCTGACGGCCGCGGGTCAAGGCGCAAAGCCCAAGCTTGTCGAGTTCGATCTGGGCAGCAACAAGGTGATTCGCAGCTATGGCTTCGACGGCACTGTTGCGCCAACCGATTCGCTCAACGATGTGCGCATCGATCTCGTGCATGGCTACGCGTATCTGACCAACATCGGCAAGCGCGGCAGCCTCGTCGTGCTGAATCTCAAAACCGGCAAATCGCGGCAGGTTCTGGTCGGTGACCGCTCGACGTTTGCGGATCCCGAACAGCACCTCATGATCAACGGGCAGCCGGCGCAAACGAACGACGGCAAGACCGTTGCGATTCACGCCGACGGCATCGCGCTTGCACCGGATGCGAAGTGGCTTTACTACCGGCCGCTAACCGATCACAACTACTGGCGAGTGCCGACCAGCGCGTTAATCGATGCAAAGCTCAGCGCGAGCCAACTGTCGCACAAGGTGCAATATCTCGGCTCGGCTGAGCTGACCGGCGGTTTGATCATGGACCAGCACGGAACGCTTTATGGCGGCGATCTCGAACACAGCACCATCGTCGCGCTCGATATCGATCCTGCTACCCACAAGGTTAAATCGAGGCTTTTTGAGCGCGCACCGGGCAAGCTTTCATGGGCGGACGGATTTGCGATTAGCCAGGGCTATATGTACATCGCAGACTCGCACCTTTGGGAGGTGACGTTCAAGAATCATCTGCCGCGTTCAGGACCGTTTACGATCTTTAAGGTCAAGCTCGGCGGATAGCGCATTCACATTCGCGCGAGAGGTGCGCGTCCCGCCGGAGCAATGCTGCGGAACGCGCGCCATCATTTCAAACGCTGCCGCTAAAGTCAGAACCGATGCTTCATCCCGACCGCAACGACCACCTGCTCGTTGCCCGCTGATGGGGCAAGCGTATAGACGCTCGCGTCGAATGCCGCATTGCCGTTCCCACCGCCGACTCGCTGATAAACCCCTTCCACATAGACATCGGTGCGCGGCGAAAACAGATAGTCGACTTGCGCCATAACCTGATTCCAATGCGGTGAGGCTGACGTGAAGCCCTTGGAGGCTCCGCTAAATTGACCCGTGGTGTACGTGTACGACGCACCAAGGCTAAGGTCAGGCTTCAAGAAATATCGACCATTGACTTCAAAGTTGTCGAACTTCATCGATGTGCCCGCAAGCGCGCCGACGCTTGTGCTGCCGTCCTGCAACAGGCCTGTGATGTTGTCCGTCACTGAGTGCGTCCACACCAGACCAACCGACGACTTGCCGAACTTGTATTGCGCACCGGCGCCATAGATTTGCTGACGACCGCCGGTCGTCAACGCGTCACCATCGCTCGTGCTCGCTGCGCCCGATGCATTGGCGAGCGTCGGGTTGGCCGTGCGGTTGATCTGCAGATATGCCGCCCCGAAACTGAACGGACCATACGCGTAGCTTGCGCCGAAGCTATATGCGCCGTTGTTGGCGAAATTATCGGCTTCGTTCGAGAACGCATACATGGCACCGGCTTTAAAGCCGCCATACGTTGCGCTGCTGAACTTGACCGAATTGTTCAGGCGCAGATCGTTGTTCAGGTTGTCGTTATCGTAGACGTGCGTGGCCAGGTTGCCGCCGAAGCCTGAACCGGTTGCGCTCAACGGCGCGACAAAGTCGACGAGGAAGTCGTATTGCCGGCCGAGCGTCAGCGTACCGTACTGATTCGAGTGAAGGCCGACCCATGCCTGTCGTCCAAACAGATCTCCGCCGTTCTTCAAGGTGCCGTTGGCTACGTTAAAACCGTTCTCGAGCCAGAAGATCGCGCTCAGCCCTCCGCCGAGATCCTCACTGCCGCGCAAACCCCATCGCGACGTAAACACGTTTCCGCTTTGCAACGAAAACGAGCTGCCGCCCGGCGAAGTCGCACTCGAAGGGGTGACGCGTGCGTTGTTCTGATACACAACGCCTGTATCGATGAGGCCAAAAAGCGTCACGCTGCTTTGCGCATGTGCAGCGCCGGCCACAAGCATGGCGGACCCCGCGGCAAGGTATCTCATCTTCAGCAACATTACATCTCGTTTCACTGGTATTTCCCCGGTTGAGTGATCGGCAAATCGCCTTCAAGCGACGTGCGGTATCGTCCGGCATCGCTGCGACGGCGCGAGTGGAATGCTCTATTTCAATCGGAGAAGAAGTTCGTCACGCTGCCTAAACAAACGTTTATCGAGGCGAGTCGAGCAGATGTTTGCGCGGCGAAGCAGCCGGCTTGTTCGAGGAAAAGACCGTTTGAAGATGGCACCGACGGATTGAATGTCGTGCGCGTGCGACAGCAAAAATAGTGATCTCAGCATGCTCGTGTAGCACGCCTTGCGTTTTCCTTGCACCTCTCTCACGAGACCGACGACCGCGATCTGCCATGCCGCACGAAAGCACGGCTCTCGTGCAACCGGCAAAGCGGTTCTCGCACACGTAACACGCGTTTCTCGTGCACGTACATGTTTGCGGACACAACTAACATTTGCCTTAGCTTGCAACGAGAAAGGAATGAAGATGGGTTCGCGGTCCGAAGAGGCATTCGTCAACAAGCGGTCTGGCTGGTCGAGAGAGTTCGATCCGAAGGTCTTCTTTCTCGCACTGGGCACATTCGCGATCGGCACCGACGCGTACGTGATATCCGGCATTCTTGCCGCCGTCGCGCGCGATCTTCACATCGGCGTCAATGCAGCCGGCCAGCTGATCAGCTGGTACTCCTTGACCTATGCCGTCGCGGCTCCGGTACTGGCGGCATTTATCGGTCACCTGAAGAAACGGAATGTGGTTGTAAGCGCGCTCATCCTGTTCGCGGCGGCCAATGCCGTGTGCGCAATCTCAACAAGCTTTGAGATTTTGATCGCGGCGCGCGTGGTCGCCGGCATCGCGAGCAGTCTTTATACGCCGACGGCCTATACGCTTGCGGCTACGCTCGCGGCGCCGGAAAAGAAGAGCAAATCGCTTGCGGTCGTCGCTTTAGGCTTGACGTCGGCGACCGCGCTGGGCGTGCCGATCGGCACGGTGATCGGACAGCACGCCGGCTGGCACGGCACATTCTGGCTGGTCGTTGTACTGTCGCTCGTGGCTCTGGTAGCAATCGTCGCCGCACGCGTATCGTCCGGCGACGGAGCGCTCGCGCCTTCTCCCGGACTGGTCGCGCGATTCGAACCGCTCGCGCATGGTTCGACCTTGCTCGCGCTGTTGCCTGCGGTAGCGATCGGCTCAGCATACTTCTGCACCTACACGTACCTCGGCGCGATTCTCGGCACACATGGCTTTCCCGAACGCCAGATCGCGGCAATCTTCCTCGCGTCCGGCATTGGCGGCGTAGCGGGCAGCTTCGCGGGCGGTCAGCTTGGCGTGCGCTTCAAGCCCATCGTCGTGCTTGTCGTGACATTTATCGTGCTTGGCGCCGATGCCGCTTTGCTGGCCTTTTCGTTGCTGTCGTTCTGGACTGCCGCACTATCGCTACTGATTCTGTCCGGCAGCGGCTGGTTGTTTTTGCCCGTGCAACAGGCGCGGCTTCTGGCGATTGTGGAGCCGCATCATGCGCAAGTCGTGATGGCGTTGAACAACTCGTTTGTCTATCTAGGCTCGGCAGTGGGCACGGCGATCGGCGCCGAATTCATCCGTGCCGGAGCCGGTCTGCCGAATCTGCACTGGGCATCGGCGGCGCTTGCCTGCGTCGCGCTCGTGACGCTTGCGCTCAGCTATTTGCGCAGCGGACAGTGAGCGCGACGCTTCGACAGCTTTGACAGCGATGACAAGTTCGGTGCTCGCGAAAATTGGTGCTCGCGAAAATTGGTGCTCGCAAAAAGCGCGGCGATGCAGAAAGCCGCTCGTCTAGCACGCGGTCGGCGCGACCCGCTCCACTTCCAGGCCGAACAGCGGCCGCAACCGCGTGCCAAGCACGTTGCCGAAAAACGCCGCGACGACCCACACCCAACCGTGCAAGCTGCCCGACACGATGCCGCTGAAATAGGCGCCGATGTTGCAGCCGTACGCGAGGCGCGCGCCATATCCGAGCAGCAGTCCGCCGACGACCGCCGCCAGCAGCGAGCGCAGCGGCACGCGCCACACCGGCGCATAGCGGCCGGCCAGCGCAGCGGCTGCCATCGCGCCGATCACGATGCCGATATCCATGACCGAGGTCACGTCATGCGAAATCGGCGCGGCAAGCGCGGCGGCGTTCGGCTTGCTGGTCCAGTACGCCCAGTGCGCGACGTCGACGCCGAACGCGGACGCTGCCTTGGCGCCCCACAGCGCGAACGCCGATGTAATGCCCCAAGGCCGCCCCGATAGCGCGAGCGTGGCGAAGTTGAGCACTGCGAGTGCGATCGCGCCTGCCACCAGCGGCCACGGGCCGTGCAGCCACGGCGACGTGTGCGGCGGCTGCGTATGAGCTGCAACCAGCCGGCCATGTCTGCGCTTTTCGATCACGACGGTCGCCGCCGCAATCAGCGCAAAGAACGCCCAGTTCAGGATCAATGCCGGCGCTGCGCCGAGCGTCTTGACGAGCGAGATGGCGGGCAATGATGGCAGCGCGGTCCAGAAAGGCATATGCGCGGTCGCGACGACGGATCCGGCAACAAAGGCGATTAGCGTCACGATCATCCGCGTGCTGCCGCCGCCGACCGTGTAAAGCGTGCCGGACGCGCAGCCGCCGCCGAGCTGCATGCCGAGCCCAAATATGAACGCGCCGACGACCACCGATGTGCCCGCCGGCGATACGAGGCCAGTCACCGGATGGCCGAACAGCGTGCCCGACGCGAGCGCGGGAAAGAAGAGTGCGACCCCGACGGCCAGCATCAGCATCTGCGCGCGCAGGCCGGCGCCTCGGCCGTCGGCAATAAATACCCGCCATGCCGACGTAAAGCCGAACGCGGCGTGATACAACGCGATGCCGAGCAGCGCGCCGACTACATACAGCGCCGCCTGTACCGCGCTGACGGTCTGCGCGAGATACAACGCGCCGGCGACGATCAACAGCAAGGCCACGCCGAGCGGACCGGGATCGATATCGGCGCGGCGGGAAAACGTGGAAGCAAGATCGGACATGTCGAGTACGTTTAAAGTCGTGAACTAAACGCATATTTTCTCGCGATTGGCGCAAGCTTGCACGGTGTAAGTTAGTGCGATTTTGAAGCGCCGCGGGCCACCGCTGCTGTAGCCTGTCTGTTTGCATGTGCCGTCCTCGGAGCATCCCTAACTCAAGGAGATCGCGACATGAGCAATGCAAAAACAATCGACATGAAGCTGGAGGTCGTCGTTATTCCCGTATCGGACGTCGACCGCGCGAAGCAGTTCTACGCCAGCCTGGGCTGGAGACTCGACGTCGATATCGCGAAGAGCGATCAGTTTCGTGTGGTGCACTTCACACCGCCCGGTTCACACTGCTCGATCCTGTTCGGCACCGGCGTCACGACAGAGAAACCGGGCTCTCTGCAAGGTCTTCACCTGATCGTCTCGGACGTCGTTGCAGCGCGCGAAGCGCTGGTCGCGCGTGGCGCGGACGTGAGCGAAGTCTTTCACGACGCCGGCGGGCTATTCCACCATGCGGGCGAAGAAGGACGCGTGAGCGGCCTGCATCCCGAGCGCAACAGCTACGGCTCGTTCGCTTCGTTTAGCGATCCCGATGGAAACGGCTGGGTCTTTCAGGAAGTCACGACTCGCCTTCCCGGACGCGTAGACGCAGCAAACATCGCATTCACGTCGCCGCAAGAACTCGCGGCCGCGCTTCGCCGTGCCGCCGCCGCGCATGGCGAGCACGAGAAAAAGACCGGTAAGCATGATGAAAACTGGGCGGACTGGTACGCCGACTATCTCGGGCACGAATCGAACGGATAAGGGCCAGGCGCTAAAAGCTAAGCACCGGGTGCTAACGACCAGAGGCTGATTAACCGTTGGGCGTGAGAGTGTGTGGAGGTCTCGTCATGGAAGCGCCTGCCGATTTTCGAACCAGAACGATGACGCTGAATCACGGAGGCGGCCGCATGCCAGCTGTCGGATTCGGCACCTTGATTGCCGATTCCGCGACGACGCAAAGCGCTACACGCTATGCGATCGAAGCCGGCTATCGGCACTTCGATTGCGCCGAACGCTATCGAAACGAGCGGGAAGTAGGCGAGGCGTTAAAGGCCGGGCTCGCCGCCGGCGGAATCGCACGCGAACAGATTTTCGTGACGTCCAAGCTATGGAATACCAATCATCGTCCCCAGCGTGTCGAGCCAGCCTTCGCTGCAAGCCTTGAAAGGCTTGGGCTCGACTATCTCGATCTTTACCTCATGCACACGCCGTTCGCGTTTCAAGCAGGCGACGAGCAGGATCCGCGCGATGAAAACGGCGATGTGATCTACGACAAAGGCGTGAGCCTGCTCGATACGTGGCAAGCGATGGAGTCGCTTGTCGGCCTCGGGAAATGCCGGGCCATCGGACTCTCCGACATCACATTGAAAGACCTCGCGCCGCTTTACGAATCAGCGCGAATCAAGCCGGCCGTGATCGAGGTCGAGGCTCATCCTTATCTTCCGGAAACGGAGCTCCTGGAATTTTGCAGTGAGCGAAACATCGTGTTTTTGGCCTTTGCGCCGCTCGGTCACGGCATCAGACCCGGACCGCTCGAAGAGCCGGTCATCATGCAAATTGCAGAGCAGGTCGGAAAGACGCCGGCACAAGTGCTGCTCGCCTGGGCGGTGCAACGTGGCACCGCTGTACTCACCACACCTAAAACCGCGGCCCGCGCGCGCGAGAACTTCAATCTCTCCGCCCTTCCCGCCGACGCCTTCGACGCGATCAATCGAATTGAAACGCGGCAAAGGTTCAACGAAGTCGTGAAGACCGGCAGCGGAAGTTTCCTCTCGTAAGCCGGCGGTAGCGAAACCTGAACCGTATCCAAGGGCGCTCAAGCGGCGCGCAGTGCTGCGGCGACGCCCGCATCCCCTCACAGGAGGGCCGTATGAGCGAAGCAGATCAGGACGCCGCGCGCGTGCGCGAGCTCAGTCATTTTATCGACGGTCAGCACGCCAAAGGTGCGAGCGGCCGGTTCGGCAACGTGTTCGATCCAGCGCAAGGCCGGGTAGCGGCCCGCGTGCCGTTCGCGAATGCAGCCGATGTCCGCGCCGCGGTTGCTGCTGCGAAAGCGGCATTTCCCGCGTGGAGCGAAACGCCGCCGCTCAAGCGCGCACGCATGATGTTCAGGTTCAAGCAACTGCTCGACGAGCATATCGATGAAATCGCCACGCTTATTACGCGCGATCACGGCAAGCTGTTTTCGGACGCGCAGGGTGAGGTGCTGCGCGGCATCGAGATTGTCGAATTTGCGTGCGGCATTCCAACTCTGCTCAAGACCGATTTCACCGATCAGGTCTCCGGCGGCATGGATGCCTGGAATCTGCGCCAGCCGCTCGGCGTGGCCGCCGGCGTCACGCCGTTCAATTTCCCGGTGGTGGTGCCGTGCTGGATGTTCGCGATGGCGGCCGCGTGCGGCAATACGTTTGTGCTCAAGCCGTCGGAGCAGACGCCGTCGCCGTCCATTCGCCTTGCGGAGCTGTTTATCGAGGCCGGTTTTCCCAAGGGCGTGTTCAATGTCGTGCATGGCCATAAGGAAACCGTCGATGCGCTGATCGAGCATCCCGATGTCGTCGCGATTTCGTCGGTCACCTCTACACCGGTGGCCGAATACATCCATCGCGAAAGTGCGAAGCACGGCAAGCGTGTGCAATCGCTGGGCAGTGCAAAGAACCATCTGATCGTCATGCCCGACGCCGATCTCGATCTGACCGTCAACGCGATTATCGGCTCGGCGTATGGCTCGGCCGGCGAGCGCTGCATGGCGACGTCGGTCGTGGTCGCCGTTGGCCGCATTGCCGATGAGCTGCTCGAACGCCTCGTGCCGCGCGTGCGTTCGCTCAGGATCGGCGGCGGCCTGGAGCCCGATCTGGACATGGGGCCGCTTGTCACGGCTGCACATCGCACGAAGGTGCTCGGTTATATCGAGGTGGGCGTTGCCGGAGGCGCGAAGCTCGTTGTCGATGGCCGCGGGCTCAACTTTCCCGGACACGAAGCGGGTTTCTTTCTCGGCGGCTCGCTGTTCGACGACGTGAAGCCCAATATGCGCATCTATCGCGAAGAGATTTTCGGGCCGGTGCTATCGGTGGTTCGCGTGCCCGATCTCAAGAGCGCGATCGCACTCGTGAACGCGCATGAACTGGGGAATTGCGTATCGCTTTTCACAACCGACGGCGGCTCGGCGCGCGTATTCTCGCGGCAGATTCAGGTGGGCATGGTGGGCATCAATGTGCCGGCGCCGGTGCCCGTGGCATGGCATTCGTTCGGGGGATGGAAGCGATCGCTGTTCGGCGATCATCACACCTATGGCGAGGAGGCCGTGCGCTTTTACACGCACTACAAGAGCGTGATGCAGCGTTGGCCCGACAGTATTGCCAAAGGTGCGGAGTTCGCAATGCCCGTGGCCAGGTGAGCAACGAGCCTGAACGACCGGTGAAGCATCAGCGCTGTGCGCTCGTGTTTGCACCGGCGTTCACACCGGCACCGGCATCGGCCGATACAGACTGCACAGCCGGTGCCAGGGCATCCGGGTCGTCGATGTTCGGCGCCGCCGCTTTCTCCGCCCGCCAGCGCACGCGCGACTCGTGCATCGTTCTTAGCGCAAGGCGCGCCATCTTCACCCATCCGGATGGGTGCGGGTCCGCCAGCATGCTCAGCGCACGCGCGTAGTCGAGCGTGAGTCCCGGGGTCCATGCCATCGTCGCCGCGCGTTTTCTGACTTGCGCCGCAACCCATAATTCGGGCGTCGCGGCGATATGCAGAAACGGCCTCCAGCCGCGGTCCTTTCCCCACGCGCGCGCCGACGCGCCCTCGATCGCCGCTTCGAGCGCTTTCGCGACCGTGCTCGAGCAGTTGCGGTACGTCAGATTGTAGGTTGTCGTGCGGCGATATTCGGCCCAGAAGCGCTCGAGCCGTTCGGCATCGTAGTTGTGGATGCGCACCTGCCGCGTGGAAGGGCACCAGGCTTTCGATTCGGTTTCGTAGTCGGGCTGGTATACACCGGGCACGTCGTTATCGCGCGTTGCACGCAGAATGCGCGAAAACTCGTCAGGTGACCGATCGATTTCAATCGCCGGGTACAGGCTGATATAAACGCCTTCTGCCGACTCGAGCGCGGCATGGCCGGTTGAGATCGCACCGTTTCGATCGACTGCGGCAATATAGCGGTCGATAATCGGCTGCCGTCGTGCCTGCGATTTCGCGGAACCGACCGGCGTCCACACGTGTATCGTCAAAACGTGTTCGTGTGGTTGGGGATGACTGTCGGGTAGGTTCGACGATGGCGGCCTGGGCGCGTCTTGCGTGGATATCTGTGCGGACCCTTCTGCGGGCACAGCGACTGCGGCCGCTGCCGCGGCGGTATCCATTCCCACGACCTTATGTTCCGTGCGCTTTTCGTCGGCCACGACGGGGTTCGTCGCCATGCGCCGCACCCGTATCGCGAGCAAGGTCATGTTCCAGCCGCCGAACAGCAAGCCGAAGGCGACACAGTATGCGATGGTGCCCGCGTAGTGATCGGGATACGGCTGATAAAAGAAGATCGCAATAGCGATTTCCAGCACGCCCCCCGCAATTGCCATCTTCCACGTCCGGTAACGCACGAACGCGGCGGCAATGATCTGCAGCGTGCCGTCCGCAAGAAACAGCGTACCGAAAATCAAGGACAGGATGAAGTTGCCGTGCACGCCGCCGATCAGCACGAGCCCGGCGGACGCAATAAAGGTCACGCCTTTTACATAGCGCAGCGTGCGCTGTCCGCCTATGCCGGTCCACGCCACGGCAAGCGTCGCGAGGCCTTCAAGCAGAAGCAGACCCGCGAATGGAATGATGGGGAACCACAGTGCGCCGTCGAGTGCGTCGCAGAAAATCACCACGCCTAGCACAGTGCTCAGGAATCCTACCGCGAGCAGTTCACGCCAGCGCGTGCGCAGGTAGTCGACACCGAGCAGGATCATGACAAGACGGACCATGGCTTGACCTTCCCTGTGCTGGGGAACCGTGGCTGAGGAACCGTAACTGAACAAACGAACCGACCGCCCGCAACACAACGATGATAATGCGTTCCGCGCGAGTTGACGCGAGCTTTGTCATTGTTCGGAACAATTCGGCTTCCTTGACGCCTCGTCAATTCGTCAGCCTACGCAAACGCCGAAGGTGATGGGATCCGGAATTCGTCAACCCAATCGACATACGAGTTGTTCGGGAAGCAGCGTCCAACAGATTGGCCTCGGCTTGCGTGCAAATCTGGAATCCGCTTCGCGACATCGAATATTTTCCGCTCGTCGCGGTGATACGGTTGTGTCGCGGCACAGCGCGACTGGACCCAACCTCATCTCGACCACAATCTCATCTCGACCAGGAAGCGGATATGAACCTTAGCAACAGCGACACCGCAGTGGTGTTTATCGACCCTCAAAACGACGTGCTGAGCGAGCACGGCGTGAACTGGGGAGCCGTAGGCGCGAGCGTGACGGAGAACCGCACGGTCGACAATATGGAGCACATCTTCAAGGCAGCAAAAGCGAAGCAATACGAAGTCTTTATTTCGCCGCACTACTTCTATCCGACCGACTACGCGTGGAAGTCATATGGTCCGCTCGAGCAAGGCGAAGTGGAAAGCAAAAGCTTCGCGAGAAAAGGACCGTTGAATCTCGGCGGCTTTGAAGGTTCGGGCGCGGACTGGCTTGCCCGCTTCAAGCCGTATATCGAAGACGGCAGAACGGTCGTGGCGAGCCCGCACAAGGTATGGGGACCGCAGACCAACGACCTGACGCTGCAATTGCGCAAACGGGGCATGAGCAAGATTGTGCTCGGCGGCATGCTGGCCAATATCTGCGTCGAATCCCACCTGCGCGAATTGCTCGAGCAGGGCTTCGAGATCGCGGTGGTGAAAGATGCGACTGCCGGGCCGCGCCATCCGACGTGGGGTGACGGCTATCAGGCTGCATTGGTCAACTACCAGTTTCTCGCACACGCGGTGCTGACGACCGAAGAAGTCGTTGCCGCGATGAAATAGCGCGCGTCATTCGGCGTGCGGCTTCCCTCCGGGCGGGAAGCCGCCTGGCCGGAAGCGAGCGGAAAATGTCCTCAAACCGTCACATCGGGCATGTCGATGAAACCCCGCAAATCCTAGACTGTCTTTCAGGTATTTATTGGAGATGCGGCAATGAAATTCTCAGTGAAAAATGAACTTCGCCCCGACGACGTTTCGACGCTCGAGCATGCAATGAAGATGGTCGACGCCGACGCGAAAGTCGACGTTGACGTTGGGGAGAAAACGGTCAGCATCGATTCGTGGCTGATGCCCGAGGAATTCCTCGTCGCCTTCTACGACGAAGACTACGAGGTGACCATTTCCGAGGCGTAGGGCGCCGCCCTGTTTCGACAGGTTCACTTTATGTCCCGGTTGCAACGGGACTCGCATCTTTTCCGCCGGTTCGCTTCGGACGAAGCGCTTCGAAAGCGCTCGCCTCACGGGAACATCGACATACTTGTCGAGCATGCCCGGCTCTTTCAACTCCCATTGAGAAACGACCCGCCTACAGCGAAACGTTGCGCTCCGCAAAGTCAACTTTCCAATTCTGATGTGGATGACGCTTGATATTGGACGAACTACTCTGTCCACGACACATCAATTCGAATGGGAAGAACCATGAATAGATTTGCAGGCTCTTTTGCCGTAGCCGTGTTCCTCTCTGCTCCGCCCGTTTTTGCTTCTGAGGAGGCAGCATCTGAAGATACTCACCGTCTACAACTCCCCTTGGTTATCTATGGGCAAGTCACGCAAATCGATCGTGCGGGAGACCTCGTATCGATCAGACAGGTGATGCCAAAGAACGTCGGTATGGCGCCGCTAACGACCGTGTTCAAGGCGACTGATGCCGCATCGCTTGGCTGGATTCAGGAAGGCGATAGGGTCAAGGCCATAGTTGAAAGCATCAATGGACAACCTGTTGCTCTGAAGGTGTGGCGGCGCCGGTGGCCGATTCAATAGGAAACGCGGTTTGCGCGACATGCGCGGAATAAATCCTCCCGGCGGACGTTTGACGAGATGCGCGAGAGCCATGCACCAGCGTTGGTGCTTGCCGTCCTGGGCCGCCGATGCCCGAAAATGATCGCGCCTTTTAACGTCAAGACCTTATGCCACAACCGTCATCAGTGCCCGGTATTTCTGCCCGGTCGCGCCGCTCTGGTCGGATGTCAACCCGACTGCTTTTTATAGTCTGCTGGCTCAGTGCGATTATTTTCAGCGCCTATATCGTGGTCTATTACGAAGGCGCATTGCTCACGCATACGATGCAGGACTGGAATGAGGTGCTACCGCGCATTTACCAGCCCGGATCGATGCTGGCAACCGCTGCAATAGGCGCCCATTTCCTTGCGGGCGCCATCGTACTTATTCTCGGCCCGATGCAGCTGATCGCGCCACTACGAGCCCGCGCTCCAAACGTTCACCGATGGATAGGCCGGTTCTATGCCGCCGCGGCCCTCGCAACGGGCGTTGGCGGTCTTGTTTATATTGCTATCGAAGGCACGGTAGGCGGCCCCGTCATGTCGACCGGCTTTGCGCTCTACGGCGCATTGATGGTGCTGTGCGCCGTTAACACGGTGCGCCATGCGCGAGCCGGACGCTTCGATATACATCGTGCGTGGGCCATCCGGTTATTCGCGTTAGGCATTGGATCGTGGCTTTTCCGAATGGACTATGGAATCTGGCTTAAGCTGATCGGCGGCTTCGGTCACCATTCGCATACTTACGATGGGCTGTTCGACAAGATCATGTCGTTCTTCTTCTATGTGCCCAACCTCGCAATTGCCGAACTGATTATCCGGCGACGCGGTGGAACACAAACTGAATCAGCGCGAACGATACGGTCGGCTTCGATCGGCTTTATCGCCGTGCTCGTGCTTGTCGCAACTATCCTGTTCGGCCGCTCCTACTGGTTGCCGCATATCACGCAGCGGCTTGCTGACTTGAGCCAGATGCATACACAGCGCGATTGACCACGGCCGTATTTGTCTCTTCTTAAAATCAAGCCGTCAAAATCACCTGGATCGCTTATCATCGACTGTCCTTTAGCGGTAGTGGATCGTCGATGGAGAGATCTTTTGAAAACGATCGAGCGGTACTGGGTAAGCAGCGTTGCATGGGCCACTAAACTTCCTTCGCTGCCGCTGATGTTGGTCGCGCTCTTGCTGACTTACGTGGCAACTGCGCCTGCGCTGGTTTTAGCTCTGGCCAAATCCGATCTTTCTATTGGTGGACCGGAATTCGTCAAGCACGGTCTTGGACCGATGATTCTGATTGGCTGCCTGATTGCCCCAGTACTTGAGACGGCAGTCAATCAGTGGGCATGTATCCGGTTGTTGAACCGGTTTGGCTGCGGAACCGCCACCGCGATCGTCGTGTCCGCGCTGTTCTTCGGACTCGGACATACGTACAGCCTTGCGTACGTCCTCGTGACATTCAATATCGGACTCGTGCTGGCAGCAACGTTCGTGATTGAAGACCGCAGAGGCGGCAGTCCTTTTCTGGTCACCATGGCGGTTCATGCCATGCGCAATGGCATGACGACGGTGTACTACGCGTTGAGCGTTTGAAGCGATTGTCGTTAGTGCGGTGGCTGTTCTCTGTTTAGCCATTTCCAGTAGAACGTGATTACCGTCGACTGGCGACACCCGCCCTTCATCAGCTCCGCGAATGCATCGCGATAATCTCCTGCAGATCGAGGTCATGCTCCAGCGCGTGCAATAGCTCGTCGTGAATCTGCCCTGCGCGATGGAGCCGCAACAGCTCCGCGCGCCCAGCCGCGATGGCGGAGAGCACGATGTCGTAATGTGCGCGCCTGGCTTCAGTCGGAAAGGCCTCCATATCCTCGAAGCGCTGCGTGAGCGCGGCGCGATAGGTGTATTGCTCCAGCAGACGCGGATGGATCACTTCGCCGTTCGCGTCGTGCACGAGCGGCTGAATCGCGGCAAGCTGCGCTGCCTCCAGCCGCGCCCACGCCTGCGGCTCGGTCAAGTGGCCAGACCGGCGTTCGTGGCCACGCGTCAGCGAAAGCCATGCGATTAGCGGGCCGATCGTCGCGCCCTGCAACAGCACCGTGACGAGAATCACGGCGAATCCCGCGAACAGAATGAGATCGCGACCCGGCATCGTCTCGGGCAGCGAGAGCGCGACCGCCAATGTGACCACACCGCGCATGCCCGCCCAGCTGACGACAGTGGCCGCGCGCCAGTCCGCCGGGGCAGGTTCACCGTTACCGCTCGTCTTGCGGCCGGTGACGCTCGCGGCGATCCACTTCAGCGATTCAACACCGAACACCCAGACGAAGCGCGACAGAATCACGACGGCGATCACCGCCGCCGTCGCGGGGCCGAGCAGCGAGAACGCGTCACCGACACCGCCGAGACGCACCGCGATGCCCCGCAACGACAGCCCGATCAGCACAAAGACAAGCGCCTCCAGCACGAACACCACGACTTGCCAGAAAGCCGTGCCGCGCATGCGCTGCGACGCCGTGAGCGCCTCGTGCTGATGCCAGCCGACGACCATCCCGCACGTGACGGTCGCGATCACGCTCGATACGCCGAGCATCTCCCCCGCCACATAGCTGACCCAGGCCGTGAGCATCGACGTCGTGATGACGAGGTAGTCGTCTTCGAGCGCGCGCATAAGCTTTACCGCAATAAAGCCCGCGATGCCCCCAACGACAATGCCGCCGAGCGAGAGTGCCGCGAAGCTCGCGATTGCATGCGGCGCGCTAAACACGCCGCTCAACGCTGCCGTGAGCGCGAAGCGGAACAGCACGATGCCCGCTGCGTCGTTGAGCAGACTTTCGCCTTCGAGCAGCACCATCAGACGGCGCGGCAGCGCGACGCGTTCGAGCACGGCCTTGGCCGCGACGGCATCGGGAGGCGAAACCACCGCGCCGAGCGCGAAGCATGCGGCCCACGGAAGTTCCGGCACGACCAGATGCACCGCGACGCCGACGACGAGCGTGGTGAAGCCCACCGCGCCGATCGCAAGCAGCAGGATGCCGCTCAGGTTGCGCTTGAAGTCGTCCCACACGAAAAAGTACGCACCGTACATCAGCAGCGGCGGCAGGAACACGACGAGCACCAGTTCCGGGTCCAGCTCGAAGTTCGGCAAGCCGGGCACGAAAGCCATCGCTACCCCGCCGACAAGCAGTGCGGCGGCGGGCGGCAGCCGCATACGCCTGGCAAGCACTTCGAGCGCGATGATCGCGATAAGCAGGACGAGCACCAGATTGAATGCAGTGACAGCGTGCATGAAGTGTCCTTGGAATGGTGGTCGAATTCTTTTACGGGCAATCTTCCATCGCTGAATTTTTCGTGCAGGCAGACAATATCGACGGCGCGTGGAAATGCGTCAAGACAAGGAAATGAACGCAGATTCCAGCTTTCCTGGCAGTGCAGTTTACGCGCAGTTTCCAATTACGCGCTGAACGCGCTCCCTTCGGCATTCCGCGCATACCATCATGGCCGATGGGCACGCTTACTGGTCATTCCCCTTGATCAGATCAGCCGCAACAGGCGCGAGAAATCCGAACAGCGCATTCCCACCCGCAGCCTGACCCGAGAACGCCGTGAAGTAGAGTTGCGCAGCCGGTGCACCCGCTGCATCGAGGTTGGCCGGCGACGTATTACCCGGAGCGATGCCGCGCAATCCCGGGATGACTAACGTCTTCCCGCCGGCATTCTTCAGGAGGCCATCGAACTTCCCCGTGAACATATCGAACGCCGCAATGACGCCGCCGGACTGGCCATTCGGATCCCCCGACTGAGCGACGAGCAGGTCATGACTGAACGCGCCGAAATCCAGCGGAGCCAGCGCGACCCCATACGGCGCGTTCATGTACTCGCCATGCTCGAGATGCGCGAGCAGAACTCCCGAGGATGAAAACACGTTGACATAGCCCAAACCAGGACCCGCCATCGGACTCGTGCTTCGTCTGTCCGGATGATAGGCATAGGTCACGACCAGATCATTGCCGACGGCCTGAATGTTGTACGGCGCAAAGCCCGCCGGCAGACGTTCGTCTTCGAATGCAACGTTATCGTTGTAGAAATGATGATCGTCGAAGCGCCATGGCGCCGCTTCGCCACGGCGCAGTTTCACGGGGCGAAAGGTCGAATCGTAGATATCGATGCGGCCGCGGCCCAAATTCGCCGCATACAGATAACGCTTGCCGTTCAGAAACGCGCTCGCGATGCCGGTATAGATCGAGCCTTGTTCACCCGTCGCGACGATTTCTGCGTGATTCGAGGCCGGCGTTGGGCCTGTCACCGCACCGACGGCCGGATTCCAGCCGACTACCGCGCCGTCCAGTGTGCAGAACAGGAACACCGACGGCTTGCCGCTCACGAGGAAATCCGTCGGACTGTTGTTGGCGATCGTGCCCGACGGCGTTCCTGATGTCGCTTCCCTTCGCGAAGTGTGTACCGCTGGAACCGTCACGACAAGCGGGTTCTTGGTGCCGTCGCCGACGTACAACGTGCTAACGCCTGTCTGCGAATCCGATACCCACCATTCGCTACTGGAAAGGCGCGACAGGCCCAACGGACCGCCAAGTTGCGGATCGACAGAATTCGCCGCGCCCGCATTATTCGACACCAGATTCGTTTGCGTATAGCTTTGCGCCCACGCCTGTCCCATCCACATCGACATACATACCGATACCGCGCTTACGAGCGTTAACTTCGCTTTCATTTTGCACTCCGCGTTTTGGGGGAATTCAAGCAACGAAACTCGAACGTATGCGACGCGAAGGCAATAGTTGCCCCTGCGCACGCACGCAGCGTGTGGTTATCGGGAAGACCCGCTCTTGTTGGAACTGTGTAGACGCCTGTTGAGAAGCATTCTCTGGAGCAGGCAATTCGAGGCGTTCTATATCGTCAGTCGATTCTAAGATCACAACGACGCTTAGCGACGATGTCGGAAGTACATAGTTGCTATACACGCGTATCGGCAACGAGGACGTGGATGCCACCACGAACGCAAGTGCCCGCGCGATGGCCACGCGACGCGTTAAAGCCCATAAAAAAACCGCCCGACACAGTCGTCGGGCGGATTTCAACAATACGCGTGCCGCAAAGCGCGGAGAATTACTGTCCAGGCGAACCAATCGAACTAGCGCTAGACGGTTCGGCTTTGCCGCCAAGCGAGTTAACGACTGCCGCAATATAGTTCGGCGCCGTTGTCGACGAAACCGTATCCCACACCGCGGAGACCTTCGCACCGGCATTGGTGGTAAAGACAGCGCCAGCATGATTTCCGGCTTTAACGAGGGTTGTGTCCGCACCTAAAGCCGTCGGAATCGCTACCGTCGTGCCATCTCCTTGCGCCGCATTGATCGGTGTGCCGTAGTTCATTGCAGCCGCAACATTACCGTTCGCGTCATAGACGATCACCGCATCGCCCTTACCCAAACCGATCGGATTCGCTGCATCGTTATTGACGTTCAACATTGCAACGACCGGCACCGTGTTATCGAGGTTCCATGTTGTGCGGAACGTAGCTTCGGCCGTTCCCGGCACACCTGGAACAACAACCAGATGTTCACCCGGCGCGAGCACCGTACCGGCCACAAATGCCGCGCTATTGTTGGCATCGTTGACGTCGGCGTGATTGTCGCCCCACTTCCAGCCGGTCAGATCGATTGCGGTGCCGCCGTAGTTATAGAGCTCAAAGAAATCCTGGCCACCGTCTGCATTCGAGTTCACTTCCGAAATCAGCACGGTCGGCGCCGGCGCACCGGCTGCCGCAGTCGTGAAGCTCCGCGTGGTGCCCGCATAGGCGTTGCCATACAGGTCAGTGATCACGCCACTGGCCACTTGCACGGTATAGCGGGAGCTATCCTGCAACGGTGTCGTCAGCGTGATGCTCACCCGGCCGCCGTTGAACTTGACCTGAGTCGTGTCGTCCGCGGCCACACTACGCGTATCGGAGCCGTTGCTGATCACGATGTTGCCCGCGCCCGCCTGCACGACCTCGCTGAACGACAGGGTCATGTGATTGCCGATGATCCCGGTCGCGCCATCGACCGGCGCAGTGTTGTTCAAAGTCGGGGCCGTGTGGTCAACGGTGCCGATCGGCTTGAACGAGAACGTCGACGGGTCGGACACGGCAACGGTATCGGCCCCTGCTGCCGTCTTGATCGCCCCTGTCGGATACGTGACGTGGTACGTGGTGCCAGCAACCATGTAGAACTTCGGATGAATCTTGACGACGTTACCGCTGAACGTCACTTGCGACGCGTCGGTCACAGGAATGGTCCGCGTATCGTCGGCGCCATTGCTGAGAACGATATTGCCCGCGCCCGCCTTCACCGCCTGATCGAACGTCAGGTAGAGGTTGCTGCCGATACCGACATTGTTTGCGCCGGTGGTCGGCTTGAAGATGGTCAGGCCTGGCAGGCTCGGCCCCGCGGCCTGTTCGCCCACCGCGTAGATCGTGCCGTCCGGGCCCATCGTCACGCCCTCGTTCTGGGCCGTGGCGCTCATATACAGGTTACTCAGCAAATTGCCGGCACGGTCCATCTCGACGATCCTGCCATCCGGCGCGCCGATGATGATGACGTTGCCGTAATCCGATGCGTTGGTGGCGACGATATTCGACAACGCGAAAACGTCGTTGAACGCGGAAAGACCGGTGTTGGCCGCATCGAACAACGCCGGCGGATTGTCCGTGCCCGACGTGATAGGCGTACCGTTCGGTGCGGTCGCCGTCCCGGCGGCAAAATTGATTCCGGCCTGGAAGATGCTGGTGGGCTGCGACTGGCGCACGGCAATATAGCCGCCGGTTGCGGGATCGAACGTGACGCCTTCGATACCGACATTGGCAACGGTTGTACCCAATTTGACGGACTGTACGTCTGCTCTGCTCAGCGTAGTGCCAGGCGCATAAGTGAACAGATCGACTTGACGCAGACGCTCTTCAACGAGGACGAACTTGCCGCCACCGGCATAGGTAATGCCTTCCGTGTCCTGGAAGTCGTTGGCATTGAGCGTCATGGAATCGATGACGTGACCATCGACCTTTGAAACCTGCACGACTGCGGTGCCACCATCGCCAATCACGAACAACGAATCGGTGTCCTTGTCATAGGTCACGCCGGACGCCTCTGCGTTCAGCAGGTTGGTCCCGCTCGTCGCAAACTGCAGAGGAAACATCGCTGTCTGCGTGTAGCCGTTCAGATCAATGGTGCTTTGCGGATTGGTAAATGCAAGCGAGGGCGTTTTTTGATCGGCAGGCGCGGCGTTGCCGCCACTGCTGCCACCCGTGCCACCGCCATCACCACCACATGCGCTAAGACCGGCTGCCAGGATGACGGAAATTAAGATTTTTTCTTTCACGGTACTTTAAAAAAGTGGAGAAATGGGAGGGGTTAGTAAGGTCCCGCGAAAATATCCGCCTTGTGTTGCAACTTCATGACGGTCTTGTTGCATAAGCAACCAAACCTGGCGCGCCCTGGCCAGACTGATTTATGCAAAAAAAACCTCAATTGTTGTCGCCCGGACAACATGCTGAACGCCTTCACGACGCTACTGGCGTTCGCCCCCTCTCCCTACAATCAGTCACACGGTCGGTCGAAACGCGAGCAGATCGAAGCGCGCGAAATTCGTAGTCGTGCTCGTGGACCGCGCCGCCTGGTGCGGTTTTCCCCACTTAACGAACAGGACTATCGAAGATGAGCAAAACAGCCCGCAATGTGCAGCCCGTTACCGCCAACCTCGGCAAAGAAGGTTCAGGCGAACTCGTGCCTTCCCGCTACGCCGTGCGCGTGGGTGACGTCGATGTCGTGCTGATCAGCGACGGCATTCTGCCGCTGCCGACCTCCACGATGTCCACCAACGTCAGCGAAGCGGACCGCAACGAATGGTTCGACCACCGCTTCCTGCAACGTGACATGTTCGACTGGGCGCTGAATATCGCGCTCGTGCGCAGCGGCGATCGCCTGATCCTGATCGACTCGGGCGTGGGTGATGGTTTCGAATACTTCACGCGTGCCGGTCGATCGGTGATGCGCCTCGAAACGGCCGGCATCGATCTGGCCGCGATCACCGATATCGTGATTACCCATATGCATATGGATCACGTCGGTGGGCTGAACGTTGAAGGCGTCAAAGGCAAGCTGAACCCCGAAGTGCGCATTCACGTGTCGGCTGCGGAAGTGGCGTTCTGGAAAAATCCCGACTTCAGCAAGACGGTGATGCCGGAAACGGTTCCTCCCGCGCTTCGCAAGGCAGCTGCAAAGTTCGTCGAACTCTACGGCGAAAACATCGTGCAGTTCGATCAGACCGTGGAAGTCGCAGCGGGTGTGACGGCACGCGTGACGGGTGGGCACACGCCGGGACACTGCGTCGTGGACGTCGCATCAAACGGCGAGAAGCTGACGTTCGTAGGTGACGCGATTTTCGAAGTCGGCTTCGACAATCCGGAATGGCAGAACGGCTTTGAGCACGAACCCGAAGTAGCAGTGGACGTGCGTATCGCGCTGCTCAACGAAGCTGCTGAAACCGGTGCTTTGCTGGCTGCTGCGCATATCGCGTTTCCGTCCATCGGCCACATTGCGAAGCACGGTGCAGGCTTCCGTTTCGTGCCGGTGCAGTGGGATTACTGACCAGCAGCGCGGTATTCTCCAGCCTGCGGAGACGGAGGCTGAAGCTTGCTTCACTCAAAGGGCATGGACCAGTTGCAATAACGATTCATGGATCTTGGACACACGTCACGACGACGGTAGTCTGACGTGGCAGATGATGAGCCTGTGCCGTGCAGCGTCAGCGCGCTCGTGGCACGGCTTGGCTGTTTTGAAATTGTCCAGGTGTGCCAGTTCATGACCGTCGTAAAGGGCCGCGAAATTTCGCCGTTGGATCCCGCAGCAACCGAACCCATTTACCGGCAGATTTATGAACGGTTTCGCGGTGCGATTACCAACGGCGTGCTAAAACCGGGTGACCGGATTCTCTCGGCTCGAGCGCTAAGCAAAGAACTGGGGCTGGCAAGAGGCACGATCGAAACCGCTTTCGCGTTGCTGCGCGCGGAAGGCTACATTCAGGCTCGCGGTCAGGCCGGCTCCATCGTGACGCCGGATCTCAAACCGCCCTCTCCTGTCGCAAGCCCGACTCCTCAAGTCATACGCAGCGTGGTTCGCACCAGTTTTCGGCCGGATACGGTGCTGCCATTCCAGATGGGATTGCCCGCGCTCGATGCATTTCCGCGAAAGATCTGGGCACGCCTCGGAGCACGGTGTGTACGTGCTGTGCATCCGTCCAACATGACGCATCCGTCGGTTTACGGCTTGCAGGCGCTGCGCGCCGAAATCGCCGCCTATCTCCAGGTCGCGCGTGGCATCAACTGCTCCCCTGCGCAGATATTCGTGACATCCGGGTATCGTCATACGATGGAATTGATTGGCCGTGCGTTGCTAAAGCCGGGCGATCGCGTATGGGTTGAAGATCCGGGCTATCCGCCAACGCGAGAAATTCTGAGCCTGATGCAGATTGCGGCCGTCCCGGTGGCCGTGGACGGAGACGGCATGGTCGTGACGGCGGCAATCGATGCGGCGCCGCGGGCGCGCGCCGCCGTCGTCACGCCTGCGCACCAGAGTCCGCTGTGTGTTTCCTTGTCCCTGCCTCGGCGTCTGGCACTGCTTGACTGGGCAGCGCGCAATAACGCATGGATCATCGAGGATGATTACGACGGTGAGTACCGGTATGTCAGCCGCCCTCTGCCTGCGTTAAAGAGTCTCGATCGCGATGGCCGTGTGCTCTATGCGGGCACCTTCAGCAAGGTGCTGTTTCCGAGCATCCGGCTTGCCTATCTTGTCGTGCCCGAATCGCAAATCGACCCGTTCGAAAGAATCATTCATGCCGTGGCGGGCGGCAGCCCCGAACTCACCCAGGCAATCGTCACCGCTTTCATCACGGAAGGCCATTTTGCCCGGCATATCCAGCGGATGCGGAAGCTATACGCCGAGCGTCGCGAAGCGACCGTGGCGGGCCTGAAAAGCGCACTGGGCAAACACATGCACATCGACACCCAACCGGGAGGCATGCATGTGATCCTGCGCTTGCCGGATCGGCAGTCGGATCGCCGGCTCGTTGCGAGCATGCGCGAAGCGGGACTATACGCAGAGGCATTGAGCGACTGGACCACGAATTCCGGCGAAGAGTCCGCTTTGCTCCTTAGTTTTACCAACATCGATTCGCAAGCCACCGCAGAGCATCTCGGAGCGCGCATCTTGAGACTGCTATCCAACTGCTAAAGCGGGTTGGACCAATACGCATTCCTGATCATGGACTAGCCATCCGACTCAAAAAAAGGAATAAGACCAGCAATCCGGCGTTCTTGTGTTGACACCGCATTGCGCTGACGACCTGATCACCCGGCAGTTCGACGGCGGTAGTCCACGACCGATTGAATCACCACTTCAGGAACGCAACAATGCATAGTGCTACGCTCAAACGTCGCGACGGTACGCCCATCGACACGACGGCTATCGATATCTTCCGAAACAACTTTGCAGGACAGATCTTTTCCGCCGGTGACGCCGGTTACGATAAGGCACGCCGCATCTGGAACGCGAGCATCGACAAGTACCCGGGTTTGATCGCGCGCTGCTCCGGCGTCAACGATGTCATCCGTGCGGTGAAGTTCGCGCGGGCGAACGATGTGCTGGTATCGATCAAGGGCGGCGGCCACAACGTCGCGGGTCGCGCACTCTGCGACGACGGCATCGTGATCGACCTGTCGGCGATGAACCGTGTCACGGTCGACGTGCAAACGCGCAAGGTTCACGTGCAGGGTGGCGCGCTGCTCGAAAATCTCGACACCGAAACGCAGCGGCACGGACTCGCGGTGCCGGCGGGCGTCGTCCCCAAGACAGGTATCGCCGGACTCACGCTAGGCGGCGGTGTCGGCTGGCTGGTGCGCAAGTACGGCTTGACGATCGACAACCTGGAGTCGTGCGAAGTCGTGACGGCCGAGGGAGACCTGGTCACCGCAAACGATCACTCGAACCCGGATCTGTTCTGGGCGCTTCGAGGCGGCGGCGGCAACTTCGGCGTGGTCACGTCGTTCTCGTTCCGCGCCCACCCGGTACGCACCGTGCTGGGCGGCCAGCTGCTGTGGCCGCGCAGCGAAGCACGCGCGATCATGCATCTGTACCGCAGTTTCATCACGACCGCGCCGGAGGAGATGACCGCTTACGCCGGCATCATCACGACGCCGGACGGCGAGCCGGTGTCGGCTTTGTACATCTGCTGGTGCGGCGACATCGCAGAAGGCGAGCGCGTGATCGAACCACTGCGAAGGTTCGGCACGCCGATTCGCGATACGGTCGAACCGATACCGTTCCTCGCGATGCAAGGGCTCGCTGGCCGATCGTATCCGGACGACATGCACAACTACTGGAAGTCGACCTTCCTGACCGCGTTTTCCGATGAAGCGATCGACGTGCTGGTCGAGCAAGGCACGCAGATGAAGTCGCCGCTTTCGTCGCTGCTCGTCGAGTACTACGCCGGCGCACCGACGCGCGTCGGGCAGGCGGACACCGCGTTCGGGCAGCGCAACGCCTTGTACAACATCGGAATCAGCGGACAGTGGCCGGACCCGAAAGAGAGCGACCAGCACATCGGCTGGGTGCGCGCCACCTCCGATGCGCTGCAGCCCTATTCGACCGGCGACTATCTGCTGAACTTCACGAGCGATGAAGTGCTCGATCGCACCAAGGCCGCGTTCGGCGACAACTATGCGCGGCTTGCCGAAGTGAAGGCGAAATACGACCCGACCAACTTCTTCTCGCTCAATCAGAACATCAAGCCGGCGCACTAGCGTTTGGCGCGCAAAGGCGCGAAGTCGTGCGCAGCACCCGGTGGTTTGCTCATCGGGTGCTGCCGGCCATCATGCGCGTTCCAACTCGACGCTGCATCTACAGACCACGCGTATGCAAAAAGGAACCACCGCGACCACCACCCGAGACTGGCTTGCGGTTATCAGCGTTGCGACCGCCGCTTTCGTGCTCGTGACCACCGAGGTCGCGCCGATCGGCATGCTTGAAGCGATTGCCGGTTCGTTGGGTGTTTCCATAGGCGAGGCGGGGTTAGTCGTCACGATGCCGGGACTCATGGCCGCGCTGGCGGGCCCGCTTTTAATCGTGTTTGCACGCGACGTCGACAGACGCCGAATGCTCCAGGCGCTGACGCTGGCGATGATCGTCTCGGTTGTGGTCTGCGCCTGTGCACAGCAGTTTCGTATGCTGCTGGCCGGCCGGCTACTCTTCGGTCTGGCCGTGGGAGGATTCTGGACGTTTTCGATGTCCGCTGTGCGCAGACTCGTGCGCGAAGCCGATGCCGGCAAGGCGCTCGCGATACTCTCCGCAGGCATTGCCTTCGGTACCGTGCTCGGTGCGCCCGTAGGGTCAATCGGTGCACGGCTTCTCGGCTGGCGCGCGGTGTTCCTATGCGTTGCGCTCGCGGGTTTCGCCGCACTGACTGCCCAGCTGAGATTCGTGCGTCCGCTACCGGTCGAGAGACCGGTCGGCCTGCGAGACCTCGCAGCCGTGCTGAAACGCCGCGACATGCAGATCATGCTGACGGGCTCGGCACTCGTGTACGGCGGCCAGTTTGTCGGCTACACGTTTCTGGAACCGTATCTGAATTCGGCTCCGAACATGTCTGGCGCACTTCTCACCACTGCATTGCTCGCGTATGGAATCGTCGGCGCGTTCAGCAACTTCGTGGCGGAGCGGATAACGAGGGTGAGTTTGAAATGGACGCTGATCGTCACGATCGTGACGCTTGGCGGATCGGTCAGCGTCGCGCCTGTCTTCGGCACTTCGCCAGTGGGCGCAGTGGTATGTGCGACGTTCTGGGGACTGGCATGGGGCGCATGGCCGGTCTCGCAGCAGATATGGATGTATGAAACGGCGCCTGCCGATTTCGAAAAGAGCGCCGCGCTGATTGTTTGCATGGCCCAATTTGCGGTTGCGTCAGGTTCCTACGTCGGGGGGTATCTGGTCGATCTGAAGGGAATTGCCGCCGCGTTTGAAGCTGCCGGTGCGACGACTGCATTGGCGTTGCTGTTTGCGCTGTATTCGTTGATGCGGCGAACGCTTCATAAGCGTGACACGTGACGGATTCGGATGAATGAATGAACGAACGATCGTCGTCGCGTCACCGCGACAACGATCGCCTTAGTCGCGTGCGCCCGCTAGCTCAGCACAAACGGATTTTCTACACCCGGCGTCGGATTGATAAAGACACTTTTGGCTTCGAGGTACTCATACACGGCGCGAATGCCGTTCTCACGGCCGATACCGGACGCCTTGACGCCGCCAAACGGCGCCAGATAGCTCACGAGACGATAGGCATTGACCCACACGCTGCCGGCCTGCAGCCGCTTCGGCACCGTCATCGCGCGACGCAGGTCTTGCGTCCAGACGCCGGCCGCGAGCCCATAGTTACTGTCGTTGGCAATGGCGATCGCTTCGTCTTCCGTATCGAATTTGATGACGGCGACGACCGGTCCGAACACTTCCTCCTGAGCGATGCGCATATCGTTGCGCACGTCGACGAAGACGGTCGGTTCGACAAAGAGACCATTCTCTGTGCCGGGACGCGTCGAGCGCGCGCCGCCCAACACGAGGCGTGCGCCTTCCTGCTTCGCGACATCGATGTAGTACAGCGTTTTTTCGAGTTGCGGCTGAGTCGAGACAGGACCCATGTTCGTATCCGCGTGCATCGGGTCGCCAAGCCGCACGTCCTTCATAAACTTCACCAGACGTTCGACGAATTCGTCGTGAATACTCGATGCACGAGCAGGCGCGATCCGGCCATGCAGCTTTGACCTGTTGCCGAGAATATTGCTGTGACCGCCCCTTTCACCGCATCGTCGAGGTTCGCATCCTCGAATACGATGTTGGCCGATTTTCCGCCCAGTTCCAGCGAAACGCGCTTGAACGAGCGGGCCGCATTCTCGTAGACATGGCGTCCGCCCGTTTCGCTGCCCGTGAAGGCGACGCGAGCGACAAGCGGATGACTCACGAGCGGTTCGCCGACTTCTTTTCCAAAGCCCGTCACGACGTTGACTACACCGTCGGGCACGCCGGCTTCTTCGCACAGTTTCGCAAAGAGAATCGAAGACGCCGACGAGAACTCCGATGGCTTGATGACGACCGTGTTACCTGCCGCAAGCGCCGGGGCAATTTTCCACACGGCGAGCAGCAGCGGAGAATTCCACGGCGCGATCGTTGCGACGACGCCGAGCGGCTCGAACGTCGTGTAGTGAAAAATGCCCGGTTTGTCGAACGGCGTGACATCGCCCTGAATCTTGTCGGAAAGGCCGCCGAAGTAGTAGAACCACTGCGGCAGGTATTGCATCTGTTTGACCATTTCCGCCTTGAGCTTGCCGTTGTCCTTCACTTCCATATCGGCGAGCTCTTCGGCGTGAGCCGCAATCGCATCGCCAATTCTGTGAAGCACCATTCCGCGCTGGCTTGCGGTCATGGTCGCCCACGGCCCGCTCGTGAATGCAGCGTGAGCGGCGCGCACCGCCGCGTCGACGTCTTCGGCCGTGCCGCGCGGAACCTCAGCCCAGATCTCGCCGTTGTAGGGGTTAAGACTTTCGAACGTGCGGCCATCGCTTGCACCGCGCCACTCGCTGCCGATGCGCATCTTGAACTGTTCCATATCGTGCTCCGTAGATAGAAGAAAAGCCGTTCAACGACGAAGCGGCGGATCGGCGATCTGCCTGTTGCTTCCCGTTGTTCGTTGAAAGCATTATTGCCACCGGTCTTCTATCCACCAATTCCTGAAATCTGCGGGTCGTCCAGGAAAAAATGCACAGCACGCGGCCGCCGTGTCGCCGGAGCCGATTCCGTCACTCGAATCCGGCGAGTTGATGCGGCAGATAAGGGGCCTCGAGCGCGGCGACTTCGTCGTCCGCAAGGGTCAGCGAGAGCGCGTTAATCGCGTCGCTCAGATGATGCGGCTTCGATGCACCGACGATCGGCGCGGTGACTTCCGCTTTCTGTGCGACCCAGGCCAGTGCTACCTGTGCGCGCGGGACACCGCGGTTCTTCGCGACTTGCGCGACCGCGTCCACGATTCTTTTATCGGCATCGAGCGATGCTTCGTAAAGGCCGCTACCGAAAGCATCTGTTTCCTGACGCTCGGAACTTTCGTTCCAGTCGCGCGTGAGGCGGCCGCGAGCAAGCGGACTCCACGGAATGACCGCCACGCCCTGATCGTCGCAAAGCGGCAGCATTTCGCGCTCTTCCTCCCGATACAACAGATTCAGGTGGTTCTGCATGCTCACGAATTCGGTCCAACCATTGAGCCGTGACGTATAGAGCGCCTTGCTGAATTGCCACGCGTACATGGATGAAGCACCGATGTAACGGGCCTTGCCCGCCTTGACGACATCGTGCAATGCCTCGAGCGTTTCTTCGATCGGCGTGCCATAGTCCCAGCGATGGATCTGGTACAGGTCCACATAGTCGGTGCCGAGGCGCCTCAGGCTGTTGTCGATTTCATTGAAAATCGCCTTGCGCGACAGGCCGGCGCCATTTGCGGCAGCGCGCATCCGGTAAAACACTTTTGTTGCAATCACAACGTCGTCGCGTTTCGTGAAGTCCCGCAGCGCACGCCCCACAATCTCCTCGGACGTCCCGTCGGAGTAGTAATTCGCCGTGTCAAAGAAATTGATGCCCGCTTCCACCGCCTGCTGGATGAGCGGGCGGCTGGCTTCTTCACCGAGGGTCCATGGATGCGCGCCGCGACCGGGATCGCCGTAGGTCATGCATCCAAGGCACAGGCGGGATACTTCGAGCCCTGTCGAGCCGAACTTTACGTAGTCCATCATTGTCTCCTTGCATCGCAATCGATGCGATCGTGCGAATTCGATATGCGTCGAAATCGTCACGTTGTTCACATTAGCTGCTACCGGGAAAACAACCAGCAATGAACTGCATGACACTGCGGATTGCAGGCGCATGCCGCAGATCGTTGTGGATGGAGAGCCAGACTTCGCGCGTCAAAGGCTCGCCTGTCTCTGCGACGACATTTAGACTCTCGTCCCAGTCCCCAAGAAAGTACGGCAAGACTGCTACGCCGACGCCTGACCGTGCGGCGGACGCCTGTACGTCCAGGCTGTTGCTGCGCAGCACCACGGGGCGTGAATTCGCCTGGGCGTCCAGCCAGATCTGTTGCGCGGACCCGTCCATGCTGTCGTCGTACCCGATGAACTCATAGTCTTCCGAAACGTGGGACGCCAGATAGTCGGACGATGCGTAGAGCGCAAACGGAATCACCGCAATCTTGCGCGCGACCAGATCGGCTTCGACCGGTCGGCTCAGGCGAACGGCGATATCGGCTTCGCGTCTGATCAGCGATACGTTGCGCGTTTCCGCGATCAATTTCACGCGCACCGCGGGGTGCAGCGCCCGCAACTTGCCCAGATGCGGCGCAATCACGCAATGTGCCATCGACGGCGGCGCGCTGACCACGACTTCGCCCGATACGACTTCCTGACCGCCGATCGACATCCGCTCGACGGCAAACGACTCTTCCTGCATGCGCTTGCCGCGTTCAGCGATGCGTTCGCCATCTGCGGTCAGCACATAGGCGCGCGGGCGGCGGTCGACCAGCTTCAGTTCCAGCGCCTGTTCGAGCGACGCAATTCTTCGGGCGACAGTTGCATGATCGACCTTCAATTGCCGCGCCGCTTTCGCGAGCGATTGCTCCTGACTGAACGCCACGAAATAGCGTAAGTCCTCCCAGTCAAACATGGAAGCTCTCCTTCCCGCTCTTGATGGGCGATGGACTTACGACGATATCAGAAGGAACCCTGATCGATCCCCACATTCTCGCGCGGCCATGTGCATCGCTGCAGTTGGCGTCCGCGTGTTTGCGGAATTGGCGGACTCCGTGCAACAGGCAAGAATGGCCGCAACGAAATCGATCTACCCCGCGCGGAGGCGGGTCCAATCATGAGCAACAAGACACTGGTTATTCTCGCTCACCCGAACCCTGGCGAGTCGCAGGTCAACGCAGCATGGCGAACGCGGCTGGAGGAAGCGGCGCTTCCCGTCACGCTTCGGGATATTTATCAGTTGTATCCGGACTGGACTGTCGATGTCGCTGCGGAACAGGCGCTCCTCGAAAGCCACGAGCGGATCTTTCTACAATTCCCGCTGTACTGGTACAGCGTGCCGCCATTGTTGAAGAAATGGCTCGACGACGTCCTCGCTTATGGCTGGGCATACGGACCGCGCGGCGACCGGCTGGCGCGCAAGGAAATGGGTCTGATCGTATCGACCGGTAGCCCAGAGTCTGCGTATCAGCGAAATGGACGCCTCGGACATACGCTGGCTGAATTGCTTCGTCCGATGGAACAAACCATACGCTTTGTGGGCGCGCGTTACGTGCCCGTCTTCACGTTGCAAGGCGCGAATCGGGTGATCCCCGCGGATCAGCTAAGCCGCAGCGCGGACGACTATGTCGCACACGTCGGCGGACTCGCAGCGGGCGCCTCGTCTGCCACCCATCATCGTTGCGCGGCGGGTTCAAGCCCGCCGCGCAACGACCTGTCGCAAGGTCACGACTTCACGCGCGTGCATCTCGACGCGTGAATGACGCGAGTTCGCCGCGTGGGCGACGCGAGTTCAACGACAGAACCTCAACCAAGCGGCCAGTTGATGACCACGAGGCAATCGTTATAGTCGTTGTCCGTGCCGTCTTCCGTCGCAACGAGGAAGAAGTTCGTCTTGCCGGCCATCCCGACATGCCGCCCGTCGATCAGCGATGGTTTGCCGTTGGCCAACACTTTCACCTGGACCTTGCCGCGCCCGGACGGCAGAACCTGCGTCTGCGTGTTCTTGCTCTCCGTGCTCCAGTCCCTCCATTGCGCGACCATTTTGTCGTCGACGTAGATCTGGATGGTCTGCTCGGCAGCGGAATTGGCGATTGCCGTAACGGCAAAGCGGATGTTGGGCGGCAGATTGTAGGTGCCGTCGTCGTTGTTGTCGGTGTCGCCTTTATCCGTGACCGATTGATCAACCCGCCACCATCCGGTGATGTCCTGCGCCTGACCGACCGGAGCGGTGCGAAGAACATGCTTGAACGCATCTGTCTGATTCGCCTCGTTGTGCGCGTTGACGGTCCGCTCCTGCGATTTGTTGAGCAGATTGATGAACATCCCGTACTCCAACGCGTCCTTGAGCTCACCGGACGACTGATTATTTGCGCCGACTGCAGTCGTACCGGAGATCACCCACGTTCTAAGATTGGCTGCGACGGAGCTGTCGCTCGCCATCACGTAGGTGTTGTCCACGTTATTAATCGCCAGGTAACGCGTTGCACCGGCGTCGTCCTGCACGGTGATGCATACCTCTTCGAAGTTTGCGACGGGGTCGCCGATCTTCTTGGCCGACCCTGCGGCAGGGACGATTTTCCAAACGTAGTCCGACGGAAAATTCTTACCGGGTTGCGCCACTTCGGTCCAGAGCTTGTCGGCCTTTTCGGGATTTTGAATCCCCTTCCAGATAAGCGACAGAAAATAGCCCGAGAAATTGTCCTGGCCGTTGCAGAGCGCAACCGTATTACCATATTTGAGAGCGTTACCCAAAATGTGCCTCACTATGTAAATGTTTCTGGTCGTCAATGCCCGATGTATCAATAGCGATAGGTTCGAAATCCCAGCCGGTATTAGAGCCTGCCCGTGTCAATGGAACCGGCCTGTATTAGTGTAAATAGCGGCGCGCAGTTCATTGTGAACAAATGTGAATTAAGACGCGTAAAATCGGCGCTTGCGAAATAGATATCTATAAAGCAATCCGGCTGCGCATTTCAACGAAATACGAATGAAATTTCTATTCAAATAGAATTTACTTGCGCCGCATAAGTAAAGGCGGTTTTATTAAATATTCTTTTCGCAATAGCAAGGCACGGGCGAAATGAGGGACGGGAGCGGGTCCATACCGAGGTATAGCAACCATGTACGCAAACGCCGTGGACAACAGATGTCGTGATCCTAGAATTGAGTGACCTTCCAACCCCACGTTAGCTCTTAACAGGAGCGAACAGATCGAAAGCCGGAGCATCGACCATGACCAGCAGACAAGTCATTTCCCCGAACACCGGGCAAGCGCTTTACGAGACCCACAGCTATTCGGCGGCTATCCGCGCAGGCGAATTGCTGTTCGTGTCAGGGCAGGTCGGCAGCCTTGAGGACGGCTCACCCGAACCTGATTTCACCAAACAGGTTCAGCTTGCCTTCGACAATCTCGCCTCGGTTCTCAAGGCCGCGGGTTGTACGCTCGACGATGTCGTCGACGTGACCACGTTCCATACCGACCTGCAAGCGCAGTTCGAGACCGTCCAGCCCATTCGCAAGCGGGCGTTCGGCAGCGGCCCCCTTCCCAACTGGACTGCGGTCGGCGTAACCTATCTCTCCGGTTTCGCCTTCGAAATCAAGGTCATTGCTCGTATCCCTGAATCGAACTGATCGTTCGGCGGAATGACGCCTGTTTTCGGGCATGACCAGAGGGGCGATTTAGTGAATTTTTCTCGCGATACCTGGTTGACCATCCGGCGTGGCAACGTCTGAAAGTTCATAGCGTAGGTTTGCCGGCTGTTAAACCAGGTTCGCACATCGGGCAGCGGCGCGCACCTGTGCGCATATCCGCTACCGGCGGGCCTCCATCGCCATCCGAACGGCCAGGCCCGTCAATACCGTTCCCATCATCCAGCGCTGCATCGCCAACCACCTGGGCCGGCGCGCGAGAAACCCGGCGATCGAACCCGCCGTTGTCGCGATTAACGCGTTCACGGTGATACTCACGCCAATCTGTACGAAGCCGAGTGAGAGCGACTGCCCCAGCACGCTACCGTGCTGCGGATCGATGAACTGCGGCAACAGCGAAAGATAAAGCACTGCAATTTTCGGATTCAGCAGATTCGTGACGAAGCCCATCATGAACAGCTTGCGCGTGTTGTCGACGGGCAGGTCGCGAACCTGGAATGGCGAGCGTCCGCCCGGCTTCACCGCTTGCCACGCAAGCCACAGCAGATAGAGCGCACCGCCGAAGCGCAAAGCGTCGTATGCGAACGGCACCGTGAGCAGCAGCGCGGTGATGCCAAATGCCGCACACACCATATAGACGATGAATCCGAGCGCGACCCCACCCAGCGAAATGAGCCCCGCGGTGCGGCCCTGGCAGATCGACCGTGACACCAGGTAGATCATGTTCGGGCCCGGCGTAAGCGCGATACCCAGTGCGACGAGGCCGAAGGCTAACAGTGAGGTGTAGTGAGGCATGGCATGTCTCCAGGACAGGATTGCGGGAGTGTCCAGGCGCGCGCCGCGGTTCGCGCGCTTACTCGACAGGCGGAAAGTCGACTTCAGTGCCGTTGATACGGTTGAAGGTATTGGTGAAGATGCCAAGCGCCATGGTCAGCGAGATCTCCGCCAGTTGCGCGTCGGTGTAGCCTGCCGCACGGATGGCCTTGAACTCCTCCTCGCTGATCGTGCCGCTCGTGGTATGCAAGTGGGACACGAAGCGCACCAGCGCATCACGCCTGGCGTCACCCGAAGGCCGCCCCGCGCGAATGGCGCGCAGCGCTTCGACCGGCAGGCCCACCAGTTTGCCCACGAAGCTGTGCGCGGCCACGCACACATCGCAACCGGTCTTCTCACTGACTAACAGCTTGATCGTTTCGTGCTCTTGCCGGCTCAGGCCGCCCGAGTTCAATGTGCCTTGCGCGTCGAGCACCGCGGCCAGAGACGCCGGTAAAAGATAGCCCAACGCGGCGTATGTATTGGGCACGCGGCCACCGGAAATCTTCTTCACCCGCGCGTAGATATCGGCAGTGGCGCCGGTGGCGGACGTGATGTCGGGAATAGCGATACGGCTCATGATGAAACCCTTCAATAGGCGGTTACGACTCAGGAAAACGGATGCAGCGTCAGTTCGAGGCCCAGGACCACGAGAAAGAGGAGAAAGCAGCGGCGGAAGGTTGTCGGGCTGATCTTCTGCCGCACGATCGAGCCGAGCCACATTCCGGCGAGAGAGGGAACGACAGCCAGCAGCGACAGACCGACCTGGTCGAGCCGGAACGCGCCATGGGTCAGGAGCCCACCGGCGAGCGCAATCGTGGAGACGGTGAACGAAAGGCCGAGCGCTTGCACCAGTTCGTCTTTCTGAAGACCCAACGACTGCAAATAAGGCACCGCCGGAATCACGAAGACGCCGGTAGCGCCGGTCACCACCCCACTGGCAATGCCGACGATGGGTGAAAGCCAGGGCTCGGCCCGTTTCGAAATGGACAGCGTCGGCGAAAGCAGTGCATAGGCCGCATAGGCAATCAGCGCGATTCCTAAAGCACGGGCCGACCAGACGGGATTGACGACGACCAGCAGTCGCGTCCCCAGAACGGTACTGATCACAATGCAGAGCATCATGACCCACAGCCGCCGCATAAGGCGGAGTTTGTCCGGCCCAACCAGTAATTGCCACACGTTGGTGACGAACGACGGAACGACGAGGATCGCCGCCGCCGTCAGCGGCGACATGACAGCCCCGAGTACGCCCGTGGCAACCGTGGGCAAGCCCATTCCGGTCACCCCTTTCACCACACCGGCTCCGAGAAACGTGGCAAAGAGCAGGCAGAACAATTCAAAGGTCGTCATAGAGAGGCACAACGTAAAAGGTCGGGGTATTCACATAGCAGGCATTACATCTCCCGCAGGGAGCTGGCACAATGCGGTTTTTCCGATACTTCCTTCGGATCTGCCGAAGGAAAACTGTCTGGATGAGCGAATGAGATTCGATCTTGCGGATCTGCAGCTGTTCGTTTGCGTGGTCGAAGCCGGCAGCATTACAGCCGGGGCACGACAGGCCAATCTGGCATTGGCGTCGGCAAGCGAGCGCATCAGTAACATCGAATCCGATGCCGGTGTCGCTCTGCTGGAACGAAGCCGCAAGGGCGTGGTAACCACCGAGGCGGGAGAGGCATTAGCGCACCATGCGCGTCTGATACTTCGACAGCACAGCCTGTTGCAGGGAGAACTGCGCGACTTCGGTACCGGCGCACGCGGGACGTTGCTGCTGTACGCGAACACGGCAGCGTTGATGAGTCTCCTGCCGCAGAGACTCGCGCCGTGGCTGGCTCAGCGTCCGCGCCTGAATATCGATCTGAGAGAGCGTACGAGTGCCGAGATTGTTAAGTTGATCAACGCGGGCCTCGCCGAAGCGGGCGTTGTGTCAGATGCGGTCAACCCCACAGGTCTCACCATCCAGCCCGTCGCGAGCGACCATCTCGTTCTGATCGTTCCTGTTGCGCACCGACTCGCGGAATCGAAGGCAGTCTGCTTTGCCGATATCACGGATGAACAGTTTATTGGCCTCGAAGCCGGGAGCGCGCTTCAGGACCATATCGACGAACAGGCTGCCAATCTGCACAAGACGCTAAAAGTCCGTATCCGTATGAAAAGCTTCGAGGGATCGTGCCAGATGGTGTCGCAGGGAGTGGGAGTAGCGATCATTCCAAGGGAGGTCGCGAAGCGCTTTCGACGCGGATATCCGTTCAAAACTATAACGATTAGCGATAGCTGGGCACGCAGACGGCTTTGCCTGTGCTTCCAGCAATGGGACACGCTATCTGCGCCGATGCAAAGCCTGCTGACGCACCTCGGCGGCGGCGCGCAAACGCCGTAGCCGCGCCGCCGGAAGTTCGATCGCTACGCGCCAAAGGTTTCCGGGTTCGGTCCGAGGCGCTCGTCGCGATTCAACGTCGCGATGGATGCCATATCGCTAGCGTCCAGCGCGAAATCGAACACATCGAGATTGCTTCGAATGCGGCTTGGCGTGACTGACTTCGGGATAACGACGAACCGGTTATCAAGATGCCAGCGAATGACAACCTGCGCTGCCGTCTTACCGTGCTTTGCGGCGATTCGCTCAATCTCGGCGTTAGCAAGCGCGCGATTCTGTGCCAATGGACTCCATGCCTGGGTGAGAACGCCGAGCCGATTGTGAGTCTCCCGCATCTCGCGTTGCTGCAGGTACGGATGCAGCTCGATCTGATTGATGACAGGCGCGACACCTGTCTCGTCAATGAGGCGCCGCAAATGCGCCGATGTAAAGTTGGATACGCCGATTGAGCGCGCCAATCCCTCACGCCGCAGCTCGATCATGGCTTTCCAGGTTTCGACGAACAGGTCATGGCGAGGAACCGGCCAATGAATGAGCAGCAGGTCCACGTTGTCCAGCTTCAGTCGCTCAAGGCTTTTCTGAAATGCCGGCCGAACGTTCTCCTTCCCGTGCGCGTCATTCCAGATTTTCGTCGTCACGAAGACGAGCTCGCGTGACACGCCGCTCTCGCGAAGCCCGGCGCCGACCGCTTCTTCGTTGCCGTATATGGAAGCCGTATCAATGTGCCGGTAGCCAGCCTGGAGCGCTTCGCGCACAGCCGTCACCGTATCCTGCGGGCTCGCCTGCCAGACACCCAGGCCAAGCTGGGGAATGCTACGACCGTCGTTGAGAATGAGCTCATGGTGCATGGCGTCTCCGTTTAGTCGAGGTACACGACGCCGCGTGGGCGTTGTGAAACTGATCATTTGCTCTCTCCAGTCGAAAACCAACATGGAGCGTGATTCTCGATTTTAAGAACGCGGCGACCGTTATTCACGATATCGGGAGTACATAGATGCGATACGTAGGTATCGACGACAATGTCGATGCTGGAGTGGGGCGACGTATCCGTTCGCGTGCAGTTCGATATCCTACAAAAACGTGCAAAAGTATAAATTTCGGACGTCGTATCTCTGTAGCATACCTTGCATTAATCTTGTTCCTGAAAACGCTGACTGACTGATCCGCAGCGATTCAAGGAGATATCGTGGTGATGCAAACGTCGAATTGGAACGAATCCAAACCCCGGTCATCGTTGGTTTTCATCGCCGATGACGATTCGCAGACAAGGGAAGCGATCGCGTCGTTGTTGAAATCGATCGGCGTCGGGACGCAACTTTTTTCCCAGGCAAACGACCTGCTCATCGAGCTTGAAAAGCTCCCGCCTGACTCTCCCGGCTTCCCAAACTGCCTGATACTCGATGTGCGAATGCCAACCATGGGCGGCCTCGAGGCGCAAACACGCCTGGCGCAAGCCAAAGTGCGGATTCCGATCATTTTTGTTACCGCCTACAGCGACGTGATAATGAGCGTGCATGCGATGAAGGCCGGCGCATACGATTTCCTGCCTAAGCCATTCAGAGGGCAGACGCTGCTCGATACGGTAGTGTCGGCGCTCGCGTACGACGAGGCGCGCCGTGGGCTCGATTGCGTCCAGCGGGAGCTGAACGGCCGTTACGCATCGTTGACCGCGCGCGAGAAGGCCATCCTGACGCTGATCGCGCGCGGCTTGCTGAACAAGCAGATCGCATGGGAACTCGGGGTCAGCGAAATTACCGTCAAGGTCAATCGCGCGCAGCTGATGCGCAAGATGAAGGCCACCTCAGTCGCTGAGCTGATCAAGATGGAAGACCGACTCAGCGCGGGGGAATCGCTCTCTCTGCACTCGGCGGAACCCGTCGGTCAAAGCGGGGCGCCGAGCTGGATGTAACGTATCGATCTGTCACGGGCAGGACACCTGCACACTCGTCAGCGACGACCCCAGGCATACCCAACCGCCTCGCAAACCAGGCGGCATGTGCCGCTGTCCGCCGTCGCATACTGAACCCCGCGACGCGGTCCATGTGGCAAACTGATCATTGCCGCCTGGCGGGTGTTCGCACATCCATTCTTTTCGCCTGAATCCGGCAATGGCCCGATGAAGGAAATCGACAGATGAATACGTCGATTCAACTCGACGCGGATGGAGATCGTCACTGGCGAACGCTGCAGCAGGACAATGAACGCGTCCTGCGGCGCGGCTGGCGTGTGAATGACGCTGGCCAGCGGACTTCCGTGTTGCTGGTTTCGCCCGCCGTCGAGCAGCCGTTGCCCGCAACCCTCGATCGTCTCGCTCACGAATGCCGGTTGAAGGATGAACTCGATGGTGCGTGGGCAGTGCGGCCACTCGAGCTTCGTCGTGCATACGGCCAGACCATGCTGGTGCTCGAAGATCCCGGCGGCCATCCGCTCGACGGCCTGTCCGGCGCGCCGATGGCGCTGGAAACCTTCCTGCGCCTCGCCATCGGCATGGCCACGGCGCTGACCGGCATGCACCAGCGCGGCCTCATCCACAAGGACATCAAGCCCGCGAACATCTTCGTGAACTGCACGAACGGAGAGGTCAGGCTGACCGGTTTCGGTATTGCATCGCGACTGGCGCGCGAACGGCAGGCGCCCGAGCCGCCGGAAACCATCGCGGGCAGCCTCGCCTACATGGCGCCCGAGCAGACCGGGCGGATGAACCGCTCGATCGACTCCCGTAGTGACCTCTACTCGCTGGGCGTCACCCTTTACCAGATGCTCACGGGCGAGCTCCCTTTCACGGCCTCCGATCCGATGGAGTGGGTCCACTGCCATATTGCGCGCAAGCCGGCAGCGCCGAACTGGCGGTTCGCAACAGTGCCGCGTCAAGTGTCCAGCATCGTCATGAAGCTCCTCGAAAAGACCGCCGAGGAACGCTACCAGACGGCGGCCGGTGTCGAGCGCGATTTGCGGCGCTGTCTGACCGAATGGCAAACCAGACACATCATCGATGAATTTCCGCTCGGCGAACGCGATACGCCGGACCGGCTCATGATTCCCGAGAAGTTGTACGGGCGCGAGAAAGAGGTCGGCACCTTGCTCGCTTCGTTCGATCGCGTGGTCGCCGGGACGAGGCCGGTACTGGTGCTCGTCTCCGGATACGCGGGAATCGGCAAATCGTCTGTCGTCAACGAACTCCACAAATCGCTCGTGCCGCCGCGCGGTCTTTTTGCATCGGGCAAATTCGACCAATACAAGCGTGACATCCCCTACTCCACTTTGGCGCAAGCTTTTCAGAGCCTGATACGCCCGCTGCTGAGCAAGAGCGAAACGGAACTGGCCAGATGGCGCGGCGCGCTTCGCGACGCGGTGGGTCCGAACGGAAGGCTCGTGGTCGACCTCATCCCGGAGTTGAAGCTCATCATCGGAGAACAGCCGCCCGTCGCGGATCTTCCGCCACAGGACGCGCAGCGCCGATTCCAGCTGGTGTTTCGGCGGTTTATCGCCGTGTTCGCCCGGCCGGAACACCCGCTTGCCCTATTCCTTGACGATTTGCAGTGGCTGGACGCGGCCACGCTCGACCTGCTCGAACATCTGCTGGGCCGGACGGACATGCAGCATCTGATGCTGATCGGCGCGTACCGCGACAACGAGGTCAATCCTGCCCATCCGTTGATGCGCAAGCTGGAAGCGATCCGCCAGGCTGGCGGGAAAGTGCAGGAAATCGTCCTTGCTCCCCTGACGCGTGAAGACATGGAGCAACTGATCCGCGATTCTCTTCACTGCGATCCGGGCCCTTCCATTTCGCTGGCACAACTGCTGCACGAGAAAACCGCGGGTAATCCGTTTTTTGCAATCCAGTTCCTTTCCTCGCTTGCCGAAGAGGGCCTGCTCACCTTCGATCATGGCGAGGCGCGCTGGTCGTGGGACCTGAAGAGGATCCACACCAAGGGTTACACCGACAACGTGGTGGACCTGATGGTGGCCAAGTTAGGTCGCCTGCCCACGCAGACGCAAACGGCGTTACAACGATTCGCGTGCCTCGGGAACACTGCAGCGTTCGCCATGCTCAGCATGATCTTCGAGAACGGCGACGAGGAGATGCACGCCCGGCTTTGGGAAGCGGTTCGAGCCGGGCTCGTGTTCCGCTCGGAGGAGTCTTACCGGTTCCTCCACGATCGCGTCCAGGAAAGCGCGTATTCGCTGATCCCGGATAACGCGCGTGCCGGGACGCATCTCCAGATAGGCCGGTTGCTTGAAACGAAAATACCTGCGGAAAAGCGGGAAGAAGCGATCTTCGAAATCGTCAATCAGCTCAATCTCGGCTTTGAGCTCATCACCTCTCTCAAGGAGCGCGAAGACCTGGCGGAGCTCAACCTGATAGCGGGCAAGCGCGCCAAAGCATCGACCGCCTATGCTTCGGCATGCAAATATCTTTCCTTTGCCATGTCCCTGGTTGGCGAGCACCGATGGGACGACCGTTATGAGCTGGCGTTCGCCATCTGGTTCGAGCGCGCCGAGTGTGAATTCCTCAATGGAAAATTCGAAGAGGCCGAACGATTAATTTCGAGGCTTTTTGCCAAAAGCACGTCCAGAATCGATAACGCGTCGGTTTGCCGACTCAAGATCGATCTCGATGTCATGAAGTCGGAATACGCGAGCGCGGTCAGCTGCGCGCTCGAGTGCCTGCGTCTGTTCGGCATCGACATGCCGTCACATCCGACTCCCGAAGAGGTGCAGGCGGAATACGAGGAAGTCTGGAAGAACCTCAATGGCCGGTCGATCGAGAGCCTGGTCGACTTGCCGCTCATGACCGACCCCGAGATGCTGGCGGCCATGAGCGTGCTGTCGGCGCTGACCGCGCCGGCGATTTTCACCAACGACGAACTGAACCGCCTGCACACCTGCCGCATGGTGAGCCTCACTTTGCTGCATGGCTCGAGTGGTGCGGCGACGCATAGCTATGCCGGGTTCGGGACGATGCTGGGTCCGCACTTCGGGCGCTATCCGGACGGTTATCGATTCGGAAAGCTTGCCTGCGATCTCGTCGAGAAGCACGGATTCGCCGCGTATAAGGCGAAGATGTGCTTAACGATGGAGATGATCGTGCTCTGGAGCGAGCCGGTCTCGACTGCCCTCGATTACATCCGTGAGGCGTTTCGCGCCGCGATCGAGACGGGCGACCTCGCACGGGCCTGCTATAGCTGCAACCACACCGTTACCGACCGGCTCACGCGTGGGGATCCGCTCGATGAGGTATTGGACGAAACAGAGCGCGGCCTCGATTTTGTCCGCAAGAGCAAATTCCGCGATGTCGCCGACATTCTCGTGAGCCAGCAGCGATTTATTCGCGCCATGCGGGGAGAGACAACGACCTTCTCCACCTTCAGCGACGAAGTGTTCGATGAAGCGGCGTTTGAGGCGGGGCTTACCGAAGACCGCATGAGCGCGTTGAGCTGCTGGTACTGGATTCTTAAACTTCAGGCCCGCTTCCTCGCCGGCGACTATGAGGTTGCCATCGCCGCGGCCGAGAAGGCGAAGGAATTGCTCTGGTCCTCCGACGCGCACATCCAGTTGCTCGACTACTACCTGTACAGCTCGCTTGCGGTGGCGGCCGTCTACGAGACCGCCGCGCCGGACAGGCAGATCGAATGGCGCGCGCTCCTCGCCAGACACGCGGAGCAATTGCGAGACTGGGCCGACGCCTGCCCCGTGACGTTTTGCGACAAGCACGCATTGGTGTCAGCGGAGATCGCGCGCATAGAAGGCCGCGACCTCGACGCTATGCATCATTACGAAGAGGCGATCCGTGTCGCGCATGCAAGCGGCTTCGTCCACACTGAAGCATTGGCGTATGAGCTCGCCGCGCGTTTTTACGCGGCACGCGGATTCGACAAGTTCGCGGATACCTATTTGCGTTCCGCGCGTTATGGCTATGTCTGTTGGGGCGCCATCGGCAAAGTCCGGCAACTCGACAGCGCATATCCGCATCTGCGTGTGGAAACGGCGGCGGGCGGTCCGGATAGCACGATCGGGACTTCCGTGGAACAACTGGATCTGGCGACGGTGATCAAGGTCTCGCGTGCGGTGTCGGGCGAGATGATGCTGGACAAGCTGCTCAACACGCTGATGCAAACCGCGATCGAGCAGGCGGGCGCCGTGCGCGGTCTGCTGGTCCTCGCCCGCAGCGGCGAGCCGCGCATCAAGGCGCAAGCCTTGGTCGACGGCGACACGGTCGCGGTACAGGTGAGCGACGCACCCGTGACAGCGGCAATGCTGCCGGAAGCGGTGCTGCGCTATGTCATGCGCACCCGCGAAAGCGTCATTCTCGATGACGCGTTGAATCAGGATCCGTTCAGCGCCGATCCGTACATCAGGCAACATCGTGCCCGCTCCGTGCTGAGCTTGCCGCTGATCAACCAGGGCGAACTTATCGGGGTGCTCTATCTCGAGAACAATCTGACGCCATCGGTGTTCGTACCGGCCCGGATCGCGGTACTGAAGCTTCTGGCGTCGCAAGCCGCCATCACGCTGGAGAACTCCCGTCTGTACGGCGATCTCGCTGAACGGGAAGCCAGGATCCGGCGCCTCGTCGACGCGAATATCGTCGGCATCTTTATCTTTGATCTCGATGGCCGGATTTTCGAAGCGAACGACGCGTTTCTCCGTATCGTCGGCTATGACCGTGACGATCTCGTCGCGGGGCGTTTGTGCTGGACGGAATTGACGCCGCCTGAATTGCTCGAGCGCGACAGACGGGAGCGGATGCCTCAGCTGCTCGCGACGGGGACATTGCAGCCCTTCGAGAAAGAGTATTTCCGAAAGGACGGCAGCCGTGTGCCGGTGCTGATCGGCGCGGCCAGCCTGGAGGCAAGCGGGAATCAGGGCGTTTCGTTCGTGCTCGATCTGACCGAACGCAAGCGCGCCGAAGCCGAAGCACGCGAAAGCGAGCAGCGGTACCGCGAGGTTCAGATGATGCTGGCGCACGCGAATCGCGTCACGACCATGGGGCACCTCGCGGCCTCGATCTGCCATGAAATCAAGCAACCGATGACCGCGGACGCCACGAACGCAGAAGCGGGTCTCTGCTGGCTGAACGCTAAGCCGCCGAATCTGGAGGAAGCCCGCCTGGCGTTTAACCGGATCATCGAGAGCGCGATGCGGGGCGGCGAGATCGCGACGCGCATTCGGGGCCTCGTCAAGAACGTTCCACCGTCCAGGGAGAGGTTGCAAATCAATGAGGCGATTGGCGAGGTCATCGCGCTGACGCGCAGCGAGGCCGTGAAGCACGACGTCTCTGTACGGATGCAGCTTGCCGATGACTTGCCGCTCGTTGAAGGCGATCGTGTCCAGCTCCAGCAAGTGATGCTGAACCTCGTCATCAACGCCATCGAAGCGACGAGCACGGTCGATCAGGGTCGACGGGAAGTCACGGTCAGCACCGGCGAGGACGACTCAGGCAGCGTGCTTGTCACCGTGCTCGATTCGGGACCGGGTATCGCTCCCGAACACCTCGAGCGCCTTTTCGAGGCGTTTTACACCACGAAGGCTGCGGGCATGGGCATGGGGTTGTCCATCTGCCGGTCGATTGTGGAAGCGCACGGGGGACGGATATGGGTCAGCGCGATCATGCCGCATGGCGCCGCGTTTCAATTTACCGTTCCCGTTCGTGGTGGCATATCTGAACCACTGATCAAGCTCAGCGCGTAAGCGGCGGTTGCGCCACGCCTTGCCGACTAGCCGTTTTCCGCAAAGGCCGGGTTTTCGGCCACGATTTTCACGAGGAAGTCCATGACCGCGCGTATTTGCGGCGCACTGCGCAGGTCCTGATGGACGGCCATCCAGATATCGCGCGAAAACGGCTCGCCTTCGTACGCGACGCGCTGCAGCTGCGGATCGGCCTCCGCGAGAAAATCAGGCAGTCCCGCTATGCCCGCGCCTGCCCGAGCCGCGACCAGATGGCCGTTGATCTCGCCGATTTCGCAGGCAATCGGCCGCTTCCCCGCCACGCTCATCAACCATTCCTGCTGTGCCACACCGACGAAGCCCGCGTCATAAGCGATGAACTCCCACGCCGACGGATTATGCAGATGCGGATAGTCCTTGCTTGCGTACAGGCCAAACGACACGCGCCCCAGCTTGCGCACGACGCTTGTCGGTTCCTCGGGCCGCGCCAGTCTCACAAGCACATCGGCCTCCCTTCGGCTGAGGGAAACCTGCCGTGCCTCGCACGTCACGGACAGCTGTACGCCCGGATTTGCACGACGAAAGTCGGCTACATGCTTGACCAGGAAATTTGCCACGAGCACGGGCGGCGCGCTTAGCGCGACCTTGCCGCTGAGCGGCGAACGGCTCGCCTCCAGCAGGCGTTCGACCGCGTACGCGCCCTCCTCCATTTGCTGCGCCACTTCGAATACACGCTCACCGATCGGCGTGAGCTTGCAGCTCCTCGACTGACGCTCCACCAGGCGTGCCGCGATTTCACTCTCCAGTGCGCTCAGGCGCCGACTCACTGTCGCGTGGTCCACCTTAAGGCTTCGAGCGGCGCCCGACAGCGTTCCGATGCGCGCGATCGCGAGGAAGTAGCGAATATTTTCCCAATCGAACATCGGTGCGTTAACGCCAGGCAGGTTTGCAGATATGGGGAATACTCGCACAAGTTGGAGATCCCTATCATCGGATTGTGCAACCGGCAGGGTTTATTTCCGATGAGCAGTTCCCTACGCCGCGACCGACGCGGCACGTTCTTCGACGCGTTGATTGTTGGTCCCGTCCTTTCCGTTGTCCTCCTTGCCATTGTCGCGAAGGCCGCGCTTCTGACTGGCGTGATTTACGTCCTTTTTCCCGAACTGGCCGCGCTGAGCTATGACGTATTGAAGCGGCCAACCGGAGCGTGGGCGAGTTCGCCGGTCATGCTGGCCATTACGCCGGCGGTCACCGCGGCCATGGGCACCGCATTCACGCAAGCGATGCCGTATGGCCTGATGTCGGTGGCCATGACGATTGCCGGCGCAATACTGATTGTCGGCTGGATGCGTTCGCCGATCGTGCCGGCCATTTCGGCCGCTTTCTTGCCGCTCGTGTTCGGTATCACGAGCTGGTGGTACCCGGTTTCGATCGCCGCTGTGATGGCCTCTCTGGCTCTGACCTCCAGGCCTTACGGCCGTCTCGTGACTTCGGGCGAGGTTCGTCAGGCATCGGCGCCCAACGCCGGTGTTCCAGCCAATGACGTGCCACGCGTGCCCTGGGTCAGGATGTGGCGATCCTTTTTTATTTTCACTGCCTTTCTGCTCATGGTGTACGGATTGGCTGCGATCACGCGTCTGCGGCTGATTCTGTTTCCGCCACTGGTGGTGATCGCTTTCGAGATGTTCGTTCACGCGAACGTTCGTCCACGGCCGATGCGTCATCTTGCTGTGCCGTTTGTCTGCACGATCACCGCCGGTGCGGGACTCGCCGCGCTTTTAGCGTTTGGTGCGGGGCCGCTGTCCGTCGTCATCTCGATGCTGGTCGGCATTCTGACCTTGCGTGCATTACGCCTGCACTTTCCACCTGCGCTGACAGTGGGTCTTCTGCCGCAGATCATGCCGCACGCCGACTGGCGGTTCGTGCTCTCCGTCGCGCTCGGCATCACGGCGCTAAGCGGCACGGTTTTGCTTGCACGCCCATTTTTGCTCAATCGAAGCGCGACCCTCCCAGCGGGATGACTGATCAGGGTCACTCAATCATGGCCACTAAATCAGTGGTCACAAGCTTCACGTGCCATGCCGCACGTTATTCACTCATCTTTTTTAATCTCAAAGGAACACGTCATGCCTCGCCTTAAGACCATCGAAATGTCAGACGCCACAGGCCGCGCGGCCGAACTGTTCAAAGGCGTTAAAGCCTCTGTCGGTAGGGTGCCGAATTCCTATATCGGTATCGGCGGCAATAGCCCGCTCGCGCTCGAGGCCGTACTGAATCTCGAGGGCTCGCTCAAGAAGAGCAGCCTTACCGCGCGGGATATTGAAGTCGTGAAACTGGTCGTGAGCCAAACGACCGGCTGCGACTATTGCCTCGCCGCACACACGATGGTGAGCAAAAAAATCGGCATGGATCGCGAAACCATTCTGGCGTTGCGGCAGGGACGGCCATCGGGCGACGCGCGCGATGACGCATTGGCCAGGTTCGTGCTGCATCTGATCGCAACGAGCGGCACGGTTCAAACCGAGGTGGTAACCGCGATCAAACTGGCCGGGTTCACCGATCCGCAAATCGTGGATGTGGCGATGGCCGTCGCCACCATTGTCTTTACCAATCTGTTTAACCGGATCAACGATACGACGCTTGATTTTCCCGCAGCGGACTAGCGGAATACCGGACTGGACGACATTCGATCCCGGCGACGCTTGAATGCGGGTGACTTGCCGGCGCATCGGCATGACTGTCAGGAGCAGACTTCTGGAGTTCTAAAGCATCTTCGAGGGTGTTAACATGACCGCGAAATCGAAAGCGGCCGTCCGCGCGCGTCTGGCGGAACCGCATTACCCTGGCATCGGGAGCGGTTGCGCACATGACTACCTTCGACTGGAAATACAAGTCTGTCCGGGAGCTGTCGGCAGCGCTGGCAGCAAAAGAAATTTCGGCCTATGAACTTGCCGAAGCGGCCATCGCCCGAATCGAAAGCCTCGACGCGAAGCTGAATGCAGTCTGCGTGCGCGACTTCGATCGCGCGCGCGATGCGGCGCGCGCCGCCGATCACGCATTGGCGAAGGGCGAGCGACGGCCCCTGCTGGGCATTCCGCTGCTCGTCAAGGAATCCTTCAATATCGCCGGTCTGGCGACCACGTGGGGCTTTCCCCAGCACAAGCATTTCGTCCCGGCGGAGGACGCCCTGCCGGTCGCGCGTGTCAAGGCCGCCGGCGGCGTTGTGCTCGGCAAAACGAATGTTCCGTTCGGCCTCAGCGACTGGCAGAGCTACAACGACATCTACGGGACGACCAACAATCCCTTCGACGCGAGCCGCTCGCCCGGAGGTTCGTCCGGCGGGTCGGCCGCGGCGCTTGCCGCAGGCTATGCACCGCTCGCGCTCGGTTCCGATCTCGGCGGATCGCTGCGGATGCCGGCGCATTTCTGCGGCGTCTATGCCCACAAGCCCACGTTCGGGGTCGTGCCTTCGCGTGGACATGTCCCACCGCCTCTCGCGCCGCTGCCCGATACGGTCGATCTCGCGGTGGTCGGGCCGATGGCGCGTAGCGCCGCGGACCTCGCGCTCCTTTTCGACGTCATGGCCGGACCGGACGAGATCGATGCGGGGATTGCCTACAGGCTCGATCTGCCGGCTCCGCGACACGAGCAGTTGAGCGACTTCCGTGTGCTGGTCCTCGACACGCATCCGCTTGTGCCGACCGACGGTGCCGTGCGGCTCGCGATCGCATCGCTTGCCGAACGACTTGGCGAAGCCGGCGTTCAGGTCGCTCACGCAAGCGAACTGCTCCCCAATCTCAGCGACAGCGCGCGGCTCTACATGCGCATGCTGATGTCCCTGCTGTCCGTGAGTTGGCCCGCAGACGTCTATGCCAATCTTCAGAAGCAGGCGGCGGCGATGCCCGTGGATGCCTCCGGCCTCGACGCCGAACAGGTGCGCGGCGCGGTGCTGAGCCATCGCGACTGGATCTTCGCGAACCATGCCCGTGGACAATTGCGCGCGCAATGGCGTGCGTTTTTCAAAACGTTCGATGCGCTGATCTGCCCCGTCTCGCCCGTGGCTGCGTTCCCGCACGATCACTCGCCGAGAGAAGCACGGCGGATTGTGATCGACGGCGAGCCCCATTCCTACGGCAGCCAGATTGTTTGGCCCGGCATCGCCACGCTTCCTGGCCTGCCGGCAACTTCCATTCCCATCGGCCTGTCGCCGGAAAGCCTGCCAATCGGCGTCCAGATCATCGGACCGGCATTCGAAGATCGCACGCCGCTCAAGCTGGCCGAATTGATCGAGGCTCAATTCGGCGGCTTCGTTCCGCCGGCAGGTTTTTGACGTTGTCTAATTGACTTTGTCTTAACGGCAATTACCTGGCGTCGATCTGAACGCTACAGGTTGTCGATCTCGACCGGCTCAACCGCATCGGCAATCTCGAAGCCAAAAATTTTTCCATAGAAGTACAACTCGGCTTCGAGGCAGCGCCGGATATTGTCGGCCACGCGAAAACCATGCTGTTCCTCGGGGAACACAATCGATGCGACGGGCAAACCCTTCGCGCGCACCGAGCGATACATCGCTTCGGCCTGATCGGGCGGCACGACCTTATCTTTGCCTCCCTGGAACAGAATCATCGCGCAGGACAAGCGGTCGGCATGATTGATCGGCGAGCGCTCGTGATACAGCGCCTTTTGTTCCGGGTACGGGCCGACCAGCCGGAACAGGTAGTGCGATTCGAATTTATGGGTTCCGCGCAGCAACGCTTCCAGATCGCCAATGCCGTAGTGACTTGCACCGGCCTTGAAGCAATTGTGGAAGGTCAACGCGCAAAGCGTCAGATAGCCGCCTGCGCTGGCGCCTCGTACTGCGAGGCGGTCTTCGTCGACGAAACCCTGCTTGACCAGATAAGCCGCCGCGGCGACCGCGTCGTCCACGTCGTCGACGCCCCAGCGCCCGCTCAGCTGCTGCCGGTAGGCGCGGCCGTAGCCGCTGCTGCCGCTGTAGTTGACGTCCACCACCGCGAAGCCGCGGCTGGTCCAGAATTGAACGCCCCACTTGAACGAACGGTCGGACGAGCTCGTCGGGCCGCCGTGCGCCATGACGAGCAATGGCGGGCGTTGATCGGCGGGGCCTGCATGGTCCGCGTTGAACGGCGGATAGTACAGCGCGTGCGCGGTTCTGCCACCTGCCGAGGGATAACTGATCGGCTGCGCAATCGACGTATAGGCAGGGTCCGCGTCGATCCGGCTCGAGCTGCGCAGCACGCGATGCGTGCGGGCGGTCAGGTCGAACTCGATGACCGCTTCGGACGATGCCGGCGTGGCCGCGATCAACACCGCTTTGTCGTCGTGCACGTGCAGATCGCGCATCATGCAGAACGGCGTGTCGATCGTCTCGAAGCTTTGCGCAGCCGGATCGAGTATGGCAAGGCGCGAGTCGGTGTCCTGCTCATAGATGCACAGGATGCGCCCCTTGGCATCGAAGCCATACGTCGTCATGCCGAATAGCCACTGCGGCTTGCCGAACTCCGCGTCGATCGCGTGCAGCGGGACCATCTCGTCGCCATCGATGCGATAGAGGTTCCACCAGCCGCTGCGGTCGGACACGACATGCAGTTGCCCCGTGGGCGACCACGCCGGTTGAAACAGCGATTCCGTGATTCCCGCCGCGATGCGGCGCGGCGGCCCGAAGCGTCCGTCGCTGCCGATGTCGGCAAGCCACAGTTCGGTGGCGTCCCACGGCATGTCCGGATGATTCCACGCGAGCCACGCAAGGCGGCTTCCATCAGGGCTCAGACACGGCGATGAAAAAAAGTCGTGCGTGTCGGCAATGCGCGTGGGGACGCCGGAGTCGAGGTCGATGGCGGCGAGGAAGTTGAGCGGTTCGTGATCGTTCCCGCGATGGTCTTCGCATACGGCAATCAGCCGTCGATGGCGGCTGTCTTCGATCATGTCGGCAAAGCGAAGGCCTTCCGTTTCCTTTGCGTCTTTGGTTAGTGCGCGCGGCGTGCCGGTTGCGTCGAGCGTATAGAGGCGTTGATCGGCCCCACTGCTGAAGTACAGGGCGTTGCTTCCAACGGCAAATGCGCCGCCGCCGTATTCGTGCACTTGAGAGCGCACGCTGACCGGAGGCGCGAGCAGGTCGGAGGCGGCACCGCCCGCATAGCGGACGAGCGCGTTGCGGCCCTGTTCCTGCGGCCGGCCCTCGGTCCAGTAAATGGCGTCGCGCGTGATCGCGGTCTGTCCGAGACGGATCGTGTCGCCGACGATCAGGTCGGTCGTAACAGGTGACTTCCAGGCTCCAAACGGTTGGATTGCAGGAACGGTTTTCATGTGTCCGGGTCGCGATGTCAGGTTGTTGAACTGCTACGCGTATCACCTTATCGCAAACAGCTTGCAACCCGCTTCGTTGCCCGGCAAGTCATATTCACATCATCCGGTTGCGCAAGCATCGCGTGATGCATCGCTTATCGCCTGCAGCAACGCTAACAGTACGCGGTTCGTGGGCGTCGGAACACCGAGCCGCTCGCCCATCACGACGATAGCGCCCGTTAGGGCACTCACCTCCATGACGCGTCCGTTCACGTTATCGATATACATCGATGTCGCTTCATCGGGGTGGTAAGCGAGCAGCCGCTCCAGCACCTGTGACTCGGCTTTTTCGCCGGGATCGACGCCGCTTGCGCGCGCGACGGCAAGACCTTCCTGAATGATTTTCGATGCGACGCTCAGGATATCGTCTCGCCCAAAAACCGCGAGGCGTTGTCTCGTGAGGGCCGTGATCGGATTCGCGACGGCATTCAACAAAAACTTCGTCCATAGCCGCTGCTGAAAATCCTCGCGCGGCGATACCTTCAGCGACGTTCCATCGAACAGTTCTGCAAAGGCGCGACCGGCCGCGATATCGGGAATGGCGATGTCAACTTCGCTGCCATGGCGGAAACTGAAATCGCTGATTGAACGTCGCTTGCCGTTGAAATACACAACGGCCGGGACGACGGGACGGTTGCCGGTATAAGGCGCGACTCGCTGCTCATGTTCTATGCCGTTTTGCAACACGGCAACGCAAGTGCCGGGTCCGCACAGGCGCTCAAACCAGGCAGACGCGGAAGCCGTGTCCTGTGCCTTCGTACACAGTAAGATCCAGTCCACATGATCGGCTTGCTCGTAGTCGGCCACCACATCAAGTGTCAAACAATGCGTCCCTTCAGGTTGCTCGATCGACACTGCTCCGGCGCTGCGGCGTGCGCATACGACGATGCGATGCCGCCCGGACAACTCGAGACAACTCGCCACCACGCCGCCGATACCACCCATTCCTATTACCGCAATCGACGTGCGCCGGGTCATCGAACACTCCTGTCTATCGGCAACAAACCGGCAACAAACCGGTAACAAACCGGCAAACCATATCAGCTCTGCCCGCCGTGGCGATGTGAGCTGAACAGGGCAAGTGTTATCGGATCCGGCATAAAAATGAAGTGACTTATAGTCATCGTCGCTATAAAGCGGCGTTATAGGGTCTGGACGCTGGTGCTTCACGCCGATCGCCCGCACGGTTATCCATGCCCGTCGCTGATTCGCCTTAACGCAGTCGCATCAGCCTATGTCGGCGGGTCTGCCATAGCCTGAACGGCCCGGTGAAGTTAACGATTCGCCAATATCGAAAGCCTTATAATCGCTCGCGCATAGCAGACGGTTATAGGAACGGCTCTTGGACATTCGCGCGCTGCGGTATTTTGCAGAGGTCGTTAACTGCGGCGGTTTCAGCCGGGCTTCCGCGGTCCTGCATGTCACTCAACCCGCAATCAGCCGCGCGGTGCGCCTGCTTGAAGAGGAACTAGGGGTTCGACTGCTGATTCGCGATCCCAAGACCGTGAAACCCACCCGCGAAGGCGAAGTCGTCTATCGCCACGCTGCCCAGATGCTGCGTCAAGTTCGTCAGCTCACCTCCGAACTGACCGATATGAAGTCGGAGTTGAAAGGTGAGTTACGCGTCGGGTTACCGCCTCTGGTCGGATCGACGTTTTTCTCCGACGTCATCGCGCAGTTCCGGCGCGAATATCCCGGCGTAGACCTTCATATTGCCGAGTTCTTTTCCAGCCACCTCGAACAGGCGCTGGACGACGGGGAAATCGATATTGCCGCAGCCATGCTGCCGGTCGACCTCGAACGCTTCGTTGTGCAGCGGTTCGCCGCGGACCGATTGATGTTTGTCGTCAATCCCGGACACGAAATCAGTAGCTGTACAGCGATGCGGATACTTGCGCTCAAGACGCATCCGTTAGTCACCTTCACCAAAGACTTCAAGTTGTGCGGCCTGATCGAAGACGCGTGCCGCGCGCAAGGGTTCGTCCCGTCGACCGTCGGGCGTAGCAGTCATCTTGACCTCGTACTTGCGATGGTGGCGTCCGGAATGGGCATAACGGTTTTGCCCAGGTCGGTCATTGAAAGGACCAACATCAGACAATTCGTCGCGGTGCCCATCGTGAAACCGGCGATACGCTTCGAACTCGCACTGGTGCGGCCGCGGCAGAGCTATATCAGCCAGGGGTGCAAAGCCTGGCTGGAACTGGCCGCCGGGGCCTTGGGGTTTCAGATCTCCGACTCGTTCATTTGCCAGGCCGGCGCCGGGACGCTCATACCCGACCGCTGACCAAACGGTGTGTAGTCGGAAGGATTAGTGAGGATTACTCTTCGGCAGAATTCTGCTCGAAGGATGATCCATGACTACCTTATTCGATTCTCTGCTGCTTGGCGGCGCCGTTTCGCTGAAGAACCGCATCGTCATGCCTCCCATGACTCGCACGCGCACGACCGAGGGCGCTCTCCCGACCGACGGCGACCTTCCCAACGAGATGGTGGCCACCTATTACGGCCAGCGGACCGGCGCCGGCTTGATCATTTCCGAGGCCACCGACGTGGATCAGTCCAGCCACGGTTACGCGCGAATTCCGGGAATCCACTCGGAAACCCAAATGCAGGGCTGGCGTCGCGTGACCGATGAGGTTCACCGCCGGGGCGGCACGATCTTCATGCAGCTGTGGCATGTGGGCAGGCTCGCCCATTCCTCGATTCTGCCGAACGGCCAGGCGCCGGTGGGCGTGACCGGCGAACGGGCCGAGGGTTCGGAGGTGTTCGCCCACGGCCCCGACGGCCGGTTGCGCTTTATGGCCGTTGACACGCCAAGGGCCCTCAGCACGGATGAAGTGTCGGCCATGGTGGGGACCTTTGCCCAAGCCGCCCGCAATGCGCGGGAAGTCGGGTTCGATGGTGTCGAGCTCCATGCGGCCAACGGCTATCTGATCGAACAGTTCATGAACTCGGTGCTCAATACGCGCACGGACCGCTACGGCGGGGGCAGCATGGAAGATCGCACGCGCTTCCTGATGGAAGTCGTCGATGCGGCGGTGGCTGAATTCGGTCCGGGACGCGTGGGTGTTCGCCTTTCTCCGCACGGCAAGTACGGTTCGATGCCGACGGACCCTCTTGTCGAGGAAACGTTTCTGTATGTCGTCGAGCAACTGGCGCGTCGCGGCGTGGCCTATATCCACCTGCTCTACGAGCTGCTGCCCGAAGGAAATATGGAGACAGGCGTGTTCAAGCCCCGGTACCTCGACCACGGTCTGCTTGCCAAAGCTCGCGCGCTATTTCCGGGCGCCTTCATCTGGTGTGGCGGTTTCAATGACCGCGAGCGCGCCCAGGCTTCGCTCGACACAGGGTTGGTGGACCTGATCGCCTTCGGCAGACCCTATATCGCCAATCCGGACCTCGTTGAGCGTCTTAAGAACGGCTGGCCGTTAGCCGTTGCGGACCGCTCGGCTTATTACACGCGACACGGCAACCTGGGCTACATAGACTTCCCTGCTTACTCGACCGATAGTGCCGAATGCGGCGTAGCCTGACGGCGCTCGTCGATCGCCGGTCACCTTCCGCGCGCGCTTGCGCTGCGTGCATTGGCCCGTGCTGCGCGTGGAATCGCGCCCAGCACATCCAGCATCTTCTCGCACATCCAGCGATGCGCCGGCGAGCCGGTGTGTCGCCTATGGAAAAAAACCTTGAGTACGTAGCGAGAAATGTGAAATGGCGTGGGGTGAATTTCAAGCGGTAGCGAGTTCGCCAATTGAAGCGCGGCCCGTCGCGGCAGCGTGAGCAGATACTCGGAGTTCGCGACGATAAACGGAGCAGCCATCACGCTTGGCAGTCTCACTGCTACGTCGCGGGTCAGCCCGGAACTGAGCAGCGCCGCATCGACAACGCTTTGCTCGGTGGTCCAGGGCGTCACGACGACGTGCCGTTCCGCGAGATACTGCGCCAGCGACAGCTTTCTTCTGATCCGTTGATGGCCCTTTCGAACGGCGACGACATAATCGTCCGTGAAGCAATCGAACGATTCCACACTGGTCCGCTGCGTTTGCTCTTCGCCCAGAAAGCCCAAAGCGAAGTGAACCTGCCCCGAGGCGAGATCGTCTAGCGATTCGCTATGGGTCGAATAGATCACGCGCACGCGAACATGTGGGGCCTCGCGTGCCAAGGCAGGAATGAACTGCGGCAGCACGGCGAACGTTGTGAAGTCCGTCGCAGCAAACATGAATTCCTGGGTGCTCGTTGACGGAACGAATCGGCCGGTGTCCCCCAGCGCGCCTGTCAGCCCAGCCAGCGCCTCGCGTACGCCCGGCGCCATCTGCTCGGCTCTCGCCGTGGGCCGCATGCCGCTACCCTGCCGCACGAAAAGCTCGTCGCCCAATGCGGCACGAAGGCGGCCTAGCGCATGACTGCAAGCCGATGCGCTCAGCGAGAGTTCGTCGGCCGCCAGCACGACGCCTCGATGCCGAAACAAGGCATCGAAAACCAGTAAAAGATTGAGATCGATCCGTCGCAGGGAATCATGCATGGCGTGCAGTATGGATTGAATAAAACGCAGTACGTGCAGTTTGCGCCTGTTCTACTATCGTGTCATTCGCACCGCATTGACCGCGCATTAACCGGCCTCCGGCCAGCCTCGCAGATGACTACCTCGCACTTCCGGCTCGCGCGTCCGAGCGACGTCGACCGCTGCTATCAGATCGAGACCGCGGCCTATGAAGGCGACGAAGCCGCGACACGAGAAAAAATCGCCACGCGCATCGCTCAATACCCGCAAGGCTTCCTTGTCATGGAACTGGATGGGACGATCGCCGGATTTATCAACGGCGGATGCGCACACGAGGTCGTGATGTCCGACGAGGCGTTCAAGGAGCTTGTCGGGCACGATCCGGCCGCGCCCAACGTGGTGATCATGTCGGTGGTGATCGACCCGGTGCACCAGGGAAAAGGCTACGCGTCGCCCATGATGCGGGCCTTCGTCGAGCGCATGTCCAGGATGGACAAGCAGGCAATTCACCTCATGTGCAAGGAACGTCACGTCGGGCTTTACGAGCGCCTCGGCTATCGCTATGTCAGGCCGTCCACATCAGATCATGGTGGTATGTCGTGGCACGAGATGGTGATGGCGCTTTGACCGGGCACTGGCCGACGTGCAAAGGCGAGGCGCTTTTGTGTCACGAAGCCGGAGCAGTGGCGTCGCCTGATTGCCGGGGACCCGCATGATGCTCGACATCAACGACATGTATTACTTCGTACACGTTGTCGAGCACAAGAGCGTCACGGCGGCTGCCCGAGCGCTTCGTTTGCCCCAAACGACGATCAGCGACCGGCTCAACCAGCTGGAAATGAGACTGGGCGTGCGCCTGATCGACCGTACGCTGCCCCAGTTGGCCGTGACGGACGTAGGAAAGGATTTCTACCTGCACACAAGGGCGATGCTGCAGCATGCGCAAGAAGCGGAATCCGCTGTGCGTGAACGGATGACGATGCCGGGCGGGCTGGTGAAGATCAGTGTGACGCCCGCCACTGCGCAATGTGTGATGCGCCACGTGCTGCCAGCCTTTAGCAGGAAATATCCCGACATGAGGCTCATGCAACGGACGTCGAACGCGGAAGCGTCGATTGTGGCCGAGGGTTTCGACGTCGCCATTCAGGCGCACGCGCAACCGTTGCAAGATTCATCCTTGATCCAACGGCCACTCGCATCGACGCCGTGCCTGCTGTTTTGCAGTCCATCACTGTTCGGTGATCCACGGGCTCTGCGGCGCCCGGAGGAGTTGAAGGACACGCCGACACTATTCATGCTGGACAATGGCGCGCCTTGCAAATGGACGCTGCATCATCGCAGCGGCGAAGACGTTACCGTGCCGCTTTCCCCCGCGTTGACCACCGATTGCATGAAAACCTTGAAGGATGCGGCGGTTGGTGGACTCGGCGTAGTCGCGCTGCCTGCGTATGCGTGCAAAGCGGAATTGCGCGCGGGAAGCCTCGTCAGGGTGCTTCAGGAGTGGACGGCTGGCGCCGCCAATCTGACCGCGCTCGTGCCTTATGGGCAAAACAGGCTGCCATCGGTTCGCGCGCTACTCGACTTCCTCGTCGAGCAGGTTCCGGGCGTTGTGGCGATGGACTAGGCGTTCCTCGCTCAAGGTAACAACGCTTCTTCTTTTTATTACAATGCTGGAACCGCCGTAATGGAGACGTTGCATGGCAGCGTTCGTCGGTCATCCGGCTTTCCTCTTTGTCGTGCTGGTCGCCCTTTTCGTTGCGGCGGTTGCATTCGGCGCCTATATCCTGCGGCGCATTGCGCCACTTCCGGAAGACGACCGAGAAGACTTCAACCTCGTGCAGACCGCCACGCTCACGTTGCTGGCGCTGCTCGTCGGCTTCAGCCTTTCGATGGCGGTCGGACGCTACGACCAGCGCAAGAATCTCGAGGAAAGCGAAGCCAACGCGATCGGCACGGAATATGCGCGCGCCGATCTCGTCAGTGCCGCCGTGGGCGCAAAGATGAAGGCTGGGTTGGTGCGCTACACCAAGCTAAGACTGGCCGATTTCCGCACGCGCGACCGGCAGGAACTCGAACGCATTCACCGCGATACGGCAGCGCTTCAAGACGAGCTGTGGCGCCTCGCGACTCAAGTCGCGCAAGAGCAACCGACACCGATCGGCGCGCTCGTCGTCGCGGGGATGAACGACGTGCTGAATTCGCAGGACTACACCGAGGCCGCACGCATCAATCGCATACCGCTCGGTGCGTGGATCCTCATGATCGTCATCGCGCTCTGTGGTTGTGTCGTGCAGGGTTACGGTACAAAGGGGACGCTGCGCCGAGGCCTGCTGATCACCATCCTGCCTGTCACAGTTGCGCTTTCGCTCGCCCTGATCGCTGATATCGATAGTCCGCGGGCCGGGTTTATTCGCGTCCAGCCGCTGGATCTGACAAGGCTGCTTCAATCGTTGACGAAGTGATGCGTTGCCGCGGGGAACCTCCCGCCCGGTCTCTCGCTGCCGAGCCCGAGCGCCGCCGCCTTCAACACGAAATCGGCCATCGACCTGGCGTCCATTTTCCTCATTGCCTGAGCGCGGTAAATCTTCACGGTAATTTCGCTTAGCCCCAGCTCCGCCGCGATTTGCTTGTTCAGCAGCCCCTTCGCGACCCGGCACATCACTTCCCGTTCACGCGTCGTCAGCGATGCGTAGCGGCATTGCAAACTGTGCGACGAGCGCCGCTGCTCCCGCCGGCTGCCGTCGACGCTCAGCGCAATCGACACCGCGTCCAGGATGCGCTGGTCGCGAAACGGCTTTTCGATGAAGTCGACGGCGCCGCGCTTCATGGCCAGGACGGACATCTCGATGTCGCCGTGTGCGGTGATGAAAATGATCGGCATGCCAAACCGGCGCACGATCTGCTCCTGCGCAGCAAGGCCGCTTTGCCCCCTGAGCCTCACATCGAGAAGTAGACAACTCGGCGTATCCGGCTTATCGACTTCCATGAAATCGTCAACACAGTTGAAACACTCGACTTGAATGCCAACGGAATTCAGCAACGTCGACAGCGCGATGCATAGAGGGCCGTCGTCGTCGACGATGTACGCGATCGGCTCACAGACGCCAGCCTTAATAGAAAAATCTGTGCTCATGTTTCCCGTTTGTTGTTATATCGCCGTCGCTTTACCGGGTGTGGTCCGCAAAACCGGATCACACCCGCCAGCATTATTTAGACAGATGATCCCGAATCTCTTCGCTAATCTGCTGAAGCGCCGCTTCGGTGGAAGGAACATGACGAAGCGCGTTAAGAAGCACGAAGTCGTGAATGGTGCCGTTGTATCGGACTGCCGCCACCGTTACGCCCGCTGCCTTGAGCTTGCGTGCGTACGCTTCGCCTTCGTCGCGCAGCGGATCGTTCTCCGCGGTGACGACGAGCGCCGGCGGCAAGCCCGCGAGTTCCGCCGTGCTGGCGCGCAATGGCGATACGTAGGGGTTATCGCGCGTGCCGGCGTCCGGCACGTAGAGGTCCCAGCCATATTTCATGAACGAGCGCGCGAGAAAGCGGCCGGTGCCGAACGCGTGATACGAATCGGTGTCCACGCTCGCGTCAGTCGCCGGAATCATCAAGGCCTGAAAACGGATCTTCGGGCCCTTGCGGTCCTTCGCCATGATCGGCAGGACTGCCGCCATATTGCCGCCGACCGAGTTCCCGGCCACCGCAATCCTGCTGCCGTCCGCGCCGAACTCCTTCGCATGGGAGGCGATCCACGTCAGCGCGGCATACGATTCTTCGAGCTGCGTGGGGAATTTCGCTTGAGGCAACGGCGTGTATTCGACGAACACGCCGATCTGGCCGGATCCCACGACGAGGTCGCGCAGCAGCCGCTGATGGTTCGCGAAGTTGCCTACGATCCATACGCCGCCGTGAATGAATAGCAGCACGCCCGGTTCGCCGCGAACATGATCGGGCTTCATGATGTACAACTTCACAGTGCGGCCGTTCTCGGTGACGGTGCGCTCGATCGTCGTGACACCCGACATGTCGACGGGCGTCTGATTTTGAAGACTGGTCAGGATTTCCTGCGGCTTCGGCTGGGGCAGTTCCCAGAACGGACTGCTGTCCTTATTGAGTTCGACGAGAAATGCGCGCACCTGCGGATCGAGATGATCGTCCGTCGCGGGATCGGCTGCCGCGGCAACCGAGCCGGTTGCTCCCATCGAAACAACTGCCGTCATCGCGGCCATGGTCACTGCTTTCATGATGAGCCTTTGCATGCTGGTACCGTTTTGTTGGTCGATTGATGGATGCGCCCTCGCTCGTGGCCGTGCGAATAGCTCGCGAACGAACGCGGCGATCGTACGCTGCGCTTGTGTTGCGCTTCGCCGCGATATCACTGGATTGTTTGAATGAACCTGCATTCGCATGGACGGTCAGCAATATCGCGCCGACCGATGCTACCGTTCGAATATAGGCGTGTACACGATCAGGCAAGACAAGCTATGGTTGCGTATTGCGTAACCATAGTTCGCCGCCACAGCCTTGATGCAAACGATCAGGCCTGCTTAGTCTGCTGAAGCGCCGGATTGAGAAACTGCCAGCTGGGTTGCGATCCGTTCGTCTCTCGCGAGCGCGAAAGGCAGCCGGCTCGTGATCAGATCGATCCATGCGCGCGTTTTGGCGGGTAGCAACCGGCGTGAAGGAATGAGCAGATACACGCCGACTTCAGGGGTGCGCCATCGAGGTAAGACCGGGACAAGCCGGCCTGATCGAAGACTATCGATGACAACCCAGGAGGGAAAGAGGCCGATGCCCAAACCGGCAAGCGCGGCAAGCAACACCGCGTCGGGCGTATCGCAATCGAGGACACTTCGCACCGGCACGCTGACCGTCGATACGCCTTCAGTTAGCTCCCAATATCGCGCGGGTACGCTGGTCAGTTTGATACAACTGTGCGCAAGCAGATCTTCAGGGCGTGTCGGCGTTCCATGCTGGGCGAGATAGTCGGGGCTTGCGCACAGCAGCGCGCGTGCTCCCGCAACTTTCCGCCCGACCAGCGACGACGCGGTCAGGTCGGACGCGAAAAACAGACTTGAATCGATGCCTTCGGCGAGGATGTCCGGCGGGTACTGTCGAGTCAGATACTCGACTTTCACACCCGGGTATCGTTGTGCGTATTCGACGATGACCGGTTGCACATAGTGCCGGCCGAGGCTCGTCATGGACGATACCCTGAGCGTGCCGGCCGGGCGTACGACCGTGTCTCGCGCTTCGCCTTCCGCTTCTTCGACCAGTTCGAGGATCGTCCGACATTTGCGCAGATACTGCTCGCCCGCGGCCGTTAGCGTCACGCTCCGCGCGTTTCGATGCAGCAATTTCGTGCCGAGCCGAAGCTCGAGCTCCGCGATCATCCGCGAGACTTGCGGAGGCGTGAGGTTCGACTGACGGGCCGCGGCGGTAAAGCCGCGGGCATCGACGACGGCAACGAACAGGCGCATCGCATGCAGTAAGCCGGAATTCAGGCGTGTTCTTGACGGAGCGGCCATCGGTTGCAGGTTCTCGTGCGTCGATCGTTGCTTTAACGCTCGCCAGTATACTGACGGCCCCCTTTCGGCCCTGGCGCAAAATGATCATTTTTTTGAAGCTAACGCGCATCTCATCGCACGCGACACGCGCCTCGCTGCCAGCGGGCCTGCTTTGATGTCGCTATAATTTTCCGGCGCAGGCACAGGCTTTCGTTAGGAGAGGGAAGTGAGGCTTCACAGTGCAGAGCTTGTATCGCGAACCACGGCAAACTGGGACGGCGTAAGCGCGGAAATTGTCGACCGCCGGTTCGGTGCCCGCCCCGCGGAGCTCTACACGCTCTCGACGCGGCACGCGGTCTACGTCGAACTCACCGATGGCATCGTGTGCGAACGGGAAGTGGTCGGGTTCCATAGCCACCGGTATATCTCCCGTATGCATCTGTTGTCGTTCCGGCCCGCCGGCTCAACGCTTCGCGGTACCGCAAGCGGTTCGGGAATCCACTCCTATGGCGTCGTGTTTATCGATCCGGAGTGCGAGCATTTGCGCCAGCCTCTTGCTCAGATCGGCAACGAGTGGACGCCCTTCACCGCGCTAAGAAACCAGCAGATCTGGGATGAAATGGCGCCCTTGCTTGCGGAGTGTGCGGCGGCTGACGCCAGGAAGCGTCCGCTCGCCCGATTCTATGCCGTGGGGCGGGCGATTGCGTTGCTCGCGTTGCTGGCCGACGAAACCGGACAGGCCTCGTACGCCGGCAGCGGCGACCGCCGCGTCAGGAGCGCCCTCGCGTGGATTCACGACAACCTGACCCACGAGTTCACGCTCGAGCATCTCGCCGATGTCGCGAATACCAGCGCCTCACAACTCGTGAGACTGTTTCGCAAATCGCTCGGATTGACGCCGATGGCGTATGTCTCGCAGCGGCGCATCCGCGAAGCGCAGCGGCTGCTCGCGAGTTCTTCAATGTCCGTCGAACAGATCGCCATTCATCTCGGCTACTCTGATCAAAGCCATTTCACCAACCGGTTCCGGGCGAATACGGGCGTAACGCCCGCTGTATTCCGGCGCGAACGACGCGCATGATGCGAAGCGACGCATCGAAAAACGAACTACACGCCGGGCATCCGCTGTAGTCTGGACTGCTGCCTACCTGTGCGCCTGGCGAAACGCCATCGGCGATACGCCGAAGGTCTCCTTGAACACGCGGCTAAAGTGCGCGGCATCGCTGAAGCCCCAGCTAAACGCGATATCGGTGATGCTGCGGCGGCTGCGCGGATCCGCGAGTTCCGTCCGGCACCTGGCGAGACGCCGGGAGCGGCACCAGCCCGCCACGGTCAGTTGCCGCTCGTTGAAGGCCCGCTGCAGATATCGAACCGAAACGCCGAAGCGGCTGGCGATCGCGACCGGTGTCAGTTCAGGATCGTCAAGCCGTTGCTCCATATAGCGCATCACGCGCGACAAAAATTCGTCCTTCGGCGACGCGGCGCTTTCGCGCACGCGTACGGCGATCGTCGACGCGAGCAGATCCAATGTGGTGTCGATGCAGGACGCGAGCGGCTCGGTGCCGCGTTCGATTACGTCATCCGCGAGCGTCGTCATCCAGCTTCCGAGCAGTGCGCCGACCGGGCTGCCCGCTTCGATGCGCAATCCGTCGTAGGAAATCGCTTTTGGAACCACCTGCTGGAAATGTTGAAGCGGCACCACCATGCAAAGCTTACGGAACGGTTCGGGCATCGCGAATCTTGCCTGGTAGCCGCTAAACCAGAACGCGATATCGCCCGGTGCGATCACGGTGAGGGCGCCGTTGCGCTCGTAGATCGTTCGGCCCGCGCGCTGATAGGTGATGCCGATAAACGCATCGATGTCCCGGTTCAACTGCCGCTCGCCGCGTAGCGCGGCAAGCGGAGCGCCCGACACGGACAGTGCCCTGATCCGGCCTACGTTTCGCTGCACGAGGTTTACTGAAGGCGGCGGCGCTGCATCGATCAGACAGACGTCCCAGCTGACATGGTCGATATGCATGGCGTGGTGGAGTTCGTCGCCCTCGAAGTGCAGGTGAGGCGCGGTGGCTGCATCAGCGGTACTGAGTGGTTCGTCCATCGAGGCTTCATTCGAACTGCGGAAGGAGCGGCAAATCATCCTAATACACGTGCCGATCGGAAACCGCGAGAAACCACGAGAAATCGTACACGCTTCGCACATTTCGCCGGCCCTTCGCATCTGGCGCACCCGCAAAAGTGTGCGGACGCGCCACGACATGCGGCAGAACAGCTCTCTAACTAACATTTCGACAACGTTAAATTTTCGAGTCGATACGGACAACACATGACCGGCAAATTTCATGAAGATGGTCAGAAACCTAGCGGCAGCGTGCCACCGTTTGGCGACGAGCCGTCGACGCAAGCGGTCAAGCTGCCGTTTGTTCTTGTGCATGGCGGCTGGTGGGGCGCCTGGTCTTTTGAACGACTGATTCCCTTGCTCATGAGCCGCGGCCATGCAGCCCTTGCGCGAGACCTTCCGGGGCATGGACTCAACGCGCGATTTCCGTCGTCGTATATGCGTCGCCCGATGGAACGGGCATCCTTTGAAAGCGAGCAATCACCGAATGCGCAATTCACGAGAGACGAATACGTCGATGCGATTCTCGGCGCGATTGATTGCGTGAGTGCATTTGGTAACGGCCAGGTCGTACTCGTCGGACACAGCATGTCTGGAGCGCTGATATCCATGGTGGCCGAGCGTTGTCCCGAACGCATCGCGAAGCTCGTCTATCTCTCGGCATTCATGCCGCGGACCGGCACCGCGATTGTCGACTATATCCATGCACCGGAGAACGAAGGTCAGCTGATTCCCCTTTTGTTTACAGGCGATCCTGCCGCGACGGGCGCATTGCGCATCGATCATCGTGCCGACGATCTGGCGTCGCGCGAAACCGGACGGCGTGCATTCTGTGGCGACATGAGCGAGGGGGGCTATCACGCCCTCGTCAATCTGACGACTCCCGACGAAGCGGCCGCACCCATGGCAACGCCGGTCCAGACCACCGTGGAACGATGGGGCAGCGTGGAACGCCACTACATCATGTGTCTGCAAGATTATGCGATCCGGCCGGCGATGCAGCGGCGCTTCGTTGAGGAAGCCGACGCGTTTGTTCCGCAACGGCCTACTGTCGTGCACAGCCTCGATGCGAGCCACGGCGCCGTTGTTTCGCAACCGGGCGCGCTAGCGGAACTGCTAGTGGACATTGCAAACGGCGACATGCTGTCGCAGCCCTAAGGGAACACTATCATTGCGTCCCTGCGCGCTATAACATGCATTAAACGTGCATGTTGTGCGGGAGGCGGGATGAAGATCGACGACCCTGCGACGAACGGCTTGCCGGGCTTGCCGGTCCTGAGACTTGGTTTCCGGCCGTTCTACCTGGGCGGTGCGTGCTTTGGCGTGGTCGCCATGCTGCTCTGGCTCGTCACCCTGCACGGTCACCCTCTCGCGGGCCGCTCACCAGCGATAAGCGGCATGCTCTGGCATGCGCACGAAATGGTCTTTGGGTTTGCCGCCGCGATCGTCGTCGGCTTCCTGCTGACGGCCGTGCGCGCCTGGACCTCGCTCGACACACCGCGTGGCGCGTCGCTCGCGTGGTTGTGGCTGTTATGGGCCGCAGGTCGCGTGCTTATCTGGTCCGGGCCGGAACCGATCGCCGCGGTTGTCGATTCCGCGTTTCTGCCCGTTGCGGCCATCGTGCTGTTGCGTGTGCTGATCGCCGCGCACAATCGACACAATATTTTTCTGCCCGTCGCATTGGCATTGTTCGGGTTGCTCAATGCGCTATCGCACTGGTGGGCGTGGCACGGGCGTATCGACCTTTCCTTGCATATGGTTTATGCGGCAACGGGGCTCGTGATTCTCTTCGTTACCGTTATCGCGGGGCGCGTGGTGCCGATGTTCACGATGAACGCCATGCCCGGCTTTTCGATCAGGCGCTGGAAGACTGTCGAGGCGCTTGTTGTCCCCGTGGTACTCCTGACCTTCGTTGCGGAGCTGGCCAATGCGCCGCCCTTATTGACCGCTTCCTGTGCAGGCGCAGCCGCGTTGATCCATGGCATCAGGGTGGCGGGATGGCATTCATGGCGGACCGGTTCGCGCCCGATTCTCTGGATCCTGCATGTCGCCTATGCGTGGATTCCAGTCGGCTTTGCGATGCTCGCGCTCGCATCCCTTGGCGTCGTGCAGCATTCGCTTGCGATTCACGCCTTGACGGTCGGCGCGATTGGATGCGCAATCATTGGAATGATTACGCGTACCGCCCTTGGCCATACCGGACGTCCGCTTGTCGCAGGCCGTGCAGAAATTGCGAGCTACGTGCTGATGATCGTTGCCGTGGTGGTGCGTATCTTCGGGCCGTGGTTCGCCGCAAGCGCGAGTGCTTTCTGGATCGACATAGCCGGCGCGTGCTGGTGCGCGGCATTGGTCCTTTACCTGATCAAGTACGTGCCCTTCCTCACCCAACCCCGCACGGATGGCAAAGCGGGTTAGGTACTTTGGTCCGCCAACTTTGAACTCGCGACAAACTTGATTCAGAGCATTCTTGATGATGCTCTGCGGATTTTTTTACACTATTTTTGCGCCTCGCCGACTAGCCTAGCGACGGTCGAAACACTGCATTGGACCCTTGAAGGAGGTATCGCAGTGAGTGACCCGATAGACGAAAACACCTGGAATGGCAGGCGCATGTGTCGTGATGAATGGATCGACGTGATGTCGTCGATAGGCTTGCAGTACCGGTTCGATTCCTCCCGCGCCGGAGCGTCGATACATAGTAGTGCGTATGCCGGGCGCAGCGCCGTCGTGAACCTCGATATCGCGTGGCAGTCGGTCTCGCCTATCATGCAACACGGCGACGGCGACGATCTCTTTGTGCAAGTGGTAAATAGCGGCACGAGGTGGATCGAACAGCGCGGGCAGACCGTCGCGCTCGGGCCCGGCGATGTGGCCGTACTCGACCCGCTGACCTGGTACAACGCAACGGTGCGCGAACGGACAAGCCTGTCGATCCTGCGCATCCCGAGGTCGGCATTGCGCGATCGCGGGATGCGTCACCGCTTTCCGATGGTGTGTTGTCCGAATCCGTCGTCGGCGGATGTTTGCGCGACACGCGACTTCGTGCTTTACCTCGCCGCGAACGCAGGCAAGGCGAGCAAAGAATTATTCGCGCGGCTTGGCGAGCAGTGTCTCGATCTAATGGACGTGCTGGTTTACGACCGCAGCGAATCTTTGCCTGCGCGCTCGAATGAAGTCACGGTATTGCGCGCGAAGCAACTGATCTCCCGTCATTTCGCCAACCACGACCTGAGCGCTGGACGCATCGCAGCCGAGCTCAGCATGTCGACCAGCAGCCTGCGTCGTGCGTTGCAGGCCCACGGGCTATCGGCAATGGACTATGCGTCGTCGGTGCGCCTCGAGCATGCGGCGCGACGGCTTCGCGTCGGCGCATCGCATGGCTTGATCAAGGCAATTTCGTATCAGTGCGGCTTCAAGAGCCAGGCGCACTTTTGTCGCCTGTTCAAGGCTCGTTATGGGATGACGCCGCGTGAGTATTCCGTATGTCACGGAATGGCGAGCTGCGAGACGGCGCAGATGATGGAAACGAGTGGTACGGCAAATAGGGAGAAGTCAGAATTCTAAAGACGCTTTCCGCATTTCAAAACTGCGCCGTCAACTGAAATCCGAACGTCACGCGCGCAGTATCGAAATCTTTTGGCTTGTACACCGGCGTGCCCGCAAAGAGATCGTACGCATAGGCGCCGAAGCGCGTCTGCACTGAGCCGCGCACACCAATCACAGCGCCGGCAAGCTGAGTGCCCGCAAGAAACTCGGTGCTCGGTCCATACAGATGTCCGTAGTCGAGGCCGACGTATAACGACTGCCCTGTCTGCGCGATCGGCACCTGCAGCTCGTTACGCCAGTAAAAGCCGCGTTCGGCCGCGAGCATCGTTTCGCCGTCGAAACCGCGCACCGTGTAGCGGCTGCCGATCGCGAGATCATCGATATAGAACAGCAAGTCGTTCGTGTACTGGCCGTGCACGGTTGTGACATAGCGCAGGTTCTGGCTCGCGACGGAGAATGGCACCGATAGGTTCGCGTCGAGCACCGCCATGTGATAGCGGTATGTCGGACCACCTTCAGGTGAAGTATCGGGCGTTGCGCCGAGCCAGCCGATCCCCTGCCTGTAAGCGAGCGTCCCGTCGAACTGTGCCGCACCGAAATAATGACGATCGGTCACACCGGCCTCGACGAATGTGTTGTCGCGGCGCTGCTGCTCGATTTCCGTGTCGTCGATAAAGCTCGCGCCCCAGCGTTTCGTCAGCTGGAACTCGACACCGAATACATCGTTCTGCGTGCGGCTCAGCACGCGCTGCAGCTTCGCGCCGAGCGTCTGCTGATTACCGCTCGAGACGAAGGTCTGATTTACGCCGGCGATCTGCTGGTAGTAGGTGTTTGCGTTGCCGGATACGGTGGCGGTCCAGTAGCCCCACGGCACCGAATAGAAGCTGTTGAAGCCGTGCGAGCCGAGTCCCTTGTCGCCGAATTCGAGATCCTGATTGGCGCCGATGTTGAAGAGGTCGTTCAGACCGAGCGGGTTGTCGATGCCGAGCGAGAGATTGCCTTGCAGCTTGCCGGTCGCGCGCTGTCCGGAGTTGTCGACGGATGCGACGACGGTCCATGGTTTCGTGCGCTTGACGCTGATGACCACATCGCTTTCGCTCGGGACGTTGGCCGGTTCGATCTTCATGTCGACATCCTGGCTCGGGACGCGCTTCATCTGCTCAAGGCCTTGCTCGAGATCGCGAAGGTTCAGGACGTCACCGCCGCGAGCGGGGAAGGCTGATTTCCATGTGCCGCGGGTGTTAGGGTCGGCGTAGCGGAGTTCGCGGATCACGCCTGGGATGAGCGACAGATGCAATGTGCCTTGCGCCAGGTCTTGCTCGGGGATCAGTACGCGCGTCGTGACGTAGCCTCGATTCAGGATCCGTTGCGATAGGCCTTTGACGATGAGTTCGACACCTTGTTTACCGATGCATTGGCCGCTGTAGTGGTCGAGCCATTCGCGGGCGAAGGCGAAGCGATCTTGTGGCAGTGCGGATGCGCCTTGGGCGCGGACTTCGTCCGGTAACGTGGGTGGGACGTCGAGTGCGAATGATTTGACTTCGAAGCAAGGGTGTTCGATTGGTAGCTTTGGATAAGGCTCGGCCGATGGGGCGGTGGAGCGTACCGTAGGCGCGTTTAGTGTGCGTTCGCGCTCGGCCGCTTCGCGCTGCTGGTCGATTAGCTGCTGCGGCTGGACGGTGCTGCGGGCGGCGTTGGCGAGGTCGGGCGGTGGCGGTGGCGTTTGTGCGAATGCGCCAACTGAAACTACGGTAAGTCCGGCGGACAGCATTGCTGCGATGTGTGGCGACTGCATTGTTTTCGTTCTCTATCGTGCGCTTATCTGATGCTCATCATCCCGTTGACTACGAGCTTCCTCGCTGCGCTAGTTACCCGGAAGAAAAGGCGCGTTGACGTTAAACACGCCCAGCCCAACGTATCCAGGCGGCTCTGGCGCGAGCTCGATGTCCTTCCCCACCCTCCAGGAGGCAGCCGCTGCTTTTGCCTGCCTAATCTGATCGCGAGTGAGATAAACAGCATTCTGAGGTAGCGTCTTTTTGGCGAACTCATACCCGCGTGTCGCAGAGAGAGTCTCCCAAGCGTAGCCTCGACGCAAGTCCTTCTGGACGCCGGAGCCAGTCATGTAAGCCCAACCGAGTTCGAACTGTGCGTCGCTGACACCCGCGATTGCGGCTGGCTTCAGCCATCTAGCCGCCAGCACGTAGTCCTTAGGCACACGTGTGCCGTGCTGATAAAGCGACCCGTACAATGCTTGCGCATTCGCGCTACCGCGCTCTGCCGCGAACCGTATCCAGTCAAGACCTTCCCGGTCGTTCCGTGCGACGCCTTCGCCCAGCAGCAGCATTCGACCTGTTTTAACCTGCGCATCAGGGTTGCCATGTTCGGCTGCCTTTCGATACCAGACATATGCAGTCGTCGTATTCTTCTCGACACCGGCTCCGCGCTCGTACAAAAACCCGACGCCCGATTCTCCGACGGCAATGCCTAGTGCGGCAGCGCGCCGGTACCAGTCCATGGCGGCCTTATAGTCCGGTTTACCGTCGATGCCCTTATACAGCAGCCCCGCAAGCTCGGCGAACGCATTTGGCTCGCCTGCATCCGCGGCCTTGCGAAACCAGCCAAGCGCTATTGACTCGTTTATCGCGACGCCATACCCGCGCTCATAGCAGCGCCCCAAATTTGTGTATCCATAGGGAACGTTGGCATCAGCCGCTTTGCGATAGTGAAGCAGCGCACGATCATAGTCGATCGGCACCCCAGGGGCACCAGACTCGTAGACTGCGCCGATATTGTTTTCTGCGGTGACTGCGCCCAGTGCTCGAGCTTTCTCAAAGAACTTGAGTGCTTGCGCAGCGTCTCGTGAAACACCGGTTCCATTCAGATACATTGAACCCAGATTATTAGCCGCAGTAGCGTCTTTGTCCGCCGCGAGACTAAGCCAATGCATTGCCTGCGCATTGTCACGCGGAACGCCTAGTCCCCACGTATACAGCACGCCGAGTCCGGCCTGAGCGAGGGGCTGTCCCCGCTCGGCATACTTGCGAAAGACAGCGACTGCATTCGGATATTTCTCTCTATCCGTCTGGCCGAACATATACCATGAGGCGAGACCAATTTCGCCTTCCTCCGCCCCTACATCGGCTGCACGCTTGAATAGAGTGAAAGCACCGGCTGTATCGCGCGGCATACCGACTCCGTACATCATCATCGTGCCGAGATCGGCTTGAGCGCGCGGATCCCCTGCGGACGCAAGACTGCGCAATTCCGTAGCGGCATCGGCAACTCGATATTCCAGAAGCGCTCGCTCGGCGGACTCGACATCGGCGTGTGCGAATCGAGTTCCAACCGCCGAGCAAAGCACAAAAGAAATAGCAACGCTCTGACTAACAAAGCGGTAGATGGTCGATCTATGCATAGCCTTGAAAGGGTGATTAAAATTCATACGACGCACGAAGCGTTCATGAAAAATCAGGAAGATTCAAGGTTGCGCGCGGAGGTCTGGATCCGCGTATAAATTGATCTGCAATACCAATGACAAAAAAAACCATCATTAATGCACCACTCCATAGAATTGAAAAGACATGAGCAGGTGCACCAGGTAGATTTGCGAGCGGTTGCCAGTAAGGTAAATAGCCAATCAAGGCATTTGCCATTGCAGCAGCAGAAACGCCGAGCGCGATGCCTGCGCGCCAGCGGCGGCTCTCTCTGGGCGAAAGCACAAGGCCGGCTGCAAGTAAAACGGCGCTGACCGGAAAATCAAGCAAGCTCGGAACTTTGTACTGGAAAAATACATCCACTCCTCCGCCGACAAAGGACGCAACATAGGCACGGTAGAGAAGCGCTGCGGCGCCGATCAGACATGCAACTGAGAACACATCGCGAGCGCCGATTCGTTGGTCCGCAGGTTGTTCGGCAAAATATCTGGAGCCTCTGCGGCCACAAAGTACAGCGAGCATTGCGACGCACGCGGGCACCGCGCTCAGCGCGAGCGCGCCCGGAGACACAGCAAAATAAAACGCAATAGCGACGATGGCGGTCGTCATATACAGCGCACGCCCCCAGCGTTTGCGCCTCATCATAAGTAATCCGGCAACTATCTGAATCAACGAACATAGCGCTGCTACTAACCACGCCGCACGTTCCGATGAAGTGTAGAGATTGTTCAGCTCTCGCCATCCGATCGAACGGTAGCTGATCAATGCAAGAATGCTCGATACCGATTGAAGTATCAGTACGTAGATTGCGATGCGCACGCTGGTGTGACGTTGTTGCATGAATTCTTTCTTAGCGAAAAGACGAATTATCGGCGTCGCGATTTCTGATTGCGCCGTCGTGATGTGATGCGCCATCGTTTAAAAATCACCCGTTTAGCCGTCGATGGCGTGAATCGCATTACGGCCCGCGTTTTGTCAAACCCTCGTTAACCTCTGGCACAGGACATTTCGGCGCGAAGCGTGTTTCGACCGGTTCATCCAGTCCATTCCCGTCGATATGGCGAACCTCGATCGCGCATCCGCGTGAATGGCGACTGTTTCCTTCGAAGCCGAGATACACGTCGTAGTCTTGTCCGGCAACCGGCGTGAACATTCTGTCTTGCGCCGTGCATGACCACGAGTACCCACCGTACTTACTGCTTCCCGAATCGCCTGCGGTTCGCATCGAAAGCGTGACCGGACGCCCATAGGGGACGATGTATTCGCGAATCATGTCCTTGAAATGCAGACCCTCTACACGCATCCCCGGCCTCGGACTTTGCGGCATGCCGATCACGATGCTGCGTGACGAGTATTTGTAGCGCGCGAGGAAACCGTCATCGACGTCGATGCGGTCGGGATCGTTCTGCAATCTGCTTGTGGCGCAACTGCCCAGTCTGAATGAGGCGTTCTGCATGTCGTTTCCGGTGAGGATACGGATGCGTGCAGAAACGGTTGGGTCGTAGGTGGGCGTTTCGATTGTTACATGGTGAGTCGGGGAGCATGCGCTTAGGAGCATCACGCAACTGGCAGCGTATGGCAAAAGAACACGATGTGCTTTGGAAATATTCATGTTTCTATTAGACGACGGAAACCTTATTGCAAAACACGCTTACCGTGAATCCACTCGATACTTCCGTAAGGCGCTAGCTGGTTGAGCTGCTGCAACATTGCAAGGCCACCATTCGAGTTATGCCGGACAAACTTGGCGTATGCACCGCCATAGAAAAGCGCTTCGCCAAAGGCCTCTTGCTGGTCGGCTCCTCTCATCTTCCCGATGACCACCGCAACGTCATGCACGCTGTCCTGGCCTTGCCACATTCGAAGCAACGGACCATATTGAGTCTGATCATGGGAAGCGTAGTACTGCGCTTGTTTATCGAGTTCGGCATTCGCTATGGAAGTGTCGTTAGCTCGTGCCATGATGTAGCGGTACACCAGACTCCTGTAGGCATAGAAGCTCGGCCCTTCAAGCAGAGCATTGGCATCCGCGAGGTCATTGACGGCCTCTTGCCATCGTTGCAACTCGATATTCGCAAACGTGGCGGCGATAAACCCGTCAGTGAATATGCCTAAAGCCGCGGCGCGTTCATTTGGAGGTTTACTCGCGGCAAACTCTCGCGTCCTCGCGATCTCCGGATCCAAGGTCTTCAACGCCGCCTGCGGGTCGCCCAGCGAGTACAAGATTTCGGCCTTTGTCGCGATCCATGCTCCTTGCCTTGATGGATCGACTAGCGTCATGGCTTGGTCAATTACGACTAGCGCCTCTTGCGAGCGGCCCAACGAGTCGAGCGCTGCGGCTTGCTGTTGCATGGCCGATGCTCGCGCGGAGTTTGAGGTCGCCGCCTTTTCTTTTTTTATAGCTTCGGTAAGAGCTTGCTCATGCTGGATTTTCAGGTAGTTCGGGACTGATGTGGGCCGGCTGTCGGACTTACTCTGTGATGCAACTGGGGCCCGTGTATTGGAACATCCAACAATTGTGCAGACCAACGTTGTTGCAACGATGAATGTGCGGAGGTGGATTGTATTCATTGATTCTTCGGTCCGAAATCTTTGTATCTATTTCAAGGTTGCTATCTTCGTTGCGAGCTGCTGCCTGCATGACAGCGCCAATAGTCCGTCGCCACCGTCACAACATGGGCGCGTCCAAGATTTACTCACCTTGAATGCTCGACGCTCACCCAGTTTGCTATGTCGTCTACCACGTGCTTCAGCCATGCCCAGAAGTCACTGAACCCCTTCGAGAGCTCATAGCCATTTCCAGTCCATCCGTGAATCAGTGCGACCCCTTGAACTGCCTTGTCTCCTGCAACTACGAAGCATGCAAGATCGTCGCAGTCCTGCCTCTTTGCGAACGCGAATAGTCGCTTATCAGTAACCCCAGGCCACCGGTCCGACGCCCAAAAGGTTTGTTGCATGGGTAGGTAATGCCATGGTTGTAGTTGGGTAAAAGGCTCGTACCCAACGAGCGCTTTATCTAGCAGCCATTGATATCCAGAAGGCAACGCCAGCTTTGCCGGTGAATTCACGATGAGCCTCCATTTTGGCGAACAGCTAGCTTGAGCGGCACCGTCGTATCCCTTGTGGTATTGGCGGCCATCGATCCGCGCCTCGATACGCCGCGCGGCTCCTTCCGACATCGATGCGCGTCCGAAGCACGGTCGTCTATTGATTACTGCACGCAACTCCTGCGTGTACGCAAGCTATAGGACATCGCGAATCTGTACACCCATTGTGGCGAACCGCCGGAAGTATCTGTGGACGGGATTTCGTTGATCCTTGCAAGCATTCCATCTTTGCAAAGCAAATAACTGTGCTCCGTTGTCGCGTCATTTATTTTCCAACCCCTTTCTAGCAGTATCCTTTGGTACTGGTCGGCTAGACCCGGTGTCCAAGATGCCCCCTCTATGTTTACAATCATCAACGCACCACCAAATTTCGGATTCGAATACTTGGAATAGACGCTTCCGCCAGCAGTCAAAGCGTCGTCCATATCTTTTTTCATCGACAGCAAATGGCTTTCACTATCGACTTTTGACGGATTCGCCACGCCCGCGATAATCATTACTGTGATACCGAAGGCTACTACCAGGCAAAACAACACTGACCTGATATCCGATAACCTTGAATTCGCATCCTATTGGTCGACACCAAATCTCTTAAGAAAACTCTTTTCGATATTTGCGTAACGCGCCTCTATCTGTTTCGGAAATTCAACGAATTCCTCTTGATTATCTTTAAGAAAATCGACCAAATCCTCTGTGCAAATTCTCGCGTATTCATCCGTGATTTCGAAGCTTCGCCGCTTTTCATCGTCGGTGTCCGTTAATTCACGTAGAAGCCTCCTCTTTCTATCCAGGCGCTCTGGATCGATTAGCTCCTCGAGAAGTGAAACATCAAACACCTTACCGCTGTTATCTAGCACTGCGACCGAAATGATGGGTTCGATCGAACTCTCGATTAAAAATCTGACTGTCATCACATTATTTGACGCTTCGATCACATAGGTGTCGTTGCGGCTGATCGCAAACGGGGGCCCGGGCAATGCTCCAAGAGCGCGCTGAACGTGAGATAAATACGGTTCGATCATAGTGTTATCGCCGAGTCATCATTCCTGAAACGCTATCATATGAGTACCCATTCTTCTGCAGATACTGCATCTCGCGCCCAAAACCCGTCAGGCTTCCATCCGGTCTCACTAACACATCCGGGGTTGGCTTCGTCGCAATAAATATGTTGTCACCACGCTGAATGGCTTGATCAAGAAACGGCATGTTGACCTCGCCCCAAAACTGATCAGGCGTCTTGTACATATTGTCAGGAACATTAAGTACATTAAATCCACCCGGTTTCGCGTCAAAATTCGTTGTCTTCGGATAACCAAGCTGCTCATTAATAACGTTATTCATGTCTAACGCAAAGCTACCAAGAACCGTTGTAGTCTTGTTAGGGTCCACAGTCACGACGATACCACTAGGCGAGCCAATAGGATCCAGACTTGGACTACCGTCTCGGTAAAAGTTATTAGTGATTTTTGCTTCTTGTGTCGCCGCACTCCCTCCGCTCGCCGTCGGAACGCCTTGACTTGTAAGCGTAGTACCCGCTGCCGCGCCAAGATTGATCGCTCCATAAGCAAGAGCAGCCGCCTGCGGACTCAATCCAAGTGACTGCAAAACCTGCTCACCATACGTCGACGTGACGTTGCCGCTCAGCATCTGCGCGAATCCGGCATTCGAATAGTCCAGACTCGTAGTGGCAACTGCCGCCCCAAGGCTACAGGCAATAACCGTCGGGCACGCGACACTAATCGCCCCCGCAGCGGCTGCAGCACCGGTAACACCTTGCACGGCGCCAACCGCACGGACAGGAACCTGGTTCCTGTCCGACCAGTCGCCGAACGCATCGGCTACACCGTATCCATCGAAGGCTCCGGCTTTTACGAGCGTGCTTTGTTCAGCGGTGAAGTATTGGCCCGCATCCTGCATTTGCTGAAGCGCTGCTTTGGACGCGTCGTTATCGGGAACGCCTGCCGCACACAGCACCAACGCGCATTCGGCGGCAGCCAGTCTGTACTGTTCGTCGGTCGACTTCCCTTGCATGAGTTGAGCGAGCTTCTGCGCTTCGGTCGGATGCAACTGCCGGTTAAAAGCATCCACATTCGAAGCCGCAGCCGCCCCAACACCCCCACCCACCGCCCCGCCCGCCGCAGTCGCCAGCAAGTTCGCAATAACATTGCCGACCCCATGCCCCACGGTCCCAGGATCGCCAAACTGGTTCGCAACGTCATTCAGCGCCGGCGCGAGATAAGCAGACGCACCAGCCCCGGCCGCACCGCCCGCAGCACCTACAACACTGCCCCCACCCAATCCGCCAAGCAGCGCACCGCCAGCCACATGAAGGATGATGCGATTGGTCCCACCTTCACTCCACGCGTCGGCGTCCGCCTTGTATTCGCCCGCAAGTTCCGTATCACCGAGCAACGCCGCGGCCTTCTGGCCGTCGCGCGCCTTCGCCTGCTTATAATCCGCGTACGTCCCGATATCCTTAGCAACCGCCTGCCCCGCAGCATTCGCTGCGCTCATCACGTCGAGTTCGTCGCCCAGCACACCGCTCACATCAGGCAGCTTCGAAACCGTGCCGTTCAGATTCGACGTATCCCGGTTCAGGTTCGATACATCTTGCGTCTGGCCCGCCGAATCGGTCACCGTAATCGTCCCGGCACTGATGGCGGTCTTCGTCGTGGCGGTCGAATTGCTATGGTCGGACTGGCCTATCATCGGCGTGAAGCCTTGCGTGCCCACACCAAAGCCACTCGTCGACGAGTTGTATTCCGAATGATTCTGGATATCGGAGTACGTCAGCGTGCCCGTCGTCAGGTTGTTCTTCGATGCCTCCGCGTCGCTGCCGATATACGCGCCCGTCAGGTTCGTATTGCCCTTCACGCTGATGTCGAACCCGCCGCTGCCGGCCTGAATTCCCGCCTGCTCGTTCACCGCCGCATAGTTGCCGTTCGCGCTGCCGTGCTGACTGCTGATGCTCGCGCTGCCGCCGCCCTGCGAAATGCTGAATCCGCCACCCGTACTCGACTGATGCGCGGCGCTCACCGTTGTGTCCTGCACACTCTGGATATTCAGATTTCCGCCGATGTCCGCAGCAACGTGATTGCCGCTCACATCCGCACCGACAATATTCGTGTCGCCGCCCGACACGATCGTCACGTTATTGCTTGCCGTTACGTGCGTGTTGTTCTGCGTCACGGCATCCGAATTCGAATCGCCATGCGAATTGGACATCGATGCCGATACACCCCAGCCTTTCGTGCCGTACGACACACCGACGCTCGCGCTGCTCGATTCGTTCGTGCTGCGCGTCGAATCGGTGTTCGTCGAGTTCACGAGGTTCACCTGATTCTGAGCCACCAGTGCAACGTTACTCGCGCTAACGTCCGAGCCCGCGATGGTCAGGTTGCCGCTTCCCGGCGTGCCGTTGCCGGTTGCGATGAACGTCGCGTTGCCGCCGGCGTTAATCGCCGAACCGGTCTGCGTGGTCTGATCCTCGGTGAACGTGTTCTTCGTATGACTGGTTCCCCAGCTCAGCTCAATGCTGACATCGGGCGTGCCACCCGATGCGAGTTGCCCGACCGCGTCTCCGGCATTGCCGGCGGCCGCGACCGCATGCAAGGCTTTCGCGCGCCCATCGTGGCTGTCCGAGGCCGCATGACTCTGGTCAACCGCGCTTGAAATCGCCTGCGCGACGGAACCGCCTACGCCTAGCGTGAATCCGCTCGTCTTCGTTTCTTGCGTTTCATCATGGTGGTTCGTATTCGTCGCCGAATCGATCGTCACGTTCGCCGCGACGCCCGTGATGTTCTGCGCTGCAATGACATCGCTGCCCGTAATGTGCAGATCGTTGCCGGCCGCCATCGTCACGCTACCGTTCGTGCTGCCGACGAGGCTGCTGTTCTGCGTTACAGAACTGTCGTGCGTGGTGTCTTTCTGATCGCTGCTGCCGTACGAGATGCCAGCGCCACCAGTCGCTCCCAACCCCGACTTCGTCTCCTCATGAAAACTACTGCTCTCACTCGTGTTCTGGGTCGTCGTAATCGTGAGGTCATGCCCCGCCGACAACACCATATCGCTCGTCGAAGCGACAGTCGAACCCGCAATAGTCAGATCATGACCGGCCGTCACGCCGACCGTATCGCCCGCCACCGTCGCCCCCACCGCATCCACTTCATGCGACGACTTCTGGTCCGTCGTCTTGTCGCTCGACATGAAACCGGAATGTTCGACATGCTCCCAGCTCTGCGAATCGTGCGTTTCGTTGACGGCACCGATCGTCACATTGCCTGTTGCCGCAAGCGTGGTCGCGCCGCCGCTCATGCTGCCGTCCGCGGCGGTCGAACCTGTCGTCACGCTCGACCCCAGAACGGAGAGATTGCCACCGCCGGTCGCCGCGTCCTTCGCCACGCCCACGCCATACTGCGATAACAACGCCGAAGCGGTCGCGCCCTGTCCTGCGCCCAGCGTCATGTTGTTGTTCGCATTCAGATCGCTGCCCTGCACCGCTTCGTCATAACTCGACGCCGTATGCTTCGCCTGCGGGCCGCCTAGCGACTGCTCGCTATGCGTGGCCGTATCCTTTGCCGCCGTCACGGTCAGGTCGTTGCCCGCGATCATCGTCGCGTCGCCGGCTGACTTCACCGTGGCATCGGTCAGCGTCGTGTTGCCGCCCGACACGCTCGTGAAACTGCCGCCCGTCGTGATCGTGCTGCCCACGTTCTGCGTGACGCTATCGTGGCCGCCATTCAATCCGTCGTTGGTGCCCGCGTCGCGCGTGCTCGTCAGCGTCGTCGTACCGACATTGATATCGCGGCCCGCGCCGACCATCGCGCTCCCGCCCGACTCGATCGACGCACCGCTCAGGTCGACGTCGCGGCCGGCAAGAATCAGCGCATTGCCCGATGCCGAGATCGTGCCGGTCGCAAGCGTGCTTTGCGACGATGCGCTCGACGTGAAGCCACTTTCGTTCAGCGTCTTCGAAATGTCCGTGGTCGCCGTTTCGTTGATCACATCGCGGCCGGCCTGCACCAGCGTATCCGCGCCGCCGATGCGGCCGCTCACGTTGCGCACGTCCTGCACAGCCGCCACCGCGGTCGTGCCGCCGCTGCCGATCACGCCACTGTTCACGACGTTGTTGCCGATCACCGTCGTCGCCACGTTGCTGACGATCTGGCCGCTGTTGTTCACGTCGCCGGTGGCGTTCAGGTTCACCGTATTGCCCGCGACAATCGCTCCGCTATCCTGAAGATCGACCGTGCTGCTCTGCGCGAGATACAGCTTCGGCACTAGCACCGTCTGCTGCGTGCCGTCCGGCAGCGTTACCGTTTGCGACACGAGCCAGACCATGTCGGTCGTCAGCTGCTGCATCTGCGCATCGGTCAAGCCAACGCCGGGCGTCAGGCCAAACGCCTGTGCGTACGTCACGCCGTTGTTCATCAACGCGGTGTACTCGTCCATGTTGTCCGTGTAACCGGTCAGGAACGTGCGTCCCGTCAGCTGCGTGACCTGGTTCATCACGAGCTGCTCTTCATACATGCCGTCGCCGAGGCGCTTCTCTGTCGTCTGCGGGTTCAGGCCCAGCTGGCCCAGCATGTAGTCGCTCGAAACAAACTTGCTGTAGGTCGTGAATCGCGGGTCCGTTGCGACGAGGTACGTGGCGGAAGGCGCGGGCTGCAGCGAAAACAGTCCATTGATGGGCAACGTCAGGTTCGGAATGCCGCCCGATGCGCTGCCGAGCGTCTGTGGCCGGTTCGTCTGTCCCGACAGGTTGCCGAGCTGCGTGCCCGTCGCGTTGCCGCCCGTCACGCCGGAGCCGAGCACGGTCTGGCCGACGAGATTCACGCTGCCGATGTTGATGTTCGCGCCCGTGGTCTGCACCGCGCCGCCCGCGGTCGCAATCGCGGCGAGCGCGCCGACCGTGGTCGTCGTCGAGCTCACGCCGTCTTCAACGGTCTTCGTGTCGGTGCTGCCGCCCGTCTTCTGGTGCCAGAAGAACGTCGACTGCGTATCGGTCGTCACGGTTTGCTGCAGCACCGTGCCGGTGTCGTTAACGGTGCCGCCGTTCGCGCGGCGCACAAGATTGCCGCCTGCGGCCATCGCCGACGACTGGTTGTTGATACTGCCGCCATCCGCGTTGATGCGGATCGAACCCTGCGACTGGATCGTGGCGGCGGTGCCGGCACTCAGGAGCTGATCGGTCGCGATCGTTGTCTTCGTGGTGCGCGACAGTTCGACGTAGTCGTGACTGTCCGAGCCGAGGTCCGTCCGTGTCTTGACATCGTCGGGCCGGATGTTCGTGTTCGGATTCCAGTCCGGCCACAGAGTAATGGTGTACGTGTCGCCGTTGTCCGTAATGCTGTTGTAGTACTGCGTCGCGTTGTTCGTGATCGTGCGTGTCTGCGCGACAGGCACCTCGATGCAGAAGTTTTTGCAGACCTCGGTCGTCGGGCTCGAAGCATCGATATAGCTGTCGAACAGCGGGGTCGTCAGCGATAACGTCTGCGCCGCCGTGTTCAAATTCGCCACTTGCGACTTCGGAACGGTAACCGTAATCGGCTTCATCAGACCGCCGATCGCTGCTATGCCGATTGCTCCGGCGTCGAAATTCCAATACCCGCTCTGGTATTGGCCGAGATCGCCGGTTGGGATGCCCGCCGTCCATAGCGAAAGCGTCGTCGTGCCCGCATCCTGCGCGGTGCCGGCCTGTGTGACGACGCCCGTGCGGCTGTTGTTGACCGTATGCGCGGCGATGTCGATATCGCCCGCTGCCTCGATGTTCGCAGCGCTATTCGTCAACGTACCGGTCTGGTCCGCGAGCAGACCCGATGCGTCGCGCGCGCCATCCCTTGCGATCTCGAGATTGCCGGCGCTGTACATCAGCGCGCCATCCGCATTCGTCACCGAGTTCGCGGCGTAGACCTTCACGCCTTGTGCGCCGGCGATCACGGCGGCCGCGCCGCTGTTCTGCACATCCGACGCGTTGACCTGCACGTTGTTGCCGATCACCGCGCCCGTGTTCGCGAGCGTCGCGCTGTTCGTCGTGACCGTATCGCCTTCGATACGCCCCGCGTTCGTCAGCGTGTTCGATGCGGTGACGGTCGTGGTCGCGCTGTCGATATCGGCGTTGGCCGAATTCACGACGTTGGCGCCCGATGCATTGATCGACGTACCTGCGGCAAGCGTGCCCGTGTTCGTCAGCGTGCCGGTCGCGGAGAGCGACAGATTGCCGTCCGCATGCAGACGATTCGCCGCGCTGTTCGTGTAGTCGCCTGCAACAGCGAGCGACAGATTGCGCCCGGCCGTCATCTCACCATCGCCGATGACGCCGCCGCCCACCGCGATGTCGCGGTTCGCACGGATCGCGCCGCCCGCATTCGCGAGCAACGCGACCTGCATCGATACGTCCTGGCCACCTTCGATCTGGCCGCCCGCGTTCGTCACGGTAGCGCCCGCCTGCTTCAGGTTCAGCGCCGTCGCGCCGTAGACGGTGCCGCCCGAATTGTTCACGCTTTGCGCGACGTTCAGATTCGCCGCGCCGCCTGCGACGAGTTGCGCCCCCGCAGTGTTGGTCAGCGACTGCGCGTTCAACGTGACGTCGCCGTTGCCGCCAAGCGTGCCGCCCGTGTTTGCGACGGCTGTAGACGACGTCACCGTGAGTGCGCCGTCGCCTGCGTTCGTCAGCGTGCCCGAGGTGTTGTCGATGCTCGATGCGGATACGGCGGTGCTGCCGTGCGCGCCGTTCGCGGATATCGAGCCTTGCGCGTTCGACAGCGCGCCGCCGGCCGCTATCGACAGATTGCCGTTCGTCTGTGTCGAACCGGCGCTATTGTCGAACGTGCCTTGCGTAGTTGCGGTGAGACCATCGGCGCCGTAGAGCGTGCCGTCGTGATTGACAAGCGCGTTCTTCGCATCGACGCTTGCCGAACCCTGCGCGGACAGCGTGCCGTTCGTATTGTGGATGCTCACGGTTTGCGCGTTGAGTGCGCCGTTCGTCGCAACCTGGCCGCCAACGTTCGACAGCGTACCGCGCGCGTCGACCGCTAATGTGCCTGCGCCCGCGTGTTCGATCGAACCGTGATCGTCGTTCGTGATGTTCTGCGCTGATACGGTAAGGTTCGACGCATTGCTCGCAATCGTGCCGCCCGTGTTGTCGATCGAACCGCCGACAGCGAGCGTCTGGTCGGCATCACCATATTGCTGGATCGCGCCGCCACGATTGATCAGATCTCCGGAGGTGGAGAGCGCAAGCGTGTTGCTCTCGATCGCACCATTCGTATCGTCGATTGAGCCTGCCGAAACCGTGATCGAATCGCCGGATAGCGTTCCGTTGCGGTTGCCGAGCGCGCCGGCCACCCTCATACCTAGACTGCCGCCTGCCACGATGCTGCCGGCCGGGTTGTCGAGCGATTGCGCCCTGATGGCCGTGTCGCCGTTCGCTGTGAGCTGCCCCTGGTTCGCGATCGCGCCAGCCGATACGTTCAGCGATCCATTGGTGCCGATTACGCCGCCCGTTGCGCCCGTCGCCGTGTTGCCCGCGCCATTCACCAGGGCGCCGCTCGTTGCGACATCGAGGCCATCCGCGTTCAGCGAGACGATGCGGCCCGCTGTGTTGTCGATCGAACCCGCGCTGATGCTTTCACGTCCCGCGGCCTGAACGATGCCCTGCTGGTTGTTCAGCGCGGCATTTGCAGCGACGTCGAGCGTGGACTGCGAAGCAATCTCGCCACCCTGATTGGACAGCGCACCGGCTGACAACGTTTGCGCGCCCGATGAAGACAATACGCCACGATCGTTCGTCAGCGTCCCCGCTGCATGAGCGGACAATGCGCCGCCCGCGACAGTCGTCGCGCCAGCGAGACCCAGATCGCCAGCGGATGCATTGAGCGTGAGATTGCCGTTTGCCGAAGTCTGGCTGCCGGCCAGATTCATCGATGCGCCGGCAAGCGATGCGTTGCCGCCCGCCACGTTCTCGCCCGTCGCCGCAAGCATGCCGGTCGCCGATACGGTCAGTTCGCCGCTGCTCGCAGTCGAGCCATCGCTGTTGATGCCTGCGCCGAGCGTGCCGGTCGAATTGACGCTGCCCGCGCTGATGCTCGTGTTCTGCTGTGCCGCGAGGGTGCCCCTGTTGGTCACATCCGCCGCGGTATTGACCGCTACGCTTTGCTGCGCGTAAGTCGTCCCGCTGTTGGCGATGCCGCCCGCCGCCGCGATCGACAGGTTGCCGCTCGCCGTGGTGCGGCCCGACAGCACGACGCGGCCCTGCGCGGTGAGCGAGAAGTCGCCGCTTTGCGCGGCGAGTACGCCGGCATTCGCTACGCCCACGCCGTACTCGTTCGACACGAGATAGATCCGGTTCGCGTACATGCCGCCCAGTTGAGCGACGTCGATTGCAAGCGCCGGCGCGCTACCGTTTCCGGCAATCGGCGTGGCCGCGAGCGTGTCGTGATTGACATGGTTCGCGCCTGCGATCACGTTCAGTGAGTTGCCGTAGATAGCCGCGTTCGCTTGCACGGCGCGCGCGATCAGGTCCACCTGATCGACGTTTGTTGCGTTAAGACCCGCGCCTTGCACCGTGATCAGGCCGCCCGTTACATTGAAGCCGGTCAGCGCGCCGTTGCCGTCGAACAGCGGTGTGCCTGTCGTCAGCACGCCGCGCGTCGTGTTGATAAAGCCGCCGCCGTCGACGACGATGCCCGAGCCGTTCGCGACGACCACCTCCGCCCGGCTGCCCGCCACCTCAATGTAGCCGCGCAACTGGCTCGGCGAATTGCTGTTGACCTGGTTGAGAATGATCCGTGCCGACTGTCCCGGCGCGAGATTCGGATTGCCGTTGACGTAACCCGCCTGCTGCGTATTGACGATCGTCGGCGAGTTATTGAGGATGACACCCGCCTTCGGAACATCGAATTGCGAATAGGCGTTCTGCGACACGCCGGCACCCGACGGTGTCGTGATGTTGACCTGCTGGATGCCGTTGGCTGTTTGAACGACCGATGGCCTGTGCGCGCCGCCGTTCGGATCGGCGACGACCTGCGCACGTGCGGGATCCGCTAACGCGGCAGCAAGCGTTAGTGCAATCAACGTGTCTTCAACAACACCCCGTAAACCCCGTAGCCCGCTTTGAGCAAGCCGATATTCGCTCTTATTCATCCTTGCAACCGCTCTTGTTTTTTTACCGCTTTTGTTTTTCTTGCGGGGCGTAACTTAAGCGCACATGCAGATGAAAGGCAAGGCCAAACATTGTGAAATGTGAAATCAGGCCGCATTTGATGCAGGATGAATATGAATATTACGGATCTTTAACCATTGAAAGGAATGGAATGGACCGAAGCCGGTGGCTTGATGCCTCACTCCGCATCGACTAAGACATACCCGCCCATGGCATGCTAAAAAGACCTAAACAAGGGAAAGGCTATCGATACCAACCCGCAAGCCATAAAGGAGGAGACAAGTGCCGGCAAGGACCACTCTCGCAGCCATTTTTGCCTGTACGGCGCTAAGCGCCGTATCCGTTCAATGCGCATATGCCGATGCTGATGCGGACGCTGTTCCCGAGGAGACCATTACCGTCGAAGGGCTCACGCATCCCACCGATATCCTGATCGACAAGTGGGGCGTGCCGCACATCTTCGCGGACAACGAGCGCGATGCGTTCTTCGTGCAAGGCTTCAATGCCGCGCGCGATCGCATGTTCCAGATCGATCTATGGCGCCGCCGCGGACTCGGCGAACTCGCCGAAGTGTTTGGCCCCGCCTATGTCGAGCAGGACAAAGCGACGCGCCTGTTCCTTTATCGCGGCGATATGGCCGCTGAATGGAAGCGCTATGGGCCCGATGCGAAGCCTGTTGCGAGCCGCTTCGCGGCGGGCGTCAACGCGTATATCGATTGGCTTGCCGCGCATCCTGACCGCTTGCCGTACGAGTTTCGCAAAGTCGGCTACTGGCCCGCGAAATGGAGTGTGGACGATATCGTCCGCATACGCAGTCATGGCCTGACGCGCAATCTGACCAGCGAAGTGGCGCGCGCAAGAGTCGCGTGCAAAGGCTCGGTCGCCGACGATACCGTGCGTTTCGGCTTGCAACCACCGTGGCAAACGAAGGTGCCCGAAGGACTCGACCCTTGCCTGCCCAACGATGTGCTCAAGGTTTTTACGCTCGCCACGCAAAGCGTGCACGTCACAAAAGAGTCGCTGAAAAGCGCCGATGCTGCAACCACAGTGATCGCGGCGGCAGACAACCCTGAAGAAGTGACCGAGGGCAGCAACAACTGGGTGATCGCCCCGGATAAATCCGCCACAGGCCGCGCGATCATGGCCAACGATCCACATCGTGCCTATGCGGCGCCGAGCCTGCGCTATATCCAGCAGATCAGCACACCGACGCTCGATATCATCGGTGGCGGCGAGCCGTCGGCGCCGGGCATTTCGATCGGACACAACGGCTCGATTGCGTACGGCCTCACGATCTTCAATATCGATCAGGAAGATCTGTACGTCTACCAATTGAACCCGGCGAATCCGCACGAGTACCGCTACAAAGGCCGTTGGGAACCGATGCATATCGTGCACGAGAAAATCGCCGTACGCGGCGGCGCGCCTGTCGATGCCCAACTCGCGTTCACGCGTCACGGCCCGGTGATCTACACGGAAAGCGCCAGGAATCGCGCGTTTGCCGTCCGCACCGCGTGGCTGCAACCGGGCATGTCGCCGTACTTCGATTCGATGCGCTATATGCGCGCAAAAAACTTTGCGGAATTCAAACGCGACCTTTCGACGTGGGGCGCGCCGACCGTCAACCAGGTGTACGCCGATATACAAGGCAATATCGGCTGGGTACCGAGCGGACTCGCGCCGAAGCGTCCGAACTGGGACGGCCTGATGCCGGTGCCCGGCGACGGACGTTACGAATGGGCGGGCTTCTGGCCCCGCGACGACATGCCGTCCGCCTATGACCCGAGCGACGGCTATTTCACGACCTCAAACGAAATGAATCTGCCGGCCGGCTATCCGTACAAGGAGCGCAAACTCGGCTTCGAATGGACGAACGGATCGCGTCATCAACGCATCGATGAAGTGTTGAAGTCGTTGCCGAAGGTGTCGATTGAAGATAGCGAGCGCTTGCAGAACGACATCGTGTCGATTCCCGCACGCAGGCTCGTGGCCTTGCTCGCACCGCTTTCGAGCGACGATCCCGACACGCGCGCCGCGCTTGCAATGCTCAAGGGCTGGGATGCGCAAATGCGCGCGGACTCCGCGCAGGCGGCGCTCGAAGAGGTGTGGCTAAGCCGGCACCTTGGCCGTGCATTCAAGCAAGCGGTGTTGCCTAAAGCCACAGCCGATGCGTTCAGCGCGCCAGATACAGCCGTGATGCTCGATTCGCTCGAGCGTCCGGAGGCGCGCTTCGGCGGCGACGCGCAGACCGCGCAATCGAAACGCGACGCTGTGCTGCTTTCGAGCCTGCATGAGGCATATGAGGAGATGGTGCGTCTGCAGGGCGCGGATCAGAGCGCATGGCAATGGGGCAAACTGCAGACCAACCTCAATGCACATCCGTTCGCCGATCTCGTCGATGAGCAGACGCGCGCAAAGCTTAACGTCGGTCCCATCGGCAAAGGCGGCAGCGCCTATACACCGAACCAGTCGACGTACCGCGCAAGCGACTTCCGGCAAACGAATGGCCCGTCGTTTCGCGTGATTGTCGATGTCGGCAACTGGGACAATTCGCGAGCGGTCAATCTGCCCGGCGAATCCGGCGACCCGGATAACCCGCATTACCGCGACCTTACGCAGATGTGGCTAGACGGCGAGTATTTCCTGCTGCTTTACACACGATCCGCGGTAGAGAAGGCAACGCAAAAGCGGATTCATCTCGTGCCGGGCTCGCAGACGCAATAACGACGGGCACGTGCGCCTGATGAGGGGTTTATGTGTGGGTTGACCCATCAGGCGCACCGCTAGCGTGTTGCTTCTATCGCTCTCCAACGCTAGATATTCCCCTCCAGGATGGCCTGCGTGCGATGCTCCTCATCGCTTTCCTCGATGTTCGCGCCGACCGGTTCCCATTTGATCAGCAGCGCCGCGATCAGCCCTAACGCCGGCGCAAGCATCAGAAACCCGATCATGTTGTAAAAGCCCACGGTGGCGACTAGGATCGGGAAAAAATAGAAACCCGTAATGCTTCCCACACGAACCATGCCTTGACCCCAGCCGGTACCGACGCCGCGAATACGCGTCGGATATGACAGCGCAGCCATCGTCATGCCTTGTGCACCTGGCCCAAACGCATGACCGAGGATCATCAGGCCGACCAGCACACCCATATATCCAATGGGCAGCACATCGTGCAGTTTGAACATGCCGAACAGCGCAAGTAGCACAAGTACGTAGCCGGCTATGGCCATTCTTCTTGCGCCCATACGCCTCGTTACCGACACGCCTAGCACCGCACCGACAATCCCGAATGCGTTAAAGGCAATCGCACCAAGAATCGCGTTGATGAATTCCTTGCCGAACAGAGACTGCGAAATCGACGGCAAGTTGAATCCAATTGCGAAATACTCGAGACTCTGCGTGGCACAAATCACCGATACGAGTAGGGTTCGCTTGATAAAGCGCGACGTGAAGATCTCGCTGAAGGTCGCGTGCTCCCGCACTTTTGGCGCGCGTTGTACCGTGTCCCTCACGACACGTGTCTTGATCTTGTAAGTCGCCTCGAGAATGCGCGCCGCCTCGTCAAGGCCCAGGTTTTGCGCAGCCCAGGGCGCACTTTCTTTCACGTACTTGAAGCGCAGAATCAGAATGACCAAAGCGGGCAGCGCACCGAACCCAACCGCAATGCGCCACAAGTTCTCGCCAAAGCCTGCAAAGTAGAACGGCACGATAATCAGGCCTGTGCACGACGCGGCGACGTACCACATCAACTGCCATAAATTGACGCCGCCGCCGCGCTTGCGCTTGTTGACGAATTCCGCAATGAAGCTAAGCGCCACCGGAAAGTCGAGACCCACTCCAAGGCCGAGCAGAAACCGGAAGACGAGCAGCATCGGCAGGTTGACGGAAAGCGCGGCGCCAAGCGCGGCGACCACGAGCAAAATCAGATCGACGAGAAACATCTTGTAGCGGCCGACCTTGTCCGTTGCCTTTCCGCCCCAGATCGCGCCGATAAATGCACCGATCGCCATCATCGCGGTAACACTGCCTACCTCAAACGGGCTGAGGCCGAATGTCTCCTTGAGTGCGGGCACGCCGATGCCAAGGCTCGTAAAGTCATACGCATCGACGAACACACCGCCCAGCGCAATGATCACGATCAGGAAGGTCGACCGGCCTCCGGGGTGCTCATCGACAAAGTCCGAAACGTCCTTAGCGCTTCGTATGGTTAGCTCTTGTTGCATGCTGCCTCCTCATGGGTTCTCCATTGGCAACGGACTCAGGAACCGGATTCCGTTGCCCCCTTTAGGCGCTTAAGCGCTCTTTAGTCTCCATTCAGCGAGTGATGCTCGCGGGCGTCAGAATCACCTTGCTTGCCGCAATACGGCCTTTGTCGAGTTCGACGAACACATCGCCGCCTGTATCGAGCGGACGGATGTCGAGCCATTCGAGCGAGCCGAACGCGCCGTCATGCAATGCGGCCACCGTCGCGCGAAGGTCGGCCATCGAATAGGTAAAGCTGCCGAGCAGCGTGATTTCGGCGAGCGTCAGCTTGCGCATGTCGATGTCGCTCGCCCAGTCCTGCAGGCCGATATGCATGACGACCCCGCCCGGCTTTACCGCGGCGAGCGCAAGCGTGCGCGTCGGCTTGGCGCCGACGGCATCGATGACGAAGTCGAAGCGGTTCTCGGGCACTGGCGTATCCAAAGGATTGAACGCCGTGCAGCCGGCGTATTTCTCCGCCGATGCGCGCCTGAGCGGATTGACCTCCGCGAGTTCGACTGAACGGCAGCCATACGAGCGCAGCAGCAGCGCGGACAGCATGCCGATCGCGCCTCCACCGATAACCAGCGTACGCGTTTCCGGCAACGGTCTCGTCATGGCCCGCATCGACAGGTTCAACGCGTGCAAAGCGGTCGCCGCCGGCTCGGTGACGGCCGCATGCGAGGCGGGCATGTCGGACGGAATTTCGATCACACTCGAAGCCGGAATCGACATGTATTCGGCAAACGCGCCCGGACGCGTCATGCCGACCATCGTGCGATTGACGCAGAGGTTGTCGCGCCCCTGTTCGCAGTACTCGCAATGGCCGCACGTAATCAGCGGATTGCCGGTGACGCGCATGCCCGCCTTCAGGCCGTGGGCGCGCGTATCGGCAATCGTCCCTGAGAACTCGTGGCCGAGCACGAGGCCTGGCTTGCGGCGCGGATCGTGACCGTGAAACGCGTGCATGTCGGAGCCGCAAATGCCGACCGCGTCGATCCTGATGATCACCTCGTTATCGGCGATTTCCGGGTACGGGCGTTCCTGTAGCCGGATTTCATTCGGCTGCGTGTAAACAAGTGCTTTCATCCCTAGCCTCCGTATTCCTCCATATCCGCATTCAACGCGCCGTGTAGCCGCCATCGACCATGATCGTCTGCCCGGTGATATAGGCCGATGCCTCGCTCGCGAGAAAAACGGCGATACCGTAGAGGTCTTCGAGACGGCCGTTGCGTCCGATGCAGGTCTGCTTCGCATGACGGTCGGCGAGTGCCGGATCGTCGAAGATCGGTGCGGTCAGATCGGTCGGAAAGAAGCCCGGACCGATCGCATTGCATGTAATGCCGTGCATCGACCATGCCTGTGCAACTGCGCGTGTCAGCTGCACGATGCCGCCTTTTGCCGCGCCGTAGGGCGCGCCCCTGTCGAAAGCGCGAAACGACTGCAATGACGCGATATTGAGAATGCGGCCATAGCCATGTGCCTTCATTTGCGGCGCCAGCGCTTGTGTCAGAAAGAATGGTGCACTGAGTTGAACGGTGAGCTGCTGCTGCCAGGTTTCCGGCGTGATCTCGTCGAATGGCTGACGCAGATTGATGCCGGCGGCGTTGACGAGAATATCGATCGGGCCGTGCTTTTGCGCGACTTCGAGCGCGCATGCACGAGCGGCCGGCAAATCGCTCAGATCGCATGCGCGTGTATGCACGTCAATGCGCTGCGACCGCAACGAGTTCGCCGCGTCGTCGAGCACGGCTTGACGACGCGCCACAAGCACGACGCGCGCACCCGCACTTCCCAGCGCATGCGCTACCGCACCGCCTATACCTGCATTTCCGCCGGTGACAAGCGCCGTGCGACCATGCAGATCGAACAGCTTGTTGATGTCCAAATCGAACTCCTTTGACCTTACGGATAGCGAAACATCGAAGCTTGGCCGGCGGCATCAAACCTGAACCGGTATGCCTCGCTCAAACTGTTCGTTCGGGAAGTACTTGCGCAATCGGTCATCGGCGGTGCGCGCATGCGCTTCCATGCCTTCGAGCCGCGAAATGCGCGCGGTCACTTCGCCGATCTGCTTCGCCGCGTCGCGCGTCATGCGTTGCCACGTCAGCGTCTTGATGAATTTGTGAACCGACAGGCCGCCTGAATAGCGTGCCGCGCCCTTCGTCGGCAGCACGTGGTTCGGCCCGCTTGTTTTATCGCCGAACGCAACGGTGGTCTCCTCGCCGAGAAAGAGCGAGCCGTAGCAGGTCAGGTGCTCGAGCCACCAGTCGAGATCCGCAGCTTGCACCTCGAGGTGTTCGGCTGCATAGCGATCCGAAACATCGACCACTTCTTCGCGCGTATCGCAAACCACAACTTCCCCGTAGTCGCGCCAGGCGGCCCCCGCTGCGTCGCGCGCAGTCGGCGGAAGGTCGGCGATCAACCCGGGCACGAGTCGTATGACGTTTTCGGCGAGCACCTTCGATGTGGTGATCAGCCATGCCGGCGACTCGTGACCGTGTTCGGCCTGACCGACCAGATCGCTAGCGACGATCCGTGCTTCCGCGGTTTCGTCGGCAATGACCGCGATTTCCGATGGGCCGGCGAACACATCGATGCCCACCTTGCCGAACAGCGTGCGTTTAGCCTCTGCGACAAACTTGTTGCCCGGTCCGACAATGACGTCTGCCTGCTTGCCTGTGAAAAGACCGAGCGCCATCGACGCAATGGCCTGCACGCCGCCAAGTGTCATCACGACATCGGCGCCCGCGGCCTTGAATGCGTAGAGCACGTATGGATGAATGCCACCGCCGCGAAACGGGCTCGAGCACGCGATGACGGTTTTCACACCGGCCGCCTTGGCCGTCGCGACGGTCATGTACGCGGACGCAATATGCGCGTAGCGCCCAGCCGGTGCATAGCAGCCGACGACGTTGACCGGCAAAACCTTCTGCCCCGCCGTCACGCCAGGGTGCAATTCGACCGCGAAGTCCTCGATCGAGCGGCGCTGCGCGACCGCGAAATCGAACACCTGACGCGCTGCAAAATCGATATCGGCTCTTACATGCGCTGGCACTTCACGCGCGCGCCGCTCCATTTCGTCGGCAGACACGACGATCGGGCCGTCCCATTTGTCGAGCTCTTTCGCATAGGCGCGCACCGCGTCCTCACCGCCTGTCTCGATGCGCGCAAGCATCTCTTCGACAACGCGCTGGGCAGTCGCGGTTTCGCTTTCGGGCGTCTTCGTCGCTTTCTTCAGGTAGACAACGCTCATTGCCATTTTCCTCATCAATTTTCACAAAATGCAAGCGCTTGCATTTTTGAGTAAATCACGAGATCGAAGCGAACATCCGAGCAATACTTTCGGCATTGAATGTTCCGTACTGCGTCATAAATGCAAGCGCTTGCATTCAACTCTAGGCTCATTACGCATAGCTTCCATCGGTATTTCCACCAACCCGATGCACGGAGTTTGTCTTGCGTTTGCAGGAGCGGATTAAAATCCAGCAACCGAACGAGTCCCGCACCGCTGCAATCATGAGTACCCTTTCCCGCGCGCGCATCAGCGATGTCGCTGCCCTCGCCGGCGTCTCCACATCGACAGTTTCGCGTGCGTTATCCAATCCGGATGTCGTGAAGCCGGACACGCGGGCCCGCATTCGCGATGCGATCGCCGCGCTCGGCTACGTGCCGGACGGCTCCGCACGCGCGCTCGCGCTCGGCCGCGGCCGCATGGTCGGCGCAATCGTGCCGACGCTCGACAATGCAATCTTCGCGCGCGCGGTGCAGGGCCTGCAGACCACGCTGTCGAGCTCCGGCTATCAGCTGCTGATTTCCGCGCACGAATACAACCCGGCGGCTGAAATCGAAGTGGTCCGTGCGCTGCTCGAGCGCGCGGTCGACGCGATCGTTCTGGTCGGTATCGATCACGCGCCGCAGACATTCGAACTGATCCGCGCGAGCCGCGTTGCATTGCTGCTGATGTGGACGTATCCGGGGCAAGCGCAGCACGGCGACGAAAACGTCGCACCGGTGATCGGCTTCGACAATCGTGAGATCGGGCGGCTTGCCGCGCAACATCTGCTCGAACTCGGGCACCGCCGCTTCGGCGTGATTTCGGGGTTCATGCGGCAAAACGATCGCGCCCGTCAACGGGTCGAGGGCTTTCGACAAACGCTCGCCGAACACGGCATCCGTCTGCCTGAAGCGAATGTCGTCGAGCAGCCGTTCGGCTACGAAGGCGGACGCGCCGGCCTCAAGCTGCTGATGCAATTGCGGCCCGCGCCCACCGCCGTCTTCTGTGGAAACGATGTGCTCGCAATGGGTTGCCTGTTCGAAGCGCAAGGCAGGGGTATCGACGTGCCGCGGCAGTTGTCGATTGTCGGTTGCGACGATCTGCCAATTGCATCACAGATCACGCCATCGCTCACCACGGTGCTGCTGCCGACTTACGACCTCGGTGTGCATGCGGCACGCGCCGTACTGCACTGGATGAAGAACGATGCGATGCCGGAATCCGAATGCTTGCCGATCGAACTGGTCGTTAGGGGTACGAGCGGACCACCGGCCGTGTGATGTTCGAATGATTTAGTGTTCGATACGCGGCGCAACTACGGCAGGTAAGCCGCAAGAAACCTTTATGAAATCTCCGTCAGCCCGTGACGAATGTGGCCCGACCAATTTGCGCTGCATCGAGCGTGCACTCACCATATGCGGGCAATGACAGTAACGCGGTAAAGCGGCCGATGCGGCTGCGCGGTTTGACGGAGACAATTCAACATGAAGATCAAGGAAGCCATCGAGCGATTTCCCGGTGGCATGATGGTCATCCCGCTGTTGTGGGGTAGCCTGCTCAACACCTATTTCCCCCACGTCCTTTCGATCGGCAGTTTTTCGACGTCGCTCGCGCATGGTGCGTTGCCGATTCTCGCGGTGTTCTTTGTCTGCATGGGCGCCGAGATTCAGCTGAAGACCGCGCCGCGAGCGCTTAAAAACGGTGCCGCGATTACCCTTTCGAAACTCGTTAGCGGCGTCGCAATCGGTTTGCTCGTTAGCTATGTCTTCAAGGGCAAGCCGGTGTTCGGGCTGTCCGGCATGGTGATTATCGCGGCCATGACCAATGCGAACATGGGTCTCTATGCAGCACTGACCAAACAGTTCGGCGACGAGGTCGATCGCGGCGCGCTCGCGGTGCTGTCGATTCTCGAAGGCCCATTCATCACGATGGTCGCGCTCGGCGTATCGGGGCTCGCCAAAATTCCGTTTATCGAATTACTCGCGACAATTCTGCCGATTCTGATCGGCATGGTGCTCGGCAACCTCGACCGCAACATGCGATCGTTCCTCAAATCGGGTGGCGATCTGCTGATCCCGTTCTTCGCATTCGGCCTCGGCGCACAGATCAATCTGCACGCGATTCTCGGTGCGGGCGTATCGGGCATTCTGCTTGGGCTCATCACGCTTGTATTCGGCGGCATCGTGAATATCATCGCGTCGCGGCTGGCGGGCGGCATCGGTGTAGCGGGTGCAGCAGTGTCGACGACCGCGGGCAATGCGGTCGCCACACCGACCGCGCTCGCGGCCGTCGATCCGCATCTTGCGTCGCTGATCGCGGTGGCCACGCCGCAAATTGCGGCATCGACGATTGTGACGTCGCTGCTGGCGCCGCTGTTGACCGCGCTGTACGCGAAGAAATTCAAAGGCCGGCGCAAAGACGAAGATAAGGTTCGGGCAGCGTCGCCGCTTGCCGAGCCAGCAGACGCTGCATGATCCCTCGGCTTGTCTCAGGCCTTTAAGCCGCATACTTTTTCGCTACATCTCCGGTTACATCGATCCGCCTCCGGTGAAGATAACGGCGCGCACAACCGCGCGAATCGCAGCATGGAATAAGCCCATTACATGGGTTGTTCTGGCTTTGCTGTCGACTAAGAACTCACGTCAAACATAGCCGGCAGTGGCCCGTTCCGACTTCGCGATCAGCGCCATCGAACGGGTTATCTTCCCTAGGACGGAGATTTCGATGCGTACGTCAATTCGCGATGCGAAGCAATGCAAGGCTGAAACGAAACGCAGGAAACACCTGGCCATGCGCACCCGCGCCCGTGAGGCGTTGTTGACTGTGCTACTCACCGCGTCGATCGCCGACGCCGCCCAGGCCAAAGATGCCCCGATCGACATCAGCGGCGACTACGCCTGCGTCGGCCACGACGAGCATCTCGGCGATTTCAAGGACAGGCATGAAATCCGCCGCAACCCGCATCACGGTTTGCATAGTAGAGGCTACAGCATCACCGGTTACGTCGAGGATCAGGCTGCCTATACCGGCGAGGCGATCGTCGAAGGCAAGCGCGTCGCATTCAACTTCGCATCCGCGACCGACCACGACGATCACGGTGTGTTGTTGGCCGCGATCGTTGCGAAGTCACCGATCACAATCAGGGGTGAGTACTTCGAATCGCAGTTCAAGGGGGGAGACAGCGGCACCGTGACCTGTACGCAAACGGCGAAGTAGAGCGCGGGCGAAGGCTGGCTGCCAACGCCTCGCTCCCGCGGCTTGCGTTATGCGCAGTCAAGCACCGTTAGCCGAAACGCTTGCCGGTCGACAAAGCCGAGTGCACGGTAGAGGGCGATTGCCTGCTCATTCGCCGCGAAAACATGAAGGAACGGTGTCTCCCCACGTGTGCTAATCACCGAGATCAGCAGCAGCATCAGTCCGCGCGCATAACCTTGCCCGCGGAACGCCGGGTCGACGCACACGGCGCTGATCTCGGTAAATCCATCGAGCCTCATGCGTTCACCCGCCATCGCGACCAGCCTTCCGTCTTTGCGAACACCAAAGTAGGAACCGAGTTCGATGGTGCGCGGACCGAATGGACCCGGCTGTGTCGCATGCGTCAACGCCAGCATTTCCGGCACGTCGCGTCCGGTAAGTCTCACAGGCTGCAATTCGCCCTGCTGAACCACTTCGGCGTCTTGCCAGATCATTTGAAGCAGCGTCGCGCGCCGGACGACTGCGAAGTCTGGTGGTACATCGATATCGGCTTTTTCCATGAATGCAGCTGGACCATGCGCTTCGATCAGCAAGCGCAAGCTTGCGAACGATTCCGCACTCGAATCGACGATCGCCGCAAAAGGCGCGATCGTCGCCGGGTACCGCACCGCCCTTTCATCGCCGACGGCGAAGCGGCTTTGCGTCGTAGTGAGCGCATTCCATATCGCATGATCGAGCGGATGAATTCCCGCCGCCGCTCGTTGAGGTTCTACCTCAGACATCATGCGTCCGCTTCCGCGGGAACCGTCCGCAATTTGTCGAGAAACCCGAGCCCGAGACCTTCGAGCAGATGCGCCTGCACCTGCGCGGCCTGCGCGTTGACCGCATCGGCGCCCAACGATTCGCCGACGATCACGCGCGCCGCACGCGATCCATTCGGTTGAGCGACGATCCGGCTGATCGCTTCGGCCACGTCATGCGGGTTCGGCGCATTCTCGCTGGCGAACAGGTCCATCAATCGCTCCACCATCTTGCCCGGAATCGCGCCGATTTCGCCATAGCCGGCAGCGCGTTCCGCATCGCCCGCCTTCTGCGCGCTCGAGAACATATTCGTCGGATAGCTGCTCGGTTGAACGAGGACCACGTCGACGCCCAGTTGCGAAAGCTCGTAGCGGTAGCTGTCGGTCAATGCCTCCAGCGCGAACTTCGACGCGCCGTACAGGCCGAAAAACGGAAACGTCACGCGGCCGAGGAACGAACCGATATTCACCACGAGCCCCTCGCCCTGGCGACGGAACGCCGGCAATGCGGCGCGCAGTGTCCGTTGCACACCGATCACGTTGACGTCGAAAAGTGCGCGCACCTGGTCCGCCGTGAACGATTCGGAAATGCCCGCCGAGCCGAGGCCTGCGTTGTTGATCAGCACATCGAGCCGATCCGCTTTCGCGATGACGGAAGCCACGCCTTGCTCGACCGACTTATCGTCGGTCACGTCGAGTTCGACGACTTCGATCCCCTTCGCGCGCAGCGCGTCGGCATGCGGCCGGTTGCGGCCCGTCGTATCGCGCATCGATGCGAATACGCGGTGTCCCGCTTTCGAGAGCGTCTCCGCGGTGTCGCGTCCGAAGCCGCTGCTCGCACCGGTGATAAGAATGATCTTTGACATGGGGTTGCCTTCGTCGGGTGACACAGTTCAGAGGGATACGAATTGTTAGCGAGCGCCGATAGCGCGCCTGCTACACGATGAATGCATCGCGATTGGCCGCAAGAAAGGCCTCAAGCGGCTGCGGCGCGGTGCCCGTGACGTTCTCAATGACGTCGTTGGTGCCGGCAAAAATGCCGTTCTGATAGTCGATCGCCACTTCAACAAAGTGCTGAATAATGAACTCGGGCAGGCCGTACGTTCCCAGATGCTCTCGATACTGCTCAATACTGCTGGGGCTATACACAATCGTGCGATCGAGGAAGTTGCCGACCACCTCGGCAATCTCTCGCTGGTCGAGTTCACGCGCACCGCAGAGCCGATAAATCTTGCCGACATGCGCCGCGGGCTTCGTCAGCAAAGCGGCGATCACGCGCGCTTGATCTTCACCCGAGATCGGCGCGTGGCGCCCGTTGCCGTAGGGAAGCGTGATTTTTCCCTGCTTCAGCATCGGGTCGCGCACCCACGGAAACCGCAGCCATTCGGAAAAGAATGTCGGGCGAATGTGCACCGTCGGCGCGCCTGACCAGTCGAGCACACGCTCGGCAATCCAGTGATTGCGCGCGGCATGGCTCTTCGAATCTTCACGAGCCGAGATCTGCGACATGTTGACGACGACATCGAGCCCTGCCCGACGCGCGGCATCCGCGAAATAGGCGGTCACCTGGATAAGGTTCGGGCGCACGGGGTAACACAGGTAGGCACCCGAGACACCGTCCATGGCGCGGATCACGGCGTCATGGTCGAGCAGATCGCCCACGACGATTTCCGCGCCGAGTTTTCGAAGTGCGTCGCTGCGCGCGTCGTCGCTATGAACAAACGCCCGAACCGCATGGCCATCGTCGATCAGATTGCGCACCGTGTGCACACCGGTTTTGCCGGTCGCGCCCGTCACCAGTAACTTGCGTTGTTCCATGATTTCGATACTCCGTTGCAGACTACATCCTTAATGTGCATATTCACACACGTGGGTGGATAAACACTCTCCACGGCATGCTCATTGCCGTTATCTAAAGCGTGTCGAGGTGTTCCTTGACGCACTGCAAGACGCGCGACGAGGCATCAGGGTCGACGATAATCCGCGACATTGTGACGGCCCCAACCATGGCCGCGACCGCAAATACAGCGCGAGACTGCGGCGCTTGCGGCTGCGAACGGCCGAGCCACTTCGTCACCATCTCGACGAGATCGTCCATCCCTTCCGACGCGGCCGTGCGCGTGCCTTCGTCGGCCCGGGCCAGTTCGCTGCCCATTGCGGCAAGCGGGCATCGGGCAACGCGATTGTCGCGATGATCGGCCGACACGTAGCGATCGACAATCGCCTGAAAACTGGCTGCAGCTTCAACGTCACTTTCGCTTTCGCTCGCCGCGCTTTCCAGTGAAGCGATCATCGATTCGAAACTCTTTGCGCATGCCTCGGCCACCAATTGGTCTTTCGATTCAAAGTGCCGATAGAAGCCGCCGCGCGTCAATCCCGCTTCCGCCATCAAGTCGTTGAGGCCCGTCGCCTGAATGCCATTGAGCCGGAACTGGCGAGCCGCCACATCGACGATTCGCCGACGCGTTTCGGCCGTTTCGACCTTTGACTTTTTCATCGCTTGCGACGCTCCATGTTCAATCCGTTCGGATAGAAGATAGCTGACATCTAAAACGAGATCAAGCAGATCGGCAAAAATAATGTTGCCTGTCCCACGCTCGCCCGCTGGGGTCGGATCGTCAGAAGCGTTGTGCGTACGCTTTCGCCACGGCATTGTCTTCATCAAGCCCTATGATTGCGCGCGACGAAATACGGGCAGCCCTTGCTCCACGCATAACGGGATCGAGGCCATGAAAATGCCGCATTGATCGAGGTGTCGTTGATGACCAGCAACGTAAAACGGATCGGCGCCGCCGCGATCGTGACCGGCCTGGTGTTCGCCTTCTCCGCCACTGCCTGGGGACAATCGTCCGAGATACCGCAACCGTGGATTGCCTACGCGCAACTGGCGGGGCGGCAATTCCAGGCGTGGCTCGAAGCCGATAACGATGCAGCGGACGCGTTGCATACCTATCTGGAGCAGCGGCACAAAAACGCCAAAGGCGATACGTCGCTCAAGTCTGTCGTGGTTCGCGCCTGGTTCGGCGCTGACGGATCCGTCTCGCGCGTGGCATTCGATTCGCTCGGCGACGCAAAAGCCGACGCGGACCTGCGGCAACTATTGACCGCGCGTCCGATGACCGAGCCGCCGCCGCCCGACATGCGGCAACCGTTGCGCGTGCAACTGCAGCTCGAAGAAAACCCCGACGCCGACGATGACGACTCGCCCGATCCGCCGCCGATGCCGGGAGAAAACACGCCGTGAACGCGCAAGCCCTGCGCCGCCTGTGTGTCAGTGGCACAACGCTGTCGCTGATCGTTATGTGTCACGCCGCGGCGCAAGCCGCTGGTGAGTCGATGACGAACGAACCGCCGAAGCATCGCGACGCGACTGCGCTCGAGGCCAACGCAACGGGCTTCTTCGTCAACGATCGCGGCGATGTGCTAACCGCGCGGCATGTTGTACAAGCATGTCAATCGATTTTCCTGATCAAGGATGGACAAGTCGCGCGCGCAAAGATCAAGGCGGTTAGCGCGGACGCGGACCTTGCAGTGATTACCAGCAGCATCAAACCGTTCCTCGCCGCCAGTTTCCCTAAAACCGGTACCGTCGGCGGCGCGCAGCCGGTGTTTACTGCCGGCTACGAAGTACTGCACCATATGCCGGATCGAACGAGCACGATGTATAACGCCGTGACGCGCGATCAACCCACCGCGGCGACGGGTACGTTCACATTGATGTCGTCCGCCACGAACGGCGCGAGCGGCAGCCCGGTGCTCGACCAGGCGGGACTCGTAGTCGGCCTCGTCACCGATCGAACACAGGTTTCGGGAGAAGATCCGCGTGCATTCGTCACACGCAGCGGCGCAGCCGGCTACGTGGTCGCCGTATCGGCTCAAACGCTAAAGGCATTTCTCGCAGCGAACCAGATTCCATTTAACGAAACCGACGCTGCACAACTCGAACCGATGCAGGCGCGCGCGCCCAGAGCGGCGACGCTCGAAGCCGGCGTGCTGTGCGGCGGATGACGCGCTAGGATCCGTCGGTAAACAAAGCCTTGCGAATGATGGCGTGCACGCCCCAATTGCCATCCACCACCTGCGTCACGCCGAAATCCACCGCCACCGACATCAGCGAGATCGCCTCGTCTTCGCTAAGCCCTTTGGTGGTCATCAGAAAACGACGGGTTTTGATAAACGCATCGCGCATGGCGAGATCGAGCGTCGATTTCTCATAGACCTTGCTTTGCGCATGAGAACCGAATTCGGTCAGGTAGTTCGGATGACTGAATCCATGCAGCACCCATTCATCGGCCGTTTCGACGAGCGGATAGGTGAGATCGGCAAACGGCTTTCCGGCAAGCGTCGCCTTCTTGTGCAGGATCAACTGGAAGTCGCCTGTCAGCGAGCATTCGATCGCCGTCCCGCACAGTTCCGAATCGCCCTGCGACGCATGCGGATCGCCGACCGACAGCAGCGCGCCTGCCACACCCACCGTCAGATAAACGCTCGCGCCGCGCGCAACGCGCCAGTTGTCGAGATTGCCGCCGAACGCGGACGGCGGAATCGAATCGATCAAGCCGTCCTGCTGCGGTGCGACCGCGATCAGCCCGAAGTGCGGCCGCACAGGGATTCGCACGTTCTTCAGTACGTCATGATTTTCGACAACCGTCGAATGATCGACCGGCACGCCCGGATAGTCGATGGTCGGATGCACGACGCCGAACGGATCGCGCTGCGGCGTCCACCGGTAGTTGTAGACGGCGCGCGCAAACGACGAACCATGCTCCGGCAGATCGGCATCGAGTTCGTAAATCGTGATGACTTCACGCGGCTTCGGCTCGGTCAGCAGTTCGCGATAGTGAAAGCCCCACCATGCGGCGGCATTGCTGCCGAATGTCCGGCCCGCGAAATGCGGGTTCGCGCAGCGGCGTGGATGCACATCGAGAATTTTCACTTCGAGCACATCGCCCGGCTCCGCGCCGCGCACCGCGACCGGCCCGGTGCAGATATGCACGCCGAAGCCTTCGCCTGCGCCACGTCCATAGATCGACGCATCGATCGGTCCCGCGCCGCGCCGATTGACGTTCTTGCGCTCGGCAGTCCAGTGAAACACGCTTTCGGCGCCCGGGTCGCCGGCTACCATGCGTGCCCAGTCGTCCGACGCATGCTGCGTCAGCGTCTCGATCGTGACGGTATCGCCGCTGTCGACTTCGAGCACGGCCTTCAGGTCGTGCGAAAAGTAACCCCAATGCACCGTATTCGCGGTGGCGCGCAACAAATGGTGGCGCGGTCTCGCCGCCCGGCGGCTGCCGCCCTTGCCGCTGCCGATGGGCAATTTCGCCGGCGGACGCGCGACGATCGTATCCGCGCCGCCATCGACATCGCTTGCCATTGTTGTTAAAGATGCCGCACGCACTCCACTCGCGGGTGGCGCATGCACAAGCAATGATTCCGCATTGAGCGGCACGCCTCGCGACATGCGCTGCACGAGATGCCGCGCAAGCTCGAGACCCGCTCCGTGACGAAAGGCACGCGGCGACATCTGATACTGCTCGCGAAACGCGCGGCTAAAGTGCGCGGGATCGTTAAAGCCCCAGCGAAAGCAGATGTCGGAGATCGACATCTTGTCGTAGAGCGGGTCGACGAGTTCCGCGCGGCAGCGCTCGAGGCGCCGCTGGCGCAAATAAGCGGAAAAATTCTGGCCGATCATCTCGAACAGCTTCTGCAGATAGCGCGACGAAACGCGCTCCTCCTGCGCGATCGCGGCAAGGCTGATCGCCGGATCGCCAAGGCGTTCGTCGATCGTACGGCACACGCGCGCAAAGATCGCCGCCTGCGATGTGCTCAGGCCGTTGATGCTCGCTTCGCGTTGACGCCCGGCGAGACACGCTACGAGGAACTCGGCAAGCGCCAGTTCGAGGGGCCGCAACTCGCCGACCGACAGCGTATCGACGCTTTCCGCAATCGACGCGAGAAACGCCGAAAACACGTGCCCGATTCCCGCGTCGGCGGCAATTCTGCCGGCGCGTATCGATGACGATGCAAACAGACGCGCGCCGACCGCTACGCGCGGCACACGCACGACGAACACGCGAAAGTCCGTCGCAAACACGAGCGACGCCTGTTCGCGCGGCGGCAGATAAACGATGTCGTGCACCGCAACCGGTTCGCGCCGGCCATCAGCGACAAGCGTCGCGGCGCCGTCGACGGCAAGCACGATCTGCAGGCTATCGGCGGCGGACGTCTTCAGTTCGAGTGTTTGCGCAACCGACGTCAGCACGCTGAGCGCGAAGCCGCCGATCGATGTCCGCGATTCGATGATGCCGTGCAGCGCGCGAGCCGCTTGCGGCGCGCCGGCGACGCTGCTGCGCAGACCGATTCCGTCGAGCGCGTCGCGCCATGCGCGCAACCGCCCGGCTTGTGGATAGGATTCGGTCGTGAAGCGCAGCGGTTCCAACGTAAGACTCCGGGTCGTGACAAGCGACGCGGTAACGCCGCGCGGCAACGCCCGGAACCTGCCTGTTTGGCCTCCTCGCAGCACCAGACGCGTTATCGCGGCTAGACAAGGCAACCTTTATGCCATCGCTGCCCGAAAAGCGGCGCGCGCAATGTGCGGCGCATAGGCGTGCACGCCGCGCAAGCAAACGGAATGCACAGGAAGCGCGCAACGCCCTGTCGACGGGCATTGGCGCGCGCATTCCTGCGCCAGAGTCGCGCACATGCACTGTGCTGGCGCGCAAAAGGCAACGGGGCAATGCGCAACGTCCAGCAGCGTCAGCAATGCGTCAGCGAAGCCGCAAAGGGAATCGAATCATCCGGCAACGAACATGTTCTTTCGAATCGACCCGTGCACGCCCCAGTTGCCGTCGACCACTTGCGTGACGCCAAAATCCGCCGCCACCGACATCAGCGCAATCGCTTCGTCTTCGCTCATCCGGTGCACCGTCATCAGAAAACGGCGCAGCTTGCGAAACGCGTCGCGCATCGCCTTATCGAGGCTTGCGTGCTGCGCGACCTCGAGTTGCGCGTTCGGGCCGAGTTCCGCGAGGTAATTCGCGAACGTAAAGCCGTACACCGACCACAGCTCGTCGGTTTCGAGCATCGGATGCGTGAGTCCTTCCAGCGTCGTGCCGGCGAGATCGTTCTTTTTGTGGAGCACGAATTCGAAGTCGCCGGTCAGCGAGCATTCGATCGCCGTGCCGCCAAGTTCGCTGTCGCCTTGCGCCGCATGCGGATCGCCAACGGAAAAATACGCACCGTCGACCGCAACCGGGTAGTACATCTTCGCGCCCTTGCCGACGCGCCAGTCGTCGATATTGCCGCCCGTATGTCCCGGCGGAATCGAACTCACGTAGTCGGATTCGGCGGGCGCGAGGCCCATCGTGCCGAAATGCAGACGTGCCGGCACTTTCACGTTCGGCAGGATGTGTTCGCGCTTGCGCACGAGCGTGTGATCGACCTTGACACCCGGATAGTCGATCGTCGCATGCACGACCCCGTCGGGGTCGGTCTGCGGCGTCCACACGTAGTTATAAACCGCGCGTGCATACGGCTCGCCGGCGGTATCGAGCTCGAATATCGTCACGACTTCGCGCGGCTTCGGTTCTTCGATCAGATCGCGGTAGTGAAAGCCCCACGACGCCGCGACATTCGAACCAAAGCAGCGGCCCGCATAGCACGCGCTGCAGCTCGGCCGCGGACGGACGTCGAGAATCCGTACTTCGAGCACATCGCCCGCTTCTGCACCTTCGATGGCCACCGGCCCCGTCAGCAGATGCACGCCGACGCCCTCGCCGGAGCCGAGCTTGAACGGCCCCTCGGTCGGGCCCGCGCCACGGCGCGGCACAGCCTTGTGTTCGCGCGTCCAGTGAAACACGCTTTCGGCGCCGGGGTCGCCGGCAATCATTCGCTCGTGATCGTCGTTCGCGTGATGGGTCAGCGTTTCGATCGTCACGCGGTCGCCGGAACGCACGGTCAGCGAGGGTGCAACCTGCTTGCTGAAATAACCCCAATGAACCGTTTCCGGCGATACGGGAAGTGTGTGGTGCTTCATATCGTTTCGGACCTCGTGGCCAGTTCAAAACCGGTATCGGCGCCCATCACGCTGAGGAACTTCGTCGTCAGCGGATGTTGCGGATGCCTGAGCAGTTCATGCGCCGGCCCTTGCTCGACGACGTTGCCGCCGCTCATGAAGACGACGCGATCGGCAACCTGATCGGCAAAGCGCAGCTGATGCGTGGAAATGATCATCGTCAGTCCTTCCTCGAACGCGAGCCGCTGGATCACGTCGAGCACTTCGCCGACCAGTTCGGGGTCGAGCGCGGAGGTCGGCTCGTCGAGCAGCAGCACACGCGGACTCGGCGCCAACGCGCGCGCAATCGCGACACGCTGCTGCTGGCCGCCCGACAGATGGCGCGGCAGGGCATCGGCGCGATGGCTCAGGCCGACGCGTTCGAGCAGTTCGCCCGCACGGCGGTCGGCCTCGGCGGCCTGCATCCGATGCACCCAGCGCAACGGACCGGCGATGTTTTCGCGCGCGCTCAGATGGCTGAACAGGTTGAACTGCTGGAACACCATACCGACGCCGACGCTCGCGCGTTCGTTGGCAATATCGCGTGCGCGCATCGGCCGGCCGTCTTCGCGATAGCCGAGCCTGCGCCCGCCCACGTGAATCTGCCCCGCATCCCATTGCTCGAGATGGTTGATACAGCGCAGCAGCGTGCTCTTGCCCGAGCCGCTCGGGCCCAGCAGCGCGATGACCTCGCCCGCTTGCACGGTCAGATCGAAGCGGTCGAGCACGGTCTGCTTGCCGTAGCGCTTGTGCAGACCCGTTACACGGACCGCCGCGGGACGCTGCGCGAGTTGTGCGTAGCGCTTTGCGCGATCCGCCGGCGACGCAACGGCTGCGCGCAACGGTTCCGGCGAGGACAGCGCGGCGGATGCGGATGTGGACGCAGACGCCGCGGATTGCAACGCGGCATCCGCTGCTGCGCCGCCGTTACCCACTGCATTCGCCTGCACGTCAGCATCATCGGCGTCTGCGCTACGGCGACGCCACGGCAAAAACCGCGTAAACCGCTCTGAAGGAGCGCGGTCCAGATCCAGCGCTGATTCGGCGAACAGCTGAATCAGCGCAATCGCGCCGGTCAATAGCAGATACATCAAACCGGACGCAAAGAAGATCGAAAAGAAATCGAACGTCGAAGACGCAAGCTGCGTACTGCGCAGCGTCAGTTCGTCGACTGCAATCACCGACGCAAGCGACGAGTTCTTCAATGCGCTCACGGACTCGTTGCCCAGCGCCGGCACGATCGTGCGGATGGCTTGCGGCGAGATGACGCGTCGCATCAGCACGGCCGGCGTCATGCCGAGCGCCTGCCCGGCCAGCAGTTGTCCGCGGTCGACGCCGAGCACGCCCGCGCGCAGGATCTCCGCGATAAACGGCCCTTCGTTCGCCGCGAGCGCAAGCCCCGCGGCGCCCAGCGCGCTCAGCTTGAGCCCGATGTGCGGCAGCGCGTCGTAGGCGAACACGAGTTGCAGGATCAGCGGCGTGCCGCGGAAAATCACCGTATAACCGCGCGCGATCGCCGCGAGCGGGCCCACCTTGCTCAACTGCATCGCCGCAAGCACGAGGCCCACCAGCAGTCCGCCGGCAAGCCCGAGCACGGTCACGGCGATCGTGAAGCCGATCCCGTGCAACAGATACGGCAAGCTCAAATAGTGCAGAAACAGATCCATCGGGCGGCCGCGATCAGTTCGAAACGATGAGCTTCGGCGCTTCGAGGTTTTCCGACGGCAGCGACCACTTCTTCAGCAGTTCCGCCTGCGCACCCGACTTCTGCAGCGCGACGAGCGCTGCCATGACCGCCGCGCGAAACTCCGGCTTGTCCTTCGGTACACCGATTCCCACCGAATAGGGCAGCGTGACGGCCGTGGCCTTTTCGAGCTTGTCCGGATAGGCCTTGACGGCCTGATCGACGGTATTCACGTCGTTGATATAGGTATCCGCGCGGCCCGCGAGAATCGCCTGAATGCAGTTCGCGTTGTTGTCGTAGAGCTGGACGGTCGCTTCCGCTTTGCCCGCCGCCTTGCATGCGGGGGCGAGATTGTTGATCAGCGGCACTTCGACATAGCCGGTGTTTTCCGCTGCAGTCATGCCGCACATCGACGCGTTGATGCCGGTGATCTTCTTCGGGTTGCCCTTCGCAACCAGCACGCCGTCGAACACCTTCGAATACGTGATGAAGTCCGCCGCCTTGGCGCGCTCTTCGGTCGCGTAGATGTCGGAGATCACGATGTCGGCCTGGCCGCTTTGCAGCGTCGTCAGCAACGCGGCGAACGTCACCGGCTTATAGGCCATCTTGAAGCCGAGGCAATCGCCGATCGCTTCGCCGAGGTCGATATCGAAGCCGATGTATTTGCTCGGGTCATTCGGGTCGAGCGCTTCGTAGCCCGGCGTATGCGGGTTAATCGCGTTGGTCACCGTTTTACCCTTGTATTGCGGGTACTTCGCCTGCAGCGCCTTGCACTCCGCGGGCGTCGCGGTGCCTGCAGCCATGGCGGGGCGAGTGCCCGCCACCAGCAGCGCCAGCAGACAGAGCGCGCCGATAACGAGTTCGCGCCAGCGCCCGCGAGCGGCCGCCGAGCGGCGCCGGCCATGCCCGTAGTCGATAAGTTCTGTATGCATCGGGAGACTCCGTGAGCGGCAGATGTCAACGGCACACACCATGTTTGCCTCATTGCATCGCACGGAGCCAAGCGTAGGCAGCCGAAATTCGACGGACTTGTCTCGGCGCGCACAAATACCTGGATTCAGGCGAAGAAGCGGGGCCCGACCGACGCGGGAGCGGGCCAATGGACCGGCCGCCGCGATGAGTCGAATGAGCAGTTTGCTGATCCGCGTTGCCATTCACGCGGCGCATGGCAAACCCTAAAGTTCACCCATGCTGTACGAAAACGGTAACCCCTAAACCCCACTCCTTCTGGAGATCCATCATGGTCGGAACCTTTGCTTTCGCTTACTGGGTCAGTCTCTTCGCACTGTTCGCCGTGTTCGCTGTCACGGGCATGTTCGGCATCGGCACCGCGTTTAGCGCACTGCTCAAGGTGCGCGCTTATCCGGCGCGCGTGCTCGGCGCGGTGGCCGGTGCGGTGATCGGCTTTGCGCTGCTCGGCGCGCTGCCGATCTTCGGTTGAGTCGGCAAGCGGCGCGTTGCGCATCGTCAGTGACCGCGCGCGCCGCCCATTTCCGTCAAGTTATCGGGCCACGCTCACGGCTGTTGCCGTCCCTGCAGTATTTTCAAAATCTTTGCATACTACGCGCGACGGCTTTCGCGCCGAATCACGAAAGATAGAAAATCACTAAGAGGTGGTAGATGAAAACAATGACGGGGTGGACCGTCCGGGGTAGGCTGGTCGCGGGTTTCGGATCGGTTCTTGTCGCAGTGATCGCGCTCGCCGCGATCGCAATCTTTCAGGTCGAGAACGTGCGCATGCGGCTCGACGACATCATCGATGTAAACGGCGTGAAAGAACGCTATGCGATCAACTTTCGCGGCAGCGTTCATGACCGTTCGATTGCAGTGCGCGACGTGACGCTCGTCCCGCCGGACGAACTGCCGAAAGTCATCGACCATATCAACAGCCTCGAGGCCGATTACGAGCGCTCCGCGCAGCCATTCAGCCAGATTTTCGAGCAGGCGACCGACGTCACGCCCGAAGAGCGGCAGATCTACGGGCGTATCACGGCCGCGCGCGAACGGACGATGCCGCTGATCAGCCGCATCATCGAGTTGCAAAAGAACGGCGACACCGACGGCGCACGCAAGCTGCTGCTTGCCGACGCACGGCCCGCCTTCGTCGATTGGCTCGCGGCGATCAACACGATGATCGACTATGAGGAATCGCTGAGCCAGGACGAAGGCGAACGCGCGCGCGAGATCAGCAAGCAGTTCCGTCTGCTGATGGCAACGCTCACCGCGCTCGCCTGTCTGTTCAGTGCGGGCGTCGCGTGGCTCGTGGTGCGCAATATCACGCGGTCGCTCGGCGCGGATCCGCGCGACATGATTGCGTTTGCGGAGTCGATCGAGGCAGGCGACCTGTCGCGCCGCGCGCCGGTGCGGGCCGGCGACACGTCGAGCGTCATGGCGACCGTCACGCGGATGCGCAATAACCTCGCTGACATCGTGCAGCAGGTGCGGCAAGCCGCGCACGGCGTCGCCGACGCGAGCCGCGAGATCGCGCAGGGCAATGGCGATCTCGACGAGCGCACGCACGGCCAGGCGGCCGCGCTCGAACAGGCAACCAACGCGCTCGGAAAGTTCGACGCCAGCGTGCAGTCAAACGCGGATAACGCGGTGCACGCCGACGAGCTCGCGAAGCGCGCGTCGGTGACGGCAAGCGAAGGCGGCGACGCGGTCGGCCGTGTCGTCGATACGATGCATGGCATCAATACGTCGTCGAACCGCATCGGCGAAATCATTTCGGTGATCGATTCGATTGCCTTCCAGACCAATATTCTCGCGCTCAATGCGGCTGTCGAAGCCGCACGCGCGGGCGCGCAAGGCCGCGGGTTCGCGGTGGTCGCGGGCGAGGTGCGCGTGCTTGCGCAACGCAGCGCGGAAGCCGCGCGCGAAGTCAAAACGCTCGTTCAGGAGAGCAGCGCGCGTGTGAACGAAGGAACCCGCCTCGTCGACGATGCCGGTTCGACGATCGCCGAGGTCGTCTCGTCGTCGGGCAGCGTGACGACGATCATGAGCGAGATCAACGATGCATGCCGGCAACAGACGCAGCAGATCAGCGAAGTGCGCGCGATGATCGATCAGCTCGAAAACGGCACGCGCCAGAACGTGGCGCTCGTGCAGCAGTCGGGCGCGGCGGCCGACGCGCTGCTCGAACAAGCCGAGCGTTTGTTGACGGCGGTGGGTGTGTTCAAGCTCGACGGCAGCGCTTCGGAACGCAACTGGGACGACGCCGGATCGGCCTTCAGTGCAATGGCATCGCGTGCTGTCCCGATGCTTTCAGCCGGTGCGGCCTGAGTCCGGCTTTCGTCGTTTTTGTTGTTTTCGTTGCGAGCGCAACTTTCGACTGAATTACCGCTGACTTGATCGAAAATATCGTTTGCCTAACCATAAGTAACCACAACAATCGGTAATGGAATAGCCATTCCGCCGCGCACGTTCTTCGTTCGACTCGACCGCCCCGCATTGCATGATGCCGGGCGCCGAGTCCCATCCAATCATGACGAGAACGAGGTAGAACGTGGCGAATAATGTCCCCAGCAATACCGATGATTTCGATGAACCGGCTGCCGCGCCCGGCATCGGGCGCCGTTCGTTCATGCTCGGCGTGCCCGGCGCGCTGCTAGCGGGAGCGTCGCTCGCATCGCCATCCGCAGGCGCGGCTACGGCCGATGCATCCGCAAGCGACGTCCATGACGATCCTGTCAAAATTCCGTCACGGCCGTGGAAGGTAGCCTTCGAAGAGCATTACATGACGTCGCATTTCGACAGCATCGTCCGTAAGGATACGAAAGTCGCGGCGCGCACCGGCGTTTACGCCGACCTGCTCGACGTCGACACCAAACGCATCGAATTGATGGATCGCGCGGGCATTCAATATGCGATCCTTTCGCTGAACACGCCCGGCATCCAGGGCGAGACCGATCCCGCCGCCGCGGTCAGCGACGCACGCTACGCCAACGACGAACTGCGCCGCATCGTCGACCGGCATCCGGGCAGGCTTGGCGCTTTCGCCGCACTGCCGATGCAGGACCCGGCCGCCGCCGCGGACGAACTCGATCGGGCCGTGCGCGAACTCGGATTTCATGCACCGCTCGTCAACAGCTTCTCGAATCTGCACACGGAAAACGGCGTCGTGTATCTCGACGAGCCGCAATACCTGCCGTTCTGGGAACGCGTGCAAGCGCTCGGCGTGCCGTTGTATCTGCATCCGCGCAATCCGGTGCCAAGCCAGCAACTGATGTTTCGCGACCATCCCGAGTTGCTCGCGGCAACGTGGGCTTATCTCGTCGAAACATCGACGCACGCGCTGCGTCTGATTACGAGCGGCCTGTTCGATCGCTACCCCGATTTGCAGATTTGTCTCGGCCACCTCGGCGAATCGCTGCCGTTCATGGCGTGGCGCGTATCGGCCGTCTATGCGCGGCACGCACATCGCGTCAAACTGAAACACGACCTGCTGACGTATCTGAAGACGAACTTCCGGTATACGACCGCGGGTTTCTTCGATACCACGGCGACGGTTGAAGTCATGAATTTCGTCGGCCGCGATCGCGTCTATTTTTCGACGGATTATCCGTGGATGGATATGGTGCAAGGCGGACAATGGCTCGACAATGCGGAATTGAGCGATGCCGACCGCTGGCGGATCGGGCGCATGAATGCCGTTGAGCTTTTCAAGCTCAAGCTTGCGCCAACTGCCTGACCTTATGCGCGAACGCATCTTCCAAAAGTTTGGACGCGGGGACTGAAGCGAATAGCCGGATGCGCAAGCATGCTTTACGATGCAGGCGATCGTCTTCCCGATGCAAACCACGACAACAAAACAAACCGGAGACAGATGCGATGAACGACGCAATCCGCCTGCGCGCCGCAACGCCCGACGACGAACCGTTTCTGATCGAGCTGCGCAAGATCACCATGACCGCGCATCTCGAGCGCGCAGGCGAACCGGTCGACGACGAATCACACCGGCTGCGCGCGCGTTCGAACCTGCATATTGCGCAGATCGTCTGCTGCAACGGCGAAGACATCGGTCTGATCAAGCTCGTTCGCGCCGAAACCGACTGGCTGCTTCAGCAGATACAGATACTGCCCGGCCATCAAGGCCGAGGCATCGGTACAGCGGTGATTCGTGCCATGCTTGGCGAAGCGCGCCAGGCACGCGTCACCGTTACGCTAAACGTATTGCACGGCAACCCGGCGCGGCGCCTATACGAACGACTCGGCTTCCAGGTGACCGGCGAAACCTCAATTGAACTGAAAATGACCTGCAGGCCTTAGCATCGCCGCGTGCATCATCGGATCGCATCACCTCATTTTCGTCTCACTTCCGGTCGATAGAATGGCCGCCGACGTCACAATAAACGCGCTCGATTCATCTTCCAGAACGCGAGGGCTTCCAATGAACATTCGTCGAAAACTTGCCATGACGCTGGCCGCTTCGCTGTGCGGGCTGACCGCACTTGCAACGGCGGCATCTGCAGCAACCGCGCATGCGGACATTCAACGCTATACACCGGAACCTATGTGCAAGACGATGGACCCTCAAACCGGCATCGAAGCCACCGCGCGCGAACAGATTGCTGAAACGCCGCGCGGCCAGTTCGCTTACTACCGGCTCGGCCAGGGTAGCCCGCTCGTGCTCGTAACGGGTTTTCGCGCGACGCTGACCGAATGGGACGCAGCCTTTCTCACTGAACTCGCGAAGCATCACGACGTGATTGTGTTCGACAATCGTGGTGTCGGCCGCTCGGAGGCCGATACGAGCACGTTCTCGATCGACGATATGGCGCGCGATACAGCCGCACTGATCGATGCGCTGCATCTGCAGAAGGCGACGGTGGTCGGCTGGTCGATGGGCGGTGCGATCGTTCAGCAACTGGCCATCGATTCGCCCGCGTCGATCGGCAAGATGGTGCTAATGAGCGCGCCCGCGCCCGGCAGCTTCGGCATTCCCCTCTCACCGCAAGTCGAGGCAACACTGTCCGGCAAGCCCGGCGTCACGCTGGCCGACGTGATGGGCGTACTGTTTCCCGCCGCCGATGTGAGCAACGCCGAGCGGTGTTTCAAGCAGGATATGTTCACACCGGCGGATTACGGCAAGCACCCGATTTCGAGCACCGTGACCGCGGGCCAGACCGAAGCGCTGCGCAACTGGGAATCGAACGACCAGGCGGGGCAGGCGCTGCGCGCAGTGCGCATCCCCACGCTCGTGATGAGCGGCAACGACGATACCGTAGTGGTGCAGAAGAATGCGGAAGCGTTGAAGCAGTTGCTGCCGCATGCACGCTTGCTGGTCGTCGATGGAGCGGGCCACGCGATGATGTATCAATATCCGGTGGCGCTTGCACGCACCATCAACTCATTTGCAGGCGAGTGAATCGCGGGCACACCGCAACGCACCGCCGCTTTGCTTCAGGTCTTCGCGGCGGCGTCGTTCAGCATCACCGTCCAGCCGAGTCCGCGCACATTGCGTATGACGGACAGGCCGAACTTCTTGCGCACTGAGTGGATCAGCACGTCCACCGCATTGCTCTCCACCTCTTTTCCCCACCCATACAGGCGGTCTTCGAGCTGCTCGCGCGACAGAATCGTGCCGGGCCGCTCGAGGAACGCGAGCATCAGCGCGAATTCGCGCGCGGACAGCACCGACGTCACGCCTTCGACGCACAGCGTGCGCTTGTCGAGGTCGAGGCTCAGATGTTCGTCGCCGAGACGCGACACCGCATAACCGGCCTTGCGCCTGATGACCGCGCGAATCCGCGCGAGCAGTTCGGGCACCTGAAACGGTTTGAGCATGTAGTCGTCGGCGCCGAGATCGAGCCCCTGCACGCGCGCGTCGAGATCGTCGCGTGCGGTCAGGATCAGCACGGGAACCGGATTGCCTTTCGAGCGGCAGGTTTTCAGCAGTTCAATGCCGCTCATGCCCGGCAAGCCGAGATCGAGCAGCACGACCGTGTATTCGGCGGCTTCGATCGCCGCGCAACCGGCTATGCCGTCGCGCACCCAGTCGACGCTGTAATCGGCGTCTTTTAGCGCACGCAGCAGGCTTTGTCCGATCTGCAGGTCGTCTTCAATCAGTAGCACTCGCATGATGTCGTGTCACGGCAACGGGAACGGGTGTTCGATTTGCGGCGCGAGGCCTGCGGAAACCGGCCGGTGGACCGGGTTCGAGGCCAGGCCGGAGCCCGCCGGCGCGTGCAATGAAGACCTGGAAGAAAGCGGGGGGAGCGGCGCCGGGTATCGGAATAATAGCCGACTCGCGAGCAATCAGGACAACGGAAATAGCGCACGCTGGCTTCGTTGTCCGCACCACTAGTCGGATTGCATAACGGCGCGGCAAATGATCGGCACGCGGCGCTTGATGCAAAAAAAAGGCCGACCGCAAAAAAGCGGCCGGCCGAAAGATTCTGGCCTAAACCGATCGCCGAGCCAGAATCAGAGGGGCCGTCAATGCGGATCAGCGGGGAGCGTGATGATTCGCGGCCTTGTCCTCGGGACACAGCTCAATCGTACGTGCGAAGAATTAGCTTTGAATGAGCGAAGCGGCAGGCGGCCAAACCGGCCGCCCGTATTGCCGGGCGCTAACTCGCTAGCTCGCGCGCGTGAAACCGATCGACGCGATGATTCCCGTCTGGCCGTCGTCGCGATTTCTCAGCGACGCGGTGCCGCCATATTTGGCGACGATCGCCTTCACGATGGAAAGGCCAAGGCCGCTGCCTTCAATATCGGTGTTCGCGCGAAAGAAGCGGTCGAACACGCGCGGCAACAGCTCCTCCGCAATACCGGGACCCGTATCGATCACTTCGATCCAGACCATGTTGTTACGCACCTCGGTGCGCAAGTCGATCTTGCCGCCGTCGGGCGTATAGCGGATCGCATTGCTGACGAGGTTGCGGATCGCGATGCCGAGGTCCGCTTCGATCGCCCGCACCTTCGCGCTCGCCATCTCTTCCGCGCCGATGTCGATATTGCGTTTCATCGCGATCGGCAGCACTTCGGCGACGGCCGCGACCACCACTTCCGACACGTCGACCTGCGTCACCGCCTCGCGCTGCAGCGACGCATCGGCGCGCGCGAGCCGCAGCATTTGCGCGATCATGCTGCCGCTACGCGCAATGCCGCGGCGCAGTTCCTGGAAGCGCTCCTGATTGCCCGGCGCGATATCGCGCTGCAAATTGTCGGCCTGCAATTGCAGCGCGGTGAGCGGCGTGCGCAGTTCGTGCGCCGCATCGGAGATGAATTTCCGTTCGCTCTCGATCGAGCGCGCGAGACGCTCGATCATGCGGTTGATCGAATCGATAAACGGGCGCAGTTCGATCGGCACGCCTGTTGTCGGCAGCGCCTGAAGATGCGCGGCGTCGACTGCTTGCACCTCTGAGCCGAGGCGGTTCAACTGGCGAAACGAGAAGCGCACGACCAGCAGCACCGCCGCACAGACGAGCGGCACCAGCACGAGAATCGGCCACAGCGTGTTGACGGCGGCCTCCTCCGTAATTTCATGGCGTACCGACGAACGTTGCGCCACCTGAATCACCTTCGGCGGGTCGCGCAGCGTGTAGATGCGCCACTGTTCGCCGTTGACCATCTCGGAGGCAAAGCCGGCCGGCGCCTCGCGCGGCAGCGGTAGCGAAGGTTCGGTCGAGCGGTATGGCGTTTCGAGGTCGTCGCGCCAGATCGTGATCAGGATGTCGCGCGCCGGCTGCGAGCCGCGTGCCGGAATCGTGGGAATCGCATCGCCGAGGCTGCCGCGCAACCGGTTGGCGACCTGCTCGAGACGCATATCGAGCAGCGCGCTCATGCCCGCTTTGGACAGCTGGTACGAGCTGATGCCCTGCACGATGCCGACTATGCTGACGACCGCACACAGCGCAAGGACGAGTTGGGTTCTTAATGACTTGATCATGGCGGCGCGGCGACAGAATGACGTTGACGAAGACGCCCGAGTCCATCCGGAAGCGGAACACCCGGCCCGCGCAAGCGGAATCCGGCCGATCGCGAAGCGACGAAACAAGCCCTCGGCAAGGGCCTTTTAGCGAATCGATTCTACTCTACGTGCCGGCGCGTAACGCCTGATGCAACGCGCGCATGAACGGCACGCACGCAAAGGGCGCGCAGCTCAAAGCTGCACGCCCTCGGTAAAGTTTGGCGCTGTTTCCGTTTCTTTAGCGCGTTGGCAGGAAAATGGCGCCCGCACTGATCAGTGATGCTGATAGATCGAGTTCAGGCCGATATCGTTGACCGGATTGAATGCAGGGGCGCCGGACTTCGAGCTGCCGCTCGCCACGCCGCCGTAGCTATCCGCACTGGCTGCTTGCGCCGAATCGTTGGCCGGGGCTTGCGCCGCTGCTTGTGCCGGTTCATTTGCCGCGGCCGGTTGGCTTTGGTCGGCCGCAGGCGCGTACCCGACTTCTTCAATCTGAATGATCTGCACATACTCGCCGGCATCGGCAGGCTGTTGAGCCGACTGCGGCGCGGTCTGCGCAAAGCACGCGACCGGAAGAGCAAGAGCGGCGGCAACGGCAACGACTTTGATCAGCGATTTCATGGTAATTCCCTCCAGTGGTTTTGATGGTTTGTGGTTCAGGCGTTGTGCTTCCCACGGAAACCATCGTACTGGGCGAGAATTAGCGGAAAATGAGTGATCCTCCGTTCGCGCGACGTCATGCTCTCGTATGTCGCGTACGCGGCTTAGCGTGCTCCCGCGAATACAAAGACATCTGATCGGTTGGCGTGCGGCAGCGCGACAAGCAGCTGCGATTCGTCGAGCACTGCGGCGCCCGATACCGTTGCATTGGCATCGATACACGGCGCGCCGCTGTACGTGACCGACACGTCGTAGGCGGTAATGCCGCTACTCGGCGTCAGCGTGCCGCGAAACTCGCAGCCGTTGGCGGTCTTGCCGGCCAGCAAGCCGCTCGAGGTAACCGTCACCTGGGTGGCGGTCGCGCCCTGCAGCGAGCTCCCCGTGCCGCTATACATGCCCTGGACCGATGCGAGCGACGGCGGTTCACCGAGGATCAACCTGGGGCTAGCGTTGAACGCGACGTTGTCCGTCTTGTCGCCGGGCACTGCGACAAAGCCGCTCACGGCCGGCGAGCGTGCAAAGTCGATATCCACTTGCACCGGCGTCGCCTTGCGCGGCTGAACGAGCCGATAGCGGGTGGCCTGCTTGCTTTGGTACTTGCCGTCCTTTGCCTGTTCGGCGTTACGTACGATGACGACGTCGTCGATGGCAGGCCGCGAAGCCGATGGCGTTCGATAGAAGAGGTACGCGCTGCCGTCGAGCTTCGTGAGCAAGGTCAGCCTTTGTTGCGTGGACAACGGTCCTGTGTAGATGCCCGCGGAAGACTGAATGACAGGGGTTGCTTCAGATTCAGATTCGGAGGAGAGCTTGCTGCTGCTGCATGCGGCAAGGGAAACGCACAGCGCGACACCAACGGCAGTTGTTTTCATGGTCGAGAGCCTGCGTGGGTACGGAACTCTCGCAGTGTGCAGCGTTTTTTGCCGGTTGTCGTCAGAAAATCGGCGGTGAATCGTCAAAAAAATCGAAGCCGGCCCGCGCGATGCGCGAAGCCGGCCTCATGATGCGAGCCCAACCGGACGATTCGCCGGTCGTCAACGCCAGTATGTGTATCCGTAGTAGTGCGGACGGTGCCACCAGTACGGATTACCGTAGTAGCCGGCGACGACCGGCGGAGCCGCATACACCACCGGCGCGGGCGGCGGTGCGTAGTACACGGGCGGAGGCGGCGCATAAACCGGATAAGCAGGCGCGGGCACGACCGGCACAGCCGGCACGATAGGCATGACCGGCGCGATGCCGACGCCGACGAACACATGCGCCTGCGCGACGCCGATCATTCCGCCGGTCAGCGCGGCGGCGACTATCAGGTGGCGGATCCCTTTCATGGTTTTTCTCCTCGAACAGTGATGCAGTCGTTCGATGCATCGTTCAATCGGGATTCTGCGCGCGGACAATGAGCAAAGAATGAGGACGGAATACGGCGCCTCATTTACCGCTCATTCGCGCTCCCTACGATGCAGGCATCGATACTGCACGACCCGCACAGGAGACAATCATGTTTGCGTGGCTAGCCGAAAAACTGGAGGCGCTGTTTGCACCGGCCGCTAACGATAGCGCCGCCGCGGGCCGCTTCGCGCCAGCCGACGACCCACTGGAATTCGATTACCGGATGCGGCTGCTCGGCCTGAACGATTGTTCGTACCATCTGCATTCGAACGTGATGCCGGGCGACAAAGACCGATAAGAAGGCGTAGCGCGGCTACTTCAAATGTACCGATGCGAGCAGCTCGGCCATACCGAGCCATGCGATCTGCACGCCAATGCATAACAGCACGAAGGCAAGCAGCCGCATCGCGACCTGAATCCCGACCGCGCCGAGCAGGCGTTCGAGATGCCCGGCGAAGCGCACGCAAATGTAGATGCTCGCGCACAGAATAGCGAGCGCGATGCCGACGCCGGCGAGGTGAACCGGCGCCAATCCTTCCCGCGGCGACCCCGTGCCCAAAGCAATGGCGACTGAAATCGCGCCGGGTCCGACGGTGATGGGCAGCGTCAGCGGATAGAACGCCTTCGCGCGCAGCGATGTGCCGTGTTCGATCTGCGCTTCGGTTTCTGCGTCCTTTTCGGCGTCGTCGTCGGCGGGCGCCTGCAGCAGCGTCCAGCCGGCAGCCGCAATCACGATGCCGCCGGCCACACGCAAGACGGGTACCGAGATGCCGAAGAACGACAGCACATAAGCGCCGATCGACAACGAGCCCAGCAGAATAAACAGGCTGTTGATCGAGATACGCATGGCCAGCTCGGCGCGTTGCGCCTGCGTCACGTGCGGGATCATCGTCAGCGTGATGATCGCGGTGGCCGGCGGGTTGATGACCGGGAACAAACCGGTCACCAGCAGCAAAGTGGTCTTGAGCAGTTCGTTCAGCATAGGCTGGGCGTTCGTGGGCTCCGACCGCATTTTTACCAGGGTCCCGCGCGCCTGGCAAGGTGAATTCGGTGCCGCCTGGGGTAGGCACTCAGTGCGGCCGTTCAGTGCGGCCGTTCAGTTCAGCCGTTCAGTGCTTCCGCTCAGTGCTTCCACTCAATGCGCGGGCGACGCTGCGCCTCCCGCTCCGCCGCCCTTGGCCGGCTTCGTCAGCCAGATCAGCGGAATGATCACGATAAAGATCACCGCCGACAGCCAGAATATGTCGTTCAGCCCCAGCATCGCGGCCTGTGCGTTCAACGACCGTTCGAAGAACGCCAGCGCCTGGCTGCTGTCCCCGCCCAGCGTCGAATGCAGCGAATCGACCGCGCCGGTAAACAACGGGTTATTGACGCTCGCCTGCTCCATCAGTTGCGAATGATGGAGGATCGTACGATTGTTCCAGCCCGTCGTCGCAAGCGAGGTGCCGACGCCGCCCGCGAACACCCGCACGAAGTTCGACAGGCCGGCGGCCGCCGGAATCCGTTCGGGCGGAAGGCCCGACAGGATGATCGCCGTGAGCGGCACGAAGAACAGCGACGTCGGAATGCCTTGCAGCAGCGTCGGCAGAATAAGCGTCCAGGCGTCGACGCCGGTCGTGTAGTTCGAGCGCATGAAAAACACGATTGCATAGCCGACAAACGCGAGCGTCGCGAGAATGCGCGCATCCGATTTCGGCATGATGTTCGCCATGACCGGGGCGAGCAGCACGGCGAAGATGCCGAGCGGCGCGGTCACGAGGCCCGCGTCGACCGAGCGATAGTTCAGGAAGCCCTGAATCCACTGCGGCAGAATCACAAGATTCGAAAAAAACACCGCATACGCAACGGAAATCGCAATCGTGCCGCCGCGGAAATTTTGCACCGCGAAGAGCCGAAGATCGACAATCGGCGCCTTTTCCGTCAGCTCCCAGATCAGGAAAAAGGTGAAGCTGATGCCCGCGACCACGGCAAGCACGCAAATCACCGGCGAATTGAACCAGTCAAGGTCTTTGCCTTTGTCGAGCATGATCTGCAGCGTCGCCACCCAGGCGATCAGCGACAGCAGGCCGATTTTGTCGATCGGCAAGCGCCGCGCCGGCGTTTCGCGCTTGCGATAGATCATCCATGTCACGGCGGCCGCGAACAGGCCAACCGGAATGTTGATATAGAAAATCCACGACCACGAATAGCTGTCGGTAATCCAGCCGCCGAGCGCCGGGCCCGCAATCGGGCCGACCGTCGCCGTCATCGACCACAGCGCGAGCGCGGTCGAGCTTTTCGCCTTCGGATACGAAGCAAGCAGAATAGCTTGCGACAGCGGGATCAGCGGCCCCGCCACCGCGCCTTGCAGGATGCGCGCGGCAAGCAGCACAACAAGGTTCGGTGCGATGCCGCACAACCACGACGACAGCACAAACAGCAGAATTGAGCCGACAAACAGCTTGATTTGGCCGACCCGCTGGGTGAGCCATCCGGTCAGCGGAATCGCCACCGCATTCGCGGCGGAAAAGAGCGTGATGACCCACGTGCCCTCGTCGACCGATACGCCGAGATTGCCGGAAATGGTTGGGATCGCAACGTTCGCGATCGACGAGTCGAGCACATTCATGAACGTCGCAAGGGCAACCGCGAGCGTCGCGAGCACCAGCTTTCCGCCGGAAAGCGGCGGTGGACTGGCTGTGTTCGTCGAAGCATTCATGATGTCGTTTCCTTCGGTTCGCTGGTGTTTTTTTTACTAAAAATCTGACTTGTCAGATATGCCGATAAAAAAATTGTCGACGTGCTTGTGGGTTGGCTCAGCCGGCTGGTTGTGCGGAGTCGCGCCGCGCAGCGGCATTTGCAGATGCAGATTTGGCCGAACGGCCCGGCTTTGCGTCGCCTGCTGCGACCGGGCCCTCGCCTACCGAGTTCTGAGCGATGATGCGTGCGATTTCGTCGTCGGCCTGCGCGCCGTAGTCGGCGAAGACGTCGGTTCGATAGCGGGTGTTGAGCGCCGCGCCCAACTGGCTGCCCGATTCGTCGCGCGTGTCGACATCGACCTGCATCGACAGGCCGATACGCAGCGGGTGCGCCTCGAGTTCTTTCTGGTCGAGCTCGATGCGCACCGGCAGACGCTGCACCACCTTGATCCAGTTGCCGGTCGCGTTCTGGGCCGGCAATAAGGCGAATGCCGCGCCAGTTCCCGCTGAAAACCCAACCACGCGTCCGTGATATTCGACGCCGCCGCCATAGACATCGGCGGTCAATGTCACCGGCTGGCCGATGCGCATGTGGCGCAACTGGCTTTCCTTGTAGTTCGCGTCGACCCACACGCCGTCGAGCGGCACGATCGCCATCAGCGGTGTGCCCGGCGCAACGCGTTGACCGACCTGCACCGAGCGCCGCGCGACGTAACCGGTAACCGGCGCGGGCAAGGTGTTGCGCGCATATTCGAGGTATGCGGCACGCACTTTCGATGCGGCGGCGCGTACGTCCGGATGGTCGGCGACCGTCGTGCGGTCGGTCAGCGCGCGGTTCGACTGGGCCTGCTGACGCGCCGCGTCGAGCGCGGCTTGCGCGGCGGCCACCGCATCGCGCGCGTGAGCGACATCTTCGGCCGACACCGCGCCGGTACCGGAAACGGCTTGCCGGCGTCGCAAATCGGCAGTCGCGCGGTCGAGGTCGGACTTGCGCTGCGCGACCGTCGCGCTATAGAAGTCGTTGTTCACATACAGGCTGCTGACGCGCCGCACCGTCTGCCCGAGCGTCGCTTCGGCATTGCCGAGCGCGATCTTCGCATCGGCTGCGTCGAGCGTGACGACCGGCTCGCCAACCTTGACCGTCTGCGTATCGTCGGCGTTAACGGCCACGACAGTGCCCGTGACTTGCGGTGTCAGCTGGACGAGGTTGCCGCTCACATAGGCATCGTCGGTGTCCTCGTGGTAGCGCGCATAGGTCATGGAATACGCGCCGTACGCCGCGCTCGCCACGACAATCGCCACGCCGAGCAGCGAGAGCAGCAGCTTGCGCTTACGCGACTGCGGTTCTGCTTGCGGCTCCGCTTTGCTTTGCGACGCAGCAGCTGCCGCAGGCCTCGTCTCGTCCCGGATATCTGTTTCGCTCATTTCAATGCTCCAAGGCTGGGTTGTTCTTGTGTGTCCGTATAGCCGCCGCCCAGCGCCTGGGCGAGCGCGATCTGCTGGTCGCGGCGATTCATCCGCAGGTTCGCGACCGCCTGATCCGCGGACAGCGCGGTCACGTCCGCGTTGAGCACGGTCAGCTGATTCGTGAGGCCGGCCTTGTATTGAGTCAATGCAAGTTCGTCGGCGCGGCGTGCGGCGCTTTGCGCGGTCTGCGCATCGGTCAGTTGTCCGTCGGTTGCGCGGATATCGGCGAGTTGCGTCGCGACCTGGCTCAGCGCGGTGACGAGCGTCTGGTTGTAGGTCGCGACCGCATAGTCGAATTCCGCGTAGCGTCCTTTCAGCTTCGCGCGCAACTCGCCTGCGTCGAAGATCGGCAGATGAATGGCAGGACCGACCGAGGCCGTGCGGCTCGCCGCCGTCAGGAAGCGGCCAAAGCCGAATGCGTCGAAACCGATCGCTGCGCTGAGGTTGATGTCGGGATAGAACTCGGCCTTCACCGATTTCACTTCGTGCGTGAGGCCGTCGACCCGCCAGCGCGCGGCGACGATATCGGGCCGGCGGCTCACAAGGTCCGCCGGCAGGTTGTCCGGCAGCCGCACTTCGTCGCCGATGCCGAGCGTGGGACGCGCGATCGCGAGCCCACGGTCCGGACCTGCACCGAGCAGCGCGGCGATCTCGTAGCGCGTCGTCACGATCGAGCCGTCGATCGCCTTCAGGGCCGCGCGGCTTGTCGCAAGATTCGCTTGCGCGATCTTGAGTTCGACGTCGGTATCGAGGCCCGTCGCGATACGGTCCGCGGTCAGGCGGTCGATCCGTTCGCGTTGCGCGATTTCCTGCGCGGCGATATCGCGCAACACATAGAGCCGGGCTAACTGGTTGTATGCGCGCGCGACCGCTGTCGTAAGCGTCAGCCGCACGACTTGCGCGTCCGCTTCGCTGGCCTGCAGTTGCGACAGCGCCGCCTTCAGCGCTTCGCGGTTCTTGCCCCACAGGTCGAGTTCGTACGATGCGCTGAGCAGGCCGGTGTTCTGCGATTGCCAACTCCCGGCGTACGGCGGCGGAATATACGAGGAGCCCGAAAGCTGCTCGCGCATATACGAATAGCTCGCGTCCGCGCGCGGCAAGGTCGCGGCCTTTGCGGTCTCGCTATAGGCCGCGGCGGCCGCGACGCGGGCACTCGCCTGTGCGATGGTCGGGCTGTCGCGCAAAGCCTCGTCGATCAGCGCTCTCAGTTGCGCGTCGCCGAACTGGTCGGCCCAGTTGGCCGCCGGCCAGCGGCCGCCTTCGGCCGGCACGCTCTGCTGTGTGGCGTATTGCTGCGGTTCGGCGATCTGCTGATCGCCATGGATGCCCGCATAGTTCACGCACGCGGACAACGCCACCGCGCCGACCACTGAGATGCCCGCTCTCAGTCCGCGTGACGCGCAATGTGTCATTTTTATTTGACTATCCATTTTCTGACCTATCAGATATACGAGTAAAAAAATCGCTCACTCTTTTATCAGCTTGTGCAGCAAGCGGCGCAATTCGTCGTACTCCACGTCGGAGAAGTCCTGCAGGCGCTCGTTGAGCACGTCAGGTGCGACTTCCGTGATGCGCAGCGCGGCCGCGTACCCTACCGGCGTAAGCTGCAGATTCACCACCCTGCGGTCCGCCAGATCGCGTGAACGGACGAGCAAGCCGAGGGCTTCGAGCTTGTCGAGGATGCGCGTCATCAGGCCGGTGTCGACGCTCAGGTGCCGTGCCAGACTGGCAGGCGTCGTACATGAGCCACGCAGCAGCGACATCAGAATTCCGGAATGTTGGGCCCTGATGTTCAGTTCCTTCAGCGCGGCGTCCATATCCGCCGCCAGCTGGTTACGCGCCTTGTTCAGCAGGAAACCGACGCTCTCGGACTGCTGGTAGTTGTCTGGCGTATAGAACGGCATCTCTGACTCCTCATTTGCTGCACGAACAATAGCTGATATGTCAGATATGTTCAAGCGGATTTTTTAGCGCGCTTTTTGCACGACGCGTTTCCCACGAGCTAGCGCGGCGAAGGAGAATACAGGGAAAGAAAAGATGGCGCCGCAGAGGGCGCGAGACGCTTATTCGGCAATGAACTTGCGCAGCAGACGGCGCAATTCCTCAACTTCTGCCTTCGTGAATTTCTTCAGGCGTTCGTTCAGTACGGCGGGTGCGATTTCGGGGAGTCTTGCGGCCACCGCGCGGCCGGCGCCGGTCAGCGTCAGATTGACGACGCGCCGGTCTTCGGCGTCGCGCGAGCGCACGACTAGCCCTTTGGTTTCGAGCTTGTCGAGCATGCGGGTCATCAGGCCCGTGTCCATGCCGAGCAACTTCGACAACTCGAACGGTGTGCTCGCGGTTTGCTGCTTCAGCGCCAGCAGAATGCCCATCTGCTGACTCGAGATATCGACTTCCTTAAGCGCCGCGTCCATTTCCATCAGGATCAGATTGCGCGCCTTGTTCAGTGCGAAGCCGATACTGTCCATCAGATTGAAATTCTCTTTGGTGTAATGCCGCACGGGAATCTCCTCGATGAACGCATGCTGGTGGCTGACTGACAAGTCAGATACTACCAAATCAGTTCTCGAACGACGAGCGGAGCCGGCGCGCACCCCGACGCACACCCGCCACCTATCCGGCGCACAGGCAAGCGCCGCGGCCATCGGGCCGCTGGCCTCTCACTTCAGACCCAGGCGCTTCGCGAGCCGGTTCAGATTGGCGCGGTCCATTCCAAGCGCACGCGCGACGGCCGCCCAATTGTTGTCGTGTCGCTCGAGCGCGTCGGCAACGAGCGAGCGTTCGAACGCGGTAACCGAGCTGCGGAAATCTTCGAGCGGCGCGTCCGCCGCGTCGGCGCCATTCTGCATGTCGTGCTGCGCGGACCGTGGCGCGGCAAGCGACCCGTGCGCCGTCGAGATGCCGAGATCGGCCGCGGTCAGCGTCAGAATGCGCGGCCGTTCGCGATGCCGCGACAGCGCCTTGAAAGCGCTGCGTCCGATCATGTGCTCGAGTTCGCGCACGTTGCCGGGCCACCGGTACGCGAGCAATGCCGTCTGCGCATCGCTCGCAAGACGGATGCTCAGGAGCCCGAGCCGCGCGCGGTTTTCTTCGAGGAAGAATCCGGCCAGCAGCAGAACGTCGCGCCCGCGCTCGCGCAGCGGCGGCACGCGCAGCGGGTAGACGCTCAGCCGGTGATACAGGTCCGCGCGGAACCGGCCGGCGCGCACTTCTTCGGCGAGATCGCGGTTCGTCGCGGCAATCAGCCGCACATCGACCTTGTGTTCGCTGTCCGAGCCGATGCGCTGCAGTTGCCCGTTTTGCAGCACGCGCAGTAGTTTCGCCTGCACGGCAAGCGGCAATTCGCCGACTTCGTCGAGCAGCAGCGTGCCGCCGTCGGCGAGTTCGAACTTGCCGCGGCGGTCCGATGACGCACCCGAAAACGCGCCGCGCACATGGCCGAACAGTTCGCTTTCAACCAGTGTGTCGGGAAGCGCCGCACAGTTCAGGCTGATCAACGCCTTGTTTGCACGCGGCGAGCCCGCGTGAATCGCATTCGCCACCAGCTCCTTGCCGACACCGGTTTCGCCCGTGACCAGCACGGTCAGGTCGCTGTTAGCGACCGTCCGGATTTCGTCAAGCAATTGTTGACGCGCAGCACTGCTACCGATAATTTCGCGCGTTTTTGTACCGCTCGCCTGCCGGTACGCTTCGGCTCGCTCACGCTCCTCTTCGGTTACGCGTGCGAGCGAGTCGATACGCTCGGCGACACTGACCGTGGCAGCAGCAAGACTCAGGAATGCCTGCAAAAGGTGCGTGTCGAGGCTATCGAAGCGCGCCGGGTCCAACGCGTCGAGTGTCAGCAGGCCCCACGGGCGTCCATTGATATAGATCGGGCAGCCGAGACAATCATGTACTTCGAGATCGCCGCTTACGCCTTGCACCAGGCCATCGTAGGGATCCGGCAAGCCCGAATCGGCGGGAAAACGGGTGGGATCGCTGCGCGCGAACAGCGCGACGAAACGCGGATGGTCGCTGACGCGAAAGCGCCGGCCCAGCGTATCGCTCGTCAAGCCGTCGATCGCGAGCGGCACGAGCATGTCGCCTTCGAGCCGCAGCAGCGCGGCCGCGTCGCCCGGAAACAGCTCGCGCAGCGTCGCGAGGAGACGCCGGTAGCGCTCGCTATCGGACAAGTCGTGCGAGAGGTCCTGAACCAGCGGGATCAGCGCGTCAAGCACGCCGGATGCAGTCACTTTGACTTCGTGCGCAGTCGATTCGACTCGTGTCATAGCCACTTCGTCTATTCGTAAAGCACTGATTTTAATACAACTCAGAGCTGGCCCGTTCTATGCGTTATTCCGCCCGAGTTTAAGCAGGGCATTCCGCCTATTTTCATTCGAAGGGGTAAGTTTCATGCTGTCGACCGAACATCGCACTATCGTCAAAGCCACCATTCCGCTGCTCGAAAGCGGCGGCGAAGCCCTCATTTCTCACTTCTACAAGACGATGCTCGCCGAGTATCCGCAAGTGCGCCCGCTGTTCAATCAGGCGCACCAGGCAAACGGCGATCAGGCGCGCGCGCTGGCCAACGGCGTGCTGATGTACGCACGCCATATCGATCAGCTCGAGCAGCTGGGCGGTCTGGTTTCGCAGATCGTCAACAAGCACGTATCGCTGAATATCCTGCCCGAGCATTATCCGATCGTCGGCGCGTGTCTGCTGCGAGCGATCCGCGAAGTGCTCGGCGCGGAGATCGCCACCGACGCGGTCATCGAAGCGTGGGGCGCGGCCTACCAGCAGCTTGCCGATATCCTGATCGGGCTCGAGGAAAGCGCGTATGCGACGAAGGCGGAGGCGCCGGGCGGCTGGCGCGGCACGCGCAAGTTCACGGTCGCGCGCAAGGTGCGCGAAAGCGATGAGATCACGTCGTTCTATCTGCGCCCCACGGATGGCGGCGCACTGCTCGACTTCAAGCCGGGCCAGTTCATTGCGCTGCGTCTGATGATTAACGGCGAGGAAGTGCGCCGCAATTATTCGTTGTCGGCCGCGCCGAACGGGCATGAGTACCGGATCAGTGTGAAGCGCGAGCCGAACGGCAAGGTGTCGAATTACCTGCACGATCATGTGATCGAGGAAGACACGCTCGATGTGTTTGCGCCGTCCGGCGACTTCACGCTCGAAGACAGCACGAAGCCGCTCGTGCTGATCAGCGGCGGCGTGGGTATTACGCCGACGCTTGCGATGCTGCGCGTTGCGCTGAAAACGTCGCGTCCCGTGCACTTCATCCATGCCTCGCGTCACGGCGGCGTGCATGCATTCCGTCACTTTATCGACGAGCTCGCCACGCGCAACCCGCAACAACTGAAGCGCTTCTACGTGTATGAAAAGCCGCGCGCGGAAGACAGCGCGCATGACGCAGCGGGCTATCTCGACGAAGCGCGGCTGCGCGAATTCATGCCGGCTTCAAGCGACGTCGATGTGTATTTCCTCGGGCCGAAAGCGTTTATGAAGGCGATCAAGAAGCATCTGAAATCGCTCGGCGTGCCGGCGGCCCAGGCGCGGTATGAGTTTTTCGGGCCGGCTTCTGCGCTGGACTGACGAGCCGCGTGATGCGCGAGTAATGCGCGAGCGGAGCGAGTGAAGTGACCTGATGTGAAAGAAGAGACGCGCGGTATGGCGTCTCTTCTGTTTTATTTCGCGGTCGCTGCTTGCTGAAACCTCGAACCCACCAGATCGATCATCAGGATCAGGAGAAACGCACCGGCGCCGATGGCGAACAGCGTCCGGTGACTGCCGCCGCTGCCGTTGAAAATCGACGAACAGATATAGCCCGCCGCGGCCTGAAACGCCGCGAACATAATTGTCAGGCGACTCCATATAACATTCTGCGCCGCATGATTGCCGTGTATCACTTCATGCACGCGCGCCAGCATCATCGGCACCATGCCCGGCGGAAAGCTGCCGATCAGCACCGCGAGCACGCCAATCGCAACGCGGTTGCTCGACGCCGCAAGCAGCGCCGCGAATACGCCCTGCGCCAACATCACAACGCGCACGCTGCGCGTGCCGCCGATCCGGTCGGCAAGCCAGCCGTATATTGGCGGCCCCGCAATCGCGCCGACGCCGTACAAGCTCCAGATCAGCGCGCCGACATGGGTTCCCGAACCGAGTCCGCGCGCGATGAAGTCGACGAGAAATACCATCGTCGGCACGACGCCGAACGCCATCAACGAATATTGCGCAAACAGCAAGCGCACCGCGCCACTGGCCGGCCGATGTGGCGAGGCTGCCTGCGCGTGGGCGTGCACGACAGCGGCATGGGCGCGAGCCGACGGCCAGGCTGTCCACGTGGCCGCGGTCAGTACGGCTGACAACACGCCAAGGCCGAACCACGTCTGGCTCAGTCCGAGATTGAGCAGCAGCGGAATCACTGTGCCCGAACCGGCAATGCCGAGCCCGAGCCCGAGAAACAGCGCACCGCTTACAAGACCTCTGCGCTCGCCGGGCACGTGCGGCATCACCGTCGCGGCCACGAGCACCATCACGGCCCCGCCTGCCACGCCCGAGAGCAGCCGCCATACGAAGAACCATGCGACGGACACGGGAAATCCGCATGCAAAGAACGCAACGGTCACGAGCACCATCATCGCGCGCAATGTATGCGCATTCGTCAGATAGCGCGCAAGCGGCCGGCCGGCGATCGCCCCGATCAGATAACCCATCAGGTTCGCCGCGCCGAGATAGACGGCGTCGGATGTCGCGAACCAGTGCGCCTCTATGAGCGACGGCAGCAGCGGCGTGTAGGCGAAGCGCGCGAGGCCGATGCTGACAAGGCTGGCGCACAGGCCCGCGAGGATATAGCGCCATGCGGATACGCGTCGTTCGGCAATGGGCACAGCGCTACATGGCGTCTCGGTAGACATCGATCGACAGGCTTCCGGGTGGATCCGCATCAGGTCTGCGGAATGAATGACGGGGCGGGCGACATTGCGCCGCCGTGATTTCCGGCATGTTAGTCACTGACGACAAAGATTATTAGATGCATTTTCAGGAAGAGTGTGTTCCACGCAGGCTTGCAAAAAAGCGAAGACTCCTTTACGATTTTAATCTACGATACGTTCAGTCGTAGTTACTAAACCCCGATTACCTGCCGAGTCACTGAGCCGTGATTTGTCACCGCCAGACAGCGCGTATTGAATTCCGGAGAGGCCAACATGAAACTGTTCCATGTCGACGCGAGCGCGAAGCGCGAGACGTCCAATTCGCGCGCATTGGCGCGCTTTTTCATCGAAAACCTGCGCTCGCAAGGCGTAGAGGTGGAAGTGGACTATCTGGATGTGACGGTCGATACGCCGGAGCATGTCACGCAGGCGTTCGCCGTGGCGACGTACCGCGCCGAAAACGAACGCACGCCTGAAATGAAAGCCACGCTCGCCGCGTCGGATGCGCTGTGCAAGCGGCTTTTCGCAGCGGATGCGTTTCTGTTCGCGATGCCGATGTACAACTGGTCGATGCCGTCCACGTTCAAGGCGTTTATCGACAACATCACGCGCACGGACCTGACCTATAAGAAGGCGAAGAACGGCGAGCTGATCGGTCAGCTGACCCGGCAGAAAACGTTATTCATTACGACGCGCGGCGCGGACTTGCGGCCCGGCACACCTTACTCGTCCATGGATGCGCTAACGCCCGCGCTCAAGACGGCGTTCAGGTTTGTCGGTGTGAACGATCCGCGTTTTGTCGATGCGCAGCCGCTGCAATTTTCCGATCAGGCAGCGCGGGCGGCGGCGCTCATGCGCGCAAAGGAAGAACTCGTCGATGTCGCCGCCGAATGGGCGGCATGGGAATATGCGCGGCTCGGACTGGAAGCGCTCGAAGCTGCGTAGGACGGCCAGGTTACTGTTTTCTGGCCCTCAGCGCCTTCTATGTGCGCATAGAAGGCGCATATAAGGCGCATATAAGGCGCAACCAGGCACCGACGCTAAACGCGCCTTGCCGTGCGCATCAACGCGACATAGACGACCGCGCCGGCAATCGCGCCGATCAGCCAGCCGAAATTATTCTCCGGCAGCACATGCAGCAGTTGCGTGCAAAGCTCCCAGCCGATCGAGATGCAGCCCGAGATAATCAGCGCGATGACGCCCATTCTGTTCCAGCCGCCGTCGTAGTAAAAGCGGCCCTTCGGCGACATCGTATAAAGCTCGGCCGTTTGCACCTGCTGTTTCTTGATCAGATAGAAGTCGGCCATCATCACGCCGTAAAGCGGCGCGAGCACGGCGCCGAATACGCTGACGAAAATCGTGATCGCCTTCGCGCTGTCGACGAAAATCCAGGGGCAGACGAGTACCGCGAGGATCGATGCGATCAGCCCGCCGCGCTTGAAGTTCACATGCTTCGGGAACAGGTTGGCGATGTCGTACGCGGGCGACACGAAATTGGCGACGATATTGATGCCCATTGTCGCGATGATAAACGTCACGCTGCCGATCACCACCGCCACCTTGTTCTGGATATGTGCGACGATCGCCACCGGGTCCATGATCATCTGCCCGAATACGGTCGCGCTACCCGACGTCACGATCACCGTGATGATCGCGAAGACAATGAAATTCACCGGCAAGCCGAGAAAATTGCCGACCTTCATCTGCTGCTCGCTTTTTGCAAAGCGCGAGAAGTCGCCGAAATTGAGCAGCAGCGCCGCGAAATAGCTCACGACGAGCAGAATCGCGTTGCCCATCGACGCGAGTTGCTGGCCTCCGCTCAGCTCCTTGCCGCCAAGCGTGAGGCTCAGGCTGCCGAGCCCCGCCTGCGACAGAATCCACGCCATCAGCACGAACATCACCACGTAGACCGCGGGTCCGCAGAAGTCGATGAATCTGCGGATCGTATCCATGCCGCGCTGGAAAATGATCAACTGGAAAATCCACATAAAGAGGAAGCTGATCCAGCCGAGGCCATCGAGCCGCATGAAGCTGACTTGCGTGAGCGACACCGATGCGGGAATAAACAACACAAGCAGCGTGGCCACCGCCTTCGACGCGAAATACGTCTGCACGCCGTACCAGACAATGCCGACCACGCCGCGAATCACCGCCGCGAGATTCGCGCCCATCACACCCATGCTGACGCGCGCCATCACCGGAAACGGAATGCCGTGCACGTAGCTCGGCTTGCCGACCCAGTTCATCAGCACATAGACGATCAGAATGCCGACCGCGAGCGCAAGCAGCACCTGCCAGCCGGAGATGCCGAGCAGAAACAGGCTCGCCGCAAACGTATAGCCGCCGACGCTGTGGACGTCCGACATCCACATCGCGAAGATGCTGTAACCGGTCCACGTGCGCTTATCGTGCGGGACCGGCGCGAGGTCGCGGTTGTGCAGCCGCGCATCGGCTTGCTCAGTGGTCCCATCTAATCCGTGCGGTGCATCGCCATCGTAGAGAGGTGACGTGGACATGGCTTCCCCTTAAGGGTTAACGACCGGATATCTGCGAGAGACGCAGCACGCTGGGTAGCGTCAGGTAGTGCCATGGCGCGGTCCGCGAATGCGGCGGTGCGGCGGTGGGATCGCGTCGAATATCGTTTTTATGCTTGCAATATAGATTGTTTTATTAACGCAAGCGCTTGTCCAGTCGTCAAAAATGCGTGAGTGGGCACGTAGCCATCAGGACTGACGATCGCCGCCTGCCGCTTCCGGTTCGTGGGAGACGCGCGCCCCGGCCTCGCGCATTTTTTCGAGTGTCTTCGGCCCGAGCCGCAGTGCAATGCCGATCGCCAGCGCGTCGACAACGCACAGATGCACGAGGCGCGACACGCCCGGCGTATGCGGCTCGACCGCGTTCGGCGCGCGCAACAGCAGCGGAATATCGACGAGCCATGCGAGCCGCGAACCGACGTTGGTCAGCGCGATCGTCGTCGCGCCGCGTTCTTTCGCGATCTGGATGCTCTCGTTCACTTCGACGCTGCGTCCGGAGTGCGAAATTGCGAATGCGACGTCGCCCGGTTCCATCAGGCCTGCGTAGAGTCGTTGCAGATGCGCGTCGGTGAACGCGCTTGCGGCCAGGTCGAGGCGCAGCAAGCGCAGCGCGGCGTCCTGCGCGACCAGCCCCGAACCCGCGCCAACGCCGAAGAAATAGATGCGCCGCGCGCTCGTCAGCGCCGCGAGCGCCGCTTCCACCGCAACCGGGTCGAGCGCGCTGCGCGCGTGGCTCAAGCCTTCGATCGCCGCTTCGCCTACCTTATCGAATAGCGTTTGAATGTCGTCGTTGCGCGCGACTGCCTGCGATTCGTACGGCATGCCGCCCGCGGCGCTTTGCGCGAGCCGCATCTTGAAGTCGCGCAGCCCATGCGCGCCGACCGCGCGGCAAAAGCGCGTGACCGACGGCTCGGAGACGTCCGCACGCTGCGCGATCTCGGTGATGCTCGCGCGCATCGCAAAGTCGACGTCAGACAGCACCATGTCGGCGACCTTGCGTTCCGCGGGCCGCAGCGACGGCAGCGCATCGCGGATATGGGGAATCAGGTTCGCTGCGGACACCCGCATGTTCCTCTTGGGTTCAAGGTCAGCAATTTGCGCCGCGAAGCCCGTTGTCGCCCGCTAATGCGAATGAGGCGGCAAACCAAGCGGCGAACAAGGCGGTTTCGCGCGGCGCGCGGCGTCAGGCGATCCTGCGTCCGCTCTCCGTATCGAACAGATGCCGATGTTCGGCCGGCAGCCGCAGCGTGACGCGCTGGCCGGGCTCGAGCGCTGCACGTTCGCGGGTCGTCACGCACCATGTATTGCCGCCGATCTTGCCGTACAGGTGCGTTTCCGCGCCGGTCGGCTCGACCACTTCGATCGTCATCGGCATGCCGTCCTGCGCGGTGCCCGTTTCGATATGCTCGGGCCGCACCCCGAGCGTCACCTTCGCGCCCGGTTGCAGCTGCTGACCTGTCAGCGGAATGCGCATGCCGTCGGCGAGCAGCAGCGTCAGGCCACCGTCGCCGGCCACGACTTCGCCTTCCGCGAAATTCATCGACGGCGAGCCGAGAAAGCTCGCGACGAACAGATTGGCCGGCCGGTCGTACAGCTCGAGCGGACGCCCGACCTGTTCGATGCGCCCGGCGTTCATCACGACGATGCGGTCCGCCATCGTCATCGCTTCGATCTGGTCGTGCGTGACGTAAATGACGGTGTTCTTGAGCCGCTGATGCAGCGCCTTGATTTCGGTGCGCATCTGCACGCGCAGTTTTGCGTCGAGGTTCGACAGCGGCTCGTCGAACAGGAACAGCGCCGGCTCGCGCACAACCGCGCGGCCCATCGCGACGCGTTGCCGCTGGCCGCCCGACAGCGCACGCGGCAGGCGGTCCAGATAGCCGCTCAGGTTCAACATCTTCGCTGCTGCCTCGATGCGCGGCTTGAACCCCGACGCCGCCTCCTTGCGGATGCGCGGGCCGAACGCGATATTGTCGTACACCGAAAGATGCGGATAGAGCGCGTAGCTCTGAAACACCATCGATATATTGCGCTGCTGCGGTGCAAGCGAATTCGCCCGCGTGCCGCCGATCGTCAGGTCGCCGCCGCTGATTTCCTCGAGGCCTGCGACCATCCGCATCAGCGTGCTCTTGCCGCAGCCCGACGGACCGACCAGCACGACGAACTCGCCGTCGTCGATATGCAGGTCGATGCCGTGCACGACCTGGGTGTCGCCATATCGCTTGTAAATGCCGCTCAATTGCACTGCTGCCATGCTGTCCTCGTCTTTGTCAGCTCGGTTTTGCCTTTGCGTCTTGCCGCTTTCCTGCCACTTTTTCGCCGCTGCTTTCCTGCTGCCTGCACCGCGCCTACCCGCGCGGTTACGCTTACAGCGATTCGAGCGTCAATTCCTCGGCCATCAGACGGTTGCCCGCCATCAAACCGCCGTCTACCGGCAACGCGACGCCCGTAATCACGCGCGCCAGCGGCGACGCGAGAAACAGCACCGCGTTGGCGATGTCGTCGGGTGTCGCGAAGTCGCGCAGCGGGTACCACTTCTTCAGGTTCTCGAAGACCTGCGGATTCTTGTCGACGCGCGCCTGCCACGCCGGCGTCTTCACGGTGCCAGGGCAAACGATGTTCGCGCGAATCCCGTAACGGCCGAGTTCCACCGCGAGCGCCTTCGTATAGCTGATCAAGCCGGCCTTGGCCGCGCTGTACGCCGGGTGGCCGAGCATCGCCATGCCGTTGACCGAGCCGATCAGCACGATCGCGCCGCGCTGGCGCTCGATCATCGATGCGCGCACCGCCTCGACCGTGTGGTACGTGCCGTTCAAATTCGAATGCACGTCGCGCTGCCAGGCCGCCGCATCGGTTTTCGCAAGCGTCAGCCCTTCAGCCGAGCCCGCGTTGGCGACGACCACGTCGACCGGCCCGGTCGCAGCCGTTGCGCGCGCAACCGCATCGCGCACGGCGTCGGCCTCGCCGGTATCGACGGCGAGCGGCGTGACCTGCGCCGCGCCGAGTTCGTTCGCGAGCGCCGCGAGCGGTTCCGCCTTGCGATCAAGCGCCAGCACGTGATCGCCCGCTTCGACGAAGCGTTTCGTCAGCACGCTGCCGATGCCGCCGCACGCGCCTGTCACTAAAACCACACGTTTCATCCGTTCATCCTCGCGCTTTTATGCCACCTGAATCATGTCCGCGATCCATGTAAATTTCCAACATATGAGATCCCGGAAACCGATCGAAGCCCGTTGAAGCTGCCGGGCCCGTGTGCTCGGGCGTTGACCCGCATCGCAACAAAAAGCCCATCTTTACAGGATGTTATGCAAACGATACGCCGTCAAAAAATTATCGGCATCCCTACGTGACAACATTTTTTTCGTCCTGTAGGATTTTTTCAAACAATTCAACCCAAAGCGGCCGGCGACGGCAGCGGACCACCCAGGAGAGAGAAATGTCGTTGCATGCACGTGCTTCCCTCACGCTCGGCAAGCTTGCCGTGGCGCTCACGTTTGCAGGAATGGCCATAGCGGCGCACGCCGATACGGTCCGCGTCACGGTCGCGCACTACAGCGACCAGACGGCGCCGTACTTCGAGAAAATGGCGCGTCAGTTCGAAAAGGCGAATCCCGGCACGACGATCAAGATCGAAGACGTGAACTGGGACACGCTGCAGCAGAAGCTGCAAACGGACATCTCCGGTAACGCGAACGCCGACCTCGCGATCGTCGGTACGCGCTGGCTGCTCGACTTCGTGAAGGACGGCGTGGCCGAGCCGCTCGACGGCTATATGGACGCGAGCTTCAAGAACCGCTTTATCGGCCCGTTCCTGGCGCCGGGCCAGATCGACGGCAAGACGTACGGCCTGCCGATCGCCGCTTCCGCGCGCGCGCTGTACTACAACAAGGATCTGCTCGCGAGCGTCGGCTACCCGAACGGCCCGAAAACGTGGAATGACGTGATCGATGCGTCGAAGAAGCTGAAGGCGAAGGGCATTGCCGGTTTCGGCCTGCAGGGCAAGGAAATCGAAACGGACGTCTACTATTACTACGCGCTGTGGACCAACGGCGGCGACGTGGTGGCAAAGGGCAAGGCCGCGTTCGATTCGCCAGCCGGCATCAAGGCCGCGACGCTCTACAAGACGATGATCGACGAAGGCCTCACGCAGCCGGGCGTGACCGGCTACAGCCGTGAAGACGTGCAGAACCTCTTCAAGCAGGGCCGCGTGGCGATGGTGATTTCCGCGCCGTTCCTTGCGAAGCAGATCAAGAAGGAAGCGCCGAATCTCAAGTACGGCATCGATCCGATCCCGGTTGGCACGAAGGAAGCGACCTACGCCGTCACCGATTCGATCGTGATGTTCAAGAACTCGAAGGTGAAGAAGAGCGCGTGGAAGTTCCTCGACTATCTGTTCACGAAGGAACCGCGCGTCGAGTTCACGAGCACGGAAGGCTTCCTGCCGACCACGAAGGCTGAAGCGGCCGACCCAGCGTTCGCCGATCCGGACACGAAGGCGTTTATCGCCCTGCTGCCGACCGCGCACTTCGCGCCGACGATCACCGGCTGGGAAGACACCGCGAAGGCTGTCACGAACGCGATGCAATCGGTGTATCTGGGCAAGGCGAAACCGTCTGACGCGCTGAAGCAGGCGGCAACCGAAGCCGATAAGTCGTTGGGCCAATAAGCGTTGGGCCAGTAGCTTTCGGCCAATAAGCACTCATCATGGCGCCGCATCGCGTTCTTCGCGCACGCGGCGTCGACGTCCCCAGGCCTGTGCCGCCGCTCGCCGGCGGCACAGGTCATGCCGCACCCGGCCTCGCGGCCGGCGCAATTCTGACCGAGCACGAGCACGCATGAGCCGTCCCGCCTCCGCTTCCGCACCTGCCGCGCTGCGCGCCTCCGGGTCCGTATCGCCGCGCATGACCACGCCGTGGCTGCTGATCGCGCCTAGCCTGATCCTGGCGCTGTTCATCATCAGCTATCCGATTTTCAACATCGTCTACCAGTCGGTACACGATGTGTCGCGCTTCGGTGCGATTCGCGATTTCAACGGGCTGCAGAATTTCTACACCGTGTTCTCGGACCCGGTGTTTCTCGACGCGACGCGCCGCACGCTCGTGTGGACCGCCTGCGTGGTCGGCGGCACCGTGCTGTTCTCGGTGCCCGTCGCGCTGGTGCTAAACCAGGATTTTCATGGCCGCGGCATCGCGCGCACGATCGTGATGTTGCCGTGGTCCGTTTCGCTGACGATGACCGCCGTGGTCTGGCGCTGGGCCTTCAACGACGACTACGGCATGGTCAACGTCACGTTGCAGCGCCTCGGCTTGATCGGCGGCCCGATTCACTGGCTCGCCACGCCTGAGCTCGCGTTCCCGGTGGAAATCGCGGTCGGCATTCTTGTGTCGATTCCGTTTACCGTGACCATTCTGCTCGGCGGCTTGTCGTCTGTGCCCGGCGATATTTACGAAGCCGCGCGCATCGACGGTGCGAGCGCCTGGCAGCAATTCCGCCAGCTCACGCTGCCGCTGCTGCGGCCGTTTATCAACATGGCGATTCTGTTGAACGTGATCTACGTGTTCAACTCGTTCCCGATTATCTGGGTGATGACGCAAGGCGGCCCCGACAACGGCACGCACATTCTCGTCACCTATCTGTACGAACTCGGCTTCCGGCTCGGCCGGCCGGGTCAGGCGGCCGCGGTGTCGCTGATCATGCTCGTGATGCTGTTCGTGTTTTCGATCGTGTATCTGCGCATGCAGCCGCAAAAAGAAGGAGACGCCGCATGAACGCGAAAATGAAACGCTCGCTGTGGTGCTGGCTCGCGCTGTCGCCGCTCGTCGTGGTCGTGCTGTTTCCGTTCGCGGTGATGTTTTTCACCGCGCTGAAGCCCGCGCAGGAAGTGTTCGTCTATCCGGCGCGCTGGCTGCCGGTGCACTGGCACTGGCAGAACTTTGTCGATATGTGGACCGCGGCGAATTTCGGCGTCGCGCTGCGCAATAGCGCGGTGATCAGCTGCCTGTCGACGCTGCTCGCGCTGGCGGTCAGCCTGCCCGCCGCGTATGCGCTTGCGCGCTTTCCGTTTAGCGGTCGCAGCGTGTACCGGCAGTTCCTGCTCGTCACGCAGATGCTGTCGCCCATTCTGCTGGTGGTCGGTCTGTTCCGGCTTGCCGCGATGATTCCGTACGGCGACGGCAACCTCGTCGATTCGAAAATCGGCGTCATCGTGTCGTATGCGGCATTCAATATCGCGTTTGCGGTGTGGATGCTGTCGTCGTATTTCGCGACGGTGCCGCGCGATCTCGAAGAATCGGCGTGGCTCGAAGGTTGCAGCCGGACGCGCGCGGTATTCAAGGTGTTTCTGCCGCTCGCGGTACCGGCTATCGTCGTCACCGCGATTTTCACGTTTATCAATGCGTGGAACGAGTTTGCCGTGGTCTATACGCTGATCCGCTCGCCGGAAAACAAGACGCTGACCGTGCAGGTCACGGATATGGTGGCGGGCAAATACACGGTCGAATGGCATCTCGTGATGGCCGCCACGTTGTGTGCGACGCTGCCGGTTTCGGTGGTGTTCGCGTGGCTGCAGCGCTATCTCGTCAAAGGGCTTGCGCTGGGTGCGGTGAAGTAGTGGTCCGGGACGCGGCTGATGGCCGCGCCTGAAGACCGCGGCTAAAGTCCGCGGTTGAATACGACACATACCCGGGACTAGACTGTCGGTTTTCCATTGCGCGAAGAATTACGCATAACGAATGGAGACCGACGCATGACCCACAATATCGAAGGGCGCGCACGCTGGCTGGCACTTGTCGTGCTTTGCCTCGGCGTGCTGATGATCGTGCTCGACACGACGATCGTGAATGTCGCCTTGCCTTCGATCGCAGCCGATCTCGGCTTCTCCGAAACATCGCTAGTGTGGGTCGTCAATGCCTACATGCTCACGTTCGGCGGCTTTTTGCTGCTCGGCGGGCGCCTCGGTGATCTGTACGGACACCGCAAGCTGTTCCTGGCCGGCATCACATTGTTCACCCTGGCGTCGCTCGCATGCGGGCTCGCGAATTCGCAGGTGATGCTGGTCTGTGCACGCGCGGTGCAAGGGCTCGGCGGCGCGGTCGTCTCGGCGGTATCGCTGTCGCTGATCATGAATCTGTTCACCGAGCCCGACGAACGCGCCAAGGCAATGGGCGTGTACGGCTTCGTCTGCGCCGGCGGCGGCAGCATCGGCGTGCTGCTCGGCGGACTGCTGACGAATCTGCTCAGCTGGCACTGGATCTTCCTCGTCAATCTGCCGATCGGCGTCGCCGTGTATGCGTTGTGCGTCACGCTGCTGCCCGCGGGGCGCGGCCATGCGCACGGCGAGCGGCTCGATGTCGCCGGCGCGATTACGGTGACGGCCTCGCTGATGCTCGCCGTCTATGCGATCGTCAACGGCAACGAAGCGGGCTGGACGTCCGCGCAAACGCTCGGCTTGATCGGCATGGCGATCGTGTTGCTTGCGGTATTCCTCGCGATCGAGGCGCGGGTGCAACATCCGCTGATGCCGCTCGCGCTGTTCCGCAAGCGCAATGTGACGATTGCGAATGCGATCGGCGTGTTGTGGGCCGCCGCGATGTTCGCATGGTTCTTTATCTCGGCGCTGTATATGCAGCGTGTGCTCGGCTATGCGCCGTTTCAGGTCGGGCTCGCGTTTTTGCCGGCGAATCTGATCATGGCGGTCTTCTCGCTTGGGCTTTCGGCGCGCATCGTGATGCGCTTCGGTATTCGCCGGCCGATCGGCGTCGGTCTGCTGCTCGCCGCGATCGGGCTGCTGCTGTTTGCGCGCGCGCCGGTGACGGGCCAGTTCGTGATCGACGTGCTGCCCGGCATGGCGCTGCTCGGCATCGGCGCCGGCGTCGCATTCAATCCGGTGCTGCTCGCCGCGATGAACGACGTCGAGCCGAGCGATTCGGGGCTGGCGTCGGGCATCGTCAATACATCATTCATGATGGGCGGCGCGCTCGGTCTCGCGGTGCTCGCGAGCCTCGCGGCCGCGCAAACCGGCGAGCCAGGCGCGACGCAGGACGCACGCGCCGCGCTCACGGACGGCTATCACGTCGCGTTCCTGTTCGGCGCGATCTTCGCCGCGCTGGCCGCGGCGTTCGGCGCGTTTCTGCTGCGCACGGCGTCGCCGGGCGAGGCGCAAGCGCGGGAAGGAAGCGAAAACCGGGCTGCGACTGATCGGGTTTGAAGCGGGAGTTCAAAGCGGCGCCCAGCGAACGCCAACACCGGTCTGTCTTGCCTCAAGGAGGCGTTATGAACGACCGCTCTACCGTCGACGAAATCGTCCGCCGCGCCTATGCGGCATACGAGGCGAAAGACCGCGCCGCCCTCGAGGCGACGCTCGCCGACCATTTCACTTTTACGAGCCCGCAGGACGACCGGATCGATCGGCGCACCTACTTCGAGCGGTGCTGGCCGATCAACGAAGAGATCGAATACTGCCGCATCGAGAAGCTGTTCGTGGAAGGGAATGAGGCTTTCGTCCGGTACGCGTGCAAACGGAAAGGGGGCGCGCCGTTTCGCAATGCCGAGTTGTTCCGCGTCGAGAGCGGGAAGATTGTCGAGGTGCAGGTCTTTTTCGGCTTTACCGCGCACGACATTGCGGCAGCGTAGCAACCCCGTTGTGGGCTGAGGTGGCCCTGCAACATCCGGCGTCTGTCACCACGCCGACGGCACCGGTAAGTTCGACTGCCTGAGCGACATTAATGTGACAGCTTTTCCGACTGTACCGCGGGCCGCGCATCGCGCCGCCCGCCTGCTGCTTTATGCTGCACCACTGCCGACCGGATCAATGTGGCCCGTTGGTAGGCTGTTCGTCGGGCGACGCTTCGAGCGGCTTGTGCGCATCGCCGCCGGCACCCGGAAAGAATGCGTTCCAGACCGCTCGCACGCCTTCGGCCGCCGCGACTTCAGCGCCGATGTTTTCGGTATCGCCGCTCTTCACCGGGTCTTTGCTCAAGCCGCGCCAGTGCGTAAAGACGAGCGGCGGCTTTTCGGTCCACTCACCCTCGGTATATCGCGCAAACGCCGTTTCGCCACTCACCAGCTGCACTTCGTACCATCCCTCGCGCGCCGGCTTGTATTCGTCTAACGGAAACCACTCGGTCGGATCAATTTCCATATCGTCCCTCTTTCGGTTCGTCTGTCATCACGGGTGCTACACGACTGCCGCCAGTATGCATTGTACGTGCGGAAAGGGTCGTCCTCACGATCGGCGCGCCGCGCCCCGCCGAAATTTAGCGCAGGCAAACATATCCAGTTTCTTCGAACGAGAGGCCCAACTTGTTCGTACGTCATTCGACGTCCCAAAGACCACAATTCCCTTCACACCGAACGCATGTTCATAGGAGAACATCATGAATCGCTTTGAAGGAAAGACCGTACTCGTCACCGGCGGCAACAGTGGAATGGGCCTCGTCACCGCGCAGGCTTTTGCGGCCGAAGGCGCGCGTGTGATCATCACGGGCCGCGATGAAGCGTCGCTCGCAGCGGCGGCCCGTACGCTCGGCGAATCCGCGCTCGCGATCCGCAACGACGCGGGCTCGGCCGCAGGGGCACGCGAACTCGCGCAGCGTCTGACCAACGAGGACGTGCGTCTCGACGCGGTGTTCATCAATGCGGGCATCGCGAAGTTCGCGGCATTTGCGGACGTCGCGGAATCGATGTGGGACGAGTCGTTCGACATCAACGTCAAAGGGCCGTACTTCCAGATTCAGGCTCTGACGCCGCTCTTCAACAAGGGCGCGTCGATCGTGCTCAACGCGTCGATCAATGCGCACATCGGCATGCCGTCGTCGTCCGTTTATGCGGCGAGCAAGGCCGCGTTGATCTCGCTGGCGAAGACGCTGTCGGCCGAGCTACTGCCGCGCGGCGTGCGCGTCAATGTGGTCAGCCCGGGCCCGGTCACGACGCCGCTGCATACGAAGCTGGGTTTCGACGACGACACGAAGGAGCAGATCCGCAATCAGATTCCGCTCGGCCGCTTCGGCAATTCGAGCGAAATCGCATCGACGGTGCTGCATCTGGCGTCGGCGGAGTCGGGCTTTATTGTCGGCACCGAGATCGTGATCGATGGCGGGATGATCCAGCTTTAAGCAATCCGCTCCACGCAGCACGTTGCAGGCATACTTCTGACTCGGCATCACATCATGCAGGCGCCGGCTTCGCGGCCGGCGCTGTCGAGGAGAAGAATGTGCAGCAGAGAACCAATGAATTCGGTCAGCCGATCGGCTTGGCGGTAGCAAACTGGCAAGGCGTGCCGAAGCCCGACGGCGCGACACTGACGGGCCGCTATTGCCGGCTCGAGCGCCTCGACGCAGAGCGGCATGCGGACGAACTGTACGACGCGTACGGGCAAGCGCCCGATGCGCGCGACTGGACCTATCTGAGCGCGGGACCGTTCGATGCGCTGGATGCGTTTCGCGCGCACCTCACGCGCATTGCCGCGACGGCGGACCCATTCCACTACACCGTGATCGATAGCGCGACGGGCAAGGCCGTCGGCACGCTCGCGCTGATGCGCATCGATGCGGGTAACGGTGTGATCGAAGTCGGCTTCGTCACGTTCTCGCGGTTGCTGCAGAAAACCCGGGCCGCCACTGAGGCGATTTATCTGTCGATGCGCTACGCGTTCGACACGCTCGGCTATCGCCGCTTCGAATGGAAGTGCGATTCGCTCAATGTGCCGTCGCGTGCCGCGGCGTTGCGTTTCGGTTTCACGTTCGAGGGGATTTTCCGCCAGGCCATCGTCATTCATGGGCGCAATCGCGACACCGCGTGGTTTTCGATTATCGACAGCGAATGGCCCGCGATTCGTGCGGGGTTCGATACATGGCTCGAGCCGGCGAACTTCGATGCCGGCGGCGTGCAGCAACGCAAGCTTGCTGAATTTATCGATATGCAACGCGGCATGGCGGGCGGCACCACTTCACGCTGACGCGTACATCACCACCGTGGCCTTGCAAGCGAGGCGCTGCTCGCGCCTCGCTCCACATACGCCGCGATGCTGCCCGGCTCGTATGCGGGATCAGCCCTTGATAAACGCGAGCAGATCGGCGTTGACCTTGTCGGCCTCGGTCGAGCACATGCCGTGCGGCGCGCCCGGATACACCTTTAGCGTCGCGTTCTTCACGATCTTCGCCGACATGCGGCCGGCTGCGTCGATCGGCACGATCTGATCGTCGTCGCCGTGCAGGATCAGCGTCGGCACGTCGATCTTCTGCAGATCGGCCGTGTAGTCGACTTCCGAAAACTCCTTGATGCACGCGTAGTGGCCGACGATGCCGCCGCTCATGCCCTGCCGCCAGAACTCGTCGATCGTGCCCTGCGAGACCTTCGCCCCCGGACGGTTGTAGCCGAAGAACGGCAGCGCCAGGTCCTTATAGAACTGCGAACGGTTGTCCGCGACACCTTTACGGATGCCGTCGAACACGTCCTTCGGCAAGCCGCCCGGGTTTTTCTCCGTCTTCAGCATCAGCGGCGGCACCGCGCCGATCAGCACCGCTTTCGCAACACGCTTCGTGCCGTGACGGCCGATGTAGTGCGCGACTTCGCCGCCGCCCGTGGAGTGACCGACCAGCACCGCGTCCTTCAGGTCAAGATGTTCGATGACGGCGGCCAGATCGTCCGCGTAGGTATCCATATCGTTGCCGTTCGCCGTTTGCGACGAGCGGCCATGACCACGGCGGTCGTGTGCAACGACGCGAAAGCCCTGTTGCACGAAAAACAGCAATTGCGGATCCCACGCATCGGCATCGAGCGGCCAGCCATGCGAGAAGACAATCGGTTGCCCACTGCCCCAATCCTTGTAGAAAATCTGAGCGCCGTCTTTGGTCGTGACCGTATTCATCTATACCTCCGTGCTGGTGAAAAACCGGTGACTAGTATCGCGCGCCGGCCCATGAAAAGCGGGCACACGGCCCACTCGCCCATCAGCCGGGGAGTTGGGCGATCCAATGTTGCTCATTGCGGGACGTTTATCGGACGGTCGCAGGCCGCCGATCTATATAGACGAAAGCGCGGCACGCGCCGGCATGACCACGCCGGGCGCCCGCACGCAAACAAGGCGTCTTCGCGTACTGCACGACACCTTTAAATCGGTTCGCTGATTATGCCTGGGATTTTTTTGCGCTGCATATAAACGATGGTTTATACGCGTTGCGCTTGCAGCGACGCCGTGGTGCCGCGATTGAGCGGTGATGGCCGCTTTGATTGCGCTAAGCGCGTCAACTCACGAGCGGCCGGATAAGGGCAAGGCGCGTGCTAGCGCCCGTCGTAGGCTTTCTCCAGCGCAGCAATATCAAGCTTGACCATGCCCATCATCGCCTGCATGGCGCGCTTCGATTTCTCGCGGTCCTTGTCCTGCAAAAATTTGAGCATGACGGTCGGCACGATTTGCCAGGACATGCCGTAGCGGTCGGTCAGCCAGCCGCACTGCACCGGTGCGCCGCCTTCGACGAGCTTGTCCCACAGCGTGTCGACTTCCGCCTGCGTTTCGCATTTGACGAACATCGAGATAGCCGGCGAGAACGTGTACTGCGGGCCACCATTGAGGCCCACGAACTCACGGCCTTCGAGTTCGAACGTCACCGTCAGCACCTTGCCCGCCTCGCTCGGCACTGCGTCGTTGTAGTACGACGTCTCGACGATGCGGCTGTTTTTGAACACCGACACGTAGAACTTCGCCGCTTCTTCGGCCTGGCCGTCGAACCAGAGACATGTGGCTATCTTGTCCATCGAGGCTCCTGTTGGATGCTTGATCCTATTGTTTGGACGGCGGTTTCACGAGGCGGCGGCGCTCGGCGGCGCTCACATCGCACGCGCCGCCGGTCTGCACTTCGCGCTGGTTAGTGCCCGCTGTTCAGTGCCGTTAGCGCCGTCGTGCGCCGCTCACTGCTGCGACTGCTTCATCATTTCCTGCATCCCCGCCTGTATTTCCTCGGGCGACAGATCGACCTTGTGTGTCGCGACCGACCAGCGGTGACCGAACGGATCTTCGAGCTGGCCGTAGCGGTCGCCCCAGAACATGTCCGCGGCGGGCATCGTGACCTTCGCGCCGGCTTTCTCCGCTTGCGCGATGGTTGCGTCGACGTTGTCGACGTAGAGGTGGATCGTGACGGGCGAGCCCTTCAACGCCTTCGGTCCGAGGCCGCCGCCGCACTCGGGCATCTCGTCGGCGATCATCAGTGCCGAGTCGCCGATTTTCAGCGATGCGTGCATCACCTTGCCGCCGGGCCCCGGCAAACGGACCTGCTCGACCGCGTTGAATGCCTTCTTGTAGAACTCGATCGCGTCGGCGGCGCCGGCGCAGACGATATGCGGGGTCAGCGAATGCATGCCTTCGGGGATGGTTCTCGTGGCTGGCTTGGACATAGTCGTGGCTCCTGTCTATCGACGAATGAATAGGGTGGCGAAGCGTCACCGGGATACCGTGGCTTCATCACGACGACGAGTAGGCCACCGTAAGATCGACATAAGCAAGCGGAAATTTTCTATGCGGCGGCGTCCACCATCATTCTCATTCGATGCAGATTGCATGCGCCGCGGTGCTGCACTGCAATGGCAAGTCCGGCACGCAATGTGCAAAGGCATCGACAGAGGCTTGCTAGTCGGGCGTCAGAACGCAGGGGGCCGAAGGCCCTGCCGATGGGTCCCGCCGATTCATGTTGCCGATGAGAGGTATTTCGTGACCAAAAACTGGTTCTCCCAATTTTCGACCGGGCTCTCGACGATGGCGGGCAGGCCGGTCACGTTCGTGATCGCGGCAGTGCTTGTGGTCGTGTGGGCGGCAAGCGGGCCGTTGTTTCACTTTAGTGACACATGGCAACTCGTTATCAATACCTCGACGACGATCGTCACGTTTCTGATGGTGTTTTTGATCCAGAACACACAGAACCGCGACACTGCGGCGATGCAGATCAAGCTCGACGAACTGATACGCGCGCTGTCAGGCGCGCATAACGCGCTGCTCGATCTCGAAGAACTCGATGAAAAGGATTTGACGCGGTTTCGCAAGCGTTACGAGCAGCTTGCCGAGGAGGCGCGCGGCGCGCTGCGCTCGGGCGGCACCGATACCGATTCGCCGTTTGTCGAGGATCGGCCCGATAACGAGAGTAAGGACGACGCGCAGAAACGGCGGCGCCGTAGTCCCGCCGGTGAGCGGGACTACCAGGACGAGCGCGAGAAGGGGCGCGAGGAGAACACGCGTACTGGAAAATAAACAGGCCGCTGCGGGTTACCGCCCGGCCTGCGTCGCTCACGCGGAAACCGTTCTGAGCAATTTGTCGATCGCGATCGCGATTTCGTCGACATGCGTTTCAAGCGCGAAATGGCCCGTGTCGAGCATCTCGACGGTCGCATCCGGATTGTCGCGCCGATAGGCGTCCGCGCCCGGCGGGATAAAGAACGGATCGTGCTTGCCCCAGATCGCGAGCGTCGGCGGCCGGAAATCGCGGAAGAACTGCTGAAACGCGGGGTACAGCTTCAGGTTCGACGCGTAGTCGAGGAACAGGTCGAGCTGGATTTCCTTGTTATTGCCGCGCTCGAACAGCAAGGCGTCGAGCGTGTATGTCTCGGGCGCGACCGCATCCGGGTCCTTCACACCATGCACGTATTGCCAGCGCGTGCCTTCGAGCGTCAGCACCGCGTCGCGCACGACCGCACGGTTCGCTTCGCTCGGATCCGCCCAGTACGTGCGAATCGGGCCCCACGCATCGCCGAGCCCTTCCTCATACGCATTGCCGTTCTGCGAGATCAGCGCGCTCACGCGCTCCGGATGCGCGAGCGCCAGCCGCAAGCCAACCGGTGCGCCGTAGTCGAACACGTAAAGCGCGTAGCGCGTGAGCTTCAGCGCGGCGACGAATGCTTCAACCGTTTTCGCGAGATTGTCGAAGCTGTGGCGGTAATTGCGTTCGGCCGGCACCGTCGTAAAACCGAAGCCGGGCAGGTCCGGCGCGATCACACGGTAGCGCGATGCAAGACGCGGCATCAGTTCGCGGAACATCAGCGACGACGCCGGAAAACCGTGCAGCAGCAATAGCACCGGCGCATCGGCAGGGCCCGCTTCGCGGTAGAACACATCGATGCCGTCGGCTTCAATGCGCTTCGTCATAACACGGGGAATAGCGGGCAATCCGGCTTGCTGCAACGCTGCTGTCGACATGGTGAGCTCCAGGGTTTGACACGGGTTTCTTCAAGTTACGTACGTGGACCGCTCGACTTTTGAAACCTGTAAATTTGACAAATCACGGTTACGCATTGCGGACATAATAGTCTCGCTGTGTAACTTGTCAACTTCAATTTTGCAGGTTACAGATTTGCGTTTAAAGACGCGCGCCTGCGCAGGCGCAAGCTCATGCGCGTGAACGCGGAAGCAGATTCTGGAAGCGAACGCGGATGCCAGCGCGCCGCCGATCGAGCGCGTCGATTCAGTGCGTGCGGATTGATGGGATTGCGCGGGGTCGAGTCTCAGTGCTTATCGTGCGGATTGCCGGTCATCTGTTGCGCGCGCTCGAGGAGGAGCTCGCGCTCGCGCGCGTTGCGCGTCATCGCTGCCGCGCGTTCGAATTCGCCGCGTGCTTCTTCGCGCCGCCCGAGCTTGGCAAGCAGATCGCCGCGCACGCTGGGAAGCCAGTGGTAATGCGCAAGCGCCGGATCCGCACTAAGCGCATCGACAATCTCGAGTCCCGCGGCCGGACCGAACGCCATGCCGACCGCCACCGCACGATTCAACTCGACGACCGGTGACGGCGCGACTTGCGCGAGCGCGTCGTAAAGCGCGACGATTCGCTCCCAGTCGGTTTCCTCCGCGGTACGCGCGCGTGCGTGGCACGCGGCGAGCGCCGCTTGCAACGTATAGACGCCGCTGCCGCCGCCGAGCGACTCGGCTCGCTCGAGCGCAGCGAGGCCGCGGCGAATCAGTAACGGGTCCCAACGGCCGCGGTCCTGATCGAGCAGCAGCACGGGCTTGCCTTGTGCGTCGAGGCGTGCGCGAAGGCGCGACGCCTGAATCTCCATCAACGCGGCAAGACCATGTGCCTCGCTTTCATCGGGCACGAGTCCGACCAGCACGCGACCGAGCCGCAGCGCTTCTTCGCACAATGTCGGACGCATCCAGTCGTCGCCGGCCGTGGCCGAATAGCCTTCGTTGAAAATCAGATAGATCACTTCGAGCACCGACGCGAGCCGCACGGCGCGCGCGTCGGCCTGCGGCACTTCGAACGGCACCTTCGCGGCCGACAGCGTGCGCTTCGCGCGTACGATGCGCTGCGCGATGGTCGGCTCCGGCACGAGAAACGCACGCGCGATCTCGTCGGTTGTCAGGCCGCCCAACAGGCGCAGCGTCAACGCGACACGCGCGTCGGTGGACAGCACCGGATGGCACGCGGTGAACATGAGCCGCAGCAGGTCGTCGCCGATGTCGTCTTCGCGCGCGGCGTCGAGCGCATCGACGAAGTCGGGCACGAGGTGCGCCTCGAGCGCGTCGAGATCGTGGCCGAGTTCTTCGCGCTTCCTCGCGTGCAGCGCCTCCTGGCGCCAGCGGTCGAGCGCGCGGTTCTTTGCGGTCGCCATCAGCCACGCTCCCGGGTTGTCGGGCACGCCGGATTCAGGCCAGTGCTCGAGCGCAGCGACGAGCGCATCCTGCGCCAGTTCTTCGGCCACGCCGACGTCGCGCACGATTCGCGCGACGTGCGCGATAACCTTCGCGGATTCGATCCGCCACACCGCGTCGATCGCACGATGCGTCTCGGCCGTCGACACGGCCGGCCTCAACGAGCGTCCGGCGCAGCCGACACCGCGGTCTGGTCCGGCATCGGCACATTCGGGTCCATAAAGGCGAGTTCCCAGATATGGCCGTCCGGGTCTTCGAACCCGTGGCTGTACATAAAGCCGTAGTCCTGCGGCTTGCGCGGCGCCGAACCGCCCGCCGCGATCGCCTTGGCCACGAGACCGTCGACTTCGTCGCGGCTGTCGCACGACAGGCAGATCAGCGCCTCCGTGCTTTTCGATGCATCGACGAGCGGCTTGCTCGTGAAGTTGCTGAAGAACGGTTTTGTCAGCAGCATGGTGAAGATGTTTTCACCGACGATCATGCAAGCGGCGTTCTGGTCGGTGAACTTCGGCTCGAACGTAAAGCCGAGCTTTGCGAAGAACGACTTCGAGCGTTCGAGATCGTCGACTGCGATGTTCAGGTATATCTGCTTGTGCATCGTGTGCCTCGCTTGAGTGGTCTGTGTAGCTGGAGTGACTTGAGTGCTTCAAGTACCTTCGGTAGCTTCGGTGGCTTCCCGGCGGCTTCAGTGATTCGTGCCTTCGAGCTTGCGGAAACGGTCCATCGACGGACTCGGTTCGAAATCGTCGAGCCCGAAGAGCTGACGCACCTCGATTTCACCCTCCGCATCGTCGCCGAACGGCGCCGGAAAACGCCGCGCCCACTCCATCGCTTCCTCGCGGGAGCGCACCTGGATCAGCGTGTAGCCGGCCAGCAGTTCCTTGGTCTCGGCGAACGGCCCGTCGATAACCGTGCGCCGGCCGCCTTCATAGCGGATACGCCAACCCTTTGAGGTGGGCTGCAGGCCGCTCGCGTCGAGCAGCACGCCCGCCTTCGCCAGTTCCTCGTGATAGGTCGCCATTGCCGCGATCAACGCTTCTTCCGGCATCTTGCCGGCTTCGCTGTCCGCGTTCGCCTTCACCATGATCATGAATCGCATCGCCGTTTCTCCTTGTTTGTCCACGCCGGTTTGTCGAGCCCGGTTTGTGCCGACAGGCGGAGCCGCAAGCCGCGTGAACCCGCTTGTTCAGCGACTCCTTGCCAGCACGACGAATCAGCAGCGACAAGATCGACATGCGCGAAACGGCGCACGCACCAGGGGAAACCCGTGGATCAGCGACGTGTGGTCTATTCGTAGCAAGGCGCGAGCTTACGGACTTCGATCGTGCACCACCGTGCGGCCGGACACTCGGCGGCAAGCGAGAGCGCTTCGTCCTGCGTTTCGCAGTCCACCAGAAAGAAGCCGCCGATCATTTCCTTCGCTTCGGCGAAAGGACCGTCGACGACGCGCGCCTTGCCGTCATGCACCTGCAGCCGCTTGCCTTTCTTCGCAGTGGCAAGCGATTCGGCTGAGATCAGCACGCCGCGCTCGTTCAGCGTGTCGCGGTAACGCACCATTTCAGCAAAGACCTCGCGGCCGGCGACTTCGCCACGTTCGTCGCGCTGATCGACGGGTTCGACGATGAGCAGCATATAAGCCATGGAACCTCCGATGAAAACATTGCTGCAACGTTGCCGTCGCGCATGCGGCGGCCCACTTTCGGCTTGCGAAGGCAGTCTAGCAAGCAGATGCCGCGTGCGGCAAACGCGTCGTTGCGATGGCGCGGCACGCCTGATCGCCAAATTGTAAAAGCCAGCAAAATATGCAAATAAATGCCAAACACCGATTCAACGACACATATGATCTACGAATGTTTTTGACATTTCAATTGGCCGAATGGCCTAGGACGTTTCTTATTAATATCTGAGTCAGTCGCTCAGACTTATAAAGCATTAGTATAAATTTGCACTTTCTCTAACTTTCTGTTTTTTAGAGATAAATTCAATTAATTTCAGCACACCGCTCATCACTCGTTGCCATCAAACAACGCTGCAATAAATCTCAAAAATAAAGCCCCATTTATTTGAGATGAACAAATTCATTATAAACAAAATCCTATCAGCCATTTACTGATTTATTTCTTGTTTAGCAAAACTCAATTGCCAATTCTTTTGGAAAAAACGATTAGGGAGCCTACCTATACTGCGGCCGTTCCCCAGACAGGGAATGGACCGGCCTTGTCATAGGCCGGCTACATGTGTCGCGCGCCGGGCTCCGGCGCGCCGATGCGTGATCCACAGAACACCGAAGGAAGGAAGCTCAGATGAAAAAAACCATGATCGTCGCGGCCGCTGCCGCATCATTCGTTCCGCTCGCGCACGCTCAAAGCAGTGTCACCTTGTACGGCGTGATCGACGCAAGCTTCACGTACGTCAACAATGTCGACGGCAGTGGGCGCGCCTCGGTGGGTAACGGTATTGACCAGAGCCGCTGGGGCCTGCGCGGTGTCGAAGACCTGGGCGGCGGGCTGAAAGCTGTCTTCACGCTCGAGAGCGGTTTTGACGTCGGCAATGGCAAGCTCGCTAACGACGGCTCGCTGTTCAACCGTCAGGCGTATTTCGGTCTGTCGAGCGACTTCGGTACCGTCACGTTCGGCCGCCAGTGGGACTCCATGCAGGACTACGTCGCACCGCTCTCCGCAACGGGCAGCTGGGGCGGCACCCTGTTCGCGCACCCGTTCAATAACGACAATCTGAATACAAACGGCGGCTACCCGGTCAATAACGCGATCAAGTACGCGAGCCAGGACTACGGCGGCTTCAAATTCGGCGGCACATATGGCTTCTCGAACAACGCAAGCTTCGCGAACAACCGGGAATACAGCTTCGGCGCGGCATATCAGTACGGCGGGCTCCGCGTTGCCGCCGGCTACGCACAGCAGAACAATCCGGGCGCTACGACAAACGGCGCGTCGACCGACCCGGGCCAAGTCGCAACATACAACGCTATCGGCGGATTCCGTCAGCGCGAATTCGGCGTGGGCGCGAGCTACGCGTTCGGCCCGGCGCAGGTCGGCGTGGTGTGGACGCAATCGCGTCAGGACAACATCGCGGTCTCCGCTGGCTCGTCTGGACACATGAACAACTACGAAATCAATGCGAAGTACAACTTCACGCCAGCATTGAGCGGCGGCCTCGCTTACACGTATACGGACGGCGACTACAACGTGGCGGGTGTGAAGACGAACGTGGGCCATCTCCATCAGATCGGCGCCATGGTCGACTACTCGCTGTCCAAGCGGACCGACGTGTACACGCAAGTGGTCTATCAACGCGCAACCGGAGATGAAATCGGCGCCGCGGCCATCTATTACGGCAGCGCGCAGCGTCCGTCGTCCTCGCAGAATCAGGCCGCTATCTCGATGGGCATGCGTCATCGCTTCTGATCGGACATCGCAAGCGGCTAAGCCGCTTGTTGCCTGAGTTCCGGGTGCAGCTTGTACGCTCCTGTGTTTCAACGAACGCAGGAGCTTTTGTTCTTTTAGGAATTCGTCGCAACGCAAATGCGTGCGATCAACGCGCCGCCAACCGCTTCAATTCCGCCGCGAGCCGGTCGAAGCTTTCCCTGTTCGCCTTCAGCGCGAAGGTCTTTACCTGATCGCGCACGGCTGCCGTCTCGAACACCATCTGGTAGGTCAGTTTGGTCTTGCCGCCAGCTTCATCGAACGACACAATCACCTTGAAATGCGGCCCGGACACGTGGTCGAACACAATCCGCGCGGGTGCGGCGATCTCGACAAATACGCTGTGGTTTTTATAGTCGACGCCGTCTGGCCCGTGCATCACGAAACGCCAGTTTCCGCCGGGCTGCAGGTCGAATTCGTGGAAGGTGTTACGAAAGCCCTTCGGCCCCCACCAGCGGGCGAGGCGCACCGGGTCTGTCCATGCGTTGAAGACGCGCTCGCGCGAGGCGTCGAAGGTACGCGTCGAAATGATTTCCAGGTCAGGAACGGATGCGTTCTCTTCAGTTGCGTCGGGCATGGCGCGGCCTCCTCGAACGACAGCGCGGACACCCGCGCATCGAACGCGAATGCCCTGAAGGCAGCATAACGCAACGCGACACAGTGGAGCAGTCACGCGCGTCGCGGCGACCGCGTCAGACGAAGTTGCACGCGGCCGCGCGTCGCGATACGCCGAGCATCGCCGCGCATCACGGCGTATCGTTCGGTCAGCGCGAGAAACGCGCGCCGCTCAACTCGCGCAAGGCTGCGCCGCCGCTTCTGTTTCGACCGGTTCGATTGGCACGATGCGGCGCACCGGCGGCGCGCCGCATTGGCGCAGCAGATCGCGCAGTTCGTTGATGACCGGGAACACCTCGTGGTTCCAGTCCGCGCCCTGCGCGTCGTGCGCTTCCTGCTCGCGCTCGACGATCCAGCGGTCTTCCTTGAAGATGCGCTCGGTGAACCACACGAGCAGCGGCCACGCGGCATCGAGCAGGAACCCGAGCTTCGGCCGCTTCACGGAGAGCAACCCGAACGTGCGATTCGTGCGTTGTTCGGCGTCGAGCGGTACGTAGATGATCCACAGGTCCATCACGAGCGTGCCCTCGGACGTGCGAATCTGCAGCGTCTGGTAAGGGTACTGCGTGCGGATCGTCATCACATCCTTATGCTTCTTTTTCGTGCCCTGCCGGCTCTGGCCGAACACGAGCGCTTCGCCGATCGGCTGCTGGCCCGCTTCGCGCGAGAACGTGTAGTCGACCTCGACCCAGTCGTCGCCGCGGCGGCGGCCGAGCGAACGCGCGCGCATCTGGCCCATCTGCCGGCGGTGCAGGAACTGATGGTTCATATCCATCAGGTTCTCGTGCATGAACGAGTAATGACATGCCACTTCGCGGCCGAAGCGGCGCGTCTTGTACTTCCTGTTCGCGACCGAACCGAGCGGCGGCAGCGGCGTCGTTTCGGCGAGTTCGGCTTTGCCGGGGAACACGAAGATGAGTCCTTCCACTTCGCGGCACGGATACGAGCGCACGCCATTGGGCAGCCGTTCGCGGCCCAGATACGGCACGTCGATGCAGCGCCCCGTGCAGTCGTAGGTCCAGCCGTGGTAGCAGCAGCGGATCGCTTCGCCGTCGACTACGCCGCCGTGCAACGGCACCTGACGGTGCGCGCAGCGGTCTTCGAGGGCGAACACCTTGCCCGACTCGGTGCGCACGAGCACGATCGGCTCGCCGGCAAAGCGCACGCCATGCGCCTTGCCGCGCTTCACTTCGTGCGACCACGCGAGCGGATACCAGTTGTCAGGGTGAATGTGAACGCGGCGCAAATCGCGCACCGGTGCTCCCGCGGGCGTTTCGACTGTGCTGCTTTCCACAGGACTGACTGCGTGCATGTGTGCCGCCCTCCTCTAGCGACCTGAGCCTCCGACTATTTAATAGCCGAAGTCAACAAGCTTTCTATTGAATTACTGAGTTAGCTGCTCAGTCTACTAGAAGTCCGCGTGCTTTTTGACAATTCGAGAAAATGCACGCCTGCGGAAGCCGGTGGAACCGTGATCGGGCAGGGTATCTGCGTATGCGGCGAAGCGCCAGGGATGGAAAAACAAAAGCCGCGGCGCATCGCGCACCGCGGCCCTTATTAAAGCAGTATCGAAGAAGAAAGCAGAGGCGCAGGCAGAGGCGAACGGCCTCTACGCGTGCGGCCCATGTGCAGCAGTCATGGCTGTCGGTTGTTACCGTTCGAAGCGAGCAGCCCCGAGCGATGCTGCTTGCCCCACGACTTGCTTCCACGCAGAAAATGGAACCAGCCGAGCACCGCGCCCGTGTGCCGCAGCAACTGGAACGTGAACGGCTCCGCGATCGCCGCGGCCATGGCCGACCACAGGCTCGATCCGGCACGCAGCCCGGTCCAGCGTCGATACAGGTGAATGCTCCAGATGTAGAACGCGAGATCGAGCGCGGTCTTCAGGAAAATCACGCTAAAAATCGACACAACGATGACGCCGTGGCCGCCGAACAGGAATGCGAGCAGCAGCGCGAACGCGGTCAGCCCGTAGACCGGCTGCATCGTGTCGAATGCCTTGACCGGCAGCATCAGCATACCGAGCGTGCCGTAGCGGCGGTTGCCCGTCATGTCGCGATTCCAGTATTGCGTTTCGAGGAAGCCCGCGAACCAGCGGCGCCGCTGCCGCAGGAAGCTCCCAAGCGTGTCGGGCGCGTCGGTTTGCGCATGCGCGTCGCCGACCACGCGAACATCCCAGTCGAGTCCGCGGTCCACCGAATAGCGGCGCAGCCGATGAATCAGCTCGTAGTCTTCGACGAGGCACTGTCCGTCGAAGCCGCCCACCGCCACCAGCGCCTCGCGCCGGAACGACGCGAATGCGCCCGACACGAGCAGCAGGCTGTCCGCGCGCATCCACGCAAAGCGCGAGATGAAGTTGCGCATGTACTCGTACGTCTGGAACCACTGGAACAGACGCCCGCCGACCGACTTGCTGCAGATTGGCACGATAATGCCGGTCGCGGCCACGAGCGTCCCGCTTGCCGCAAATGCCGCGCGCATCGCGCGCGTCGCATCGGGTGCGAGCAGCGTGTCGGCATCGACGGTCATCACCGTTTCGGTCGTCATGCGGTCGATCGCGGCGTTCAGCGCGCGCGCCTTGCCGCCGTGCGGCAGACGCAGCCAGTACAGGTTCGGATAGCGCACACTCGGCGCGCTCAGTTCGCCGAGCGCGGGCGTCGTGAGGCCGTAGCGCGTGGTCAGCAAGGTTTCGGTGCCGTCGGAAGAACCGTCGTCGGCGATCACGATTTGCGCGGGCCCGTCGATCTGTTCGAGCAATGCCGTGAGCGTCACGGGCAGCACCGCGGCCTCGTTATGCGACGCGACGATGATGCCCATCTCGGGCAAGCGGCGTGCGCCGGCCGCCGGTGCGCCAGCCATCGCGCCCGCCTGCGCCATGCGTCGCGCGAGCGGCCACGACTTCAGCGTGACGAAGAACAGCAGCAGCGTGTCGTAGATCACATATGCAAGGCCGGTTGCCCATGCCACCACGCCATGCAGAAAGAATGCACGCGCGAACAGCAGCACCCACAGCGCGGTCACGCTACCGTGAATCAGCCGGCCCGCCCACGTGGCCTGCCGCGGCGTGATGCGCGGCGAAATCGCGGCAAGCGCGTCTTCGAGCGATCGCTTAGGCGTACTGGCAAGGCGCCCGTTCTGCACCTTCGGCGCCTGCGGTTCGATTACGACGTCTGCACACATCAAGGCACCATCCGTTTGATGACCGAATGCCGATCCAGCCACTGATGCTTCAACGCGCCGCCGATATGCATCGCGAGCAGCGCATAAAGCGCATACCCGAACCATGCATGCACCGTGCCGAGCTTGTCGTGGAGCTGGAGCCGTTCCTTGACGGCAGGATCGATATTCATGATGAAGCCGATCCGCGGCCATTCGAAAAGGTGGAAATACTGCATCGGATGTGTCGCCGCGTCCTTCCATGCGGAATCGTGCGCCCAGCCGGAAAGCGGCAAACCGATCATCAGCAGATACAGCAGGAAATGCGCAACGTGCGCGGCCATCCGCTCCCACGCCGGAAACTCGCTCGGCAGCGGCGGTGGCTTATGCGATACGCGCCACAAAATGCGCAGCAGCGCGAGACCGAGCACCGTGATGCCGATCGACTTATGCGTATCGATGACCGGACGCACCCAATCGTCAGGCAGCGAATCCGCGCTCAAGCCAAGCACAACGTTGCAGATGATCAGCAGTGCGATCACCCAGTGCAGCACCATCGCGATGCGCGTGTACTGCGTTGGCTCATTGGCGCGCGGAAGCGCCGTGTGTCCGTGCCGGGACTCGATTCGGGTCGTCATTGGTGTTTTGTAGGAAATAGGGTTGGCGACGAAAGCTATTCGAAATAGACGCACAAGCGACCCGCAAACGTGCGGTCAGATCGCTTGACTGTTTAACGCACAGACTAGCCTTTTTATTCCGGGTTTTCCTGTACGTTGATGTGAATTGGCGGGGTGAATGTGTTTCAGTTCATTGCAAGCTGCACCGAAAGCCGTTCATCGAACGAATGCATCGATGCCCTGCACGAGACGCTTCGCGAGACGCGACTGGCGAAGCTGGTCGATCCACCATTGCAGTGCGCGGCCTTCGTGGTCGCCGCGCCACGCGACGTATAGCACGTTCGGCTCACGCGGGTCAGCCGTCTCTTTCTCGACGAGCTCGCCTCGTTTTAATAGCGACGCAACGCGCTGCCGCGGTAGCCAGCCGACTCCAAGGCCGTCGCGCTGCGCGAGAATCTTTGCGTGCATGGTCGGCACCGCAAGCGACGCCTGACCGCCGACCACGCCGTACGCACGGCCGCTCGCGCGCGACGAATCCGCCACCACGACGCCGCGCTGCTTCGAGATCTGGTCGCGCTTGAGCGGCCCCTTGGCCCCGGCAAGCGGATGGCGCGGCGACACCGCGAACACCCATTCGACGACACCGAGTTCGAACCAGCGCAGGCCGGGAATGGCCGGCGGTTCGTTGGTTGCGCCCACAATCAGATCGGCACGGCCGTCGCGCAACGCTTCCCATGTGCCGCTCAGCACTTCGTGCGTAAAACGCAGCTTCACGCCCGATTGCAGTGCATCGAACGCGTGGACCAACGGCATCAGCGTGTCGAATTCCAGCAGTTCGTCGCTGACTATCCATAGACGGTCTTCCCAGCCGCTCGCGACCTGCCGCACGCGCTGTGTCATGCGAGCGACGTCCTGCATGAGCCGAGCCGCTTCTTCGGCGAGCAACTGGCCTGCCGGCGTCAGCTGCAGGCGATAGCGGCGGCGATCGAACAGCAGCGCGTCAAAGCGCGTTTCGAGCTGACGCGCCGCATGCGATACCGTCGACGGCGCCTTGCCGAGGCGCGCCGCGGCACGCGACAGGCTGCCGCTTTCGCGGATCGCTTCGAGCAGCGTCAATTCTTCATCGGTCAACATGTGCAACTCCGTCGAACGTATCGGGGGCGCACGTATCGTACGGCATGCCTGGGAAACGCGCCCGTGCCGCCGGGAGCGGCAGATTCCTATTGCAGGACGTTGAAAATTGACTTGTGCCGGCTTTCGGCCTGGCGTATCCGCCGCCAGGCTTCGTTTCCAATGCTGTAATTCGATATGACCTGCGCGCTGCTGAATCGCGCCGTGCCAAAATCAGCGTCGAACGCGGCGCGCCAACGGGTCACCCCGTCCAATGTGACCCCCTCGAGTCGTCCCGGCGCAGGCGAGCTCAGATAGATGCCATCCCTGAAGAGCCACGCGGCGTTTCGCGCATAGAGCCAGGCAGACACATCGCGCACATCGGCGGGCGTCATAAGGGCCTGGATGCCCGAGAAAATGCCGTCATAAGGACTGACCGGCACCTTGGTGACAAAGTGCGTCGTGCCGGCCGGCAATGCCGTGTCCGGATCGGTTTCGAAGCGATAGAGTCTGAACTGTCCGCCGGTTTTCCCCTGGAACGTATGCTCGTTGAGCGTAGGCGGCACGGCGGCTGCTCCATCCGGTTTTCTGAGCGCCCAGCGCGAGCGTGCCCCCTCGCGCGTAGCGCTTACGAAAGGCGTCCAGACCGACTTGCCAGTGGTCAGGTACTTGTCGTCTTCACGATGAATCAGATGCGATCCGACACGGTCGAATACGCCGTTCGTGCTGGAGCGGTTCGACGGTCTTGCGCCCAGATAGACATTGCCTGCACCGTTCACGCGCAAAACCTTGTCGTAGTCGTCGGCAACATGCAAGCGCCCGTCATCCCCCATCGTGAACATGTGCCGGCTTTGGGGATCGAGCGCGGACTGCTTGTACGCGCTCGCCACATAAGGCCACCCGCTCCCGGAGATAAAGAGGTGCGTGCGGTTGGCGTCGCCACCGCCATAGGCTTCGATCGAAAATGGGCCGCGATAATCGAGGCCCGATATTTGCCGCATCTCCACATTGCGCACCTTTGCCCACGCCCTATCGTAGAAAAAGGCATGGACCCGATTGGGATCCTCGTTGAATTCCGTCACCCGCCCTTTCTTGCTCCTCGACACCAGCGTCCGGTATCCGGTCTTTTCCCATACGTCGTCTGCGATCGGGAAACGCGCAAGTTGCGGCTGCCTGCCTGCGGTTTCGGTCTGGTTGTATATGTCCCAACGATAAGCAGGATTACGGACGAACTTGCCCGCGACGCCATTCTTCACCTCGCGCCAACCGCGAATCTGCGTATGGTCGATCCGTCCCATCGCCGCGACCTCGGCGTTCTCCGGTTCGCGTGCGTGCGAGTCCAGGGTCGCATTGACATCGACCATATTGGGTGAGGGCGCAACGAAATAGATGAAACCATCGGGCGCCATATTCGCGAGCCTCGCCGCGGCCGTGCGCTCATCGCGAAATGTTCCCAGATAGCCGGCGCTGTCGATCAGGCCAGGTCTCGACGCAAGATCGAAATCGTGCAAGTCGAGGCTGACGTTGCGCAGTATCGTTTGCTCGCAATCGAAGCCGCCGCGTCCGGCGACTTCATTTGGCGTCAACGTCGAAGGCCGGAACAATGCAAACGGCTTACGTTCCTGAGACGGGTCCAGCGATCGCTTCAGATCGACATGCCGTAGAGGGGATTCCGGAATGGTGGCCGAAGGCGCCTCGTAGCCGAAATCCGGTTCAGGAGTCGGGTGCGCCAACGGTGGCGTCTGCGAAGGAATTCCAGTGACACCCAGGAGCCGCTCGACCTCGCCAAGGGATATGTTCGTGGCACGTGAGTCGTGCGGCGCAGGCGTGCCTCGCAGCCCATGCAGCGCGGTCTCATGGTCGTCGTAATGACCGTAGTACACCGTATCGACATGATCGATACCTTGTTCTTCGGGATAGCCTCGCGCCATTGCGCTGCTCAAGGCTGCGGCCAGTTCGTCGAAATTGCCGAGCCTGTAGACGCCACTGGCAGGATCGTGCATCTCATAGCGATCCTGTAAATAATCGGCGGACAAGCCGCGACGCTGCACGACAACCGAATAGCCGTCGCCGGTCCGGGGGCCGGAACTGCTTGCACCTGCATCGCCATCCGGATTCGTTCGCCGCCGTCTGAATGTGAGGCGAATCTCCGCGAGATCATTGCGGTACGCGATACTCGGGTCCTCCGCATCCCGGGAACTGCCGAAGTGCAAACGCAGATCACTAACGAGCTGCTCCGCGGAACTGATTGCTTGACCGCCGCCGCGCCTCGTCCGGTTAGGCAAATCGACGAGGAACGCCTGTCGGTTTTCCGCCTGCAACCGATTGATTTCCTGAATGGACTCCGATCTGCGCGAAGGGTCAGCGAGCCGTTGCCAGATGTAGTCGGTCGCCTCGGTGAGCGTCGGCGCCCGGCCGCGAGCCACTTCACGCAGCGCGTAGTAGCCAATGCCCTGAAACGCATTGGCGATCGAACGAGCCCCGCCGGCAGCGGCCGCCAGCGCTTCGCCCGACAGGGTGTTCGACTCGTCGGCGCTCGCCTCGTAAAGCGACGACGTCACCGACGGTGAATAGGGCAGCTTGCGCAGCGGCGGCGCAATCATCGGCGACGATTGCTGCAAAACTTCGCCTCCAGGCGGTGTCGTCAACCACGGCGAAAAATAGTCGATGCTGTGCGGCTCGGCGCGCAGACCCAGTTCGTCTTCGGAAAACGCGTTTGCCCCATACGCGTTAAGCGCCGCTCGCAACATGGCCGCGTTCTCATATAAAAATGCGCCATTATTTGGATCGAAGACGACGTAGTGTTCCTGCGGAAGTCGTTGCACAAGCAGGGCGTGGCCGTATCGCTCGGCAGATGAAGTGGTCGGGCGCAGAAGAAGGCGGACAAAAGCGATCTCGTTTTCGCGCAATCCGCTGCTCAAAACGGAAGCCATCGATACGACGGAACTTTGGTGCGACCCTCGATGGTCGAACTGCTCGACGCCCCGTAGGCGAAGCCGTTGTAGTCCTAGCGTAGCCGGGTTCAACTGAAATGCGCGGACGCGCATGAACTGGCCATCGGCCTCGCCGCTACGGCGTTTTGTCGTGTCTTTGCGCATGTCCCTCACGACGTCGAGCAGACTGACCGCGGAGTTCACGAGACGCTGGTCGACCCGGCGAATCGCCTCGCGTGACCATCCTTCGCAGGCCGCCTGTCTATTGAATTCGCGCTCTCCCAGATAGTGAATCTGGTCGAATGGGACATACGAAATCGCGGTTTCCCTTAATCCCTCTCCACCACGGCATTCGCGAAACGGCGATGCCTGCACGCATTTTCCCAAGGTGCCGCCGCGGCGTACGCGTGTAGCAGGCGCTGGCTGATCCGGCATGCGTGCCGGCCTTTCCACGCCGCGTGTTCGACTCTGCAGCCGGCCAGCGCCGGCTTGCGACGACGCAGCCGGCGAAGCATTCACGGCCGGTGCGGTCCCGGCGTCGATCGTGACGACGGATGTTGGCTGGATGGGGGCGCCGCTCAAGCTCGAAGCGAACATGCTAACTCCTCGGTCAATTGACTCGCTGGCAAACGCATGGCTGTTATGGCGCAGCGTCATCAAGCAATCCGATCGACACTGCGACGGCGCCCTTCGCGGGAGTTTCCATTGCAGCACCCGCCCGGCCAACGCAGGTGGTACTCGCACACTTCGCGAAGCAGCCCGGATCAGACCACCCTGGCTGATAACAAAGCCGATCCGGCACTGAGGGCGCACCGGTGCGCTAGACTTTCCGCAACGCGAGCCACGAGGAGACGCACAATGATCCGCAAGTCACGCACTGCGTCGCAATTGCAGGACGAAGTCAGCCGGCGCATTCATCGCTTGCCCGACATCGTCGAAGAAGGCGTGAAAATCCGCGTACCGCGGCCGCAATTGCAGGAGCCGGATGCGACCGGCTGCAACTGGGACATGAAGCACTTCGGCAACCTTGCAGGCTATGCGCGCGATGTCGCCGCGATCGTTGCAGCGGTACGCAAGGAATTCAATCTGTCGACGGAAACGAAAGACCTGGGCGGTCTCTTTGACGACGCTTCGCCGTGAAGCGATGGCTATTGAACACGGCTTACGTTTGAGGTCCGCCAACGAAGCAGACAGCGTGAGGCACGGCTTCTATGCCGCGCTCAATGCCGCAAACGCGTCCTCTATCTGTGCGACTTCGGTCGGCCTCACGACGCGCGCAATCTCGGCGCCGTCGCGCATGAAAATCAGCGTCGGCCATAGCTTGACGCGGAACGAACGGCCGAGCGGTCGGCCCGGTCCGTCTTCGATTTTCATATGGCGTGTACCCGGATGCTGCGCGAGCGCTTTTTCGATGGTGGGTTGCGCACCCTTGCAGTAGCCGCACCAGTCAGTGCCGAATTCGACAACGGTTACCCCCGCGAGTGCATCGACTTCGGCGCGCGTCGGCGCGGTCTTCGCATATTCGGTAACGGTGCTCATATTCCCTCGTGCAACGATGTGAAAACCTTAAAAGGCGGACGGCGCACGCGTGTGCGCCTCACCTCCATGTTGCACGGATTCGGCGCCTTTCGCAGAAGCTCGCCAAAGGTGACGCCGCGCCGTGTGCGCCGCCTAGCCGCGTTGACGGCGCGCGCGCACGGCTTGTGCGAGTCCGTCGAGCACCGGCTCGGTCTGCGCCCAGGAGAGGCATGCATCGGTGATCGATACGCCCCGCGCAAGCGGCACGCCCGGCTTCAGGTCCTGCCGGCCCGCTTCGAGATGGCTTTCAATCATCACGCCGATAATGCGACGGTCGCCACCCGACAGCTGTTGCCCGATATCTTTCGCGACTTCCGCTTGCCGCTCGTGCGATTTGCCCGAGTTCGCATGCGAGCAGTCGATCATGACCTGTTCGCGCAGACCGAGTTTGCGCAATGCCGCGCATGCTTCCTCGACGCCCGCGGCGTCGTAGTTCGGCCCTCGCTTGCCGCCGCGCAGGATGACGTGTGCGTCGTCGTTGCCGCGCGTTTCGAAGATCGCGGCCATGCCCATCTTCGTCATGCCCATGAAGGCATGGCTTGCGCGCGCGGCGACGATCGCGTCGGCCGCGATCTGCACACCGCCGTCGGTGCCGTTCTTGAAGCCGATCGGACAGCTCATGCCCGATGCGAGCTGACGATGCGTCTGGCTCTCGGTCGTGCGCGCGCCGATCGCGCCCCATGCGATCAGATCCGCGATGTATTGCGGACTCAGCAGATCGAGGAATTCGGTGGCGGTCGGCAGGCCGAGCTTGCCGATATCGAGCAGCAACTCGCGCGCGCGGCGCAGGCCTTCGTTGATGCGGAAACTGCCGTCGAGACGCGGATCGTTGATGTAACCCTTCCAGCCCACCGTCGTGCGCGGCTTTTCGAAGTACACGCGCATGACGATCAAAAGATCGTCGCGCAATGTATCGGCCTTCGCCTTCAGCAGATGCGCGTATTCGATGGCCTGATCGTGATCGTGAATCGAGCACGGGCCGACGATGATGACCGGCCGGTCATCGCGTCCGTGCAGCACGTTGGCCACTTCGGCGCGGCTTTGCTCGACAAGCGCCTGCACCGCGGGCGAAATCGGCAACTCGTCGAGCAGCAGCGCGGGGGAAATAAGCGGGCGCACCGCGCCGATGCGCGTGTCGTCGATGCGCGTGATGTCCTGGGTGGAATCGGCGGAACCGGCTTCCTGGTCTCGTGTGGGGTTGTCGATGCGGCTCAAGATGTTCTCCGGCTCGGGGCTTCGCGGGCTAGCGGTTGCGTGACTCGTTCGCGACTCATTTTCGCGATTCGTTTTCGCGACCTGCGGTTTTGTGGCGGTTCGCGACGGATTCCGCAACCGCAAAACCTCAATTATCGCATTTCGCAATCGCAGCGAAAGGCGGGCGCAGGGTTGATCCATGGCGCCCGCCTTGCGTCGTGCTTCATGTCACGCCCGCACGTTAGCGTCCCCGCCGCTGCCTCAGCTTCCGTTCATCAACTGCGCGAGATACGGCTTCCACACCTCCGGATGCGCGAGCGTCTGATGCCCGTACGACTGCGCTGTCTCCGGCATCTCGACATAGCGGCCGCCCGCCACTTCACCGATCAGCTTCTGCATGACGTTAAGGTCCGTCGCGTTGATCAGGTCATCGGAAAAATTGACGGCGAACAGGCGTCCGCGGATTTTCGACAACTCGGGCGCCGGGTTGTAGTCCCACGACGATTCGAACCAGTACAACACGTCATTCGCGTCGGTTTTGCCGGCATTCGTGATCAGCGTGTCGACCATCTTCGTCGCCGATTCGCGGTCCGGCGCTTCGGCCTGAATGCGCGCGGGGTTGTTCGTCATCAGCGTGAAGACCGGCATCACGCGCGTCCATTGCGTCGGCTCGGCCGCATAGGCGCCGCCCTGCCAGGCCGGGTCGTTGCGGATCGCGCCGACGATCATCTGCCGCCACATCCAGTTGCGGCCCGCCATCGCGATCGGCTGGCTCGCGATCGGCATCAGCGCGTCGGCCATGCCCGGGTAGCGCTCGCCCCACATCCACGTCTGCATGCCGCCCATCGACGTGCCGAGCACGAGCCGCAAATGCCTGATCTTCAGGCCGTCGACGAGTAGCTGATGGTTCGCCTCGACGACGTCGCCGTAACCGTAATGCGGGAAATTCATCCGCATGCCGTCGCTCGGCTTCGTCGAACCGCCGCGGCCGAGGCCGTCGGGGATCACGATGAAGTAGCGGCTCGCGTCGAGCGGCTGGCCGGGCGCGAAGAGTTCCTTGCGCATCAGCGGCGTCAGATACGCGTTGCTCGTGCCCGTGGTGCCGTGCATCAGGAGCACGGCGTTGGTCACGTCGCCGTGCGTATCGCGCTGCGGAGTACCGAGCGTCACGTAATGGATGCGGATCTCGGGCAGGATCGTGCCGTCCGAGAAATGGAAGTCGCGCGCGACGAAATCGGCCGCGTGCTCGGGAACGGCAGCACTGGCATTGGAAGGCGTTGCAGCAAAAGCGTGATTGGCAAGCGAGAGGGCTGCGAGCATGGCTGCTCGCTTCGCGATCGATCGGATCACTTCGGTCTCCGTTTTGTTGTGAAGATTTTGGAGTGCGATCGTACACGAACGCGGCGCTCGATGTTTATCGATTCGCTGTCTTGCCGCTTTCAATTGTCGCACTGCGTCACCGGGCCGCTATGCGAGTGGCCGTGCGTCGAATATATGTAGTGTCAGTGCAGTTTTGCGGCAGCCCGCGCCACGCTTTGTTCGAACGAAAGATGCGTACCTGATAGTTCGATTCAATTGGTATCCGGACGTTTGGCGACGTGTAATGCGTATTCCCGTGCTCTGCCTTTTTTCTAACCGTTACAACCGGAGAGATTCATGGCCCAGCCACAACTTGACGCCGAAGAAGTCGTCAAGGCAATCGCCGCTGAAACGAACACCCCGCCTGAAACCGTCTCGAAGCTCTATTCCGACACGCTGGCGCAATACCAGTCCGACGGCCGCATTCTCGATTACATGCCGCTGCTCGCTGCCAAGCGAGTGCGAGAGACGCTGCGCCATCCGCCGTCGCGCTAAGCGCGCGTTGCGATGATGAGCGGCCCACTTCTGGTTCGACCTCGGGTTCGTCCCGTCAAGCCCGACGATTTCGACGCATGGCTGCCGCTGTGGGACGGCTATAACCGTTTTTACGGCCGCGCCGGTGCGACCGCGTTGCCGCGCGAAATCACGCAACTGACATGGGCGCGATTTTTCGACGGTTACGAGCCGATGCATGCGCTCGTCGCTGAACGCGACGGCAAGCTCGTGGGCCTCGTGCACTACCTGTATCACCGCAACACGATCATGGCCGGCCCGACCTGTTATCTGCAGGATCTTTTTACCGACGAAGCGGAACGCGGCCAGGGCGTCGGCCGCGCGCTGATCGAACGCGTGTATGAAGAAGCGCGCGCTGCGCGTGCGGAACGTGTGTACTGGCTGACTCACGAGACCAATGCGACGGCGATGCGGTTGTACGACAGCATCGCCGAGCGCTCAGGGTTCGTGGTTTATCGCAAGGCGCTTTGAATTCGTGCTGCAAGTGCTACGCGTGCTGTAGACGCTGCGTTGACGAGAGGTCAACGCAGATCGTTCAGCAACGACGCGCGAACGTTCGCTTCAATTGCCTGCACCGGCACCGGATAGTTCGGGTGATCGCATCCGATCATCAACGCCGCGCCGTCGCGTAAACGCGCCTTCATCGCGGGCGTCAGCTCGAAGCGCGCGAAATGCACGGCGGACGTCTTCTCGTTGTTCTCGCGATCGAGATCTTCGTCGGCAATCGCGTAGACGGGCGCTTCGCCCTCCACCTGAATAAACACGCGATCTTCGATGCCGATAAGCCGCGCAAGCGCCGCGCGCCGCTCGACCTCGTTTTCGTACTCGAGCTGGATCGTCGCTTTCAGATTGCTGCCGTCGGGTACGAGGGGCAAGTACGCTTCGAGCTCGCCCTGAATGCCGTCTTCGTCGAAAATCTTCTCGATGTGCAGCATTTCCTGGATCTGGTAGCGAATCGTCAACTCGTCTTCGAACAGAAACGTCAGGTGGTTACCGAGTTTCACGGTGCGCTGTTTTTTGTGCTCGATCACGCGGCTGCGCATCGTCGTGCGCGACTTCGAATAGTTCTCGAGCGACAACAGGGAGTTCCTTGCGATCGTCATCGGATGTCCTTGCGAAGGATGAGGGGGCTCATAAACCGTAGGCCTTGCGCAGCAGCGTCAGCGGATGCGCGAGTTGCGCCTTCGGCAAACCGTTTTCGTCGATTCCCTGTTCGATATGGTGGCCGGCCAACTGGCAGTCGGACGAGATGTAGTCGGGCTGCGGTTGCGCCATCGCCTTGAAGACCGGCGTGCCGATTTTCATCGCGGTCTGGTGGAACTCCTTTTTTACGCCGAACGTGCCTGCATGTCCGGAGCAACGCTCAACTATCGTTACCTGCGTATCCGGCACGAGCGCCAACGTCTCCGATGTCTTGCGGCCGATGTTTTGTACGCGTGCATGACACGGCACGTGATAGGAGACCTTGCCGAGCGGCGTATTGAAATCGGTCTTGAGCAGGCCATCGCGATGCCGCGACACGAAGTACTCGAACGGATCCCAGAATGCTTCGCTGACCGCGCGCACATCGGCGTCGTCAGGGAACATCAGCGGCAGTTCGTGCTTGTACATCATCACGCAGCTTGGAATCGCGCCGATGATCGCGTAACCGTTACGCGCGTACTTTGCGAGTATCGGCAGATTCTTCTCTTTCTTTTGCGCGACGCCGTCGAGGTCGCCCTGCTCGAGCAGAGGCATGCCGCAACATGCTTCACTGGTGACAAGCTCGTACGGGATATCGTTATGCGCGAGCACTGCAAGCAGATCGTGGCCGATGCCCGGCTCGTTGAAATTCACATAGCAGGTTGCATAAATTGCGATCTTGCCGGGCGTTCGCTCGCCGTCGCGAATCGAGGTCTCACGCGAGCGCTTCGCTGCGCTGCGGAATTTGCGCGATGCAAACGATGGGAGCCATGCATCCTTATCGACACCGAGCGTCTTTTCCATCAATCCGCGCGCCGCGGCCGTATGGTTCACCGCGTTGATGGCTTGCGTGACGACCGGAATGCCCGCGAAATGGCCAAGCGCATCGGTATTCGACAAGAATCTGTCGCGCGTTTTGACCTCGCCGCGCTTATAGCTCGCCGCTTTTGCGCGCAGCATCAAATGCGGAAAGTCGACATTCCACGGATGCGGCGGCACATAGGGGCATTTCGTCATGTAGCAGAGGTCGCATAGATAACATTGATCGACCACCTTGCCGAAATGCGCCTTGTCGACTTCGTGTGCTTCACCAGTGTCGGTTTCGTCGACGAGATCGAACAGCGTCGGGAATGCACCGCACAACGATACGCAACGGCGGCAGCCCGCGCAGATATCGAAGACACGTGTCAGCTCTTCGTCGATAGCGCTCTGATCGTAGAAGCTGTCGGAACGCCAGTCGAGCGCATGCCGCGTGGGTGCTTCGAGACTGCCTTCCTTGTGGGGCATGACGTCAGTCTCCCTTTTCATCATTCTTGTATAAGCAGCGCCGCTTGTGGGGCCGGTCGCACACCAATTGCATACGAATTGCACGCGAAGCAGCGCGAGAAGCTGCGGACAGTTGCCGCAGTTTCTCGCGCAATGCGTGGTGCGTGCCGTTTAGCGAAACGGCATCGAGCGCCAACTCACAGCGCCGGCGTTGGCGTTGTCAATCCACCAGCGAATCGAGCGCTTTCGAATAGCGGTTAGCGTGACTGCGTTCCGCCTTGGCCAGCGTTTCGAACCAGTTGGCGATTTCATCGAAGCCTTCGTCGCGCGCCGTTTTCGCCATGCCCGGGTACATGTCGGTGTATTCGTGCGTTTCACCGGCGATCGCGGCCTCGAGGTTCAGGCGCGACGGGCCGAACGGCAAACCGGTGGCGGGGTCGCCGGACGCCTCGAGATATTCAAGGTGTCCATGCGCGTGACCCGTCTCTCCTTCAGCGGTCGAACGGAACAGCGCCGCGACGTCATTCTGGCCCTCGACGTCCGCTTTAGCGGCGAAATACAGGTAGCGACGATTCGCCTGCGATTCGCCGGCGAATGCGGCCTTAAGGTTGTCCTCGGTTTTGGATCCCTTCAGTTGCGTCATCTGAGCCTCCGTCCATCTCTTGTAGTGTGGGGATCGCGCGTTGGGGAGACGAACACAGTCGCAAGCGACCACGGCTGGACACGCGCGCCTGAGCCGTGCATTAAATCTAGAAGCTCGCTCATGCGTTCCCAATTGTGATTTTCAATCTCGCTGATAGTGGTTTGGGTTGCATAACTTTTCGTCCGACGTAGACTGGTGTAGCGGACGAACCTCTTTGCGAGGAAGTAGAAATGCGGCTGACCATCCTTATCAACGGTTCGGATCCAACCGTCAATCATGACTATGCGGTGCTCTGGCTCGACACCGAGCAGCGCCGCTGGTCCAGAGAAGCCCACGAAGGCGTGCATCTTCCCCCGTGGGGAGAATTGCGCGATCAGGAAGGTGTCACGGCGTTATGCGCGCCGAGCGCAGACGCGCCCCTGTGCACGCTGCAAGGCTTGCACGTCGATCGCAGGCAGCGTGTCAGTTCGTCGCAAGGCGTTGCGGCGTGGGAATCCGAACGCACGCGTTCGACGATGAACGGTTTCTGGCGCCTGCAAGCGGTCGATCGCCAACCGGTAGAAGCGGAAAACAGCATTTTCGGGCGCTGACAGGGTGCCCTCGCCACGCGCGTGCATCGGTCATGCGCGCTGCGCAACAGCCATTCAGAGTGAATGGTGCGATGCGCCGACGGAAGTGCAAAACGCATGACCGCCGGCGCTTCTGTTTTGTCCGCGCGTTTTATCAATCCGTTTCTGATGCAGGCTGCGTTAGCAACGTAAGCGGCATTTGCGGCCTTAGTGACTCGCGCCATCGTATGCGGTAGGTTTTAGCGCTGCCGGATCGACGTTGTCGAGGCATCGCGCATTGATCGCCACCATCCGCGTGCCGTCCGGCATCGCGCCGTACGAATAGGCTTCGACGCCGCATACGCGGCAGAACTGATGCCTGATTACATGCTTGTTGAACAGATACTCCTGCGCCGCACTCTCGTCGGTGCTTAATCTGAAGTGGTCCACCGGCGCAAAGCCAAGAATCAGGCCGCGCTTCCTGCAAATCGAGCAGTTGCATGTGATCGTCTGGTCGAGATCGACGTCGACGGTGAATCGCAAGGCGCCGCAATGGCAGCCGCCCGAATAGTTCTGTTGCGCCATTTTCATCTCCCTTTTTGTGCAGGTTCGGAGCGGATTGCTGCAGTGCAATCGTGCTGATGCGGCCATGCCCCGCGCGACGCTATACTTGCGCACCTTGCCGTTCCTGCCAACCCCCTTTTCCGCGGTTTTTCCTTCCGTTTGCGATCCATGAAGAAGTGGTTTCTTTGCCTGCTCGCCGCGGTCGCGGCACATGCGACGGCGGCGCCGTCCTGCTCCGATTTCACACCGGGTGGCCAGTGGCCCGTGCTGACCAATACCAAGATGGCGCCGAAAACACGCATGCTCTGCTATGCGGATTTTGCGGTGCTGCATTCCGGCATCACACACGGGCCGCTCTGGTCCGCCGAACATCTGACGCGCGACCATATCGAGGCGGCCAAAGATATGACGCGCACGAATCGCTTCTTTGAAGATGCGCGCTTGCCTGCCGGCGAAGGCGCGACGCTCGCCGATTACAAGCGCAGCGGCTTCGATCGCGGCCATATGAGCCCGGCCGGCAACCGCTGGAACGAGGAAGGGATGGCGCAGTCGTTTTCGCTCGCGAATATCGTGCCGCAGAATCGCGAGAACAACGAACGCTTGTGGTCCCGCGTCGAGAGCGCGGTGCGCAAGCTCACGCTGAAATACGACGACACGTATGTCGTCACGGGCCCGATGTTCGTTGGCCAGCAATTGCAGACGATCGGCCCCACTCGCGTGTTTGTGCCGACCCGATTGTTTAAAGTGGTCTACGTGCCGTCGAAGCGTCTTGCGTTCGCTATCGTGGTGGACAATGTCGCGACCAACCGCTACAACATCGAGACCGTGCACGAACTGGAAGCGGCCAGCGGCATCCGCTTCCCGGGCATTCCCGAGAATGTGAAGGACGAGCGGCCAGGAGGGCTCAAAGGTGTTTAACGCATATTCGAACGACGTCGACGTGCTTAGTATTCAGGGCGACGCCATGACCGTCACGAACGGCACGCGGCGGATCGTGCTTAGCGGGACGCTCGAACTGACAAAGGACAAGCGCGGTCTCAAGGCGGCGCTTGCGTTGAAGCAGGCAGTCGACAGCGCGATTGCCGCCTTGCAGGCGCAGGCGAATCTGCCCGAACGCGCGGGGGATGAGCCTGACGCCAAACCGGGAGTGGTCGACAACCCGTTCTGAGTGGCCGCCTGCTGCGCACCCCGCCATGCGAAAAGCATGTGTGAACATGACCGTCGTAAAAATTTGAGCGGTTTAATGTCCCTCTTCGCTCTTCACAAGGAGCGAACCGTACGAATAACCCTTACAAAGGTTTATTCGATTTTTTGTCTAAAACACGGGACATTAAATGATATCGAGTGCAAGAACCGCCAGTTCAAACGACCCCGCTCTCCACTTCACCGAAGTTGAAGATCCACGCGTATCCGACAATTCGTTACCAGGCCGAGGTTCCCGCAAGCAACGCGGAGAATCGAATCAGTCTCGAGAACGCGCCGGGCGCGGTGGTCACGGACGCACATCTGGCGCGCCCAAACTCCTCGCAACGCAGCAGCAACTCAACAGTCGTGCTATTGCCTCTGCCTCGCCGCAGAATGGCCAGGCCCCGCTCACTGGCAGCGGACGCACATGGAGCACTTCGGGTGCCTATATCAAGGGCTCAGCCGAATACGACCTGGCGGACGACGACAAACAGAGTCTGGAAAAACTGCGACAGGCCTATCGCGACGCAAAAGAAATCGCGGACGATGACAAAAAAGGCAGAAGTGAAGCACATGGCGGATCGAAAACCCATGTACTCGATAAGATATATCGTCAAGCCGAGAAAGATGCTGAAACCGCAAAAAAGGCGTTAGATGAAGCGGAGCCTGTCCTGTCCGCATCCATACAGAAGCATTTGAATGCTGCTGCGCCGTACGTCGGTGGAAAATGGAACCTCGATGAAAATAACCGTCTGGTACGCAACAAGGCAGCGGGTGCGTCCGACTGGGTATATTCGGCTACCGATACTCGCGACGTACTCGATCAGGCCGCGAAAAACGCCAAAGACAAAATCGATGCTGGTCTGAAAGACGCGTGGGAGGAGGAAGTCAACGACATCAGGGCATGGCGCGAAAAAAACGTACCGGGCGCGCAAAACCCGAACGGTATCGATGCGGAAGATATCGATAGAAGAATGTACGAGGATTCGGAGGCGTATATCCTGCTGCGCAAGAATGCCGATCAGCGGAAAGAAGCCATCGATCGGGCCGTGTCCGCGTTCAAGAATAAACTGGCCGCCAACAGGGAGACTGTCACGAGGGAGGTGGGGGACAACGGAAGCAAGGACCAGAAAAAGCTACTCGATTCGATGAGCGAACGCACATCGAACCTCGACAACGCCATCGCCGGCATCAACGATCAGCGCAATATGTTCGCGTCGCTTTCTGCGGAAACCGTGAACAGGATGAGAGTCGGCACCAACAAGACTACCGTGCAGCCATACGTCTCCGAGCAATCAAAAGTGCCAGGCGGGCGTGACGGAGCAAACGCCGAGGGACAGCGCGAAATCGACTCAGCTGCACAAAACATTGAAACGTACGCGTCGCAGGTGGCGAATGCCGCGCACGATGCGCTACCGATGGGCATACCGAATAGCGTCGACCGGAAGGCGCAAGAGCGATTGAACGACAAATTCGACGAGGCACAACATGCGATGCTTCGGGATTTGCGGTCGGTCAGCACAGACCTGAAGGACAGCCTGAAAAATCTTAGTGAAAGCACCACCCGACTCGGTGACTGGACGGTACCGGGCACAGTGGAATTGCCGTCTGTTGTGGGCGTTCTCGCGCTTGGAAAATCATTGGTGGAATTCGACGAACATCTCGCTTCCTATCTGGAGAAAAAGCAGCAAGGAAAATTGACCAGCGACGACAAGCAGCAAATGATGGACGATGTCCGGCATATGGTTGGAAATCTGGTTCCATTTATCCCTGTGATCGGCCCCGTTCTCACGCCGTTCATCACGATCGGCAACACCATTGTCGACCTGGTCGAAGAAAACAAGCCGTCGCCGGTCCAATCAGTTGCCGCTGTGATGCAATCGCAGACTGCCAGAAATCTCGGTCGCGACTACTCACCGGTCGCCCAGCCCCAAATATAGAAATCCGAATCATCGACGCGGTGCGTCGATGCAGGCCTGATCGTGGGTGCGCCATCCGATGGCGCGCTGCTTCCCCGGCCTCGAATAGGGCTACTCCTTTAACACCCGGTCCGCCGCCTCTTTTGGCCTAATCGATGCATTGGTCATGCTAACGATTCCAAGGAGACATTTCCATGCTCGTCAATCGACGCTCAAACGATCCACGTGCCCTATTCGACGACGATCAACGACCGGATGCGCAACGGCCCTCACCACAGCAAAGGCCCCATGGCGCGGACCCCACGAGCGATCGAACATCCACAGCGCCATCCGGACCGTCGCGTCGCGCAAATGCCGCCCACCGGAATCGTAGCGAACGCGCTGCGTCGGCTTCCGCAAAGCCGACGGATAACCGCAAGCTAGTCACCGACATCAAGCGGGTGCTTGCGACTTCGCAAATGCCCGTCTGGAACCAGTCGAGCGACTACATTCGCGGCTCGATCGAATACGACCTTGGCCACGACCGCAGTTCGCTCGATGCAGCTGCCGACAAGGTGCGCGCCGCGCAAGCGAAGCTTGACAAGGCCAGGTCCGAGATGACGGCCTCCGCGGACCCGTTTTCGGGCATTCCGTGGCCCGCCGATTACGACGCCTATAGAGCCGCACAAGACGAGCTCGCGCGCGCAAAGCAGGCACGCGACGACGCAGAAAAAACGTCGGACGAGATGAACCGCAAACACCTGTCGAACGCGTCTCCTTACGTTGGCGGTGCCCTTACCCTCGATTCGGACAACCGTCTGATTCGCGGCCAGAACGATCAGGCGACAAACTGGATCGTGTCCGCAACCGACGCACGCGCGCTCGTTTCCAGCGCGGCCAGCAAGGCGAAAGACCGGATCGACGAGCAATCGGGCAAGATGTGGGAACAGCTCGTTCTCGATATGCGCGCGTGGCGAGAAAAAAACATCGGTAAGCTGGATTCCGGATCGATAGACAGGCAGATGAACAAGACGTCGGAAACCTACCTGCTGCTCCTGCAGGACGCCGCGTTAAAGAAAAGCATCATCGACGCGCGTGTCAAGAATTTCAACGACTTGCTGGACAAAAACCAATCTGCGGTACTGAGCAAACGAAGCGCCGAAGAGCCGGAGGAAAAGAGCGCTCTCGTTACTTTGCTGCGTGAGCGTCGCACCGGCCTGGAAAGCGCGATAGCCGACGTCAACGATCAGGCCAGTCTGGCCGGATCGCTCATGACGGCGACCGTCAACGATAGCCGGCTCGCCACGCCCAGAACCAGCGAAACGCCTTTTGTTTCGGAAGCCTCGTATCGAGGCGCGCCTAACGACTATGCCGCGAAACTGACGTTTTACGACACCAGCACGGGCAAAGACGCGCTGATAGGGACAAAGGATCTCGGCATCACCACAATCGCGATGCCGAAAACGGACAAGGGCAACACGGCCGCGGCCATCCTTCCGGACGCCATCGTGCCGCCACCTCTCACACCGCCTGGCACGCAATTGAAGCTGGTGTACTCCTATCAACGGCTAAGCGCGGCCAGCTACCCGGAACAAAACGGCATCGCCTTCAAGACGCAGCAGAAGACAAGCGCACAAAATCAGGCCGAGAAGGACTTCACGAAATACGGTGGACCGGTTGCGGGCCTCGTCAGAGCCGGAGAATATGGCTATGTTCGGTTCAACAACTCGCAGTTCGTCAAGGATAACTTGCCGACGCTGTCCCGGTTTCAAACCCCGATGATGCCGTTTCATGAGCCCATACCCGCGTCGGTGCAATTTGCAACGCGAGGCGTCTCGATCGCATCGGAATTCACGCGTGGTGCGATGTACCTCCAATCGGCGGCCGATAAAGTAGCGCGCGGAGCGGATCCGACATCCGACTATGTCGCAGCCGGCGCTGCATTCGCGCAGGGCACCGTCGATTCATCAATCGGCTTGTATGTCGACGCGGCGCTCGTGTCCGCGAGCCAGTACAAAGCGGATCATCCGCAGGCCAAACTGTCCGGAAAACCCACACCCCCGCTGTTTCCGCAAGCTCCCGGCGAACCCCTTCAAGGAGTCAGCTACGAGTACAAACCCGACGGCACGATCGAAACGGCCCAAGCGATCGACCCGGAAACCGGCCAGCTGCGGACCCACACACCCGCACGCGAGGAATTCTCTATGCGCGATCTTGCCGACAATGCGGAGCCGTCGACCTCGGGCTCGAATTCCGCTCCCACATCGGCGCCAGGTGAACACTTCGTCCGCTTGCCCCCGGCAATAGCGGATTCGGAAGTCCAAACGGGAATCGGGGAATCGGCCGGCCGTATCGTTCAATCCGCCGAAAAGGTCGCGCAAGCGTATCAACCGCTCAATACCAGCGGACTGCCGCAAATCAACAAGAGCCGGGCCCGACTGAATGCATTAGTCGTGGAGCTGCGTGAAAACGCCGACACCTTGAAGAATTCGTTTCAGAAATTCGCGTTCGATGTCGAACTTAACAGGGCAAATCAGCTGGGGGGCAATAAATGGCCGATCCCCGGCGGCGTCAAATTGATGGCCTACGCTAGCGCGGGTCTGATCGTCCCCGCTCTGGTTGAATATGGCGTCAAGGTTTCCGGTTACATCGAAAAAGTAAAGCAGGGGACGGTCACCGAGACTGACAACCTGAGCCTCGCCGCATCCACCGCCGGCACGGCCGCGATGATCACGCCGTATATCCCCGTGGTCGGCCCGGTCGTCACGCCGTTTCTACTGATCGCGGGGATGGTGATGAACGCGGTCGCCGGTTCGCTCGACAAGACGCCAGTAGAAAAGGTCGCCATGCAGTTGAATTCGCAGACGGCGCATCCTCTTGCCAATCTGGGCGGCTACGACCCTATCGTAAAACCCGCGCCGCAAGGCTGAACGGCGCGCGATACGTTCGAGCTCTAGCCGACCTGCGACCGGATCAATCGTGCGCTATGCCACGCCGTCAACCCGACCGCCAACCAGATCGGTATATACGTCGCGAGCTGCGTGGCCGACAGATGCTCGCCAAGCAGCGTGACCGATACGAGCACGAGCAGCACCGGCTCGACGTAACCGAGAATGCCGAACAGCGCCATCGGCAGCAGGCGGCTTGCCTTCAGATATGAGGCGAGCGCGACGGTGCTCAACACGCCGAGGCCGGGTAGCCATAGCATCCATAGGTCGATGCGGCCGGACAGCAACTGCAAGGAGCCGCCCGTTGCAATCATCGCCGCCGCAATCGGAAACAGCAGTGACATTTCGACCGCAAACGCGGTCAGCGAGTCTGCATTGATCTTGCGGCGCAGGACGAAATACGGCGGATAGCCGAGCGCGACGAGCAGCGTCGGCCATGCAAACGCGCCGGTCGCCCATAGCTCGTGCGCAACGCCTGCCGCCGCGCATGCGACCGCCGCCCATTGCAGCGGATCGAGCCGCTCGTGATAGTAGAAGCGGCCGGTCAGCACCATCGTTAGCGGCAACAGGAAATAGCCGAGCGACACTTCGAGCATGCGTCCATGCAAGGGCGCCCATAGAAATAACCATAGCTGGATGCCGAGCAGCGCGGCGCTTACGATCAGCGCGAGCGCGGTCCAGCGCTCGGTCATCGCGCGCTTGATGAGCGCGCGCATCTGCGGCAGACGCGAGCGCAATGCGATAAGCGTCAGCGCGCCGGGCGCGGTCCATAGCACGCGCCACGCGAAGATATCGAGGCCGCTTAACGGCTCAAGCAGCTTCACGTACACCGACATCAATGCGAAGAGCGCCGATGCGCTGACCGAGAGCGCCACACCGCGCCCGGGTTGATACGCGCTCATTGCGTCAAGATCCCATCGGGAACGCGACATGCGGTGTCGCGGCAATCGCATCGGCAGCATCGGCTATCTGCAATGCGATGAATTTTAAAGGCGGCTTTATTGTTGTACATGCAAGCGATTGTTTTGAGTACGCGGACAATCATCGACAGTGATGCCTAACAATGAAATCAGGCGAATGAATCAGGCGAGTGAAGAGCCGAATGAGCCAGGAACACCGATGACGCAGACGTAAACAGACGCTGCATTGTCAAGGCAATGCCCGCATTCTAGACGCCTTCGCCTATCGAAAGGGCGGCATCCGCCATACGAATGTGTACGTGCACGATTTCTCGCATTGGAGTACAACGTAGCCTTGCCCTCTCGTCCGTTCACTTCGGGACACATCCTCGTAACCGGTAAGCGCGATTCTTGCTTGATAACGCGTCTTCAATGCCGCGGATAGCGAACGCAATGTCCTTTTAATTGCGCGTTCAAGTCCCGCGAATGTGCCCCTCTTCGTGTGCGAAGTTCGCCGAACCGCTCGTGCACGCAACGCAAAACCACCGGCAGCATGGCTAGCGGCCGCCGGAACCACAACATGGAGCGAACATGACCCAGCCTGCCCTATCGCACGACGTCTCCCCCGAATTCGCCTCTGCCGTGCGAGCCGGCCTGACCCATGCGCCACAGAAGGAACTGCCGTCGATGTATCTGTACGACGAAGTGGGCTCTGCGCTGTTCGAAGTGATCACTGCATTGCCGGAATACGGCGTCACGCGCGCCGAGGAGCGCCTGCTCGCGCGGCATGCGCCCGATATCGTCGCGCACGTGCCGCACAATGCGATCGTCGCCGAGCTCGGCAGCGGCAGCGGCCGCAAGACCCGGCGCATTCTGGAAGCTTTGTGCAAGAAACGGCCGACGACGTCGACCACCTACTCGCCGATTGAAATTTCGCGCACCGCTTTGCAATTATGTCGCCGTGAACTCGGCGATCTCGAGCGCCTGTCGATTGTCGGCTACGAGCGCGACTATCTGGCCGGTCTCGCGGAAGTCAGCAAGCGGCGCGCACGTGACGAGCCGCTGCTCGTGCTGTTTCTCGGCAGCACGATCGGCAACTTCGGCCGGCTCGCGGCCACACGTTTTCTGCGCGACATCCGCGGCATGCTGATGCCCGGCGACGCGCTGCTGCTCGGCACCGACCTCGAAAAGCCGGTGCCCACGCTGATCGCAGCTTATGACGATCCGATCGGCGTGACCGCGGCGTTCAATCTGAATCTGCTGGCGCGCATCAATCGCGAACTGGGCGGCACCTTCGATCTCGACGCGTTCGAGCACGTCGCGCGTTTCAACCCGGATGCACGCAGCGTCGAGATGCATCTGCGTGCAAAGCATCGCGTCACCGCGCAGATTCGCGCGGCGCAACTCAACGTGACGCTCGAAGCTGGCGAAACGATCTGGACCGAAAGCAGCCACAAGTACCGCGCGAACGAGATCGGCTCGATCGCCGACGATGCGGGCTTCGGCTGCAAGCAGCAGTGGATCGAGCAGGATTGGGGGTTTGCGGAAAGCCTGCTGGTCGCGCGATAAGGCGCGTGGTGCGGTTGCAACTCGGCGGTTGCAGCGGTGCGGCTGGTGCGGACGGCGGGCTGCAAGGACGGCGGGGTCGCAAGATAGCGCGACTCGCTCGCAGCGGCGACGCGTCCGCGCTACCGCAACCACCCTCGGTGTTCAGTGCTGCTCGAAACGCTCATAACGCTTGTCTGTGAGGCGCTCTTCGCCGGTCACTTCGGTCACGCGCGCGGCAGGCGGTCCATGCCGCAGCCACGTGAGCATCCGGTCCACCTGGTTCGCGGGCCCTTGCAGCAAGGCTTCAACGGAGCCGTCGTCAAGGTTCGCCACCCAGCCCTTGATACCGAGCGCGTGCGCCTCGCGCACGGTCGCAAGGCGAAAACCGACGCCCTGCACCACACCCTTGACACGCACGTAGTACGTTTCGATTCGCGAATCGAGATCCGTGCCGGTCATGCTCTCATCTCCTGATAGTCTCTCAAGCCAGTGCTTCAAGCCGGCATTCTAGTCGCGTCGCGACACGAATGCCCAGCGGGATTCAATGCGGCATTGAATGCACGCGTGCGTGGCATGCGCGCACAACACTCGCGACATGCGCGCGACACGAACGCCCCATGATCGCGGCGACATTCCGCGAACCGCCACACGGCTTTGGCCCCAACGTACAATCCGACACATTGTCCAAGCGGGGAATCACACAACAATGTCTGACCAGAATCGCGATCTCGTGCTCGTGACGGGCGCGTCGGGCTTCGTCGGCTCGGCCGTGGCGCGCATCGCGCAACAGAAGGGCTTCGCGGTGCGCGTGCTCGTGCGGGCCACGAGTCCGCGCCGCAATATCGAGGAACTCGACGCGGAAGTGGCCGTCGGCGATATGCGCGACGAAGCGTCGATGCGCGCGGCGCTACGGGGCGTGCGCTATCTGCTGCATGTCGCGGCTGACTACCGGCTGTGGGCGCCCGACCCGAGCGAAATCGAACGTGCGAATCTCGAAGGCACCGAAGCGACGATGCGTGCCGCGCTGAAGGAAGGCGTCGAACGCATCGTCTACACGAGCAGCGTGGCGACGCTGAAGGTGACTGACTCCGGCCAGTCGGTCGACGAAACCGCCGGCATGACGCCGCAGCAGGCGATCGGCGTCTACAAGCGCAGCAAGGTGCTCGCGGAGCGCGCGGTCGAGCGCATGGTCGCAAACGACGGCTTACCCGCCGTGATCGTCAATCCGTCGACGCCGATCGGCCCGCGCGACGTGAAGCCGACGCCGACCGGACGTGTGATCGTCGAAGCGGCGACCGGCAAGATGCCGGCCTACGTCGATACGGGCCTGAACCTCGTGCATGTCGACGACGTCGCGGCCGGGCATTTTCTCGCGCTCGAACGCGGCAAGATCGGCGAGCGCTATATTCTCGGCGGCGAAAATCTGCCGCTGCAAACGATGCTCGCCGATATCGCGTCCCTGACAAACCGCAAGCCACCGACCATCGCCTTGCCGCGCTGGCCGCTGTATCCGCTGGCGATGGGCGCCGAAGCCGTCGCGAAGATCACGAAGCGCGAACCGTTCGTCACCGTCGACGCGCTGAGGATGTCGAAGAACAAGATGTACTTTACGTCGGCGAAAGCGGAGCGCGAGCTCGGCTATCGCGCGCGACCCTATCGCGAAGGGCTGAAGGACGCGCTCGACTGGTTTCGCGAAGCGGGTTATTTGACGAAGTGATGGCGGGCGAGAACCGCGAAGGTGCGATGCGGGTTTGGGCGCGCCTTCGACTGCCTTTATGCGAGCCACGTGGCCGCGCGCGCTGCATTTTGTTACAACGTCGACTGGCGCGGCCGAGGGTAAAAGCACGTTCTGAAAGGTAAAATCGCGGGTCTTCTCAGAGAACCGTCGTATGAACCTTCAGGAACAGATCGGCGCGCTCGAAGCGAGCGTCGATGATCTTATCGAGGCCGCTGCAGCGTCGGCCGCCACGGCAAGCACGGATAACGCCGTGCAAGCTGAATCGCCCGCGAACGGCGGCGATAAAGCTGCATCTTCAAGTGCCGCGGTCTCGCAGCAGGACACCGAAGCCGGCACGCCTGCGGCATCCGACACGTCGCCCGCTTCCGGCGACAAGCCCACGCTGCACATCGACCGGCCGAATCAGAACGAAATCGTGATGACGATCGGCGATCAGTCCGTGCGGCTGCATCCGCTGCAAGTGGGTCAGCTGGTCGAGGAATTGGCGAATGCGCGTGCGTCGATGCAGCCCGAAGTGCCGCCTAATCTGCCGCCTGGCTGGCGTTTCGTTTCGACGAAGAATCCGATGATGGCGGTACAGAAGCAGTCGAATGGCGACCGCTTGCTCGTCATGCGGCACACGGGGCACGGCTGGGTGCCGTTTACGTTTTCGCCCGATATCGTCATTCAGTTGTACATGATGCTCACGCAAGCGTGAGCTTTGGATCCGTCCGGCGTGAAGCTGCGCGCCGCGTCACACGCGAGTGGGATGAGCGGCGCGCGATTCGCGCATGACCGGTTAACGCAGCAGCGGTAATAGCACGCCCGGCAGGCGCATCGGCTGCGGCGATGCCTGATCAGCGTCTTCGGTAAGCTCCGCAGTCGCGCCCGGCCAGACCACCGGACGAATGCAGAATGCGGTCCAGCGCGCGTCGCATTCGCCTGCCTGCACCGCTTGCCACATTGCGTTGGCCCCCGCCTGCGCCGGCGGTTCGAACACCAGCGCGAAGGTCTTCGCGCGCAGACCGACCATTTCGGCATAAGCCTTCGATCCGCCGTAGCTCTTCAGCGCCGCGTTCAGATCGCCGCCGGCGGACTTCATATAGCCGTAGAGGATCGCCGAACCCACTTCGATGTTGGTGTCCGGTTCCGTCAGGTCCTTTACGTTTTTCAGCATCGGTCGATGCGCGCTCGGCACGACCTGCATCAGGCCGGTCGCGCCGTTGCGGCCCTTCGCCTTTTCCTTGAAGCGCGATTCAATCGAGATGATCGCGAGCAGGAGCGCGGGTGGCAGTGCGTACTTCTCCGATGCGACGCGGACCGCATTCGATATCTGCACCGCCTTTTCTTTCGCGACGCCGAATTTTTTCGCGAGATAGTCGGATACCTTGTCGCCTGCCGGGCGAGCAGGGGGTGTGCTCGCCGGCGATGAGTCGCTGCTCTGCGCTTGTGTCTGCGTTTGTGTCTGCGCTGATGGCTGAACTTGCGCCTGAGCCTGTATGTCGCTGCCAGTCGCGCCGCCCATTTCGCCGGGCATATCGCCGCTTTGCCGGGCGAACGCGACCTGCATCAGACCCGCCCACAACGCGAGCATGCAAAGCGGGCGAAGTAGTCGGGTCGATGCAATCATCGCGACGCGTCCTGTTTAACGTTCCTGAACCGGCGCCTGGACACGGGCCTTCCACTGCCCGCCCTTGCCGCGCCAGTAACGCACCGCGGACCCGATCGTCGCACTCACATAGAACAGGGCGACCAGCGGCAGGAATGGCGCCCACAGCGGCGAGCGACCGTAGTAGCGCAGCATCGGCGCGTAGGCGCAGCACATCGCGGCCCATGCGATCCATGCGGGCCAGCGCAGCGGACCGAGCGTCAGCGAGACGACCGGTGGCACCAGATAGATGATCACCATGCCGAGCACCGTGCCCACGAGCAGCCACGCCGAATAGTTAAGCTGCGTGAACGCCGTGCGGGCGATCATGTTCCAGATCTCCTGCCAGTCGTTATAAGGCCGCAACGACACGCTGCGCGCAGCAAGATCGAGCCGGATCGAATGACGGCCTTCGCCGCGGTGCTTGATGCGCGCGGCAAGCGTGCAATCGTCGATCAGGGTGTTGCGGATCGATTCGATGCCGCCCGCTTCCTCGAGCGCGCTGCGACGCACGAGCATGCAGCCGCCTGCGGCGCCCGCCGTGCGATTGCGCGGGTTGGCGACCCATGCGAACGGATACAGCTTCGCGAAAAAGAACACGAACGCCGGAATCAGCGCCTTTTCATAGAACGAGTCGCAGCGCAAGCGGACCATCAGCGACACGAGGTCACGCTTTTCCGCGTCAGCGCGCGCGACGAGCTGCGTGACCGCATCGGCCGGATGGCCAATGTCCGCATCCGTAAGCAGCAGATACTCGGCGGCCAAGCCCAGCGACTTGACCGTTTCGATGCCTTGCGATTGCGCCCACACCTTGCCCGACCAGCCCGCGGGCAGCGGCTTCGCGAGCACGACCGTCAGGCGATCGGGACATTGCAGTTGCAGCGCTGCGGCACGGGCCGCGTCCGCGGTGCCGTCGGTGCTGTGATCGTCGACCACGACGACATGGAACGCGCCTGCGTAGTCCTGCCTGAGCAGCGACGCTACCGCTTCGCCGATCGCATCGGCTTCGTTGCGCGCCGGTATGACGGCGACGACCGGCGGCCATGCGTCACGGCCATCGGTGGCCAGCGGCGGCGCCGGGCGCGCGCGCCAGAAGCCGCCGCGCGCGAACAGCAGCACACACCAGATCAGAAGGGAAAGACAGCTGAGGAAAAACAACACCGCCGCGCTCATGCGGCGGCCTCATTGCGACATTGCAAGGCAGTTGTCAGCTTCGCGAACGACGCAGCATTCAACGCAGCCGGCACGCGCCCGCTACCGAACCGTTCGGCCCGTTCGCTCGCGGCCGCCCAGTGCGGCGCGTTTGCAACAGCGTAGTAATCGTAATGGTGGACTTCCATCCGGCGAGCCTCTAGATTCCACATTCAGCAAGCGGCCGTCACTTCAAACCGCCGCGGGCCCATAGTTTAAAGGTTACGTGCCAGCCGCGCATTGAGTCATTTTTGCCAGCGTGCACGGTTTGCCCGAAACGACCCAAAGGCAAACAGGCCCGGATAGCGGTAGAATGCGCGTTTGGTCTTGAAGTACTGGCTTCCTGTCGGTTTAAGACATCAACAATATTATGGACGCGGCGAACGAGTCATTTTTACCGATATCGTCGCAAACCCGCGTCAGTCGGAGTTCGCCAGCCTATGCGAGTCATCCTTGCTCAACCCCGCGGCTTTTGTGCGGGCGTTGTACGCGCGATCGAAATCGTAGATCGCGCGTTGCAGCAACACGGGGCACCCGTGTACGTGCGCCACGAAATCGTCCACAACAGGCACGTGGTCGATAACCTGCGTAGAAAGGGCGCTCGCTTTGTCGAAGAGCTCGATGAAGTGCCTGAGGGCGCGGTTGCCATTTTCAGCGCGCACGGCGTCGCGCAAAGCGTCGAACGCGATGCGGAACAACGCGGCCTCGACGTGCTCGATGCGACCTGTCCGCTCGTCACGAAGGTCCACGTGCAAGGCCGCCAGTACGTTGCGGCCGGCCGTACGCTGATTCTGATCGGCCACGCGGGGCACCCGGAAGTCGAAGGTACGATCGGGCAGATTCCGGGCAAGGTGCTGCTGGTTCAAAGCGAAGCCGAAGTCGCGAAGCTCAATCTGCCCTTGGATACGCCTCTGGCATACGTCACGCAGACTACCCTGTCGGTCGACGATACCCGTGGCATCATCGACGCACTGTTGAACCGCTTCTCCGACATCGTCGGCCCGGACACGCGCGACATCTGCTATGCAACGCAAAATCGTCAGGCCGCGGTCCGCGAATTGAGCACACAGGTGGACGTGCTGCTCGTCGTCGGCGCAACGAATAGCTCGAACTCGAACCGGTTGCGCGAGATCGGCAGCGAAAGCGGCGTGCCGAGCTACCTCGTCGCAGACGGCTCGGAAGTCAAGGTCGAATGGTTCGCGAATGCGCAAACCGTCGGCATCACCGCCGGCGCATCGGCGCCGGAAGAAATGGTGGAAAACGTGATCGATGCGCTCCGCGCATTGGGCCCCGTCGACGTTTCGACGATGGCGGGCCGTGAAGAGAAAGTTGAATTCAAGTTGCCGTCGAAGCTGACGCAACCACTCGCTGCACGCGAAGTTTAAGGAGAACCGTCTTGTCTATTCCGCTGCTACAGAAAGTTCGGGTCGGCGCCTACATCATGCGCCAGCACCTGTCGGGGAATAAGCGCTATCCGCTCGCACTGATGCTCGAACCGCTGTTCCGCTGCAACCTTGCCTGTAATGGTTGCGGCAAGATCGATTACCCGGATCCCATCCTGAACCAGCGGCTCTCGTTGGCCGAATGCCTCGAAGCGGTCGATGAGTGCGGCGCGCCCGTCGTCTCGATCGCCGGTGGCGAGCCGCTGCTGCACAAGGAAATGCCGCAAATCGTGAAGGGCATCATGGCGCGCAAGAAGTTCGTCTATCTCTGCACGAACGCTCTGCTGATGGAAAAGAAGATGGACGATTACGAGCCGAATCCGTATTTCGTCTGGTCCGTGCACCTCGATGGCGACAAGGACATGCACGACCACTCGGTGTCGCAGGAAGGCGTCTACGAGAAGGCCGTCGCTGCGATCCGCGAAGCGAAGCGTCGCGGCTTCCGCGTCAACATCAATTGCACGCTGTTCAACGATGCGAAGCCGGACCGCGTCGCCGCGTTCTTCGATACGTTGAAGCCGATCGGCGTGGATGGCATTACCGTGTCGCCGGGCTACGCGTATGAGCGCGCACCGGATCAACAGCACTTCCTCAACCGCGAAAAGACCAAGCATCTGTTCCGCGAAATCTTCAAGCGCGGCAACAACGGCAAGAACTGGTCGTTCAGCCAGTCGGCCATGTTCCTCGACTTCCTCGCGGGCAACCAGACGTACCAGTGCACGCCGTGGGGCAATCCGGCACGTACCGTGTTCGGCTGGCAGCGTCCGTGCTATCTGGTCGGCGAAGGTTATGCGAAGACCTTCAAGGAACTGATGGAAACCACCGACTGGGACCAGTACGGCACCGGCAACTACGAGAAGTGCGCGGACTGCATGGTCCACAGCGGCTTCGAAGCGACGGCCGTGATGGATACGGTCACGCATCCGCTGAAGGCATGGAAGGTCAGCAGGAACGGCCCGAAGACGACCGGCGCCTTTGCCAAGGACATCCCGCTCGACAAGCAGCGTCCGGCTGAATACGTGTTCTCGCGCCACGTCGAGATCAAGCTCGACGAAATCAAGCGCACGGGCAAGGGTAAGAAGGTTGAGACGGCTGCGGCTGTGAATTGATTGCGTCGGGTCGTTAAGACCTGACACGATGAAAAAAGCGCAACGGTGTATGCCGTTGCGCTTTTTCTTTTTGGGCTCTTTTCTTTTTGGTTGTTAAGGGCTCTTAAGGTCTCCCCAGGCCCAAGACTCTCAGGTTCAGCAGCACTTCCCCGCGCCGCCGGCATACCGCGCACTCTGGCGCTCGCGGAAAAACTCGTCGTAAGTCATCACGGGTCGATCGGGATGCGTCGCGCGCATGTGCGCAACGTAGGTGTCGTAGTCCGGCAGGCCGACCATCAGGCGCAGTGTCTCGCCCAGATAGCGGCCAGCGGTCCTCACATCGTTTCGAAGATTCGAGAACATGGCGGCCCCTCCGTTCAGTTCGCACCGCCCGCTTGCGGTCCCGCAGGCATCGCTTCGAATGGCGTTTCGCGCGCGGTCGGATGGTTCGCACGCCGCGCAAGCAACACCGCACGCGCGCCATACACTGCGATACTCGCCACCACGAGGATGAAAAGGCCTGCGAGCGCGGCGTCGATATAGTCGTTGACGATCACGCGTTGCATCTGCGCGAGCGACTTCGCCGGCGCGACGATCTTGCCTTCATCCGCCGCGGCACTAAGCTTCGCCGCGTGGGCCAGGAAGCCGATCTTAGGATTCGCATCGAAGACCTTCTGCCAGCCCGCAGTCAGCGTGCAGATAAGCAGCCAGACAGTCGGCACGAGCGTGACCCACGCATAACGCTCGCGCTTCATCTTGAACAGCACGACGGTGCCGAGCACGAGCGCAATGCCGGCCAGCATCTGGTTCGAAATGCCGAAGAGCGGCCACAGCGTGTTGATGCCGCCGAGCGGATCGACGACGCCCTGATACAGGAAGTAGCCCCACGCGGCCACGCACAAAGCCGTTGCGATCAGGTTGGCTGGCAGCGATTCGGTGCGCTTCAACGCCGGGTGGAACGTCCCAAGCAGATCCTGCAGCATGAAGCGGCCCGCACGCGTGCCCGCATCGACCGCGGTCAGAATGAAGAGCGCCTCGAACAGAATGGCGAAGTGATACCAGAACGCCATCATCGCCTCGCCACCGATCACCTGATGCAGGATGTGCGCCATCCCCACGGCAAGCGTCGGAGCGCCGCCCGCGCGCGCAACGATGGTCGTTTCGCCGACCGCCTTCGCGGTTTCAGTGAGCATCTCCGGTGTGAGCATGAAGCCCCATTGCGTGACCGTCTGCGCGACTGCTTCAGGCGTCGTGCCGAGCACCGCGGCCGGCGCGTTCATCGCGAAGTAAATGCCCGGTTCGATAACCGAAGCGGCCACGAGCGCCATGATCGCGACAAACGATTCCATCAGCATCGCGCCATAACCGATAAAGCGCGCGTTGCGTTCGTTGTCGAGCAGCTTGGGCGTCGTGCCCGACGCGATCAGCGAGTGGAAGCCCGACACTGCGCCGCACGCAATCGTGATGAACAGGAACGGGAACAGGCTGCCGGACCACACCGGACCCGTGCCGTCGACGAACTTCGTCAGCGCGGGCATCTTCAGCTCCGGCGCGACGATCAGAATGCCGATTGCGAGACCGACAATCGTGCCGATTTTCAGGAACGTCGACAGATAGTCGCGCGGCGCGAGCAGCAGCCAGACCGGCAAGACCGACGCGACGAAGCCGTAGCCGATCAGAATCCACGTGAGCTGCGTGCCGCTGAACGTGAACCACGCAGCGAGCGCGGGCGAGTCGTGTACCTGCTGGCCGAACACGATCGACGCCATCAGCAGCACGAAGCCGATGATCGACACCTCGCCGATACGGCCGGGCCGGATAAAGCGCGTATAGACGCCCATAAACAGCGCGATCGGAATGGTTGCGGCCACGGTGAACGTGCCCCACGGCGAGTTCGTCAACGCCTTCACGACGATCAGCGCGAGCACCGCCAGGATGATCACCATGATCAGGAACGCGCCGAACAGCGCGATCACGCCGGGCACCGTGCCGAGTTCCATCTTCACCAGATCGCCAAGCGAACGGCCGTCGCGACGCGACGAGATGAACAGCACGATGAAATCCTGTACCGCGCCGGCAAACACGACGCCGGCGAGAATCCACAGCATGCCGGGCATATAGCCCATCTGCGCGGCCAGCACCGGCCCAACGAGCGGTCCGGCGCCGGCGATCGCCGCGAAGTGGTGGCCAAACAGCACGTATCTGTTGGTGGGTACGTAGTCCAGACCATCGTTGTGCCGCACGGCAGGCGTGATGCGTTCGCCGTCGAGCTGCAACACCTTGTTCGCGATAAAGCGGCTGTAGAAGCGGTACGCGATCAGATAGACGCAGACCGCGGCGATTACGATCCACAAAGCACTGACCCGTTCGCCATGCGCAAGCGCGATGGTGCCGAACGCAAATGCGCCGAATAGCGCGACTGCGGTCCAAACCAGGAATCCGGAAGCCCGATTCATGGAGTCTCCTGTTTAGTTATACGAATTCAATGACTGACGACGATAAGCCGATGTGGCATCGTATGTCCGCCAATCTCTGGCCGTGTAGTATTCGCTTTCGACGTCGGCGTCACAAGCGCACAACTACGTAAGCTCGCTACGTACTATTACGTATGCCATCCGGCGGACTTTTCAGCGATGAACCTTAAAGCGAAGATATCCCTGCTCGCGATCGTGCCGTTCCTGCTTGCGATCGTCGGTATCGGAATCGGCGTGCGCCATCAGGCCACGGCCCTCGCGCGAACCCAGCACGCCACCACGCAGGCCGCGTATCTCGCGAGCAAGGAAATCGAGCTGCGCCACTACGTCGATCTCGCGATGAGCGCAATCGCGCCGCTCTACGCAGCCGCCGGCGAAAACGCTCGCGACGAAGCGATGTTGCAAAGCCGTGCGCTGGCCACACTGGAGAAACTCGACTTTGGTCAGGATGGCTACTTTTTTGTTTATGACATGCATGGCCGCTCATTGATGCATCCACGCGAACCGGATCTGGTCGGACGCGATCTGTGGACGCTGCGCGATCCCGCGGGTTCGCTCACCATCCAGCAACTGATCGCCGCGGCGTCGCGCGGCGGTGGCTATGTGCGCTACGTGTGGCACCGCCCGTCCACCGGCAAGCTCGCGCCGAAGCTCGGCTACGTCGTGCCGCTCGAACGCTGGGGCTGGATGGTCGGCACCGGCATTTACCTCGACGATGTCGATACGACGCTCGCGCGCATCGACCAGCGCGCGTCGTCGAATATCGAACGCACGATGATGTGGATCGGCGGCATCGCGCTCGCGGGGCTCGCCGTGATCACGCTATGCGCGCTGGTGCTGAACGTCAGCGAGTATCGCAGCGCCGACGCGAAGTTGAGGCGTCTCGCGCAGCAGGTCGTTGCATCGCAGGAAAGCGAGCGCGCCCGGCTCTCGCGCGAATTGCACGACGGCATCAGCCAGATGATGGTGTCGGTCAAGCTGCTGCTCGAATCGGCGCTCGCGCGCTTCGAGCACAGCGAGGCGCGAGTGCCGGCGGCCGAGGCCGCGTTGTCCACGAGTCTGACCCGGCTCGGCGACACGTTGCGCGAAGTGCGACGCATCTCGCACGCGCTGCGGCCGTCCATGCTCGATGACCTTGGCCTAGCCGCCGCGCTCGAACAGCTGACGCGCGAACTGAGCGCCGAGTCGGGCGTCGCGATTGCGTTCGCGCAGACGGGACAGGCACGCGGCATGCTGCTGCCGGACGCCGTCAACACCGCCCTCTTTCGCATCGCGCAGGAGGCGTCGACAAATATTGTGCGGCATGCGCGTGCATCGAAAGCGGCGCTCGCGCTCGACATATCGGCGGGCACGGTCGCGCTGACCATCGAAGACAACGGCCGCGGTTTCGATATCGATCGCGTGCAGGCCGATCCGAACGCCGGTGTGGGCTTGCGCAACATGCGGGAACGGCTGGAGGCGCTGGGCGGCACGCTGTCTCTGGTCTCGCAACCGGGGCGCACCATCGTACGCGCAACGGTGCCCGTGTCCACACGCGGCAGCGACAAGGCATCGGCATCAGCCGCCGGTGCATCGCACGCCGACCCGCGCATCGCGCAGGAAGACCGACCATGAAAGACACGTTGCCCTCCGCTGCGCGCCTCATTCTCGTCGACGATCACCCGCTCGTGCGCGATGGCCTGCGTGTGCGGCTCGAAGCGGTGCCGGGCTTCGCCGTCGTCGGCGAAGCTGGGAACGCCGACGAAGCGATCGCGCTGGCGGTCACGCACCAGCCCGACCTCGTGCTGATGGATGTCGGCATGAACGGGATGAACGGCATCATGCTCGCGGGGGTCTTTCACGAGCGTTTTCCGGATATTCGCGTGCTGATGCTGTCGATGCACGACAACGTCGAATACGTGACGCAAGCGGTGCGAGCCGGTGCGAGCGGTTACGTGCTGAAGGATTCGCCGGCCACCGAGATCATCCGCGCCATCCGCGCGGTGCTCGGCGGTCAGACTTTCTTCAGCGCGGGGCTGGGTGTGCGGATGATCGAGGCGTCAGCGGCGCTGACGCCGCTTGCGCGTCTCACGCCTCGTGAACGGGACATTCTGGACGCGCTGGCGGAGGGTCTGTCGAGCAAGCAGATTGCGCAGCGCAACGGGCTATCGGTGCGGACCGTCGAAACACATCGGCTAAATCTGAAGCGCAAGCTCGAAATCGACGGTCAGGCGGAGTTGATCAAGTTCGCCGTCGAGCACCGCAGCAAAAGATAAGGCAGCGTCGCACCGCAAAGCGCGCCGGGCGCGGCACACGCTGATTCGCGTGATGCAGCGCCCGGCTCGGGTGCATAGTTCAGGAAGCGTTGCGTGCGTTGTGCTCGGTCAGGAACTTGATCAGGCCGTCGACGCCGCCTTTGTTCAGTTGCTCCTGGAACTGCCGCTGATACACCTGGATGAGCCAGGCACCGAGCATATTGATGTCGTAGATCTTCCAGCCGCCGGAAGTCTTTTCGAGCCGGTAGTCGATCTGATCGTCGCCGCCGTTGCTAAGCACGTGCGAGGTCACGACAGCGTCGTTGCCGCCCGCCTGGATGTTGGCCGGCAGAAACTGGAACTTCACGTCCTGACCGCGCAATTGCGACAAAGACGATGCATAAGTGCGCACCAGCAACAACTGGAATTGCTCATATAACTGCTTCTGCTGGTCGGGCGTGGCGGTCGACCACGCCTTGCCAACCGCGATACGCGTCGTACGCTGGAAGTTTGTGGCCGGCACGAAGTGCGATTCGACCACGCCGGTGATCTTGCTCATGTCACCGCCGCGCGCCTGGGGGTCGGCCTTCATCGCCTCGACCGTGCCTTGCACTGCGCTCTTCACGACGGCCTCAGGCGCGGTTTGTGCAATAGCCGCGGTGGACACGAAGGCGGCTGCCAGAAAAACAGTCAGGTAACGTTTCATATACAGGTCGGTACGTTGGACAATGGGCGCCGGCTCATGGAGGCAACGGACGAAGGGCCAGTATAACGGCTTTGTCACATGCGCTTTGACATCGGCGCCCGCCCTTCGATCCGCCTACAGGCGGGTTGCGTCGGTATACTTGTGCGCTCTTGAAGAAAATGCCATCCAATGACAGGGGCTCTGCGCCTACATGCTGAAGTCATCCATCGTCCGCCTTGCTGTCTTTTCCGTGCGCCGCCCGTTGCAGGTGATCGGCGTATCGCTCGCGCTTGCCGTTGCGAGCGGCTTTTACGTCGCCCATCACTTCAAGATCAATACGGACGTGAGCCGGCTCGTCGAGAACGACGAGAAGTGGAACGCGCTCGACAATGCGATCGACAAGGCCTTCCCCGAACGCGGCGATACGATACTCGTCGTGGTCGAAGCCGGCGCGCCTGAGTTTGCCGGCGCCGCCGCGGACGAACTCACTGCCGCATTGCAAAAGGAACGGAACGAGTTCGTGCGCGTCACCGAGCCGGCTGGCGGACCGTTCTTCGAACGCAACGGTCTACTGTTTCCAGCGCTTACCGATGTCGAATCGACCACGTCGCAGCTGGTCAAGGCCAAGCCGCTCATCAATTCGCTCGCGCACGATCCCGGTCTGACGGGCCTCGCCAATACGCTCAACACGACCCTTCAGCTGCCGCTGACGATCGGGCAGGTGAAGTTGAGCGACATGAGCCATCTGCTATCGGAAAGCGCAAACACGCTCGACAAGGTGCTGGCCGGCCAGTTTGCGGTCATGTCGTGGCGCGGGCTCGTCGACAAGAGCGCAGCGAAACCGCCGGCGCGCGCGTTCATTACCGTGCTGCCGGTGGTCAACTATGGCGCGCTGCAGGCGGGCGCCCACGCGTCGAATCAGATCCGCAAGATCGCCGCCTCGCTGAACCTCACGAGTAAATATGGCGCACAAGTGCGCCTGACCGGCAAGCAGCCGCTCGCCGACGAAGAGTTCGCCTCGGTGAAAGACGGCGCGGCCGTCAACGGCATCATCACGTTGCTCGTCGTACTGTTCATTCTGTGGCTCGCCTTGCGTTCGGGCCGCATGATCGTCGCGGTGCTGATCACGCTGTTCGTCGGCCTTGCGATCACGGCCGCGCTCGGTCTCATGATGGTCGGCGCGCTGAACATGATTTCGGTCGCGTTCATGGTGCTGTTCGTCGGGCTTGGCGTCGACTTCGGCGTGCAGTACGGCGTCAAGTATCGGGAAGAACGTCATCGGGACAATCGGCTTGCGGCCGCGCTCGTCAATACCGCCTACAGCATCGGCGTGCCGCTGACGCTCGCGGCTGTAGCCGTCGCCGAGAGCTTCTTTTCCTTTTTGCCGACCGCCTATCGCGGCGTGTCGGAGTTGGGAAAAATTGCAGGCGTCGGCATGTTCGTCGCGTACTTCACGAACATGACCCTGCTGCCGGCACTCCTGAAGGTGTTCAATCCGCCCGGCGAAGCCGGGTCGCCCGGTTTTACCGCGCTTGCGCCCGTCGACGACTTTCTCGACCGCAACCGCAAGCCCGTGCTGATCATCACGCTTGCCGTGATCATCGGTGCGTTGCCGCTGCTCGCGCATCTGCGCTTCGACTTCAATCCGCTGCATCTGAAGGATCCGCACACCGAATCGATGGCGACGCTGCTGTCGCTGAACGATGCGCCGGAAGCCGGCGTCAACAACGTGCGGGCGCTCGCGCCGAACCTGGCGGGCGCGGACCGGATTGCCGCGCGCCTGTCGAAACTGCCGGAAGTCGGCCGCACGACGACGCTGTCCACCTTTATTCCGCCCGATCAGCCGCAAAAGCTCGCGCTGATCTCGGCCGCCGCACAGCAATTGCTGCCGGCGCTCACGCAAACGCCGGCGCCGCCCGCCACCGACGCCGTGCGCGTCGATGCGATCAAGCGCGTGGCGAACCAGCTTTCATTGGCCGCCGAAGACCACCCGGGCCCGGGTGCGGCCGAGGCCAAACATCTGTCGGAAACGCTGACGAAACTCGCGGCCGCCAATGCCGCTACGCGGGACCGCGCCGAAACGGCCATCTCCGAACCGCTGCGCATCGCGCTCAAGCAGCTGACGAATCTGCTGCAACCGTCGCCGATCACCGAAACGACGCTACCGCGCGAAATCGTCAGCGACTGGATCTCGAAAAGCGGCCAGGCGCTCGTCGAAATCTCGCCGAAGGTGCCGCCCGGCACCGATCCCGGCGACGACGTCATGCTGCGCGCCTTCGCGAAGGCGGTGAAAACGGCCGAGCCGGCCACCATCGGCGGTCCGATCTCGATCCTCCATTCGGCGAACGTCATCATCCTGTCGTTCGTGCAGGCGGCCTGCTGGGCGCTCGTCGCGATCACCACCTTGCTATGGATCGCCCTGCGCCGCTTCAGCGATGTGCTGCGTACGCTGATTCCGCTACTCGTGTCGGCCGTTGTCACGCTTGAGCTTTGCGTGGTGTTCCGCATGTCATTGAACTTTGCGAATATCATCGCGCTACCGCTGATGCTCGGCGTCGGCGTCGCATTCAAGATCTACTTCGTGATGGCATGGCGCCGCGGCGAAACCGGCCTGCTGCAGTCGAGCCTCACGCACGCGGTGATCTTCAGTGCGGCGACCACGGCAACTGCGTTCGGGAGTCTCTGGCTGTCGCACCATCCCGGCACGTCGAGCATGGGCAAACTGCTCGCGCTGTCGCTCTTCTGCACGTTGATCGGCGCTGTGGTATTTCAACCGGTCCTGATGGGCAAACCGCGGGTGCGCCGCGTAACGACGAGAAAAAAACAAAGGATTGATGCATGAAGATGCGAACCGCCGCTCTGGCGATGCTTGCCACCGGCCTGATGAGCGGATGCGCGACGGGCCCGAACAAAACGCCCGGCGACCCGCTCGAACCGATGAATCGTGTGATCTTCAACGTCAACGACAAGGTTGACACGGCAGTGGCCGTGCCGCTTGCGAAGGGCTATCAGAAGGTCACGCCGCAGCCGTTGCGCCAGGCGATCAGCAACTTCTTCTCGAATATCGGCGACCTCGACAACTTCGCCAACAGCATGCTGCAGCTGAATATCACCGAAGCGGTCGAGACGCTGATGCGCTTTACGATGAATACGGTGTTCGGCGTCGGCGGCCTGCTCGACTTCGCGACGCCAGCCGGCCTGCCGAAACATAAGCAGGATTTCGGCCTGACGCTCGGACGCTGGGGTATGCCGTCGGGCCCGTATCTGGTGCTGCCGGTGTTCGGGCCCAGCTCGTTCCGTGACAGCATCGGTTTCGCGGTCGATTTCCGCTTCAATCCGGTTCACTACCTCGATTGGGAGCCGCGCACCATTTTGTACGGCGTGCAGTTCCTGAGCGTGCGTTCCGATCTGCTCGGCGCGACGAGCCTGCTGCAGCAGGCGGCGCTCGACAAATACTCGTTCGTGCGCGACGCGTACACGCAGCAGCGACGCGCCTTGCTGCGTAGCACGGGTGCGCCGGAGCAGGCGCTGCCGAATTATGGCGATGAGGAATCGGGCGCTGCGCCGGCCGAGCCTGCGTCGGGTGCGGCGGGGTCGAGTTCCGCGCCGGCGGGCGTACCGATCTATACGGATCCGGGCAATGCGCCGGCTGGCGGCGGTAGCGATGACGGTCCGGCGGTGCCGAACTATAACGATCCGGGTAGCTCGTCTTCTTCGACGCCCTCGTCGCAAGGTACGGGCGCGGGCGCTGGTGCTGCCGGCGGCAAGAGCGGGAGCCCCGCTGTGCCGGATTACAGCGATCCGGGCGAAAGCGCGCCGGCGAAATAACGCTGCGCCCCAAGTCAATGCGCGCGGCGCCGGCCGCCGACTAGCTGCCGAATATGCCGCTGATTGTCGGGTTGAATGCGGGGTTGAATGCGGGGCTAAATGCGTGGCCGACTACGTGGCTAGCTACCCGAGTCGCGGCGAGAACCGCAGCGCGCCAGCCTGTTCCAGCACGCGGCGCGCATCGACGAGGGTCGCGCGCGCGGCGCGCGCATCCGCGGCCAGCTGGATCAGCGGGCGAAGCTGTGACGGCTGTCTGATCAGTTCACGCAGGATCGGCGCGATCGCGGTGCTGCCGTCGTCGCGCAAACCGGCAGTCGCGGCGGGTGGCAACGTGCGCCACGCCGGATCAACCACCGCGCGGCACACCACGAACGGCAATCGATGGGCGTGGGCAATCGCGCCCGCCAGATGCGATTCCATATCGACGGCCAATGCGCCCGTGGCGCGATGGCGCGCCGCCTTGTCGGCCGAGCCGGTCAGCGGCGCCGCGACACCCGCGAGGCGGCCGCGGCGCAGTTTCGCGGCAAGCGGCGTCGCCAGCAGCGCGGCGGCGATTCGCCCGGACCACGCGCTGTCGGTCGAAACCGGCCCGAGCGGCCCATCCACCCCTTCCGCAACGATCAACGCGCCGGGCTCGAGATCGGGCGCGAGTCCGCCCGCCGTACCGAAGCTGATAATGCCGGCGCAACCGCGCGCCACCGCTGCGGTCAACGCACGCTCGAGCAGATCGGCGCGCGCCGCGAATACGGCGTCGACGCCCTCGCCGCGCACAATGCGCGCTTCGAACGCCATGCCGGTGACCGCGATCACGGGCAACGCAGCCGGCGCGGCGGCGCGACCGCCCGCCGATGGCGCGTTCGCGCTCACAGGCCGACTCACAAGCCGACCTTGACGCGCGTTTCGCCGGACTGCTTCATGTGCCGGTAGCGCGCCAGCGCCCACAGCGGGAAGAACTTGCGATAGCCGTGGTAGCGCAGGTAGAAGACGCGCGGGAAGCCCGTCGCCGTAAAGCGCGTTTCATCCCACAGCCCGTGGTCGCGCTGCTCGCGTACGAGATACTCGATGCCGCGCGCCACCGCCGGATGCCCGACTTCGCCGGCCGCGATCAGCGCGAGCACCGCCCAGGCAGTCTGCGACGCGGTACTCGTCGCGCGCTCGTAGCCACGGTATTCGAGCTTGTAGCTCGTACCGTCCTCGCCCCAGCCGCCGTCCGTGTTCTGGATCGAGATCAGCCATTGCGCCGCACGCTTCATCGCCGGATGCTCGGGCGGCATGCCGACCGCGTTCAGCGAGCCGAGCACGCTCCACGTGCCATAGATGTAGTTCATGCCCCAGCGGCCATACCAGCTGCCGTCGGCTTCCTGTTCCTTCAGCAGATAGTCGTAGGCGCGGCGCGCGGCGTCGCTCGTCGCCGGCATGTCGCCCATCTGCGCAAGCATCGACAGGCAGCGGCCCGACACGTCCGCGGTCGGCGGATCGAGCAGCGCGCCGTGATCGGAGAACGGGATGCTGTTCAGGTGATAGTGCGTGTTCTCGGGCTCGAACGCGCCCCACCCGCCGTCGCTGCTCTGCATGCCGACCACCCACTCGCGCGCCCGCGCGATCGCGGCGTCATACGCCTGCGTCTTCGCGTCGAGCGCGACGCGATGCATGGCCGCCACGACCACGGCCGTGTCGTCGACGTCCGGATAGTGCGGGTTCGCGTACTGGAATGCCCAGCCGCCCGGGCGCACGTTCGGCCGGCGCGAAATCCAGTCGCCGCGCACGTCGAGCACCTGCAGCGGCACGAGCCAGTCAAGGCCGCGTGCCGCCGCGGCCACGGCACGCGCATCGCCGGTCTCGAGCAGCGCATGCGCGGCAAGCGAGGTGTCCCACACCGGCGACAGACACGGCTGGCAATACGCTTCGTCTTCGTGGATGGCGAGCAGCTTGTCGACCGAGCGGCGCGCAATCGCGCGATTCGGATGATCGGCCGGATAGCCGAGCACGTCGTACATCATCACCGAGTTGGCCATCGCCGGGAAAATTGCGCCGAGGCCGTCTTCGCCGTTCAGGCGTTCGTCGACGAACGCAAGCGCCGCCTGAATCCCGCGCTCGCGCGTCTTCTTCGGAAACAGGCCTCCCGTTACGCGCAGCACGGCGTCAATCGAGCGGAAGAAGCGGAACCAGCCTGCGCTCTGGTGCTGCGCGCGCGGCAGCATGCCGGTGTTCACCGGCGTGCCAATGAACAGTTCGTCGATGCGCACGCCGCGCGGATTGCGCGCGACCGGGCGCTTCGCGGCCAGCACGAGCAGCGGCACGATGACCGTGCGCGCCCAGTACGACACCTTCGACAGATGAAACGGGAACCACTGCGGCAGCAGCATCATCTCGACCGGCATTACCGGCACCGCGCGCCACGAGATCACGCCGAACAGCGCGAGCAGCACACGCGTGAACACGTTGACCGCTTCCGCGCCGCCATGCGAGAGCACCGCTTCGCGCGCGCGGCGCATATGATCGGCGTCTTCCGCGTCGCCAATCATCTTCAGCGCGAAGTACGCCTTGACGGTGGCGCTGACGTCCATCGCGCCGTCGGTGAAGAGCGGCCAGCCGCCGTTCGGCAACTGGATGCGGCGCAGGTAACGGCCGATTTTCTGTTCGAGTTCGAGATTCGCGGTTTCGCCGAGGTAATGAACGAGCAGGATGTATTCGGCCGGAATCGTCGCGTCGGCTTCGAGCTCGTAGACCCAATGGCCGTCGTCGCGTTGCGCGGCGAGAATTGCGTCCGTGGCGCGCGTGACGGCCGCGTCGAGTGCGGCGTCCGGTTTGGCGTCCGGGTTTGCGTCCGCTACGACGCCGGCCGGCGCGGCAGCTTGCGCGGCCGCATCCGCGCCAACCTGACCGGCAGGCTCGCCGGCAACCGGATTGGCAACCTGAGCGGCCACCTGACCGCCAGGGTCGACAGCAACCGTCGCGTCTTCTGCGCGATCGGCTGCGGGGTTTGCTTCGCCCAACGGCTGGGCGAGGGATAAATCGTTCATCAGCGTCCCATCGGTTCGTTCAGGAGCAGATCCGCGGCCTTCTGGCCCGAGCGGATCGCTCCCTCTATCGTCGCGGGCAGACCGGTAGCCGTCCAGTCGCCCGCAAGCATCAGGTTATTCCAGCGCGTGCGCGCCGCCGGGCGGCGCATTTCCTCGTCAGGCACCGCCGCGAAGGTGGCGTATGGTTCGACGCCAATCTGCCATATCGGCAGCGGTTGTGCCGGCAAACCGGCTGCCTGCGCGACGTCGGTCCACAGCGTTTGCGCCAGCGCGTCGCGCGGCATGCCCGCGAGGCGTTCCGCGCCGTAGGCGGTGGCGGAAAGTCGCCCGTCGGCGGCCACCAGCCAGTGCGCATTGCCGTTGATCAGCGCGGCCGTGGGCGGATGGCCCGCGGGCGGCTCGATCGCGAAGTGCGCGGTCACCATCGGCGAGAAGCGCTGCGGCGCTTGCACGCCCGGCACGAGCGCCTGCGCGACGTGCGGTGGGACCGCGAGCACTGCGGCTTCGCCGTCTTCGAGCGCGATACGCTCGCCGCCAACCTGTAACGCAGTCGCGCGGCTGTCGGCGAATTCGATCGCATCGAGACGCGCGTTGAGGCGGATCGTCGCGCCGCCGTGCTGCAGCAGACGCAGCGCCGGATCGACAAATGTGCTGCTCAGGCCGTCACGCGCCACGAGCGGCCGATACGCGTCGCCGCCGGTCGCGAGCGTTTCGCGCACTGCGGCGGCCGCGAGTTCGGCGGTGCCGTTGCGCGGATCGACGTTCATCATCACCGTCAGCAGCGGGCCCAGCATGCGGTCCCACAGCGCGCCGTTGCAGCGCATCGTCTGCGCGAGCGTGCGGCCCGGCTTCGCGAACAGCAGCGGCACGAGCGACAGATAGTCGCCTACATGCGTATGCGGCACCCGCGCGGCCGGGTCGAGCATCCAGAACGGCACGCGCCCCGGCGACGGCCGCACGGTCCAGCGCATGCGCGTGGCGACATCGATGAAATTCAGCTCGGGCTGCGTCGGCCCGACCAGTTCGTCGCCGGCGCCGATCGCGCGCACATAATTCAAGGTGGCATGGTTGCCCGACACCACCACGTGATTGCCGCTGTCGACGGTCGCGCCGAGCGTGCGGTCATAGTATGAGCGGCAACGCCCGCCCGCCTGCTCCGCCGCTTCGTATAACGCGACCTGCGCACCGCGGCGCTGCAATTGCACTGCGGCGGCGAGGCCCGCGAGGCCTGCGCCGATCACGTGGACCAGCTTGCGCATCAGAAGAAGGCGTACCGCGCGAGAATCCACAAGAGCCGCGCACGCGGCTTGCGGACTTTGGTGCGCGGAATGTCGAAACCGCGCTCGACCGTGCGCTCGAGCAGGCAATGGTAGACACCCGACATGATGCGCGGCGCCCGCACATGCGCCCGCGGGCACTGATCCATGATCGCGTTCGACGCGATGAAGTGCCGCTCGGCGCGTTCCGCGATCGTCGCGCATACGCGCGGAAGCGACGGGTCGTCAGCGATCGCGGCCGGATTCGTCACCGCGATGCCCTCGCGCGCGAGCAGTTCGCGCGGTAGATAGCAGCGGTTCAGTTCGGCATCTTCGTCGATGTCGCGCAGGATATTCGTGAGCTGCAGCGCCCGCCCCAGATGGTGCGCGAGATCGCGGCCCGGCTGCTCTTCCATCCCGAATATTCTCACCGACAGCCGCCCCGCGGCGCTCGCCACGCGGTCGCAATAGAGGTCGAGCGTCGCCTCGTCGGGCGCGCAAATGTCGGCTTCGGCGTCCATTGCCATGCCGTCGATCATCGCGTGGAAGTCTTCGCGCTGCAGATGGAACGTATGGATGTGCCGCGTCAGATCGCGCAGCGACTCGCGCGGCGCTCCTGCGTAGCACGCGTCGATGTCGGCGCGCCAGCGCTCGAGCGCGGCGGCCCGTTCGGCCGGCGGCTGGCCGCCGTCGGCGATATCGTCGACGGCGCGGCAGAACGCGTAAATCTGGTACATCGCATCACGCTGCGCGACCGGCAGGATGCGCATGGCGAGATAAAACGAACTGCCTGAGGAAGCGGCAGCGGCGTCGGTTTGTGTGTCGTCCACGACTGGATTGGAAACGGCCAAGACAATCTCCGCTGAGGCGCCCGATTAAAAGGGGGCGATCAAGAAGTCATGCCTACCCGCAGGGCAAGCCGCCCGCGCGCGCGGACACGCGCGAAATCACATCTGAAATATACCGGCGGGATGCCGGAACGGGCGAAAGTATACCAGCCATCGAAAGCTGCCGCTAAACCCGGCCCGGCGGGCCCTGTCGCTAAAAGCCGGGCCGGCGGGCGGCGGCCTTGTAAGGCTTGCCGGACCGCCCGGGTGGCATATCAGACGATGGTCGCATGAGCGTTCAGTGAACGTCAGATGAATGCGATCGAGCGATTACGGCCTTGTCGTTTAGCAGTGTAAAGGGCCGCATCGGCTTCGTTGATCAACGCTTCGTAAGCCGGGACACCGGCTCGCGCCGATGCGCCGCCGACGCTCGCAGTGACCGGCACGCTGACGCCGTGCACGTCGACCGGCGTGTCGCCGATCGTATGGCGGATTTTCTCGGCGACGAGCATCGCGTCTTCGAGCGGCGTGCACGGCAGCAGCAGCGCGAATTCCTCGCCGCCGAAGCGCCCGAACGTATCCTGCGCGCGCACGACGCCGGCCACGCGCTGCGCCATTTCGCGCAGCACCGAATCGCCCGCGACGTGCCCGAACTGGTCGTTGATCTTCTTGAAGTGATCGAGATCGAACAGCAAGATGGACAGATCGCCGCCATAGCGCTGCCAGCGCGTGTACTCGTCGCGCAGCCGCACTTCGAAATAGCGCCGGTTCGCAATGCCGGTCAGCCCGTCGCGATCGGCATATTCCTGCAGCTTCGCCACCGCTTCCTCGCGTTCGCGTTGCATGATGCTCACGTGCGTCACATCGGAGACCGTTACACAAACGGCCTCCACTTCGCGATCGCGCATCAGCGGCATGAACGTGCAGTCCTGCTGCATAAAGTCGACGCCGCCGGTAATCGGCCGGTCGTGGTCGAACTTGAACAGATACGGCCGCTGCTCCCACGAGCTGAACGCGAAACTGCCGAGCTGGAACACGCTTTCGAGCTTGCGCGTGAGCCAGACGCGCGGCAGTTCCGGAAAGCTCGCGAAAATCGATTTGCCGACCACCTGTTCGGCCGACAGGCCGCTGTGGTCGTGCATGAAGCGATTCCACATCAGGACGTTCATTTGCCGGTCGAGCACGAAAATGCCGAATCCGACGCGTTCAACCACCAGGTCACTCAGAGAGGCCGTCGAAACATTCATAGGCTGGACAACAGTGCATCAAGTGCGTGATTGATATGCAGGATCGAGTCTTCGGCCATCAGCATGACGAGATGCGCGCGAAAACTCTGGTCCTCGAGCGAGAAGTTCACTTCGACGAGCAGCGCGACGCTCCACGCGAGGATGTTCGGCTGGAATACGTCGTCGAGCGACATCGTGAGGCCGAGCATGCCCGGCGCCGAGAACACCGGCGCGCGGCCGAGCTGTTCGAAGATGCACGAGACGCAGGCGCCCGTCAGCAGGTTCGCGATGTCGAAAATCAGCTCTTCCTGGCTGATCGCTTCGTAGGCGGATTTCGCATACGGGTCGCTCACGAGCGCGCACAGCTGTTCGACGTTGCCGCTCTTGCAGATCACGAGCGCTTCGCCCTTGATGTCCGAGCGGAACCCCTGGCGCACCGCGGCGACGGTTTCACTGATGCCGGTCATGTCGCGCAGCGCCTGCGCCGCTTCGCGCACGTTGACGACACGCACGCGCGGCACCGACAGCTCGATAAACGCATCGAGCAGCAGCGCGAGACGCTTCGCGGCCTGCCCCATCGCGAGATTCGCCACCTCCTGCAGCGCGTCTCGCTGGTCTTCGTTGAGAACTGGCTCAGGCATACAACCCGTACTCCTTGAGGATGGGAAGGACCGCCTCGGGGGTCACGGGCTTCGCAATGAACGCGACCGCGCCCAGCGCGCGTACGCGTTCCTGCGCCATCGGCTGGATGTCCGCGGACACGACAATCACGAATGTGTTCAGATCTTCGTGCTGCAGCGCTTCCAGCACCTGGTAGCCCGTCATGTCCGGCATCGTCAGGTCGAGAAACATCACCGTGGCCTTGCCGGCGCGGTACAGTGCGAGTGCTTCGCGCCCATTCGACGCGTAGGCGATCTCGACGTCCCAGTCCGGCGGCAGTGCCTTTGTGAGCACCTTCCGGGCGAGCAGCGAATCGTCGGCGATCACAATGGGCAAAGGCATGGCGGCAGAATCGGTAAACGGAATTGTCTCGTGCGTATTATCGGCGGCTGTCGGCGGTTCTTTAATGACCGGCCGGATTTACTGCGTGCAGGGCGGAAATGCTGCGGCCCGCTCAGGTACACGCGGTACGAAAAAGGGCGAAGGAGTGCGGCGCCGCGCCGTGCAGTGGTCGACATACACGGGAATAGTCGCGTACGCGTCGAAAGACGATAATGGCCGGCATTTTTGAACCCCACCCGTAGCAGAATCTGCGCGGCAACGGGCGTGATGCATACCGTGCTGCCCCGCTGACGATCGCTGACTAATCGCTGACTATCGCGAATGACCCTTCCGTCTCGTCTGACTGGGATGTCGGGGCGCCCTCGCGCGATTGCGTCCGGACATGGCGGGCGCATGGCTTATCTGGGGCGCAATTCTCAAAGCAAACCGGCGAAAAGGCAACTCGCCAAAATGCGGTACATCGAAAAAAAGTCACTCAAATGACCAGCAGTTTCGGGGACGTTTTAACCACTAATCAACAAAATGTCGCCGTTTATACTTTTGTGTACGTTTGCGCTTCCGGATTTGTCACTGTTTCGCGGACACTCCGGCCCATCTGACAGAATTCGAATTGCAGCCCTCACCGCTCGCCGTATGATGGTGGAAGTCATGCCTGCCCTTTCCGACTTTTGCCGCGGTGTCCAAGATGACTTCTGAACGGCGCGAATCGGCTGAAGAAAATCGTGACGCTGGCAACCGGTCCGAGGAGACCGTGTTTCCGGCCGTGCCCGAGCACAATTTCGCCGTCCGGCGCATGACGCTGATCGCGCTGCTGATCGCCGCGATCATCCTGCCCTGCGTGTTCGTCGCCGTGATGGCGTTCAACGACTTCCGCGCCCGTGAGGCGGAAGCGACCGACGTGACGCTGCGCACCGTGCGCGTCGCGGAAGAACACGCGCTGAAAGTATTCGACATGAACGAAGCGCTCGACGCGCGCGTCGTCGATCTCGTGCAAGGTCTCGACGACGCCGGCATTCGCACGCGCGAAGCGCAGATCCACGACAAGCTCGATTCGATCGGCGGCGGTTATCCGCAGGTTGCGTCGATGTCGATTTTCAGCAGCGACGGCACGCTGCTCGCGAGCAGCCGCTTCTATCCGGCGCCGCCGCTATCGATTGCCGGACGCGACGATTTCATCGGCATTCGCAACGGCAGCGTGATCGAGCATGTGTCGCGCGTGATGTCCGGCTCGGCGGCGGACGGCGAAGTCGTGTTCAACACCGGCGTTGCGCGCCGCAACGGCGACGATGCGTTTGCCGGCATCGTCTCGGTCGCGCTGCGCTCCGGCTATTTCAGCGACTTCTATCGCGATCTGCTGGGCGGCAGCGGCTCGCCGATGACGATGGGTCTGACGCGCACCGACGGCGCTGTGCTCGCGCACTATCCTCCGAGCAGCAGAGCGGCCGCTGAACCGCAGAAATCGTCGTTCACCGAGGCGCTCGCCGAGGGCCGCCGCGCGGGCGTCGTGCGCGTGCATTCGATGCTGTATGGCGACACGCAGATCGTCGCGTTCCGGCGCGTCGGTTCCTATCCGGTGTACGTGGCGTGCGGCTATCGCACGTCGGCGATCTGGGCCGCGTGGTACCGGCACTTAAGCGTGCTGATTCTCGCGATGTTCGTGCCGTCGGTCGTGTTGTGGTGCGTCATCTGGCTTTCGTTGAAACGGCTTGCCGCCGAAGAGGAAGCGTGGGAGCGCTGGCAGGCCGAAGCGTCGATGCGGCGCTCGATCGAATCCGCGTACCGGCAGTCGCGCAAGATGGAAGCGCTCGGCAATCTCGTGGGCAGCGTCGCGCACGACTTCAACAATCTGCTGATGATCGTCTCAGCAAATATCCAGATTTTGCGCAGACGAAAAGCGGCCGCATTCGATCGCGAACTGTCGGCCGTCGAGCGCGCGCTGAAAAGCGGCCAATCGCTGACGCGCCAGCTACTCGGCGTGGCGCGCAAGCAGCCGCTGCGCAACGAAACGCTCGCGGTTGAACGCTGGTTGCCCGGCTGCCGCGAATTGTTGCGCGCCTCGCTCGGCGCTAAGGTGTCGCTCGTGATGGACATCGGCGTCGGCGTCTGGCCGATTCGCATCGACGTTGCGGAGCTCGAGCTCGCGTTGATCAACGTTGCCGTCAATGCGCGCGACGCGATGCCGAACGGCGGACGCTTCACGGTGCGCGCGAAGAACATCACGTTCCGTCACGAAGACGGTTTTCCGCTGACTGGCGAGTTCGTTCAGCTGTCGCTCGAGGATACCGGCGTCGGCATGCCGCCCGACGTGCTCGCGCGCGCGTTCGAGCCGCTCTTCACGACCAAGCCGAAGGGCATGGGCACGGGCCTCGGCCTGCCGCAAGTGTTCGCGTTCTGCGAGCGCTCGGGCGGCCTTGCCGCCATCGACAGCGCGACCGGCGCGGGCACCTCGGTGCGACTTTACCTGCCGCGCACGACCGGCGAACCGGTTCAGGCCGAAGCGCCGATTGAGCCGATCATCGCAGAGAGCGAGACGCCGCAAGGGCTGCGCATTCTGCTCGTCGAAGACAACGACGAAGTGGCGGCCGGCACCGAAGCGCTGCTGCAGATGATGGGTCATGAGGTGACCTGCGTGTTCAACGCCGACACGGCGCTGCGTCTGCTCGACGATGCGCGCGCCAAGCGGGCCAGGAGCGGCGAGCCCTTGCCGTTCGACCTCGTGATTTCGGACATCCATATGCCGGGCAAGCTCAACGGCATCGATCTCGCGGAAGCGATCCAGCACTTCGAAACGAAGCTGCCGGTCGTGCTCGTGACCGGTTACGCGGAAGAACTCGAGCGCGCGCGGCATGTCGATGCGCACGTTTTGCCGAAGCCGTTCGATATCGCGCTACTAGATCAGTTTTTGCAGACGCTGCAGCAGGATCTCGCGTCACCGGATCCGCATCCGACTCATTAAGCGCGGCTATCGCCGCTCGCGTTACCGGTTCTTTGTAAAAAGGGCGGTGCGTAGGCGGTGCGGATGCGTTGCGTTGCGGTGCGATTTGAGTCGGCTTTGTTCGGGTCTTGCCTGGGCCTTGCTTTGGCCTTACGCGGCGGATTTGCGTATGTGCTGCGGTTGCCGCGGCGCGCTCGTGCGCCATCGCTTGTTGTGCGTTATCGCAGGGCTCTGCTTGCGCCGCTTTTGGCACCGCTTTTGACGCCATGGTTGCCACTGCTCTTGCAATGCCTCCCGGCACGATCGTTGCGGCCTTTCCGGTTAACGCCGGCTGGCGAGTGACGGCATTACGCCGTCGCGCCGCCGGCTCGAGCAAACCACCGGGAGGCAGCCATGCGACATACGGTCATCGGCCTGTTCAACACCTATGCGGAAGCGGACGGCGCGCGCAACGCACTCGTGCAATCGGGCTTCGCTTATCACGAGGTCGAGTTGCGGGCGAACCCTGAGACGGCGTCCGATGCGATTGCGGACGAATCGCCGGGCGTGCTCGCCAATATCGAGCGCTTTTTTTCGAGCCTGTTTTCGACGTCCGGGTCCAGTCTCAACGAGCCGATCGCCGAACGCTATACCGATGCGGTACGGCGCGGCGCGGTCCTCGTCGCCGTCGACGCGACCTCCGACGCCCACACGGAACTCGCCCACAACATGCTGATGCGGCTGGGTGCGCGCGACGTTAGCGAGCGCGCTCGCTTCGAGCCGCCGCCACCGCGCGACGCTGGAGAAACCGCGCAGGCGAGGCGCGAACATTCGATGCTCGATGAGTTGGGCCTCGGCACGCCGGCCGCGGTGCCGACTGCTGCGCAGCCGCCGAATGAGGCGTTACGCGCGATGGAAGAAGAGCGTCGCTACGAGCGCGTCGATGCGCCGCCGCACGATACGCCGATCGATGATGAAGCCGCACGGACCGCGATTGCGGCCGGCAGCGCGCCTGGATCCGGCGCCGTGCTGCGGCCGGATCTGGCCGATACCGCCGATGCCGGACGTCGCGAACTCGATGAAGCGGCGATGCGCGAGGCGCAGATGCGGGAGCAGCAAGTGCCGCACACGCGGATGACTCAGGTCGAAACGCGTAGCGATCGGATGCGTGAAGCGCAGATGCAGCGCGATATACCATCCGCGCCCCTCGCGCCGTCGTCCCCAGCGCCGTCCGCGCCGCCGCGCGACGAGTTTTCGCGCACATCGGGCGGCGCTTCATCAAGCATGGGCGATGAGCCTGCGTATCCGGCGAGAACAGTTCGCGGTGCTGCGCAATATCAATCGGATCCTGCGGACATCAGCCGGGCGACGCCTCTGCCCGGCGAAGGTCTATGGCAGCGCGACATGGCAGCAGAACGCAGCTCGCGGACGGGCAGCGTCAATCCTCGCTATCCGGAGCCGGCTGCAACGCCCCAAGGCGTTTCACCGGTGCGCGATGAACATCAACCACCGCAAATGATGCCTGATGCGGATTTGTCGTCGGATATGACAGGGGTCAGCGGACGCGATGAAGCCCAACGTGAAGTTCGCGGCGCTGGCATGCCGGACGAAAGAAGTGTCGAACGGAACGACGATCGTATGCGGGGCAGCCCGTCCGCGGCCGGCACGCCTGGCATGATGAATGAACACGAGGCGCGCGAGCAGTTGCGCGGCGCCGACCGCGGGGTCGACCGCGGAGTCGACTATTCGCAGCCGACGGTCGGAAACGATGCGCCGCGACGCATGTCGTCCGACGATACGCGCGGTCCGGATTTGCGTGCTCCGACGCCATCGGCCACACAGTCGCCTTATCGACCGTCGTCACAGACGACATCCGAGGCATCGCCGACAACTTCGAGTGCATCCGCCGCCAGTCAACAGGGTGCGGCCCGCAACGCCCGCGACGGCGATCTCGGCGCGCCGATTCCCGACGAATTCCTCGAGTACGAGGAGGACTTCCGTCTGCATTACGACGAGCAGTTCGGTACGCGCGAAGGCGCACGGTACGACGAATACGTGCCGGCCTACCGGTACGGCGCGACGATGGGACGCGATACGCGCTATCAGGACCGGCCATGGGATGACGACGTCGAACTCGATGCGCGTCACGACTGGGAACGCGCGGCGCCAGAGGGAAGCTGGGATCGCTTCAAGGCTGCGGTGCGGCACGGATGGGAGCGTGTGACAGGTCATCATCACCATCATTGACGACCGATGACTGTCACGATGATCGGCCGGACAGCGGCGCCATGCACGCGAGGCGTAGGGCGCCGCTTCAATCGAAACCGGGTCGACGCGCAGCTTGATGCGCGATTCGACAGGCAGGCAGACGGCGCGTGCGTCGCGCTGCCGCGATCAGACCTTGTGTTTCTTTACCCAGGCGACGAAGGTGTCGACGAAGTTTTGCAGGAATTCGCGCGTGTCGTCGTTGACGATCGCGCCGTTTGCATCGATGCGCGAAGGATCGTGCTTAACGAAGATTTCGGGCTGGCCCATCGTCGGCACATCGAGATAAGCGAGCACATTGCGCAGATGTTGCTGCGCGAGCGCGCTGCCCATCGCACCCGGCGACGTGCCGCACACTGCGCCCGGCTTGCCGCCCCACGAGCTGTGGCCCCACGGACGCGAACCCCAGTCGAGCGCGTTCTTCAGCACACCTGGCATCGAACGGTTGTATTCGGGCGTGACGAACAGCAGGGCGTCGGCCGACTCGATTTGCCGCTTGAAGTGGCGCGCCGCTTCCGGGAAATCGGCGTCGTACTCCTGGTTGTACAGCGGCAGGTTACCGATCTCGACGAACTCGAACTTGAATTCGGCCGGCGCAAGCGAAATCAAGGCATGCGCGAGCTGACGGTTGAAAGACTCGCGGCGCAGGCTCCCTACGATGACTGCGATCTGATAAGCCATGGTGTCGTTCCCATTGAGTTACTTCGGTTAAAGATACGGCCCGTTAATCATAGCGGTATTCGCGAAGTTGCTTCGGGTCTGTGGATAAGTCTGAAGCCAGGTCTGTTATCCACAGATTTCGGGGAAAACCTTGTGGATAAATCGACTCTTTTCCTTGTGACTCAAGCTTGCGATCGGCTAGCAGGCGAGCAGCAAAAACTACCGCAAACCATGCGTTCCGATTACAAAGTGCCGCGAACTTGTAGCGCGACGCTTCTTCGAACCTTTAGCGGACCGGCACATCTCGAATCGCGCAAACTTTCTAGTTGTGCGCGCAACGGTGCAGGCGCAGTTTCTTACGGAGGGTTGACAGCATGACGCGCATTTCCTCAGGTAAATCGCATGACGAAGCATTGGCCGCGCGCAAAGGCCAACGGCAAAAAGCGCAAGAACAGGCGGGCGGCGATATGGCCGTCGAAAACACACAGTCCGATGCGGAACATAGCTGCGGCGAGTTGTCCGAAGAGGGCAAGAAGGTGTGGCGAACGGGTAGCGGGCTCGACGGCGGCGGCAAGAGTTCCTGACTTTATGTTGTTGCTACCTTGAGCGTTTCGCTAGTCGTCGACTTTTAGTCGTATCGAACGCTTGCTGATTGGATGAAATTGATTCGTCCTGGCAGCAAGTGAGGGAAAATGTGCGCCGAGCCTTGCCAAAGGCGCTTTTTCTCTCACTGATGAATACAAGCCATCGTTCCATGCGCCGGCGTCGGCGCTGTACCCGCTTTGCTGTTCTACGTTTCCGCTTTTCGTTTCGCGCTGAAAATCGGGGACTTGCATGAGGACGCTGATCGAAGAGCGGGCGTTCGACGATCCCGCGTATCTCGAGCGGCTACGCCGCGATCTGGTGCGTTTTGCGCGGCTTCAGTTGCGCGACGCGGCAGCCGCCGAAGATGCCGTGCAGGAAGCGCTGGCTGCGGCGTGGACGCAGGCTGATCGTTTTGCCGGCCAATCGGAGCACAAGACGTGGGTATTCGGCATCCTGCGTCACAAGCTCGTCGATACCCTGCGCGCCCGCAAGCGCACGATCAATCTCTCCGCGCTCGACGACGAAATCGATGGCGAATCTTTGCTCGATCGCGAGCTATTCAAGGAAAACGGCCACTGGTCTCGCGAAGCGCAGCCGCGCTCGTGGCCGACGCCCGAACGTGCGATGCGTCAGCAACAGTTCTGGACGCTGTTCGAGATGTGCCTCGATCATCTGCCTGAACAGATCGGCCGCGTGTTTATGATGCGTGAGTTCCTCGACCTCGAGACCAATCAGATCTGCAGTGAGCTGCAATTGTCCGCGAACCACTGCAGCGTGCTTATTTATCGCGCCCGCCTGCGGCTGCGCACATGCCTGACCGAAAAGGGCTTTTCCAGCGGGGACGTCGATGGGGAAATGTAAAGACATCACGCGGCTGCTTTCCGATGCCCTCGAGCGCAAACTCGGCATGCGCGAGTGGTTGGCGGTCGGCGCGCATCTGCCGACTTGCAGCGGATGCCGGAACTTTCGCAAGCACATTGGGCTGTTGCGAGCGGCGTCGCGGGCGATGAGCGGGCTCGATGATATCGATGATCCGGAGACGCGCGGGCGATAGGCGCGCGGGGGCGAGCGTGTGCCTGAGTTGGGCGCGGCCGGTGTGTGGCACTGCCCGGTTTTGTTTGACGCGCCTGGCATGTTTGACACGTATGACGCATATAAAGGCGACGGCCCACGTCAGTCCGACGTGATTTGCTTATGCGAATTTATCGGTTCGTGATCATACGCGAGCGAATTATTGTTGAGCGCAATCGGTCCACGTTGCGTCCGTCTTTCGCCAGGTCGATCTCCGATCCCCATCATGATTCGTCATCCTTCACTGACGCGCCGCGCGTTTCTCGCCGGCGCCGGCGCCGTATTGGCCGCGGCGGCCCTGCCCTCCGTCGCTGCCGCACGCGCAAACACCATCCGCATCGGCTATCAGAAGGCAGCTAGCACGCTCGTCCTGCTGAAAGCGCATGGCACCCTCGAGAAACGCTTTGCACCGCTTGGCATTTCCGTCAAATGGACTGAGTTTCCCGCGGGACCGCAATTGCTCGAAGGACTCAATGTCGGCTCGATCGACTTCGGCTATGTCGGCGAGGCGCCGCCCGTCATCGCACAGGCTGCCGGCGCGAATTTCGTCTATACCGCCTATGAACTTCCGACGCCGCACGCGGAAGGCATCCTTGTGCATCGCGACGCGCCGATAAAATCGGTCGCCGATCTGAAGGGCAAAAAGATCGCGTTCAACAAAGGCTCGGACGTGCATTGGTTCCTCGTCGCCGCGCTTCAGAAATCCGGCGTGCAATACGCGGATATCCAACCGGCGTTTCTGCCGCCCGCCGATGCGCGCGCCGCGTTCGAGCGCGGCGCCGTCGATGCATGGGCGATCTGGGATCCGTTTCTCGAGGCCGCGAAGCGGCAAACCAATGCGCGCTTGCTGACCGACGGCGAAGGGATCGTCAGTCATCACCAGTTCTTTTTGAGCGCGCGTCCGTTTGCACAGGAAAACGCCGACGTCATCGCGGCAGTGATCGACGAAGTCGGCAAGGAAGGCGAATGGGTGCGCGGCCACTATGCCGAAGCGGCCGCACAGCTCGCGCCGATTCAGGGGCTCGACGCGAGCGTCATCGAAGGCGGTCTTCGACACTATGCGCACGTGTATCGCCCGATCGACGCGCCGGTGCTCGCCGAGCAGCAACGCATTGCCGATACGTTCGCGCAGCTTCGCATCATTCCTGGACAGATCGTGACGAAGGATGCGGTTTTGCAAGTTGCGAAAGGCTGAGATCGTTGGGGCAGCGCAGGTCGGTTTCTCTGTGAGGGCCGCGCCGCCGCGTCTGCGTTGGGTCCGTGTCTTTCAAGACGCGAAGGTTAGCTTCTGCTGGACCGCGAGCGTCAGCTTGATTTTGTGGCTGTAGTTGTTGTTGCTCAAAGCGCTATTCGATTTATTCGTCGAATAGCGCTTTGACGTTTTCAGGCGGCCGGCCGATGACTGCCTTGCCGTTGCGAACGATGATCGGACGTTGAAGCAGGATCGGGTGTTTGACGAGGGCTTCATAGAGCCGGTTGTCGTCGACATCGTCGGCACCCAGGTCCAGTTCCTTGTACTCAGGTTCGGTGTTGCGGATCATGTCGCGCACCGTGCAACCGAGCATCCGGTTCAACTCCTTTAGCTGCGCGACCGTCAACGGCTCGCGCAGATACTCGACGATCCTGATCGGCTCGTTTGCCGTGTTGAACGAGGTGTCGATGAGGTCGCATGCGCCTCGCGATTTTGAGCAACGGGGATTGTGATAGATCGTGATCATCGTCGGTGGGCTCCGTGATTTCGATGGGTGTATCGGTGTCGGGTAGCGCGCTTAAGCAGGTAGCACGCTTAAGGCGGGGTCTTGGGATTTTAACGGTGGTGGGGCAACGCTATGCGAGAACGGTCGGAAGGTAACGCTGATCGAGGCTCAGGTTTATTTGAGCTGAGGCAGGATCGTGGCGCTTGAGTCGGGGCGCTGTTGAATGATGGTGACTTAAGGGCTGTGACTTAGAGGCGGCTTTATGCGCATAAAGCCACTGCTCTCCAGCGCGCGCGTTGCGACCAGCGTGCGGCCTTTCTGCGAATTCGCGCGCGGGCGCAGTCAAATGAATCCGATCACGCCACCTATGGCGAGGCACGAACGAATGTGCGTACCGCCTCGCGTTTGGCTCATGTGACCAACCTTGCGGATGCTTACCCGCCTCGAGCGCTCGGAAAATCCAGGACAAGGCGACCACGCACGTGGGCACAGCCAATACCCCTAAGCACGCTTAAGGCTCGACCTCGGGCCGCCATCGAGCGAAGGCGCACCGCCTTTATGCGCATAAACCTAGGCCAAATGGCTAATTTGTCGCGGTGTCACGACAAAATGCATTGAAACAAAAATACATCAAGGTAGAATTCAGCAGCGTCCAATACGGGGAGGTGGAGCTTGGCAGCTGAAATCATCGCAGTCACACAACAAAAGGGCGGTGTCGGAAAGAGCACGATCGCGATGCATCTCGGCGCCGCTTTCCATGAAAAGGGGAAGCGGGTTCTTGTCGTCGACGCGGACGGACAGAACACCTTGGTTCACTGGGCAAGCGCGTCTTCAGACGGAGAAGCTGGTATTCCCTTTCCCGTCGTCAACCTCTCGGAAGCCGGTGGGCAAATCCACCGCGAGATCAAGAAGTTCGTCGGCGACTACGACGTCATCGTCGTCGACTGTCCGCCGTCGATCACCGAGAAAGTCTCTGGCGTTGTCTTGCTGGCCGCGACGGTCGCGGTCATTCCCACATCGTCTTCACCCGCCGACTATTGGTCGAGCGTTGGGCTCGTCAAGCTGATCCAGCAGGCGCAAGTGATGAACGAAGACCTTCGCGCGGTCTTCCTGCTGAACAAGACTGAAGAGAAACGCATGCTCACGCGCGAACTCAAGCGCGCGTTGGAAGAGCTCGGTTTTCCGTTGCTCAAAACCCAGATTCCTACCCGTGAGGCGTACAAGCAGGCCATGGCCCTCGGCCAGACGGTGCTGCAAATGAGCGACCGCGGCGCCAAGCTCGCGAGCGTGGAAATCCGCGCCGTGGCTGACGAGATTGCCGCCCTGCTTCCCTAAATTTATGCGCATAAAGGTCCCAGAATGAAACCCTCCCAATTCGCCAAAGGCTTTCAAGCGCGCCCGGATACCACCAGCAGCGAAAAGCGCACAGCACTCGATCGACTCAATGCGATCGACGGCCTTGTGCAGAGCACTCCGCGTAAAACGGATGAAGTCGTCGGCCGTTCGAGTCAATCGTTAGCTCAGCCTGCATCGAATGAAGTCGAATCGACGGAGTCGATCAACGAATCGCCGCAGTACCGCGCGTGGCGCGCCGAACATGGCTACCGTCCGGGGCAAGTCATCGAACTGACGCTGAAAGTTATCAAAGCGAGTCCGTTCAATCCGCGGCATTTCTATCTGAAGTCGTCGATCGCCGAGCTTGCGGTCAATCTCGCCAAACAAGGTCAGCAGCAGGCGATCCACGTCATTCCTGACTACGACAATCCGGGAACGTACTTCGTCAGCGACGGTGGCCGCCGTGTGCGCGCGTTGAAGGAAGCCAACAAGGAATCCGTGAAAGCGATCGTGATCGATCTGCCGATCGGCATCCAGAGCTACAAACTCGGTTACGACCTCAACGTTCAGCGCGATTCGCAAACCGTGTTCGACAATGCCGTCGTCTGGAAGCGATTTCTCGACGACAAGCATTTCCAGAGTCAAAAGGAATTGGCCGAGCATCTGGGCCTCGATGAATCGACGGTCGCCGTCGCTCTGTCGATTGCGAAGCTGCCGGAAGTCGTGATGCAAGAAATGGTCGCCCGACCGGATCGGTTCGGCTCGAACATGGGTTATCAGGTCGGCCGTTATCACTCGGCGCGCGGCACGGATGCGACGCTGCGGCTGATCAACAAGATTCTGTCCGACGACCTCAGCACGCGCCAGGTCGCCGATATCGTCAAGGGCAGGGCGAGCGCGCAGGAAAGCTCGAAGCCGGCGGGCCGCCAGCGCTACGCGCAGCGGCTTGAAATCAAGTTCGATGGCGTCTCGGTCGGCGATCTGAAGTCATACGGGGACGATCGCATTGAGCTGCGTCTGCGAGGCCTGTCGCGCGAAAAACGTGACGACATCCTGCATCAGATCGAGCGCATGCTACAGAAAAAGTAAAACGGCGAAGGCAACGCGATACCGTGCCATGAGCATGAGATGCGTGCGGTGCAGAGCGCGCGCCACGGAACGTAGCCGTACCGCGCCACGCCCGCTAGCACCCGAACCGCACGGGTCGCACGGGTCGCACGGGTCGCACGGGTCGCACGGGTCGCACGGGTCGCACGGGTCGCACGGGTCGCACGGGTCGCACGGGTCGCACGGGTCGCACGGGTCGCACGGGTCGCACGGGTCGCACGGGTCGCACGGGTCGCACGGGTCGCACGGGTCGCACGGGTCGCACGGGTCGCACGGGCTGCACGGTCGCACGGTCGCACGGTCGCACGGGCAACACAGGCCACGCAGGCGGCTTCCCGGCCGCCTGCTGCACACATGCAGACGTGTATAACCGCGCGCGCAACGCCCGCTAATGGAATGTAGTCGGTCAGATGAGCGAGCAGCCTTAAGCCGCGCGCGATTGATTCAACGTGAAAGCGAGCAGATCGCCGTCCGTCGGCTCGCCCCAGGTCTTGCGCGCGAGCCAATCGAAAAACGCCGTCTCGGCAAGCTTCGAATCGAGGCCGCGGCGACGCCAATCGTCGCGCATGTGTGCGCCGAGATCCGGCAATTCGTCTTCCTCGAACGACCGGCGCGCCACCTCCTGCTCAGAATTGCCCTGTTCCTCGTAGAGCGCTTGCGCTTCCTTGCGCCGGTACGCCGCATATTCGCCCAGCAACCGGGCCTTCAGATCGTCCGCTGGGACGCCGCCTGACGCCTTGCCGCCACTTGCGGGCGGCAGCGCTTCGACCGGCGGCGCGTAGCCCTTCTTCAGCGCATCCTTGAAGAGCGCCGGCGCGCTGCGTACCGGCGGCAGCGTTGTGCTGCGCATCCGTTGCTCGGTCATCTGCAGCGCGGCGCGAATCCGATTTTCCTCGCTGTCGGCGTAAAGCGTCTGCGCTTCCTTGAGCGGAATACCAATTTTCACCATCCGGTCGACGAGCGTGCTGTCGAATACGTTCGGATGTTCGTCGAGCGCCAGCATCGGCTGCTTGCGCTCCGTCACGCGGAACTGGATCTCGGCGACGCGCCGCCCTTCGCGATGCTCGATCAGCTCGACGAAGATGTTGGTGACCGCGTTGACCTCGGCAATCGCCGGCCGCAGGTAGTCGCGCTTGAAGTATTTGTATTCGCGCTTCGCTTCGTCGCCGGCTTCGGTGTCCGGCGTACCGGACAGAATGGGCCGCCACCATTCCCACGACTCGCGCATCGTCAGATGGCTCGGATTGGTCAGATAGCGCACGCAGATCTCGTAGAGCGCGAGGCCCGCGCTACTGCGCAGCTGGCTCTGGAACTGCAGGCTCAGACGCGCGTACTGCACGGGGTCGAGCAGCTTCTTCTTGATCTTCGGCGCAAACGAGAATTCGACCCACACGCGCCGGGTGGCCGGATCTTCGAGAATTTCGGCATCGGCAATCAACGTCGAGATGCCCCACTTGCGGCCGGGCTTCTGGCTCGAGGTACCGGTGCTCCACTCGACCTGCACCGACACCATCCGCCGCAGGTGTTCCTTAACGAGCGCCGTATCGTTCGAATCGAATGCGGAGTTGGCGACGATATCGGACAGGAGCGCGCGATACGTATCGCCTGACTCGTCCGCCTGCTGCGCGACCGCCAGCAGCACGTTGAACAGCTTGCGGGTAAGGAGCGTGATCTTGCCGCTTTTGGGCTGAATCGCGATGGCCTCGACTGCCTTGCGCAGCTCGGCGGAACTCGGGCTCACCACATCGGTTTTCTTCGCGCGCTTCGTGGCCATGCGTCGGATCGGGAAGGATTTTGCGCAAGGATACCGACTGGGGTGATGTGCGTCTATAGGGTGTCCCTCACCATTTCCTGGTGAAGCGGGTTTACGAACCGCGACTCACCTCGACCCATTCCCGAAAAGACTCACCTTCCGGATTTTCAGGGTATTCCGGCGTTCGTTGCTTGTCGCGGCATCCGTAAAAGTCGCTCGCGACGAAGCCGTTGCTCGCGACGTGTCACGGCTCCCGTATCGACTCACCTCAGCAAGCGTCGCAATTACGCGACGCAAAACGTGCGGCGAAGGCGCAGGCATTCCGGATGTCCGGCCGGCTTCGGGTGGCTTCGCATGAGCGGCGGCCGCAGGCGCCCGCATTCAGATCGCGCGCCTGAGGCGAGGCGCCCGCCGTATGGGCGGCACATTGCCTGCATAGAAAGCGCACACGCGGGCCGGGCGGTCCGATCACGACCCGCGGACCGCAATCTCCCTCTCGATTTCACAACCGTACCGCGACACCCGGGGACTCACCGCGCCGCCTCATTCCCGAAAACGCTCACCTTAAATATCGTGAGAACCGCGGAAATCGGACCTTCACCATGTTGCAGCGGGTACAAGACGCGCTCCAGAGTCCCGAAAACTCTCACCTTAGCGCCAGCCGGGGAGGTTTCCATGAGATCTCCGGGGCTCCGCAGCGGTCTCCCGCAAACCCTCACCTATCGCTGCTCTGCGGAAAATCCCCAATCGATTCTGGTACTTACGATGTACATATAAAGCGGATCGTGACCGCCCGACCGATCCCGAAATTCCTCACCTTAGACGCTCGCAACGATGGCCCAGGTACCCAGCCGGATTCTCAAACCGCTCCCGGAAACCCTCACCTCTCGGTCGCAGAAAGAGACGAAGTCGCCTGTTGCGACCACCGTCTGTTGTGCTTTTCCGGTGAGTGGACGCAAATCACGTCCCGAATTTCCTCACCTTAGCCACTTTTAACGGCCTGAAACTATCCCGCAAAGCCTCACCTTTGACCGATATCCAGCCGATCCAGGCAACCGGCCGACGGCAATATGCTCTCCCGGATTCGCTCACCTTTAACGACTTGGCCATCTTCGGCTGCCCGTTCTGGACGAAAACGCGCCCAAAACTCCCGAAAAGCCTCACCTTTGCGGGTCGGCGACGCTCCAAACCACGCGGGAAAGCCCACCGATCCCCGAAAAGCCTCACCTGACAAGGCTCTGCGCTCCCGTTCGCGCTCACCGAATGCATTTTCGACGGCAAAAAAGCGTCCAGAATCGAAGGCGGAACGCCTCCCGAAGCCGCTCACCGAGGCGCTGTCGGATGCAAAGGCCCGAGATTCCAGCAGAATCGGGGCTTGCGCGCGTTTATCCCCCGAAAACGCTCACCTTTGCCGCAGGCCGATTTCGCGGGCCTCTCCCGAACCCGCTCACGAACTGTCCTGCAGCTCCTCACCGAGTGCCCCGAATCCCATCACTGCGCAGTCCCGTGCCGGCTCACCAAGACTCCCGTAAAACTTCACCTGACTCGCCGGAGATCCTTATCCGGTAAGGGTTTGCCGTGGCGTTAACGTTTTTAACCAAGGTTCAAGGGTGTTTACTTTTATATCTCTCAAGCGAATGCCCCGCGAGCCGCGGAGAGAAACAGCAAGGTCAACACCGATCATGGGATCATTTCGTGTCGTGAAACATAGGGTCGAAATGATGCGAGGCGAGAAAATCTTTTAGTTACAGCAGGTTATAGGCTATTCTTCGCTTTGTTTCACGGATGCCCCTTTACAATCGTCGGTAAGCGCGCCCACAGGGTGTTGTACGACGACTGAGCAAGGCTTACGGCGCGCCAACTCCGGAAAACGTAGCAAACATTACGTAACTTGTTATGATTCGTCGAATCCTACCTGCGATGAGGCCTATATGAACCTCGATGACGAACGCGAGGCGATCCGGCGAGAACTGGATTCAATGCGGCAAGACGGCGCCCGCCGCCAGGAGCTTTCCCTGCACGCATGCAAGCGGCTCTTTTTCGATCTCGGCGTCCGACCGTCGATGGCTGCCGTTCGAGACCTGACCCAGACAGGTAGCGCGAGCGACATTCCGAAGGATATCGATGGCTTCTGGGAGCGCATTCGGCAAGCGTCCCGCGTGCGTGTCGGAGCAGGCGCGATTCCGAAGACGCTCGAAGAGCGCGCCGGAGAGCTGCTCGGCACACTGTACCAGGAAGCACTCGCCGAAGCGCGCACATCGCTCGACGAGGAACGCGCGGAAATGCAGGCGTCAATTGCTGCTGCGCACCAGGAAACGCACGACGGCAAGATTCGTCACGAAGCGGCCGAGCAGGCGATCGCCCGCAGCGAAGCGCGCGCGGACGCCGCATGGGAACGCGTGCGAGCGCTCGAGGCGCAACTGGCCGCCGCGTCGACGCACGGCAGCGCGCACCACGAAAGTCTGCAGGCGTCGGTACGCCGCCTCGATGCGGAAAACGAGACGCTGCAGAAACGCATCGAAGCCGAGCAGTCGACCAACGCCGCGCTGCGCGACCGGATCGACGCGCTTCACCAGGAACTGCGCGAAAGCACTGAACACTACGCGCAGCAGATCAAGGATGCGGTGTCCGAAGCGGAACGTCGCGTGAAGCCGATGCTCGTCGAACTGGATTCGCTGCGCAGTATGGCGGCGACTTATCAGTCCGGCGTGCGCGATGCGAGCCGCAAGGAGTTTGACTTTATCCAGCAACTCGCGGCCGCCAAAGCGAGAGGCGACCGGCTCGATGCGCAATTGCGCGAGCAGTCCGACGAACTCGACGCGATGACACGACAGGTTACAGCGCTGCGTGCGCAGCAAGGCATCGATCCTTCGGTCGCGAGTCTGATGTTTGCACTTGCAAGCGCAGGCCGCTTAAGTGCCGATGAACTTGCGTCGATCGGCACGGCAATCGACGGACACGTCGTGTTGCCTGCGCATTGTCCGAAATGCGAAGCAGGTGAGCCGGAGTTGTCGCAAGTGGATCACCACTACGAATTATCGTGTCCCGAATGCGAGCATTCATCAGGAACGGGTGCGTCGCGACTCGAAGCGGTGGCGCGCTTTCTTTCCGAAGGAACTGTGTCGACGCCTTCGTAAGCCCATGTCGTGCAAGGCTTTTCCGCAAAGGTGAGCTTATGCGGGAGCGCGCGAGGTGAGTCTTTTCGGGACCTTGGCGCATCGGTGAGTACTAGCGGAAAAGCGCATCACCGGTTCACGCATCGTGACTTCCGGACTCACCTTCATCGACTTCGTCGGCTATTTGTTCGGATCCCCAGGTTTTCCAGGCACGATGTAGCCGATGCGCGGAAACAGGTTGCGCGAAGCCGAGCCACTCGCCGACAAGTTCCGCTTCAACGCCGCTTTCGAAGAGATCGGCGGCAAATGTATTGCGTAAAGTCTGTGGGCTTGCGCGCGCTTCGCGCGATGCGGCAATTCCCGCTGCGTCGATCAGCGCGTCGATCGCGCGTAGCGCGGTTGCCTTGTGCATCGGCTTTCCCGATGACGCCGCCGGAAACACCAGCGGACCTGCAAGGCTCGCGGCCGCACGCGCTTCGAGCCATGCGCCGAGAACCGCGACCGCAAATGGCGCGAGCCGCGTGCGGCGCGACAACAGCGGATTGTCGCCGTCGACGGTGAGCCACCCGGTGCCCGCGTTGATATTGTGCATCGTCAACGCAATGGCTTCGCCGGTCTTCAGTCCTCCGCCGAGAAAGATTGCGACGAGTGCGCGATCGCGATATTCACGCCAGCGTTCGGCACCGGATCGACCGATCACGGGCGACGAAAGATGGGCGATCAGCGTCGTGCGTTCAGATGCAGAAAGAAAACCGGTCGGCTCGTTGTCGCGCGCGTTGCGCCAGCCCGCTTCGCCATCCTGTGCAATGAAACGCGCCGGATTCGTTGAAGCGGCTTCGATCGAGCGAACGTGATCGAGCACGCGTTCGATGAGCCGCAAATACCGCGCGCGCTGTGGCTTGCGGATCGACAGGCCCGCGACGAAATCGGCGATCGAACGGCGGTCGACGGTTGCCAGAGTTTTGCGCCGCGCTTGCAGCCACTCGAGAAAGAGTCCCCACTGCGCACGATAGACCTGTGCCGATGAAGCACGAAACTGCTGGTTTGCAAGCCACGCGTCGAATGCGACCGCGGGGTCGCGCAGCCAGTCTTCCCGTTCGCGGTCGAACAGGTCGCCGGATGCAGGAGCCGATGAAGTTCGAGCGCGGCTCACACCACTACCCGCCCCAGGCTCGCGGCCGGCGTCTGCCGGTTTGTGCCGACTGCTTGCCCGCCGCAAGCCGTGCCGTTTCCCGCTGCGCTTCTTCATAGGCGACGACCGCGAATGCGAACACCGCGGGCAACGCATTCGATGCGCCGAAATCCACGGGGTCATCGGTTTCCGGGTAAGGCAACGCCGTCGGCCGTTGAAACAGACCGAGCATCAGCGCGTCGTGCCGGCTGGCGAAACCGAGGTCGGCGAGCGCCTCTGCTTCGATCGCATGGAGCAGACGCCACGTGAGCGGAACCTGCTGCGCGATGTAACGCGACGCGATATGCCGGACGATGTGCGCGAGGTCGCGCGCCGCATTCTGGTAGCGCAGCGCGGCGAGTGAGGCATCAGGATCGGTGGACGGGCGGTTCATGTTCGGCTCCGGTCGCAGTCGATGGACGGGCGTATACTGTACAAATATACAGTATTGGTTGCAAGTCGACGCTGCCGGGCTAACGCAGCGCCTTCAGCCGTGAATCACCACCAGCAGCGCCTTCGCTTCGCCTTTGCCCGCATTGCGAATCGCATGCGGCTCGTCGGCGACGTAGCGCGCGGTGTCCGCCGCCTTGAGCCGCTTCGTTGCGCCCGCCGCTTCGACGTCGATCGTGCCGTGCAGCACGGTCAGGTGCTCGCGCGTGCCCGGTTCATGTGCGTTCGAGACCAGCGCGCCGCCTGCGGCGAGCGTAAGCTCATACCACTCGAACTTGCCGGCGAGCTCGATGGGTCCCCACACACGCAACTGGTATTTCGCATCGTGTCCGCTCAACGTGGGGATCTCGTGCGGACCGGATACGGCGATCGCCTCCGGCGCCTTCGGCGGCGCGAACAGCGAATCGAGACTGACGCCGAGCGCATTCGTCAGACGCCATGCGACCGCAATGGTCGGATTCGCCTTGTCGCGCTCGATTTCGGACAGCATCGATTTGGATACGCCCGCCGCGCGCGACAGATCGTCGAGCGTCATTTTGCGTTCGCCGCGCAGCCGCTGGATCTGTTCGCCCACGCGCGGCGGCGCGGTCACGGTTGAACCGGAGGGCGTGCTTGCCGCGCTCGCTGCCGCCGATACTGCTGCACTGCGCGAGGTGCGCGACGCATGCGACCCACGGGGGGATTCCGAGCTTGCCATTTACTGACCCATCGTTTAGAGTTGTTCGATATACCGAACCTGAGTTCGAAAAATCGAATTTTTCCGGTAAAGCTGACAATCGACTATAACAGGCCGCCGCGCGTCGAAGCACATCCAGGTACACGTGGGCCGCTCATTCGAACAGGAGCTGATTCATGCGCGATGCTTTCCTTTCCCATTTGCGCGGCACGCTCGACCAGATTCGCGCCGACGGCTTCTATAAGACGGAACGTGTGATTGCGAGTCCGCAGGCGGCCGACATCACGCTCGAAGGCGGCGCCGACGTGCTGAACTTCTGCGCGAACAACTATCTGGGCCTCGCCGACGATCCTCGTTTAATTGCGGCCGCGAAAGACGGGCTTGAGCGCGACGGCTTCGGCATGGCGTCGGTGCGTTTCATTTGCGGCACGCAGACCGTGCATAAGGAACTCGAACGCGCGCTGTCCACGTTTTTGCAGACCGACGATTGCATCCTCTATTCGAGCTGTTTCGATGCGAACGGCGGTCTGTTCGAAACGCTGCTCGACGAAAACGACGCGATTATCAGCGACGAACTCAATCACGCCAGCATCATCGACGGCGTGCGGCTCGCGAAGGCGAAGCGCTTTCGCTACAAGAACAACGATCTCGCGGACCTCGAAGCCAAACTGCAAGAAGCCGATGCGGCAGGCGCGCGCTTCAAGCTGATCGCAACCGACGGTGTGTTTTCGATGGACGGCATCATCGCGAACCTCGCCGGCATCTGCGATCTTGCGGACCGCTACGGCGCGCTCGTGATGGTCGACGATTCGCACGCGGTCGGTTTTATCGGCGAGCATGGCCGCGGCACGCCCGAGCATTGCGGCGTGCTGTCGCGCGTCGACATCATCACCGGCACGCTCGGCAAGGCGCTGGGCGGTGCGTCCGGCGGTTACGTCGCGGCGCGCAAGGAAATTATCGATCTGCTGCGGCAGCGTTCGCGTCCGTATCTGTTTTCGAACACGCTGACGCCGAGCATCGCGGCCGCGTCGCTGAAGGTGCTCGAACTGCTCGATAGCCACGAAGGCGCGCGGCTGCGCGAACGCGTGCGCGCAAACGGCGCGCATTTCCGCCGCGCGATGAGTGCGCTGGGCTTCACGCTCGTACCGGGCGAGCATCCGATCATCCCCGTGATGCTCGGCGATGCGCAACTCGCATCGAAGATGGCCGATGCGTTGCTGCACGAAGGCGTCTATGTGATCGGCTTTTCGTTTCCGGTCGTGCCGCGCGGCCGCGCGCGAATCCGTACGCAGATGAGCGCAGCGCATACGCCTGAACAGATCGATCGCGCGGTCGATGCATTCGCGCGCGTCGGCCGTTCACTCGGCGTTATCTGAAATCGAAATCGAAGCGGGCGCTGCAGCTACTTCGCGTCACTGGAACACCCGAACACTCGCAGGCACCTCAATGAAAGCATTGGCAAAACTCGAACGCGCGCCGGGTCTCACGCTGACCCGCGTCAAGAAACCCGAAGTCGGCCATAACGATGTGATGATCCGCATCACGCGCACCGCGATTTGCGGCACCGATATCCATATCTGGAAGTGGGACGACTGGGCGCAAAGGACGATTCCGGTGCCGATGCACGTCGGCCACGAATACGTCGGCGAGATCGTTGAAATGGGCCAGGAAGTGCGGGGCTTCGCGATTGGCGACCGCGTGTCCGGCGAAGGTCATATTACCTGCGGCTTTTGCCGCAATTGTCGCGCGGGGCGCCGTCACTTGTGCCGCAATACGGTCGGCGTCGGCGTGAATCGCGAGGGCGCATTTGCCGAATATCTGGTGATTCCCGCGTTCAACGCGTTCAAGATTCCGCCCGAGATATCCGACGACCTCGCCGCGATCTTCGACCCGTTCGGCAATGCGACGCATACTGCGCTGTCGTTCAATCTCGTCGGCGAGGATGTGCTGATTACCGGCGCCGGGCCGATCGGCATCATGGCGGTCGCGATTGCGAAACACGTCGGCGCACGCAACGTCGTGATCACCGATGTCAACGATTATCGTCTCGAGCTGGCGCGCAAGATGGGCGCGACGCGCGCGGTCAATGTGTCGCGTGAGACGCTGCGCGATGTGATGGCGGACCTGCATATGACCGAGGGCTTCGATGTCGGCCTCGAAATGTCAGGCGTGCCGAGCGCGTTCACCAGCATGCTCGAGGCGATGAATCATGGAGGCAAGGTCGCGCTGCTCGGCATTCCGCCGGCGCAAACGTCGATCGACTGGAATCAGGTCATTTTTAAAGGGCTCGAGATCAAGGGCATTTATGGCCGCGAGATGTTCGAGACCTGGTACAAGATGGTCGCGATGCTGCAAAGCGGGCTCGATCTGTCGCCGATCCTCACCCATCGCTTTGCCGTTGATGATTACGAGCGGGCATTCGCGACCATGCTGTCCGGCGAAAGCGGCAAGGTGATTCTCGACTGGACCGTTTGATTTCGATAGACGGGACCGTGCGAATCCGCAAGGTCCTTCCAACCCGCGCGTATCGACCTAGCCCGCCGAGCCCGCCGGCGGCTTGTCGAATTCGGCCTGAATCCGCACGCGCACGTCATCGCCGACGGCCGGAAACCACGTCGACAAGCCGAACTTCGAGCGGCTAAAGCTGCCTTCCGCCGAAAAACCCATCGTATCGAGCTTGGTCAGCGGGTCAACGCCATAGCCGTTGAACTTCACATCGAGCGTGACCGGCTGCGTCGTGCCGCGAATCGTCAAATCGCCGGTCAGCTTGCCGGTCGTTTCACCCGTGCGCTCGAAACTCGTGCTGACAAAGCGGATGTCCGGATAGCGCGCGACGTCGAGCATCTCATCGCCCTTCACCATCTTGTCGAGCAGCGGTACATTCGTGTCGATGCTCGCGGCATCGATCGTAATGGCCGCCGAGCTGTTCGCCATGCCGCCTTGACGCCAGTCGAGCTGACCGGTGACGCGATCGAAGCGCATCACGAAGCGCGAATACTTGAAGTGATCGACGTCGAACGTGACGCTCCAATGACTCGGGTCGAGCTTGTAGGTGCCAGTCGGGACGCGCGACTCCGTGGTGCTGACCGTATGGGTGACCACCTCGAGCGGTGTGCACGCGTTTATCACGAACGTCGCAGCAGCGACGAGCAAAGACGCGCGCACGACGGCGGCTGCGCGGGCGGCGGATTTCTTCATGACTTTTGTCTCCCATCGATTCGACACGCATCCCGAACGATAGCGCACGGACAGCTTTTCGCAAGGTACTTACGCGAGCCATCGAAGCTGGCGCCCATTACCTTTAACTTCAGCCGCCAATCCAACAGGACACATCGTCCAAAAAAGAATGCTTGACGAGGTAGAATGACCGTTCTACCATTCGCCGCATGGCTACCTCGAACGAATCCTCGTCTGCTTCCGCGTCGGCTTCCAGTTCCGCGCGCGACCGGCTGCTCGAAGCGGCCGAAGCGTTGATTTACGCGGGCGGCATCCATGCAACCGGCGTCGACGCGATCGTCAAGCAGTCGGGCACCGCGCGCAAAAGCTTTTATACGTATTTCGAATCGAAGGACGCGCTCGTGGCGGCCGCACTCGAGCGGCGCGACGAGCGCTGGATGAAATGGTTTATCGAAGGCACGCTGCGCCACGGAAAACGGCCGCATGCGCGTCTGCTTGGCATGTTCGATGTACTGCGTGAATGGTTCGCTTCCGATGGTTTTCACGGCTGCGCGTTTCTGAACGCGGCCGGTGAAATTGCGTCGCCCGACGATCCGATTCGCGTCGTCGCGCGCGAGCACAAGGAGCGTCTGCTCGCGTTCGTGCGCACGCAATGCGATGAATTCGTTGCATCGATCGGCGTCGACGCGCGGCGCGCGGAAAGGCTTTCGCGTCAGCTGCTCGTGCTGCTCGACGGCGCGATCGGTGTTGCGCTTGTTAGCGGCGACCCGGACGCGGCGCTCGATGCGCGTAGCGCGGCCGAACATGTGCTCGCTGCTTATCACGCTCACAACAAGCCCCACACCCAGTCCCAAACCCAGTCCCAAACCCAGTCCCAAACCCAGTCCCAAACCCAGTCCCAAACCCAGCCTCACACCCGTCCGCGATCGGGCGGGCAGCCATCCACCGCAAGAGACCGTAACCAGACTTAGCGACCTTAGGAGGTCATCATGGCAGAGATCGAATCCCGTCCGCCCTTTCCGCCGTTCACACGCGAAACGGCCATCCAGAAAGTGCGCGGCGCCGAAGACGGATGGAACACGCGCGATCCCGAACGTGTATCGCTTGCCTATACGCCGCAAAGCGTGTGGCGCAATCGCGTCGAATTCGCGACGGGCCGTCCGGAAATCGTCGAATTGCTGCGCCGTAAATGGAAGCGCGAACTCGACTACCGGCTGATCAAGGAACTGTGGGCGTTCGGCGGCAACCGCATCGCGGTGCGTTTCGCATACGAGTTCCATGACGATTCGAACAACTGGTTCCGCGCATACGGCAACGAGAACTGGGAATTCGACGATAACGGCCTGATGGCGCATCGCCACGCCAGCATCAACGAAATGCCGATCCGCGAAACCGACCGCCTGTTCCGCTGGCCGCTTGGCCGTCGCCCCGACGATCATCCGGGCCTGTCCGATCTCGGCCTCTGATTAACGCCGGTCGAACCTTTACTACGCACCGCCAACGGTGAACGTTCCTGCCGGACGTTCACCGTTTTGTCATTCGTTTTCCGAATATCGTCCGCCGGAAAGTCGTCGATTGTGGGTTACAGTGAGCATTGCAGTACGCCGTATTTGCAGCGCGTATTAAAGACGCCAATCGATAAAGACCGCAGTTCTGACGAAACCGGCATCCGGCCGCCGGCGGAGACGACATGCGCTTACGGCAGAACAAGAACACCGGGAAAATTGTGTGCCGCGCAGCCGCGGCGCTCACGGTCGGGCTGGCGGCATCGTCTGCTTATGCGGAGTGGTGCGGCGGCGGCGTGTGGGTCGACGCCATGTTCGCGTCCTATCACGTCGATCCGGACCCCGACTCCCACCTCGAGCAATTCAATCCGGGCCTTGGCATTGAGTGCTGGCTCAACAACCAGTGGATACTGACGGCGGGCGGCTTTCGCAACTCGTTGCGCCGGCCCTCGTTCTACGGCGGCGGCGCATGGGCGCCCGAGTTTGCTCATTGGGGTTTCGTCAGGCTCGCCATCATGGGCGGCCTGATTTCCGGCTACAACTACAGCGACTGGGGCTTCGGACACAATCACTCGATCGGGCCGGTCGTCGCGCCGATCGTGATGACCGAATACAAGCGCGTCGGGATCAACTTTATCGTGATTCCGCCGATTCCTTCGGATGACTTGCCATTCACGATCGGGTTTCAGTTGCGGGTGAAGTTCTAGCCGGCCGTGTAATTTGGTAATAAAGCTGTGACTTGTTCAATTTGCCCGCTTTTTTGGTAAGAAAGATGCGACCTGCCTTGCTGGGCCCACCTCGATTTCCAAAAACCGTGTTTCTGAGAACCATGCAATTGCTCTGTCGTGCGAACGATAAGTTGTGACTTCCTTTGCAGGGCGGGCATTTCGGGCGTTTGGCTTTTCGACCTGCTGAAGTTTTCGACCAGTGTCACGAATTGTCGAATTGTCAAGGAGAGACCCGTGGCTCAAGTGGCTCACGGACAAGCAGATCCAGGCGGCAGCCATCGAGGACGGCGAGGCGGCTCACGATGGTCCCACGCCTGCCACAACATGTCTCAGTGTTTGTTGCGTCGTTGCGCTGCTCACCTCTTTATTTTCTGCGGCATACTCACGCGGTGTCATGCCGTAACGGGCTTTGAACGCACGGCTAAAGTGGGCATGGTTTGAAAAGCCGCATTGAAATATGATTCTTTTTATCGCACCATGCGACGTGTCGACAAGCAATCGCTGCGCTGCCCGCTCAAGACGCAACGACCACACATAGCTCATCACCGAAAGGCCATTGGCCCGCAATGCACGTTCGAGGCTGCTTCTCGACACATTCAGTTCGGCCGCGATCCGCTCGGCGTTCAGATCGGGGTCGCCTATACGTCGCGCGATCAATTGTTTCGCGAGCAACACGTTAGCCGCACCCGATGATCGCAATTTGGGATCGTCACGGTCATCGACAAGTACGTCCATCAGGTCGATGCACTGCTCCCCGAGCCGCGAGAGTATCGTCTCGCTTGCCCTGCCCGATAACGAGGCAAGATAGAGCACCAGTCCGCGTACCGCTTCGACGTCCGCCAAAGCGGGATTCGGGCGCACGAACATTGGCAATCTGTCGCGCAATCCTCGCTCGCGTAAGGAAGACTTTGGAATGCTTAGTACCGACATGTGCGTCGTTTCGCGAAACGACTCGGTGAACGCACGCTGCGGGTCGAGCACAGCAACGTCCCCCGGTCCAAACCTCGTCGTTTGTCCGCGTTGTTCGACGAAGAGCGCGCCACTTTTCACCACCTGCACGATCAGACGCTCCTCATTCCAGGCTGCGCTGGGATGGGGCGAACCCGGCGATACTGCAAACCATGCTGCCTGGACGCTCGAGACGAGGGCCTGACCCGCGCGTGCAATATTCAATGCCGACGGGCCGGAGTGCGAAGCATCGAGGCGGCACTTCCAGCCGTGAATCGCTAGCTCGTTGACCCATTCGTGATGATCTACCGGCATGCCATTCCACGTGTAAAACCTATGATCAGTTTTCATACGTTGCTTCCGGCGTCCGGTAATTCTGTTAAAAAATGAAAAATTCCGCGGGTGCCGGATTCGATGTCTTGTTCGGGCCGATGATGAACTACCTCGCGGTTGTCCACGTTTTTGTCCGTACCTCTTCTTTGTCAGGATTCCGTGCAAATCAACAGCCTGGCGAAACTCTACGATCCTGAACGCGCACGCTGCACCGGACGCGCGTTATCCAGGATCGTCAATGCCACGTCCTTTGCCAGCAGGAACGCTGACGTTTCTCCCGAAGCGTGCGATAGCGCTAATGCCCCCTGAAGGAGCAGATTGAGTTGCTTCGCAAGCCGCTGAGGCTTGGCAAATCCCGCCCGCTTGCACAGTTCGAGGAACTTCACTTCCCCGCGCGAACTCGCCGCTATGCCGAGCTCGACGATGCCGTCGTGCTTCCCGGCATATTCTTGTGCCGCCTTCATTCCGAGACAGCCGCGCGTAAGCATCCGGCCAGCAATCTTGCTGACATCGAAGAACTCAATGATCTGCTCGCGCGGGTCGCTGATATGCGCGACCGGATCGAAGAGTTCATGCACGACGCCTTTGCTGTAGAGCCGTAAGACGGCCTCGATCAGTTCTTCCTTCGACGAGAAATACTTGTAGAGCGTGCGCTTGGATATGCCGCTGCCGGCTAGGGCCGCTTCCATTCCCGTTGCGTGGAAGCCTGCTTCGTAGAAGCGATCGAACGCATATTTCACAATCTCGAGCTTCTTGCCTTCGACCTCCGTGCTCTGCTCCATCTCTCCATCCTTGTGAAGTCCACTCCGCTTTTATAACAACTTTCATTGACAAAGTAAACGACGCAGTTTACATATACGTCTTAGTAAACGATGTCGTTTACATGTGATGCCCGTCTCGAGACTGATGCGCGCTGGCCCATATCGTTCTTGCTCAACTTAGAGGATCAAATTCAATGGCCGACCTTTTCGCAAAATGTGCTTCACGCACATGGTGGCCTCGACAACAGGTGCCGTGCGCACGTGATCGACTTGCGTCTGAGGCTTCGCGGCGAGGCCCTTGCCTCAGCCCTCCGTCCTGCGCGAGCCGAATGGCCGGACGCCTCTCGGGGCGTCCTCGATTTTCAGACTCGATACTGAATCGATCGACCTTCCTTTGGGATTCGATCCCGAATGCTTGCCTTCCAGCCATAACACCTCGTCAATCGACGTCTCCCACCGGGCGATTTTCGACATTCAGGAGAAGAACATGACTCTTTCTAACAAAGTGGCGCTGGTAAGTGGCGCCAATCGCGGCATCGGTGCCGCCATCGTGAAAGAATTGCTGAACGCCGGTGTGGCGAAGGTCTATGCCACGGTGCGCGATCCGAAGACGTTGCCGTCCTTCGAAGACTTGCGGGTCGTCCCGCTGCAAATGGATATCACAAGCGACGCATCCGTCAACGAGGCTGCCGCAGCAGTGCAGGACCTCGACGTACTCGTCAACAACGCAGGCACAATGGCCTTCGGCAATTATCTCGGCAACAGCTGGGATAGCTTTGAAGGTGACATGCAGACAAACTACCTCGGAACCCTTCGCGTTCTGCGGGCGTTTACGCCGCAGCTCGTGGCCCGCAAGTCCGGCACCATCGCGAATTTGTGCAGCATCGTCGGCCTGTCAGCCGTGCCGCTAATAACCGGTTACTCGGCTTCCAAGGCGGCACTGCACTCCCTGACCCAGTCCTTGCGCGGAGCCTTGGAAAAAGACAACGTCACCGTCGTCGGCATCTACCCTGGACCGATCGACACGGTTCTGGCGAGAGATCTGCCTTATCCCGACAAGGCGACGCCCGAGTCTGCCGCTGTCCATATCGTGGAAGGCATTGCCGCAGGGCGCGCCTACATCTTCCCCGATCCGCTTGCGCAGCAAGTCGAGCATCTGTGGGCGACCGACAACCGAAAGCTGGAGTACATGTCGTTGCACCTCGGCGCCTGAATGCCGCCATTGCCTCGGCTGCCGGATCGATAAAGACATTCGCCGGTTGAGCCGGCGATTGTCGATTCGCCCCAGACGTCGTCATGAAGTCCGGTTCTCCACGCGACGACGGATGGTTCTGTTTAACCTTCGCAGGACAAGCCCTTCATGATTACGCGTCGTTCCTTTACCACGAGTCTTCTCGCTGGTGCCACAGCTCTCGCCGTATCCGCGACTTCGGCCGAAGCCCGGACCGTCAAGGCGGATGGAAAATCGTCCCTGGCTGGAAACCCGGCTTACCCGACCCGCTACCGTACAGTGGAAATCAACGGAGCTTCGATCTTTTATCGCGAAGCCGGCGCACCCGGCGCGCCGGTCGTGCTGTTGCTGCCTGGCTGGCCGTCGTCATCGGCGATGTTTCGCGATCTCATCCGCGAGCTGTCGGTGAACTACCATGTCTTCGCTCCGGACTATCCCGGCTTCGGCAACAGCGATGTCCCCGACCGCTCGCACACCCCGTACACGTTCGACGCGCTCGGAGAAGTCATCAGCAAGTTCATCGATAAGGTCGGCATTGGACAGTACGTCTTATACGCAACGGATTTCGGCGGTCTCGTCGGCTATCGCGTGATGATGAAAACGCCTCACCGAATGAAAGCCCTAATCGCGCAAAACAATCCGCTGTTCCTCGGCGCAAGCCCCTGGTTCGGGCCGCTCGTGCCGTACTGGAAGGACGGTACAGCGGACAGTCGGGAGAAGGTCCGGCAACACTATCTAACCCTCGACGTGATCCGCGATCTGTACGTCTCGGGTGTGCGCGATACGTCGCTGACCGATCCGAATCAGTGGCAAATCGACTTTTTCTCGTTGCAGCGCCCGGGTGCAGCGGATACTTCGCTCGATCTGCTCTACGACATCCGCACGAACGGCCCCGCACTCAAGAGTGCCCAGGACTACCTGCGCGCGCAAAAACCGCCGACGCTTGTCGTGAGCGGAAAAAACGACATTCTTTTCCCAGCCGATAGCCAGCAGCGATATCGCGAAGTCGTGCCGAATGCCGAGATCCATTTGACGGACAGCGGTCATTGCGCTCTCGCCGACAAGAGCGACGAGATCGCGGGACGGATTCACGACTTCCTCGGTCGAGTGCTGTAACCAAACCTGAGCAAAGCACATCGTAGACGGCTACTTCCTTGCCACACCTCACGCCAATGTGATCGCCGGAGGCGATGGTCAAGACCACGGCTCCGGGCATGGCAAGCGGCACTCTCAGCTCCTGCTCAATGGATTCGATATGACGATCGATTGATCCGACGCCGAATTCTGGTGGCCGGTGCCCTATCCCGGAATTGGGAATACGTGAGTGATTGGAGGCGTTATGCGTATATCAGTGCGCACATGCGCTACCGGGAAAGGGAGCATATGGATCATGACTCGCCTGGCGATCTACACATTTGGAATCTTGAGGAGCGACTGGGAGGCCGCCGAGACGGCCAGCTTTCAGTCGGCCACTCTCGAGGTGTTTGGCGAAGCGCGTGCGTCGGATGGCTATATCGATCATGCCGGTACCGCGAGACCGGACCTGAAGGGAAAACCCGCCCTAGGCCACGATTTCGGTGCTTGGGGCACCTACGTCTTGCCGCGGCTTTACGAGGGTAGCCTCGAACCGGACAAGCTAACGGCTATTGCTACCTTGTCTTTATGGCGCGACATCGACTCCGTCAGGAATTTTGTTTACCAGGGAGTCCATCATCGCGACGCTCTCAAACGGCGGTACGACTGGTTTGTAAAAGGCCGTTGGCCGGGTCTGGTCTTGTGGTGGATTGACGACGCGGAAACGCCGACCTGGGCGCAAGGGACGGCAAAACTCGAGCTGCTACATGACACGGGTGCGAGTCCCGCCGCATTTTCGTTCAACGAGCGCTTCGGTCCGCACGAACGTCGCTAAACGGAAGCCGACTGACCTGCCTGAGTTCTTCGGATCGTTTTAATCTTGGAGAACGGCCTCGATTGCTTCAAGGCTAAGACATTCATCCCGGAACTTGCCGTTAAAGCTCTCGTCCCCGCCGTTCTGCCACGGCTTGCCGGGATCGCTGAGCGGCATGTCCATGTTGTTGTGCGCAACCCACTTCAGGATAGCCCGCGACACAAACTCCGGACCGTTGTCAGAGCGCAGGTAGCGAGGCGCACCATGAACGCTGACCAGCTGGGACAGCACTTCAATCACGCGCCCCGAGCGAATCGATCCGGCCACGTCAATCGCCAGGCATTCACGCGTGCGCGCTACCAAGTCACAACTTTGTTTTTGCAAATCTTGGACGCTATCGCCGGAAACGGTTGTGCTGGTTGAAGGCCAAGTCAAAACTATTTGACCCGGCCACAGCCGTTCGAGATTCAAAACTTTAAAGCTTGAACACGATCATCTTTTCCGCCGTCATCTCACGCGCAGTGTACGGAATGCCACCGACACCATAGCCGGATTCGTGCCGGCCCGCGAACGGCATCCAGTCCGTGCGGAACGCCGTGTGGTCGTTGATCATCACGGCCGATGCGTCGAGTCCTTCGGCTGCTTCGAACGCGGAGGCGAGATCGCGCGTGAAAATGCTCGACTGGAACGCGACCGGCAGCGAATTGGCTTCAGCAATGGCTTCTTGCAGCGACTGGAATGGATAGACGCAGGTCAGCGGGCCAAAAACCTCGAGCGATGAGACTTTCGCCTCTTTCGGCGGATTCACGAGCACGGTCGGCTTCAGCGTCGTCGAATTGACGCGGCCGCCGCCGAGCTGCTTTGCACCTGCCGATACGGCTTCCTCGATCCAGCTTTCGACACGGTTCGACTCGGACGGCGTGATCAACGGCCCGACTTCGGTGTCGGGCAAAACGGGATCGCCGACGCGCAGCGCAGCCACGCGCGCCGCGAAGCGTTCGACGAATTCTTTCTGCAGGTCTGCATGCACATAGATGCGCTGAATCGACACGCACACCTGGCCCGCGTGGTAATAGCCGCCTTTGGCGATCGGTTCGATGATCCGGTCGAGGTCCGCGCTTTTATCGACGATCGCCGGCGCGACGCCGCCATGCTCGAGCGCACAGCGTGCGCCCGGCGCGAGCTTCGAGCGCAAGTGCCAGCCCACGCGCGCCGAGCCGATAAAGCTTAGAAACGCGACGCGCGAGTCAGTGACGAATGCTTCGGACAGTCCGCGATCTTCCGGCAGAAAAGTCTGCACCCACCCTTCGGGCATGCCGGCCTGATGAACGAGCTCGACCAGTTCGAAGCAGCTCAGCGGTGTCGCGGTCGCAGGCTTGACGATGACGGGACACCCGGTCGCAATAGCCGGTGCGACCTGATGCACGACCAGATTGAGCGGATGATTGAAAGCCGAAACCGCGGCGACGACGCCGATCGGTTCAGCGATCGTCCACGCGCGGCGATTATCGCTGGCGGGCGTCACGCCCATCGGAATCTCGCTGCCGGCGCGCGTGCGTAACAGCTCCGCTGCGTTGCGCACGCCGTCGATCGCACGATCCGTTTCGATCAGCGCGTCGGTATAGGGCTTGCCGCCTTCACGCGCGATGAGGCGGCCGAAGTGTTCGCGCTTCGCTTCCATCAGCGTCGCGAGCTTGCGCAGTATGTCGATTCGTTGGTGAGGCTTGAGCCACCCCTTTCGATCCTTGAACAGTTTCGATGCGGTGGCAAGCTTGCGCTCGAGCGCGGCCGAATCGTCGCCCGGAAGCTGCCTGATGGGCGCGCGGTCGAATGCCTGGACAACTTCGATCATGGCGATCTCCTTGGATCCGGATTCGGGGTGCTGCCACTCCATTCGTCACTCGTACTAGCTTAGGCGCTTCGTATCGACGCTGCAGACAGACGGGCAAAGCCGTTACGCAGCGGCGTCGTATTGCGGACGCATTGCTGCGATTTACACACTGCTGAGGCCAAATTTCGCAAAGGTGAGGATTTTCGGGAGTTGCGTGAAGTGAAGCGCGCCGCTTCACCCCGCCTCACCTTACTTTCAGCAACTCATTCCTTGATTTGCGCCGCTGCCCTATCCCAGGGTTCCGTCCGGTTTGCGACGTCGACATAGAGAATGCCGTTCAGATGATCGACCTCGTGCTGAATGATGCGCGCATGAAAGCCGTGCGCTTCGCCGCCGATGTCATTGCCGTCGACGTCGTACGCGACATAGGAAATGCGCGAGTGGCGCGTGACGTAACCGCGCTTGCCCGGCACGCTGAAGCAGCCTTCGACATCTTCCACTGCGCCATCGCCCGATGTGATCACCGGATTGATGAGCGCGGTCGGCGGCACCGGCGCCTCGCCCGGCGCGCGTTCGCCGCCCGGAAACTCGAGCACGACGATGCGTTGATCGACACCGATCTGCGGCGCGGCAAGACCGACGCCGCGGCCGCCGCGCATCGTATCGAACATGTCGGCGATGAGCGCGCGAAGTTCATCGGTGCCGAAGGCGGTGACCGGCGCGGCGATTCGCCGGAGCAACGGCGATTCAAAGGGAAGGAAGGTGCGTTCCATGATCAGAATCCGTGGTTTGAAAGTTGCATCGTGCACGCGCGACGCCGCGGCGGACTTCGCCCGCTGCCGAGGATGGACCTCACACGTAACGGCCGGTTCAATGCTTCGTGTACGTGCCGCAGGCATAACCCTACTGGTATTCGAAGGCGTGATGTCGAACGAGGCGCTTTGAACAAGGATTTTCGAACAACATTCCGAACAACGCCGTTGCTCCCGAAAACCCTCACCTTTGCGAGTGCTTGCGCCGAAGCGCGCCAGTGCACATACCAGCCAGCTTGCGAAACTTTCCGTGCGTAATTGACAGGCTCATTGTTTCGTTGGCGGTACGTTTTGCAGGCGATTGGATCGGATTCGATCGCGCCGCTTTCATCTGAGCGATCGACCGGCGCTGCGCGCGGCTCGTCATGGCATCGAGCGAGGTTGAGGGAATGGTCCTGCAAGATCTCCGCCGGGATTTCGCCGCTTACGGAAGCGACGAGTGGCCGCGCGTGCTTCATGCAACGAAAGCCGCGCTGGCCGCCGTGCTCTGTATGGTGATCTGCATGCGCATCGAGTTGCGCAGTCCCGGCACGGCGATGGTCTCCACGGTCATCGTGATGCTTCATCAGCAAAGCGGCATGGTGATTGCACGTGCGTTTTACCGGGCGCTCGGCATCTGCTTCGGCAGTCTTGCGGGGCTCACGCTGATGTGCATGTTCGCGCAGCAGCCGCCGCTTTTTCTCGCGGGACTCGCGCTGTGGATCGGGCTTTTCGTTGCCGGCGCATCGTACTTTCGCAACTTCCAGTCGTACGGCTTCGTGTTGTCCGGTTACGCGGCCAGCATCACGACCGTTGCCGAATGGTCGAATCCGTACGACGTCGCGACGAATGTGATCTACACCGTCAGCGAGGTCGTGATCGGCGTGGCGAGCGGGAGCCTCGTGAGCGCGTTGATCTTGCCGCAGCGCGTGACGCCCTCGGTCGATAACTGGCGGCACAGTGCGCTCGCGAAGCTGCTGCACGAGTTGCGCGGTTCGGCGACCGGGACCTCGGTGGCGGAACCGATCGGCCGCTATCTCGACCTCGTCAGGGAAAGCGTCAAGCTTGAGCAGTTGCGCACGGCCGCGGTCTTCGAAGACCCGGAGATGCGGCTGCGCATCGATGCGCTGGAGCGGCTCGAAACCGCGTTTCTCGACGCGATGACGCGCATTCATGCGATTTGCCGCGCGCGCCAGGGCGCGGCGCGCGCGGGGCCGTACTGCCGCGCATGGCTCGACGCGCAGTTCGCGACGCTGGCCCGCATCGTCTCGAGCGCGCAGCAGACCGATTTGCGTCACGAACATTCGCTCGATTCGTTGCGCGCGCAACTTCATGCGTTCGAATACGAACTGTCGACGTCGATCGCGACCGAGCGGGCGTCGTTGCCCTCCGCGCCTGCCGATGAAGCCGCCGCGCTCGCGATGGCCGGCGCCGAGGTCTACACGACGGTTGCATCGCTGCGAAGGTTTTGCACGGCGTCGAAAGCGGCAGACGTGACGCCGGGCAGACGTTTGACGCAATCCATCGTCAAGGCGGTTTCGTTTCTGCGCGTCGTCCAGCTGCGCGCGAGCCGCACGACCGCGATGATCGCCGGCGTCCGTGCGTGCTGTGCGCTCGGTTTCGTCGGTATGGCGTGGGTGATTTCGCAATGGACCAACGGCGTGACCGCGCTGATTTCCGCGGGTATTGCCAGCGGTTTGGCCTCGCTGAGTCCGACGCCGCTCAGTGCGAGCTGGCAAATGCTCGCCGGGTGTTTCTTCGCGACGATCGCCGGTTTCATCGTCAACTTCCTGCTGATGCCCGGTTTTTCGGAAGTGGAACTGCTGGTGATCTGCGTCGGCGCATTCGTGTTTATCGGCGGCTACATCATCACGTTTCCCCGCGTGACGTCGCTCGGCCTCGCATTCAATCTGTATTTCGCGCTGACGCTCAATCTGACGAATCCGGCCGTCTACAATCCGCCGGCCTATCTCGATCGCAGTTTCTCGCTGCTGTTCGGCATCGCCGTCGTGGTCGCGTCGTTCCTGCTGATTTTCCCGCACGAAGGCAGGTGGGTGGCGAGGCAACATACGCGCCATATTCGCGAACTGTTGCTGCATGCTGCGATCGGCACGATCGGTTGGGATGTGTCCGCGCAGATCGCCGCATCGATCCGCGATCTGATCGTGCGGCTCAACACGCTGCCGAATCTGTCGAGCGCCTATCGCGAAGCAGTGCGGAACTGGGCATTCGGCTCGTTCTGGATCGCGAACACGCTGCTGCAAGTGCGCCACTACAGCGTGATTTACGCGGATCTGATGCCATTGCACTGGCAGCAAACGGAACAGCAGTGGCTCGATGCGATGACGGCGGTCGCGCGGCATGACACGCACGCCGCGACTGAAGCGGCCGTGCTTGCGACGCAGCGGGCGATCGCCGTTCTCGAAGCGCCACGGGAGGAAGGAGCGCAGACAGTGAAGGGCGATCTCGCGTTGTTCAGGATTACTGCGGGTCTGTATTCGGCCAAGCTCGCGCTCAGTGAACACCTCGCGGATTGGCCCAAACGCGATCAGGCGATGCAATGAGCGCGCCGGCCATCCGTTCGTTGCATGAGATGCGGTACTTCGCGGCCGCTGCCCTCGCTCGCGCGTTCGCTGCTCCGGCTGTTGCCGCGTTTTGTCTCGCTGCTGTTTTATGCGGCTGCATCAATGGCCGCGGCATCAAGCCCGAAGCATCGTATATCGACACCGCCTCCGTCGATACCGGCGCCGCGGTACGCGACGCCGCACGCAGCGCCGGCTGGCCTACCGAAAAATGGTGGGCACAATGGGACGATCCGCAGCTCGATCAACTGGTGACGCGCGCGGCGGCCGGCAGTCCGACGCTGGCGATTGTGCAGTCGCGGCTGACTGCCGCGATCTGGCAAGCGAGTGCGCTGCGTGCGTATGAATTTCCCGAAGTGGACGGCCGCGCCGATTTCGCGCGCACGCGCTTTCCGCGCTATGGAGGCCCGTCGCCTCCCGGTGGCACGACTGTGTGGCGAAATTCCGCTGCGATCGATCTGTACTACGACCTCGACCTGTGGGGCAAGAATCGCGCGAGAGCATCGGGCGCCGAAGATATCGTCCACGCGTCGGCAGCCGATGCGCAATTCGCGCTGCTCGAGCTGCAGGTGGCCATCGTGCGCATCTATAACCAGCTGGCGGTGCAATACGCGCTGCTCGACGTCTATCAGACGATCAACGACGACGAGAAGCACAACTTCGATATCGCGACCGCGCGCCGGCAGGCCGGCATCGGCAGCAATGTCGAACTGAGTCAGGCGGCCACGCAATACAAGGCGGGCATCGCGGATATCGTCAGCACGCGCAATGCGATCGCGCTCGCGCGGCTGCAGATTGCGTACCTGGTCGGCGAAGGTCCGGGTTTCGGCGATTCGCTGACACGGCCCAAACCGCCGGGCGAGAAAAACGCGGAGTTGCCGACATCATTGCCCGCCGAACTGATCGGGCATCGACCGGACGTCGTCGCGAGCCGCTGGCGCGCGGAGGCCGCGGCCAGGGCGATCGACGTCGCGCACGCTGAGTTCTATCCGAACGTCGATCTCGTGGCGACGGCGTCGCTGCTGTCGACGGCGCAGTTCGGCGGGTTCTTCAACTTTGTGAACAGCGACGCAATCGGCCATAGCGTCGGCGTTGCGATTTCGCTACCGATTTTCGACGCAGGGCGCCGCCGCGGCAACTATGGTGTGGCGACAGCCGAATACGACGAGGCGGTCCTCAAGTACAACGACACGGTGCTGGCGGCGATGCAGAACGTCGCGCAGCAGGTGACGTCGCTGCAGTCGCTTGCGGTTCAGCAATCGACCGTCGAAGATGCGCTCGTTGCCGCGCAGCAGTCGTATCGCCTCGCGACACGCGGTTTTGCGAGCGGCATCACCGAGTATCTCGATGTGCTCGTCGCGCAGAAAGCGATGCTGCAACAGGAACGGGACCTCGTGCTCGTACAGGGCCGCCGCGTCGACGAATGGGCGCTGCTGGTGCGAGACCTGGGCGGCGGGATCGGGCCGATTGCCACGCCGGACAGTATCTCGTCAGGAGCGGACCATGCCCGTTGAAGTGAGCATCCTTGGCTTTTTCGCGCCGACCTTGCTGCCGCTACTCGTGGTCTGCGTGGCGTGCTTTATCGTGATCGATCTGGTGCTGGCCCGATTCGGTGTCTATCGCTTTGCATGGCATCCGGGTCTTTTGAGGGTGTCGCTTTTCGCCGTGCTGTTTTGCGGCGCCGCGCTGCTGATCCATCGTTAATGAACAGGCTGTCAATCATTCGAACCGGCGTCACGATCGTCGTGGTGATCGTTGCGGTATCGCTCGTCCATGCGATCTGGGACTGGTACATGTACGCGCCGTGGACGCGCGATGGCAGGCTGCGCGCCAACGTGATCCGGATTTCGACCGACGTGTCGGGCCTCGTGACCGAAGTGCGCGTCAAGGATAACGATCTTGTGCATAAAGGCGACATCCTGTTTGTTCTGGATCCCTATCGATTTCGCTATGCGATGGATCAGGCAGATGCGGATGTCGCGCGCGCCGACGCGCAGGTAAAGCAGGCCGACGCGCAACTGGCGGCAAGCAAGGCCGACTACAAGATGCAGCGCGATAAAGCGACGCGGCGCGAAAAGCTGGCCGGCGACGTGGTGTCGGAAGAAAACCGCTCGGACTACGCGTTGCAGGCTCAGCAGTCGTTCTCCGTGCTCGAAGCGGCGAATGCGGCCTATACGGCCGCGCGAGCGAGTCTGAAGGCGGCGCTGGTGCGCCAGGAGACCGCGCGCCTCGATATGGAGCGCAGCCAGGTCCGCGCGCCGACCGAAGGCTACATCACGAACCTCGATCTCTACCCCGGCGACTTCGCGCATGCGGGCGAAGCCAGATTGGCGCTCGTCGATTCGAATTCGTTCTGGGTCTACGGGTATTTCGAGGAAACCAAGGTTCAAGGCATTCGCGTCGGCGACCCAGCGACGATCCGCCTGCTCGGCGGCGACATCGATCTCGAAGGCCACGTCGACAGCATCGCGAGCGGCATCGTCGATCGCGACAATCCGACCGCGACCGGCAATCTGCTCGCGAACGTCGATCCGATCTTTACGTGGGTGCGGCTGGCGCAACGTGTACCGGTGCGCATCCATCTGGACCGCGTGCCGCCGGGCGTTCATCTTGCGATGGGCACGACCTGCACGGTCACGCTGAAGGTCGCATCGGCGGATCTCAAAAAGCGGCGCAAGCCTTCCTGAAACTGCTGATCGGCGCTTCGCGTCATGGGCCGGACCAGTTTTCGGCTAGGACTGACGGCGCATCATCCCACCTTCCACGTACGTCACCACCCCCGTCTCCGGGGGCGAATCTTTTCGCGCATAAACCGGCGCCGCCTTTGCGCTTCCATCCGCCACGCATCAAAAAGTGTTGCGTAAATGCTGAATGCATCTTCTCGATTGGCGCAAATCAAATAACAATCATTCTCATTTGCGTATAATTCGCATTTACCTGAATTTCAGCCGCCTTTCACGCTAAGAAAGCGCAGGGTCGAAAAAGAACACCCAACCCGGTCCAGCCACACGCCCGACCCGGCGCGGAACGCTCACCACCACGCTCTTTGTCCGATTCATGTCCGTTTCCCGTTTGACCACCGAACTGACCGCGCCCGCGAAAGCGGCCGTGCGCTCCGCCGCCATCGTCGCCGCCATTGCCGCGGCGTTCAGCTTGCCGCACGCAGCTCACGCGCAAGCGACCGACAACTCGTCGCCTGCTGCCGCAGGCACATCGCCCGCCGACACGAATGCGCCGTCCGCGGGAAGCACGCTGCCCGCGGTCCGCGTATCGGCGGAAAAAGAACCGCTGCCCGGCGACCTCGAGCCCACGTTCGGCGGCGGCCAGGTCGCGCGCGGCAGCGACTTCGGCATACTCGGTCAGCAGAAGAACATCGATGTGCCGTTCAGCATGACGACGTACACGGCGAAGCTGATCGAAGACCAGCAGGCACGCACGCTCGCCGACGTGCTCGCCAACGACCCATCGGTACGTACCGCTTACGGCTTCGGCAACTTTTCGCAGGTGTTCGTGATCCGCGGCTTCCAGCTGCACGGCGACGATGTGTCGTTGAACGGCCTCTACGGCATCACGCCGCGGCAACTGGTATCGACTGACGCACTCGAACGCGTCGACGTGCTCAAAGGCGCGAACTCGTTTCTGAACGGTGCCTCGCCGACTGGCACTGCAGTCGGCGGCGGCATCAATCTGCAACTGAAGCGCGCAGAGGACAAGCCGCTCACGCGCGTGACGTTCGAAGGCACGGGCTCGGGCGGACTGGGCGCGCACGTCGACGTCGGGCGCCGTTTCGGCAGCGAAGACCAGTTCGGCATTCGCGTGAATCAGGCCAATCGCGACGGCGAAACGAGCATCGACGGCGAGCATCGCCGCGAGAACACGACGGCCGTGTCGCTCGACTGGCGCGGCGAAAAGCTGCGCCTGTACGGCGATTTCCTCTATCAGCGTCAACGTGTGGACGATGGCCGCCCGACGGTCCTGGTGAGCGGCGATATCGTGCCGGGCGTGCCGTCCGCGACGCATAACTATGCGCAGACGTGGACCTTCAGTTCACTCGAAGACACAGTCGGCATCCTGCGCGCGGAATACGATTTCTTGCCGGGCTGGACCGCGTATGTGGCGGGCGGCGCGCGCCACACGAACGAGCAGGGTCAGTATTCGCAGCCCACCTTCAGCGACAGCGGCACGACCGCTTCGCGCCTCGGCGTTCCGCACAAGGAAGACGCCGATTCCGCGGAAGTCGGCGTGCGCGGCCACTTCAAAACCGGCCCCGTCACGCACTTCGTGACGGCAGGCGCGTCGATCGTGCGCGTCGATGCGAAGTCGGCGTTCACGTTCAGCGACTCGTTCGCGACGGACCTCTACAACACGCCCCAGGTGCCGTTCCCGCCGACGGTCGGTTCCGGCGGCAACCTGTCCGACCCGCAGACGACCGCGCTCACGCTGATGCGCAGCGTCGCGGTGTCCGACACGTTGGGCTTCCTGCACGACCGCGTGCTGTTCACGGTCGGTGTGCGTCATCAATCGCTGCATGCCGACAACTTCGATTACACGGGCGTGCAGACCGAGGCCTATAACGATTCGGTGACGTCGCCGCTATTCGGCCTCGTCGTCAAGCCATGGCAGAACGTCGCGTTCTTCGCGAACCATACTGAGGCGCTCGCGGCCGGTGCGCAGGCGCCGTCGACCGCGGCGAACTTCGGCGCAATGCTGCCGCCCGCGCGGTCGAAGCAATATGAAGTGGGGGTGAAGTACGACAACCAACAATACGGCGCGTCGCTTGCGGCATTCCAGATCGAAGAGCCGTTCACCTTCACGAATAGTTCGAACGTGTTCGTCGCCGACGGCAACGAGCGGCACCGCGGCATCGAGGCTGCGATTTACGGCCAGCCGTACAAAGGCGTGCGCCTGATCGCGGGCGCGACGTATATCCACGCGCAACAGCTGGACACGGGCAGCGGCGCAACCGACGGCAACCAGCCGATCGGCGTGCCGGTGTTTATCTTTAACATCGGTGGCGAATATGACGTGCCGGTGGTGCCGGGCCTGACGCTTTCCGCCCGCTGGATTCACACGGGTCCGCAGTATCTGAACGCAACGAATACGGCGGGCATTTCCGGGTGGAATCGCTTCGACGTCGGCGCGCGCTACGCGACGGCGATCTTCGGCAAGCCGACGACGTTCCGCGTGAGCGTCGAGAACGTCGCGAACAAGGCGTTCTGGGAATCGACAAGCGGCGGTTATCTGACGCAAGGCGCACCGCGCACCTTCCTGCTTTCGATGACAACGGACTTTTGAGGTACGTGATTTCGGGTCGCGCGCGACGCGTTGTTTCAACGCGTGCGCGCGACTTCACGAACTCGCGATTTTTGCGGGCTCGACTGGCCGAAAAACCTAAGGTGAGATTTTTCGGGATCTCTCGCGTACTCAAGCCGACCCGCTCGCACTTCAGCTTTCGAATTGGCTGTTCGAACCAACCGCGCTATCTCGCACCTGGTTGAAACTGCGGGCATGCGCAGGGCGACGTGGACGCGGACGCGACCTCCCGAGCATCGAATCCATCACGAGCTGAACGCGTGCGCGAAAGCGGGCGACGACGATGGCTTCATCGACGAATGCAAAGACGAAGAAGCCCAACATCGTTCCGGCGATAAGCGATGGATGCTCGTCGCGCATGCCAGGCATGAGCAGGCTGAACCACAGAAAGATGTTCGGCAGGGTCTGCAGAAGATGCAGGTCGCTTGCTATCGGCGGCGCAATCTCTTTCCCGCCGAACATCGGCTGTAGACGCACATACAGCGCACTTCCCGCGCGAATCAGGGCGAGCGTCAATAGTGGAATCAGCAAGGAGGCATAGACGCCCGGTTCACCGGAGCGCAAATCGCTTGCGAGCGACGAACTCGCCGTGCTTGCGGTGCCGAGAAACGCCAACGGAACAGTCGCAAGCGAACCGAGCCAGCTCCAGTTGGTAGTGATGCGGCCTGCCGTAATCGCATTGCGAATGCGCCACTTCTGCGCGAGCGCGATCGGCACGGCAATCGCGACAACAAGAATGATGAAAAAGCGTTTCAAGCCATCAGGATCAGTCGCGACGCCAGGCGCGACATACGACGCAGCGAGCAAGGCCAGCGGAAACAGCACTGAAAGCAGCAATGTATTGCGTGCCGCGAAGAAATAGTCCCCGCCACGCGAGAGAGAAAACGTCGGAACCGACAGCGCGGGCGGCATCAGCAATAGCAGACCGATCGGACGAGCCCACGCCTCGCTGACCAGGAAAAGCAGCCACCCACCGATCGCAACACGCACCAGGCTCAGCGTCACGAGCGACGCCCTGTGCGATTCGCGGCGCGGATCCAGCGCGCTTGCGTCGATTCTCAGCGCAAGGAAGAACGCGTTGACGGCCAGCAACAGAAGAACCATGACGTTCGTCAATGCCGCGGACGGAGTCATATCCAGCAGCGCGAGCGCGAAGCCGGCGAGTGCTCCTCCGAGCGCCCAGTGCGGCAGATAGATCTCAACGTGGTCGGCGATACGGTTCAGTGCCGACGAACTGCTTGAAGTCAGTGTTCTCAGATCGTCCCACGATAGCGGACGGGAGTTCGGCAATTTGAAGTCGAGATATTCGGACGGCGATCGCCCGGACGCGATAAGCGCAAACACCTCGACAATGTACTTGTGCGCGACCACGAGTATCCGCTTGCCTGCCTGCTCGAGGGGCGCCAGAACCTCGTCGTAGTACTTCCTGCAGCGCGCATACATATCCATCCAGCTTTCTCCGCCAGGCGGCGTGCCGGCTGGATCGTGGATGAAGTGATCGAAGCGTTCGTAGCCGAGCGACTTCTTGAGCAGCGTCTTGTTCTCACCGGCAAAGATGCCGAAATCCCGCTCGATCAGCGCGTCGGTGAATACTATCCGGGCGTGTCTGGCGAGATCGTCGCCAAGTACGATCTGCGCAGTCTCCCGCGCCCGCCCGAGCGTGGATATGTGCACCTCATCGAAATCGAGGTCGAGCTTGCGGATGCCTGCTGCTGCCTCGCGCGCCTGCCTGCGTCCAAGACGTGTCAGCGGGGAATCCAATGTGCCTGCAAAGTAGTTTTGCTCGTTAGCGAGTGATTCACCGTGGCGAATGAAATATAACAATTTGTGATCCTTATAAATGAAGGTCGAACGCATGCCGATGGTGAGTTCGACGGAATTCGCAGGCGGGTTACAGCAAGGGGAAATTTTTTGCGTCCGTCAGATTGAGTTGCAGTCCGAAATTGCGCGATAGACCTTATCGATCCGACCGTACAATGTGCGCCGGCTCAAATTCGGGCCTGGTGTAACCAGAACGACCGATGGATCGAACTCACGGTGACGGCGTATTGCAGAGAACGGAGGCACGCCTCCAGGCACTGTTTCTCAGAGGGCTCGACGGTGACGAAAGCGCGTACCGCCGTTTTCTGTCGGATCTGGGTGGGCTCTTGCGTGGCTTCTTGAAACGACGCTTGAGCAGCCGGCCGAGCGACGTTGAAGATCTGGTGCAGGAGGTGTTGCTGGCGGTCCATAACGGACGCGCAACATACCGCTCATCGGAACCGCTGACCGCCTGGGTGCATGCAATCGCGCGCTACAAGCTGGTCGATTATTTACGTGCTCGCATGCGCGTCGAGGCCTTGAACGATCCGCTCGACGACTCGATGGAACTGTTTGCCGCGCCGGAACTTGAACCGGCGCAAGCGAAGCGCGATTTGCGCAAGCTGCTCGAGCACTTGCCCGATCATCAGCGATTGCCGATCGTGCACGTCAAACTGGAAGGCTTGTCCGTGTCTGAGACTGCGCGGATGACAGGCCTATCCGAGTCGGCTGTCAAGGTAGGCGTACATCGTGGACTAAAAGCATTGGCAGCCAGGATTCGAGGAGTGCAATGAAAACGGATGAGCTCATTTCGATGCTCGCCACCGGCGTCGCGCCGGTGGATCGGCATGTCGTCGCGAGGCGGTTTTGCATCAGCGTGCTACTCGGTGCGGCCGGAGCCGTTCTGATCGTGTCGATGGTCCTGGGTGTTCGTGCGGATCTGGCTGAAGTCGCGGCCACGCCAATCTTTTGGGCAAAGGTCGCGCTGCCGCTTGTCGTGACGATTGGCGCGCTAGTCGCATCGACGCGGCTCGCCCGACCCGGTGCAATGCCTGGTAGCGGCTGGTTGTGGATCAGTGCGCCAGTGGCGGCGGTCTGGCTCGCCACGCTGTATCTGTTGATCAACGCGCCGGCCGGTACGCGGCTTTCGATGGTGCTGGGTCAATCGTGGCGCGTTTGCCCATTCAATATTGCGATGCTGTCGATACCGTCATTCGTCGCGGTGTTCTGGGCACTCCGAGGGCTTGCGCCGACCCGTTCAGCCCTGACGGGCGCAGTGGGCGGATTGCTCGCCGGCTCGACGGCGGCGCTTGCATATTGTTTGCATTGCCCGGAGATGAGCATTCCATTCTGGAGCCTCTGGTATTTGGCTGGCATGCTGGTGCCTTCGGCGGTCGGCGCGGCGCTCGGACCGCGCCTGCTTCGCTGGTGAACAAACGCGCTAGCTCAAGGCATTCGTTCTCCATTCGCGAATTCACATTCACCTATCGCATCTCTCGCCGCGCTGATTTGCAGCGCTTCGCAGCGAATCTTGCAATCCGTAAGTATTTTAGACACACACGTCAAAAATATTTTGAGACGCTCCGGAATAAACCTCGCACAGATTCCGTTCACCCCACGACGCGCGCGTTTCGCGCGCCGTCGCCGTCTTAGCGTTTCGCCAATGTAGCGGACGCATTCGAGGAAGGTCCCCACTTTCGTGCTTTTTTCGGCCACGTGCCTAGCCGCGTGTGGCTGCTGCATGCCCTTCGCGCGCATTGCATGTGTTGCCGACATCCGGCTGTCATGCGACGCACGTAGCGAAGCGGCACATCACTGAAGTGCGTTTGTAAGGGGATCGATTCATGAATATCAGAAAGGCGAGCCGACAGGCTCGCGAGGTGGCGCGCACGGCTCATGCGCGTTGGCGCAAGGGCGCCGATGTTCGGCTTGCCGCGCTATGCATGGGCATTGCGGTCGCGCAATCCGGTTGGGCGCAATCGCAGGAACAACCCCAACCGTCGACGACGCCCTCCGCCACGCTGCCCGATGCCACCTTGCCCGCGATTCATGTGCAAGGCGTCGCGCCGACCGGCTACGGCCCGCTGGTCGAAACCGATCGTGTCAACGATCCGCGGCAGCGCATCGACGCGAGCAAAACCGGCACGAGGCTCGAAGATATGCCGGCAAGCGTTCAGGTCATTCCGCGCCAACTCGTCAACGAGCAGGGCGGCACAATGCTGCGCGACGCGATTACCAACGCAAGCGGCGTCAATTATGGCGGACAGGATTCGAAGGGCTACTACGATCACTTCCTGATTCGCGGCCTCAACGCACAGGTTTACGAAGACGGCTTTTCCGACGGCGACGAACTGAGCGGCATCTCACACTCGCTGAACGGTGTGAAGCAGGTCGAGGTGATCGAAGGTCCGGGCTCGGCGCTTTTCGGCAGCGGGCCGCCGGGCGGCACGCTCAATATCGTGCATTACACGCCATCGCCCGATCTTCACTATGGCGCGAGCGTGCAGACCGGTTCGTACGGAACCCTGACGAATACCGATTACATCACCGGGCCGACCGGCATTTCCGGCCTGAATTACCGCGTCGACGCCACGTTCTCGCGCACCGACGGCTTTCGCGACCTCGCGAGCCGTGACTATGAAGTCAGGCCCGATCTGCAATGGCAACTGGGCAAGCACACGCTCGAATTCTCGCTCGACCTGCGCGATATTCATGAGACGCCCGATTCGTACGGGATTATCTATTTCCACGGTTCGCCGCTCTCGAGCGTCTCGCGCGACGCGAAATTCTCGACGCCGTTCGCGACCGCGCGGCAAACCTATGTGCGCCCGGCGCTGACCGACAAGTGGGAGGTGAACGACTTCCTGACGATCAACAACCGCTTCTCGTATCTGCACCGCTCGCTCGATGTGTTGACGAACGGCGACAGCACGAGCACGAAGATCAGCAACGGCGAGGTAGTCGGCCGTCAATTGCGGCAACAGGACGACAGCGACAACAGCTTCGACTATCAGCTCGAACCGGTGTGGAAGTTCGGCACCGGCAGCGTCGGCCACACGCTGCTGACCGGCTTCGAGTATCAGCATCAGGTGATCGATACCGAACGCACGACTGCGGATTTGCCGAACATTCCGGACGCGTTCAACCCGATTCCGCCCGAAACGAGCGCCGACCAGCTCGCGTTCCTGTGCGACGCAAAGCATTCGTGCGATAACGATCATCTGGCCGCGAACTACTACAGCGTCTACGCGACCGACCAGATCGACGTGACCGACAAGTTCAAGGTGCGCGCCGGTGTGCGCAAGGACTGGTGGGATACGTCGCTGACACCGAACATCACGGTGCCGGGGCGCTTCGGTACGAACGGCCAGCCGCTGCTTGCCGGCGTAACGGACTCGCGCAACGATGCGCCGGTCAGCTGGAATATCGGTGCGCTGTACAAGCTGCTGCCATGGATGACACCGTACTTCGGCATTTCGAAGAGCCACTTCGCCAACTTCAACTCGGAGAATACGCAGAACGGCATCGGCGCACCCGAATCGGCGCTGCAGTACGAGGTCGGCGTGAAGTTTTCGATGCTCAACGAGCGCCTCATCCTCAATACCGCGTTATTCGATGTGAAGCGCGACAACGTCGCGGCGCTGACGACGATCAACGGCATCGAGTCGGTTGTGTTCGACAGTCAGAAAACGCGCGGTGCCGAAGCGTCGATCGACGCGGCGCTGACGAGCCATTGGCATGTCGTCGCGAACTTCACGGCGCAAGACCCGGAAATCACCGATAACCCGCAGGGCATTTCGTCGGTCGGCAATCGTCCACAAGGCGCGCCTGCTTATATCGGCAATCTTTGGACGACCTACGATTTTTCGATCGCGGGCGTGCCGGGTTTCCATGTCGGCGCAGGCGTGAACTACGTTGCGAAGACGTATAGCGACATCACCAACGCCAACTCGATTCCGTCGTATGTGATCACGAACGCAGCGGTCGGCTACGAGGCGCCGCGTTGGGGGATCGACCTGAATGTGCACAACCTGTTCGACCGGCGCTACTACGTCGCGGCGAACGCGGCAGGTGCGTTTGTCGGCGAGTCGTTGAGCGCGTTCGTCAACGTGCACGCGAACTTCTGATACGGTAAGGCTGGCGCTCGTCGCCATGGCGAGCGTCGGCCACGTCGATGGCGTGAGTGTTCCGCCACCTGTTTCGCCCACCATTCGTCTTCGGAATAGTCGACGGGCAGAGAGTGTTCTGGTGACAAGCCGGATGTCGCGATTCGCCGCGACCCGCAACCGGAGACCCTCCTACATGATCGACATTGAAACAGAAGCGCTCAATGTATTGCGAAAGTGGTTTGCGGCCGGCTGGGCTCCGGTGTTTGCCCGCTATGGCATCGAGCCGGATTTCAACGCACCGCTCGAAGCGCTCCGCGAGTCGCTAGTCGAGCCGCTGCAGCTGCATGCTCCACTGGCGACACTTCACCGCGACGATCCGCTCGTCCGCGATCTGGCGCTCGATGCGCACGCCGCGCTTTGCCCGAACGACCCGGCGAAAAGCATCGTCTATCACGTTTGGGCCGGCCCACATCGCACGCACGGTCTTGCGCGTCCGTCGCTCCGGGAGCTCGATGTCCTCGAAAACTACCTTTATCTGCTGGGCCGGCACGAACCGCTGCCCGATGAACCGCTCGCGCCGATAGTGCTCGCGTACGCTTACCGCGAGCGTGGGGCGACCGCGCATCGTCTGCATGCGGACATGGTGTATTCGCGCGTTGCGATTACGCGGGTAGGCACGCGCGAGGCGCGTTTCATTCCCGAAGACCAGGCCTGGGAAGCGTGGGCCGGCGACGGCTTTCGCGTCACGCGGGCGCGCCTCGGCGTGTTTCTGTGCCGCATCGTCGACGGCGAAGCGGGCAACGTGTCGATTCTCGACACCGCGGACGGCGATACGCGGCGCAGCTTTGCGTTGCCCGTGCGCAAGCTGTTTGCGGGCGCGCAGTATCCGGACATGCCGCCGGTTCACTCGATCGGTTTTCGCGGTTACTTTCTCGGCGACAAGCTCAAGCGCGTCATCGACGTCAGTGGCGCAAGCGTGCCGGGCACGCTCGATCTGACGCGCGCGCCGTTTATCAACGAAGCGCGCATCGAAGTATCGGCCGGCGCGAGCGGCCGCGACGACGGCATCGAGCTCGATGCATTCGACGGCGCATGTGTCGTCGGTCCGCGACCGCGCGATCGGCTCGTATCGATCGCCATGCAGGAAGAGCAGATCGCGCGGTTTACCGTTCCGCCGCGCGACGGGCCGCCGTCGCTGTTCAGAGGACACGGCATCGACGAAGGCAATATCAGTTTCAACCGGCACTACACGTCGCTTCAGGTGCCGTCGAGCAAGGCGCGTCTCCTGCTCGAAACCGCGTTCGCGCAGCTCGAGCATGTGTTTCCGGCGCTGCTCGATCCGCTGCCGAAGACGCGGCCGCGCGCCGCGCCCGAGTATGTGAACATGCGCCACCGCGTCGAGCCCGATGGCCGCATCACCGTGCTCGGCAATACGCTGCCGGCCGGTGAATACGAAGCGCAACTCGATGCCGGCGGCTTCGAAGCGGCGATGTTCGACGACGGTGTCATGGATGGTGCCGTATGGGCGGTTATCGACGGCGTGCCGACATCGGCTGCGTTCGTGCTCGTGACGGCGCCGGATTTTTTCCCGCGCGCAGATGAAGAAGACCTCCAGGCGTGGGGCGAAACGAATCCGCAGCGTGCCGCATCGCACCGCTTTAAGGAAGGCGGACCGACGCCGCTGTCGGCCGGCCGATTCGTGCCGAACCTGCTGCTGAACGACCCATGGAGCGGCGAGCCTCTGTTTGCGAAAACGGACGACACCGTGGCGGCGCTCGTGTCGCGTCCGGTGCCGCCCGAGGCGCGCGAGCACGTGCCGCCAAAGGTCGCGGACCTGCGCCGGCACGCAGGCGGCTTTCTGCCCGATAGCGCGTCGAACGAATTCGCGCCCGGATGGGATGTCTCGTACGACGAACTGGACGGCACGTACTACTACACGACGCATGGCCTCGGTTCGCCATACCCCGAAGACGTGAAGTTCTGCGCATCGGCCAACGCATACTGGCCCGCCGCTTCGCCCGACGCTGCGCGCACGTTCGAACGGCCCGGCATTCCGACCGCGATTCCGATGCTCGACGACGAACTCGGCTTCCATCCGGACAGCCTGCACGGCACACCCGACGCGAAGCCAGGCTGGGACGGCGAGTTTGGCCCATTCTTTCAGGCGCTCGACGGCGTGGCCGGTGTCAATTCGGCCGACGTGCGGCGTTCGGACTATGTGTACAACGCGACGCAGCACACGTTTGCATCGCGCGTATTCGACCTGTCGAGCGAGGAACTGATCCGCCGGATGGAGGCGCTGAACGCGTGCCTCGAAGCGATACCGAAGGCCGGATCTGAAATGCCCTCGGAAACGGACTACTGGATCGTCAGCGCAACGTGCGGCCGAAGCGGCGATTCGCGAGCCACGCACTATACGTTCGAGTTGTGCGTGCCCGATAACGGCCGCGCGCAAACGGTCGTATCGCGCGCCGTGACAAGCGCGGCCGCACCGGGCCACTGGCGTCTGTGGCGACCCGTCAGCGAGCGTGTCAAAGCTGAGTGCCGCTTCGACGGCCCCGACGGTCTGGTGCCGCGCCTCGTGCGTTACGCGTCGTTCGATGAAACGACCGGCATGTACGGCGAATGGCAACAACGGGAGCTGCGATGAACGAGGCAACGTGCGATGCGCTCGTGGTCGGCGACGGTCCCGCGGGATGCGTCGCCGCGTTGACGCTGCGGCGCGCGGGTTTGCGCTGCACGATGCTCGCGCCGTCAATGCCGGCCAGTCGGCGCGGCGCGATCGAAAGCGTCCCGCCGATGGTGCCGTTGCTGCTTGCGGCGGCAGGGATTGGCGGCCACCAGTTTGCGGACGCAATCGCCGGCCGCTTCGGCGGCATGAGGTCGGATGGCGGTGTGCGGCTTTTCCAGAGCAGCGATGGCATGACCCGCACACTGCGCGAGGAAGGTTGGCATGTCGAGCGCGCGCAATTCGACCGCGTTTTGCTGAATCACGCGCTCGAACAGGGCGTGACGTTGCAGCGAGACCGTGTGACGGCGGCGTCTTGCATGACCGACGGCGTGGCCGTGGAAACCGCGATGACGCGCCATCGCGCGCGCTGGCTCGTCGATGCATCGGGGCGCGGCGCGATGCTTCAGCGTCTGCTCGGTCTTGTTGCGATCACGCGAGGCCCGAAGATGCTCGCGTGGCGCGGCGTCGCACGGCTTTCGCAAAGCGCCGATGCTCAGCACGACGCAACGCAGGGCGGAACGCGCGACCTGACGCACGACGTAATGACTAGCGCAACCCATGCGATGCCCACCTTCGAGACATCGGGTTCGAGCTGGCTATGGCAGGCGCCGCTCGACGACGGCACGCTGGCATGGACGTGGGCCGGCGAAGCGAATGCGCCGCCGCCGGCCCGCGTGCGTGCGCCGGTCTATCCGGACACGAGCGGGCGCCGCGACGAAAGCGGCACGACCGCTGCATCCGTCGCACGCGGCTTCGACGTCAGCTGGCGGCTGGTTCGCCCGGCCGCCGGCGCGGCATACCGGATCGTCGGCGACGCCGCCGCAATGCTCGATCCGCGCAGCGGCCAGGGCGTGCTTTTCGCGCTGTCGTCGGCGCTTGCTGCGGCGCGTTCGATCGTCGCTGTCGAACAGGCGCCGCATCTGCGTGCACTCGAAGCCGCTGGCTACGACGCCTTCGTCGCGGCCGAGTTCCGGCGCAAAGGGGACGAGTTGATGCGTCGCATGCCTGCCCCGGCGAACGAAGCCGACGTCAGTGGTTAAGCGCAACCCGCCGCAGCGCAACAACGCACAGCGTGTGGCCGCTCCGCTTATTCCTTTTCCCGCGTCCCACCGATCGCATCAAGCTCTGCCTGCGCTTCATCCGTCAATTCGATCCGTTCCGCCGCGATGTTCTCGTGCAGATGCCCGACCGACGACGTCCCCGGAATCAGCAGAATATTCGGTGATCGATGCAACAGCCAGGCGAGCGCAACCTGCCGCGGCGTCGCATCCACCGACTCCGCGACTTTCGCGAGCACCGACGACTGAATCGGCGTGAACCCGCCGAGCGGGAAAAACGGCACAAACGCGATACCGACGCTCGCAAGTTCGTCGACGAGTGCGTCGTCATCGCGCTCGACCACGTTGTAGAGGTTCTGCACGCAGACGATATCCGCGATGCGACGCGCTTCGGCGACCTGCGCCGATGTCACATTGCTGAGCCCGATATGCCGCACGAGCCCTTCGCGCTGCAGTTCGGCGAGTGCGGTTACCTGTGGCTCGATCGATCCTTCCGACGGCTTATGGATATCGCCCATGATCCGCACGTTCACGACATCGAGCGCATCGAGGCGCAGATTGTGCAGATTGTCGTGCACCTGCTGTCGCAATTCCTGCGGTGTGAGCGCCGGCAGCCATGCGCCGGTGTCGTCGCGACGTGCGCCGACCTTGGTGACGATCGTCAGATTTTCCGGGTACGGATGGAGCGCCTCGCGGATCAGCAGATTGGTCACCCGCGGGCCGTAATAGTCGCTGGTATCGATGTGATCGATGCCGGCTTCGACCGCTGCACGCAGTACCGCAAGCGCAGCGCCACGATCTTTAGGCGGTCCGAACACACCGGGACCGGCCAGTTGCATCGCGCCATAGCCGATGCGGCGCACCGGACGGCCGGCGAGTGGAAACGTTTTGACGGAAGCGTGATTCGGCATTCTGGTCATCCCTTCGCTTGATGAGTGAAGAAGTGCGCCAAGTATGCGAGCGATTCCGCTGTTAGATAATCCCATCCAGATCGAACGGGCTGTGCAAAAAGGCGAACAATGGCGATGGAAGTGAGCACGCAGATGAGCACGAGTTTCTGAAGACGAACGAACCATCGTTCGCGGAACTGCCCCACCTCATTTATTCGTCAACTGTGGCAGACTAGGCTCCTGCGCTCCGACCCGCTCGCGGTCGTCCACGCTTTTCCTGCGGCGCGGCAATCCGCGGCCATGCACGCGGCGCGGTACCTCTCCCGATAGCGGAAATCTGGCAGTCGAACCTGACTTATGGGGTCGTTGCAGTGGCGGACAGCAACTTCGAAGTCCTAGCGAACGACGGCGATCGTGCGTTCTACCGAACGACGCGTACGAATGCCGACGGCACACGGACGTCCGTACTCACGGTGCGGCCCGCCGGCGAGCCGCCGACGGCCGCGAGCCTCGATCGCGTCTCGCACGAATACGGCCTGAAGGACCAGTTGCACAGCAGATGGGCGGTGCGGCCGCTCGAGCTCGTGCGGCACGGCGATCAGACCGTGCTGATTTGCGAGGATCCGGGTGGTGTCCCACTCGAACGGCTGCTCGGCGCGCCGTTCGACACCGAACGCTTCCTGCAGCTCGCAATCCGTATGGCCGCAGCGGTCGGCGAGCTGCATCAGAGCGGCCTCGTGCACAAAGACCTGAAACCCGCGCATGTTCTCGTCGACGAAGATGCGGGCACGGTGCGCCTGACCGGCTTCGGCCTCGCCACCTTGCTGCCGCGCGAGCGGCAGTCGCCCGCGCCGCCCGAGACCATTGCCGGCACGCTCGCGTACATGGCGCCCGAGCAGACGGGCCGCATGAACCGCTCGATCGATGCGCGCAGCGACCTGTATTCGCTCGGCGTGACGTTCTACCAGATGCTGACGGGCGCGCTGCCGTTCACTGCGTCCGAGCCGATGGAGTGGGTGCATTGCCATATCGCGCGCAAGCCGGTTCCGCCCGATGAACGCGTCGAACACGTGCCGCCGCAGCTCTCGCGCATCGTGATGAAGCTGCTCGCGAAGACGGTCGAAGAGCGCTATCAGACGGCGGCGGGCCTCGAACACGACCTGCGCCGCGCGCTTGACGCGTGGCAGGCGCACGGCAGCGTCGAAGCGTTTGCCCCCGGCGAGCAGGACATCCCCGACCGGCTGTTGATCCCCGAAAAGCTCTACGGCAGGGAACGCGAAATCGCGACCTTACTCGACGCGTTCGAACGTGTTGTCGACGAAAGGATGCCGCGCCTCGTGCTCGTTTCCGGCTATTCGGGCGTCGGCAAGTCGTCGGTGGTCAGCGAGCTGCACAAGGCGCTTGTGCCGCAGCGAGGCCTCTACGCATGGGGCAAGTACGATCAGTACAAGCGCAATGTGCCGTATGCGACGTTCGCGCAGGCATTCCAGTGCCTCGTTTCGCAAGTCCTCGGCAAGAGCGACGAAGAGCTGGCGCAATGGCGCGCCGCGCTGCAGGAAGCGCTCGGCCCGAACGGCCAGCTGATGGTGAAGCTCGTGCCGCAACTCGCGCTCATCATCGGCGAGCCGCCGCCGCTACCCGACGTGCCGCCGCAGGACCAGCAGGCGCGCTTCCAGATGGTGTTCCGGCGATTCCTCAGCGTATTCGCGAGCGCCGATCATCCGCTGACGCTGTTCGTCGACGACCTGCAATGGCTCGACGCCGCCACGCTCGATCTGATCGAGCATCTGATCGTGCATCCGGACGTGCGGCATCTGTTGCTCGTCGGCGCGTACCGCGACAACGAAGTTGGCGCCGCGCATCCGCTCGTGCGCACGCTGACGCGGTTGCGCGACGCCGGCGCGGGCGGCCGCGTCAGCGAGATCGTGCTCGCGCCGCTCGGTCTCGACGACGTCGCGCGGCTGCTTGCCGATGCGCTGCGTAGCGACGCGGGCCATGTGCGGCCCTTGGCCGAACTCGTGTTCGAGAAGACCGGCGGCAATCCGTTCTTCACGATCCAGTTTCTGCTTGCGCTCGCGGAGCAGGCGCTGCTCGGCTTCGATCCCGACGCAGGCGCGTGGACATGGGACCTGCCGCGCATCCGCATGATGGGATTTACCGACAACGTAGCGGACCTGATGGCGGTCAAGCTCGGCCGGCTGCCGCGCGACACGCAGCAGGCGCTCGGGCAGCTCGCGTGTCTCGGCAACGTCGCGCGGGCCCACACGCTTGCGATGGTCTACGGCGCCGCCGAGGAAGCGACGCACGCAGCGCTATGGGATGCCGTGCGCGCCGGCCTCGTGCTGCGCACCAACGGCACGTATACGTTCCTGCACGACCGCATCCACGAGGCCGCCTACGCGCTGATTCCCGAAAGCGAGCGCGCCGGCGCGCATCTGCGGATCGGCCGCGCGCTGGCCGCCATGACATCCGCGGACGAACTCGAAGACAACATCTTCGAGATCGTGAACCAGTTCGATCTCGGCGCCGCGCAGATCGACACGCAGGAAGAGCGCGAACAGGTCGCCCAGCTGAATCTGCTTGCAACACGGCGAGCCAAAGCGGCGAGCGCTTACGAAGCCGCGCTTCGCTATTGCCGCGCCGGCCGCGCGCTGCTTACGCACAACGAGTGGCAACAGTGCTATCGGCTCACGTTTGGCCTCGAACTGTGCGCCGCCGAATGCGAATACCTGATCGGCGAAATGGCGGCCGCGGACACGCGCCTTGCGATGCTGTCGACGCGCGCCCAGACGATGATCGACCTCGCCGCGGTGACGTGCGTGCGCATCAATCTCTACACCACGCTCGACCAGAGCGACAGCGCGGTCGAAGTGGGCCTCGCGTATCTGCGCAAGATGGGCGGCCACTGGTCGCCGCATCCGGCAGCCGACGTCGTGCTCGATACCTATCGACGCCTGTGGCAACGGCTGCAGGCGAGCCTGAGCGACGCGCTGCTCGACCTGCCGCCGATGAACGACCCTGAGCGCTCGGCGACGATGGACGTGCTGACCGTGCTGACGTCACCTGCGTTGTTCAGCGATCCGAATCTGTTTCGGCTCGTGGTCAGCGAGATGGCTGTGTTGAGTCTCGAGCACGGCAATAGCGATGGCTCGTCGCTCGCGTATGCATGGCTAGGCGCGGTGCTCGGCTCGTATCTCGGCGAATATGAAGCGGGGTATCGCTATGGCCGGCTCGGGCTCGACCTTGTCGAAAAGCGTGGGCTCGATCGCTTCAGGGCTCGCGTGTACCTCGTGTTCGCCGTGCATATTTCGCACTGGATGGAGCCGCTGCCGGCGTCGCGCGCGCTTCTGCGCCGCGCCTTCGAAGCCGCGCTCGAGGCAGGCGACCTGTCGTACGCGTGCTATGCGTGCGCGGACGTGAGCACGAACCGGATTGCGGCCGGCGATGCGCTGGCCGATATCGAACGCGAAGTGCGGCTCGGGCTCGAATTCGCGCGCAAAGTGCGCTTTGGCTTGATCAACGACATCCTGACCGGGCAACTGCTGCTTACGCGTACGTTACGCGGCCCGGCGGCGTCGGAGGCAGCGGATCTCGACGACACGCCCGAAGCCGGGTTCGATGCACACAGCTTCGAGCAGCGTCTGAACGACACACCGCAACTGGCCGTCGCGGCTTCGTACTACTGGATTCGAAAGCTGCATGCGAGCGTCTATTTCGGCGACGACGCGGGCGCGATTGCCGCGGTGGCGAAAGCGCAGCCATTCCTGTGGACCACCCCGACGCAGTTCGAATGCGCGGAGTTTCATTTCTATGGCGCGCTAGCACGCGCGGCGCATTGCGATGCGGTGACGTCCGTTGAGCGCAGCCGCCTTCGCGAGGCAATTGCCGGGCATTACGAACAGCTTGCCGTATGGGCGACGAATTGCCCCGCGACGTTCGCCGATCGTGTCGCGCTGGTCGGCGCCGAAATGGCACGCGTCGACGGTCGCGATTTCGACGCGTTGCGGCTATACGAGGAGGCGATCCGGCATTCGCGTGCAGGCGGCTTTATCCATAACGAGGCATTGGCGTACGAACGCGCCGCGCGATTCTGCACGGCGCGCGGCTTGCCGACGGTGGCCGAGGCGTACTTGCGAAACGCGCGGCGCTGTTATCTGAGCTGGGGCGCCGACGTCAAGGTGCAGCAGCTCGACCAGCGCTATCCGCATCTGAGCGCCGATGCAGCGACGCCGGGCGCGATCAGCACGATCCGCGCGCCGGTAGAACATCTCGATCTCACGACCGTACTGCGCGTATCGCAGGCGGTATCGGGCGAGATCGTGCTGGACAAGCTGATCGACACGTTGATGCAGACGGCGATCGAGCATGCGGGCGCCGTGCGAGGGCTGCTGATTCTGTTCGACGGCGGCGAACCGCGGATCGCGGCGGAAGCGGTCACGGGCGGCGATACGATTACGGTGCAGCGTCGCGATGCGCCGCTCGATGCTAATGCGCTGCCCGAAGCGATCGTGCAGAAAGTGCTGCGTACGCAGGAGGCGCTGATACTCGACGATGCATCGGCCGACCCGGTACTCGCTTCCGATCCTTATGTGCGCAAGCACGCCGCGCGCTCGATGCTGTGCGTGCCGCTCGTCAACCAGAGCAAAACGGTCGGCATGCTGTATCTCGAGAACAATCTCGCCGCGCGCGTGTTCACGCCGACGCGCATCGCAGTGCTGCGCCTCGTGGCGTCGCAAGCCGCGATCGCGCTTGAAAATACGCGTCTTTATCGCGATCTCGCGGAGCGCGAAGCGAGGATCCGGCGCATTGTCGATGCGAACATCATCGGTGTTTCGTTCTGGGAGCTCAATGGATCGATCAAGGCGGCCAACGATGCGTTTCTGCGCATCGTCGGATACGACCACGAGGATCTCGTCGCGGGCCGCTTGCGCTGGACCGAACTGACACCGCCCGAATGGCGCGTGCATCACGACAGCAAATGGGCGCCGGAACTGAAAAACACCGGCAACGTGCAGCCCTACGAAAAAGAGTACTTCCGCAAGGACGGCACGCGTGTGCCGGTGCTTGTCGGGTCGACGACTTTCGACAATGCGCGCAATGAGGGCGTCTCGTTCGTGCTCGATCTGAGCGAAAGCAAGAAAGCTGAGGAGGCGCTGCGGTTCATGCAAACGGAGCTCGCGCATGTGAACCGCGTGGCAACGATGGGGCAGCTGACCGCGTCGATCGCGCATGAGGTTAACCAGCCGATCGCCGCGACCGTCGCAAACGCGGAAGCCGCGTTACGCTGGCTCAACCGGCAACCGCCGAACCTCGTGGAGGTGCGCGAGGCGACCGAGCGCATTGTGAAGGAAGGACATCGCGCAGCCGCTGTGATCGGGCGCATCCGCGCGCTGATCAAGAAGGCGCCGCCGCAGAAAGACCGCCTGAGCATCAACGACGCGATTCGCGATGTGCTCGAACTCGTGCGCGCCGAGACGCTGAAAAACGATGTGCTCGTGCGTGTCGAGCTGGCGCCCGGCTTGCCGATGATTGACGGCGACCGCGTGCAATTGCAGCAGGTGTTGCTCAATCTGATCGTCAATGCGATCGAATCGATGAGCGGCGTGGCCGACGCGGTGCGGCACCTGGAGATCAGTACACGGCATGTGCGCGACGCCGGTTCAGGGGGCCAAGGCTCGATTCATGTCGAAGTGCGCGATTCGGGGCAGGGGCTCGACCCCGCACGTGTGGACCGCCTGTTCGAAACGTTTTACTCGACGAAGGCGAGCGGCATGGGCATGGGCCTCGCGATTTGCCGGTCGATTATCGAGGTGCATGGGGGAACGCTGACAGCAAGCGCGAATGAGCCGCGAGGCGCGGTGTTTCAATTCACGCTGCCGGTCGATCTCACGACCTGACGCATTGGTTTGCCGACCACGCGCAAACGATATAAGCGAACCTTGCCGATAGCCGATTGCTGTACATACTGCTTCCATATCATGGATTGCGTCCGTTCCTCGTAGACCATCTGGAACAGGAGGCAATATGTCAGCACAACAATTCGGCATGCGAATAAAAAATGAGTGTTGGTTGGCAATCGTCCAAAGGCCTGGTGTTACGGCCGCTATGCGGAGCGATTCTGCTAAGCCCCGCTTTATCCGCAATCGGCACGACGACGATTCCTTCGGGTACGACAAGCTTGACGCTCTCGACGGATACCTCCTATCTGATTAGCGCGGGCACCACGATCACGACAACGTTTCAGGACGCGATCAGGGTCGACGGCATTGCCCCTGTTTCCATGACTAACGCGGGAACGGTCATCAGCTCGACCGATAACTCGGCAGCGGCAGTCAGGTTCGATGTCCCCGGCTCCATGACGAATCTGCAGACGGGGGAACTGTTTGGATTGACCCACGGCGTATTCATGAACGGCGGGGGACCGGGTAACAACGTTGTCAACTTTGGCGACATCTCCGCCGATGTGAGTCACGCTATCACGTATGGCGGAACAACGAGCGGAACGGTCGATAATTTCGGCACGTTGAACCAGCCGCACCTGGGTTCAGTCGGCACGTCACCCGATGGCGTCTTCGTGCAAACGGCGGGACAGGTCACCATCAATAACCACGTGAATGCGTCAATCGTGTCCGGCGTGGGCGACTCATCGTTCGGGTCAGGGATCGTCGTCGAGCAGGGCACGGCCACGGTCAACAACGACGGCACGATCACGGGTTTTCACGAAGGTGTCGTGAGCACGACAGATGGCGTCGTGAGCGTGAATAACAGCGCGACAGGCGTCATTCGGGGAAACCTCGGCCCCGGCGTGCAGCTTCTTCACAACAGCACGCTCGTCAACCATGGGCTCATCTCGAGTTCTGAATCGGCCGTCGTGGTTCTCTCCGGATCGAACAATACAGTGACGTTGGCTACCGGCTCACAGCTGATGGGTCCCAACGCGGCGATACTTAGTCAGGGAATCGGCAATACCATCGTCCTGGACGGAACCGGAAGTCAGGGGGGCAGTTTTAACGGGGGGACTGGAGGCGGCTTCGCCGCACTGACGTCGAATACCGGGAGCGACTGGACACTGACCGGAGCGATCAGTATGACCTCCGCCTCGGCGGCAGCGGTCAATGTGCTCGGTCATCTGACGCTCGGCGGCGACCTCGCCAACGAGCGCCGCGGCGGCACGACGATCGCTCAAGGTGCGCGTCTGACACTCGGTACAGGCGGCGCGGGCGGCATGGTGGGCGGCGATATCGTCAATAACGGCACACTCGAATTCAACCGAAGCGATTCGGCGACCTATAGCGGCGTGATAAGCGGTGCAGGTTCGACCATCCAGGCGGGCACCGGCGCCTTCACGCTAAGCGGAATCAATACTTACAGCGGCGGCACGTCGATCACCGCGGGCAGTCTGATCGCGACCAACGGCAGCGCGCTAGGCTCGGGACCGGTTGCCAATGGCACTGCGCTGCAATTGCACTTCGAGAGCAACAGCGCGCTGGCGAATGGTCTGTCCGGACCGGGCAGGCTGGTCAAGACCGGCGCCGGCGTTGCGACACTGTCTGCCGCGGGCTCGGCCCAAGGCAGCGTATCGGTCGACGCCGGCACATTGCGTTTCGTGCAGGAAGGCGCCTTCACGACAGCCGGCGACTACACCACGGTGGCGGGCGCGACAACGGGCCTCGGCGGTAAGAGCGCGCTGCATGTGGGCGGCGAGTTCGCCATGAACGGCACATTGAACAATGTCGCGGGCGAAGCCGTTCCGGTTATTACCGCGAGTTCAGCCACGATCGGTAGCGGCACCACGTTCAATATCGCGGGGTACACCGCGGTAGCGTCCGAGAGTGCATCAAAGCTGGCAGCCGGAACATTCCAGGAAATCCATACCACTACGCCGAACGGCTTGAGCGGCACATTCCAGACCGTGCGCATTGCCGGATCGACGAGCCCAGTCGACTTCCTGACGGTGACCTCCGTCTATACCCCTCAGGACTACGACATTGGGGTCGGTTTGACATGGTATGCGTCGCACAGTACTTCTCCCCAGGTTGCGAATGGCTTTTTTACGATTGCTGTCGCTGATGACTCGTTCGATATGGACGCGGTGCTGGTCGATCAGCCGGCCAATGCAGCGACGGGCTGGGATGGAAAGACGCTGACTAAAGCCGGTGCGGGCACGCTGCAACTGTCGAAAGCAAACACCTACACCGGCGCAACACTGATCGAAGGCGGCACGCTGCTCGCGGGCGCGGCAAACGTCATTGCCAGCAGTGCGCAGCTTTCGGTGTCCGCGGGCGCAACATTCGACCTCAACGGCTTCGATCAGCAGGCGAACAATCTCACGGGAGCGGGCAACGTGACCTTAGGCGGGGCCGCGCTAAACGTCAGCAATACTGCCGATTCCGAGTTCGACGGCATCATCAGCGGCAACGGTAGCCTGACCAAGACCGGCAGCGGCAGCCTGATCCTGACAGGCAACAACACATTCACCGGCGCCACCACGATTGGCGCAGGCACCTTGCAGCTAGGCTCAGGCGGTACGACGGGCGCTGTTGGCGGGGACATTGTCGACAACGGCACGCTCGTCTTCAACCGGAGCGACACCGTCGTCTATGCCGGCGCCATCAGCGGTACGGGCGCGCTCGTGCAGCAAGGGACGGGAAGCGTGGTGCTGTCCAACATCCATACCTACAGCGGAAACACGACAGTCAATGCGGGATCGCTGGTGCTTGCGAGCGGCGCGCAGCTTGCCGGTACGGCGCAAGTCACGGTGATGCAGGGGGCCACATTCGGCGGCTATGGTGCGGTCGGTGGCAAGGTCGTCAACAATGGCCTGTTCGCGATCGCGGATGCCGCACCGGGTTTCTCGGGTGGACCGGCAGGACAGTTCGTGGTCGGCGGTTCGTTCGTGAACAACGGAGAAATCCGCATGGGCAGTCCGGTGCCCGCCAGCACGTTGACAGTCTCCGGCAATTACACAGGCAACGGCGGCGTGCTAACGCTCAGCACAGCGCTCGGCGGCGACAATTCGCCGACCGACCGCCTCGTCGTGCATGGCGATACCGCGGGGCAGACGCGGGTCCGGGTTGAGAACGCCGGCGGGTTGGGTGCCACGACCCATAACGGGATTCAGATCATTCAGGTCGATGGTCAATCGAATGGCGTGTTCACGCTCGACGGCCGCGTCGTTGCCGGCGCGGACGAATATAACCTGCTCAAGGGAAGCCCGAGCACGCCGGGCGATGGCGACTGGTATCTGAGTTCGGCTCCGCCGACGCCCGCACCCACACCTACGCCCACTCCGCGACCCGAGCCAGGCGGCTACCTCGGCAATCAGGCTGCGGCACAGGCGATGTTCGTTCACACGCTGCACGATCGTGCCGGATTTCCAGACCCGTTCGTCGTCAATGGCGAGAACAGTGATACGTCGACCGCATGGGCGCGTACAGCCGGCGGCCGTACAAAGGACAACGCCGCGAATGGACGTCTCGATGAAACGACCGACTTCGCACTGGTCCAGGTGGGTATCGATCTGCTGCATAAGGTATCGAACAATCAACGTTGGCAAGCGGGCATCATGGCGGGTTATGGGTCCGCGACCACCGACGCACGTGCAAGCAACAACGCGGCGACGGCAAGCGGCAATGCCAATGGCGCGAGCGGCGGTGTCTACGCAACATGGCATGGCAATGCGACCGCGCCGGACGGACCTTATGTCGACACGTGGCTGCAATACGCGCACTTTGACAATAGCGTCAAAGGAAGCGAACTCAACGGCGAAAATTATTCAAGCCAGGTGTGGGCAGGCTCGATCGAGGCCGGTTGGGCGTTTGCGCTTGGACAGACGCGAACGGGTCCGGTCATGCTCGAACCCCAGGTGCAGTTCATCTACTCGGGCTATCAGGCCGACGACCACACCGAGAGCAACGGCACGCGCATTCATAGCGACGACAGCGGCGGGCTGACGACGCGCCTTGGCGTACGTCTGTTTCACGCTCCCGCATCGATCACCGCGCCCGGCTGGCTCCCGTTTCTCGAGGTCAACTGGTGGCACGACACGAACGGCAATTCGATCGCGTTCAACAACACGGTCGTCGCGCAGGACGGCCCGACTAATCGGGTCGAGTTCAAGGTCGGTGTGCAAGCGCAACTTGCGCAGCAGTGGCGCGCGTGGGCGCATTTCAGCTATCAGCAGGGGAACGGCGGCTTTCGCAGCTACGAAGGGTTGTTTGGCGCGCGGTATATCTGGTGAAGCCGGTCCGCAAAATCAATGCTTTCCCGCAAACCGCGCGCCGCATCGGAGTGCTTCTTTCCCGTCAGGTTGAATACACCGGCTTATAAGCACGTTCCCTGATATAGCTTTCGATATCGTCGGGCCGCGGCACGCGCGCGAGGTTTTTCTCGAAGATATGTTCGGCCACGCGCGCGGCCACATGCAGCGATGCGTCGAAAATCTTCGCTTGCGGCGGATAGATCAGCCCGGTCTCGAGGCTTTCGTCGGTGACCTGCTCGGCCACCGCTTTTGCCGCGACGATAAACATCTCCTCTGTGACGCGCTTCGCTTCGGTCGCATACACGGCCATGCCCATCGCCGGGAAGATATAGACGTTGTTGCCTTGCCCCGGCACGAACGTGCGGCCGTCGTGTAGCGTGACCGGTGGAAACGGACTGCCGCTCGCGAAGATCGCGTTGCCGTTCGACCAGCTGTAGGCCTCTTCGGCCGTGCATTCTGAACGCGACGTCGGGTTCGAGTAGGGGAAGATGATCGGCCGCTCGTTGATTTCGCTCATCGCTTCGATCACCTGCTGGTTGAAAAGCTTCGGCACCGTGCTCACGCCGATAATGCCCGTGGGCCGCAACGCTTTGACCGCCTCGACGAATGAGTTGAGCGGCGCATGGTCCACCGCGAACGGCTTCTGAAAATCCGCAAGATCGCTGCGCGACTTCTCGATCAGGCCGTGTACATCGAACAATGCGTGGCGCGCGCGCGCCTGATCGATCGTGAGTCCTTCCAGCGTCATCGCTTCGCTGATCAACTCCGCGATGCCGGTTGCCGCGGAACCGCCGCCCAAAAACAGAAAGCGCTGCTCAGCAAGCTTTTGCCCGGAAATACGCAGCGCGCCGAAAATGCCCGCCAATGCGACGGCGGCCGTGCCCTGGATATCGTCGTTATACGTGCAGAGCTTGTCCTTGTAGCGATTGAGCAGCGGCACCGCATTGAAGTTCGCGAAGTCTTCCCACTGGATGCAGCATTTAGGAAACAGCGCTTGAACGGATTCGACGAATTCGTTGACGAACGCGTAATAGTCGTCGCCGCGCACCCGTTCGTGACGCAGGCCGAGATAGAGCGGATCTTCGAGCAATTCGTGATTGTTGGTGCCGACGTCGAGCACCACCGGCATGCAGAATTGCGGCGGCACGCCCGCACAGGCGGTGTAAAGCGAGAGCTTGCCCATCGGGATGCCCATGCCGCCCACGCCGAGATCGCCGAGGCCGAGAATGCGCTCGCCATCAGTGACGACGATAAAGCGCACATCGTCTTCGGGCCAGTTTTGCAGCAGTTCCTTCACGCGGCCGCGCGCCGAGATCGGCAGATACATGCCCCGCGCGCCGCGATAGACGTGATCGAATTTCTGGCACGCCTCGCCGACGGTCGGCGTGTAGACGATCGGCATGAAGCGCGATGGGTCCGACATGATCGTCGCATAGAACGCCGTTTCGTTGCGAGATTGCAGGTCGGACAGATACAGGTATCTCTGCAGGTCGTTATCGAGGTGCGACAGTTCCGAATGCACGCGCGCGACCTGCAGTTCCAGCGTGCGGACACACGGCGGCAACAGCCCTTCGATGTGATGGGCGAGCCGCTCGGCTTGAGTGAATGCCATGCCCTTGTTCAGTTGCGGCGAGCGTAGAAGTTCGTAACCGGTAAGCGTGCTTTGCGGGTTCATCGAGAGTTCCTCACTGTTCGGTAGCGACATACGGCTTGACCATCTTGCGGGCATCGACCACGCGGTCGAATTCTTCCTCGCTGACAAAGCCGAGTTCGAGCGCGGCCTGCTTGAGCGTTTGATCGTGTTCCATCGCGTGGTGCGCGATCTTCGACGCCTTGTCGTAGCCGATCACCGGTGCGAGCGCGGTGACGAGCATTAGCGACCGTTCGACGTATTCGTCGATCTTCTTTGTGTTCGGCCGCGTGCCTTCGACAAGGAAGCGCCGGAAATTCGTGCATCCGTCGCTGAGCAGCGTGATGGACTGCGCGATATTGGAGATCATCAACGGCTTGTAGACGTTCATCTCGAGATAGCCGCCGGCGCCGCCGAAGCCGACCGCTACATCGTTCGCCATGACTTGCACGGCGATCATCGTCAAGGCTTCGGCCTGCGTCGGATTGACTTTGCCCGGCATGATCGACGAGCCCGGTTCGTTTTCCGGAATCAGCAGTTCCGCGAAGCCCGCGCGCGGTCCGCACGACAGCAGGCGGATATCGTTGGCGATCTTGTATAGCGAGGCGGCGAGCGTTCGGAATGCGCCCGACAGGTGGATCAGCGCATCGTGCGCGCCTTGCACGGTGAACTTGTTCGGTGCGCTGACGAACGGCAATGCGGTGAGCTTCGCGATTTCCGCGGCGGCGGCTTCCGCGAAGCCGGGGGCCGCGTTGATGCCGGTGCCGACCGCGGTACCGCCAAGCGCGAGGCAATAGACGCCATGCAAGGCGCTATCGAGCCGCACGAGATTGTCTTCGAGCATGCCCGCATAACCGGACCATTCCTGCCCCAGCGTAAGCGGCGTCGCGTCCTGCATATGAGTGCGGCCGATCTTCACGATGTCCATCCACTCAGCGGCCTTGGCGCTGATCGCGTCGTGCAACTCACGCACGGCGGGAATGAGCCGCTGCGTCGTGTTGACGGCTGCCGCAATGTACATCGCCGTAGGAAACGAGTCGTTCGACGACTGCGACATGTTCACATGGTCGTTCGGATGCACCGGATGCTTGCTGGCGAGCGGCGTGCCCGCAAGCTGGCAGCAGCGGTTCGAAATCACCTCGTTGACGTTCATGTTGAACTGCGTGCCGCTGCCCGTCATCCAGACATGCAGCGGAAACATGTCGTGATGCTGGCCTTCGAGAATTTCGTCGCACGCCTGCGTGATCAGCTTGTGCGCGGCGGGGTCGAGCCGCTTGCCGGCGAGATTGGCGTTCGCGGCCGCTTTCTTGAGCGTCGCGTAGGCGGTGATCATTTCTCGCGGAATCAGATCGTGACCGATGCGAAAGTGCTCGAGCGAGCGTTGCGTCTGCGCGCCCCATAGCTTATCGGCTGGGACAGAGACTTCTCCCATGCTGTCGGATTCCGTGCGGACGTTGCTCATCGCTTTGCTCCTTTCGATGAAAACCTGCTGCGGGCGTAAGGCTGGATGAAGTGACTGCTGAGTTCGCACGGAATGCGCAGCGCGCGGATTCAGGGGAACCGGCTGCATTGAGTGCGCGGGCGCGAACGAATGCCAGGGAGAGCATTGACGATACCGCACGCGATAACGGCGGGATAGCTATACGAACGTCCCGGTCGTGCGGAACGATGTATGCCGGAGGAATACCTTGGTTTGCTGTGAACCCATGATCGACAGGGGTTCTCTACGCCTGCTGGCGTAGGAACGAAAAGGCCGGCTTTTTTATCGGTTCCTTGCGTTGAGTTTGCGTTATTGGCCGGCCTTGTGATGCAGAGAAACAGGAATTCGCCGCTTAGCCGTTGCGGAACAAAAAGCTATACGCGTTCAGCGCGGGCACGCCGCCAAGATGCGCATACAGCACCTTCGAACCCGCGGGGAATTCGTTGTTGCGCACCATCTGGATCATCGCATCCATCGACTTGCCTTCGTAGACCGGATCGGTGAGCACGCCTTCCATGCGCGCACATAGGCGAATCGCTTCGAGCGTGCCTTCATTGGGCAGCCCGTATGCGGGGCCCGCGAAGCGCGTGTCGAGAATCACGTCGTTTTCGCTAATCGACTGTTCGAGGCCGACGATCTCCGCCGTATGCTTCGCGATACGCGTGATTTGCGCGTGCGTTTTTTCAGGTGTCGCCGATGCATCGATACCGATCACTCGGCGCGCGCGGCCATCGGCCGCGAAGCCGACTACCATGCCCGCCTGCGTGCTGCCTGTTACCGAGCACACGACGACATAGTCGAACCTGAAACCAAGCGCTTCTTCCTGCTGCCGCACTTCTTCCGCAAAGCCGACGAAGCCGAGCCCGCCGAGCGGATGCTCGGAGCAGCCGGCCGGAATCGGAAACGGCTTGCCGCCGGCGGCGCGCACGCTCTCCATCGCGTCTTCCCAACTCCTGCGAATGCCGATATCGAAACCGTCCGCGACGAGCCGCACGTCCGCGCCCATGATGCGCGACATCTGGATATTGCCGACGCGGTCATACACGGCATCCGAATAGTCGACCCAGTTCTCCTGCACGAGCACGCACTTGAGGCCGAGATGCGCGGCAACGGCCGCGACCTGGCGCGTCTGATTCGACTGGATGCCGCCGATCGACACGAGCGTGTCGCAGCCTTGTTCCAGGGCCTCGGGAATCAGGTATTCGAGCTTGCGCGTCTTGTTGCCGCCGAAAGCGAGGCCGCTATTGCAGTCTTCACGCTTCGCATAGAGCTCGACCTTGCCGCCCAGGTGCGCGCTTAGCCGGTTCAGCGGAACAATGGGCGTCGGACCGAAGGTCAGCGGGTAACGCGGAAAACGTCGCAGGTTCATGATGCCGGGCTCCTTCGTTCTTTAGGGGACGATGGTCTACATGCTATGGAATCGCCTTAAAAATGAGCTTGCAAAAATAATGGCTGATGCGTAGGTTAAAGACGGGTTGCAGCAAATTTGCTTAACGAAATTTCGTGATCGGACAATTTGACGCAATGAAAAAACCTTCTCTTCGCGCGGCGAGCCAGCAGGAAAGCGTTGCGATCGATCGCGTGGACCGCGCGATTCTGCGGCAGCTCCAGCGCGATGCTTCGATCTCGAATGTTGCGCTTGCGGCGAAGGTGAATCTCAGCGCACCCGCCTGTTTGCGACGTGTCGAGCGGTTAAAAAGCGCCGGCTATATCCGTTCGACTGTGGCGTTGCTCGACCCCAAGCGGCTCGATGCCGGCATGCTGGTGGTGATCGGCGTCGTACTCGACCGGTCGACACCGGAGTCCTTCGAGGAGTTCGAGCGCCTCGCGCAAAAAGTACCGGGCTGCATGGAATGCCACGTGGTAACCGGTGAATTCGACTATTTCATGCTGATCCGCACGCGCGATAACGACAGCTTTAACAAGCTGCATGCGGAGAAGCTGCTCTATCTGCCTGGCGTGCGGCAGATACGATCGTTCATCGCGCTGCGCGAAATCCTGTCGACCACTTCGTTTCCGGTTTAAGGCGGCCTTTTCATAAAAAGAGGATTAGGACGAATGCATGTCCTAATCAACGAAGGGCCACGCCCAGTTCCCCCGAAACCCGCGCTACGAGCGGGTTTCCGGCCTGAAATGTCACCTGCGTGACATGAAAACTACCGAGTATTTCGACGGCTATCCATAAAGGTCTTCCGTTCTCGCGGCGCTGCGCGTGCGGTGCCGCATCTTCTGACCATGCACCTCGAAGGAGACACTCGATGTCGAAATCCAGATCGTTTGCGTTGACGCTTATCGCTTCAGTGTTTGCAACATCGACGGCTTATGCCGGTGTCGACCTGATCGCCACGGGTCAGCTTAGCGGCACCATGAGCGACCTCTCGCGCGAAACCTCGGCGCCGCTCGAAAACAAGGTGCCCGGTAACCTGTTGGGCGGTATCGGCTCGGGCATGACCTTTGCCGGTTGCAATACGTTTATGGCAGTTCCCGACCGCGGCCCTAATGCGATTTCATTCAACCCGGCGATCGACGACACCGTGTCGTATATCAATCGCTTCCAGACGCTGAACCTCACCCTGTCGCACGCGCCGGCCGGTTCCGATCTGCCGTTCGTCGCGACGCCGAAGCTCGTCGACACGACGCTGCTCCATACGTCGGATCACCTCGTGTACGGCAATGGCGCGGCTGAGAACGTGCCGAACGGCGCACCGAAGCTCAACAAGGCCGATCACACGAACTACTTCACCGGCCGCTCGGACAACTTCGATCCGACGCACCTGTCGACGAATCCGCTCGATGCGCGGCTCGACCCGGAAAGCATTCGCGTCGCGAACGACGGGCAGAGCATCTACATTTCAGACGAGTACGGTCCGTACATCTATCAGTTCGATCGTAGAACGGGGCGCCGCATCGATGTGATCAAGGTGCCGAATTCGTTTGCGGTATCGCTGTTGAGCCCGGTCGGTAACACGGAGATTGCCGACAACACGTCGGGCCGCGTGGCAAACAAGGGCATGGAAGGGTTGGCGATCTCGCCGGACGGCAAGACGCTGTTTGGCGCGATGCAAAGCCCGCTGCTGCAGGACGGCGGCACCAATGGCGGATTCACGCGCATTCTGAAGATCGATCTGCGAACCGGCAGAACACAGCAATACGCATATCCGCTCACGAATATCGGCACCGCCGCAAAGCCGAACTTCCCGACCATCAGCGACGTCGTGGCCGTGAACGATCACGTGCTGCTGATGGATGAACGCGATGGCCACGGTCTCGGCGACGATTCAGCAGCGGTGTTCAAGAAGGTGTTTCGCGTCGATCTGGACGGCGCGCAGGACGTGAGCCAGGCAAGCGGCCAGGACGGCCTCAAGCCGCTCGCGCTGCAAAAGACGCTGTTTCTCGATGTGGTCGACGTGCTGACGAAGCACGGCTTCAAGGCGACCGAAATTCCCGCCAAGCTCGAGAGCCTGACGTTCGGTCCGGACATCACCGTGCATGGCGAGCGCAAACACACGTTCCTGATTGCGAACGACAACGACTTTCTCGGCACGGTGACGGACAGCCTGCATCCGAACGGCGTGCCGAACCCGAACCAGTTCTTTGTGTTTGCGATGGATAAGAGCGACTTGCCCGACTATGTGCCGCAGCAGCTGGCGGACCGCGGCCGCTTCGATGATTCGAATGGCCATGGGCACAACAACGTGTGCAGCTTTGTGACCGACGATCAGGACGATGACGGCGATGGACACGATCACGGGCATGGTCACGGCCACGACGGGTCGCACTAACGGTGCATTAAGCGCGCACTAAGCGGCGCACCAAGCCGGCCGAAGCTAGGCCGGCGCGAACTCGATAATCGGCTCGCACAGAATCGGGAAGTTAACCGAATTCGCCACGTAGCATTTTTCGTGTGCGGTGTGATGCAGATGTTCGGCACGCTCGCGATCGTCGCCCGCGCGTATCGTGACGCGCGGGCGCAGAACGATTTCCGTGAAGCTGCCGCGTTGGGGGCTATCGAGCATCGTGCCTTGCGCATCGTCGACATAAGCGAGCACCGTGATTCCCGCTTCGGCGCACAAATGCAGATACCACAGCTTGTGACATGCGCAGGCCGCCGCGACGACGAGATCTTCCGGACTCCAGCGCGCCGCGTCACCGAGAAACGCGGCATCCGACGAACCGGGAATGTCGGGCTTGCTGCCGGCACGAATCGTGTGATCGCGGCTGTAGTCGCGATAGGCCGATGTGCCGGTGCCTTTATTGCCGATCCATTCCACCGTGACGTGATACGTGTGCTCGCCGTGTGCCATGACAGCGGTCTCCTTGAGGTCGCGTGCGCGAAAGCCTCATTATGCCCGTGCGTGCTTCGTGCAATTGACGCCTGGTACCCGGCAACGCACCGCGTTACTTGCGCCCGGCGAGAAACGTCACACCTTGCGGACCGTAACGTTCGGTATGCGTCATATTGGCCGGCAGATGAAAAACATCGCCTGTTTTGTAGAGGCGTTCTTCGTCGCCAACGCGGATGTAAATTTCGCCGGCAAGAATCAGCGCCTTCGCTTCGAACGGATGCGCGTGTTCTTCACGCGCACCGGCTTCGTACTGCACGGTGACGAATTCTGTGAATCCCTCTTTGGCAAGCGCTTCGGTAAAGGCTTCGCGTTGCATGCGCGTGTCCTCCGTCGGGCGGTTCTACGTAGTGTTGAGCAGACTCGATGGTTCGATGGTGAGCCTGTTCACTGTTCACCCAGTATAGGTGGCCGCCCGCGGCGCATACAAGACGAGCAAGCGCCGGCAACCCGCCGGCGCCCGGGCACTACATGCGCGGCCTGATGTTCTGATTGAGCCGGAAGAAATTGGTGGGATCGTATTTCGTCTTTACATCGACGAGCCGTTCATAGTTGCTGCCGAACGCGGCACGAACTTCGCTTGCGCCTTCGTCGCCGAGGAAATTTACGAGGCAGGTGTAGCTCGAATGCGGCTTGAGCGCATCCGAGAAGCCGCGAGCCCACGCAATATTCGGCGAACATTGCGCCGCGTCGACCCACTTCGCTTCGATGCCGATACTGAAGCCCGCGTTACGGTGAGGAAATGCGGTAGCGGCTGCATCGACCTTGTTGACGGCGCCGCTGAAGATCTGCACGAGCACCGCGTTGAGGTTCGACGGCGCCTCGTTGCTTTGCTCGACGATCACATCGATGGCGGCGTCGCTCAATTCGCGTACGAACGTCGAGCGCCAGTAGTTGTGCAGGCCGTCGGGGTGCGTCGCGTCGGCGAGTTTTTGCATCGCTGGAAACGGCATCGGCTGTATCGCTTCGAATACGGGCTGCGCAACGGCTCTTAGCGATTGAACGATCGGCTCGCCTGCTTCGAGGCTGCCGCAATAGCACATCATGATGGCTACCGCCGGCGCGCCTTCGGGCGTCGTGATGAGGCCTGCGTAGGCCGTCAGTTCTTCAGGCGCGGTCTGCATCAAGTCGCGATAAAAGCGCAGCACGGTTGCAGCCTCGCTGCGCGGATAAGCGATCATGCCGCCAAGCACGGTCGAAACCGGATGCGCGCGAAACCGAAACGACGTGACGACGCCAAAATTGCCGCCACCGCCGCGCAGCGCCCAGAACAGGTCCGAATGCGACGCGTCATGCACCTGCAGCACCTCGCCTTGAGCACTGACGACATCGCAAGAGAGCAGGCTGTCGCAAGTCAGGCCGTATTTGCGCGCGAGCCAACCGACGCCGCCGCCGAGCGCAAGGCCCGCGACCCCGGTTTTCGACACCACGCCGGCCGGCACCGCGAGACCATGCGGATGCGTTTCGCGATCGACGTCTTCGAGCAGCGCGCCCGCCTCGACGGTGACGGTACGCGAAGGGGCGTCGACGCTGACCTGTTTCATCAGCGAAAGATCGATCACGAGGCCGTCGTCGCACAGCGCGCGGCCTGCGACGTTGTGTCCGCCGCCTTTGACTGCAACAAGCAGGTTGTTGATGCGCGCGAACTGCACGGCACGCACGACATCGTTTGTCGATCCGCAGCGCGCGATGAGGCCCGGCCGCTTGTCGATGCTCGCATTCCACAGCGTGCGTGCAGTGTCGTAGTCCGAATCGCCGGGCAAAAGCGACTGGCCCGCAAATGAATTGATAAAACGCTTAACCGTGCGCAGCTCGACGATCGAGCCATCGGCGTGCTTGAGTATTCCGCTCATCAAATGCTCCTTAGAAGTCGGCTGAGCCACGACTGGCGTCGTGGCGGTTAGCGCGATGTCCTTCGAAAGCGCTTGAATCTATTTATGGCCTTTTGCGCGACGCCGCTTCGCTCATGAGGCGAAGGGCGGTCGCGCTTTCCCGAACTGACGAAGCGGCGCATGAATCCCTCATTCTTCGCTCATTTTCAGCATTTAGGATAAGCCTCAACGTTGGCCGCAATGCGGTTGTTGAATGAGTTTGAGCAACCCGAACGGGAGGCATCATGTTGGTACCGGTTATCGATATCTCCGCGCTCTTTGAAGATGACCCGGAAGGCTGGGAAGTCGTTGAGGACAAACTGTACGAAGCTCACACGACGGTGGGCTTCTCGATCCTGACGGGCCACGGCATACCGCCGCGGATGATGAACGACGTGTTTGCCGCATCGGCGCGCTTTTACGCGCTGCCGCTCGAGCAGAAACTCGCGTATCGCTATGGCGCGAATCTGCGCGGCTACCTGCCGCTCAACACGTCGACGTTGATCCGCTCGACGCTGGGCTCCGCGCGCAAGCCGAATCACAGCGAGTCGTTTATCGTGCTCGATGAACTCGACGAGGGCCTGCGCGAACAGTGGGCGCGTTCGGCGGTCGGCGGCCATCAGGTATGGCCGCGAGATGCAAAGTTCGAAATCGCGGTGCGACGCTATCGCGCGGCGATGTCGCGCGTCGCGCACGCGGTGGTCCGCTGTTTTTCATGCATGCTCGGTTTGCAGCACGACGGTCTCGACCGCTACTTTGCGCGGCCGAATCCGATTTTGCGTTTGTTGCACTATCCGGCACTGCCGAACCGCGAGGCTGACCAGTTCGGCTCGGCGCCGCATACCGACTACGGCTGCTTCACCTTTATCGCGCAGGACAACGTGGGCGGCCTGCAGATCAAGGCGGCGGACGGCAGCTGGTTCGACGTGCCGACCATCGAGCATGCGCTCGTGCTGAACACGGGGCAGATCATGGAGGCCTGGAGCGACGGCCTCTTCACGGCGACGCCGCACCGCGTGCTCAACCATCGGGAACAATCGCGCTATTCGATCGGCTTCTTCTACGATTGCGAATTGAACACGCGCGTGATGCCGCTGACGTCGATGCCGGAACCGAGGTGCGATTGCACGCCGCAGCCGAAGACCTACGGCGAACATCTCGAGACGATGCTGCGCGCGAACTACTCATTCACGAATTGATGCATTGAATGGAGCGCGCGCGGCAGCATCGTGGAACAACGGTTACTGAGTCGACAGGTCGATGCGGCCGAATACGCCTGTTGTCTTGCTCGGACCGGCGGCAAAGAACAGCGTATTGCTCGGCTGATTATCGACATCGTTGCCGAAGCTCATGCCCCACAGGCCCGTCTGCAAGAACGGCTGCCCGTTGCCGAGCATGAGCTTGCCCATATCCTGGCCGGTGGTCGGGTTGAAGACTTCGATAAAGCCTGAGCCGAAGTTGCCGACCAGCATCATGCCCGACAGCGGGCCGAAGTTCGACGGCGCGAGCACCATGCCCCACGGCGCATTGAGCACGCCGCCGTTGCTGACGATGCGGCGGATGAAGTTGCCGTTCAGATCGAATTCGTCAAGCACGCCGAGGCCGTCACCGGTAACCTGAGCCGCCTTCGCCGCGTTCTGCTGCGCGTAGGTGACGAACACGCTATTGCCGAGGTGCTGGATGCCAAAAGGCGCAAAGCCGGCTGGCATGTTGGGGTCGACGAACTGGCCGGAGGGCTGGATCTTTTGGAACTGCGCGTCGAACATGTCGACCTTCGCGCCGTGGAAGTCCGTTGCGTAAAGGCGATTCTGGCCGTTCACGTTCACCATCGTGATGCCCTTGTAATTCGCGCCGCCTGCGGCATCGTCGAATGCGGTCACGGCTTCGGTCGGCAGCACGTTGGGCGACCACGCGGTGATCGTGCCGGCGAATGTCGCCCAGATGAACACGGCCTTGTTGGGCGCACCGCCATTGGCGCTGATCATGAAGTCGGTGGTCGGGTTGAAGATGATGCCGGTCGGGCTGGCGGGACCGTTCGTGCCGTCCGGCATCGAGACGACTAGCGACTGGATGTTGCCGTTGCCGTCGAACAGTGAGGCTTTTTGAGTGTTGTTATCGGAGACCCACATCGTTGCGGTGGGGTTGAAGGCGACGCCCCAACCGTTCTGCAGGTCCGGGTCGGCCTTGGTGGCGACAATGCTGCCATCGGAATCGAGCAGCGTTTCGTTGAAGGTTTGCGTGGCAGGCGGCGGGTTGTCATCTCCGCCACAGGCGGCGACGACGATAGCGGCCGATGCTGCGAGCGCGAGAGCGAGAAGGGTTTTGCGAGTTATCACGTGGAGCTCCTGTTGAGGTTGTTCTGGGCATGAACGGTTTTTCGCGGCGCAAAAACTTTGCACGCATGCCTAACCATGTGCGCCGATACGGGGGTGGCACTATCGCGGCGCATCGCGTAGCAAGCCTATGCAATGTGCAGCACACACAAAACAGCATCTGGAGAAGCTTTATTCCTAAGAAATGAAGTGAACGCGCGGACGTGAAGTTGTTGAATGAATGAAAGGCTTTTGCACCAGGAGCAGGTGGGCACATGCTCATCAATGGCGCTCAATGGTGAGGAAATACGGGATCCGGGCGATACAGGGTTCGCACGCGCGACGGTGCGAAGCGATGTATCGAAAGACGTCGCAAGGAGGTGGCAAAAAGGTACACACAATCCGACACGCATTCGCCACGAGAATCGGCTAAGTTCGCTTGGACATTCGCGGGTTCTCCTTTGCGGGCGCGGGGAGCAGGCATCGGGTTCGGGGTGTTTGTTATTTGAGCGGACTCGCGATGAGATGAGACTCCACCGATTCGACATAAGCGAGCGATGCGGATGAAGCCAGGGGGTGGTGGTGCGGGGTGTGTGCGGCGTGGTGGCGGCTGTGGCCAGGGCCGTCGGTCGGTGATGAGCTTTGATGAGACCGTTCGAGGGTTCACGCTGATCGAAGTGCTGATTGCGCTGGCGATTGTGGCGATCGCGATGGGCGCGGTGCTGCGGGCGATTGGATCGCTTGCGGCGGATACGGATTCGGCGAGGGCGCATCTGCTTGCGCTGTGGAGCGCGGATAACGCGTTGAGCGAATTGCGTATTACGTCGGCCTGGCCAGAGCCGGGGCAAAAGACGTTTGCTTGTCCGCAAGGGGCTTATCGGTTTGTTTGCCGGCAGGTGGTGACGGTGATGCCGAGTCCGATTGTCAGGCAGGTGACGGTGAGTGTTTATCCGTCGGCTGCGAGTCGGGGGGTGTTGGCTGAGGTTGTGACGGTGGTGCAGGATGAGGCGCGCCACTAGGCCACGGCGTGCCCTTGCACGCGCATCCGGCTTCACGCTGATCGAAATGCTCGTGGCGATCGCGCTGCTCGCGGTGATTGCCGTCCTTGCATGGCGAGGACTCGATGCGACCGTGCGCGGACGTGACGATGTGACTTCCAATCTTGCTGAAACGCGGCTCCTGGGCCGTTACTTTTCCCAATTGCAGTTCGACATGATCAACCTCGTCACGCCGGATGAGGTGTTTGGTCCGCCGTTGAGGATTCGGCGCGATGAGCTTGTGCTGATCCGGCACCTGGGTGTCGGTAATTCGCCTACACAGGTGCAGGTGGTACGGTATCAGCTGAAAGGTCATCAGTTGATGCGCAGTGCGTCGCAGCCGTTGTCGTCGCTGTCGCAGCTTGCGGATGCGCTGCATCATATGGATGACTTTGCGAGCGTGGTGGCGAGCGATCGGGCGCGCGGGATGACGCTTGCGGTGTGGGTGCCGCAGGTGGGGTGGACGGGTGATCAGAAGGTGCTGGACAGCACCTATGCGCGATTTCTCCAGGTACATGGCGTGAGCAACGGTACGTCGGTCGGTTTGCCGCTGCCGCGCGGCATCCGCTTTACGGTGACGATGGGTGCGTCTCCCGTCGAGTTCGTCCGCACGCTTCCGATCGGCCAGTAGCGGCGGCGACACTCTGTAGCCGCGGCGAACCATTGGGTCAATGGTCCAATCCGCAGTCGCGCGTTGTCCAATCACCCGTGTCAATTTTGCCTTCTGTCATATCGCATCGAAACCGCCCACAACGTTGAGCGGTGCGCTCGCATAGCGGCTAAAAAATGCTTTAAAGCAATGTGACAGCAAGTCTCCATGCGCCTCTCCAATGCGCGGCAAAATGGTCCGTAACATTCGTCACACGGGTGTTACTCCCTGTCCGCTAGTCTGATTGCTCAGATCGGGAAGCGGCATACGGTTCGCGCTGGTCTGTGCTCACTGTGTCTCAACAGGACAGGATCAGGAGGCGGGCATGGAGGTCGTTCACCCAACCGGCACGCGCGAGGGCGCGTCCGTACCGACGGATGCGGCACGGCGCCAGGCCACCGCGCATTTCTCACGGGGCAGGGATCTGCACGGCACCAGCAAGTTCGACGATGCCGCTCGCGAATATCAGGCCGCACTCGCGGTGTATCCCGACTATGCGGAAGCGCTTCATCTGTTTGGCGTGCTGGAATTTCAGCGTGGCAATGCAGCGGTATCGGAAGCGTTGCTTCGGCAGTCGGTAGCGCTTGCCGACGCAGTCAACCCGATTTCAGATCTGGGCGCGGTGCTGGCGGCGAACGGCAAAGCCGATGAAGGCATGGCACAACTGGATCGCGCGCTGCAGCTGGATCACAACCACGTGCAGACGCTGATCCGTCGCGCCAACATGCTGATGGGCATGCGCCGATACGACGAGGCGTTGGCCGGCTATGACCGCGCGCTTGCCGTGTCGCCGTTGACGCTCGATGCGTTATGCAATCGCGGCGCCGCGTTGCGCGCACTGGGACGGCTGCAGGATGCGGTGGAAAGCTACCAGCGCGCGCTGACCGTCGATCCGAGATCGTTCGAATCGTTCTACAACCTCGCAAATGTGCAGCGCGATTTGCAGCGCAATGCGGAGGCGCTACAGAACTACGATCGCGCGCTGGTGATTGTTCCGAACCATGCCGATATTCTGTCGGCGCGTGGGCGCACGCTAGTCGACTTGGGGCGTGCGCGCGAGGCGCTCGCGAGCTTCAACGAAGCGATTGCGACGCGGCCGGATTTTGTCGAAGCGATCTACAACAGCGCAGTGGCGCTTGAGCGGCTTGGGCGAGCGGAAGAAGCGCTGGAGCGGTGCGACCGTGTGCTTGCGCTGGAGCCGAATCATGCGAAGGCGTTGGCCGCGCGCGGCAATGCGCTGCTGCATCTGACGCGCTATGAAGAGGCTGCGCACGCGTACCAACGCGCGCTTGAACTCGAACCCGGCGCTGTAGACGTGCTCTGCAACCGTGGCACGGCATTGCGCCACATCGAACGGCATGAAGAAGCGCTGCTGAGCTACGACGCAGCGCTTGCCGGTAGCGCGAACTTCCCCGAAGCCTGGTGTAATCGCGGCAATGTGCTTCAAGACTTGCATCGCTATGAAGAAGCGATGAACTCGTATGACCGTGCGATCGCTGTCAGCCCCAAGTATCCGATCGCCTGGTTCAACCGCGGCAATGTATTGCTCGAAACAAATCGCCTTGATGCCGCGCTGCAAGCGTATGACAAGGCAGTTGCGCTGGATCCGAACTACGCGGATGCGCACTTTGGGCAGGGCTTTATTCATCTGGTGCAGGGCGACTTCGCGAACGGCTGGCCGAAATACGAGTGGCGCTTACGCGATCCGAAGTCCGAGTACAACCGCCGCAGGTTTGCGCAGCCGCGCTGGACTGGCGAGCAGCCGCTGCAAGGCCGCACGATTCTGATTCACGCGGAGCAGGGCTTTGGCGACACGCTGCAGTTTTGCCGCTACGTCGAACGGTTTGCGGACATGGGTGCGCAGGTCGTGCTCGAAGTGCAGCCCGCGTTGCGCTCGCTGCTTGCGCCGTTGCAGGGCGCTGCGCAGGTGATCGCGCTCGGCGATCCGCTGCCGCTGCATGACTTTCAGTGTCCGCTGCTTAGTCTGCCGTTCGCATTGAAGACAGAGCTGTCGAACATCCCCGCCGATACGCCTTATGTTCACGCGAATCCCGACTTGATGTCGAAGTGGGCCGAAACGTTGGGCGCGAAACGCCGCATGCGGGTAGGCGTGGCGTGGTCGGGCAATCCTGAGCACAAAAACGACCGCAACCGTTCGATGGAACTCGCGACGCTGTCGCCGCTGTTAGACCTCGATATCGAATGGATCAACTTGCAGAAAATCGTACGTGGACGCGATCTCACCGTGCTCGAAGCGTCGCCGTTGCGGAACTTCGATGCGGACCTTCGTGATTTCTCTGATACGGCTGCGCTGATGGAGTCGCTCGATCTCGTGATCTCGGTCGACACCGCAGTGGCGCACCTTGCGGGCTCGCTCAATCGCCCCGTGTGGATTCTGCTGCCGCATCTCGGTGAATGGCGTTGGATGCGCGAGCGTAACGACAGCCCGTGGTATCCGAGTGCGCGTCTGTTCCGGCAATCGGCTGCGGGCCGCTGGAACGACGTAGTTGACACGGTTCGGCAAGAGCTGGTCCGCAAGATATAGACGGCGACTTCGCGCCATAGCCGCAAGAGTCATAGTCGTACGAATACAAGCAAGCGCAAACGCAGTGACGTCCGACGAGAGGATCATCGATGGTGTCTGAAGCGGGAAGAACAACGCTAGATGCGCAAGGCGGCGCACATACGCAGCCTGCGGCGGGGGTAGCGGGAGGGGGAGCGGCGTCGGCCGCACGGGCGCCGTCGACGCTGGCCGACGACGCGATGAAGCGGGCGCGGGCGTTTCATGAGCGAGGCGCACTCGACGATGCGGAGCGCGTGTATGGCGACGTATTGCAAGCGGAGCCGGAGCATGCGGAGGCGCTGCATTTTCTCGGTGTGCTGCATTTTCAGCGCGGGCGAATGGAAGATGCCGATGCGGTGCTGAGCCGGTCCGTCGAGCAGTCACCATCTGCGTTGGCGCTGGCGAATCATGCATCCGTGCTCACCGCGCTCGGGCGGCGGGAAGACGCGCTTGCGCAACTCGATGCCGCATTGCGGATCAACCCGGCGCATCCGCGTGCATTGTTATTGCAGGCGGGTTTGTTGATGGAGCTGGGGCGTCCGGAAGAAGCGCTGGACGCGTATGACCGGCTGCTTAAACTCGTGCCGACCACCGTCGATCTGATTTGCGGCCGGGCTGCGGTGCTTCGGGCGCTTAGTCGTTCTCAGGAAGCGCTCGACGCAAGCGAGCGGGCATTAAGAATCGATCCGCGCTCGTTCAATGCGCACCGCCAGCGCGGGGATGCGCTGCGCGATCTGCGTCGCTTTGTCGATGCGCTCGATGCTTATGGCCGTGCGCTTTCGGTGGTGCCGAACAGCGCGGAAGTTCTCCTGATGCAAGGCTTGACGCTCGCGGATCTCGGGCGTTTGGATGCGGCGCTTTCGAGCCTCAATGAAGCAATTGCGGGTAAGCCGGACTATGTCGATGCAATTTACAACAGCGCAGTTTTGCTCGAGCGCCTCGGTCGCAACGACGATGCGTTATCGCGATGCGACCGTGTGCTGGCGCTGAACGCGCGGCATGCTGCTGCGCTCGCTAACAAGGGCAATGTGCTGCATAGCCTCGAGCGGTACGAAGAATCGTTGGCGAGCTACGATGCGTCGCTTGAAATCGCGCCCGCATCGATCGAAACGTGGTGCAACCGGACGCAAACGCTGGTGGAGTTGCGCAAGTTGCCGGAAGCGCTGGAAAGCTGTGATCGCGCAATTGCACTCAACGATCAGTACAAACTCGCGTGGTATTACCGCGGGCGTGTTCTGCAACGTCTCCACCGCTACGAAGAGGCGATCGTTGATCACGATCGCGTACTGGAGATCGATCCGGAACACAGGCCCGCGCTTTTCCAACGCGGCAATGCGTTGCGTTCATTGATGCGGCATGATGAAGCGCTTGTCGAATACGACCACGTGCTGGCGCTTGACCCCGACGACATCGCGACTCACTTCTCAAAGGCCTTCGTTTATCTGCAACTCGGCGATTTCGATCGTGGCTGGCCTGAATATGAGTGGCGCTGGAAAGAAGATCAGGTGGGCAAGTACAGGAAAGCGTTCGCGCAGCCTTTATGGCTAGGCGAAGAATCGATCGAACACAAAACGATTCTGCTGCATGCGGAACAGGGTTTGGGCGACACGCTCCAGTTCTGCCGTTACGTAAAGTTTGTGAAAGCGCGCGGCGCACGCGTCATTATCGAAGTCCCGCGGGCGCTGAAGTCGATCGTTGAGACTGTCGAGGATGTCGACCAGGTGGTGGGGCAAGGCGATCCCCTGCCGCCGTTCGACGTGCACTGTCCTCTGCTGAGCTTGCCGCTCGTGTTCCGCACGAATTTGGCGTCGATACCGGCCGATGTGCCGTACCTGAAAGTTCACGAACAACGCGTCGCGGACTGGCAGGCGCGGCTCGGCCCCCGAACCCGGCCGCGCGTCGGCGTCGCATGGTCGGGCAATCCGAACCATCTGGATGACCATAACCGGTCGATTCCGCTCGAAGAACTATTGGAGACGTTGCCCGACTCGGTCGAGTGGATCAGCGTCCAGAAGCAGATTCGCGCTGGCGAGCAGCGCTTGCTCGCGGCGTCGAGTGTGCGCGACGTCAGCGATGCGATCGGCGATTTCTCCGACACCGCGGCGCTGATGCAATGCCTCGATTGCGTCCTGTCGGTCGATACGTCGGTGGCCCATCTGGCCGGAGCGCTGGGTCGGCCGCTGTGGGTCATGCTGCCGTATCTGCCCGATTGGCGTTGGTTGCTTGAGCGCGAGGACAACCCGTGGTACCCAGGCGCGCGTCTTTTCCGGCAGACCCAGGCTGGCGAGTGGGGCGACGTATTCGAGCGGATCAATGCCGCGTTGCAGTCCGCGCCATGGGTTGCGGCGCCGGCGGCACTGTCTATCTGACCGATCGATCGAACGAGGCGAGCGATGAGACGCAACGGCGAGCGCAGCAACGTGCTGGAAGCGCATGCGGGCATAGCGGGCGAGCGGTCGGCGCTTATGCATTCGGCGATACGCGGTTCTCTGCAACGTGCTCGCACGTTGCACGAACAGGGGGCGTTGGCCGAAGCGCAGCAGTTGTATCGCGGCGTGCTGGCGATCGAACCAGACAACGCCGATGCATTACTGTTGCTCGCCGCCGCATGCGATCAAAGCGGTGACGTAGCACAGGCCGAAAAGTTATATGCGCAAGGACTGCGGTTCGAACGGCGGTTCGCGTGGGCATTCGCGGGCTACGGTGCGGCGCTCGTTAAGCTGGAATGCCATGACGCCGCACTGGCGCCGATCAACGAAGCGTTGCGACTGGATCCGCAATGTGTGCCGGCGCATGTTGCCTACGGCAATGCGATGCTTGGTCTCGAGCGTTTTGCGGAGGCCCAGCAGGCCTACGAGCGCGCACTGTTACTGTCGCCGGCGTTGCCCGAGGCATGGAGCAATCGCGGCAATGCGCTGCGCGCGCTCGACCGTCCGGCGGACGCGCTCATCAGCTTCGACCGCGCTTTGCAGCTGGCGCCGCACAACCACGCGGCGCACACCAATCGCGGCCATGCATTGCGCGATCTTGGCCGCTACGAAGACGCGTTGCGCAGCTACCGGCTCGCACTGGTCGTGCGCCCACGCGTTGCGTCGCTGCTCGCATTGTGCGGAATGATGTCGCTGATGCTGGGCCGCGGCGCGGAGGCACTCGTCAGCTACAACGAGGCGCTCGAGATCACGCCGGACGACGTCGACTTGCTCTATAACAGTTGCGTCGCGCTCGATGTATTGCATCGTCATGAAGAACTACTGACGCGCGCCGAACGCATCCTCGCACAGGCGCCCGATCATGCCGGTGCCTGGCTCGGCAAGGCGAACGCCCTGCAGGCGCTACAGCGCTTCGACGAGGCTGCCGAGGCTTATTCCCAGGCGCTCAAGCGCGAACCAGATCTGCATACGGCATTGAGCAACCAGGGCTTCGCATTGCGTACGCTCGAACGCTACGAAGAGGCCTTGCAAAATTACGACAACGCGCTTGTGCGCCTCGGCGCGAACGCGCAGTTACTGGTCGGCCGAGCCCATACGTTGCGGCAATTGGGGCGCTACGACGAAGCCCTGGCAGGCTATGAAGCGTCTCTCGCTGTCGAGCCAACGGACGTAGAAGGATGGAGATTGCGCGGCGGCACGTTGCAACAATTGCTGCGCTTCGATGAGGCGTTGCAGAGCTACAGCCGTATGCAGGAAGTGGAGTCGACCAAGGGACACGGACACCTCGAGGAAGCCTATTGCCAGCTGCTTGTCGGCAATTTCGCCGATGGCTGGCGGAAGTACGAATACCGTTGGATGGATGCAGATACCGCGCGTTCGCATCGCCATCAGGACCGTCCGTTGTGGGCGGGGGGCGAGTCGCTCGCCGGGAAGACGGTGTTGCTTCACGCAGAGCAAGGCTATGGCGATACGCTGCAATTTTGCCGCTATGTGGGTCTTGTCGAAGCGCGCGGCGCGACCGTTGTTCTCGAAGTGCCGCCGCCGCTGAAGCCATTGCTCGCTTCGCTGCGAGGCGGGCACGTCCTGGTGTCGACGGACGAAGCACTGCCGGCTTTTGATCTGCAATGTCCGCTGATGAGTTTGCCGCTCGCGTTTGGGACAGACCTGCGAAGCATACCGGCGCCTGTGCCGTATCTCTTCGCGGATGCCGCACGGGTGAGTGCCTGGCGGCAGCGGCTTCACGCCAAGGCGCCGTCAGGTCGCCTCAAGGTCGGACTCACGTGGTCGGGCAACCAGGGGCACAACAATGATCTGAACCGGTCGCTCGCGTTCGCTGCGCTTGCGCCGCTCTTCACATTGGACGCCACCTTCGTCAGCCTGCATCAGCAGGTTCGCGAGCGGGACACGGCTGCGCTTGCGCAAAGCGGCGTCATTTATTTCGGCGCGGAACTGCGCGATTTCGCCGATACGGCTGCGCTTATCGAGAACCTCGACCTTGTGATTTCGGTGGATACGTCGATCGTGCACCTGGCCGGCGCGCTCGGTAAGCCCGTCTGGGTACTGTTGCCGCGCGTACCTGACTGGCGCTGGCTGTTGGAGCGAGACGACAGTCCGTGGTACCCCACGGCACGCCTTTTTCGCCAGGACAAACCCGGCGACTGGCCCGATGTCATCGATCGGGTCGCGCAGGCACTGGCGCAGCGGCTCGACTCGAACCACCGCGGATGACCGTGCCGCGAGGCTTTGCATGCGCCTCGGCTATATGACGCTCATGTGTCAAAAGATTCGGACTTCGCCGACGGCAATAAGGTGCGTAGCACCGGAAATACGATTGCCATGGCGGGTCCGTAACGTCTGAACGTTTATCGCCAGCGAAGGCGATTTCGGGGAATGCGTCTGCGGGAGTGCAATCAGCGCGCCGTGGAGGCTAGCGACAATTTTGTGTTCGGGGAAGCAGAAATGGCAGCACGCGCGCGCGTAGAAAAACACCTACACCAGTCACCGATCGTATTGAGGGCGAATGTTCGGCCAGTGTGCCGTGCGATTGCCGTGATGGTCGCGGCAGGCTTCGCCGCGCACGCGCATGCGGGGATGATCAACCTCGGCGCGGCGGGCGGGCGCGTGCCGGGTAGCACAGGTGGCGCCGGTGGCGGTGGCATCCCGAATCTCGGGATATCGCCGCAGCAGGCGTTGCAGGCGAGCCAGCCATCGATTCGCAATCTCGCGAACGCGGCGCAGGGCATTGCGCAGCAAATCGCTGCGCAGCAGGCGGCGGCTGCAGCTGCTGCGGCCAACGCGGCGAACGTGCCGAATGGCCTGGCGCCGGGCGGATTGCAGGTGGGGCAAGGTGTCACGTTCAATGCGGATGGCACGCCGACGGCAACGACTTCGAATCTCAACAACCCGAATTTGTGGATCAACGCGAATGCGCCGAAGCAGGGCGTCGACTCTAGTGGCCACGTGACGGTTGAAGTCGATCAGACTTCGCAGAATGCGGTTGCGACGTGGACGACGATGAACGTCGGCAAGCAGACGACGCTGTATTTCAACCAGTCCGCAGGTACACAGTCCAATGGCGCGAACAACTGGGTGATCCTGAACCGGATCATGGATCCGACGGGCTTGCCAAGCCAGATTCTCGGCAATGTGAAGGCCGAAGGGTCGGTGTTCGTGGTGAACCGCAACGGCATTCTGTTTGGCGCCGGGTCGCAGGTCAATGTGCACTCGCTGCTCGCGTCTTCGCTGGATCTGCTCAATACGACCGATACGCCGACGCAGGGCGCGAGCGACATCGTGAGTAGCAACAAGCTGTTCCTGAATATGCAGCCGGGGACGCAAGGCGGCCTGGCGGCGCTGGAGTCGGTAGTTCAGGGCAGCAGTGCTCAAACCGGCGCGCCGAACGAGGTGCTCGGACTCGGCAACCAGGTCAAGGTGAACTCGCCGACTGACTACGTGCTGCCGGGCAATATCACGATCGAGCAGGGTGCGTCGATCACAACACAGACACAAGGCACGGTGAGCGATGGCGGTTTTGTGATGGTCGCCGCGCCGAATGTGACGAACGGCGGCAGCATCACGGCGACCGGCGGTCAGGTGATACTGGCGGCTGGCGTAGGCGTGGCTTTGCGCCCGAATCCGCTGGCGCCGCAGCAGTTTCTGCCGGAGATCAGCGGGCAGCTTGTGATTCCAACTGGCCCGACAAGCGTCATCGACATCACGCCGGCTGGCTCACTCGTCAATACCGGCATCATCCAGGCCACACGCGGCACGGTCGATCTGCTGGGCAGCAGCGTGGCGCAGAATGGCGTAGTAGGTGTGACGACCAGTGTGAACACACCGGGCAACATCACGATTTCGACAGTCGACGAGAATCCGGCGAACACGCCCAGCGGAACGGCCTATCCCGGCCAGCTCCTTGTTACCAACAACCAGGGTGGAGGTGCGGACGCGACAAACCGCGCGGGCCTTCTGACCTTCGGCCCGGGTTCGGTCACGACCATCATGCCGGACACGGACGGCGAGACGGCTACCTCGGCGCCGGGCACGACATTTACGCCTGGCAGTATCACGATGACAGCGGGTTCAGTGTGGTTCCAGTCGGGCTCACTGATCGAAGCGCCGGGATCGACAGTCTCTGTGGCGGCGCTAACGCCCTCGTCGGCGCTGGACGCGACCCCGCCGGGCGATACCGCTGTGCAGGGCCGCATTCTTCTTGATACCGGCGCGACGATCGACGTGTCGGGTCTGTCAAACGTCGAACTGTCGGTTGCCCAGTCGCTTGTGACTGTGCCGTTGATCGGCGGCAACGAACTGGCTGACTCGCCGTTGCTGCGCGACGGCTTCCTGTTCGGGCTAAAGAACGTGGTGGTGGACAGCACGCTGTCGGGCACGCGCAGCGACGGTGTGCCTTGGGTCGGCAGCCCGCTGCTCAATCTCGCTGGTCTCGTGAGCCTGATTCCGCGGACGGTCGACCAGTTGCTGGTCAACGGCGGCACGGTGACGCTGGCGGGCAACGAGGTGATGACCGCTGCGGGTTCGTCCCTGAACCTGAACGGCGGCTATGTCCATTTCCTCGGCGGCATGGTCAATCCGACACGTCTGATCGACTCGAGCGGGGCGATCGTGCCGATCGGGGACGCCAGTCCGAACGACACCTATGTGGGAATCGCCGGGCAGTTCGTCGATAACCATCCGCGCTGGGGCATCTCGAATTCGTACTTCGACCCGCTGCTGTCGGGCGGCACGTTCGAGGGTGATTTCATTGTCGGCGGTAACGCCGGTACGCTGAACATTTTCGCGTCGAGTGCGATGGTTCTGGACGGTGATATCACTGCGCAGGCGTTGAGCGGCTCGAAGCAGGTACAGGACAACAATCAGGCAGTAGGCGGTACGTTCAACCTCGGCGCCGACCCGTCTTCCAAGGTACCAGGTAACCTCGCCGCGCTTACACAAGGCTCCACGACCAGTACCACTGGTGAATCCGGCACGGTCATCCTGCAGAACAGCGCACCGCAACTGGATAACCTTGCGGCGAACTTCTCGATCGACACGCCGATCGACACGGCCGCACAGAACGCGCTGTCCGCCAGCGATCCGAACAATGTGCTGGCCAACACGGTCGTGCCGACCTCGACACTGTCCGACGGCGGATTCGCGAACGTGAACGTTACGGAAGACAAGATTCAGGGCACGGGCTTTGTCGTACCCGCCGGAACCCAGCTCAATCTGCAGCCTGGCGGCTCGTTGACGCTGAACGCGCCGAATGTCGCGAATGCGCAGATCGATGGCCACCTGGTCGTCCCGTCCGGCACCATCTCGATTTTGCTTTCGGAAGATTCGACCCTCACGGCCACCCCGACCGAGGGCAACATCGTCGTGGGCCCTGATGCGCTACTGAGCACGGCCGGCCAATGGGTGAACAACGACACGCAGTTTGCAGCCGGCACGACGACGGGCGACAGTGAGTTCATCAACGGCGGCAGCGTGACATTGGCCGCTGGATACGGAGTCGACTTGCAGCCGGGCAGTCTGATCGATGTGTCGAGCGGCGGCGAGGTGCAGGCCAACGGTCAGATGCTGATGAACAATGGCATTGCCCAGGGCAAGGGCGGCGGCGTCACGTTACAGACGCTACTCGATCAGGCGGGCTACCCCGCGGTGCTGCCGACCGATCCGCTGTTGCATATGGACGGCACGATCCGCAGCTTCGGCTTCTCGGGCGGCGGCACGCTGACGCTCGAGGTGCTCGGTATCCAGATTGGCGGCGATCCGGCTGCGGCGCCGTCGTACACGACCGTGTTGCCGACCGACTTCTTCGCACAGCAGGGTTTCGGCAACTATGTACTGAACGCCTATCTCGACGCAACCGTCGCGCCCGGCGCAACAGTCGATGTGACGCAGCAGAACCTGCTTCCCAATGTGCAGGCCTTGCAGCAAACCGCGAGCGGCGCCAACCTATCCGGGGGCGGCCTGACAACAGTCGGCACCACCGATGCATTCGACCGGCAGTCGACAGACCTGGTGCTGACGGCCGGCGGTTATGCAGCGTGGCACGTCACGAACAGTTCGACAGGAACTGCGCCGCCAGTCGTGCCGGACTATCCGGGCGTCACCGGCGCGGTGACGATCGGCGAAGGCGCGTCCGTTGTCGCAGACGCGGGTGCGAGCATCGGTCTGGGCTCGCCTGCGCAGGTCACCGTGCTGGGTTCGCTGATCGCACCGGGCGGTTCGATCGCGTTGATCGCCGATAGCGGCGGCGGTTCATCATTCGAGCTGACTGGGCAATACAACGGCACCGGTGGCGTCTTTACGGGCCCCGGCAAGTCGGTGTGGCTTGGACCCGACTCATTGCTCGACGTCGCGGGCGTCGCGCTGACCGATCCGTTTGCCGCTCCGGTCCAGAATGGCCTGAGTACGATCATTCCGGTCACAGGAAAGGTGCTCGCTGGCGGTTCGGTAACCATCTCGGACGATTCAGGGTACATCGTCGCCCAGGCCGGGTCGCGCATCGACGTGTCGGGCGCGTCGGCGAATTTCGACCAGTTTCAGGCGAACAGGCAGTTTGTGTCGCAGCCCGTGTGGAGCGATGCGGGTTCGGTCACGCTGGTGGCCTCGAGCGGCCTGCTTTTCGACGGCACGCTCGACGCACACGGCGGTGCGCCGCAGGCGCAAGGCGGCACGCTGTTGATCATGTTCGATCCAGCCGTGTCGGGTACGCCGTTCGGCGTGGGGGGCAACCAGCCTTCACTGCCCGGCGCGACTGCGCTGATTATTGAGCAAAGCGGAGAATTCGTGCCCGCGGGCCTCCAGCCCGGGGACAGCTTCGCTTCAGCCATCGGAACGCCGCCGGGCGTGCTGCAGTTTGCAGCCGACCGCCTTGACGGATCGGGCGTCTCTACGCTTGTGCTCGGTGCGCCAGCCAATACGCCACTGGCCACGCAGGGTACCGTACCGATTGCGTTCAGTGGCAACGTGAATCTGAACCTGGCGCAGGCGGTCGTCATCAACGCGCAGACGGTTGCTGCACTGGGCAGTGATGCAATCGCTCAGCTGTCGTCGACCACGACGCTTGCTTCGCTGCTGGCGAACGAAGCGAATGGCTTCGCGACCAATGGCGTGACCCAGACCGGCACCGACGTGTCGATCACAGCGCCCTACGTGGCGTTTGTCGGCCCCACGTTTCGCGGCTCCTTTATCACACCTGTCTCTCCCATTTTTGCCGTGGGCGACGGCAAGTTGAGCGTCAACGCGTCGTTCATCGATCTGGAAAACCAGTTCCAGCTGAACAACTTCGGGCAGGCGAATTTCACGAGCAGCGGGGATATCCGGCTAAGTTCGAGCAACGCGCTGTCGCCTGGCTTACTTTTCACGTCCGGTAACCTGACGTTCAAGGCAGCCGACCTGTATCCGTCCACGGGATCGACGTTCATTCTCGATGCGGTCGGCCCCACCACCGATGCGAATGGCGACCGCGCGCCGACCACCATCACGTTTGAAGCGAACGGCGCCTCGGACGTGCCGCTGTCCGCAGGAGGCACGCTGCTGGTCGACGCGACTGATATCGTGCAGGGCGGCACAGTGCGCGCCCCGGCGGGCAGCCTGATCTTCGGGGTCGGCGATTCGAACGATGCCGCTACGCAGGCCCAGTTCAACTGGGGCACCAGCGCTCCGCCGCCGCTGGTCTCGACAAACTCGGTCACGTTCGCGAGCGGCAGCCTGACGTCGGTATCGGAAGGCGGCGCGATCATTCCGTTTGGCACGACGGTTGACGGTGTCGAATGGCAGTTCAACCCGGTCCCGAATGCGAACGCAGCGCCCGATGTGACCGCGCCGCCCTCGAAGTTCGTGGGCGCGAACGGCAGCAACGTGGCACTTAATGCAGGCGCCACGATCGACCTGTCGGGCGGCGGCGATCTGCAGGCGGCGGAGTTCGTGGCGGGCACCGGCGGCACGCGTAACGTGCTGCAGCAGTTCAGCGTGAGCTTCGCGTCGAACCCGGGCGGCACCGCGATACCGGTGAACGCGAACGGGTCGAACGTCTATGCGATCCTGCCCGGCAAGCAGTCGCCGGTCGCCGCGTATGATCCGATGTTCGCGCAGAACCTGCAGCCGTCGACTAACGCTAACGGCTCGGCAGGCACCACCACGAAAAGCGATGGTGTGGGTCAGGCCGGGCTGAACAACGCGGTGGGGCAGTCCGTCTACCTGTCGGGCGTGCCGGGCTTGCCGGCAGGCTTCTACACGCTGCTGCCGGGCATGTACGCGACGCTGCCGGGCGCGTTCCGCGTGACAGTATCGTCCGCCACCGGCCCGGTCGCACCGGGTGCGAGCCAGACGCTGCCTGACGGCACGGTCCAGGTAGGCGGCTACTTCGGCAATTCGCTGTCCGGCACGCGCAGCGGGACGCCAACACTGTTCGACGTGCAGTCGGGCAAGGTGTGGCAGCAGTACTCGCAATTCACGTTCACGAGCGCCAACGCATTCTTCCCGAACCTGGCGGCCAATGCGGGCAACGTCGCGCCGCAACTGCCGGTCGACGCGGGCCAGCTGGTGCTGTCGGCGAAAACCGGGCTGTCGCTCGGCGCGAAGCTCGATACCGCAGCCGGTCCTGGCGGTGCGCCGGCGGAAGTCGACATCGCTTCGCAGGACATCCAGATCGTCGGCAATGGCGAGGCTGCCTTGCCGGGCTATCTGCAGATCAGCGCGGATCAGCTCGATGCGCTCGACGCAGGCAGCCTGCTGATTGGCGGCACGCGCAAGCAGACGAATAGCGGTTTCACGATCGACGCGATTTCTAACAGCGTCGTGGTGTCGAACGACGCGTCGAATCCGTTGACCGGGCCCGAGATTCTGCTCGTGACGAAGACGGACCCGAGTGGCGCCGATGTGAACGCGAAGAATGGTCTGCGCATCGACGCGGGTAGCGTGATCGAAGCACAGGGCACCTTCCCTGCGGCAAAGGATTTGCCGATCACCATTGGCGTGGCGCCCGGCAGCGACGGCAGTGGCGGCATATCGGGCGACGGCGCGCTCCTGCGCGTGTCGAACGGCGCGGACGCGACCGTGACGCGCCTTGATACAACGGATGCATCAACGAACCCCGGCCTGCTGACGGTCGGCGCCGGCGCGACGCTGACCGGTGGCCAGTCGCTCACGCTCGACTCGTCGGGCAACCTGAAGTTCGATCCGACCGCGACGTTCTCGGGCAACACGATCGCCGTTGATGGCTCCGCAATCACATTCACGGACCAGACGGGCGATGCCGCGGCTGCGCTGCCGGGCTTCGTGATCGGCGCGGCACAGCTTGCGCAACTGTCGAACGCGCAAATGCTGATCCTGCGCAGTTCGGGCGCGATGAATTTCGACGGCAACGTCGATGTGACGTTCGGCCCGAATGTCGACCTCAGCGCGGGCCTGTTCGTGAGCGACGGCGGTGCGACCACGCTGAACGGCAAGCAGATCGAATTCACGAATGAACTGGGCGGGCCGGCGACGAACGGCGCAGCCGGTAGCGGCACGCTAACCGTCAACGCCAACGAAATCGACTTCGGCGCGGGCGACAAGACGACCTCGGGCTTCGGTTCGGCCGTATTCAATGCGACGGGCGGCATTGTCGGCCAGAACACGGGCACGTTCGATTTCGGCGCGACACCGGTGACGATGAATGCGCCGGTCTACATGGCCGACACCAGCTCGAGTCAGACGATCAAGACGACCGGTGTGTTGACGTTGAATGCGGCTTCCGGTACGGCGCTTCCTCTCGCGCCGGTGGGCGGAGAAATCTCGTTCACGGGCGGCACGCTCAACGACAACGGCGCGACCATCGAGGCACCGGCGGGCAATGTGAGTCTCGAAGCCACCACCGGCGATCTGACCATCAGCGCCGGCTCGCTTGTCAGCTCGGCGGGCGTGGCGAAGCAGTTCTTCGACATCACCGCCTTTGCACCGGCGGGTTCGATCACACTGACGGCGGACGAGGGCAGCGTGAACGTACAGTCCGGTGCAACGCTCGATTTCTCGGGCGCAAGCCAGGGCGGAGCGGCAGGCAGCGTGTCGCTGTCGGCGCCGGAGCAGGTGGTGAACCTGAACGGCACGCTCAAGGGCAATGCCGCAGCGGGTTTCATGGGCGGCTCGTTCTCTCTCGATACGGGCGGCGCAGTCGATCTCGACAGCCTCGCCACCACGCTGGCGACGAGCGGCGTGAACAACGCGATCTCGGTGGAGACTCATACCGGCAATCTGACGCTGTCATCGGGCAACACGCTTACCGCACATCGGGTATCGCTCACGGCCGATGGTGGCGCGGGCGGTGAGAACTCGGATGAGGGCAAGGTCATCATCGGCGGAACGATCAATGCGTCGGGCCTCGCGGGCGGCGAGATCGATCTTTTCGGCAAGAGCGGCGTCGATGTCGAAGGCTCGCTGATTGCGATCGCGTGTCTGCCGGGTGGTCCATGCGACGATACCCATTTCAATCCGAACCAGCGCGGCGGCACGGTCAATATCGGCACCACCGGCAACGGCAGCACGACGAGCCTGAACTCGACCTACGGCTACGAGAACGTGACGCCGGACCAGTCGGGTGTCATTACGCTTGGTGGCAATTCGCTGATCGACGTAACCGGCGGGACTGCTGGCGGACTGTCGGGCGGCACGGTCAACTTCCGCGCGCCGATCACGACGGATGGCACGGTCAACGTGACGGTGACGCCGGGTGCGACGATTACCGGCTCCCGCGCAACGACGCTCGAAGCGTACGCGGTATGGAGTACCGACGACCAGAGCACGAACGCGGCGCAGCACTTCGACGGCATCGTCGACCCTGCCGGCTGGTTCGGCGACACCGTTGCCGGCGCTGGCCAGCCGGGCATGGTGGCGGGCACCTGGACCGACCAGAACGGCAACCCGTTGCCGGCGCCGACGCCGGATCAACTGGCGGATTATCTGAAGAACGATTTCTTCACGCCGACGCAGGCCAACACCGACCACCAGACGTTCTACGGCTATGTCAACAATGACGGAACGACGCCCGGCACGTTGATGAGCTTCGTGCAGAAGGGCGTGGACGGCGTCGCCGCCCAGTTCGCCAATACGGGCATTACCGTCGCGCCGGGTATCGAACTGGACAACCCCGATGCGAACATCAATAACGGCAACATCTCGATTCTGACGAACTGGAACCTGGGCGCAGGAAGCTCCCCGACCAATCAGGCGTTCCGTTTCCTTCTCAATGGCGCCGCGCCGATCATCACGTTCCGTGCCGAGAACAACGTCGAGGTCAAGGCGAGCCTTTCGGACGGGTTCTTCCAGATTTCGAATCCTGTGACACCGGGCGCGGTGTTCGATCTCTACGTGCCGCCGTTTAGCGATCAAGGCACGGCGAACACGCTGTATAGCTCGACGGCTAGCTCGTACGGATTTGACCTGGCGTACTACGGATATAACTCGGGATCTGCATTCCCGTACGGAAACATCACGCATGCACCGGCCAGTTTTTCGGGGCAGCCAACAGACGACATCAAGGCATACTTCGCGCTCTACGAGGCGTACGCCGACTTTTTACTGGCTCCGGCCTCGGGCGGGACCTGGCAGGGAATCCCGAACGTTGCAGCTATCTGGCAATCGAGAAAGGGCCTTCCCGCGTCCGGTCTCGCCGCTCCGACGGCACCCGACTCGCTGACGCAAATGAACGACCCGGTGCTGTACCTGCTTTATCTGCAGCAATACGAGTCTTACCTCGTCGCCAGCACGCCGGTTGGCGCACCTACGACGGTACTGCCGCCGCAGGCGCCGATCGGCGAAGGTGTCAACCCTGCTTCATTCAGCAACATCGGGCAGACGGTCAGCGTGACCGCCGCGCCGACGGTCGACAACACCCCCTCGCCGGTAGGTAATGCGATCAATCCTTTGCCGATGCAGTCCGCTTCGCTGAGCGGCGGGCCGAGTTCGTCGTTCCGCATCGTGGCCGGCGCAAACATCGACAGTGCCAATCCGCTGGCCGTCCAGGCCGCGTCGATGTTCAGCGCAAACGGACAGGGCAATGTGACGCTGAGCGGCCAGTTCGACTATGTCGACGCGAACGGCCGCATGATCATTGCTCCAACCATGATTCGCACGGGAACCGGTTCGATCGAGGTTGCGGCTGGCAATGACGTGTCGCTGTTCGACGCGTCGCAGCAGACGAACGACTCGACGGATATTGTCGTGCCGGGCGTGATTTATACCGCCGGTGCGCCAGCGGCGGGATCGCCCGCGGTGGGCGAGACGGCGAGCATCCTGAAGGGTGGTGTCAATCAGCCTGATCTGCTCGTCACGCCCGCGGTGAATCCCGATTCGGCCGGCGACATATCGATCTTCGCGCAGGGCGATATCAACGGGCTGCAAAATGTGGTCGACACGTCCGGCGCGGTGACCGGCACTGCGGGTCAGAACATCAGCCAGTTCTGGACGCAGTGGATGCAAAGCGGCAACGTCACGGCAAGCGGTTCGAACGCAATCGTGCAGACCTCAATCAACTTCGGTTCGTTCGATCAGGGCGTATTGAGCGCCGGCGGCAACGTTAACGTCAGCGCGGGCGGAAACATCTCTGACCTTGCCGTGTCGTTGCCCACGACGTGGTATCGAACGAGCACGGACCTCAGCGCTCCGGTGACCACGGTCGGCGGAGGCAATCTGACCGTGACCGCGGGCGGTAACCTGTTCAGCGGCGACTACTTCGTCGCAAACGGCACCGGGACCATTTCCGCGGGAGGGCAAATCGGCGCCGACTTAACCGTGCCGTCGACCCTGCTGGGGAAGGGCCCTTTCCCGGTCGCGCCTATCTTTGCCGAGCAGAACGGTGTACTCAATATCAGCGCCCGGCAGGGCGTGAATATTGGCGCCGTGGTCGATCCGTCCTATCTTCCGGGCGGAGATGATCAGGCTTACTCAGCGTCGTCGGCGCTGAACGTCGTTTCCACGACCGGAGATATCCAGTTCGGCACGCTGGACCAGAGCGCAGCGAGCGGGTTGAACATGAGCTCGCCGTCCAGCAACGTCTTGCCTGCGACCGTGGATTTGACGGCATTCACCGGTGGCATCGCCGTTCAGTCGGCAGGATGGCTGTTCCCGTCGGCGACCGGAAATCTGAACCTGATCGCGGATCAGTCGATCAGTCTTTCGGACGTGGCCAGCGCAAGCCGTCAGGGAGAAAGCCCCGTGTTCGGCATGCTGGACGTCGATCCGTCGGCCATGCCTTCGCCGACGAATCCGGACGCACCGGTTCCGCTACCTGTCGATATCAATGCCGCCGCTCACTCGCAAACACCGCTGCATGCCGACGATACGGTCCCGGCGCGCGTCTACAGTCTTAACGGCAGTATTGTCGATGGCGTTATGAGAGCAGCCGGACAGGAGGATGCCGGCTTCTTCGAAGGCCTTGTCGCGCTGGCAACGGATAAGCCGGTTTTTATCGAGGCGGGCCTGGACATTACCAACCTGTCGTTCCGCGGTCAGAACCTGCGGGAGGATGACGTTACAAGGATCATTGCCGGACGCGATATTGCGGATACGCCGTTGCCCACCAATGGCGGCGGCGCGATACCTGGACTCGTGCTCGGTGGCCCGGGCGCCTTCGATGTGGAAGCAGGCCGCAATATCGGGCCGTTGACGAACGAACAGCAGGTCACCGACTCCGCTGCTCCGGGTATTAACAAGGTGCCGACGGTTCTCGGTATCGAAACCGTTGGCAATGCAGATAATCCAAACCTGCCGCACGAGAGTGCGACCATCCAGGTTCTGTTCGGTATCAGTCCGGGAGTTGACTACAGCGATTTTATTGCCGCATACGTCAATCCGTTCACTTCGGTACTCGGATTCCAGAATTCAGGGGCGGCGCTGATCGAGTTCATGACGCTATATGACGCCGGTCAGCGCGTCGACACGGGGCTTGTGAAAGACGAGGTCGCAGCGCTGAACAGCGTCGGTCCGATGACAGTCGCGCAGGCGTGGACGCAGTTCGAGGCACTGCCGTCTTTCGCTCAGCATATTTTTGCGCGGAACGTGTTTTCCAATGTGCTGACGGAAGTCGGCAACGACTTCAACAATCCGGCGAGCCCGTTTCATGGGCAGTTTGCGCGCGGATACCAGGCGATCAACACGCTTTTCCCCGCGTCGCTTGGTTACACGGCGAACAATCTGGACGGCGGTACGAACGGTGCGAACACGCTGGTTCAGACCGGCAATCTGGACATCCGCAGTACGACGATCCAGACGCAGCAGGGCGGCGATGTGTCGATATTCGGCCCGGGTGGCCAGGCACTGGTCGGCAGTACATCGGCGCCGCCGGAAATCGTCAACGGTACCGGTCAGGTTGTCGCCGGACCAGGCACGATGGGTATTCTCACGCTCGAACAAGGCGACATCAACATCTTCACCGACCAGAGCGTCCTGCTCGCGCAAAGCCGCATCTTCACCGAGCAAGGCGGCAACATGACCATCTGGAGTTCGAACGGCGACATTAATGCGGGTAAGGGATCGAAGTCGTCAGCGGACGTTCCGGCGCCGATCTTCGCGTGTGATCCGAATCACTTCTGTACGGTCGATGCGCGCGGTGAAGTGACCGGCGCGGGCATCGCAACGCTGCAGACCATCCCCGGTGCGGCTCCGGGCGACGTCAATCTGATTGCACCGCGCGGTACGGTCGACGCAGGCGACGCGGGTATTCGTGTATCAGGAACGCTGAACGTCGCGGCGCTGCACGTCGCGAATGCGAACAACATCCAGGCGCAGAAGCAGACAGGCATTCAGACTGCGCCGACGGTGGATACCGGCGCGCTGACGGCCGCAAGCTCGGCATCGTCCGCGGCAAGCCAGATGGCGCAGGAAATAGCGAAGCGCAATTCGGCCGGCGTCCCGCATCGTCACTGGATTATCTCGGTGCAGGTGGAAGGCTTCGGCGACTCCGGCGATGACGACGACAAGAAGAAGCGCAGGGGCCAGCAAGTTGGATACGACTCCTCAAGCGCTGTATCCATCGTCGGATTCGGGTCGGTGGGCGCGACTCAGCGAGCGGTCTTGAGCAAGGGAGAGCAGGAGAAGCTGGGGAAAATCTAGTCTGGCTGGAAGGGGGGGGGTCGCGATGCGTCGCAACTTAGCCTTCGATGCAGTCGAAAACGCCGTGTCCTCGATGGTCGAGGGGCACGGCGTTTTGCATTTCCGGGTAAGCCGGCTGCTTTGCGCCGGCGATCGCAAGCCTAACTGGCTTATTGCCGATGTTGAACGTGAAATCGAAGTGCTTGCGAGCAGGAATAGAGAAAACGCCGTGCCTCAATGATTGAGGAGCACGGCGTTTTGCGTAGCTAGCGACGCTAGCCTAACCGATCGATTAGCGGCCAGCCAGGGCGCCGCAAACCGTCGTGTTGCCGATGTTGAGCGTGTTGCGAGCGCCGGCCGTGAGGAACGTGTTGTTGATCGCGGTCGCGAAGGCAGACGGCACCGTGGCGAAGCCGTTGCCATTCAGGATGGCGCCGTTGCTCGCGTAGTGCAGGTTCAGGAAGTCCACCACCGAAGCGGCGACCGTCGGCGTATTGCCGTGGTTCGCGTAGCACTGGCTGACGATGATCTGGCTCGTGCCGGAGATCGGATAGCCGGTCGACGGATCGGCTGCGTTCGGAACCCACGCGGCCGGGCTGGCTGCTGCCGTGCCCGTCGGGGCAGCGAACGTGCCGACTGCCAACGACGCTTGCGCGAACGTCGGGACCACGTCCGTGCCGGTCGTGCGGTTACGCAGGCTGGCCACCGACAGCTGGTTGGCTGCAGCCGATGCGCTCGACGGAGCGAGGAACGTGTTCGTCCAGTCCGGGCTCAGATAGCCGACAACCGGCGTCGTGCTCGACTTGATGAACTGTGCGACACCGCCGCTGCCCGATGCCGGCTTGAAGCTGGTGGGCGGCGTCGATTGCGGGAACAGGCCTGCGAAGTTCTGCGTTTCGACGAACGTGATCGGCAGGTTGGCAACGCCGGACGTCGGGCAAACCTTGGCCAGGTGTGCCGTCAACAGGTCGGTCGTACCGCTGTTGTCCGAACGGTAAACCACCGTGATCGCACCAGCCGGGTACTTCGAACCGTTGTCCGGGTTCGTGACCTGGTTCCAGTTGGTGAAGGCGCCAGAGAAGATACCGCAGAGGTCAGCGTCGTTGAGCGCAACCGTCGGCGTCGTGCTGCCGGGCAGAGCCGGGCCCGTCGCAGCCGAGCCGCCAGCTTGACCAGCCGTCGCGTTCGCGAGCGGAATCGTGATCGGCGTGACGATATACGGAATCTGGATCAGCGGACCATCAGTCTTCGCGCGGCCGTTCTGATAGTTCGAGATCTGGGTTGCCGTCAGCGGGGCATCGCTGTTTGCGAAGATAACCGTGGCGCTCAGGCCCGAGCTGAGTAGCGTCGAGTCATTGTTCAGGAACGCGTTCTGGCCAGCGCCCGAACCAACGCCGAAGTACGTAACGACGCCATCAGCGGCGGGGAAAACCGCGCTTTCCGAACCGATCGTCGGCTGAACGAGCGTCGAGCCACCGCCGAGCAGCGACGGAACCGTTTGAGCCATCGCTGCCGAAGCAACGCCAAAGCCCGAGATAACGAGTGCTACAGCCAGGCTGATCTTACGCTTACTGGATTTCATGAAAATTCCTTCAAGTGAAGATAACGGGGGAACCAGCTGTGAAACAGTGACGCGTTTGCGTCGACTGCCGGGAGCAATTTAGACGGTAATTGGCGGAATGAGCGTGAATTTTTAGTAACGGATGGTCCGTAACATTTTGTCAGTGTCAATTGGGCGATAGCCATTCGAATTGAATGGCAACTTTAAATGGAAGCTAAGTGCCAATTTTGACAAGGCTGTCCGTGCGCGCCCACGACAGCGCGTGCCATGTCGGCAAGCAGTCTTGCTGGGCAAGCCGCCGAACCTTATCCCGTAAGGTTCGGCGCGCCGACCGAACGCGCCAATCGATGCGCAATAACTTCGCATGCACCACAACTTGCCTTACCCGTTCAAACAAACCACAAGCGCCATCGAACAATCACTTCGGCAATAAATCTTATCGAAGACCCGCATAAAACCTTAAACCTGTTTTAACTCGTCTAGACGATCGAACATTTAAATAACCTGTGGCCGTTTTAAACCCAACCCCAATCCAACCGCTCAAATAACCACAAATCACCACACCCACCGCGCCTAAAACGCAGGCGTCAAAATGTTACGCAACACCTGTCACAAAATTGCTCTGGTGCGCTGCTTAGTCTTTGCCGGCGAATCCAGATGCGTCGCATCGAACGCAAAGGCTTCGCGAGTTACGCGCCGCATCGCGCCTGCGCGTCCGTATCGGCCCGCGCCGCATGCCCGGCATCGAATTCAGGTCTATGACACGCACACGCTCCCGTTTCCGCCGTCGCTCCGCTGCCGCCACCTGCGCGATGCTGGTTCTCAGCCTCCTGTCGGATCCGCTCGCGCATGCACAGCCGCAGTCGCAGCAGCAGGTCAACCTCAGCTTCTCGAACGTCGATATCAGCCAGGTCGCGAAGGCCATCGGCGCCGCCACCGACACCACGATCATCGTCGACCCGCGCGTCAAAGGGCAGCTCAACCTCGTCTCCGATAACCCTGTCAGCAAGGAACTCGCGCTCAAGACCCTCGAGTCCGCGCTGCGCATGCAAGGCTTCTCGCTCGTGCGCGATGGCGGCATCCTCAAGGTCGTGCCCGAAGCCGACGCCAAGCTGCAAGGCGTCCCCACCTACGTCGGCAACACGCCGAAAGCGCGCGGCGATCAGGTCATCACGCAAGTCTTCCGCCTGCGCAATGGCTCCGCAAACAGCCTGCTGCCCGCGCTGAAGCCGCTCGTCAGCCCCAACAACCAGATCGCTGCCTACCCGGCCGACAACACGCTGATCGTCACCGACTACGCGGACAACGTGCGCCGCATCGCGGACATCATCGCGGGCGTCGACGGCGGCGGAGGCGGGGCGCAGAAAGTGGCCGTCGTGCCGCTCAATCATGAAAGCGCGGTCGACCTCGAGCCGGTCGTGCAGAAGATGCTCGACCCGAGCAACATCGGCAACACCGATGCGACGCTCAAGGTGTCCGTTACCGCGGACCCGCGCATCAACGCGCTGCTGCTGCGTGCCAGTGATCCGGGCCGCATTCGCGATGCCAAAGCGCTGATCGCGCAGCTCGATGCGCCGACGCGCACGCCCGGCAATATGCATGTCGTGCGACTGCAGAACGCGAACGCGGTGGAACTCGCGAAAGTGCTGCGCGGCATGCTCGGTTTGGGCGGCGGCGATAGCGCGTCCGATTCGGATAAGGGCTCGAAAAGCTTCAACGACGGCAACGGCGGCTTCGGCAGCAAGAACAGCAGCAGTGGCAGTGGTTCGAGCGGCAGCGGCACGTCTTCGTCAACCGGCACCGCGGGCGTGCCGCCGTTGCCCGGCTCGTCGGATAGCGGCAGCGGCGGGTCGACCTATGGCAGCGGCGCGAGCGGCGGTTCCGGTGGCCAAGGCGGACTGATCGCCGGCGCGCGCGGCGGCGGCCCCGGCAGCGACAATGGAACAAACGGCCTGATTCAGGCGGACCCCGCGACGAATTCGCTCGTCGTTACCGCGCCCGAGCCCGTCTATCAGAACGTGCGTAACGTGATCGACCAGCTCGATGTGCGCCGCGCGCAGGTCTATCTCGAAGCGATGATCGTCGAGATGAGCGCGACCTCGGCCGCCAATCTCGGCGTGCAATGGCAAGGCGCGGTGCAGTCGAGCGGCGGCAACAACATCCTCTACGGTTCAACGAACTTCAACGTGCCGCCGACGAGCCAGGGCATCGTCAATTTGACTGCGCAAGGCCAGTCGATTGCGCAGAATCTGTCGACTATCGCGACCACCACGCTGCTGAACAACGGCGTCAATATCGGGCTTATTCACCAGTTCGGCAATTTCTTCGGGCTCGGTGCGCTCGTGCAGGCGCTGTCGACGGTCAGCGATGCGAGCATTCTTTCGTCGCCGAATCTGATCACGCTCGATAACGAAGAAGCGCGCATCGTGGTCGGTTCGAATGTGCCGATCCAGACGGGTTCGATCGCGACGGGCACCACGGTGACGAGCGGCAACGTCAGCGCGTTCAACACGTTCGATCGCGAGGACGTCGGCATCGTGTTGCACGTAAAGCCGCAAATCACGCAGGGCGGCACGATCAAGCTGCAGATTTATTCGGAAGACTCGTCGGTCGACCAGTCGTCGATCAACAATCCGGGCGGCGTGACGATTATCAAGCGCTCGGTGCAGTCGACGGTGCTGTCCGACGATGGCGAAATCGTCGTGCTCGGCGGGCTGATCCAGGACAACTACGTGGACGGCAACAACAAGGTGCCGTTGCTTGGCGATATTCCGTTGATCGGCTCGCTGTTTCGCGCGGAAAACAAGGCTCGCACGAAGACCAACGTGATGGTGTTCCTGCGGCCTGTGATTGTTCGCGATGGGCGCACGCTGGCTGATATTTCGACGAACCGCTATGACTATGTGCGGCAGCAGACCACCGATCAGCCAACCGATAACCGCATCATTCGCGATCACGATGTGCCGGTGCTGCCGCCGCTTACGCCGTCGCCTGCGCAAGGCGTGCCGGCGCAGGATGGGCTGTTCGATCTGAACCGGATGACGCGGCCGGCGCCGCCACCACCGCCGCCGCCGGGTGGGCCGGTTGGGGCGGTGCCCGCGGGGCCGGCGCCGGGCGCGGGGAATCCGGTGGGATCGCCGGGCGCATCGAATACGTTGAACGCACCGAATGGATCGGGCGCGGCGTCAGCCCAGGCGCTGCAAACGCGAGCACAAGCTCAAACTCAAACGCAGGCTATTCCCGTAGCGCCTGCGGCATCTGCTGTTGTGGAATCGAACGCAACGGCCAACGCGAACAGCAGCAACAGCAACAACATCAACACATCGAGCGTCGCCGTCGGCGCGCCGATGGGGTCCGCTGCGCAACACGCCACCGCAGCACCCCTCATCGATTCGTTCTCTTCCGCAACGGGCAATTCCCAAAGAACGGATCAGCCATGACGGACGAAACCGTGTTCACTGCTATCGCCGCGCCCGCTGCCGAACCACGCGAACCTGCGCGGATCGACCCGTCGCGGATGCTGCCCTATGGTTTCGCGCGCAACGGTCAGATCCTGATCGCGAATCAGCACGACGACACGATTGAAGTCTGGATCAGCGATCGCACGCCGATTTCGGCGATTGCCGAGGTATCGCGCAACCTGTCGAAGGTATCGCTCGTGTGCGTACCGGCTGACGAGCTCGCGCAGGCGATCAACGCCGCGTACTCGCGCCAGGACGGCAGCGCGGCGCAGGTGGTCGGCGAAGTGGAAGGCGAAGTCGATCTGTCGCGGTTGATGCAGGACATCCCGGAAGTCGAGGATCTGCTCGAGTCCGAAGACGATGCGCCGATCATCCGCATGATCAACGCGCTGCTTACACAGGCGGCGCGCGAGCAGGCTTCCGATATTCATATCGAGCCCTTTGAAAATGCATCGGTCGTGCGCTTTCGCGTCGACGGCACGCTGCGCGATGTCGTGCGGCCCAAGAAAGCGCTGCACGGCGCGCTGATCTCGCGGATCAAGATCATGGCGCAGCTTGATATCGCGGAAAAACGCCTGCCGCAGGATGGCCGTATTACGCTGCGCGTCGGCGGCCGCCCAGTCGACGTGCGCGTATCGACGCTGCCGACCGGTCACGGCGAACGCGCGGTGCTGCGTCTGCTCGAAAAGGACGCGGCGCGTTTGAATCTCGAAGCGCTGGGCATGGCACAGGACACGCTCGGTCAGTTCGACAAGCTCATCGGACGCCCGCACGGCATCGTGCTCGTCACCGGCCCGACCGGCTCCGGTAAAACGACGACGCTTTACGCATCGATGTCGCGCCTCGAAACGGCCACGACCAACATCATGACTGTCGAGGACCCGATCGAATACGATCTCTCGGGCATCGGCCAGACGCAGGTCAACGAGCGGATCGGCATGACGTTCGCGCGCGCCTTGCGTTCGATTCTGCGTCAGGATCCGGACGTGATCATGATCGGCGAAATCCGCGACCTCGAAACCGCGCAGATCGCGGTGCAGGCCTCGCTGACGGGCCACCTTGTACTCGCAACGCTGCATACGAACGATGCGGCATCGGCGGTCACGCGTCTGACGGACATGGGCGTCGAGCCCTATCTGCTGGCGTCGTCGTTACTCGGCGTGCTCGCACAGCGTCTCGTACGCCGCCTGTGCCCCGTGTGCAAGGAAGAAAAAGAAGAAGACGGCCACAAGCAATGGCATCCCGTCGGCTGCGACAAGTGCGGACACTCAGGCTATTCAGGACGGCGCGGCGTCTACGAGCTGCTACTGGTTGACGACGCAATCACATCGTTGATTCACCGCAACGCATCGGATGCGGAAATCCTCGCGACAAGCCGCAAGCAGGGCATGCGCACCTTGCGCGAGGATGCGAACCGTTGGCTCTCGACGGGCTTCACGTCCCTTGAAGAAGTGTTGCGGGTGACAGGCGGAGAATGACATGTCGGCATTCCGTTACGAAGCGATCAATACGGCAGGCAAAACGCTCAAGGGCGTGCTCGATGCGGACAGCGCGCGAGCGGGTCGCAGTCAGTTGCGTGCGCAAGGGTTGACGCCGCTCGTCGTCGAACTCGCGGCGCAGCGATCGCAAGGCGAGCGAAGCCAGCGCTTATCGCTGGGCCGCAAGCTGTCGCAGCGCGAGCAGGCGATTCTGACGCGCCAGCTCGCGAGTCTGTTGATCGCAGGTTTACCGCTTAGCGAAACACTGACCGTGCTTAGCGAACAGGCCGAGCGCGATTACGTGCGCGAGTTGATGGCGGCGATCCGTTCTGAGGTGGTCGGTGGCCATTCGCTTGCGAATGCGTTGTCGCAGCATCCGCGTGATTTTCCGGACATTTATCGCGCGCTCGTCGCGGCTGGCGAACATACAGGCAAGCTCGGTCTCGTGCTGGCGCGCCTCGCCGACTATATCGAGCAGAGCAATGCGCTAAAGCAGAAGATCGTGCTCGCGTTTACGTATCCAACGGTTGTGACGATCATCGCGTTCGGCATCGTCACGTTCCTGCTCAGCTATGTGGTGCCGCAAGTCGCGAACGTGTTTACCAGCACAAAGCAGCAGCTGCCGTTCTTAACTGTGGCGATGCTCGCGCTTTCGAACTTCGTGCGCCATTGGTGGTGGGCCGCGCTAATCGGCGTGGCGCTAACGGTATGGATCGTGCGCGGCATCCTCAAGCAAGCAGGGCCGCGGCTCGCGTTCGACAAATGGGCGTTGACCTCGCCGCTATTCGGCAAGCTCGTGCGCGGCTATAACACGGTGCGTTTCGCGAGCACGCTCGGCATTCTGACCGCAGCCGGCGTGCCGATTCTGCGCGCACTGCAGGCGGCCGGCGAAACGCTCAGCAACCGCGCGATGCGCGCCAATATCGACGATGCAATCGTGCGTGTGCGCGAAGGCACATCGCTGTCGCGCGCGCTAGGCAATACGAAGACATTCCCGCCCGTTCTCGTGCACCTGATCCGTTCAGGCGAAGCCACCGGCGACGTCACGACGATGCTCGACCGCGCATCCGAAGGCGAATCGCGCGAACTCGAACGCCGCACGATGTTCCTGACAAGCCTGCTCGAGCCGCTGCTGATTCTCGCGATGGGCGGCGTGGTGCTCGTGATCGTGCTCGCGGTGATGATGCCGATCATCGAACTGAACAACATGGTGCAGTAATGCGCGGTTCAACTTACGACGCGTCGAACCGCGCTTCAAGGGCTTCGAGCACTTCCAGCAAATCGGGCGAATCGTGCAAATGGCTAGCGCACGAACGCAGTCGGATTCTCGACAGCCGGCAGCGAGATCTCGCGCTGCAAGCTGCCGCGCTTGACGATGATCGAGTGCGCGCGCACTTCGCTAAGCGTCGTCGAATCGTTGATCTTGCCGTTCACGCGGATCACACGCGCGGGCTCGCCGCCGATGCTGACGACCGCCGCGCCGTGATGCGCATCGAACGACAGCACACCGAGCAGCTGCACCGTATCGCGCGGCCCTTGGTCAGGCTGCGCGCCGAACAGCGTTGCGCCGGCAGTGGTATCGAGCGCGGCGGCCGGCGCGGGCTGCGCGGGAGCGACAGGAGCGGGCGCCGTGAAAACATGGGCCCACCACGCGAGCACCGCAATGAACAGCAGAACGGCTGCGATCGTGCCGAGCAAGGGCAAGGACGTGAACCGATGCGTGAAGTTGAGGCGAAGCATGGCGTGGATTCCCGCTGGTTGAACCGTATGAACGACATCGAGATAAGCGACATCGGCTGAAGTTGAATGACCCGCGCGCAGAGCAATGTGACATGCATCCGCACGCAACACAACGCGTAACCGTATTTTTGGACGAGAGGGTGAACTTGTGATGACTGGTTCGAATATGCCTGAAGGACAAGCGGTTCAAGTGCTTTCGCGCACGCGCGCTGGAACGTTAGGCGCATCGCGCACGTGGCGCGCACGCGCGCAGCGCGGCTTTACGCTGATCGAAATCATGGTCGTGATCGCGATTCTCGGCATTCTTGCCGCGCTGATCGTGCCGAAGATCATGAGCCGCCCTGACGAAGCGCGCCGTGTTGCCGCGAAGCAGGACATCGGCACGATGATGCAGGCGCTCAATCTGTACCGGCTCGATAACGGCCGTTATCCGACGAGCGAACAGGGCTTGCGCGCGCTCGTCGAAAAGCCGACGACCGACCCGGTGCCGAACAACTGGAAATCAGGCGGTTATCTCGAGCGCTTGCCGAACGACCCGTGGGGCAATCAGTACCAGTATCTGGCCCCGGGCGTGCACGGCGAAATCGACGTGTTCAGCTACGGCGCGGACGGAAAGGCAGGCGGGGAGGCGAACGATGCCGATATCGGATCGTGGCAGTAGGCGCACGCGTTGCCTACGGCAAGGCTCGCTCGTAGCCGGCGCGCAGCCGCGTCGCGCGCCGCGGCGCTTGCGGTTAGGGATAGTCGGCAGCGGGCAGCGGCATTGCGGAACGGGGCGCGTATTGCACCGCGCATCGTCGCGCGGCTTCACGCTGATCGAGATGCTCGTCGTGCTGATGATTGCGGGGCTGTTGATAGCAGTTGTTGCGCTCGCGCCGTCGCGCAATAAGCGCACTGATCTGAACGAGGAGGCGCAGCGTCTCGCGACGCTGCTCGAATCCGCGGATGACGAAGCGCAAGTGCGGTCGGCATCGATCGCGTGGCAGCCGGTCGATGGCGGCTATCGCTTCTTTCAGCGTGCGGAAAACGGCAAGTGGTTGCCGTTGAGCGACGACGTGCTCGGTCCGCATCGATGGGATGCCGATGTGACGGGCGTGTCGATTCACTATACCGGTGGCGCGGGCATTCAACGCGTCGTGTTCGGCGACGAAAGTATCGAGGTGCCGGTGACGATCACGCTTCATTCCGGTGACGTAAGCCTGCTGGTGGTCGGCACCGGCATCGGCAACTTTGCAGTACGGCGGCCATGAATATGCAAGACGATCGTACGTGGCATTACGTTCAGCGAAAGCGCAAATACGAATGCGAGTGTGAGCGCGTGTGTGCGTGCGAACTTGAGGAGGCTTCGTTATGTCGAGCCTGATCGTGCTATTGCCGTCTGCTGATGCGCAAGCCGCCTCAGCGGATGGCATCGATGCCATGCCGCTGCCGTTCGCATTGCTCGATCGCAGCGGCGAGATCACGCGAGTCGGGCACGCTTCGCTCGCTGAATTGCCGCGCGCGATGACCACAGTGCTCGTCGTCGCCGCGCGCGATACGCTGCTGCTGAAGGTCAATCTGCCGCCGGTCACGGGTCCACATTTGCGTCGCGTGCTGCCGAACGTTGTCGAAGAACATCTGATTCAGGATGCGCAAGGTAGCCACGTTGCAGTCGGTCCGGACGCCGATCCGCAAGGCGAGCGATGCGCGGCGATTGTCGACCGCGACTGGTTTGCGGGCGTGATCGAGCGGTTCGCCGCGGCCGGACATCGAAAGCTGCGCGCGGTGCCGTTGATTCACTGCATTCCGTTGCTCGATGCACCGCAAGCAGCGACTCAACCCACTAGCGAAATGCAGCGTGAGGAAGCGAAAGTCGAAGCGGGCGACGTCGACACCGCATTTCAATCGGAAGAAGAAGACGGTACTTCCAAAGATTCGAACAACAACGCTGCTGCGAATGTAGCCGAAGCGAATACTGACTTAGCCGCAAGCGCACTGATCGTGCGGCATAGCATCCGGCGACGCTTGAAAACCGAAGCGAATAGCATTAGCGAAATAGAAGCAATCGACAAAGCGATCGAAGACGCGGCCAGCGCCGACACGACGATCATCAGCGACAGCGAAGAGCACATAGAAATCGCCGTGCGCCAGGGCATGCTTGGCTTCGGCATGTCGATCCGTGCCGCGCAACTGGACGCAACGATCGCCGAACTGGCGAAGCGTCAGCCGCTGGTGGTATATTCGTTAGGGCTCGAAGCATTAGGCGAGCAGGCGGCAAATAGCACCGCAAATAGCACTGCAAACGCGGGCAAAAGCGCGACCCAAGCCGTAACGCACACCGCCGCATCGCGCAACGAACCGCATTTCGCGGCAGCACACGCCGCGGGCAGCCGCGCTCAGCGCACCGCGTCAACCTCAACCGCTTTCCCGCTGGCCGCCCTAACGCTCCCTTGGCCATCGCTAGCGCGCGACGCCTTAGCCTGCCGCTTCGACCTCTGCCAGTTCGAGTTCGGCAACGGCGGCCGCTCGCGCGCCGGCGGAGGCGGCCTCAAACCTTGGCGCATCGCAATCGGCTTGGTCGCTACAGCGCTAATCGTCTCGCTCGTCGCGATCAACGTGCAATGGTTCCAATTGCGCCATCGCCGCGACGCGCTCAACGCGCAAATGACCGAGCTCGTCAAATCCGCTTTCCCCGACGCTACCGTGATTCTCGACCCGCACGCGCAAATGGCCGTCGGCCTCGCGCGTTTGCGCAGCGCGGCCGGCGAATTGCGCACGGACGACTTCGCGGTGCTGGCATCAGGCCTGTCGCGCGCGCTGGGCTCGATCCCATCGAGCGCGATCGCGGGCCTCGACTACAACAGCAATACGCTCGACGTCACGTTCAAACCGGGCACGACCGTCGACACCGACGGCCTCACGCGGCGACTCGCCGCGCAGGGCCTGTCCGCACAGGAGGACAACGGCAAATGGTCAATCAAATCCGCACAGCGCTCATCCCGCTAAAAAGCTGGTTTGCCGAGCGCCCGCCACGCGAGCAAAAGCTGCTGCTTGCCGGCGGTTCGGTCGCGTTAGCCGCGATCATCTACAACGTGCTGTGGGAGCCGGCCTTCGACGGCCGCGCGCAAATCGCCGCGAGCCTGCCGCAAATCGAAACGCAACTTGCCGATATCCGCGCGCAGGTCGAACAGGCGCGTCATCTGAAAGCCGCCGCCGCGCGTCGCGCGCCGACCGGCTCGGCCTTGCGCGACGCGCTCGATTCATCGCTGCAGCAAACCGGCATAGCGGACGCGAAACTGACCGTGCTCGGCAAAGGCGTGCAGATCGACGCGAAAGGCGTGCCGTTCGCCACCTGGATGACATGGCTCGACCAGGTGCGCCGCGACGACCACGTGCGCGTAATCAGCGTGCGCGCGAGCGCTGAAGACAAGCCCGGCCAGGTCACGATTTCGGCCGCGCTACAACCGACGCTGGAGCAATGACATCGTGCGGCCGACTAAGAGATCGGCCCTCAATTCGGCCCGCACTTCGGCCCACCCGTCGGCTCGCCTATCGGCCCGCGCCGATACTTCGTCCCACTATGCGAACCACGTCAAAACGCCTCATTCGTTGACTTCTGATTGTCACATTCAGTACATACGATACGTCGTCCAGCGGCACTGTCGACATTTATGTCGCGGTCGCAGCGACGGCATGGCACGCCGTCCCCTCATTTCCGGCTTTTCATTCATGACAGATTCCCGGGCAACGACCAGTGTCGTCACGCTGGTCGCATGTCTCATGCTGTGCGCGCTGCTGATGCGCGGCGCGCAGGCACAGGACGCGGAATCTGTCCGGAGTCAGTCCGCAAGAACCATGCATTTCGAACTTCCCGCACAGCCGCTCGCGTTGACGCTTCAGGCCTTCGGTCGCATGACCGAGATGGTATTGCTTGCGCCCGCACCGCTGCTTGAAGGAAGGACGAGCGCCGCAGTGAGCGGTGACTTCGCGCCACACGACGCGCTGACGCGCGTGCTCGAAGGCACCGGTCTGCAAGCCGATTTCTCGGGTCTCGACGAAGCGATGATCGTCGCGCGGACCACGCCTGCCGCGCCCGATGTTACGGCGTCCGGATCGGTGCAGACGCAACCATTGCCGATCGCGCTGCCGGTAGACGGCCTCGGCGAAGACGGCGAACAGCGCGCCTATGCGGCGATGATTCAGGAGCGCCTGACCGACGCCTTGTGTGCACAGGACACGACGCGCCCCGGCAATTACCGGCTCGTCGCGCAAATGCGCATCGACGATAGCGGCGCCGTCAGCGCGACGGAACTGATCGCATCGAGCGGTTCGCTGCGGCGCGATGCGGCGATCGAAGCGGCGCTGCGCAAACTGAAGTTCGATGCGGCGCCGCCGCCCGGACTGCCCGAACCCGTGACGATTTTGTTACGGCCGTCCGGTAATGGCGTGCATATCAATTGCCCGCCGGCGGAAAAGCGAGGTTAGGGGCCATGTCCGACACCAGTCGTGCGCAGGCACTAAGGAAGCTGCTCGTCTCGCGTTATTCGTATCTGGCCAAGCGGCTCGAGCGCGTAACGGGTTCGAAAGACGGCGCCGCCGATGCCTTGCATGAAACATGGCTGCGCCTCGAAAGCGCGAACATCGCGACGCCGGTCGCGAATGCCGATGCATATCTGCTCGGCATGGCCAATAACGTCGTGATCGATCAGCATCGCCGCGAGCGGCGCCACGAGCACGATGAAGACGATGGCGAGCTGTTGCTCGAATTGCCGGATGAACTTGCGGACCCGGAACGGATCGTAGCTGCACGCCGCAAAGTCGAAGCGCTGAAGGATATTCTGCGTGGCTTGACGCCGCGGCGCCGCGCGATTCTGCTGGCCGCCCGCGTGGACGGGCAGTTGAACCGTGAAATTGCCGAGGAATTCGGCATTTCGCTGCGCCTCGTCGAAAGCGAATTGAGTGCGGCAATGAAATATTGCCTGAAGCGCATGCAGGAAGCCGGCGATCCGTATGCGGGATCGACTGCCGGCCCGAGAAAATTTTGAACACGTTGCCAATGAACAAGCCCGACGCCGATGACGCGACCGACGTCCTCGCACAAGCCAGTGCGTGGCTCGTCCGTTTGCGCTCCGGCGACGCGAGCGAGGACGAAAAGCAGGCGTTCGCGCAGTGGTGCGAGACGAACCCGCAAACCGCGCAGCTGTTGCGCGGCACGTGGACGTCGTTGCGCAGCGCGGCTGCGGAAATCGCCGAGGAAGAGCGTGCCAACGGTAGCGCGTGGCGCGGCCATGCCCGCAGCCGCGTGGCGCATCCGCTGCGTCCCGGCCGGCGCGCGTTCGTTGGCTTCGCCATTGCTGCGGGCGCATCGTGGCTCGCAATCAAGCCGCCGATGCAGCTGTGGCCCGCGCTCGGCGACTTCGCGGCCGACTGGCGCACGGGCACCGGCGAACAGCGCCGTGTCGTGTTGTCGGACCGCGTGGCCATCGAAATGAATACGCAGACCCGCATGGACCGGCTGCCCGCGCAGGACACGATGCATGGCGTCGAGCTCGTCGCGGGCGAAGCGGAGATCGTTGCTTCGCAGCCGCCGGCTGGCTATGCCGGCCCAATGCGCACGGTCGTGGTGGTGGCCGGCAAGGGCAAGATGCAGGCGGAGGTCGCGCGCTTCGATATCAAGCGCGTGGGCGGCCAGGTGTGCGTGACGTGTATCTCAGGTACGGTCGCGTTCGAGCATCCGCGCCGGCGCATGGTGCTGCAGCCGTCGCAGCAGATCGTCTATGACGATCGCGATGTGCAGACGGTGTCCGCGGTCGATCCGTCCGTCATCACGTCGTGGCGGCGCGGCGTGCTGGTGTTCAACGGCGTGCCGCTCGCGCAGGTGGTCGACGAGATCAATCGCTACCGGCCCGGCAAGATCATTCTGCGCAATGCATCGCTTGGCGATAACCGCATCCAGGCGCAATTCCCGATCGCGAAGCTCGATGATGTAGTCGGCATGCTCGGCAAGCTCTACGGCGCGCATATCACGCAGCTGCCCGGCAATATCGTGCTGCTGAGCTAGTCCCGTTTGTTCCGTCTTTGTTCCTTCTATTTCCCGTCTGTCGAAAGTCCCAACCTTGGCCCCAACACGGTGCCTGCTGAAAAGTCTGCGGGTTTTGCCGCGTGCTTTCGACCTTGTCTATGTAGGCCCTCTTCAAAGCGTTCAAGTCGTACGACGCGATTCTTCCTCATTGCTGCCCGTAGCGGGTGGCAAGGACGGCGCGTCTCCGCTCGCCGCAGGCTGCGCCGCACCCGGTGCGGCGTGCCACGCGGCATCGAGCGGATCGTCGGCGCTTTCGTAGGGCTTGAGCAGAAATGGAAAACGCTCGGCGAGCGCGGCGCTTTTACGCAAGGCGACGATCTCGTCGATCATCCAGTGCAGTAGATCGCTGCCGTCATGAATCTGAGAGAGAGTCCAAACGGGCATGGTGGAGAACAGGTCAAAGACGCCGCTCCACCGCGAAGCACGCCCGTTCGACGATGGACGCAGGTAGGTCTTGAGATGGAAGTCGCCGTTGTCGACCACGTCGCCGACAAAAAGGCCGTTCGCGGTCGGCGCGACGGCCTGCTTCCATTGTTCGAGTTGGGCAAGCGCACGCAGTGCGCGCGCGAAGACGAATGCAGCGCCGGTTTCGCGCTCGATGCCGTCGAGCGACATGACGCCGTTGCGCTGCATGCAGCGCGCGACGGCATGCGGTTTGATGGCGGTCGATGAAAAACTCGTGAGCACGAGGTCGGGCACAGTGACTTGCAGCTGGAATTCGCGCAGGCCGTGTTCGGCGCTCATCGTCGCGAAGTTGACGTAGAGGCCTTCGGTGTTGCCGAACGCGCCGACATACGGCTCGAGGCCGAGACGCTCGAGCTTCGGCGCGACCTGATGCGACAGCATGCGCATCAGTGAACGACGCGTCGACGCGCCTGTGAAGTCGTCGAGGCTTTTCATGACGATTTCGGTCAGCTTGTCGCGGCGTTCGTCGGCAAACATGCGGGGCGAGCGGTTGAGTTCGAATTTCGCGCGGCCGTGTGCCACGCGTGGGTCGACGAACATGCAGGTTCCTCCAGGACGGTCCGCTCAGTCACGATGCTGAGTCGCTGAAAACGAATCGTCAATGGTGGTCAATCAGTAGAGGCCGGCGGCGCCGGTGGTGTGAAGGCAATTCAGGCAACGTGAACAGGCAGTGTCAGTGTATTCGCATGCTTCACCAGACAAAGACGAGGCGATAACGTGATACGCGCAGTGATGCAACGCTTTGTTGAGCATAGCCCGATGACCTTGATGGCGCGCCTGATGCTGCAATGCGCGCTCGACGCGCAGTGGGTCGCCGATCTGTTCGAACAGGTCGACGTGCGCGGCAGCCTGTTGTTACGCGAGACGCTGTTCGGCACCACCGTCGAGGTGATGTCGACGCTCTCGGCCCGATTGCGACGCCCGTCGAGCGACGCGCGCGCGTCACACGTGGCGCACGTACCGCAGCTTCAGCGTGAATGGCCGGTGTCGATCACCGCGCTGCACGACCGGATCAGCCGCACGCGTTCGGGCTGGGGCCGCGCGCTCGTGCGCGACAGCGCGCAGCGTCTGTGCGAGCTTGCGCAGACGCCGCAGCGCGCCTTACCGGCGACCGTGCACGGTTATCGCTTGCGCGTCTTGCATAGCAGCCATTTGCCGGCCGGGACGAAATGCGCGCCCGGGCCGGACGGCTGCGCGCCGGTCGTGACGCCGCTCAATGCGCTGCGCGGCGCCGCGCTGGCCGCGCAATCGCTGATTGTCTACGACCCCGATCTCGCGATGATCGTCGACCTCGTGCCGTGCGAGCGCGACGACGCGCATGAACGCGCGATCACGGGTTCGCTGCTCGATTCGGTGCAGCCCGGCGAGCTATGGATTGTCGACCGCCGCTTCAGCACGCGCGCGATTCTCAATGGCTGGCCGCGTCGCGGCAGCGCGTTTATCGTGCAGGAGCATGGCTGCACGCCCGAGCATCGCGAGCTCGATAGCCTCGTGGAAAAAGGGCGCATCGAAACGGGCGTGGTGTATGAGCAGCCGGTGAGCATTGCCGATGAACTCGGCGCATCGATTGTGTTCAGGCGCATCGAATTGCGGCTCGATCGCAGCAATGAAGACGGCGAACGCGTAATTCGCATTCTGACCAATGTACCTGCCGCGCAGCTCGATGCGCAGGAGATCGCGCGTCTGTCGTGCCGTCATTGGAGCGCGACGCTACCGGTGCCGCTCGAGCCTGTTTTCAACGGCGAAATGATTTCAGCCGGGCCACCGCGCGCCGCGCTGTTGACCTTCGGTGTAGCCGCGTTTGCGTACAACGTGTTGAGCGCGATCGTTCGGGTGGTCAGTGCGCAGCAGGAATTGAGCGAGCGCGAATTCGAACGGTTGCCGTCGCATGTCGCGTGCGGTGTTAGCGCGACCTATGCGGGGATGATGGTGGCGCTCGCGGAAGATCAGTGGCAGCGCTACGACCGCATGTCGCCGCATGAACTCGCACCGCTCGTCGATGCGATTGCCGCGCATGTCGATCCGCGCAGCACGCGCAAGCAGCAGCGCGAAGCGAAAGTGCCGGCCGTGACCGCGCAGATGATGTGCGCCGCAACGGTCGATGTGCTGATGGGCTGCGAGCGACGCAAGGTCGAGCTCGATACCGAACCGCTTGCCGAGCAACGCGCGGTGGCGATGGCGACGCGCGACTTCAGCAGCAATCCGTCGAAGGCATTGCGCGATGCCGTGGAAGCGCCGGTGATGGTCACGAAGTACGGGCAGGCGATCGCGTTTCTGATTTCCGTCGAAGAGTGGAACCGGATGAAGGCGGAGATTCGCGAAAGCAGTCTCGACCGGCTTGCGCTCGGTGGATATGCGAGCGCGGCGAGCGATCTGCGTGAGCCGCCGCGCAAGACGTCGGTGAATTGAGTTAGCGAGTACGGGGTTAGGTTCGGGGTTACGTCCGGGCTTACGTAGTCACGCGGTGCACCCAGATGACCGAGGTCCATGCGAAATCGCCGATGCCGTAGCGCGCGATCAGCGTATCGATACGCGTGTTGATACGCGCTGAGTGGATCCGGCAGTGCACGATGAAATAGCCGCTGTTCACGTCGATCAGCGAGCCTTCCGCGAGCGTGGCGGTTGATTGTTGAGGGGCCAGCAGCACCGGGATTTCGGCGGTGCTGACAAAGTAAGCGGTGTTGCGACGCTCGACGATCGAGTGCGCCTGAGCCGCGGTGATGCCGGGAATCGCGGCCACGATCGTTTGTTCGGGCGCCGTGTTGACGTTGATTCTTGTGATGTCGGGCAGCACTGTGACGAACGGTGTCAACGCCCGGACGGTGCCTGCGTCGTAACCTGGAATGCGACGCAGGTCCGCCGCCGAGACGAGTTGCAGCGGCCAGTTCTCGGTGCCGGTGCCGTCGCGCAGCGAACGCAGGATGTAGTCGGCGGTGGGCTGCGCAAGAGCCGGGTCGAGCGACAGCGTGGTAAGCAGCCGGTTATACGCGGCAAGACCGCTCGCGTCGATGCGCCACGGCTGCGAGGGCGCGGGCCGCGAAACGAGGTCGGCGAGATTGAACTTCGCTTGCGCGTCTTCGACCTGGCCGGAGATCCATGCGTTCGCGAGTTCGCCGTTGACCGCGATCGCATCGCGCGGCAGCAGATTCGACAGCTGCACATCGTTGACGGGCGCCGACCATTCCTGGCCGATAAATGCCACGTTTGACGTCGAGCTTTGCGCACGCAGCGTTGCGCGCGCCCATTCGACGGCGGCGCGTTCGACCCACATCGTTTCGGTCGCAAGACGCTGGTTCTCGACGTCGCGTGTTGCGACGCGCTGGCGCCATAGCACGCTTGCCGCAAGCGTTGCTGCGAGCGCGACCACGAGCAGCACCGTGACGATGGCGATGCCGCGTTCGCGGTTACGTGATTGCTTATGCGTGCGCCTGGGAACGACTGGGGTCAATCGATGCATCGCCGGCTCCGTTCGATCGGATGCTTGATGAATGCCGCTATGAAAAACCAAAAGCAGACTTGCGTTACAGATGATAGAGGCTGCTGTTTTGCTTTAGCGTGACAAATGTTGCTGACAAAATGCTACGGAACAATTCGCAAAAAAATGACACCTTAGGCCGTTATGATGTCGCGACAAACAGGCTATACGCAGGGCTGTATGCAAGAACTCAAGCGCAACTGAAAGCGCCTGTTTGCCGACCTTCATTCCGGATAACTAGCGATCCCCGCTTCGCTTTCGAGGACCTGTTCTTTTTCGTCAGCGCGTCATGACCGTGGACAATGAGCTTCATCCGCTCGATGAACGCTATATCGAAGCGTATGGCCTTCGCGAAGGCGGTGCTATCGACGACGCAGACGGCGGCACGTTGCGCTGTCCGCTTTGCGCGGGTGTGTTGGTGCCGACACATCATCAGCGGCGCGGACATCGCTATTACAAGCATCGCAGCGAAGAAGACACCGCGCGCTGTCCGTTGACCACCACGAACTATCAACTCGAGCGCTTCCAGATCGGTACGCATGTGCCCGATCCGCATGCGGCGCGCGCGCATCGGGCGCAGTTTCTGTTCAACTGGAAGCGGCATTTCCGCATCGCAAGGCATACGGCGCCGGCGCTGACGCTTGAACGCTTTACCGCGCTCGTCAAATACGCGGATGTGATGAACCTGTGGGCCTATCCGCTGCTGGATCAGCGCGATCTGCCTTATGTGCTGCTCGTGCTTGCGGGGTTTATGGCCGAGCATCGGAAGGGCGACGTGACGACGTGGACGCGCTTCTGGTTCGATGGGCGTATCCGGTCGGCAAACGATTTATGGCGCAGCGGTGCGCCTGAGGCGCGTTTGTATCGCGTGATCTATCGCGATGCGGTGCGCACGCCGTTTCCGACCAGCTCGGAAATTATCCGGTGGGAAAGAATCGAGCGTGTCGAGCGTATTGCGGACATCACTTCGCGCGGCGTAGGGCGTGCCGAGATGCGCACGTTCGAACAGTTTCTGGAAAACGATAAGGCCGTTCAGGAAGAGTGAAGCAAGCGTGCAGCATGAGTGAAAAGGCGGGCGCTATTCGCTTAAAGCTTGTGGCTTCAATTCCAAAGGCTGCGCATTGATCTTGATGCGAAACAGCGTATAAGGCTTCTTGCGCAGATCGCGGCCGTGATTGAACTGCGCCTGGCGGTTCAGCTGATTCGCCGTGAAATACAGGTAACCGTCGGTGCCGATCGACAGCGCATCGGGCCACAGAATGCGCGGGTCGTGCGCGATCGTTACCCATGTGCCGTCGGGCAGCATCTTACGGATGCTGTTGCGCTCATAGTCTCCCGCATAGACCGCGCCGTTGGCATCGGAAGCAAGCCCGTCCGAGGCGCCTTTTTCGCCTAAGTCGCGCACGCTTGCTTCGACTTCGCCATCGTCAGCGTCGCGATCGCGCAAAAATCTTGTCGCGACCGAATACAGATGGCGGCTCGACAGCGGCGAGAAATAGAGAATGTTGCCGTCCGCCGATAACGCGAGACCGTCCGCGGCGAAATGGACCGGTTGCGGCGTGCCATTGGGACCGTCCTCGGTCATTTCGATGCCTTCCACTACGGGGACAAACGCCGGGTCGCCCTGGGTGGCCGGATGCGCTTCCAGGGTTCGCCATGCGTCGCCGCTCGCGAGATCGACGACGATAATGCCACCCGGACCCGCCGGCGAAGAATCGGACAGATACGCGACGCCTTCCTTGCCGTAGCGGAAATCGAAGCGCACATCGTCGATATACGACTGCGGCAGCAGCACCTTCGGCTTGAAGACGATTGTCTTCACCACCTTGTTGGTGGCGAGATCGACGGCGATCAGTTTTGCGCCGCCTTGCACAGGCGGCGCAAATTTCGGCGCGGCGGTATCGAGTATCCACAGACGGTTGCGATAATCGGCGACGACGTTCTGCACGCTGAGCAGCGTCGCTGCGGGATGCATCGGGTCGGGCCGATTGATCTGCGCATTGGGATAAGGCACGACGCGCCCGTCGACAATCTCGCCGACCGTGAACGGCACGTCGTCGCCCCAGCGGGGATAGTTGACGAACAACCGCCCGTTTGGCGCTTTCGCGACACCGGACGGCATCGCGCCATAGAACTCGTGGACGGGCTCGATATGGCCGATCGAGCGTTCCTCCGGCAGCGATGCGCCTTCGTCGTGCGCCACGGTTTGTCCGTTGGTTTGCCCGTTCGTTTGCGCGTGCGCGACGCCCGGCAACGCGGCGGAAAGAAGGGCGATGACAGCCACAACTGCGGCTACCGCTACGTGTGCGGCTGCATATCTGTCGAAGGTCATGCTGCACCTCCTCGATGCGGGTTCATTCGCGTCCGTGTTCGTGCTTCAGCGTTCATGCCTTAAGCGCATGCGAAGGGTTCAATACGCGATTGATTGCGTTGCATGCAAATGCCCATGCGCACAACGCGCTCGAAACCCGATTGAAACAGTTCGCCGCGTTCCACCTTGTCGCAGATGCATGCTTCGTCATTGCGCCGCAGTACCCGGTGAAAATGAAAAGGCGCGTACGGCGCGGCGCGCCTGCACCGGACGTTCCGCTGTATGCGGCGCGCCAACACTTCGCCGCGAACTGTTGTTGCATGCAAAACTGTTTGTGACTCGCCGTCACGTCTGTTGAATTCCGACACCTTGCCGCTCACGCCCACTGCACAACGCGTTGCTTGAAATCAGCAACACTTCGCCCGTTTTTTGCAAATGCATGGCCACGGGCGCGTCGCCTGTCAGTCAATTGCGTTGCAGTGGAGTCGGGAAATGTGGATCTATCAAGTCAGTCCGGTTTTGCGGCAGAAGGGCAAAACTCTTATTCAGCGTTTGCTTGCAGGCGGCGCGGCCGTTGCGATCGTGCTCGTGGTTGCCGGTGGCGCGGCGCTCTGGCACGAAGAGCGTGCAGCCCGTATTGAAGCGTCGTCGGAGATGTCGCTGCGCGACCAGGTGTGGGATGGGCGTATCGATACCGGTGTCGCGGGCGACCATGCGGGTGGTATCTATGCCGTCGTCGATGCGTTCTCCGGCAGCGAGGAAGCGATCGTGACCGCCGTTCGAGGCTGCGAAGACGGCCAAGGCAAGCTTCAATAAGCCATTGCATCGACATTCTGTTCTCTGCCGCTCACGCGCTTGCGTCGGAATAAACATCGACACCAAGCGTTTAAATGAAGGCCGGACGGGGCAGCCTCGTCCGCACGCGAACGCAAGAGGACCGATCGATGCCCACGCTGAACAATCAAAACACGAATGAGCATGCCAGGAGGCGCGAATGACGGTTCGCGCGGCGATCGTAGGCATGGGCAGATGGGGACAACGGCTTGCGTTGTCGCTTCAGGGAAGCAGCAAGATCCAGTTCGTTGCCGGTGTGACGCGGCGCGTCGGCCGGGCGCAGGAATTCGCCGATAGTCATGGCATTCCGCTCACGAATCACTACGACGACGTGATCTCGAATCCCGCGATCGACGCGGTCGTGCTCGCGACGCCGCACAGTCTGCACGCGCGGCAGGTGCTCGCGGCCGTGGCTGCCGGAAAACACGTGCTTTGCGAAAAGCCGTTCACGCTCGATCGCGCGTCGGCCGCGCGTTGCATCGATGCGGCGGAAGCGGCCGGCGTCGTGCTCGCGGTTGGCATGAATCGCCGCTTTCTGCCGGCCGTGCGCGATCTGATGTCTCGCGCGAAGTCGGGCGATCTCGGCACGCTGCTGCACGTCGAGGCGAACTATTCGGCCAATGCGATCGGCTTTTATCCGGAAGGATCATGGCGTCTCGATCCTTCGGAAGTGCCATGCGGCGGGCTTATGGGTCTTGGCATCCATATGATCGACTCGATGATCGAAATGCTTGGGCCCGTGCATAGCGTGGTGGCCGTTTCGTCGAGCCGGATGATCCGCGAAATCGACGACGTGACGGCGGTGCTGATCGAGTTCGCTTGCGGCGCCAGCGCTTCGCTTTCGACGATGCTCGCGACGCCGATGATCTGGCGCCTGCACGCGTTCGGTTCCGCGGCACATGCGGAATTGCGCGGCATCGCGCGGCTCGAGGTGACGCGGCGCAACGATTCGCCTGCGCAAGTGTTCGACTACGCGCCCGTCGATATCGAACGCATGGAGCTCGAAGCGTTCGCCGATGCCGTGACAGGCCACGCGCCGTTTCCGGTTCCGCTCGATGATGCGTACCATGTCGTTGCCGTCTGCGAGGCGATCGTGCAGTCCGCGGCGACAGGCGAGCGTGTTGTGCTTGATCCGGTGCTTGCGGCCAGCTAAGTTAGTGCTTTAGTGTTGCGGGCGGGCCTGTTTGCGCTGCTCGCGACGTGACGTGCGTGCGCCTGTGCGCGCATGGTCAACCTCCGCAGTTCAATGCGATCGATGTGCCCAACTCATGCCATGAAAAACATAGTGAAGATCGCGGCCGCATTCGCGCTGTGTTGTGCGAGCCTTAGTGTCGGCACGCAGGCGTTTGCCGACGCGCCTGCCGCCACGCTTGTCGTGAAGAGCGGCGATAGCGAACACAGCTTCACCGCTAGTGAATTGCTCGCAAGGCCAGACAACAAAAGCGTGAACCTGACCGGCACCGTAAGCGGCGACATTTATCATCACAAGGTCGAATATCGCGCGGTGCCGCTGCTTGCCTTGCTCGGCAATCGTCCCGATGCGCACTTCGATACCGTCGAATTGCAGGCGACCGACGGTTTCGTCAGCGAGATTCCATTGACGCTCGTCGAACGCGGTGCGAAGAACGGCGCCGTGGCATGGCTCGCGGTGGAAGACCCCGCGCACCCGTGGCCCGCGTTGCCGAAAGACACGACGACCGCGGGGCCGTTCTATCTGATCTGGCAATTCCCGGAGCGCTCGGGCGTGAGCCGCGAGCAATGGCCGTACAAGGTCGCGCGCATTTCGCTCGTCGAAAGCCCTGATCATCGCTGGCCGCAGCTGGCCGTGCCCGCGAAGTTTGCCGGCGATGCGGGCGTCAGGCGCGGTCACGATGTGTTCGCCGTGCAGTGCATTGCCTGTCACAAGATGAATGGCGGCGGCAGTGGCAACGTCGGCCCCGATCTCGGCCAGCCGATGAACGTCACGCAGTATTTCAAGGACGCCGGGCTGCGCGCGCTGATTCGCGATCCGCACAAGGTCCGCACGTGGCCCGAGCAGCGCATGATCGGCTTTGGGCCTTCCGTCATCTCCGATGCCGATATCGAAGCGCTGCTGAAGTACCTGCACGCCATGGCGAGCGCGAAGCAGTAAGCGCACGCTCGCTTCTCCCTCTTTCCTTTCGATCACCTCACTCGACGCGATGAACCGGCGCCCGCAAGGGCGCCGTGTCGCGCGCGTCGTCACGCTCTCCTCGTGTAAATTGCATAGGTGCCAAAGCTGGTATGCATGGCACGCCATGAGCACGAATGGCATTCACCGGCATACTTTCGAGCACCTTAAAGCGTTCGCGGCACGAGCGGGAAGCACCCGAACATGGAATGCACGCGACTGCGAACGCGCGCCGTCTGGAGGCCAGACATAACAACAAGCAACCAGTTTTGCAACGGAGATATGCAATGCAGCCGTGGTACAGCACGATGGCGCCTGCCCAGCGCCGCACTTTCTGGGCGTGCTTTCTGGGTTGGGTGCTCGATGCGATGGACGTCCAGCTGTTTGCCTTCGTGATCCCGACGCTGCTCGCCACGTGGGGCATGACCAAGGCGCAAGCGGGTGTGATCGGCACATCGGCGCTTGTCGCATCGGCGGTCGGCGGCGTGATCGCCGGTTTGCTCGCTGACCGTATTGGGCGCGTGCGTGTGCTGAAGATCGCTATTCTGTGGTTCTCGTTGTTCACCGGTTTGTCCGCATTCACGAATAGCTTTCACGAGCTTTTGTTCACACGCAGTTTGCAAGGCATCGGCTTTGGCGGCGAATGGGCGGCCGGTGCAATTCTGATTGGCGAGGTGGTCGACAAGCGCATTCGCGGTCGCGCGGTCGGTTCGGTGCAAAGCGGCTGGCCAGTCGGTTATGCGCTTGCGGCGCTTGCGTTCTGGGTGCTCTATAGCGTGCTGCCCGAACATCTTGCCTGGCGCGTGCTGTTTCTGCTTGGCCTCGCACCGGGTCTGCTCGTGCTGTGGATGCGCCGGAATATCAACGAATCGGAAGCCTTCGAGGCGACCGCGAAATACCGCGCAAAGAGCGGCACGATGAGCACGTTCGGGCTGATCTTCGCGCCAGGCATGTTTACGCGCACGCTGCTCGCCTCGTTAATGGCGGCGGGCGCGCTCGGCGGCAATTACACGATTCTGACGTGGCTCGTGACCTATCTGCGCGAAACGCAAAGCCTCACCGTGAACCTGACGACGATGTATCTCGCCGTGAACATCTTCGGCTCGTTCTGCGGCTATATCGGCATGGCACATTTGAGCGACGGTATCGGACGCCGCACGACATTCGCACTGTCCGCCGCGGGCGCCACGCTAACCGTGCTCGCTTATACGCGCCTGCAATTGCCGATGTCCGTGCTGCTCGTGCTCGGCTTTCCGCTTGGGCTTTTCCAGTCGGGCATCGTGTCCGGCATGGGCGCGTGTTTTACCGAACTCTTTCCCACGCATATTCGCGCGACCGCGGGCGGCTTCTCGTATAACTTCGGCCGCGGCATCGGTTCGCTCGTGCCGGCCGCGGTCGGCATGACGAGTGCGTCGCTCGGGCTCGCGCCGTCGATCGGCGCGTGGGCGGCCGCATCGTATGTGCTCGTTTTTATCGTCGCTATCTTCCTTCCGGAAACCCGTAACCAGGAGCTTGAAGTTCATGTCTGACACCGCACTCCCGCGCAACGGCGGCAAGATTCTTGTCGATGCGCTCGTTCGCAACGGCGTGGACACCGTCTATTGCGTGCCCGGCGAGAGCTACCTGCCGGTGCTCGACGCGCTGCACGACGCGCATGGTGTGCGCACGATCGTCACGCGCCATGAGGGCGCTGCGTCGAATATGGCCGATGCGTACGGCAAGCTGACGGGCCGCCCCGGTATCTGCTTCGTCACGCGCGGGCCCGGTGCGACGCATGCGAGCAACGGCGTGCATACGGCGCGCGAAGATTCGACGCCGATGATCCTGTTCGTCGGCCAGATCGAGAGCGGCTTTATCGGACGCGGCGGGTTTCAGGAAGTCGACTATCGGCAGATGTTCGGCGGGCTCGCGAAATGGGTGACCGAAATCGACAGCCTCGAACGGATTCCCGAAATTGTGGCGAAGGCGTTTAGCGTTGCGATGTCGGGGCGGCCGGGGCCGGTTGTGGTTGCCTTGCCCGAAGATGTGCTGTTCGGTAAGGGCGCGGTGAGCGACGCGCCTGCTGCGCGTGTGACGCAGGCCGCGCCGGCTGTCGATGCGATGAATGAACTGCACGCGCTGCTCGCCGCCGCGCAACGGCCGCTCGTCGTGTTGGGCGGCACCGGTTGGGATGACGAAGCAAGCGCGGCGTTCAAGCGCTTTATCGTTGCGAATAATTTGCCGGTGGCGGCGTCGTTCCGTCGTCAGGATCTGTTCGACAATCGCGATCCACATTATGTCGGGCAGCTTGGGCTTGGTGTGTCGCCGAAGCTCGCCGAGCGGGCGCGCGAAGCAGACCTGCTGCTCGTGGTGGGTTCGCGGCTTGCGGAGACGACGTCGTCGGGTTACACGGTCGTGCAAAGCCCGGCGCCGGTGCAGACGCTCGTTCATGTGCATCCGGACCCGCAGGAATTGGGGCGCACGTTTCAGGCCCGTTTGCCGATCAATGCCGGCATGCGCGAGTTCGCGCATGCGCTCGACAAGCTGCCAGCCGTTGTTGCGCCGTGGCGCGCATGGACCGAAGCGGCGCGCACCGACTATGTCGCGCATTCGACGCCGCAACCGAATGCCGACATCAAGGGCGTCGATCTTGCGCAGGTGGTCGCGCATCTGAACGATGTGTTGCCTGACGATGCGGTGATCGCGAACGGCGCCGGCAATTACACGGTGTGGGTGCATCGCTTTTACCGCTATCGGCGGCCGGCTACCGAACTGGCGCCGACTAACGGCGCGATGGGCTACGGCTTTCCTGCTGCGATCGCGGCGAAGCTGCAGAACCCCGCGCGCACGGTGGTCGCGTTCGCCGGCGACGGCTGCTTCATGATGTATCCGCAAGAGCTCGCGACGGCCATGCAGTTCGGCGCACCGCTTGTCGTGATCGTCGTGAATAACAGCATGCTCGCTACGATTCGCATGCATCAGGAGCGCGAATATCCGGGGCGCGTGTCGTCAACGGATCTCGTCAATCCGGATTTCGTTGCGTTTGCGAAGGCTTTTGGCGCCCATGCGGAATGCGTCGAGCGGACCGAGGATTTTCCGGCTGCGTTCGAGCGCGCGCAGCGTGCGGGCGTGGCGGCGTTGATCGAGCTGCGTACGGATCCGCGTCAGATTACGCCGGTTGCGCGGTTGCCTGCTTAGCCCGCCTGAGTCCGGCGCGCATCCCGCGCGCCGGCACCTTCATTCAACGTGGTGCCCGGCCACGCGCCGCTGTTCACCAGCTCCGCAGCCTGCGCGCGAATCAGATGCGCGACGTCCCATAGCCCCTCCGGCATGACGCGATTCTGCGGCCACGCGAGCGCGACGTCGCGCTTGATTACCGGGTTTTGCAGCGGATAGCACTTGAGCCGTTTCGCCGCGACTTCCTCGGTCACCGATGCGGAAGGCAACACCGTGCATCCGCAATTCGCGAGCACGAGCCGCTTGGTGATCGAAATCGAGCCGTCGCATTCGAGCGCAATGTCCGGCGTAAAGCCGTGCTTTGCCGCGACCGTTTCGACCATCACGCGCAAACCGTGATGCGTGCTCGGCAAAATGAGCGGCACTTTCGCAAGAATATGCACGTCGACCGGGCCTTCCGGCTGCGCGAAATCGGGCGGCGTGACGAGGCAAACCTGCTCCGACATCAGCAGATCGAACTGCGTCGAGCCCGGATACTCGGGCACGTACATGATCGCGAGATCGACTTCGCCGTCGGCGAGCCAGCCCAGAATATGGCTCGCGAGGCCTTCGATAAAACGCACACGCGTGTTCGGATAGCGCGCTTTGAGCGTATGGCCGAGGCTGCCGAACATGATGCGCGCGATGGTCGGCTGCGCGGCGATGCACAGGCTCGCCGGGCCGAGGCCGACGGTGCTGCGCATCGCATCGCGTGCTTCGTGCAGCGTGCGTTCGAGGGCCGTTGCATAGCCGAGCAGCTGCTCGCCATGTTCGGTCAGCCAGACGCCGCGGCCGCTGCGTCGAAAGAGCCGTACGCCAAGCTCCGTTTCGAGCATGCCGATGCGGCGGCTCACCGTCGACTGGTTGGCGCCGAGCTCCATCGCCGCGCGGGAAATGCTGCCCGTTCGGGCGACGCGTGCAAACAGTTCAAGGTCGTCGGAATTCACGCGCGTCACCGCACCGGCGGCATATGCGCGTTGAGCACCGCGACCGCGCGTTCGAGCGCGCCATCGCCGATCGGCACGTTCATAAGACGCAGCGTCGCCTCGACGCCGGCTAGGCAGCCGAGAATCATCGCCTCGTTGATGTCGCCGAGGTGCCCGATACGAAAGACCTTGCCGCTGTGCGGTCCGAGGCCGCCGGCGAGCGCGACGTGAAAACGTTCGCGCGCGAGCGTGTAGATCTCGGTCGGGTCGATGCCTTCACGCACGCCGATCGCGGTGATCGATGTGGAGCGCGCGGCCGGGTCTTTTGTCATGAGCCACAGCGCGCCGTGCTCGCCCCATCGTTCGACGGCCGCGTGGACCGCGCGCGAGATGCGCAGGTGCCGCGCAAATACCGCTTCATGGCCTTCGCGCTCGATCAGTTGCAGCGATACCTCGAGGCCCATCAGGTGGCTCTCGGGCGGCGTGCCGCAGAATTTACGGTAGCCGATCGGGCTCTTGCGTAAATTCCAGTCCCAGTACACGCGCGGCGTCGGGTTGTTGCGCGCGGCGCTCAGCGCCTTTTCGTCGACGGCGGTAAAAGACATGCCCGGCGGCAGCATTAATGCCTTTTGCGATGCGCCGATCGCGACGTTGACGCCCCATGCGTCCATCTCAAACCGCGTCGCGGCAAGCGACGCGACCACGTCGACCACGAACAGCGCCGGATGCTGTGCGCGGTCGATTGCCTGGCGCACCGCATGGATATCGCTCGTGACGCCGGTCGATGTATCGGTCTGTACAGCGAACACCGCGACGATTTCATGCGCTTTGTCCGCGCGCAGTGCGGCTTCGACGAGGCCGGGATCGATCGGCGAGCCGGCGCGCGCTTCGGTGCGGATCGCATGCGCGCCGCAGCCTTCCGCGGCCTGGGCCCACGTTTCGCTGAAATGCCCGCTGCCGGCGACCAGTACCTTGCCGCCGGGCGGCAGCAGGTTGACGATCGCGGCTTCCCACGCGCCGTGGCCGTTCGCGGTGTACATCATGACGTTCGCGTGCTGCGTGTTGAGCAGCCTTTGCAGGCCGCGTTCGCAGTTTTCGATAACGGCGGTGAGGCGCGGATCATTCAGATCGAATGGCTGTGCGCTCATTGCGTTGCGCACGAGGTCGGGCACGTGCGTGGGCCCTGGGGTGTGCAGAAGTTTGATGCCGGCTGTCGTGGGGAGATTCGGGTTCATGGCGCGAATCGGATCTGTTTTTGACGAGGTTGACGCGCGCATGAGCATGCTGCAGCACGGCGAACCCGGCGGCGCGGCGCGAGGGTTCGCCGCCGGATTCAGGCTTCGCTGCGCATTTTAGCGAGCGTGGCCATGAACAATTGTACCGATGCCTGAACATACATCGGATCGAAACCGAGAAACAGGTCGTTGACGCCAAGGCGCAGGGCTTCGGCGGCCTGCTCGGGCGTGATCGCAAAAGAAGTCAGGCGCGGGCGTTTCGCCTTGATTTTACGCATCACTTCTTCGATCGTTTTGCGCACTTCCGGATGGTTCGGGCCGTCGCTAAAGCCCATATTCACGGAGAGATCGAAGGGCGCGGGAATCGCGCCGGCCACGCCTTCGAGATCGAGAATCGCGTCGAGGTCGCGTACCGCGCCCGGATGTTCGATTAGCACGTACAGGCTGGTTTCCGCATTCGCACGCTTTGCGTAGTCGAGCATATTGGTTTGCCACTGATATTGCGTGCGAAACGGTCCCCAGCCGCGAATGCCTTGCGGCGGATATTTCGCGTAGGACACCGCGTCTTCGGCGTCTTTGAGGCAGGTGATCATCGGCACGATAATGGCTTTTGCGCCGCTATCGAGCGCGAGCTTGATCTGCGCGGCGTCGTTGTGCGTGACGCGAATCCACGCTTCAGCTGGCGTGCCGATGGTCGCGGTGACCATTCTGTAAGCGGTTTCGATCGAGATCGGGCCATGTTCCATATCGATCAGCACGTAATCGAAACCGGCACGCGCGAACATTTGCACCAGTTCGGGCGACGGTGACGTGACACCGATTCCTAGCGTTACGCCTTCGGGCTTTTGCAGCGGGTTGGATAGGTAAGCGGACGGGTTAGACGGGCTCTTTTGCATCGTGTAGCTCCTCTTACTTGAACACTTGAATGAGGTTCGGGGTCGGACGGGTCGCGTAGGTCGCGCCGCGCGGGTTATCTTTCGCGGGGCTATCTCTGTTAACACGCGAGTCGGGGAAAATAGTCCGCGCCCATGCACGCAGAGGACGTGTGTAGGCGCACCGCAAGCGGGATTCGGGCTTACGTACTGCTATCTGAGTGGTAACAACGATTCGGGAGGGTCGCCGTGAAGGTCGTTATTGCCTATATCGAAGAGCCGCCGTTTGGCTGGACCCACGCGGATCGATCGGCGACAGGCGCCGATATCGAACTGGCGGACTCGGTTTTGCGAGCGATCGGTGTCAGGCATGTCGAACATCGGCTGACGACTTTTGCCGAACTGCTGCCCGGCGTTCAAAGCGGGCGTTGGGACATGAATGTTCCCTTGTTCGTGACGCCCGAACGTACGGCAAAAGTGGAGTTCAGCGTGCCGGTATGGGCGATCGGCGATGGTTTTCTCGTGCGCAGCGGCAATCCGAAGGCATTGAATAGCTACGAGTCCGTGGCGCGGCATGCCGACGCGCGGCTTGGTGTGATAGTCGGCCAGGTTCAGCATGTGTCCGCGCGGGCTAAAGGTGTGCGCGACGAGCAGATTCTGCTTTTCAGGGAACAGGCGCAGGCAATCGCAGCGGTTGAGGCGGGTGAGATCGATGCGTATGCAAGCACTGCGCTCGGCAACCGGATTGTCGCGGAGCGTTTGGGTCTTGCGCGGGTTGAAGCGGTCGCGCATGAATCGGGCACGGGTGTCGATAAACAGGCGCCAGTCGGTGCGTTTTCATTCGGAAAGGGTAATCGCGCGTTAGTCGATGCGGTGAACAGGCAACTGCGGGTTTATCTCGGTTCGGCTGAGCATCGGCGATGCATGGCGCGATTCGGTTTAAGTGAGCGAGAGATTGATCCGGTGTTGGGATAGCCACGGCTCTTCAATGTGTCGAGGGTGACGTACCAGGATAGAACCGTCCTGACGACGAGGCGCGCTAGCGCGAATCGCTATCAGCGCTCCTCTCGTCGTTGAGACAGCGCTGGATTTAACAAAGTTTTGACAATATTCGCGCCGTCGCGCGAATGCCGTTACGCTCGGCAAGCCCATTCCAGTCAGGCGAACTGCCGCATGAGCGACCTCATGTGCTGGGCTTCTCTTCCCGAAGGCGATTGACACGATCTGGACCATCGACAACGATGGCGTGCTCAAGATGTAGGCGGATGCGTCAACTGCCTTTGTCAACGTGTGCCGCTGGCGCCTTTTAGGGACCACTGCAAATGTCGGAAAAGCCGTTTGCAGTTTTTTTCCCTGATTGATGAGCATGGCGTAGCAATCTTGAGCCAGTAACAGAGCCGCTACGCGCATTTCTATCGTGTTACGACGAGGCAACGGCCACACGCGGAAAGGCAACGGCACCGCGCATTCGCATGTTGAGTTACTCCCTGGTGACAACGCGAGCGCCGCAGGCTCAGTAACCGAATTTCTTCTATTAGCAATCAAGGGTAAAGCATGCCGGGAATCTACTACGCAGTGGTCGAAGACGACCCGCTAACGAGCGGCAAGGGTAGCCGCGTTTTTTCCGCTTTGCCTTGCGGGACCGTCCAGGGCGACGACGGCAAGCGCCGCAGCCTGGCATTCATCGGCGATAAGGCATATTGCCCCGCTTGCGATAGCTTCGGCGTTATCACGTATGGCGCAGGTCTGGGTGACCGGCATCGCCTGGTTGACCGGGTGAACGGCGGTCGTCGTCAGGCGGTCGGTGGCGATGTCGTGCTTTGTAAATGCGCAAACCATCCGCGCGTTATCGCGACGTATGGCACGAGTTGGAGAATTAATGACCGCGGCGACGCAGACGCAAACACAAACGCAGAGAGAAGTTCAGCCACACCCGCGCCCGCAGTCAATCATTGGATCGGTTTCACGCTAACGGAGCCGGGAAACTTTGAGGGTCTGCGGTGCGTGGCGCATTTCGCCGATGGGAGCCAGGCGGTCGGGACTTTCGATGGGAAAAACAAGGTGCGTTTTGAACGCGCTGACAACGGCGATCCGTGTGCCCGCATCGAGCTATTACCGGGCGACGGCGCGGGTGTGTCCGGGTCTGTGACCGAGGCATTTCTTTCAGCAATCGCGAGGTAAGTATGTCGGAAGCTCAATCCAATCCGTCAACTGTCATCAGCGGGCCATTTCAGACTAAGCAGGAACATACGATTTCCGCAGATATCCTTCAATCCGCTTTTGATAGTTACATGGAGGTGGCGAATCGAATTGCTTATGACATGATTAGCGATGATTCGGTTCGTAAGCAATATCAAAAACACATCAAAATGCTTTCGGATGATGTGAAGATGCGTGTGTCAACTGGGGAAATGACTCCCATGGAAGGCGCGCAATTTTGTAATCAAATGCGAGATAAGCTTTTTTTGGAATATCGAAAATGGACTTCAGCGCAAGGCGTTGCGGCAGCCGAAGAGATTAAACTTAAAGCGAAAGGATTTGATTACTATCTTGATAAATATGCACAGGATAATTTCAAGAAACCGTTCGCGGATCTAACGCAAAAACAACGAGGCGCAGTTTACTATGAGGTAATTTCGGCGGCAGGTCGAGATAACGCGAAAGTAACTGCCAAGGCTGCACGACTCGTGAGGCGCGCGAAGGTATTGATCCTTGTAACTGGCATCATTGCAGTCTGGGAAATCACCAACGCGAAAGACAAATTGCGAGAGGCCGCGCGTCAAGGCAACATCATTGCCGCCAGTATGATCGGTGGAGCTGTCGCCGGTGCTGCTGTCTCTTTCATCTGCGGACCCGCAGAACCAATGTGCGCTATCGCAACTGTTGCGATCGGAAGCAACCTGGGCGGTATGGCCGGCCAGGTAATTACCAATGTTTATGAAGAGGAGTTGCAATTTTTCAACAGTTTTGTGTGGAATTAATGGAGGTAGCGTGATTCGAGAAATCGAAATCTGGTGCTTATTGGCCGTTTGCATTCTCGCGCTATGCTGTCTCTTCATTTCCATTTTTAACGAGCGAATTTCGACCATTGAGTGGTGGCTCGGAGACGAAGAAGCTGACGATCGCCCGCGCGGCCGACTGGCATTTATTCGGTCAGAATGGTTTTTTTACGTTTCAATCGGAATCTTTGTTGTGTCTGCGCTCAGTCTTGGCGCGGTGTTGAAGTAATTAAAGTAGATGAGAGGCTCCGGAATTCCATCGAAGCATAAATCTCAACTTCGCTTTTGTGGTTTCGGAGCCCTGCTTCGGTGGGGCTTTCGCATGACACGGACCGGCTTCGCTCACCCGGTCGAAGATCTTAGTCGTGCGTGTCACGATTCGATGTCTGCATTCTCTCGGCTCAATAAAAGACATGAGCGACATCAAGTGCCATACATTCGTGCTCGTTCCTGGCGGCTGGTGTGGATCGTGGGCGTGGCGAGACGCGATCGCAGCACTGCGCAAGCGCGGTCACGATGCAACGTCTCCGACATTGACGGGGCTTGGCGAACGCAGCCACACAGGCAGCGATAAGGCAGACCTCGATACGCATATCGAAGACGTTATCGCCCATCTGGAGATGGAAGATCTGCGCGACGTGACGCTGGTCGGCTGGAGTTACAGCGGCATGGTTGTAACGGGTGCGCTGGGTCGTGCACTGACTAGAATCAAATCGGCGATTTATCTCGACGCGTTTGTACCTGAGCATGGCAAGGCGTTTATCGATTACATGAACGACAAGACGCGCCAGTTTATGGAACGCTTCAGCGCCCACAACTTGCCGGTTCCGCCTTTGCCGCTCGAGCATTTCAAGCTGACCGAGCCGTCCGTCGTCGAGTTCGTCAAGCCGCGGCTCAGAAATCAGCCGTGGCGCACGCTTTTCGACCCTGTCGCGGTCTCGCCGGATGCTGCCGGAATTCCCAAAGCGTACGTGCGTTGCACGCTGCACCAACAGGCCGCGCTGGATGAAGCATTGGAACGCATGCAGAATGCGGGCGCGCGCATAGCGACGATCAATGCCGATCATTTCGCGCCGCTCACCGCCACTGAGCTGACGGTCGATACGCTGATCAGGTTTGCCTGAGCGACAAAGCCAAGCTACGAAGCCAAGCTGCGAAGCCGAGCTTCGAACCTACGATTGCCTGTGCTTGCCCTCGAACATCGCCTGAACGAATTCCCCCATCGATACAAGCGATTGCTGCCCTGCATCGAGCTGCTGATAAAACAGACTCCACGCGTGGATCATGTCGGGCCAGATATCGAGCGTCACACGCACATCCGCTTGCGCCGCACGGCGCGCCAATCGGACCGAGTCGTCGAGCAGCGTCTCCGCACTCCCGACGTGAATCAGCAACGGCGGAAGACCGCTTAGATCTCCATACAACGGAGACGCAAGCGGCGTGTGCGCGTCCGCGCCGTTCAGATAGAACGCGGCCGCTTCGAGCAGATACGGCTTCTGTATCAACGGGTCCACGTCCGCTTTCGATTCGATCGATTCGCCGGTCATTTCCAGATCGGTCCATGGCGAACTCAACCACGCGCACGATGGAAGCGGCAGGCCCATTTGCCGCAGTGAAATAAGGATCGCGAGGGCAAGTCCGCCGCCGGCGCTTTCGCCGGCTAGCGCTATATTTCCCGGCATATAGCCTTGCGATAGCAGAAAGCCGTATGCGGTCAGCGCATCTTCGAGCGCCGCAGGGAACGGATGCTCGGGCGCGAGACGGTAGTCGAGCGCAAGCGTACGGGCCCGCGTCACGCGCCCGATCTCCGCGACCAGATGTCGATGCGTGGCGATGCCGCCCGAGATATACGCGCCACCATGCAGGAACAGCACGACGCGCCCGGGGTCGGCCACAGGAGTCAATGTCCACTCGGCCGGCACGCCGTCGGCGTCGACGGCTTCGATATGCGTATTGGATGAAATCGTGTAGCGACTGACGAGCGAGAGCAGTCGCGCGCGTCGTTCTGCAAGCGCGGTTGGGCGCGGCGCGGAGGCGAGCATTTCGCGAATGATTTCAATCTGCGGATTAGCCATCTTCGCTCTCCTGAAAGACGAACATTGGCGAAATGGTAAAGCAAAGCCGTCATTCTTCAATGCATTCGAATGTGCGGCCGGACACTTGTGATGCAACGTTTATAGAATCGCGCGAGCGAAGTGCGTGGCGATTTCATACGCGTTTTCAATAACGCGTCATTCGTCTGAGGGGGTATACCCCTTCTTCATTTGAAGCATGAAGCTTCGTCTAACAGACATCGGAAGGGAAACTAAACTACGCAGTGAATCTTTGTTTTTGCATCCTTTGTGCGGCAGCCCTGTCGCATTTCTTTATTCGCTTCTATCACGGCATGCGCGTGACTTTAATCGGCACGCGCGTGCACGCACTCGTTCGACGTATGTCGTTCAGGAGGGCATCACCATGCAACATGCGAGCGGAAGTGATGCGTTGTTTGTGTCCGTATGGGTTGCCGCGGCATTCGGTGCATTTGGAGTACCGGAAGTGGCGGCCGCCGAATCTGCGGAAGCCGGGACTGTGGAAGTGGCGCGCGGCATGACCGTGCCGTGCGGTCCACAAAGTGTGAGTGGAAGCGGTCCGCTGACGGTGTTTATCCAGCCGCCGGCGGGCAGGACCATGAAACTCACTTATTCAGTTAATGACGGCTGGCGCGCGAGCACAACGCGCGGCGCGACGACTCAGGTTGCCGGCGCAGCATATACGGTTGCTTCGCAAACCGAACCGGAACCGGAAGCCGGTCAGCCGATGACCGTGTTTATCGATGGCCCGAGCGGTTTCGCTTACTTCTGGATACCGGATGTCGGCTGGAAGTTTGTCGGTCGCGTGACGGACAGAATTCAATGAATACGTTATTCAACGGCTGTTTTAACGGATTGCATGCGGACACCGCGATGACTCGGCGCGGGCCCGCTGCATTCACGGGTGCGACGTTAGTCCGGCGACGAAGTCAAGAAAGGCGCGCGTCTTCGCAGGCACATGATGTCTCGATGGATGGTAGGCATAGAGCGGAAAGCGCTCGTCCGACCAGTCCGGAAAGAGATTGATCAGCTTGCCTTCGCGGATCAGCGGTTCGGCGACGAGCAGCAGCATCTGCGCAATGCCGAAGCCGGCGAGACACGCGCTGAGCAGCGCGCTCGGTTCGTTGACGATCAGCCGTCCGTTCGTTGGCACAACGAGTTGCTTGCGCTTGCGGTGGAATTCCCAGGCGTAGGGTCTGCCGGTTTCCGGGTTGCGAAACTCGAGGCATCGGTGGCGTGGCTCGCTCAGCGCTTGTGGGTCTGCTGGTCGCCCGTGGCGTTTAAGGTATGCCGGCGCCGCGACCGTGACGACCGGCGTATCGAGCAGCTTGCGCGCGACGAGGCTTGAGCTGCGCGGTTCGCCGAATCGGAATGCAAGGTCGAAGCCGTCGGCGATCAGATCGCCGAGATGGTCGCGTGCAATGAATTCGAGCTCGAGCTCCGGATGCGCGTCCATAAACGCATCAAGCTGCGGTCCGAGCATGGCGCGCGACATAACGGGGTCGAGATTAATGCGCAGCTTGCCTCGCACCGATGCCGCATTTCCCGCTGCCGCTGCTGCGGCCTCTTCCATTCCGTGCAGGTGGGGCATGACCTGCTCGTAAAAGCGGCGGCCCTCGTCCGTTAGCGAAACAGAGCGCGTCGTGCGGTTGAAGAGCCGTATTTTCAGCCGCTTTTCGAGGCGTGCAATTGCGCGGCTCACACCCGGCGGCGACATGTCGAGAAGCTCGGATGCTGCCGCAAACGTTCCCGTATCGACAACGGCGGCAAACACACCGATCCCGCTAGACAGATTTTCGCTGCTCGATTTCATATGCGCGGCTCCGATACCGAATGCGACCTCAACGCGACGAACAGCGATTCTACACATCGGGGCGTTTTGTCATCTCGCGCGATATGCACCGAGCCCACATCGCAAGCGCGCGGCTTGAACGTCGTGGGATCTACGGGCGACTGCGTACCGGCACGTTGCAGTCGCCTTCGAGGTCTTCAGGATTCTCCGGCACACGTTCGACAAGACCGAACATCGTCGAGCATGGCGTCGCACGACATTGGAAACCACGCGGTAGATAATTCACCGCAAGTCGCATGACGCGACGCCTTTTAGCCGATGTCGTGGTTAACGTATTCGACGCAGGAGCCGACCGTGAGTGAGAAAACCTCTTTTATCGTCCATCTGCCGGGCAAGCCCGAAGCTCGCGAGGAGCTGTATTCGAGCCTGCTCGAGGTACTCGACGCAATGTCCGGCGAGCCGGATTTCGTGAACACCTATCTTCATCGTTCAGCTGAAGACCCCGATACTCTGGTGCTCTACGAAACCTGGGCTTGCAGTCCGCAGTATTTTCAGGAGCATCACTTGAAAAAGACTTATCGCGTCGAGTACGAGAAAAAGCTCAGAGACCTGCTAAAGGCGGATCGACGCTTCGAATGGCTCGACCCGATCCGGTCGTATGAAAAGTAAGCGAAGAAGGAGCACGAGCGTGAGCCGATGCAAGGCCGCGCGCCGTAGCTGAAGGGACGCGAGACCCTGTCGTGCCGCAGATGTAAGCGCGCTTGGCGCACTACGCTCACGCTTTCGCGTCCATCCCAACGTGCTGATCGAGCCACGTAAGCAGCTCGCGATTGACGAACGCCGGGTTCTCGAGACACGAGATATGGCCAGCATCAGGGATCAGCACGTGGCGGCAGCCAATTGCCTCCGCCATGCGAATCGCTTCCGACGGCGGGCGCGGAATATCGTGCTCGCCGCACATCACTAGCGTTGTTTCAGAATTGAGCGCGGAAAGGCTTGCCACTTCATCGGGCCGGCCGAAGATCAGGCGGCCAAACGGCACCACCGATTGCCGAAGCTGTTCCGCCGAAAACGCGGCAAGCGAACGCTTGAACGACACGATGAGTTCGCTGTCGGGCGCCGCGCCGCGACGGAAATAGAGAGGCGCGATTGCTTCGATCATCGGCGGGGGAATCAGCCCGAGCGATTCGATCGTATTGAGCATCTGCGAGTACTGCGCGAAGGTCGCCTCAGGTTCGGCGCCGCGGTCCGCATCCATGATGACGAGTGCCTTCACGCGGTTCGGCTCGCGCAACGCGAGTTCGGATCCCCACATCCCGCCGACCGACAAACCGATTACCGCGCACTGTTCGATATGAAGCGCATTCAGCAGTTCGCTCGCCTGTGCCGCGAGATCGCCGAAGTTGCGCGTGCCTTCCGGCATCGGTCCGGATTGCCCGTGGCCCCACAGCTCGGGCACGATCACTTGATACTTTTGTGACAGCGCCTCGATTTGCGGCTGCCACATCGCCGAATCCCACAAATAGCTGTGTCCGAGCAGTACCGGAAAACCACTGCCTTGAATCCGATAGTGCAACTGCTGTCCTGCGATGGTGATAAATGGCATGTCGATATGTGCGTGGCGTGCAAAAAAAATGTGTAAGTCGAAAGTCAGATTCGAGCGGCGGAAATTCTGCCTGAAAAGCGTATTGACGAAAAGTTAAAAAGAAAACGTAAGGTCTCTAATTGAGCCCGATTTATGTGCCTTCAAGGTTGGGGCCGCTATAACTCAATGTCTGGAAATGCCCGTTGAACTCATCGTCTTTTCGACTCGACATGACGACGACGCGATCTTCGTTACGTCAGACATATCGGTCTCCTTCCATCAGTCTTGCGTTACAGACAGTGTTCGTCACGCGACATAAATACGCGTGAAAGCAGACAGGAACAGGCCGCACCGGCTTTGTGCAGGACAGCGGAATAAGCGTCGAAAAAATACGTTTCTCTTTCTCAGGCGACGTGCTGGAATTCTGATCGACAGTCTCCTTCCGGCGCGGCTTACGGTGTCCGCCACCGTCACGTCAACCTGTTCTACTAACGAAAACAATGCATTCGAGCAAGCCAGAAGTTATTGAATCAGTCTTTCAGTACATTTCAATGTGGAAAGTGTTGACCGGCGACCGGCCCGATGCGGATCTATCTGATCGACCCGGGTTGGCGATGTGTTGGGCGGGCAGCCGGTTTCCGTTCTGGAATGCAGTCTTCGTTACCAGTCCGATCGCGGATTCGCTGCTTGTCGAAGGCCGGCTGCGGGAAGCCGCCGCCTATATGCGCGCAAAACGCCATCGCGGTATCTTGTACCTGTGCGAGGACCATCTGACCGATGCCGCTCGGCAAAATCTTGACGCGATTGTCGAAGATGCCGGACTCGCGTTCAGGATGGAGATCATCGGTATGGCCGGCGACATGCTGCCCTACGGCCCGACTCTGCGCGGCGAGTCGCCGCTTGAATTCCGGCGCGTCACTGACGAAGCCGCGCTCCTTACCTTTGGTGAGATCAATGCGCAAAGTCACGCCCTCGGCCCCGAGGCCAGGTGCGAAGGCATCGCGGGGTCGCGATTCTGGCGCTCCACGGCATTCGCTTTCATTGGTTATGAGAACGGGCACGCGGTCTCGACCGCGGCGGCGATCGTCAATGGCGGACGGCTCTACGTTGCGCTAGTCGCGACGGTGCCGCACGCGCGATGCAGAGGCTATGGCCTTGCGACAGTACGCCACGCGCTCCAGCAAGCGCATGAAGCAACCGGTGTTACGCGCGCGGTTGTGCACACGCCATCGGCGGGGCTTCCCCTTTGTGCTCGTGCAGGATTTCAGCGCACGACGCGATTTTTCACGTATGGACTCGCGGCAACCTGAACCGGCAAAAAGCGTCGATTATCGTCGAAACGTTTCTAGTCAGCCGTATACACATCGTATGCATTGCTGAAAGCAGGCGGGTCTCTATCATCTGGTGTCCATTGCGAATCAACTGGAGAATGAAACATGAATCGACGTAATTTCTCGGCCGCCATGGTGGCTGCTGCCGCCGCGTCCCTGATTTCGACGCGCGCCTTCGCGGCCGACGCTACGCCGCCAAAAGCGCGCAACGTCGTGCTCGTGCATGGCCTTTTCGCCGACGGATCGTGCTGGCTCGAAGTCATCCCGCGCCTGCAGGCGGCGGGGCTCAATGTGACGTCCGTGCAGAATCCCTTGACGACGCTGCCCGAGGCGGTCGCTTCGGCCAAGCGCGTGCTCGATCGGCAAGACGGTCCGACGGTGTTTGTCGGGCATTCGTTCTCGGGCATGATCGTGACGGAGGCCGGCACGCATCCGAACGTCTCGGCGCTTGTTTATGTGGCCGCCCGCGCGCCGGATGCGAACGAGGACTATACGGCGCTGGCCAAAACCTACCCGACGCCGCCTGCCAGCGCCGGCATCGTGTTCGACGGCGATGAAGGCCGGCTGACCGAAGCTGCGTTTCTGCGCGATTTCGCCGGCGACTTGCCACCCGAGAAGGCAAAGGCGCTGTATGCCGTGCAGGAGCCGTTTCACAAAGCGTTGCTTGCGGGCAAGACGACACAGGCTGCATGGCGCTCGAAGCCCAGCTTCTACGCGGTGTCTACCGAGGATCGCACCATCAATCCCGACCTCGAACGTTTCATGGCCAAGCGCATGAACGCGAAGACCATCGAACTCAAGTCAAGCCATCTTTCGATGATTTCTCATCCCGAAGAAATTACTCAGCTCATTCTGGAAGCTGCCGGACAGCGCGGCTAAATGCGGCCCCGCGATACTCGCAATACCCGCGAGAGCCGCGAAATCCGGTTACGCGGATCGGCGCGCGACGGTGTGTAGCCAATCCGTGACAGCGTCGATCGAGCGAAAGTCTTCAAGGCTTCGTGCCGGAAACTGCGGGTAGGTCGCGGTCGCCATGTCGCTCAAGGCGCGGCCTGGGCCTAGCTCGAGAAACGCGGTTGCACCTTCTTTAATGCATGCGGCCATGCATGCATCCCAGCGGACCGGCTGCGCGATCTGCTTTGCAAGCTTGTCGATGCCGGCGGCGATGTCCATCACAGGCTCGCCGTCGACACCCGAAAAGACGCGCATGTGCGGCGGACATCGTTGGCTGACAATGGTTTTTCTGGCGAGTTGGCCGAATGCGACCGCGGCGTTCGCAAGCAGTGGCGTGTGCGCCGCGACGTTCGCAGAAATGGCCGTGACGCGCGAGGCTCCGGCGGCCATCGCGTCCAGCGCGATGCCTAGCAGCTTGGGGCGCCGACCGCCGATGATGAACGCGTTGTTCGGGTTGACGACCGCGATGGCCGCGTCGTCGTCGGTGCAAAGCTGTTCGATCGTTCGCCGGTCGAGACCGCTAACGAATAGCATTGCGCCATCGAACGGATTGCATAGATCCATCAATTCGGCGCGAGCGGCGACAAGATTGAGCAACGAGACGGGCTGCATCAAACCGGCCACGCCCCATGCTGCTACTTCGCCGACGCTATAACCCGCTACGCAGCAATTGTCCGGAAGCGCGTCATTGAGTGCCGCGGTGGCGGCAAGCTGTTGCGATGTGCAGAGAATCTGCGCGGAACGGTTATTGTGTAGCATCGTTGCATCCGCGCGCTCGAGCCATGCATGCACGGGTGCGTCGAGCAACGCGGCGGCGCGATCGAAAAGCAGCGGTGCGCTGTCGCGGGTCAATCGAAACATGTCCGGATGCTGCGCGCCTTGGCCGGGACACAGAATGGCGAGCTTCATAGGGTCGGGCCGGTATCCCATCTATCGACGAACAGACTCATCGCGAGCAGATTCGCCGTGCCGCCCGGACTGAGTTTTCGAGCCACGAAACGCGCGTGAATCGCAGAGGCCGCGAGCCACCATTCGCGCTGCCATATGCTGCCCGCTGCCAGGAAAGCGCGGGCTTCCTGTTGCGCGAAGCGCAGCCCCTCAATGCCGCCGCGATAGAGAAGGTTGGTGTCTTCAAGTCGTGCAAGCAGTGCAAAGCATGCATGCACACGCGCTTCCTCGAACTGATCGCCGACCACACCGCTTGCAAGACGCAGCGCAGGAAGACCGACTTGATAAAGCTTTGGAAAACCTTGAGCGGCTTCGGCTCGCGCGCCGCCCGCGCCATATCGCCGCGCGACTGCGGCGCCGTGGCTCGCGGTGCGTCTTGCGCCTGCCATGATTTCGGATCCCCAAAGCCTTGCGACGATGCCGCCTAAGGTCTCGTGCTCGCGTGCCCGATTCGCGATACGCACGCCCGCCGCGGCACACAGCAGCCCCAGGCCGAAGATGGCGCCGTGGTGCGTGTTGACACCGCCAGTTGCATTGAGCAAGCGGTGCTCTGCGCGAACCCCGATGCGGCGAAGCGCGGGCATACGGGCGTTTCTCGTGCCGGCGTGGGCCAGTTCCGCGAAGAATGGCTCGAGCGCGACTGCACTGTCGCGCAGTATTTGCGCATCAATGTCAGTATGACCGCCGTTGTCGAGATGGCTAACGAGACCCGGCTTGGGCCATGTGGCGATCGCGGCAAGCAGGCAAGCTACGGCGAGGTCCGCGACGTGCGATGGGGTCGGGTGGCCTGCAATGGGTAGTGTTTCCGGAAAACAGTCGGCTCGACGGTTCACGTGCGTGCTCCAGGGAAGCGCGTTGCGCGGGATCCGCTAGAGCAGAACACATGCGGCTGGCGTGAAAAAACTATAACGTCAGGCTGCGCGCAAACATAGCCTACTCATAGGCAGCAGGTCACCTACCGGGGTGAGGCGACCCTATACGTTAGCGAGCGGGAAAGCGTTTACGCCGACGCCTTGGGTAAGGAAAACCGGAATACGGATCCGGATTCCGGTCCGGGTTCGACCGTCAGTACTCCCCCGTGCGCTTCGATGATCATGTTGCAGATCACGAGCCCCATGCCGAGGCCTTCTTTTTTGGTGGTGACGAACGGTGAGAAGAGCCGTCCGGCCACCGAAGGCGCAATGCCCGGCCCCGTGTCTTCGACGGCGACGAGAACGTCTTCTGTTGAAGGCTCCGACGTGTTGATCGTCAGTATGCGCTTGCGGCCCGTCACGCTTTCCATGGCATCCATCGCATTCAGCAGAAGATTGAGCACCACCTGCTGCAGCTGGGTGCGATCGCCATAGACAGGCAGATTGCGGTTCAACGATTGCGTATCGAGTTCGATATGTGCCTCGCGAATGCGGCCACGAACCTGCAACAGCGTCTGGCTGATCGATTCGTTGATGTCGAACAGCTCAAAGCTCGGAGCCGCGTTGCCGACCAGCGCGCGCAAACTGTGGACGATGCTGCGTCCGCGAGAGCTTTGCTCGACGACCTGCTCGACCATATAGCGAGCCTGATCGATGTCGGGCTGCGGGGCGGATAGCCAGTTCAGTGCGGCGATGGCGGCCGTTCCGACCGTCGCGAAAGGCTGGGCGACTTCATGCACAACGGACGCCACGAGTTCGCGCGTCGTCGCAAGCGGCTTGACGCGCGCCTGTTCGGTTTGCGATTCATGCGGCGGGGATGCGTCGCCGGCGCTGTCTCGCGGCCGCGATTCTTCAGTAACCCGCGCGTAAATTCGCGCGTTCTCGAGCGCCGCGGCGGCTTGCGTCGCGAGCGCGACGAGAACGTCGATCTTTCTGGATGTGAATACCCCCGCGGCCAGGCAGTTTTCAAGGTAGAGCATGCCGGTCAGCCGCGATTGCTGGATGATCGGCATGCAGGCTATCGAACGCGGCCGGTTCGATTCGATGTAGGGATCCGAAGCAAATGCGTCGCTTTCTGACACGTCGTCGAGTGCGATATGCGATCGGGTGCGGGCGACTTCCTTGAGGATAGTCATCGGCACGTCGCGGGAAGTGAGCTCGGCCGGACACATCGAAAGCGCGACGCCGTTGCGCGTGATATGCGCCCTTGCCGCGATCTGCAGCGACGCACCTTTATATAGCGCGAGGATGCCGCGTTGCGCGCCCGCGAATTCCACCGAGCTCGTCACGATCGTGCCCGCGAGTTTGCTGAGGATCATTTCGCCTGAGGGCGGGGCTGCGCTTCCCGCTTGATGCCCGTTTCGACCGTGGCATACGGATCGATCCGCCGCGCGGCGCTCGCGCGGCGTCGACGCTACCGGTTCCTCGGTGTCTACCGAGTCGATTGCGTGTACTTTCGCCGTCGCGCCGAGACTGACATACGCTTGCCGCGCATGGCAAAGATACGAACGTGCCACGATATGCAGAGCTCGCCGTGCATAGTGCCGTGCGGCGGCTTCCGCAGCCATGGCTTCGATCTGGAAAAAGCCGTGCTGCCGCGCATCCTTGATGGCTTCCTCAAAGCGCTGCTCGGCATCGGCGCATCGGCCTTCGACGCAGGCTATTTGCGCCTCGACGAGCGCGAGCCGGCAGCGAAAATTTTCTGGGCAGTATCGGGCCCATACGGCAAGCGTGTTATGCCGGTCGTAAAGCGCCACGACATGTTCGGGGATAATTTCAAACGAGCGTGCGAGCAGCGCTTCGGCATGAGCCAATGCGCCGTAACAACAGTGGTCCACCCGCTCGACGAGCGAGTCCGAGGTCCACGCGTGTTTCGCTGCCTCCCTTTCGGCGGTCAGCGCCGCCTCGAAATCGCCAAACGTCAGGGCAAGCTGCATTTGACGGGTCCAGTGCGCAAATGCGGCAATCGACTTCGGCAAAGCCGTATTGATTGCGATGCGATCGATCGCACGCGGATCGTAGCCGGCGGTCAGCAGTGACGCCTCGTCGATCGGCAGTCCGCAAAGCTGACGCAGCATCCAGATCTGCGCCGTAAACGAGTCGGCCATCAGGTCGATGCCGTACTTTCGCGCGATATCGAGGCCCGCGTCGGCCTGGGCCATGGCCTCCCGGATCGGTGTTGCCGAGAAAATCAGAATGCTGACAAGGTTCCTGCGCGAATAGATTTCATAGTTCAGGTCGCCGATGACCGACGCGGTGTGCATTGCTTCGCGTACCAACGTTTCCGCGCGTTTGACCGGCTGCGACCACGGCAGCACGCATGCCCCTACGGCGAGTTGCGCGCGTACTTTCATGCTTCCGAGATCCTTGTTGTCGATCAGCTTCATCGCCAGTTCGCCAAACTGAATGCCCATTTCGTAGTCGCCGTAGCGGGCGCCTAAAGCACGCACCACGCCCGCGTAGGCATGCGTCGAGGCATCGCAGTGTCCGTGCTCGAGGCTTAACGCCGTCATGCGCAACAGCACGAGGTCGCGAAGATCTCGGTCATGAAAGATCGCGACCGGAAGAAGGCCGACATACACTTCCATGATGCTGCGAAGCTGCATATTGCGCATGAGCGGCATTGCAAGCAGGTCATGCGGCTTGCGTCCGTTCATCAGGTTGACTACGCGTTTGAACTCATCATCGACGTCGTCGGCGCTTGGCTTGGCCGGCAACTGCTCGCCGGCTTGACGCAGATAGTTGAGCGCGACGTCAAGCGCGTCGTGCGTTTGGTCGCGAGCCGTCAGGATAGTCACCAGCAGCCGCGTGACGCTGGTGCGTAGCCGCAAGTCGAGGAAATTGCGGCTTAAGCGCTGAAGGCGCTTTAAGGCGAACGAGCCTGCGCCGGTGAGAAATTCGCATTCGGAAAGATGAAACTCCGCTGCGTATCGGTCCGCGGATTCGCGTGTGCCCGAAAGCAGGCGCGCTGCCGCTGCAAAGTACCCGAGCGCCGATACGTGCTCCGCTGCATCTCTTGCCCGTCGGCCCGCGGCAAGATTGAGACGCCCGAAGGACTGTCGTTCCGCAACCGATTTGACGAACTGCAGGCCGCGATTGATCTGGTTCACGACGACGAATAACTGGTCGCCTTGCAGATCGATAGTCGCGCATGCGGCAAGCGTTCGGCCTATGGCGAAGTGGAAGGCCTGCCTTTCGGCTGCGGGGATCGATGTGTAGACGGCTTCGCGGACACGGTCATGCCAGAACCGCCAATTGTTCGCCTGCTGCACGACGAGGTCCTGCTTCTGCGCATCGATCAGCGCGGATAAGGTTTCGCTGAGCTCGCCGTGCATCGCGACATTCAGAATATCCAATGAACTGCTTTCGAGGCAGGCGAGATAGTGGAGCGTGCCTTGCGTTTGGGCGGACAGGCTCGCAATACGGAGCCGCATGAAATCCGCGATGTTGTCGGGGTGCGCGATTTGCGCGACGCCGCGCAGGTTCCACGTCCACTTGCAATCGCGGTAGTCGAAGCTTATCGCGCCTTCGTCCGCGAGCGATGCCAGAAGGCGTATTGCAAAGAACGGCTCGCCGCCCGTTCTGCTCTCGACGTGCTTGGCGAGCGGCAGTGCTTCAGGCAAGGTGCAAGCGAGCGTATCGGATATCAATTCGGCGAGATCGGTGGTTCTTAGAGGCTGCGCCGGAACGACCACCATCTGATGCCGGATCGCGTCGTCGTCGAGCCATTGCAATGTGGACGACGATTGTTTTCCGATATCCCGATACGCCGCGACAATCAGGACATGCCGGACGCTGGGCTCCGTGATCAGATGCCTGATGACCGCAAGCGTGCCGGCGTCGGCCCATTGAAGGTCGTCGAAAAAGAGAATGAGCGGCTTTTGCGCGGTCGCGAACGCGTTTAGCAGTTGTGCCGTTAGCCGCAGAAAGCGTATGCGCTCAAGACGCGGTTTAAGCTTGGGAACCGGCGGAACGTCACCGAGAATAAGCGCGGCGCTGGGCACGAGTGCGGCGAGCACGCCGGCGTTCACGCCAAGCGCTTCGGTCAGCCTCGCGCGCATGGAATGAAAGGGCGCGTCTTCTGCGCCGAGAATCGGTCGCAGCAGCGCCTGAAATGCCTGTGCGACGGCGGAATAGGGAACGGTCGACTTCAACGGGTCGCATTTTCCGGCCGCATAGTCGTGCGGTTTAGCAGCGAGCCCGGCTATAAAGTTTGCCACGAGCGACGACTTGCCCGTACCGGAATATCCGGTAAGCAAAGCGAATTCGGCTTTGCCGGTCGCGGCGACGCGTTCAAGCGACGCGGTGAGTACGTTCAGTTCATGGACCCTTCCGTATGCCTTTGCAGGGCTCTTGAACTTGTGGCCGATGTTGCGCAGGTCGAGTGGAAATGAAGGAATGCTTTGCCGTTCGCGCCAGAACGTACGGCAGAGCGAAAGGTCGGCGGCAAGGCTCGCAACGGACTGATACCGGTTTTCCGGCAGCGTGGCGAGCATCTTCGTCACGATGGCAGCGACTTGCGACGGAATGCCGGCGACGTGCCAAGACGCGGATACGGCATGCGCAGCCGCATCGCTATGCATCGTTGCAACGGCGCCTGCTAAAGGCGGAGCCGAGCCGGTCAGCAACTCGTGGAATATGCAACCGAGCGCATATATATCCGTTCTCGCATCGATGTCGCGGTCTAACTCCAAGCAGCCTCTTTGCTCCGGCGCCCTATAGATCAGCGACAGGTCTGCGCCTTCATCTTCGTGATAGCCACTGAGTTCGTCACCGTCCGCAAAGCCCATTAACCAGCTTTGGCACGTGTCGAAGTCGACGAGAATGTTGCCGGGACGAAGATTTCCATGAATCATCCCGGCCGTATGACTCGCGCACAGCGCGGTGGTGAGCGCGTCGGCAAGCGTCATGAACGATTCGAAGTCGAACGTTCCCTGAAGATGGTTGGCCAATAGCACACCGCCCGGATCGATCGATACGAGGGCCGTGCGTCCCGCGTATCGCGAGAGCGCGACAGGTACGACAGCCCAGCGGCGATCGAGCTGATTGCGCAAGCTATACGCTGCCTGCAATCGCTGCATGCAGTCGGTGTCGTCTTCCGGGCACACGCGGATCAGGCGGGCGCCGGTCTGGTCGTCGACATAGCGGATCAGAAGATGGTCGCCCCCTTTAAGCACTGAACTCGACGAGTACGACGGACAATGGGGAGGCGCGCATACAGCGGTATCTTGTGCGAGTAGCTGATCGCCACCATGCACTGAACTCAATACGTGGCTGTGGTTCTTCATTGTGCGGAAATCTGCGGGGTCCCATTCAAAGGCGGCCGCCGGAGCGTTCTAAAGGCTTTAGCGGGATGTGCTTAAGCCTTGACCCCGAAATATAAATCCCAGTATCCGGGAGAGATAAAGAAAACGCACGGCGTCGCGCATTCTGCTATTCGGAAAAGCTGCTGCGTTCGACTCGCGCCAAGGCGCGATACCGTGATGGCTCATCATAGCAAGCGCCTTGCATTACGTAACGTATACGATGTGTATACTTGTCGAAAGCAGGCGCGTAGCGATAATGCATCTTGCGCTCTGTTCGCTCATCGATGGGTGCCGGCGCGGATGAAAGAGCAGATGACGAGCGCGTGACAAAAGTCAGAGAGCGGTATTCCGGTGAACCCCTACAGCCACGACTATCATGCGCACCTGTAACGAAGACGCAACGTCATTTTGTGGAATCCTGGGTCTTGGCGAATTGCCGGAACAGCGTGTAACCGGCACGCAGCCGATCGTCTACGTCGTGGACGATGATGCATCGATGCGTGCCACGCTCGGTTCGCTGCTCCTTTCCGTCGGTTACCGCGTCGAGACGTTCGACTCTTCGGCGGCCTTTCTCGCATTCAAGCGGCCGGACGTCACGAGCTGCCTCGTGCTCGATATCCGTCTGCGTGGCGAAAGTGGCCTTGCGTTCCAGCGCGACTGCGGTCGTTTCGATTTGCGCATGCCGATTCTTTTCGTGACCGGGCACGGCGATGTCGCGATGTCCGTTCAGGCGATGAAAGCCGGCGCAGTGGATTTCCTTGCCAAGCCGTTTCGCGACCAGGACATGCTCGACGCGATACACGACGCGCTCGAGCGCGATTCCCAAAGGCGTCGTGAAGAAGAAAGGCTGAGGCCGTTGCGCCATTGCTATACGAGGCTCTCGTCTCGCGAAAGAGAGGTCATGCATCTGGTGATTACGGGCCTGCTGAACAAGCAGATCGCGGGTGCGCTCGATGTGAGCGAAGACTGCGTGAAGCTGCACCGCAGTCAGGTGATGAAGAAGATGAACGCGCGATCGGTGCCGGATCTCGTGCGCAAGGCGAAAGACCTCGGTATTAATCCGCGCTGCTAGCTAGCGCGACATTCCCAAGACCGTTTGACGCACGCCTCCGCTCGCATGGCGAAGGGGGCGGCTTTCGCTTGCCGCTGCATTTCTGTTCAATAAATTCCACGCCGATTATAAATAAATCAGGATTTGAGGTTATGGAAAAGTCGGATATTGAATAAAGCAATCGTAAGGCTTGATTCAAGAAACAATAACCGTATGCATTCTTAAAGCTTTTCTACGCATAAGCCAAAGCAATGAGGCTGCTGAAACTTCAAATTTAAATAACATCCTGTCTATTGGCACTTTTTAGGCAAGTGCTGGTTGTTATACGAGCTATCCGCGTGATCTTTAGCGCGTAACAACCGGACCCTGATTTGAGAAAGGCCATGGAAATTGAAAACAAGGTACTAAAAGCAAGATTGATCGGATTCGCCGTGGTCGTCTGCATCGGCTTTGCTGCAAACACAGCCGTTGCGGCGCTGGGTAGCTTCCCGTTGACGGGTGCTGATCCTCATGTGGCCTCTAACGTCATGAGAGAAGCTGCGGTACTGAAGGCCGCGACGGGTTCGCAGGCTAACGCGGCAACGCCTTCGGCAAATGCACTCTATAGAGTGAATGTCGTCACGTTGAATTCGGGCACTGTCGTACGTGAATTTGTCGCGACGTCCAGCGGTAATGTATTTGCGCTTACCTGGGAGGGTCCGCAGACGCCGAATTATGCGGCGATACTTGGTAGCTATTCGGAACGCTATCTGCGGCCCGCGGGTAAAGATGTGATTCGTGTGGGGGGTGTGAGCGAAAGAAGCCTCAGTTCGCCCGATCTGGTTGTTCAGTCGATGGGCCATTTAGGCCATTTTCACGGCTGCGCCTATCTTCCGCAGGAATTTCCTGACGGTCTATCTGTTTCCGATCTTCAATAATCGAGGCCAACATGAAAAAGCTCATGGCAATTCTCACTTTCGCGTTGGTGCTCGCAGGTTGTGGAGGCGGCGGTGGCGGTTCCGGTGGCGCAGTTAGTCAGATTTCGAGCCAGAATCAGGCGGCCAATTCGGTTAACGTGACGGTGGACAATAAGTTCGGCTTTGTGAACGCGCCGTACGTGACCGTGACCATCTGTGCGCCGGGCACCGGCAACTGCGCGACGATCGACCATGTTCTCGTCGATACCGGTTCGTCGGGCTTGCGTCTTCTGCGCTCGGCGGTGCCGGCGTCGTTAGGCCTCGCTAACGCGAAGGACTCGGCGCAAGGCAATACGATGGCCGAATGCGTCGAGTTCGGTTCCGGGACGGCATGGGGGCCGATTTCGAAGGTCGACCTGAAGATTGCCGGTGAAACGGCCTCGTCGTTGCCGATACAGATTGTCGACGACTCGTTTGCCTCGATTCCCGCCGATTGTTCAAGCGAAGGTCCCGATATGGCTGCGAAGGGTCCGTCGTCGTTTGGCGGCAATGGGCTGATTGGCCTGAATGTCATGCGTCACGACTGCCAGACTTCGTGCCAGTCACCCGCAGCATCGATGTACTACGATTGCGCCGGTTCGACCTGCACGGGCATTGCGGTGCCGCTCGCGGAACAGGTGCCTAACCCGGTTATCGACTTTGCGACCGACAACAACGGGATGACGCTGAACTTTCCCGCAGTCGCCCCAGGCGGCGCGGGCACGGTCTCGGGCACGATGACGTTCGGGGTCAACACGCAGAGCAACAACATGCTGCCGGCCACTGCGCAGCAGATGACGACAACCGTGTTCGGCGAGGTGACCGCCAGCTTTAACGGCCTGCCGATGCCGGGCTTCATCGACTCCGGTTCGAGCGCGTACTTTATCGTGGACCCGTCCATTAGCCAGTGCCCGTCGAGCTTTTCGAGCGCGCCGTGGTTCTGTCCGGCTGCTCCAACGGCGCTTTCGGCGTCGCTTCAGAGCGAGACCGGCGCCACGCTCGGTGTTTCGTTCACCTTGGTCAACACGGAGTCCGAATTGGGCAACGGGTCGAACGCGGCGCACGAGGGCATCGGTCAGAATATGGGGCTGTTTGGAGCGGGTGTACTGGATCTGGGTGAGCCGTTCGTTTACGGCAAACGCATCACCTTCGGCATGCCGGGTAGCGATGATTTCTCGACGGGCACGCAGCCGTTCTTTGCGATTCAGTCTTGATCGCGCGCTTGTAGGCGGGTGCTAAAGCGATAGTCGGTTTTAGTGCCGGCTATCGCTCTTTTGCCTCAATTCCGCACGCACCTGAACCCGGCATAGACATACTGATACCGCGGCTGAAACCAGTTGCGAAAGGTCGGCCGCAACATGCACTGCGCAGTGCGCGGCGAGCCGCCTTTGATCACGTAATGCTGGCCATCAAAGAAGTTCGCCGAGTAGCCGAGATAGAACGGGAACGCTTCGAAGCCTGGCAGCGGTTCGAATAGCGACTGCGTCCATTCCCATCCGTTGCCGAACATGCCCTCGGCGCCGAACGCGCTGACGTTCTCCGGGTGCGCGTGAACCGGCTGCGGATCCCAGCTGCGGAAATCGAAGTTGCCGGGCAGCGCGTCGGCCTGCGGTGTGCCTTCGATCGCGCGTTGCCATTGCGCTTCGGTGGGCAGCGCCTTGCCGGCCCATCGCGCGTAGGCGCTTGCTTCCGCGTGGCTCACATAGACAGGCCAATCGGGCGGCAATGCCACTTCGTCGAACATCGTGCGCAAGGTCCAGCCGCTTTTGCCGCGCGTCCAGCCCACCGGATGCGCGATGTGCTCCGCTTCTTTCCACGCCCAGTCCTTGTCGGACCAGTACGCGCGATTGTCGTAGCCGCCGGCATCGAGGAACTGCAGGAATTCGCCGTTCGTTACCATGTAGCGGTCGATCTCGAACGCGTCGACGTCGATGTGCTGTTCGCCGTATTCATTGTCCCAGCCGAACTGGCCGCTTTCGCGCGACATGCCGAGCGTGGCGCGTCCTGCGGGTACGTGAACCATGGTCGTTGCGTGCGCAACCTTGCCGGCTGCGGCGGTTTCCGATGCGCGCGGCGGCGCGAGCTTCTGCTCGAGCGGCAACTGATGCAGCATGTACGCGAGCGTTTCCGCGTGCATGAGCCGGTGCTCGATCGCTACTTGCATCAGTTGCGCGGGCGAATTCGTCGAGACATCGCCGGCGTCGAAGTCGAATGTCGCGATCGCATGGTCGATTTGCGCACGCGCACGCTGTGCGTAATCGTGCACGATGTCGAGCGACGGCCAGTCGGACGGTTGATCGGTCGGGAAACCGCCATCCACCGGGTCGATGCCGAACGCGAACAGCCTGTCGAGGTCGGCATCGAAAACCGGCAGCGGGAACAGGCGGTCTGCGAACAGGTTGTGGTCGAAGGCCTCGAGATGGCCGATATAGAAGACGATGCGGTGACGCTCGCGGATCGGTCTTTCGTACAGATGTTCGGGTTTGACGACGGCAAACAGCGCGTCCGTCACGCGACGGGCGTCGAGCAGACGTTGGACAAGCGGGTGCTGCAAACGAAGATCGCGATTCATTTCGCCGGGTCTCCTTTCTAAGGGGACGGGTTTAAGACTGTAACGCGTATTCACTTTTCATGTGAAGCCGCGTGAACGCAAAATCCCGGCGATGGGCGTTTAACGGTTACAGGTCACGCAGTCCTTCCAGGTCGACAATACGAATGAATTTGCCGCGCGCGTCGATCAGGCCGCGCTTCTGGAATTTCGACAACGTGCGGCTGACCGTTTCGAGCGTCATGCCGAGGTAACTGCCCATATCTTCGCGCGTCATGCGCAGGTTGAATTCGGCCGACGAATAGCCGCGCTGCGCATTGCGCTCCGACACATCGAGCAGAAACGCCGCGACGCGTTCGTCGGCGTTCAGCGAGCCGAGCGTCAGCATCTGGCTCGCCTCGCGGACGATCTGCTCGCCCATCAGCTTGTGCAGCCGTTCCTGCAGCGTGCCGCTCTCGCGGCACAGGCGCTTGAGCGCCTCGTACGGGACGATGCACACGGAACTGTCCTCGAGTGCGATTGCGCTGCACGCGTGCGTGTCGCTGCTGATGCCGTCGAGTCCAAGCGATTCGCCAGCAAGGCGCAGGCCTGTTACCTGTTCGCGGCCGTCGCGGTGCGCCATGGTCGTTTTGAGCGAGCCTGAGCGGACAGCGTAAAGGTTTTCGAAAGGTGTGCCGGCGCGATACAGCGGTTCGCCGCGGCGCACCGCGCGCGCCCTGCAGATCAGCGCTTCGAGTTTCGGCAGTTCTTCCGCCGACATGCCTTGCGGCATGCACAGATGACGCATTGCGCAGGTGGAGCAGCGCGCGACGTGGCGGGCGTTAGGGGCCTCGGAGGCTGACAGGCCCGCGGAGCCCGCAGCGGGTGCGCGGACTGGACTGTGCGCGGCGGGGCGCACGACCGTCGGAGTGGTGGTGGGTGTCAGCATGATAAAGGGCGTTGTAAGGTAAGAATGCCCCATTGTCCCACCGCGCACGCGCGCCACTTCGCGTCAAAATGACGCGCGGACCTTCATTGGCCCGGGTTGTACGGCCGGGACTGCCGCCAATTATGGCTTGTCGCTTTTCGCCTCTGCTTCGTGGCTTGCCGCTGCGGGAACCAGCAGTACCGGCAATGTCGCTTGACGCACACAGCGCTCCGCAACGCTGCCCAGTATCAGGCGCTGCATGCCGCGGCGCCCGTGCGTGCCCATCACGAGCAGGTCCGCGTTGTAATGTGCCGCGGCCTTCAGGACGAGCGTCGGGACATCGTCGTTGGGGGACGCTTCGCCTACCGTCACGTCGCCGCTGACATTGCGCGCCTGCATGGCCTGCGTGAGCTCGACGGTCAGCTCCTTGCCCTGTTGCACAAACTGTTTTTGCAGAATGCCCGGGTCGTAGCCCGGTGCTTCGAAATACATCGGCGTGTTCTCGACGACGTAATAAGCGCGCAATGTCGCGCCGAACGACGCGGCAAGATGAATGGCGGCCTCGAATGCGCCGCGCGAGGTCTTACTGCCGTCGACTGCTACAAGGATGCGTTTGTACATGGAAGCTCCGCGCAGTAAAGGTGTCGAATGTTCATCTATTGCAAGGAAAGCTTAATTGATCGCAGCGGCGCGTGTGCTGATCCGCATGATGTCAATCAAATGCTTAGCAAGTTTTGGGGCACATCGTAGGGAATGGCGGCGCTTCGTAAGCCATGTGGCGCCAGTGGTTTCGGCTCGTATGACGCGCGTGAGGATTCTTTTTTATCGTGTGATCGAACCGACTTGCCTTACAATTATGCTCCATGATGACAAGCCGCCAGCCAAGATGCCAAGATGATTAACGAGCGAAAATCGACGGGCCTGCCCGACAAGATATACGGCGACATCCTCAACCGCATTCTCGAGGGCGAATACAAGGAGGGCGAGCGGCTGCCCACCGAGCACGCGCTCGCCGAACGCTTCGAGACATCCCGGCCTACCGTGCGCGAGGCGCTCGCGCGGCTGCGCGCGGACGGCATCATCGTCACGCGGCACGGCTCGGGCACCACGGTTGCGCGCCGTCCCGATCCGGATGTGCGCCGTTTCGCGCCGCTCGAATCGCTGTCCGATATTCGCCGCTGCTACGACTTTCGCATCGTGACCGAAGCCGGCGCCGCGGCGCTTGCCGCGCAAATGGCCGACGAAGACGACATCGCCGCGATCGAGCACGCGTGGAACGAGCTCGAGCGCGTGATTGAAACGCAAGGTATCGGCGCGAAGGACGACTACGCATTTCATCTTGCCGTCGCGCGCGCGTCGAAGAACCAGTTCTTCATCACGATGATGTCGTTTATCGAAGAGCAGATTGCGTTCAGCATGAACCTGTCGCGCAACTTGTCGCTCGTGAAAACACTCGAGCGCCAAAGGCTCGTGCAAGCCGAGCATCGCGCGGTGCTCGACGCGATTCGCGCACACGACGCGAGGGCCGCCGGCGACGCAATGCGCACGCATCTGATGAACGCGCGCGACCGCATGTTCGGGTCGTGAAGCGTCAATGTACTGACCTCCCTTTCCAACTTTCAGGCCGTTTTTGCCGTGCCTTTTTACGCGCTTGACCGCGTCGTGCCGAAGTGAATCCTCCTCATCAGAAGTCCGTTGTCCTGCCTTTTCGCGATGCCTTGCTGGCCATGCTTGGCATCGGTCTTGTCAATATGCTGGTCGCGCTCGATCAGACCGTAGTGAGTACCGCGTTGCCGTCGATCGTCTCCGAATTGCGCGGCTTCGAGTACTACGCGTGGATTGCAAGCGCGTATCTGCTCGCGTCGGTCGTCACCGTGCCGGTGTTCGGCCGGCTCGGCGACTATTTCGGCCGCAAGCGCTTCGTGATCGCCGCGGTGATCGTGTTCACGGTCGCGTCGCTGTTGTGCGGCATCGCGACGAGCATGCCGTTTCTTGTGGTCGCGCGCGGGCTGCAGGGCGTCGGCGGCGGGATGATGGTCGGCACCGCGTTCGCGTCGATTCCCGATCTGTTTCCCGATCCGCGCGAGCGCGTGCGCTGGCAGGTCGTGATGGCGGCCGCGTACGGTATCGGCACGGCGGCCGGGCCGTCGCTCGGCGGCTGGATGAGCCAGCATCTCGGCTGGCGTTCGACGTTTCTCGTCAATCTGCCGGTGGGCGCACTCGCGCTGTATTTCATCTGGGCGCATCTGCCGTATTACAAGCGCGAACAGGTCGGCGAAGTGCGCATCGATTGGGGCGGCGCGCTGCTCGTTGCGCTTGTGCTCGGCGGTTTGCAGACGTTTATCGAAGCCGTGCCTAAAGACGGCTTGACGGGCGCCAACGTGGCGCTCGCTGCGGTGGTTGTGGTCGGCGCAGCACTGTTGCTGGCCTGCGAGCGGCGCGCGACGCATCCGATCATCCCGCTCGATCTGTTCAAGGACGCGCAGCTCGTCACGCTGTTCACGCTGTCGGTGCTGTCCGGCTTCGTGATGTTTTCGCTCATCTTTTTCGCGCCGCTGCTGCTGCAAGGCGGCTTTGGGCTGTCGCCGCAACAGGCTGGTCTGCTCGCGACGCCGATCGCCGCGTGCATCGCGCTCGGCAGCCTGATCAACACGCGCATCGTGATTCATATGTCGCGGCCGACCATGATTCTTTCGATCGGCTTCGGACTGCTCGTCGCGGCGTCGATCGGGCTTTCGGTCGCGACGCCGGTTACGCCGCATCTGTATCTCGAGCTTTCGATGGCGGCCGTCGGCGTCGGGCTCGGCTTTATCCTCAACAACCTCAATGTGTTCGGGCAGGAGATCGCGGGCCGCGAGCGCTTCGGCATCACGACCGCGCTGCTGCAGTCGACGCGCATGGTCGGTGGCATGCTCGGGACGAGCATCGTCGCGACGATCATCAATCGCCGCTATGCGTCGGGTATCGACGACACCTTGCGCGTGCTCGGCGAGCCGGTCGCCGCAAAATGGCGCCCGACGCTTGGCGATCCGCGCATTCTCGTCGACGAAGGTCTGCGCGACTCGTTGCTCGCGCAACTAAAACGCGCGGGGCTCGAAGGGCCTGCGTTGCTCGATGCTGCCCGGCACGTGCTCGTGCAGTCGATTCATATCGGCGTCGTGCTGACCGGTTGCGCGGCCCTCGCAGCGGCGCTGCTCGTGCGCAAAATTTCACACATCACCTTCCGCGGGCGTGGCCGATAGGCGACAAGGCGCGGCATGGTGCGCTTGCTTGCCTAAGCAGTAAGCGATGAGCAGTAAGCGATGAGCAGTAAGCGATCATCGATCGGGCAAAGCAAACCCTGCGCGATCGCCAAAGCGCGCGCATCAATACATGGCCGACGCGCAATCAATACGCGTGTCGAACCATCGCAGCAGGCGTGAGCACGCCTCTGCGCTGCCGAACTTCCCATTCGCGTCGTCGCGAGCGGCTAGCGGCTAGGCCGGTAGCTGCTATGCGGCCACTGCCATCTGGCCGAACAGCGCATTGCGCGTGTGCTCGCTGACCGCGATATCGAGCGCTACCGCGCGCTCCACACCGATCTGCACCGGCGCACCGAGGCGGCCAATTTCAATGCCGGTTCTGCGCAGCAGACGCTCGATCGGCGTGGTCGTCACAGTGACGTAACGCGTGATGCCCATCTTGTCCGCAAACGTGACGAGCTCCTTGATCGCGTGCATCGTCACATCGGCAAAGCCGAAGCTTTGATCGTGCTCGTCGCCAGCCTCGATCGCGAAGCGGCTCAGTTCCCAGATGTTCCGGCCGAGCGGTGCAGCGTTGCCGTGCAGCAGCTGCGGGAACGTATCGCGCAGCATGTTGGGGCCTTCGGTCGGCATCAGACGCCAACAGCCGCGTACGCGGCGTGCCGAGTCCTGAATCAGCATGTAGTGCGGGCCTAAAGCGTCGTAGCCGTCGACCTCCATGCCAGCGATGATCGGAATGTCCCATCCCATTCGCCCATGAAATACGCGGGCTCTCAAGCGGTACATCTCGTGTAGGTCGGTGGTGTCGATCTCTGTCGGGGTACCAATTCGAATCGCTGCTTGCATGATGTTCTCCTCGCCCGGGTCCGTTCCCGTACGCAGAAAAACTTATGCATTCTGGATAGACATTTGCACCTATCCACCTGGATAGGTGTCCGGCGAGTCCCCGCATCATCAAAATTGAGATGAACATTGCCCAACCCAATGGGGATTACCATGGAACTGCTGGAAAATCATTGGCAAGCCGCCGTGCAAAACCGGTCGGCAGACGTTTCGTCCGCTGTCGACCGCGTTTTAATCATCGCTTATCGGAAAAAGAGAAAAGAGAGCCAAAGGCAGTTTTGGGCTCGTTTCGGGGTTACGCAATCGCGTGGCAGCCGTTTCGAGTCGGGCGCGGAAATCCCCGCGCCGGTATCGATTCTGCTTGGCCTTTATTTTTCGAAGACGGTCACCGACGGTGACCTTGGCAAAGCCGGCCGGGTAATGTCCGGTGAAGCACGGGAACTGATCAACCTGGATCAATAAGGCCCAGTTGCGTCGCAATGACGGCCGCGGCGCGCCGGGAGTTCACGCCGAATTTCGCACGGATATTCTTCAGATGGAAGTTCACCACGGCTTCCGAACATCCGAGGATGTGCGAAATTTCCCAAGTGGACTTGCCGCGCGCTGTCCACTGCAGGCATTCGCGCTCCCGAGGCGTCAGCTTCGGTAGCAGCGCTTGCGCGTGATGATTCAGATACGGCTGGCTGGTATCGATCACGAGATCGCGCAGCAACACCAGATTCGGCAGCACCACGTCGATGTGGCGCCAGAATTCGCTCGTCGGGTTGCTGTCGTTCACGAAGCAGATCATTCCTTTTTCCTGCTGCGGGCCGTGAATCGGCAGCGTCACGCCCGCACGCAGCCCATGCAGGCGCGCTTCCTCATACATCGATTGCTGCGGATTCGTCGAGAACAGGTCCGGCGACCAGATCAGCGGCGACGACTTCGTCACGCAGTGCGTGACGGTCGGGTCGATGTGCGCGAAGCCGTGCGCATCGTAAAACTGACGCCACGCAGGTGCGTACGTGCTGCGCAGGAACGAATCTTCCATCCGGATACTCGGGCGCGGCACGATTGCGACCAGCACGCGGTTGAACCCCCATCCCTCGGCGAGGCGGGCGAGTTCGGCGAACCACGTGCTGTCGTCGGTTGCGTTGAGCATCGGCGACATCTGCTCAAAATAAGGTAGCGACAAGGCAGTTCTCTCAGGGCGCGGCGAGCCATGCCGCGGGCTTCAGCCGCGCGCGCCATGACCACTTGTTCTGTACTGTATCAATTTAGCATCATTATTCTTGTTTTACTGAAAAAGCGCGATACCAGAAATAATTGATTCCAAACCTTACGTAAAAATCAGACGTAGCATTCGGAATTGGCGAAAACGGAGGGCATATATGGCGTTTTATCGAAACAGTTTCGGCAATTGCGGCCTATACCTCTGGCAATAACGCTCTAAAGGACACCTGAAAGCGATTCCATTAATAAGGTTAAATACCAACCAGCGACAGCCCAGTGTCGCCATTCTGTCATCCGTTCGTCACTCGTTTGCGGACCACTTGGCTACCAGTATGAACCACCTGGCCGCATCGACGAATACAGCATTGTCCCGGATATCCGCAGATGTTGCAAAGTTGTTTGACAACATTGGGGCCAGATGATACCCTGGCGTTCCAGCGCAATTTCCGACGCGAGCCCCCATGAACGTTTCCCCGATCCACGAGCTTGAGTTTTCCGCCAGCGTGATGGCGGTGCCGCCGCTTGCGCGCCGCGCGGATTTCAGTCTCGACGCCGAGGAAAATGCGAAGCTGATTCGCCATATCGAAGCGGGCGGCGTGCGCACAGTGCTTTACGGCGGCAATGCCAACCTCTATCACGTCGCGGTCAGCGAGTATCGCGACCTGCTCGATATGCTCGCGGCGAGCGCCGGCCCGCAGACCCGCGTGATACCGGCGCTCGGCGCCGACTACGGCAAGATGCTGGACGAGGCGCGCATGCTCGCGCAAACCGCCTACCGTACGGCGATGGTGTTGCCGTTTTCGGGCTTCACCACGTCGGCGGGCGTCGAAGCGGGGCTCGCGTGCATCGCCGATATCGCGGGCATGCCCCTCACGCTGTACATCAAGAGCGAGGACTATATCGACGTCGACGCACTCGCGCGCCTTGTGAACCGGGGCACGCTGATTGCGGTCAAGTACGCGATCGTGCGGCGCAATCCGTCCGACGATCCGTACTTGCGGCGGCTGCTCGAACAGATCGATCGTGTGCGCGTGATTTCCGGCATGGGCGAGCGGCCGGCGCTCGTGCACGTGCAGGAATTCGGACTTGCCGCCTGGACCACGGGCTCGGGCTGCATCGCACCGCATGCGGTGACGGCGCTGCTGAACGCGGCGAAGTCGAATCGCGACGGCGAAGCGCGCCGTCTTTACGAGGCGTTCATGCCGCTCGAAACGCTACGCGACGAAATCTCGTTGATCCGCGTGCTGCACGACGCGGTGACGATGTCGAAAATCGCGGACATGGGGCCGATTCTTCCGCTCCTCAGTTCGACGCCGATCGAACATCATGCGAAGATCGATGCTGCGACGCAGGCACTGCTCGCATTCGAGCGCCGTCTCGCGGGTTCTTCCGCGAGCAACTGAAGGCGCATACCCACTATTTGGTTTTGAGCCGCGCGCGACAACGCGAATGCATGCTGCGCGGCACATGACAGGAGTTGCAACATGCAGATTACCGGAGACATGCTGATCGGCGGGTCCGCGGTGCGCGGTACCAAGGGCACGCTGCGCGCGTTCGACCCGGCCCGCAACATGGAGATCGAGCCCGAGTTTGGCGCAGGCGGCACGGTGGAAGTAGACCGTGCGTGCGAACTGGCCGCGCTTGCGTTCGACCCGTATCGTCAGGCGCCGCTCGAAAAGCGCGCACGTCTTCTCGAAGCGATCGCGGACAACATCGTCGCGCTCGGCGACACGTTGATCGAACGCGCGCAAGCCGAATCGGCGCTGCCGAAGGCGCGCCTCGAAGGCGAACGCGGCCGCACGGTTGGCCAGTTGCGTCTTTTCGCATCGCTTGTGCGCGAAGGCCGCTGGCTTTCCGCGACCATCGATCAGGCAATGCCGGACCGCAAGCCGCTGCCGCGCTCGGATCTGCGTGCACAGAAGATTCCGGTCGGTCCCGTTGCGGTGTTCGGCGCGAGCAACTTTCCGCTCGCGTTCTCGGTGGCCGGCGGCGATACCGCATCGGCACTCGCGGCTGGCTGCCCGGTCGTGGTGAAGGCGCATCCGGCGCACCTCGGCACGTCGGAGCTGGTGGGCCGCGCGATCCAGAAGGCGGTGGCCGATAGCGGCCTGCCCGAAGGCGTGTTCTCGCAGCTGGTCGGCGCGGGCAATGAAATCGGCGAGGCACTGGTCGCGCATCCGGCGATCAAGTCGGTCGGCTTCACCGGTTCGCGCCGCGGCGGTGTCGCGCTCGTGAATATCGCGTCGAAGCGCCGTGAGCCGATTCCGGTGTTCGCCGAGATGAGCAGTGTCAACCCGTTCTTCGTGCTGCCGGGCGCGCTTGCGAAGCGTGGCGAAGCGATCGCGAACGGCTTCGTCGATTCGGTCACGCTCGGCGTCGGCCAGTTCTGTACGAACCCGGGTATCGTGCTGTTGCTCGACGGCCCGAACAAGCAGACGTTTATCGATGCGGCCGCCAAGGCACTGGCGCAGAAAGGCGCGCAAAGCATGCTGACCCCGGGCATCGCAAACGCCTATAAAGATGGCGTGTCGCAGCGTCGCGAATTGAACGGTGTGCAAAGCATTGCTCAAGGGCAGCAGACCGATGCGACGTGTTCCGCGTTGCCGGTGCTGTTCCAGACGAACGCGATGCAGTTTCTCGCGACCGCGCAGCTCGAAGACGAAATCTTCGGGCCGACCTCGCTGATCGTCACGTGTAACGACATCGACGAGATGGTGAAGGTGGCCGAGTACATCGAAGGCCAGCTGACCGCGACGCTGCAGATCGAGCAGGAAGACTACGAGCTCGCGCGCAAACTGCTGCCGACGCTCGAGCGCAAGGCCGGTCGCATTCTCGCGAACGGCTATCCGACGGGCGTCGAAGTGTGTCATGCGATGGTGCACGGCGGCCCGTATCCGGCCACGTCCGATTCGCGCGCGACGTCGGTCGGCGCGATGGCGATCGAGCGTTTCCTGCGCCCGGTCTGCTATCAGGATCTGCCGGCTGCGCTGTTGCCTGAAGCGCTGCACGACGAAAACCCGCTGAAACTGCTGCGCATTCTCGACGGCAAGCCGGTGCAAGCGTAATACGCGCGCAACGTGCAAAACGTGAAATAGCGTAGTTAGCGTGCCGGGCGAAGCATCGCCCGGCACGTCACCATCCGAATCAGAATCAAGACCCACGACGCGCAACGCGCAACGTACCCGTCTTATCGCGCGCTGCAGCCGTCGACCACGACGACCAATCCCGCGATGAACGACACCGCCCTGACCAACAATACCCGCCGCTATCCCGATCCCGCCGTTCGAATTCTCGACCCGCGTTTTACCGCGTTGCGGCTCTCGTCCGCCTCGGTCGAATGTCTGTTCCAGGGGACACGCTGGTCCGAAGGACCGGTGTGGTTCGGCGACGGCCGTTATCTGCTGTGGAGCGACATCCCGAATAACCGCATCTTGCGATGGGATGAAGAGACCGGCGCGGTCACGCCGTTCCGCCGTCCGTCGAATAACTCAAACGGCAATACGCGTGATCGCGAGGGGCGCCTCGTGACCTGCGAACATCTGACGCGCCGCGTCACTCGCACCGAATATGACGGTTCGATCACGGTGCTGGCCGACCGTTACGAGGGCAAGCGTTTCAATTCGCCAAACGACGTCGTCGTTAAATCCGACGGGTCGACCTGGTTCACCGATCCGAGCTTCGGCATCGACAGCTTTTACGAAGGTGAAAAGCAGGAACCCGAAATGCCGCAGCGCGTGTATCGCGTCGACGGGCAATCCGGCGAGGTGACGCTCGTCGACGACGAAGTGATCGGCCCGAACGGCCTCGCGTTTTCGCCCGACGAATCGGTGCTCTATATCGTCGAGTCGCGCGGCGAGCCGCGCACGATTCGCGCCTTCGATGTCGTGCAAAACGGCCGCGCGCTCGCGAATAACCGCGTGCTGATCGACGCGGGTCCATCAGGCACGCCCGATGGCTTTCGCGTCGATATCCACGGCAATCTGTGGTGCGGCTGGGGCATGGGCACCGACGAACTCGACGGCGTGCGCGTGTTTTCGCCGAACGGCGAAGCGCTTGGCCATATCGCGTTGCCGGAGCGCTGCGCGAATGTCTGTTTCGGCGGCCGGCATCGCAACCGGCTTTTTATGGCCGCGAGCCACGGGCTTTACGCGCTGTACGTGAATACGCAGGGCGTCAAGGGCGGCTAATAGACCGCTAAGTACCGCGACGGACGCCTAACCAATCAGGAGCAGATGTGGCAAAGAGGAAGACACCAGAGGAATTGCGCAGCCATCGCTGGTATGGCGTGAACGACCTGCGTTCGTTCGGACATCGGTCGCGCACGGCGCAAATGGGCTATAGCCGCGACGAGTATGCAGGCAAACCGGTCATCGCGATCCTCAATACGTGGAGCGAGATGAACCCGTGCCATACGCATTTCAAGCAGCGTGTCGAGGAAGTGAAACGGGGCATCTGGCAGGCCGGCGGCTTCCCGATCGAACTGCCGGTGCAGACGCTCTCCGAGCCGTTCCAGAAGCCGACTACGATGCTCTACCGCAACTTTCTCGCGATGGAAGCGGAAGAGACGTTGCGTTCGTATCCGGCCGACGGCGTCGTATTGATGGGCGGCTGCGACAAGACCACGCCCGCGCTGCTGATGGGCGCGATCTCGATGGACCTGCCCACCATCTTTTTGCCGGCCGGCCCGATGTTGCGCGGCAACTGGAACGGCGCGACGCTTGGTTCGGGATCCGATACGTGGAAGTACTGGGCCGATCTACGCGCCGGCAAGATTACCGAAGACGACTGGCGCGGCGTGGAAGGCGGCATTGCACGCTCGCCGGGTCACTGCATGACGATGGGTACCGCCTCGACAATGACGAGCGCGGCCGAAGCGCTCGGCTTCACGCTGCCCGGTTTCGCCTCGATTCCCGCGCCCGATTCGCGGCACGCGCAGATGTCAGCGAAAACCGGCATGCGCATCGTCGAGATGGTGTGGGACGACCTGAAGCCGTCGGACATTCTGACGGCGCGCTCGATTGATAACGCTGTGACGACCTGCCTCGCATTGTCGGGTTCGACGAATGCGATCGTGCATATGATCGCGCTCGCGCGACGTGCCGGCATCGATCTCACGCTCGACCGTTACGATGCGCTGTCGCGTCGCACGCCCGTGCTCGCGAACGTGCGTCCGACCGGTCAGTACCTGATGGAAGACTTCTACTACGCGGGTGGGCTGCAGGCGATGCTCGCGGAGTTGGGAGACCTGATCGATCGCTCGCAGAAAACGGTGAATGGCCGCACGATCGGAGAAAACCTCGAAGGCGCGCGCATTTTCAACGACGACGTGATCCGCCGCCGTGAAACGCCACTGATGCCCGACAACGGCCTCGCCGTCCTGCGCGGCAATATCGCGCCCGACGGGGCGGTGATCAAGCCCGGCGCCGCGGAAGCGAAATTGCTCGTGCATACGGGCCGCGCGGTGGTGTTCAAGGACTACAACGACATGGCCGCGCGCATCGATAGCGACACGCTCGATATCGACGAAACCTGCGTGATCGTGCTGCAGCACGCAGGTCCGGTCGGCGCGCCCGGCATGCCCGAATGGGGGCAACTGCCGATCCCGCGGAAGCTGCTGCAAAAGGGCGTGCGCGACATGCTGCGCATTTCCGATGCACGCATGAGCGGCACGAGCTACGGCGCATGCGTGCTGCACGTGGCGCCGGAGTCGTTTATCGGCGGTCCGTTTGCGCTTGTGCGCGATGGCGATCTGATCGAACTCGATGTGCCGCAACGCAAGCTCAACGTGCTCGTAAGCGACGAAGAGCTCGCGCGCCGCAAGGCTGAGTGGGTCGTACCCGAACCGCGGTTCACGCGTGGCTACGGCGCGATGCATCAGATTCATGTGATGCAGGCGGACAAGGGCTGCGATTTCGACTTTCTGCAGCGCGGCGGCGCCGTGGCGGATGGCGAGCCGGAGATCCACTAGAACTGAAGCCGGGCCGATCGATTCCGTCGTCTAGTATCCGCGTGCTTTCCGCACGCGGCTACGTTCGCTGCGGCTGCTGCTGCGGCGGTAATACCGTGCCGCGCGGGTCGCACTACCGCATCGTGCCGCTCGCAACACCGCAAGCAAGGCTCGAGCGCAGCAGAGCATCAATAACCCACGCGATAAACGCGCCCCGTCTGCGCGCCTTCCACACTGCGCAGATAGGCCAACGCCGCGCGTTGCGCGCTCACAGGCTCAAAGCCGCGGAAATACGGCGCATAGCTATCCATCGCTTCGGTCAGCACCGTCGGACTCACGATGTTGATGCGGATACCGCGCGGCAGTTCGATCGCCGCACCGCGTACGAAGCCCTCTAGCGCGAGATTGACGGTGGTCGCGCTGACGCCCTCGCGAATCGGTTCGTCGGCGAGAATGCCGCTCGTGAGCGTGAACGAGCCGCCGTCGTTCATGTAGCGCAGCGCGCCGAATACGACGTTGACCTGACCCATCAGTTTGTCGTCGAGACCCTTGCGGAACTGATCGATCGTCATGTCCGTCATCGGGCCGAAGAACACCTTGCCCGTTGCCGTCACAACGCCGTCCACTTTGCCGATCTCGCTGAAGAGCTGCTCGATGCTCGCGGGATCGGTGCTGTCGACGCGATGCGCGCCGCGCGTTGCACCGACTTCGATCACCTCATGGCGGGCCTTCAATTCTTGCGCGACGGCGCGGCCGAGCGTGCCGGTCGCGCCGATCAGAATGATTTTTTTCATGTTGTTCAGCTCCTCTACGAGGTTGACGGTGGAGCTGATTGTTACAGTGCATTTGCACGGAAACAAGCACATTGCACTCCTTCATTTGGAGCGCCTGCATTTGAGGCTGAATGCGCCGATGTGCGCGACCCGGTTAAATCGCCCGACGAAATAAGCGCAAACCCAATACAAATTACCTGTCGCTACTTGTCGCGCTCCTTGTTACGCTTGAATTCGATCACTCGCCCAGGCCGTCGATGATTGAGCGCAAAGTGGACGCGGCCGCGAAACTCCGGATCTTTTTGCGCACGCGTCCGCTCGTCCGGATGCCCCGCTACATCGGGCGGCATCATGCCTTTCTCGACGACCGTATAGCCGGGCTCCACAGCAAGCAGCACACCGCTGCCGCCTGCCCGGCTATCGAATCCCGCAAGACCGTCACCCGCTTCAGGCACGGCGTTGTCGAGCGTCGCGTTGCTCGTCGTCACTTCGTCCGGGCCGATCGTGCCGTAGCCCGCGAGACGCGCGGCCTCGCGGTTCTTGCCATCGGTATCGACGGTGCTGTCATGCGTGCGGTCGTTGTGCATTTCCATGCTCAGCATCGATCGCTCGGGCGACTTTTCGTGCGTCCGTGTTTGCGTTTGTGCTTGCGTCTGCTCGGGTTGCTGCGACGATGGTTCGGGCTTGTCGGTTTGATCGGCGCTCATCTGCGTTCCTCCTTACGAATCGGCTTCATCGGAAGTTCAGCAAGACCTGTTCCGGCAAAGCGCGGATCGCACAAACGGACGGAAATGCATGGGAACCCGCCAACGCGAGATCGAGTCAATGGCGACGTCAGCGACGATCATGCCCGCATGTCAGATACGCGACTTAAAGCGTCCGCTAAGCGCGCTCGGCATTTTTTTGTGTTTTTTTAATGGACGCGAATTTTCTACAGAGTATCATCGACTTTCGACCAGGCGTTGGCAGTTAGTAATAATCCTAAGCTTTACAACGCCACAGTAATGGCCGACGTGGGCAGTACGGTAATGCACTTTCTCGAACCGTCATTGAGGCAGTCAGGAGCTGATGACTCATGCATGTCGATGCTGCATTCACTCATCGTGGCTATTTGTTGAACTGCTCGCCGGCGCGCGCCGGCGACGGAACCTGGCAGGCGTATGTCGTCGTATCCCGATCGAGCGACGGCGAGCTGGTCGCTAACCGGTTCTTTCCCTCGGAACTCCGCTTCCCCGACGAAGCCGCTGCAATCGCGCACGCGCGCGACTGGGCTGTGCGCTGGATCGACGCAAGCAGTATGACGATCTGACGCAAAGGGCCGCGCGAGCCGCCGCGGCCCTCGCCTGCAACCCCTACGTTCGATTCCACCTTCGACCTCACGTCCCGCTCCGCGTTCGATGCGTTGGTATTCATCGCCTCGTGAGGTTCATGCGCCTCATGAGTCGGCGGGCGCGCGCATCGGCGCGTGCGAAGCCGTGCCGCGCGAGTCCGCAAAAAACGCGGTAATCTCTGGGGACAATTCACTTTTTGCCGTGTCTCGCGGCACGGCCGCTGTCCTCGCCATGTCAAACGTTTCGCCGAACCAGTGGGGTCTCGAACACATCGTTGCCGAGTTGCGCGCGTCGCGCGAACAGCTGCATCGCACGCGCCATCCGCGCGGCATTCGCGAACTGCCTTCGCGTCAGGCCGTGATCGATATCGTCGCGGGCCTGCGCGCCGCGCTGTTTCCGACGCATTGGGGCGCACCCGATCTGACCGATGAAAGCGTCGACTATTACGTCGGGCACACACTCGAAAGCACCTTGCGGCTGCTTGCCGAACAGATCCGCCGCGCGCTGCGCTTTCTTCCTGAATACGCCGACACGCCGGACGCGGACCTCAGTGCACGCGCGTTCGAAGTCGCACGCGAATTCGGTATGCAGTTGCCGGCGATTCGCGCGCTGCTCGTGAGCGACATTCAGGCCGCCTACACCGGCGATCCGGCCGCGCAGCACATTACCGAAATCCTGCTCTGCTATCCGGGCGTGTGGGCGATGACGCATCACCGACTGGCGCATGCGCTGCATCGCCTCGGCGTGCCGCTGCTCGCGCGTTTCATCAACGAGATTGCGCACTCGGCGACCGGTATCGACATTCACCCCGGCGCACAAATCGATTCGAGTTTCTTTATCGATCACGGTACGGGCGTTGTGATCGGCGAGACCGCGATCATCGGCAAGCATGTGCGCGTGTATCAGGCGGTCACGCTCGGCGCGAAGAGCTTCGCGGCGGACATCGACGGCGCGTTGATCAAAGGCAACGCGCGCCATCCGATCGTCGAAGACGACGTCGTGATCTATGCGGGCGCAACGATTCTCGGCCGTGTGACGATCGGAAAGGGCTCGGTGATCGGCGGCAATGTGTGGCTGACGCATAGTGTGCCGCCGGGCAGCAGCGTGTCGCAGGGCAAGGTGCGTGAGGGTGAGCGCAGTCGCGAGCGCGGCAACGACGACGGCGCGCGTTAGCGCTCAGCGCGCAAGCAAGCGCACCGTCGCGCGCCTGCTGCACGCCCTAGGTATTCGCAACAAGCACCGACGACGGGCTGCCGACGATCGACAGGAATTCGCGTCGCGTCGAAGGGTCGGTACGAAACGTGCCAAGCATCCGCGACGTCACCATCTCCGCGCCGGCCTTGTGCACGCCACGCGTCGACATGCATTGATGCGACGCCTCGAGAATCACGCCGACGCCTTTCGGCTGCAACACTTCGTTCAGTGTGTCGGCAATCTGCACCGTCATTTTTTCCTGAATCTGCAGACGCTTGGCGAATGCATCGACGAGGCGCGCAAGCTTCGAAATGCCGACCACGCGATGCTCAGGCAAATACGCGACATGCGCGCGGCCGATGATCGGCACCATGTGATGCTCGCAGTAGCTCTCGAAGCGAATGTCCTTCAGCACGATCATTTCATCGTATCCGTCCACTTCGGAGAACGTGCGCGCGAGAATGTCGCGCGGATCGACGTCGTAGCCCGCAAAGAATTCTTCGTACGCGCGCACCACGCGCGCCGGCGTATCGATCAGGCCTTCGCGCTGCGGATCCTCGCCGGCCCAGCGTAACAGCACACGCACGGCATCTTCGGCTTCTTCGCGACTCGGGCGGGAGGCGGTCACGCTTTTCTTCGGCGTGGCAGGTGTCAGCTTTTTTTTGCTTGTCGTCATTGTTCCTCCGGTCCCATGCTGTTGTCGGTTATCACGATTCGCAGTAACGCATGCGCCTTGCGATGTGATTCGTCTGTTGCGGCGATCGTGCTTCGTTCGACTCGTTGAAGATTTCGTGCCAGCCGGAAGTCGACATCCCACATCGAACATGCCGGCACGAATTTACGTGATTGTATCGAAGGCCGCGCATCGACGATGCGCATAGCATCGTGCATTGCACCAGTACAGGAAGTGGACTGGGTCTGCACGCCGATTAAGGAAATGATCGTTCGCGGATGCGTGCGTTCGTGACGCGTATTGCGCGCGGTACGTCCGGCGCAGGGGTAGATGTCAGACGAGTGTCCAAGCGCGCGGCGCAATGCGGCGTACGCCCGGCAGTGAGCCTCACTTGATGTTCATGCGTGAGCCGGGTTCATGCGAATGTGCTTGAGCCATTCTTCGGCAGACGGCAGATGCGACACGAGCGCGATCGCCTGTGCGTCGCCGTCGTCCTGCACCGCGATGCAGGTCTCATTGAGAATGGCCGACTGCAGATAGAACAGGAACGTCAGCGCGCGAATGCCGTATCGGCTGGCTATGGCATCGAGCGAATCGACTTCGTCAAGCAGTTCGCGCACAAAGCGCGACGAAAGGCTCGCACGATGCATCAAAACAATCGCTTCCACTGCCATATCGGCGGACCGGGCGGGATCGTCGTCAGGGATGTCGGTCGCGCGAATGGCTTCGGAGTGGACGAGGCACTGCATCACATCGGCAGTAAAGTCGGCACACGAGTACGTCATAATCTATTCCGGATAATCTGACTCACACGCTCGTTAGACAGCCTTCTTACGTTCTTTGCAGGATAGTAAGCAATCCGATATGTGGGCTGGCTAACGAAGGCAGCGAAATGCGGCTGGCCATCATTTATATCAAAAACAGCGGCCTTTAGCAGCCTGCTTGTCGGAATGTCGGCGGTTCAATGCGAAGTAACGGACCTATATGCCCATCGATATCGAAACGCGTTGCGCTTTTTATGCCCAATGATTCGGCGAGCGGTAATGCCGGTATATGACGCATGCAATGAATAAAGCGATGCGGTCTTTCGAATAGCTAATGGATTTGCCTGAACGCACGTCGACTTGACTGGCGCTGTCGACTCGCGGGTGTTTTCTTTGCGACGGCGCCATGCATTCGCATGGCTTGCTCATCGACGCCTGAACATGCGCCGGCCGGATAGCTATCCGAGACGACCGCGCACGCGGCTGCGAACTTGCGTCGACCGGACCGCCGACGCACTTTACGTGAACGTCAACCTGCAACCTTGACAATCGATCCTGCCCACTCCGATAATGACCCGAAGCGTTCGCTAAACGAATCACTGTTCTTATAGCGAACATTTGCGATCCGATCGCCGCGAGCATCAGCAGGGCCGCAAGCCGCCCAAGCCGCACCTCGCACCGGACGCCAGTCGCAACAGGAACCCGTGATGATCAACAAGATTTTCGATTCCCTTCAATCGGCCGTCGCCGACGTGCACGACGGCGCGACCGTTATGATCGGCGGCTTCGGCACGGCCGGCATGCCGGCGGAACTGATCGACGCGCTGATTGCGCAGGGCGCGCGCGAGTTGACGATCGTCAACAACAACGCAGGTAACGGCGATACCGGCCTCGCGGCGCTGCTGAAGGCGAGGCGCGTGCGCAAGATCGTCTGCTCGTTTCCGCGGCAGGCGGATTCGTATGTGTTCGACGCGCTGTACCGCGCCGGCGACATCGAACTGGAACTCGTGCCGCAAGGCAACCTCGCCGAACGTATCCGCGCGGCGGGCGCCGGCATCGGCGGCTTTTTCACGCCGACGGGCTACGGCACCGAACTCGCGAAGGGCAAGGAAACCCGCGTGATCGACGGCAAGCCGTATGTGCTCGAAATGCCGCTGCACGCCGATTTCGCGCTGATCAAAGCCTATAAGGGCGACCGCTGGGGCAACCTGATCTACCGGAAGACCGCGCGCAATTTCGGCCCGATCATGGCGAGCGCCGCCAAAACGGCGATCGTGCAGGTGTCGGAAGTCGTGCCGCTCGGTGCGCTCGACCCGGAGGAAATCGTCACGCCCGGCATTTTCGTACAACGCGTAATCGAGGTGCCGCAAGCGGCGCATCGCACGTCATCTTCCGCTGCGGCGGCCTGACGAGGAGACCAGACATGAAACGACTGACCCGCGATGAAATGGCAAAACGCGTCGCGCAGGACATTCCTGAAGGCGCTTACGTCAACCTCGGTATCGGCGTGCCGACGCTGGTCGCGAACCATCTCGCGGCCGACAAGGAAATCTTCCTGCATAGCGAGAACGGCCTGCTCGGCATGGGGCCCGCACCCGCGGCCGGCGAAGAAGACGACGAACTGATCAACGCGGGCAAGCAGCACGTCACGCTGTTGAACGGCGGCGCGTTTTTCCACCACTCCGATTCATTTGCGATGATGCGCGGTGGTCATCTGGACTACTGCGTACTCGGCGCGTTCCAGGTTTCGGTGAACGGCGACCTTGCGAACTGGCACACGGGCGCGCCCGACGCGATACCCGCGGTCGGCGGTGCGATGGACCTCGCGATCGGCGCAAAACAGGTGTTCGTCATGATGGAACATCTGACGAAGCAGGGCGAAAGCAAGATCGTCGAACAGTGCTGGTATCCGGTGACGGGCGTCAACTGCGTGGACCGTATCTATACGGACCTCGCGGTGATCGACGTGACCCGCGATGGGCTCGTCGTGCGCGAAATCTTTTCCGACATTGACTTCGAGACGCTGCAAAAGCTGACCGGCGTGCCGCTCAAGGACGGCACGAAACTCCCGGCCGGCACGGACACTCAAACCGCTGCTGCGGCCGCACGCGCCGCGTAAAAGAGGAGGGCGCCGTATGCCCTACGCTGCAGTCAACGGCATCGAGCTTTACTACCGGATCGACGGCGATCGGCACGGCAACGCGCCGTGGCTTGTGCTGTCGAATTCGCTCGGCAGCGATATGTCGATGTGGACGCCGCAAGTGGCCGAATGGTCGAAGCATTTTCGCGTGCTGCGCTACGACACGCGCGGCCACGGTCATTCCGAGGCGCCCCACGGCCCATACACCACTGAGCAGTTGACGGGCGACGTGCTCGGCCTCCTCGATACGCTGAGAATCGCGCGCGCGCATTTCTGCGGCATTTCGATGGGTGGGCTGACTGGTATCGCGTTGGCGGCGCGTCATCCGCAGCGAATCGGGCGTCTCGTCCTTGCGAATACGGCGGCGCGCATCGGTTCGCCGGAAATATGGGTGGCGCGCGCGGCGCGTGCGCGCAACGAAGGCATGGCCGCGCTTGCGGAATCGGTGCTGCCGCGCTGGTTCACCGCGGACTTTATCGCGCGCGAACCGCTTGTGTTTGCGTTTATCCGCGACGTGTTTGTGCATACCGACAGGCACGGATACGCATCGAACTGCGAAGCGATCGATGCAGCGGATCTGCACGCCGAAGCGCCGGTTATAACGGCGCCCGCGCTCGTCATTTCCGGCACCCACGATCTTGCGGCAACACCCGAGCAAGGGCGTGCACTCGCGCAAGCGATCCCCGGTGCGCGGTACTTCGAACTCGATGCTGCGCATATCTCGAACGTCGAACAGGCCGATACGTTCACGCGCACCGTGCTCGACTTCCTGCAGGCGGATCCGCCGGCGTGAAAGGCCTGACCCAGGAACGCCTGATCCAGGCGCCCGAACCTGAATAAGGCGCGCTCACTCTTCCGCGTCGTGTTCCGCCACGAACCGGCGCAAATACGCGAGCACCGCCGCTTCGGCCGCACGATGATCAGCACAGCTCTTCGAGCCTGCGCTTTCCTCGTCGCCGAATAGCGTCGACGGTGCATCGTGCACGTCGACTTCCTGTCCTTCGCGGAAGACACGGATCTCGTGCACGTCTTCCGCATATTCCGCGACCCAGTGAATCCCTTCGATATGGGCGCCTGCCCTGACTGGCGGTATTTTCATCACGCATCTCCAGGTGCGCCGCAGGCAAAGTGTCGGCGCTCGCTATAACCATACGCCGTCGGCGCGCATTGCGCATCCGGGTCCGGCGCACGGTGTTTAAAAAGCGGCTTGATAACCAGTGGCTTTTAAAGCGGCACGACGAAAGCCTCCTGCTTGCTGGCAGACGCGCGGGCAGACGCGCGACGAGGCACACATGTTGCTCGAATGCTGATGCCTACAGCCACTTTGGAGGACTGTCATGCCTGAGAAGAAAACTCTGAGCCGCGCTAAAGCCGACAAACGCGCGGGCAAGGCGCCGAGCACGCAGGCCGGCGAGTTCGTCAAGGAAGAGGTCGATCACGTGCGCGAAGGCAAGCACGGCGTGCGTTCGGCGAAGCAGGCCGTTGCAATCGGCTTGTCGAAGGCGCGGCGCGCAGGCGTTGCATTGAAGCCGCCGAAGCCGGGCAAGACGAGCGAAGCGACGCGCAAGAAGGCGGAGAAAGATTCGGCCGCTGGTAAGAAATCCACGGCAAAGCGCAGCGCGAGCACCGAATCGAAGGCCAAGCGCTCGCGTGTCGCGACGGCCGCGCTTAAGCGCGAGAGCAGCCGCGGCGCGTCGAGCACGGCGATGTCGAAGCAGACGAAGGCCGCTGCAAGCCGCCGGTCCGCGGCGAGCCGCTCAGCCGCCGCGAAGAAGGGCGCGGCGACGAAGGGTGCATCGACGCGCTCGGCGGCCGCGAAGAAGGCGGCGCATACGAGAGCGGCACGCGCGCACCACTGAGCCGAGCCGGAGTTGAGTTCGAGGCGCGCTTTGCTGTGCGCCTCGAGCGCTTCAACTGAAGGCCCGCGCGGCCGGCGCGCTGCGCCACACCGCACCGGGGCCGCTCGCGCTTTTACATCTGCACCGAGTCGATCAGCGTTCTCTTGCCGGCCTTATAGTCGTACAGCGAAATCACGCCGTGCTTGACGTCGCCTTTCGAGTCGAACGTCGTTTCGCCGATCACGCCCTTGTAGTCGGTATTCGGCATCACGGCGAGGATCTTCGCCGGATCGGTCGAGTTCGCGCGCTTCATCGCGTCGATGATGATATTCGTCGCGTCATACGCGAACGGCGCGTAGATCTGCACCGGCTGCCCGAAACGCTTCTGGTACTTCGCTTCGAACTCCTTGCCGCCCGGCATTTTCTGGAGCGCCATGCCGATGTCCGAGCAGACGATATTGCCGGTCGCGTCGCCGGCGAGATCCGCGAGCTTTTCGCTGCATGCGCCGTCGCCTGCGAGCAACTTCGCGCGCAAGCCGAGCTGCTTCGCCTGCTTGGCGAACGGTCCGGCCGTCGCATCCATGCCGCCGTACATGATCGCGTCCGGGTTCTCGCCCTTGATCTTCGTCAGAATCGCGCGGAAATCGACGGCCTTGTCGTTCGTCGCATCGTGCGATACCACGGTCAGACCCAGCGACTTCGCCGTCTTCTCGAACTCGTTGGCCAGACCCTGGCCATAAGCGGTCGAATCGTCGACGATCGCGACGCGCTTCACTTTCAGGCTCTTTGCCGCATAGTTGGCGAGCGCCGGACCTTGCTGCGCATCGGTTGCCACGACGCGGTACGTCGTCTTGAAGCCTTGCTGCGTATAAGCGGGGTTCGACGCGGCCGGCGAGATCTGCACGATACCCGCGTCGCTGTAGATCTTCGAAGCCGGAATCGACGTACCGGAGTTCAGGTGGCCCACCACGCCGACGACCTTGTCGTCGACAAGCTTCTGCGCGACCTGCGTCGCGGTGCGCGGGTCAGCCGCATCGTCTTGCGCGTCGAGCACCAGCTTGATTTTCTGACCGTTGATCGTCAGTCCCTTTGCGTTGCTTTCCTCGATGGCGAGGCGCGCGCCGTTCTCGATGTCTTTTCCCAGGTGCGCGATTTGTCCTGTTGTCGGCGCGACGTCGCCGATTGCGACTGTCTCGTCTGCACGAGCGATGCCGCTGATCGCGAACGCAATAACGGCGGCTGTGCAAATCTTCGAATAGGTAGTGTTCATTTGTCCTTTTCCGGCTAAACGGGTAAATAAAGACTTCTTATTGAAACCGCCGTCTCCCGTTGAATAGAGGCAGTCGCGCGAACATGCCGTGACACGTTTGAGATGCTGCTGAACGTGGTCCGCCTAGTCAGGACACTTCACCCGAAGGGATATTCCGCGAAGGATTGTCTTTAATCCTGAAAACAACGCGCGCGCGAGATGCCAGGGTATTCCAGGCATTCGCGCGGCGTGTGGTGTGCAATGGATATGCGTGGCACACGGGCGCGGAAAATTCAAATTGCGCCATTGCCGGAGCGTCGCATTGCAGCGTGTGCGACTGCATGCGCGTGCGGCTGTCGCGAGCGACAAACGATGCGTCGCATAGCAAAGGATGCCGTCGCGATGAACGCAAACGCAGTCAGCGCAAACGTAGAAAAAAATAGGCAATGCAAACTGTTGAGGGCGGACGGCGACGCGCAAATGCCTGCCGCGTCGTCCAGAGTGAGGAGCCTACGATACAAGCGCGAGACGGCCGTTGCGCGGCGCGACGACGTCTTTGACAAGGGTGACCGGGCAAGGCGCGAGGCGGACCAGCCGATGCAGAAATGCGCGCGCGGACCAGCGGTCGAACAGCGACTTGAACGCGCAGCCGATCACGATCTGCCCGACGTTGAATTCGGTCGCGTACCGGATGATTTCGTCGACCGGGTTGCCGACCTTCAGCGCAAGATGAACGTACTGTCCCCGTGCGTCGAAGTCGGCCTTCAGCGCCTCGAGCAGATGCTGGCGTGAATCGACGCTCGCCGCGATGGCGCTGTCGGTGGCGATATCGAGTCCTATCTTCGGAAGCGGCACGACGGACAGCACATGCAGCCTGACGCCATTGCGCGAAGCGACTTCGGCCGCCAATAGCACGCCGCTGTACGAGACCTCGGAACCATCATAAACGGCCAACACGTATTTCATTGCCAGTCTCTCTTTCATGATCGACAGCAACTGAGACGTCCGGCGGTCAGGCTTTATTCCGACCTGTGGGTGTACACAACGACGCGGAGCCGAACGCGATGAATGAAAAACGGATGACGCGAGGTGGAATTAAAAAAAGCGAACACAAACGCAAACGGCGCTGTAGCCGGCGCGTGGGAAATCGCAAAACCTCATGCAGCGTTTAGCTCAATCGCTCGCTTTGTTACTGCTGTACACGAGAGACGAGTCTTTCACTTAGCTGAACGACTTCGAAAAGCGTACCGGTTGTGGAGCGCGTGGCGAGCAGACCCGCGCGCTGCAAGTTACCGTTTTCCGAGTACGCGAGTTCGACCAGATAGTTTGGCAAAAGCAGCGCCGCCGCGGTGATCTTCGTGGCCTCATCGCGCCCTACTACGCCGAACGCATGCATGATTTCACGAAGCTCGAGCGCGGTATGCGCGAGCAGCCAGAACTTTAAAATTTCCTTATCGGACTCGTTGAGCTGCGACTGCTCATCGAGACGGTCGACCAGTTCGACCGTGGCGCGCGCGGCCCGTACGCGGTCGGATACGTCCGCCGCGGGCGGCGTTTCATGGTCTGCAATGCGCGCGAGAAAGAGACCCTGATTTTCCGCGAGATGATGCTGGCGGCTCAGGCGTCGGAGCAACACCGTGACGGTGTCGTGCGGCGAAGGATGATGTCGTAGACCTAGCATGGCTTGCCAAACACGAATGCGATACGGGAAACGTGAAGAGCCGCTTGTGAAGCCACAGAAGCGAAGCCCGGAAGCGAGACACAGGGCAACACTAGCACGCCTGAATCACGACCGCATCCATTCATTCGTATCGATGCGCGCGAACGAACCATGGTTCGCCGCGCGCGAGTGCGCTCGCACACGCATTTGCGACATCTGCGGCAATGACGCGTTCTGGCTGCTTACGCGAAAAAGCGCAGCGCGATCGGATAGAGCGATGCGACGAGCAGTACGGCCATCGCGATGTTGAACGCGCGCAGCCAGCCCGGTTTGGACAGCAAGCCCCGCACCGCGGTGCCGAACGCGGCCCACAGGCAGATGCACGGCAAGCCGATGACATAAAACACCGCTGCCATGATCGACGCATTGACGTCGAAGTCGGCGCTTAGATGAATCGTGGTGGCGGCCGTCAGCACCATCATCCAAGCCTTGGGATTGATCCATTGAAAGATCAGCGCTTCATGGAAGCGCATCGGGCGGCGCTCGCCGTCGCGCACGCGCACTTCACCGGACGTGCCGATTTTCCACGCGAGATACAGCAGATAAACGACGCTCGCCGTTTCGAGCACCGTGTAAAGCAGCGGGAACCGTTGAAAAACCGCGCCAAGGCCAAAGCCGACCGACAGCATCAGCACGACCACTCCCGCGCTGATGCCGAAAATATGCGGCACGGTACGCCTGAAACCGTAGTTCACGCCGGACGCGAGCAGCATCGTGTTGTTGGGGCCAGGCGTGATGCTGGTGACGAGCGCGAACAGAATGCCGGCGGGCAGGGCGCTCAGAAGCTCGACGGACATGGGCAGTCTCCGGGGTAAAAGCGCGGTAAGAGCGGACGAAAGTGACTTGTCAGATTAGACGCAAGTTTAACGATGTCGGCCAATACAGTACCGATACAGATCTGCGAATGAAATCCTGTACAGAACTGGCGGGACACTCGCACTTCATCAAGCGTTGAATCAAGTGGCCCGTATAGGATCGAGCCGCTGCGTGAGTACATGCCTACAGAAAATCGACTGCACGCTTTTCATTGGAATTGGTGCATTTAAGGGGATAAAAACGCTTGCATTTCACCTACGGAAAACTATCTTGAGTTAACAAAATGATTCCAGGCTCGGCACCGGAGGAGACCCATGCCGGCTACCCGTACGATGATTGCGCGTCGCGCCGGCGTCAGCGTTGCCACTGTGGATCGTGTGCTGCGCGAAGACCAGGGCGTTCGCCCTGAAACGGCCGAACGCGTCCATGTGGCGCTGGCGACGCTGCGTGACGAGCGCGCGAGCCGCGGCCGGCCGCCGAAAGCCACATCGTTCCGCGTCGCTTTCGTTCTGCCGCATATCAACTCCCGCTTTCTCGCTCAGGTCGAACGCGATATCGCGTTGTCGGCCAGCTTTTTTCGCGAGCATCGTATTGTTCCGTCGTTCTATCGCTGCGATTTATCGAACCAGCGAGACGCCGCTTCGCTTGGCGCGCAACTGATCGACTACGACGCGCTTGTCCTGGTACCGCTCGATTACCCGTGGGTCGAGCGGATGATTCAGGACATGACCGACGCGAATGTGCCCGTCGTCACGGTGTTTTCCGATTTGCCGTCGAGCGCTCGCGCGGCTTATGTCGGTGTCGATAACCGCATAGCAGGACGAACGGCCGCTTTACTCATGGGGCGCTTCGTCGGATCGCGCATCGGCACGGTTGCGGTGTTGTCCGCGTCGTCGCGACTGCACGACCAGCTCGAGCGTCGCACCGGCTTCTCACAGGTGCTCGAAGAGGACTTCCGCAACCTGCGCTGTGTGACCGAATCCGATTTCACCGAAGACGACGAGAGCGCCGGCCTCGCGGTGCAGGGGCTGATTGCCGGACACCGCGATCTGGTCGGCGTCTATGTGACGGGCGGCGGTATTTGCGGCATCGCCGCTGCGTTACAGGAGCTCGGCGACAAGGCGCGCGTCGTTCTGATCGGCCACGAGTGCACGGGCGACGCGCGCGCGCAACTGTCCGAGCGCGCGATCGACGTGATCCTCGATCAGGACGTGCGCGGCATCGTCCATTGGGCGGGCCTGATGGCTATCAATTTTCTGAACGACGTGCGTGGCGTGCCTGGCATCCCGACGCCCGAAACCCGAATTTATCTTCGTGAGAATGCGCGTGCCTGACACTCGCGACCCGCGGACCGTGTTCTGAATCCGCCAAGGCCCGAATACAGCGCCCGGCGCATGGACGCTGCCCGTCATCAGGTTGAAGACCCGAGAAAGACAAGGAGAAGACAAATGTTACGTCTAACGTCAGCAAGGGTAATCGCGGCGGTTTTCGCGTCGATGGGGCTTTGCTTTGGATCGGCGGCGCACGCGCAAGACAAGCAGCTCACGCTCTGTTGGGCCGCCTGGGATCCGGCCAACGCATTGGTCGAATTATCGAAGGACTTCACAGCCAAGACCGGCATCAAGATGAAATTCGAGTTCGTGCCGTGGACGAGCTACGCCGACCGCTTCTTGAATGAGCTCAATTCGCACGGCAAGTTGTGCGATCTGATCATCGGCGACAGCCAGTGGATCGGCGGCGCCGCGGTCAATGGGCACTACGTGAAGCTCAACGATTTCTTCGCGAAGAACAAGATCTCGATGAACGATTTCGTGCCGGCCACGGTAGTCGGCTACGCGGAATGGCCAAAGAACACGCCGAACTACTGGGCGCTGCCGGCGATGGCGGACGCGGTGGGATGGACCTATCGGAAAGACTGGTTCGCGAGACCAGAGCTGCGCGCCGAGTTCAAGCAGAAATACAACCGCGAACTCGAGCCGCCGACCACGATGGATGAACTCAAGCAGACCGCCGAGTTCTTCCAGGGACGCAAGATCGACGGAAAGACCGTGTATGGCGTCTATATCTTCACGGAGCGCGGCTCGGAAGGCATCACGATGGGCGTGACCAACATGCTCTACAACTATGGCTTCGAGTATCAGGACCCCAAAAAGCCTTATCACCTCGAGGGCTTCGTGAATTCTCCCGGCGCCGTCAAGGGCCTCGAATTCTACAAGGCGCTTTACAAATGCTGCACCGCGCCGGGCATGACGAACGCGTATATGCAGGAAGGGCTCGACGCGTTCAAGTCAGGTCAGGTCGCGATGCAGATGAACTGGTTTGCCTTCTTCCCCGGCCTTTATAAAGATCCGAATGTCGGTGGCGACAAGATCGGATTCTTTGTGAATCCGAAGGAAGTCAAACAGTTCACGCAGCTTGGCGGGCAGGGCATATCGGTTGTCTCTTATTCGGACCACAAGGCGGACGCGCTCGAATACATCAAGTGGTTTGCGCAAGGCGACGTGCAGAAAAAGTGGTGGCAGCTCGGCGGCTATTCGGCGGCGAAGTCGGTCGTCGATGCACCGGACTTCCCGAAAAGCGCACCGTTCGCGCCGGCCTTCCTGAAGTCGATGTCGATCGTGAAGGATTTCTGGGCGGAGCCGGCCTACGCCGAGTTGTTGCTCGATATGCAAAAGCGCGTGCACGACTATGTCGTCGCCGACAAAGGCACTGCGAAAGAAGCGCTGGATCTGCTGGTCAAGGACTGGAACAAGGTCTTCAAGGCAGAAGGAAAGAACTAGTACGCAAAGGACACCGGCGCGCGCAACGTCCGGCCGAACGACGGGACCTATTCCCGTGCAAGGAGTCAGGCATGTCGGTCAACAAGCCTTTTCCTTCAGAAGGGTTGCAGGCGAAAACGCAGGCGCGCGCCGCAGCGCGCCTGCGCGGACTGTCCGACAGGACCATCGCCTGGCTGTTTATCCTTCCGACCATCGTGCTGCTGCTGGCGATCAACATCTTTCCGTTGATCTGGGCGTTGCGGCTGTCGTTTACGAACTTCAAATCGAATATGCCGAGCGTGCCGGCGCGTTTTGTCGGCATCGGCAACTACACGGACATCCTGACCGACGAAGACATCTGGTACGCGATGCAGGTCACCGCGCGCTTCGTGTTCTGGTCGGTCGGGCTCGAAGTCCTGCTCGGATTCGGGCTTGCGCTGCTGATCAACCGGCAGTTTCGCGGCCATAGTTTCTGGACCACGCTGATCCTGCTGCCGATGATGCTGTCGCCCGCCGTGGTCGGCAACTTCTGGACTTTCCTGCTGCAGCCGCAAACGGGCCTCTTCAACGACATCGTGAGCTTTTTCACCGGCATTCCGCCCGGCTCGTTCCAGATGATCGGCGATGTGCCGCTTGCCCCCTGGACCATCGTGATGGTCGACACATGGATGTGGACGCCCTACGTGATGCTGATCTGCCTCGCCGGCCTGCGCTCGATTCCCGACTACATCTACGAGGCGGCCGAAGTGGACCGCGCTTCGCCGTGGCGCCAGTTCTGGTCGATCACGCTGCCGATGACGCTGCCGTTCCTGATGCTCGCGATCCTGTTTCGCGGCATCGAGAACTTCAAGATGTTCGACATGGTGAATCTGCTGACGTCGGGCGGCCCGGGTTCCGTCACCGAAACCGTGTCGATCACGCTCAAACGCGCGGCGTTCGAGAAGTGGCAAACCGGTTATTCGTCGGCGCTGGCGATCATTCTGTTCGTGGTCGTGTTCGGCGCCGCGAATATCTATGTGAAGGCACTCAATCGGGTGAAACAGCGATGACCGACCTTGCCCTTCAACAATCTGTCGTGGCCGCTTCGCCGCGCGGCAAGACTTTCGCCGCCGTCGTCGTGATCGCGTATGCGCTGATCGCGGTCATGCCGATCGTGTGGATCATCCTGACAAGCTTCAAGACGCAGGAGGACGCGATTGCGTACCCGCCCGTCGTGGTGTTCCAGCCGTCGATGGAAGGCTACGTGAATCTGTTCACCATCCGTTCCCGGCAGACGCCCGAATTCATCGCGAGTCTGCCGCCCGCGGAAACGTGGTACGACCGCGACGTGCGCAAGCGCAACATGGTGATTGCCGGCCCGTCGAAGGTGGTGCCGCGTTTTATCAATTCGCTTGTGATCGGCTTCGGCTCGACGTTTCTCGCTGTATTTCTGGGCACGCTTGCGGCCTACGCATTCTCGCGCTTCAAGGTGCCGATGGCCGACGACCTGCTGTTTTTCATTCTGTCGACGCGGATGATGCCGCCCATCGCGGTCGCGATTCCCATCTATCTGATGTACCGCGCGCTCGGTCTGGCGGACAGCTATCTGGGCATGATCGTGCTGTACACGGCCGTGAACGTTTCGCTCGCCGTATGGTTGCTCAAGGGCTTCATCGACGAGATCCCGCGCGAATACGAAGAAGCCGCGCTCGTCGACGGCTACACGCGTCTGCAGGCGTTTATCAAAGTGGTTCTGCCGCAGGCGATTACCGGCATCGCCGCCACCGCGATTTTCTGTCTGATCTTCGCGTGGAACGAGTACGCGTTTGCCCTGTTGCTGACGAGCGGCGATGCGCAGACGATGCCGCCGTTCATTCCGTTCATCATCGGCGAAGGCGGTCAGGACTGGCCCGCCGTCGCGGCCGCCACGACCCTGTTCGTGCTGCCGATCCTGTTTTTCACGGTCGTTCTGCGCAAGCACCTGTTGCGCGGCATCACTTTCGGAGCGGTCCGCAAATGAAAGTGCAAACCATCCCGCCACGCCGGCGCCTGTTTCGCCGGCGTTACTGCGAAGGCGCTTCGACGGTGCTGATCGGCGTCGGCATTGCGATGCTCGTCCAACCGTTCGCGGTCGATCTCTATACGTGGTCGTTTCCCGTCATTCTGGTGGGCGCGCTGGCTTTCGTCGTGACCAGTCACTTTCCGGACTGAGCCATGTCGACGATCGTTCTTTCGAATCTGCACAAGCGCTTCGGCGATTTTACGGCCGTGCGCAATACGAACCTGACGGTGAACACGGGACGCTTCGTCGTGCTGCTCGGACCGTCCGGCTGCGGCAAGACGACCACCTTGCGCATGATCGCCGGGCTCGAACTGCCGACGTCGGGACGCATCCATATCGACGGCGAAGACGTCACGGCGCTGCGCGCGCGGCAGCGCGATATCGCATTCGTGTTCCAGATGTTCGCGCTCTATCCGCATATGAGCGTGCGCAACAACATCGCTTTTCCGCTGAAAAACGAGGGCGTTTCGCGTCGGGAGATTGCCGCGCGCGTCGAATCGGCCGCTCGCATGCTGCGCATCGAAACGATGCTCGACCGCAAAACGGGCGGGCTCTCGGGCGGCGACCGCCAACGCGTCGCGTTGGGACGAGCGATCGTTCGGCATCCGAAGGCGTTTCTGATGGACGAGCCGCTCGGCACGCTCGATGCCGATTTCCGCGAACTGATGTGCCTTGAGCTGCGCAAACTGCATAACGCGTTGCATGCGACGACCGTCTACGTGACACACGATCAAAGCGAAGCGATGGCGATGGCCGATGATGTCGTGGTGATGAATCAGGGCGAAGTGTTGCAGTCGGCGTCGCCGCACGAGATCTATCACTTTCCGGCCACCGTTTTCGTCGGCAACTTCATCGGTAGCCCGCCGATGAATTTTCTCCCCGTCGACGGCGGCGTCGAAGCGGGCGCGGAACAGGTGTCGCTGCACGGTGCGCCGGTGCCGGTGCCGCGCATCGAAGCGGCTGCTGCAAAGGCGCTGTTGGGCATCCGGCCCGAGCATGTCCTGATCGACGAGCGCGGTGCCTTGCGGGGCCGCGTGATTGCCGACGAGTATCTGGGCTCGCATCAGATCCTCGTTGTCGATACGCCGCTTGGTGTGGTGCGCGTCAGGGTCGGCAAGGACGAAGGACGCGCGGCCGGGTCCCAGGTCGGACTGTCGTTTCGCATCGAACGCACGCTGCTGTACGACGCCGGGAGCGGCAAGCTGCTGCCGGGCGCGGCGCGCCTGATGGCGGTGAATGGCAACGGTAATGGCAACGGCAAAGGGGGCGCCTATGTCTGAGATCAGCCTGCAGCACGTAACGAAGCGCTTCGGCGATATCGTGGCGGTGGATCAGGTGTCGATCGACGTGAAGGAGGGCGAGTTCGTCGTGCTGCTCGGGCCGAGCGGCGCAGGCAAGACGACTACGCTGCGGCTGATCGCCGGACTCGAACGGCCCGACGAAGGCGCCATTTTCATCGATGGCGAAGCGGCGACCGATATGCACCCCGCCGATCGCGATGTCGCGTTTATTTTCCAGCAATATTCGCTGTATCCGCATCTGACCGTCGCGGGCAATCTCGCCTTTCCATTGCGTTCGCCGCGGCGGCGCCTGAGCGAGGCGGAAGTGAGCGCGCGCGTGCAGGAAGTGGCCCAGCTACTGCACATCGAGTCCAAGCTTGGCAACATGGCGACGCGTCTGTCGGGCGGTGAAATGCAGCGCGTGGCGATCGGGCGCGCGCTGGTGCGCCGGCCGAAAGTGTTTTTGATGGACGAGCCGTTGTCGTCGCTCGACGCGAAGCTGCGCGAGGAACTGCGGATCGAGCTGAAGCGGCTGCATCGTACGATCGGGGCGACGATCGTCTATGTGACGCACGACCAGGTCGAGGCGACGACGCTTGCCGATCGTATCGGCATACTCGAACACGGCCGCGTGGTGCAGATGGGCACGCCACGCGAAGTGTATGGCAATCCCGCTTCGCTCAGCGCGGCGCAGCGCCTCGGCTCTCCGCCGATCAACGTGCTGCCGGCCGCGCTGTTCGATTCCAACGCGATTCCGCACGGCACGGCGACGGTCGCGATCCGCCCGGAAGATATCGTTCTCCACGCACCCGATGCGCGCGATGGGATCAGCCTGCGCGTGCTCGAATATTCACCGCTTCGGCATCTGCTGATTCTCGATCGAGAAGGAATCCCGATCGTCGCGACGACGATGACCGAACGCAATTTCGCGCCGGGACAAACGGTCGGCGCATCGCTGCCGCCGCGCAGCCTGCTCTATTTCCGCTCCGACGGCAGGAGGATTCCGGCATGAACGGCAAAACCGTCATGGCGTGCATCGAGGCTGCGCATGCCACATTGAAGGAACACACCGACGAAATCGCAGCGCTCGATCAGCAGATTGGCGACGGCGACCATATCTTCAACCTGCTACGCGGCGTCGATGCGCTGCTCGCGATGCGCGCCGATATCGAGGCCAAAGCATTTGCGCCCGCGCTGGATCTTGCCGCGTCGAAATTGCTGTCGACCGTGGGCGGATCGTCGGGGCCACTGTTTTTCTCGCTCCTGCACGGAATGGCGCAAGCGTCGGGTAACCACGCGGACGCGTTGAGCGTAGACGGCGTTGCGCGCATCTTTGCCGCGGGCGTGGACGCCGTCGCGCAGCGCGGCAAGGCGGGCATTGGCAGCAAGACAATGATGGATGTGCTGATTCCCGTCGCGTCGCGTCTGGCGGAACTGGCTGACAGCGAGGAGCCGCCGGAAGCCGTACTCGACGCGTTGCCGCAGGTCGCTGAAGCGAGCATGCTCGCGACGCGCGACATGCTCGCGACCAAGGGGCGCGCATCGTTTCTCGGCGAACGTTCGCGCGGTCACATCGATCCGGGGGCGCGCTCGTCGCAATTGATGATCGGCGCCGTTTGCGCGCGGCTCGCACAGGACAGAGCGTGAAAGGAGCGTAGGCCATGAAGAAATTCATCAACCAGGTCGACGACTTTCTCGCTGAGAGTCTGGCCGGTTTCGCTGCCGCGCATAGTGATCTTGTCGTCCTCAATCACGAGCCGGTTTTCGTGCGACGCAAGACGCTGAAGCCGGGCAAGGTCGCGCTGATCTCGGGCGGCGGGTCGGGGCACGAGCCGCTGCATAGCGGCTTCGTCGGCTACGGGATGCTCGATGCCGCATGCCCTGGCCAGGTCTTCACATCGCCCACACCCGATCAGATGATGGCGGCGGCAAAAGCCGTGGATACGGGGGCGGGCGCGCTGTTTATCGTGAAGAACTATTCGGGCGATGTGATGAATTTCGAAATGGCGTCGGAGATGTCGGATTTGCCGAACGCGAGGGTGTTGATCAACGACGACGTCGCCGTCGAAAACTCCAGTTACACGACAGGCCGGCGCGGCGTGGCTGGCGCCGTTATCGTGGAGAAACTGGTGGGAAGCCTCGCCGAAAGCGGTGCCGATCTCGAACAGTGCAAAGCGTTCGGCGACCGGATCAACAAGCACACCGCGACCATGGGCGTTGCGTTCTCGAGTTGCACGGTGCCCGCAGCGGGGACACTGACGTTCAAGATCGGCGACGATGAAATCGAAGTCGGCGTCGGCATTCATGGCGAGCCGGGGCGGCGGCGTGCGCGTTTTGCCGCGGCGGATGCGATAGCAGAAGAACTGCTGCGCGCGATCGTCGCCGATCTGAAGCCGAAGGCCGACGCCGAATTGCTGGTACTGATCAACGGCCTGGGCGGCACGCCGCTCGGCGAACTCTATCTGCTGTTCAACTCCACGCGCTTATGGCTGCAGGAACGCGCCTTGAAAATCGCGCGGGTGCAGGTCGGTTCGCTGACGACTTCGCTGGAAATGGCCGGTGCGTCGATTACCTTGTGTGTGCTGGACGAGGAAATGACACGGCACTGGGATAGCCCGGTGCACACGCCGTCGCTGCGGTGGGGTCTGTAGCGGCGATCGAATCGCGCCGTCCATGCATTTCTCTCGCCGATCCGATCGGCGGACCTCGGTCTCTTCAAATCAATCGTCACAACAGCGGGTTCCTCTCGCACGTCGACGGTTTCGATGCCGTAGCGACTGCATCCGGATATCGCGCAGATAAAGCGGCGCGACTCTTCTCGCTCGGCCGAATTTCTCTTTATTTTTTCGCTGCCCGTGAGCATTTCACGGCGGAAAAATTTTGAAATTCTTCTTGTGCCGGTTTTTTTTGTCGTTCTAAATTCGCCGAAACGAACGACCTACCTGCTGTTGGTGAGCATCCCACAGTAGGCTGAAGAGAAAACCGGCTCGATACCGCTGTCATCACGATACTTACCGTTAAACCCAAGCAGTTCTTTATATGTTCAGCACGATTAGAAATCCGAAATGAAGTGATATCCATATAACCGGATCGAGGAAAATGCTTAAGTCCATTAAAGGCTGCTCAGCGGCTGTTTTCGTGTTCTCTGCCATCGCGGCCAAACCTGCGTGCGCAGAGGTCACGCTGTACGGAATTCTCGACACCTTCGTCGGTTACACCAACGCAAGCGGCAAGGGCGCGCAGACCGCGGAGCAGAGCGGCGGCATCTACGCAAGCCGTGTCGGGGTAAAAGGCAGCGAAAATCTCGGTGGCGGCTTGCGTGCGACGTTCGATCTCGAGAACGGCATTCTGACGAACACCGGCGCAGCCTCGGATTCGACGCTGGCGTTCAGCCGCAGTGCGTGGGTAGGCCTCGCGAGCCGCTATGGCGAGGTGCGCTTCGGGCGGCAAAACTCCCCGCTGCTGATCATGCACAGCAAGTTCGATGCATTCAACGGCGGTACATACGGCTCCTTGCTGCACAACGCATCGACGTTCTCGTTCCGGTACGACAACATGATCACGTACTGGTCGCCGAACGTTGCGGGATTCACGTTTTCCGGCGGCGTGAGCCTCGGTGGGCAAACATCGCCGCACGACGCGTTGAATGCGTATGTGGGCGCGATCGACTACCAGCGCGGTCCGGTTTATCTCGGCGTGAGTCACGCCGAGCAGAACGGCGCGAACGGCGAAGTGCTCACGAAAACGACTTTCGCCGGCGGCAGTTATCAGTTCGGAAAACTGACGGGTTTCTTCGGCTTTTATCGCGGCAACAACCTCGGCTCGAATCTCAACACGAATGTCGAGGGCAAGTATCACAGCGTGTACTGGCTATCGGCCGGATACCGGGCTACGCCGGCTTGGAGCGTGACGGCGGGCATCGGCTATGTGGAGGACAGCACCGCGCAGCATAACAACGCGGGCGAAATCAGTCTCGGGACGGTCTACAACCTGAGCAAACGCACGCTGCTTTATGCAACGATTGCGCGCCTCGTCAACCGGCATGGTGCGACCTATGCACTGATCGGCAATGGGCCGTTCACACCGAATACGCCGGCTCGCGGTGAGGGCGTAACGGGCGCACAAGTGGGCATCGTGCAGTTTTTCTAACGACGCGAACCACGTGAGAGTAACGATGAAAGGCGGGATAGAAGACGGATCCATGCTTGAGCGAATGCCCCTGTTTTTTTCATCTGAGCAGCTCAAAAACACTCAAATTTTTCGCGTGCAATTTTTTTATGGCTGTTCTAAGTTAACTCAACGCCTGCTTAGAAAGACGCTTGTGAGCAGCTCACGAATCGAGGGAGAGATGTCGTGAAAGAGTCAGCCGTTGCATTACCGGTGCAGTTGATCGATTGCTCGAACGAAGCCAAGCTGCTTAGCGAGCGCGCGTGCTCAACCATCCGGCATGACATCCTGTCCTGCGTCATTGAACCCGCGGCGACACTGACTGAAGCCTCGCTGATGTCGCGTTACGGCATCGGCAAGGCGACGTGCCGGGTTGCACTGCAGCGGCTCGCGCAGGAGGGTTTTCTGCGAGCCGTACCGCGGCAAGGCTACGTGGTGCGGCCGATCACGCTGAAAGACGTCGAGGAAGTATTCGCGCTGCGCCTGCAGCTCGAGCCGCTTTCCGCACGGCTTGCCGCGGGCAGGGCCGACATCGCGCTGCTCAGGGAGCTCGAGCGCGCGTGCCGCAACGACGACGTCTCGCTTGGCATCAACAACCGCATCGGCATCTTTATGGACGCGAACGCAGCCTTTCATATGGCGGTCGCGGAAGCGTCGGGCAATAGCCGGCTCGTGAAAACACTCGGTGGCTTGCTCAACGAAATGGCGCGGCTCGTTGCACTTGGCTTCGGCGTGCAGAAAACGAAGCCTGAAATACGTCACGACCACTCGAAGATGATCGATGCGCTCGAGAGCGGCAATGGCCGCCGCGCCGAACAGATCGCCTACAGGCACGTCGCGACGTTTCGCGACATGACAATGGAGAAAGTGATGGCCAGTCTCAGGGACACCCACGCCGGCTCGCCGATCGTACCGTTGCGAGGCACGCGATGAGCGCGTTGCCGATGCGGATCGTAGCCGCAGCGGAGAGCGAGCCGGTGCGTCATGCGGTCGAGCTTGCGCACGTCACGAAGCGTTTCGGCAAGCTGGCGGTGCTCGACGACATTTCGCTCGCGGCGCCGACCGGTTCCGTGCTGGCCATCGTCGGTGCGTCCGGGTGCGGCAAGAGCACGCTGCTCAACATCATCGCCGGGCTCGTGAAGGCCGATAGCGGCAATGTGCGGATCGACGGCGTGGCGGGCAAGCGCTCCGACGATACGCGCGTGATCAGCTACATGTTTCAGGAGGACCGGCTGCTGCCGTGGCGCACGATCGCCGCCAATGCGGAGTTCGGCCTCGAGGCGGAATCGCTCAATGCGAATGTGCGCCGCGAGCGCGCGCTCGAAATGCTGCACATGACGGGCCTCGAAGGATTCGAGAACGCGTATCCGCACGAACTGTCGGGCGGCATGCGCAGCCGCGTCGCGCTGGCGCGCAGCCTCGTCGTCAAGCCATACATCCTGCTGATGGACGAGCCGTTCTCGAAGCTCGACCCGCAGATGCGCTCGCAAATGCACGCAGAGCTTTTGCGTGTGCGCGAACAGCTGAAGATGACGGTGGTGTTCGTCACGCACGACGTCGAGGAAGCGATCGTGCTGGCCGACCGCGTCGTCGTGTTGCGGCCGCGCCCGGGACGCGTGCGCGATGTGCTCACTATCGATCTCGCGCGTCCGCGGAATCCGCTTGCGGCCGACGTGGCTGAAACCGTGCGCCATGTGCGCGCCCTTATCTAAGGACAATACGATGTCGTCGGTTCCCGCAGTTTCTTCCGCTATGCCGGCTCGATCCGCCCGGATGAGCGGCTTCGTACGCGTCGCGTTGCAGCGGTTGTCGCTCGTCGCCGTGTTGCTGGTTTTATGGTGGCTCGCTGCACAACGTGTACCGGCGTTCATCTTGCCGGGCATCGGCAAAACCTGGGATGCGCTGCGCGAACTCGTCGCGTCCGGCACGTTTACCGAGGATCTGGGTATTACGTTGTACCGGGTGGTGGCGGGCTTCGTACTTGCGGCGTTGATCGGCACGCCGCTCGGCATTCTGCTCGGCTCGAACCGGCGGCTCGGTCACTATTTCGAACCGGTGCTATCGGTGCTTAATACCGTGTCCGCGGCGATCTGGGCGATCTTTGCGCTGATCTGGTTCGGCATCTCCAACGGCACGACGATCTTCGTGGTTTTCATGGAAGCGATGCCGCTGATTCTGACCAACGTCTGGCAGGGTTCGCAAAGCGTCAACGCGGAGTACGTCGAACTCGCACGCAGCTTCCAGATGTCGCGGGCGAAGGTGATGGCGAAAATCTACCTTCCGACCGTGCTGCCCTACTTTTTTTCAGGCGCGCGGCTTGCGTTCGGTTTCGGCTGGCGGGTGTCGCTGGTTGCCGAAACAATCGGTTCGTCGAACGGCGTCGGCTACCGGCTGCGCCAGGCCGCGGACCTCGTGCAGACCGATCAGGTCTTTGCATGGACACTGACCTTGATCTGCCTGATGGTCTTGCTCGAATACGGCATTCTGAAGCCGATCGAGAACTACCTGTTCCGCTGGAAAAGACGGGTGTGACCCGCTAATACGAATCACCAGAGCCTTCTGATTGTTTTTAATGAATATATATAGGATTCCATATGAGTGAAAAGATGAGAGCGTTGATTCTCGACGAGCATGGCGATGTCGACAAGTTGCGGGTCGGCGAGAAGCCGATGCCGAAGGCGATCGCGCAACACGTCGTGATTCGCGTGCGTGCGTCGTCGTTCAACTATCACGACGTGTTTACCGTGAGAGGCATGCCCGGCATCAAGGTGCCGTTGCCGGTCGTGATCGGACTCGACATGGCCGGGGAGATCGTCGAAGTCGGCGACGACGTCGAAGGCTGGCAGGTCGGCGCTCGCGTGCTCGTGAACCCGCTCAACAGGAAGAAAGGCCTGATGGGCGAAATGCTCGACGGCGGCATGGCCGAGTATTGCCTCGTTGCCGCCGATCAGCTAATCGCGATGCCCGATGAGGTGAGCTTCGAGCAGGCGGCTTCGTTGCCTGTCGCCTACGGCACCGCGCATCGCATGCTCGTCACGCACAAGACGATCAAGGCCGGCGACCGCGTCGTGATTCTCGGCGCGAGCGGCGGCGTCGGCACGGGCTGCGTCGTGCTGGCCAAGATGCTCGGCGCCGAAGTCGTAGCTGCGGCGGGCAGTGCCGACAAGGCCGAACGGCTGAAGGCGCTGGGCGCGGACCACGTGATCAACTACAAGGAAGTCGATTTCTCGAAGTGGGTCGTCGAGAAATACGGCAAGCCGCAGCGGCGCAACTATGAAGGCGGCGCGGACGTCGTGATCAATTTCACCGGCGGCGACACGTGGGTGCCGTCGCTCAAGTGCATCAAACGCGGCGGTTCTCTTCTCGTCTGCGGCGCAACGGCCGGGCACGATCCGAAAGAGGATTTGCGCTACATCTGGAGCTTCGAGATCCGTGTGATTGGCTCGAACAGTTTCTATGACGACAACCTGTCCGCGTTGATGGAACTGATCCGCACGAAACAGATCTCCGTGCAGATCGACAAGGTGTTGCCGCTGGAACAGGCCGCCGAGGGGTTGCGCATGATTCGCGATCGCGAAGTGCTCGGCAAGATCGTCGTTACACCTTGAGCGCGGAGATCAACATGACAGAAGCAAAACAGCTGAGCGCCGAAGACATCCAGGCGCTGCTCACGCGCGGCCCCTATCATCAATGGCTCGGCCTGCGGGTGCTGAGCGTCGGCGAAGGGGAAATCGAAATCGCCGCGAAATGGCGCGAAGAATGGGTCGTCAACCCGGAACGGCGTTATACGCATGGCGGCATTCTTGCCGCACTCGTCGACCTGACCGCGGACTGGGCGCTCGTTTCGAAAACGGGCAAGGGCGTGCCGACCATCGATCTGCGTGTCGACTATCACCGTGCGGCGATGCCGGGCGATCTGGTTGCGCGCGGCAAGGTCATCAAGTTCGGCAGTTCGGTGTCGGTCGCCGAGGCGTCGATTTACGACCAGTCGGGTGTGTTGCTCGCGAGCGGCCGAGGTGTCTACTCGACTGCGCCCGCGCCGACGCCTGCGTCGAAAACGTGACTTCGACGTGACGCAGCGCATGAACACCGGCCCCTCGACCGCCATTGGTCGGACACTCGATCACGTCGTCGTCAACGCGATGTTCGACATCGACGCCGCCGCAGCCTGTTTTGCCGAACTCGGCTTCGCCCTGACGCCGCGCGGTTATCACTCGCTCGGCTCCGTCAACCACTTGATGATGTTCGGCGATCACTACCTAGAACTGGTCGGTTTGCCGGCCGGTTCGACGCGGTTGCGGCGCGAAATACTCGAAAGCCGCCTCGGCATCGACGGGCTAGTGTTCAGAACCGATGACGCGCGCGCGACCCATGCGCGGCTTATCGCGGCGCGCATCAATGCGACTGAACCTCAATCGTTCTCGCGGCCCGTGACGATCGACGGCGTCGAGCAACTGGCGAAGTTCGCGACGACGCGGCTCGAACCGGGCGAGCTGTCCGCAGGACGCGTCTACTTTTGTGAGCATCTGACGCCGCAATGGGTGTTTCGCGACGAATGGACGAAGCACCCGTACCACGCAAAGCGTCTCGCCGAACTGGTCGTGGTGTGCGCGGATCCGCGTGCGGAAGCGCAACGCTACGCACTGATCGCCGGCGAGGGCAGCGTGACAGCGGCGGCGGACGGTACAGGCACGCAATTGAGCCTGCAAGGGTTCGGCCTGCGCTTCGTCGACGAAGCCCGATACAGGGCTCTCTACGGGCCGCTCGCGTGCCACGCCGCCGACCGCGCGAGCTACTTCGGCGCGCTTGTCATCGAAACCGCCGATCTGCATGCGGTGCGCGAAAAACTGGCATCGATGGCGCGCGACGATCCTGCCGCAGTGAAAGTTGCGCACGCAACGACCGGCGACGGCACGCCGGTCGTTCGCGCCCTGCTGCTCCCATTCAACACCTTGATCGAATTTATCGGAACTGTCGAACATGCACACTCCTGAGAATCTCGGCGACCTGATCGACGCCGCCCGGGATCCGCACAAGCTTGCGTTGGTCGCGCTCGGGGATCTGGATGAAACGGAGGACGGCTGGCGCGACACGCGCATCACGTACGGCGAACTCGATGCGCTGGCCAACGGCGTCGCGCGTGCGCTCGAGCGGCGCGGGTTCGCACGCGGCCAACGCATCGCGATTCTCGCCGCCAATTGCGCGGAGTACGTGGCGGCCTTGCTTGGCATCATGCGCGCCGGGCTCGTCGCGACGCCCGTCAACTTCAGGTTTCCGCAAGCGCTGTCAACGTTTGTGATGCAAGACAGCGATGCGCAACTGGTGTTTTGCGACGCCGCGCGGCTCGCCGATTGCCCGGCCGGCTTGCCGGCCGTCGTGTTCGATTCGGACGGCGCCGACGGCTTTGCGTCGTTCGTGGATCCCGGCGCTTACGACGCCGTCGTACCCGAGCCGGGCACGGCCGCGATGTTTCTCTATACGTCGGGGTCCACCGGCAAGCCCAAAGGCGTGATGCTGTCGCACGACAGCCATCTGTGGGTCGCGCGTACGCGTGCGGCTGCGCAGCCGCCCGAGGCGCATCGTTTTCTCGTCGCGGCGCCGCTCTATCACATGAACGCGCTGACGCTCGTGCTGATGTCGCTATACGGCCACGGCACGGTGGTGCTGTTGCCGCAGTTCAAGGCACGTGCCTACATCAGGGCGATCGAGCGCTATGGCGTCACATGGCTCACGTCGGTCCCGCCGATGATCGCGATGATGCTGCGCGAACCGGACCTGCTCGCGCGCACTAATCTCGCGTCGGTGCGGTTTATCCGGATGGGCTCGGCGCCCGTCGGCGAAAGCCTGCTCGAGCAGATCGCGGAGGTCTTCCCGAATGCGAAAGTGACGAACGTGTACGGGACGACGGAAGGCGGGCCGATCGTGTTTGGCCCGCATCCGGACGGTCTCGAGCCGCCTCCGTTATCGGTCGGCTATCCGCATCCCGAAGTGCGGGTGAAGCTGCTCGAGGCGCCTGCGAACGGCGCGGCGACCGGTGTGCTGGCGGTCAAAAGCCCGGCGGTGATGCTCGGCTATCACAACCGCAAGGACTTGCCGGTGCCGCTGACCGACGACGGCTTCTATGTGACCGGGGACGTGTTTCATCGCGACGAGCAGGGTTTTTACACGTTCGTCGGCCGTGCTGACGACATGTTCGTGTCGGGTGGCGAAAACATTTTCCCCGGCGAAGTCGAGCGCATGCTCGAAATGCACCCCGATATCGCACAGGCCTGTGTCGTGCCGGTGAACGACGACATCAAAGGCACCAAACCGGTTGCATTTGTCGTGCGCCGCGCGGGAGCCGCGCTGACGGAGAACGATGTGAAGCAGTACGCGCTTGCGCACGCGCCCGCTTATCAGCATCCGCGGCGGGTCTGGTTTATCGATTCGCTGCCGCTCGCGTCGACCAACAAGATCGATCGCGCGGGATTGAAACACACCGCACACGCAGAACTGTCCGCAAGCGGAGCCGCCTGATGACCGAACGGAATTCCGCATTCACCCCATCGAGGAGACGAACATGAACGAAAATTTTCGCGCGTTTCTGGAGCGGCTCAGGGCCGGCCAGGAACTGATCGACATCCGCCAACCCGTCGACATCCGGCACGTCGGCACGCTCGTTGACCAGAGCGACAAGGCGCTGCTGTTCCATAACGTGATCGGCTACGGGATGCCGCTGTTATCCGGCATCATCCGCACGCAAAAGCGCGCGATGATGGCGATGGGCTGCGATAGCTACTTCGAAATCGAGAAGATGCTGCAGCGTGGCATTCAGAATCCGATTGCGCCGGTTTATGTCGATACGTCCGCGACGAAGGAGGTCATTCTCAAAGGCGACGACGTCGACCTGTTCCGCCTGCCGATTCCGATGTCGTCGATTTACGACGGCGGCCCGATGATTACCGCGGGCATCGTGATTTCGCGCGACCCCGAATACGGCCTGAACAGCGGCATTTATCGCTTCATGGTGAAGGAAAAGGCGCTCACCGGCATCGACATCGTGACGCCGAACAACATGCGCATGTTCGCCCAGCGCGCGTACCAGCAGGGCAAGCCTTGCCCGATTTCGATTTCGATCGGCAACCATCCGATGGAGATCATGGGTGCGGGCTATCGCGCGCCGATCGGCGTCGACGAAATGGCGATCGCGGGCGGCATTCGCGGCACACCGGTTGAACTCGCGCCGTGCGAGACCGTGGATCTGCCCTATATCGCGGACTCCGAAGTGGTCATCGAAGCGGAAATCCTGCCCACCGGCTGGACTCAGCCCGAAGGCCGTTTCGGCGAATTCACCGCGCTGATGGGCGGCTTGCACTGGAACCCGAATGTGCGCATCAAGGCGATTCTGCATCGGCGCGACGCGATGTACTACTCGCTGCATATGCCGTGGGAAAACACATGGCTCGCCGCGCCGACGCGCTATCAGGCGATTCGCAGCGCATTGCGCACCGCGGGCGTGCAGGTCAAGGACATCAACGTCACGCTCGGCGGCCGCGCCTTCTGGCATGCGGTGATCTCGATTCGCAAGCAGGCGGGCGAGGGCAAGAACGCGCTGCTCGCGGCGCTATCGGTGATGGACCTCAAGCACGTGGTGGTCGTCGACGACGATATCGACGTATTCAACGGCGAGGAGGTCGAATGGGCGATCGCCACGCGCGTCCAGGGCGATCGCGATCTGATCGTCATTCCGGGCGCGCGCGCGAAGCCGCTCGATCCGAGCTTGCCGGTGATGCCGCCCGGACAGGTGCCGACCGGCGCGAAAGTCGGCATCGACGCGACGATTTCCGAAGGCATTCCGCACGAGCGCTATGAGCGCATTTCGTACGCTTACGCGGATACCGCGAAAATCGCCGACTACGTTGCGGGCAAAGCCGACGAGGGCGTTGTGTCCGGGCCGGGCAAAGTCGAAGACGCGGCGCGCGATGCGCTCGCGTCGATCGGTGAAACGCCGCTCTACTACACCGAGCTGGCGGAGCGTCTTTCCGGCTACGACTTCCAGACGCTGGCGCGCGCGCTGGGCCTGCTGCACGAGCGCGGGCAGATATGGAAAACCGCGGAAGGCAAGCTGTGCGTCCGCGGATCGCGGTTCGACGCGGTGCCGCCCGCTTCACGGTGAGGCACGGCAACCGGCCATCCACCTTCAACCGGGGCCGTGCCGCCGAGGCGGCACGGCCCTTCCGGGAAGAGCTGACATGACGCAATTTCACCAGCGCGCGACGCGGCTTCTGTTCACCGTCGCGTTCTGCTTCGCTTCAATTGCTACACAGGCCGCCCAGGCCGCGCCGCTGCGCATCGGCTACTGGACGAGCGGCGTGAGCCTCGGTCTCGGCGCGGTACTCGAGACTGGCGATTTCCTCAAGAAAGCCGGCATCGACGACGTGCGTTTCGTGCACTTCGCCGAAGTGAACGCGCCGGCAAGCGGGCTTGCCGCGAACGTAATCGACATCAGTTTCAGTGTGCCTGGCACCAGCGCATTCAGCATCGCGTCGACGGGTGTGCCGATCAGGATCTTCGGCGCGACGGCGCCGGCGGACGTAACCTTCGTTGCGCCCGCAACGTCTTCGGTCACGTCGCTGTCCGGATTGCGCGGCAAGAAGATTGGCATGTCGCCGGCGGGCAGTTCGGTCGCGCTGATGACTGCCGCGGTGCTGCGCGCGAACTACGGCTTTACGCCCGCGGATTACGCGCTCGTGCCCGGCAACGAAGCGCGGCTCGCGCAGTTCCTGATGCAACAGCAGGTGGATGCGGCCGCGCTGCGCTCCGTCACCGTCGCGCAATTGACCGAAGTCAAAACGAAACGGCTCGGCACGCTTGCCGACGAATGGCGCAAGCTCACGCACTCGGACGCCATGCCGTACCTCGGCGTCGGCGCCGTGCGTAGCGAACTGATTCAACGCGATCCGCAAACGGTGGCGAAATTCATCGTCGCGATTCATAACGCGATTGCGTGGGGCAATGCGCATCCGGATCAGGTCGCCGCGATTCTGCAGAAGGTGGCCAATCTGCCGGCGAGCGATGCGCGCATCTATGCCGCGCATTGGGCCGAACTCAATACGATTTCGTTCGAACCCGCCGATATCGACACGCTCAAGCGCGAGCAGCAGATCTTCGCGGCAAGCGGCGCGATCAAGGGAACGCTGCCGGCCGATGTGTTCGTGAGCGAGCCTTATCAGATGGCGAAGAAGCTCATCGCCGCGCAAAAACCATGAGTGCGCTGTATCGATCGAAGACGCGAGGCGCGTTATGGATATGAACACAGCACCGTTGGGCAGCCGCCGACGCATCGTCGTCGGCATCAGCGGCGCGTCCGGTGCGGTTTATGGCGTGAGGTTGCTGCAGCTGTTGCGCGAGCTCGATGTCGAGACGCACCTCGTCGTGAGCCGTTCGGCGCAGGTGACGCTGTCGCAGGAGATGGGCCTGCAGCTAGCCGACGTGAAAGCGCTCGCCAACGTTCATTACCCGAATGCCGATATCGGGGCGGCGATTTCGAGCGGGTCGTTCCGTGTCGACGGGATGATCGTTGCGCCTTGCTCGATCAAGACGCTGTCGGAGATCGCGACCGGCTGCACGAGCTCGCTGCTCTCGCGAGCGGCCGACGTGATGGTGAAGGAGCGCAGGCGGCTCGTGCTGATGGTGCGTGAAACGCCGTTACACGCTGGGCATATCCGCAGTCTCGCGGCGGTGACGGAAGCGGGGGCGATTGTTTATCCGCCGGTTCCCGCGTTCTATGCGCGGCCAGCATCGATCGAAGAGATGATCGATCACACGCTCGGCCGGGTGCTCGATCTGTTCGACGTCGACGCGCGCACGGTGCGCCGGTGGCAAGGAGCCATCAGTTGAATTGAAGGTATTTTGACCGCTGTTTACTCGGAAATTTGCGTCTCCTAGAATGGGTTTCAGAAAGGCTGTGAGGTGCTCACAAAGCCACGTAAGCCTAACAAACGAAACACCACGGGTAAGGGGAGCGAAGTCCTATGCGAGCAAAGATCGTATCAGCGGGTAAGGCAGCGGGTAAGGCGGCGGGCGAGAGCATGCTGCTTGGCGAGTCCACATATATCGCCATCAGGCAGGCCATTCTGTCCTGCACGTTGCAGCCGGGCAGCATGCTGACCGAAGCGGAGCTAATGGATCGATATGGTGTCGGCAAGTCCACCTGCCGTCTTGCGCTTGCGCGCCTCACGCACGACGGCCTCGTGCGTTCGGTGCCGCGCCACGGCTATGTGGTCGTGCCGATCACGCTGAAGGACGTCGAGGAAGTGTTTGCGCTGCGCCTGATTCTCGAGCCGGAAGCCGCGCGGCTCGCCGCCGGCCACGTCGATGCGAAAGCATTGATGCGTATCGACAAGGCGGCGCGCGGTAATACCGCGTCGAAGAATCACGGCAATCAGATCGGCTTCTTTCTCGACGGCAATCGCGCGTTTCATTTGCATATTGCGTCGGCATCCGGAAACGAGCGTCTGGTGCGCAGCATCTCGGTGCTGTTCGACGAAATGGCGCGCCTCGTCGCACTCGGCTTTAGCGATGAAGACGACAGCCCGGAGATTTCCGGCGATCACCGGATGCTGGCGGAAGCGCTCGGCGCCGGCGACGGCAAGACCGCGTCGCGCATTGCGCGGCGGCACGTCGAACGGTTTCGCGACATGACGATGGAGCGCGTATTGCGCAGCATGAAGCAGGATTTCGAGCATGCGCCGCTGATGGCAATCGGAAAGTAAGCGAGGCGGGCAGGACGCGATACCTCGCAGCAGGATTGGGGTCCTCGATTCGAGGTCGTTTCACACAGGCCGCATGGCCGCATCCGCGTTCGACACAATGAAGATATCTCGCGTTATCTCGCAGCTTCTAATGGTGTGCATCTTCGCGCTCGGCACCATGCGCGGCGCCGTTGCCGCCGAATTGCGCGTCGGCTACTGGACGAGCGGCATCAGCCTCGGTTTCGGCGCGGTGCTCGAAGCACAGAAGTTCTTCGAGAAGCAGGGCTTGCAGGTGAAGTTCGTGCATTTCCCCGATGTGAACGGGCCCACCACAGCGCTTGCGTCCAATGCGATCGATCTCGCGTTCGGCACCAGTCTTGCCGGCGCATTCAGCCTCGCGCAACAGGGCGTGCCGGTGCGCATCGTCGCGGCGACGCAGCTGGTCGACGCGGAACTCGTGGTGCTTGCCGATTCGCCGATTCGCAACCCTGGCGAGCTGCGCGGCAAGAAAATCGGCATGTCGCCGCTCGGCAGCGGCACGACGGGCGTCGGCACCGCGGTGCTCGACGGCAACTACGGCCTCAAGCTCGCCGATTACCGCCTCGTAGCCGGCGACGAACCTCGCCTCGCGCAGTTTCTGCTGCAAAAGAACGTCGACGCCGCGGTGATGCGCCCGACGACGGTCGCTCAGGTGTCCGACAGCGCGACCCGGATTCGCGTGCTCGGCACGCTCTCGGACCAATGGAAGCAGATGACTCGCTCGTCGTCGCCGCCGTACATCGGCGTGGCCGTGATGCGCGACGAGTGGCTGAAAAGCAATCCGGCCGACGCGGCCAAGGTGCTAGCTGCGATGCGCGCGGCGGTGCAGTTCGGCGCCGCGAATCCGGATGCGGTCGTGTCGATCCTGAAGAAGGCGGCCAACCTGAACGACAGCGGCGCACGCTTTTACGGCGAGCACTGGAGCACGATGAACACCGTCGCATTCGGGCCCGACGACGTCGCGACGCTCAAGCGAACCTTCGGCGTGTTCAAGGCGGCGGGCACCCTGAAGGGTGAATTGCCGGCGGACCTGTTCGACCCGAAACCCTACCTTGACGCGGAGAAAATGAAATGACGACAAGTCCCGTCGCGCTTCCGGCGAGCAGGATCGTATGGCCTGCGGAAGGCATCACTCGCGTGCCGCTGCGTGTGTTTTCCGATACGACCACCTATGAACGCGAGCAGGACGCGGTATTTCGTGGTCCGACATGGAGCTTCCTGTGCCTCGACATCGAGATACCGAACCCCGGCGATTACGTCACCACGAAAGTCGGGCATACGTCGGTAATCGTCGTGCGGCATCAGGACGGCGGCATCCGCGCCCTCGTGAACAAATGCGTGCATAAGGGCTCCGTGCTGTGCTACGAAGCGCAGGGCAACCGCAAACGGCCGAACTTCGTGTGTCCGTACCACAACTGGGTCTACAACTTCGAAGGCGAGCTGACGAGCGTGGCCTTCGAAAAGGGCGTGCAAGGCAAGGGCGGGATGCCCGACGATTTCGACAAGACGCAGTATCGCCTGACCACATTGCGTGTCGCGAGCATCCGCGGCCTCGTGTTCGGTTCGTTTTCGGACGAAGCGCCGCCGCTCGAAGACTACCTCGGGCCAACGATGGTCGCGCATATCAAGCGCACGCTATACGGCACGCCGAAAATTCTCGGCCGCTACAGCCAGGTGATGCACAACAACTGGAAGCTGTATGTCGAGAATAGTCGCGACAACTATCACCCGAGCCTGCTGCACGCATTCTTTTCGACGTTCAAGATCAACCGGCTGTCGGCCGAAGGCGGCACGCTGCAAGATGAAGACAGCCGTCATCACATCACGTTTACGAAGCGCTTCACCGACGCCGGCGACGCGGCATACGACTCCGGCATCATCCGCGCAATGCGCGACGACTTCGGGCTGAAAGACCCGTCGCTGATCGATCAGTGGATGGAGTACCCGGACCAGATCACCAATGCGATCCAGAGCATCTTTCCGGGCTTCGTGCTGCATCAGATCATGAATTCGATCGGCGTGCGTCAGGTAGTGCCGCTCGCAGTCGATCGCTGCGAATTGATCTGGACGGTGCTCGGTTTCGAGGAGGACACACCGGAACAAACACTGATCCGCCGCAAGCAAAGCAACCTGGTCGGTCCGGCCGGGTTTGTTTCGATGGAGGACGGCACGATCGGCGCGTTCGTCGAGAAGGGCATTCGCGGCGACCTCGACGATGCGGCGGTGATCGAGATGGGCGGCAAGGGCACCGGACCGATGGCGACCCGCGCGACGGAAACGTCCGTGCGCGGCTTCTGGAAATTTTATCGGGAATTGATGCATGTCTAGCACGACCACGCGTTTTTCCGACATCGAAATCGGCACGCACGCGCAGGCGTGTATCAGCCGCCTCAATGCGCACTATTGCAGCGCGATCGACAATGGCGATCTCGAACGGTGGCCCACGTTCTTCGCCGACGATTGCACGTATCGCATTCTGACCCGCGCCGATTTCGACGCAGGCCGCGATTTCGGCATCTGGTTCTGCAACACGCGCGGCATGCTGCTCGACCGTGTCAGTTCGATACAGTCGGTCAACGTGTTCGAGCCGCACGTGTATCGCCATGTGATCAGCCCGACGGAAATCGTCGGCGTCGACACGGACGGCACGATCCGTTGCGAGACCAGCTATATGGTCGTACGCACCGGCTATGAAGGGACGATGATGGTGTTCAGCGCGGGCCGGTACGTCGACGCGGTCAGCATCGAAGGCGACGCTGCGCTGCTGCGCGAACGGACGGTCGTTACCGACTCGTGCCGCTACGACACGCTCGTCGCGTTGCCTTTGTGACCGGTCGTGTCTATGACCGATGCGACAAAGCATTTCCGGCTGCACCTCGAAAGCCAGAGCCGGCAGGCGCCCGCTTTCCATCTGGATCCCGCGGCCTGGCAGCAGGCGTCGCTGCGCCATGCTGAACTGGCGCGGCGCGTCGACATATCGTTCGGATGGGACGGCGAGCGGTTCGCCACGCCGCTCGACGACGTCGACTTTCTGCTGGCGTCGCGTTTCCCGCACGCGGCGGTCAACGCGGCACCGCGCCTGAAGTGGATTCATACGACCGGCGCCGGCGTCGACCAGCTGTTGCCGCTCGATCGTCTGCGCGACGACCTGATATTGACGAACAGCAGCGGCATTCATGTCGACAAGGCCGGCGAGTTCGTGCAAATGGCGCTGCTGATGTTGAATGCGCAACTGCCCGCGGTATTGCGCGCGCAGCATGAGCACCGCTGGGATGCGCGGCTGACCGCGCCGATTCGCGGCAAGACTGCGCTTCTGATTGGCCTCGGCGATCTTGGCCTAACGGCGAGCCGCGGCGCGAAGACGCTCGGTTTGCGTGTGATCGCGTTCAACCGCAGCGGTCGCGCACCGGTGTCGGCTGCATCGGGAGCGGACATGCCCGATTGGCTGGCGTCGGTGTCGGAGCTCGATAGATGGCTTCCCGAAGCGGATTTTGTCGTCGTCACGGCTCCATTGACACCGGCAACGCGCGGCCTGCTTTCCGCCGCGCGGCTGGCGGCGATGCGACAGGGCGCGTGCGTCGTGAATCTGTCGCGCGCCGCACTCGTCGACTATCCGGCCTTGTTCGAGCGGCTGCGTACGGGCGCCTGCGGCGGTGCGGTGCTCGACGTGTTCGACCCGGAGCCGCTTCAGGGCGACAGCCCGGTATGGGACGTGCCGGGCCTGATCGTCACGCCGCATATCTCATGCGACGCGCCGGACTATAACCAGCGCGTGCTCGACTTGTGGTTCGGCAATTTTTCCAGATGGCTGCGCGGCGAACCGCTCGCCAATATCGTCAGCCGCGAACAGGGGTACTGAACCGATCCCACTGCGATGCACTTGCGTCGCAGTGGGCGGCAGAGCCCGCCCATCCCGCCTCGCCTGCTCGCCCGCACGCGCTCAACCTAAACCCGATCCGCGAAAACCCTGGCTCAAATTCGCTTGATGCTCACTCTCTAACTGGTATGATGACCTCATGACGGCATAAGTTACATGTAGGCAAAAACAAGCCGTCTGCTGGTTTTAAGCAGTGCACAGGCGTTTAACCAGTCAGGAGACAAAACGATGAAAGCATCGAAGCGGTGGCTTGCGCTCGCGTTGGCCACTTTCACGATCGCCGGCGCGAGCAGCGCCGCACAGGCGGCGAATCTGATCGCCATCATTACCCCTTCCCACGACAATCCGTTCTTCAAGGCTGAAGCCGACACCGCGAACGCGCGTGCCAAGGCGCTCGGCTACGACACCATCGTGCTCGTTCACGACGACGACGCGAACAAGCAGTCGAACCTCGTCGATACCGCCATCGCCCGCGGCGCGAAGGCGATCATTCTCGACAATGCGGGATCCGAAGCATCGATTGCCGCAGTGAAAAAAGCCAAAGCGGCCGGCATTCCGTCGTTTCTGATCGATCGCGAAATCAACGCGACCGGCATCGCGATTTCGCAGATCGTGTCGAACAACTACCAGGGCGCACAGCTTGGCGGCCGCGCGTTCGTCAAGGCGCTGGGCGAGAAAGGCAACTACGTTGAACTCGTCGGACGCGAGGCGGACATCAACGCCGGCATCCGCTCAAAGGGCTATCACGATGTGATCGATCAGTTCCCGAACATGAAGATGGTCGAGCGGCAATCGGCGAACTGGAGCCAGACCGAGGCGTTCCAGGTCATGGAAACGATCCTGCAGAGTCACCCCGATATCAAAGGCGTCATTGCCGGCAACGACACCATGGCGATGGGCGCGTCGGCGGCGCTGAAAGCGGCGAAACGCAGCGATGTGATCGTGGTTGGCTTCGACGGCAGCAACGATGTGCGCGACGCGATCATGCGCAACGACATCCGCGCGACCGTGCTGCAACCGGCCGCGCAAGCGGCGACCGAAGCCGTCGATCAGGCCGACAAGTATATGAAAACCGGCTCGACCGGAAAGCCCGAAAAGCAGCTGATCAATTGCTCGCTGATCACGAAGGCGAACGCGGGCAAGCTCGATATGTTCGCTTTGCGCTGATGTCGATGTAATGCGCGCCGCGCGGACGCTGCATGCGTCCGCGCCCGGCGAGCGCGCCTGCATCTTCGTTTCCTTCGTTTCCTGCGTTTTCTGCGTTTCTCATCCGGCGTACCGTGAGGTGTCATCCATGAGAAGGTTTCTGTACGCGGCGCTTCTGGTTGCCGCGGGCGCGGCGGTGTTCGGCTGCAAGCTGGTTAAGAACGACGCGCAGACCGCGAACGGCTCATCGAGCGGATCAGGCAGCACCTATGCGTCGGCCGGATTCGATCCGAATGCGATGGTCGCATCGATGTGGAGCACGAAGATTCTTCCCGACGTCGAAAAGCGCGCGACCGACTACCCGACGCTGCGCGACGCGATCAAGGCGGACCCGGACGCCGCAGGCAAGAAATACGGTTATCGCGGCAAAGATGACGGCGCGCCATGGAATTTCCCGACGCGTGTGCAAGGCACGATCGTCGACGTCGACACGCAGTCGAGCCAGGGCACGGTTGGCATCGATATCGACGGCAGCGGCAAAGCGGCCGTAATTGTCGATATCGGTCCGACGGTACTCGGCACGACGCTGCGCGATACGCTCGATTTCATTTCATTCACGAATTTCCGCAATCAGATCGAATACGCGCAGTTTGGCACTGCGCTCAACAGCTACGCCGCGACGCACGTGATGAAGCCGTTGCCGCGCGATGCGCTCAAAGGCAAGCAAGTCACGGTGACGGGCGCGTTCTCATACGACTCGTCGAGCGAGCAACCGGAGATCGTGCCGCTTAGCGTCAAGCTCGGAGATAAATCATGAGCGAGGCGCCGGTCGAAAACGACGATGTGATCCTGCATGTGGAAGGCGTGACGAAGGTCTATCCGGGCACGGTCGCGCTGAAGGAAGTGAATTTCGCGGTGCGGCGTGGCGCGGTGAATGTGCTGGTCGGCGAGAACGGCGCCGGCAAGTCGACGCTGATGAAGATTATCGCGGGCGCGGAAGCGCCCACCACCGGGCGGCTGTTGCTCGATGGCCAGCCGATCGAGCTAACCAGCAGCTCCGAGGCGCTCCGTCATGGCATCGGCATCGTGTTTCAGGAACTCAATCTGTTCCCGAACCTGACGATTGCCGAGAACGTCTTTATTGCGCATGAAATTACGCGCGCCGGCATCGATATCGATGCCGATGCACAACGCAGAAAAGTACGCGAACTGTTGAAGCGCCTCGAACTCGACGTGAGCCCCGACACGCTGGTCGAAGATTTGCGGATCGGTCAGCAGCAGCTTGTCGAAATCGCTAAGGCGCTGGCGCACGACGCACGCATCCTCATTCTCGACGAACCGACCTCGGCATTGAGCGCAGCCGAAGTGGACGTGCTGTTTCAGGTGATTGCGGATCTCAAGGCGCATGGCGTTGCGATTGTCTATATCTCGCATCGTCTTGAAGAGCTGATTCGGATCGGCGACTACATTACCGTGCTGCGCGATGGGCGAATCACCGGCAACCAGCCAATGGCGCAAGTCGATGTGCCGTGGATCGTGCGTCAAATGGTCGGCCGCGACACGAAAGACTTTTCTCGCCCGATCGGTCACGAGCGCGGCGCCGAAGTGCTGGCGGTACGCGACGTCTCATTGCCGCGCAAGGGCAGCGGCCTGATTGTTGACCACGTTTCGCTGTCGCTGCATGCGGGTGAAATCGTCGGTATCTATGGATTGATGGGCGCGGGGCGCTCCGAACTGTTCGAATGCATTCTCGGCTGCCATCCGCATGCGACCGGCGATGTCGTGCTCGGCGGCAAGCCGCTGAACGGCCAGCCGATCGCGCGGCGCGTCGCCGAAGGACTTGCGCTGATTCCCGAAGACCGCAAGGCCGACGCGCTGCTGCCGATTCTGTCGATCGGCGAAAACATGACGATTTCAAGCCTCGCCGAATTCGCGCGCGGTTTTCATCTCAACACGCAGCGCGAACAGCGTTCGATTACCGGTTACATCCGCGATCTCGCGATCAAGGTGGCCGACTGGCGTCTGCCGGTCAGTTCGCTATCGGGCGGCAACCAGCAAAAGACGATCATTGCGCGCGCGCTGATGACGACCCCCAAAGTGCTGCTAATGGACGAACCGAGCCGCGGCATCGACGTCGGCGCGAAGGCCGACATTTTCAAGGTGATGCGCGACCTCGCGGTAAAAGGGCTCGGCATTCTGTTTGTGACGTCCGACCTCGAAGAAGTGATGGCGCTGTCGGACCGCATTCTCGTGATGTCGAACGGGCGCGTCACCGCGGAATTCGAAGCGGACGATGCGACGCAGGATGCGCTCGTGGCGGCTTCGGCAGTGGGACATCGCGTCGGCGGCCATGCGACGGCGCAGCAGCGCGCCGCCGCGTGATGCGGTGGCGACGCTTGCCGCCCCATGTTTTAGCGCGCGTTTCAATGCGAATGTCAGCGCGCGTTTGAGAGAACTGCCAGTCATTACTCTGGAGAGCATAAATGACGATGGTCATCAAAAGCGAAGCACCGGGCGCGAGTATCGGCGAGGCTCCGCTTCTGCTGCTGCTCAAACTGCGCACGTTTATCGCGCTGTTTGCGGTGGCGATCTTCTTTTCGTTCGCGGCGCATAATTTTCTCAGCATCGAAAACCTGCTGATCATGTCGCGGCACGTCGCGCTCAATGCGTTTCTCGCGATCGGCATGACCTTTGTGATTGTCGCGGGCGGCATCGATCTGTCGGTCGGCTCGATCGTCGGTTTGACGGGCATGGTGGCGGGCGGTCTGATTCTGCATGGCATTCCGATCGGCAGCGAATACACGCTCTATCTGAGTGTGCCGATGGTGATCGTCGTGGCGCTGCTGACGGGCGTTGCGGTCGGCGCCATCAACGGTTTGCTGATTACGCGCCTGAACGTCGCGCCGTTTATCGCCACGCTCGGCACGCTGTATATCGCGCGCGGCGCCGCGCTGCTGTCGTCGGGCGGCGAGACGTTCCCGAATCTGACCGGCAATCCCAACTACGGCACGACCGGCTTTCCAATTCTCGGCAGCGCCACCGTGCTCGGCGTGCCGCTGACGATCTGGCTGCTGGTTCTGGTGGGCCTGATTGCCGCGTATATCGCCGGGCGCACGCCGCTCGGCCGGCAAATCTACGCGATCGGCAGCAATGAGCGCGCGGCGCGCCTGTCCGGCGTGCGCGTGAATCGCGTGCAGATGTTCGTCTATATGTTTTCGGGCCTGTGCGCGGCGATCGTCGGCCTGATTATTTCGTCGGAACTCGTCGCATCGCACCCGATGAGCGGCGAGACGTTCGAGCTCAACGCGATCGCCGCCGCGGTGCTCGGCGGCACGTCGATGTCGGGCGGGCGCGGCAAGATCGGCGGCACGATTATCGGCGCGTTCGTGATCGGCATTCTGTCCGACGGGCTCGTGATGATGGGCGTCAGCGCGTTCTGGCAAACGGTGATCAAGGGCGTCGTGATCGTCGCGGCGGTTGTCGTCGATCAGATCCAGCGGCGCGTGCAGCAGCGTTTTGCGTTGCAGAAACAGGCCGCGACGGGAGCGTAAGCGATGAGCGAACCGGTCGACCAGCATTCACGCGGAACCGTTGCGCCTTTGAAAGGCGCGCTGATCGGTTGCGGATTCTTCGCGCGCAATCATCTGCATGCATGGCGCGATATTCGCGACGTGCAACTCGTTGCGCTCTGCGATGCGGACGAAGTGCGCCTGCAAGCGGCAGGCCGCGAGTTCGGCATCGAACGGCTCTACACGGATGCCGCGGCGCTGCTGAAAAACGAGCGTCTCGATTTCGTCGATATCGCGACGACCGTGGCGAGCCATCGGCCACTTGTCGAACTTGCGGCGTCGGCCGGTGTCGCGGCGATCTGCCAGAAGCCGTTCGCGAAGACGCTCGACGACGCCTACGCGATGGTCGATGCTTGCCGCGAAGCCGGCGTGCCGCTGATGGTGCATGAGAATTTCCGCTGGCAGAGTGCGATTCAGGCGGTCGGTAAAGCGTTGCGCAACGGCGAAATCGGCGCGCCGTTCTGGGGCCGCGTGTCGTTTCGCTCGGCATTCGACGTATTCAGCGGGCAACCGTATCTCGCGACCGGCGAGCGCTTTATTGTCGAAGACCTCGGCATTCATATTCTCGATATCGCGCGGTTTCTGTTCGGCGACGTCGTACGCCTTAGCGCGACGACCAGAACCGTGAACCCCGCGATTCGCGGCGAGGATGTGGCGACGATCCTGATGAGCCATGAGGGCGGCGTGACAAGCGTTGTCGATTGCAGTTATGCGACGCGTTTGCCGCACGAGCATTTTCCGCAAACGATGATTGAAGTGGACGGCTCGAAGGGCACGTTGCGTCTTTTCGCGGATTATCGGTTACAGGTTCATACCGCGACAGGCACCGATGAACGGCATGTCGCGCCGCCGACGCTTGGATGGGCGAGCTCGCCGTGGGAAGCGATTCAGGGCAGCGTGCTTGCCATCGAGCAGCACTGGGCCGAGTGTCTTAGGCGCGGCGTGGAACCGGCGACGAGCGGGCGCGACAATCTGCGTACGCTTGCGCTTGTCGAGGCAACTTATCTGTCCGCGCGTGAAGGGCGCAGTGTCGCGTTGTCCGAACTCGAGCGTTCGCCGGCTCAAATGGAACGCGCGCACGCGCAGTGGGTGGCGTCATGAAGGCCGCGACCGCGATGCTCTACTACGGCACGGCGCGAAGCGTGCCTGACGCGCGGCAATTGGCGGCGGGACCCTGGAAGGTCTCGTTGATAGACGGCGCATTGCACGCTATCCACTATCAAGACATCGAAGTGATTCGCGCCGTTGCCTTTCTCGTGCGCGACAAGGATTGGGGCACGTGCCGCCCCACGGTCAAAGGCATCGAAATCGACGAGACGCAGGATGGCTTTCGCATTTCCTATCGCGCGCAGTGTGTAAATCCTGATGGCGACACGCTCGGCTATTCACTGTCGATCGACTGTACGGCACACGGCGCACTCACGTTACGTGCAAGCGCGACCGCGAACACCGCGTTTCTGACCGCGCGTTGCGGCTTTTGCGTGCTTCATCCGATCGACGGCGTGGCCGGTGCGCCCGCGCGTGTCGAACACAGCGACAGCACCGTCGAACAGGTGTCGTTTCCGACTCTGATCGATCCGTGGCAGCCGTTCAAGGACATCCGGTCGATCGAACATGATTTAAGCGGGACGCTCGGCTTGCCGATCGCCGTGCGCTGCGCATTCACGGGCGATGTGTTCGAAATGGAGGACCAGCGCAACTGGTCCGACGCGTCGTTCAAGACGTATTCGCGGCCGCTTGAATGGCCGTGGCCTTATACGCTCGAAGCGGGTGCGACTATCGAGCAGTCGGTTACGCTGACGGTCGATGCGAAGGCGGTGCGCGTAAGCGAAGCTCAAGAAGCGCACGAGGCGCGTATAGATTCGCCAGCGCCTCAACTGTCGGGCGCGCAGACGATCAGGATCGATCTGGATGCGCAAAGCGACAGGAACGACGAAACAATACCCGCACTCGGCGTCGCGATCGCTGCTGACGAAGCCGACATCGCACTCGCACACCTCGCGCTGCTTGCGGAACTCGCTCCGCAACAACTCACGTTTAGCTTCGATCCGCTCGCCGGCCACGGCACTCGCGAACTCGAACGATTTGCCGCGCTGCAACGCGGATCCGGCATTCCGGCGGTGCTCGAATACGCGTTGCCCGGCGTCGATACGCCGCGCGCGGAAATCGAAACCTTGGCGGCGCAAATCGATGCTGCAAAGCTCGCATTGACAGGCATCGTCGTGAGTCCGTCGGTGCATCGCCAGTCGAATCCTCCGGGCAGCATCAGTCCACCGTGTCCCGCGCTCGACGAGGTCTATCGTGAGGCGCGCCGCGTGTTCGGATCGCTGCGTCTGGGCGGCGGGATGCTTAGCTACTTCACCGAGCTGAACCGCAAGCGCCCGCCGCTCGAACTCGTCGACTGGGTGACGCATGCGACTTGCCCGATCGTGCATGCCGCCGACGATCGCGGCGTGATGCAGACGCTCGAAGCGATACCGCATATCACGCGCTCCTGCCGTGCGCTGATCGGCGCGCAGCCGTATGCAATCGGCCCGGTATCGATCGGCATGCGGCAAAACCCGTATGGTTCGCGCGTCATGCCGAACCCGCGCGGCGAGCGGATCGCGATGGCGGAGCGCGATCCGCGACAGCGTGCGTTGTTCGGCGCGGCGTGGCTCGTGGGTTATGCAGCGGCGTTGGCCGGTGCGCGGCTCGAAACGTTCACGTTAGGCGCGCTGACAGGCGCTCGCGGCCTGGCGGATGTCGTTGGCGCGGCGAACCGGACGAACGTTACTAGCGACAAAAGCGATGCAGACGGCGCGATCGGCGCTGACAACCTGCGCCTCTATCCAGCCTTCCATGTGGCATACGCACTGGCGCAAATGGCCGGCGCAACGCGCCTGCATTGCGCGCATGAATCGCGCGCTATCGCCTGCATGGCAGCCCGCGACGTTCAAGGCCGCGTGCACCTGCTACTCGCAAACCTGACCGACTCCGCCCGCACGGTAAAGCTCGACACAGGCGTCAAACAAATCAGCGAGTGGCACGTGACTCGCATCGACGAGAACTCCGCGCTCGACATCGAAACCGCGTCGATCGCCACTCAAGCGATATCGCTTTCGCAGCCGGTCACGCTGCCGCCGTTCGCGTGCCTCATTGCCGTATCCGAAGCGGCGGAAACATATAAAGCGTCGAAATAAACCGGCACACCACGAACCCCCAGTAAGGAGAGAGCACGATGAAAGAGAAGATCGCCCTGTTTGGCGCCGGCGGAAAGATGGGCTACCGCCTGACGCGCAACCTGCTCAAGTCGGACTACCGCGTTTCGCATATCGAAGTCAGCGAAGCCGGCCGCAAGCGCTTGAAGGATGAACTGAACGTCGACTGTGTGCCGGTGGATACCGCGCTCGACGGTGCACAGGTTGTGATCCTCGCGGTGCCTGACACCCTGATCGGCAAACTGAGCCACGACATTGCGCCGAAGCTCGCGGCAGGCACGATGGTGATGACGCTCGATGCAGCGGCGCCGTTCGCCGGCCATTTGCCCGACAGGCCCGACCTCACGTATTTCGTCGCGCACCCGTGCCATCCGCTGATTTTCAGCGACGAGACCACGCCTGAAGCACTGCACGATCACTTCGGCGGCCTGCACGCAAAGCAATCGATTACGAGCGCGCTGATGCAAGGCCCCGAATCCGCATTCGATCTCGGTGAAGACGTCGCGAAGACAATCTACGCGCCGATCCTGCGTTCGTATCGTCTGAGCGTCGATCAGATGGCGATTCTCGAGCCGGGCCTTTCGGAGACGGTCTGCGCGACGCTGCTCTACGTGATGCGCGAAGCGATGGATGAAACCGTGAAACGCGGTGTGCCCGAGCAAGCGGCGCGAGATTTCCTGCTCGGCCATATGAACATCCTGAGCGCGGTGATTTTCAACGAAATCCCCGGCGCGTTTTCCGACGCGTGCAATAAGGCGATTCAGTTTGGCAAGCCGCGGCTCATGCGCGACGACTGGAAGAACGTGTTCGATCGCGCGGAAATCGCCGAAAGCATTCGCCGCATTACCTGATGCCTGCAGTACGTGGCATTTCGCACCCGCACGTTCGCGATTGCGACGTTTCCGATTTCGAAGCTTAAGTCGCTTCCGTAGATACCGAATAGAGGCTTGTACTGTGAGCGAACGCATCCACGCTACCTACTGGCTCGAAACCGGCGACGATCCGCGCCGCGCCGCCGACGTAATCGCCGGCGAGCAGTCGAGCGGCACTTTCGTCGCGCTGCCGAACGAGACGCCCGAACTGAAGGCGCGTTCGGGCGCGCGTGTCGAGCGGCTCGAGGTGATCGAAACTGTCGGCGCGCCGAGTCTGCCCGGCGGCATGCGTGCGGACCGCTATACGCGCTGCACGCTCGAACTGTCGTGGCCGATCGAAAATTTCGGGCCTTCGCTGCCGAACCTGATGTCGACGATCGCGGGCAATCTCTTCGAGTTGCGTCAGGTGTCGGGGCTGCGGCTTACCGGGCTGATGCTGCCGCCTTCGTTTGCCGCTGCGTATGAGGGGCCGGCGTTCGGTATAGAAGGCACGCGGCGCCTGACCGGCGTGACGCATGGGCCGCTGATCGGCACGATCATCAAGCCGAGCGTCGGGCTCTCGCCGGAAGAAACGGCGCAGCAGGTGCGAGAGCTCGTGGAAGGCGGCATCGATTTCATCAAGGATGACGAGCTGCAGGCCGATGGCCCACATTGTCCGTTCGACGAGCGCGTGAAAGCGGTCATGCGCGTCGTCAACGAGCATGCGGATCGTACCGGCAAGAAGGTCATGGTGGCGTTCAACCTGACGGGCGAGCTCGATCAGATGCGTCGGCGTCACGATCTCGTGCTCGAACACGGCGGCACGTGCGTGATGGTCGTGCTCAACTCGGTGGGCCTCGTCGGCATGCATGAGTTGCGACGTCACGCGCAGCTGCCGATTCACGCGCATCGCGCCGGATGGGGTTATCTGTCGCGCAGCCCTGAACTCGGTTGGGACTACGCGCCGTGGCAAATGATCTGGCGCATGGCCGGCGCCGATCATATGCACGTGAATGGGCTGCGCAACAAGTTCAGCGAGCCCGATGCAAGCGTGATCGCCGCCGCGCGCGCCGTGCTTGCGCCGGTGATGCCGCGAGCCCCGATGCCCGCCATGCCGGTCTTCAGCTCCGGGCAAACGGGTCTGCAAGCGGCGGACACGTATGCGGCGATCGGTTGTGCCGATCTGATCCACACGGCCGGCGGCGGCATTTTCGGCCATCCGCAGGGCGTCGCGGCAGGCGTCGAAGCGTTGCGCGAAGCGTGGGTTGCAGCGATCGAAGGCGTGCCGCTCGACCAGCATGCTGCGAGGCACGAGCCGCTGCGTGCCGCCCTCGATTTCTGGAAATGAGCACGCAATATGGCCGCTGACGCATCGTCGAATGCAGCGCTCCCCGCCGGCTTGCTGCTTGCCTACTATGGCGACGACTTCACCGGATCGACCGACGCGATGGAAGCGATGACGGCCGCCGGCGTGCCGACGGTGCTCTGTCTCGACACGCCGACGCCCGCACTGCTCGCGCGTTTTCCCAACGTGCGCTGCGTCGGCCTCGCGGGTTCGTCGCGCGGGCGCAGTCGCGCCTGGATGCGCGACGTGTTGCCGTCCGCGTTCGCAAGCCTCGCGGCATTAGGCGCGCCGATTCTGCAATACAAGGTGTGCTCGACATTCGATTCGTCGCCGGAAATCGGATCGATCGGCGCCGCGATCGACATCGGTGTCGATGCGATGCGCGCGCGCTGGTCGCCGATGGTGATCGGCGCGCCGCGCCTCAAGCGCTATCAGATGTTCGGCAATCTGTTCGCGGCGGTGAATGGTGTCGGTTACCGGCTCGACCGACACCCGACTATGGCGCGTCATCCGGTTACGCCGATGGATGAAGCGGATTTGCGCCTGCATCTGGGCAAGCAGACCTCAAGGCGCATCGAGCTTGTCGATATGCTGCAACTTCGTGCAAACGAAGGGTCGAAGCGTGTCGCAGCGCTTGAAGGCGACGACAAGCCGGTCGTACTAATCGATGTGCTCGACGACGAAACGCTCGCCACGGCCGGGCAACTCGTATGGGAGCGGCGCGGCGAGGGCGTATTCAGCGCATCGTCGTCGGGTTTGCAGTACGCGCTTGCCGCGCATTGGCGCGCGCGGGGCTGGCTGCCCGTCGCGCCTTCTCTGCCTGTAGCGCGACCAGCCGATGTCATCGCTGCAGTGAGCGGCAGCTGTTCGCCGGTTACAGCCACGCAGATCGCGTGGGCGCGTGCAAATGGATTTCACGTCGAACGGCTCGACCTGCGCCGTGCGCTCGACGCTCAAACAGCAAATGCGGAAATCGAGCGCGTGGTGAGCGTATCCGCGCAAGCCGTGAGCCGCGGACAGAGCGCGCTCGTTCATAGCGCCGAAGGCCCCGAAGATCCGGCCGTGACCGGCTTCGATGCGATCGCGAAAGAGGCGGGGCTCACTCGTCACGACGCGGCACGCGATGTCGGCCGCGCACTCGCCGAAGTGATGCGCACGCTGCTCGATCGTGTCGATATCAAGCGCGTTGTAGTCGCGGGCGGAGATAGCTCGGGCGAAGTCGCAAGCACGCTCGGCATCGATGCATTGAGCGTCGCGGCAGGCCTCGCGCCCGGCGCGCCGTTGTGCCGCGCGTGGTCGTCGCAGCCGCGGCGCGACGGGCTCGAAATCGTGCTGAAGGGTGGACAGATGGGCGGCGCCGGATTTTTCGGCGACGTGAGGGAAGGCCGCATCGTCTAACAAGGCATCGATAGTCGCAACACGCCGACGACAATCGGCCTATCAACGCATGAACGTGTATGGTAATGTCATCACACCAGAGACCAGTTGATTGAAGCAGGATTGCAATGGGCGAGATCATCCCGCGCCGGAAACTTTACCAGGAAGTCGTGGATCGACTGATGGAGCGCATTCGCTCGGGTGAAATCGGGCCCGGCGCGCAACTGCCGTCGGAGCGCGAGTTGATGGAGATCTACGGCGTTGGGCGGCCCGCGGTACGCGAGGCATTGCAGACGCTCGAGCGTTCCGGCATCGTCGAGATTGCGCATGGCGAACGCGCGCGCGTCGTCGTGCCGACTGCGGACCGTCTGCTCGGGCAAGTGGCGAGCGGCGCGATGCATCTGCTGCGCACGCACCCCGACATGCTCGAGCATGTGAAGCATGCGCGCCTCTTCCTCGAAACGGGCACCGCACGTATGGCCGCCGAGCGCGCGACCGAAGAGGACGTTGCGCGGCTGCAGGCGAGCATTGCCGAGCATCGCGCGTCGATGGTCGATCTCGAAGAGTTTATCGAGCGCGATATGGCGTTTCACCGCGAGATCGCGAGGATCAGCGGCAATCCGATTTTCCCGTCGATCGTCGAAGCGCTGTTTCGCTGGGCCGGCGAATACTATCGGCCGATGGTGCGCGCGCCGGGCGCCGAGGAATTGACGCTGGCGGAGCATCAACGCATTGTCGACGCGATTGCGAAAAATGATGGTGATGCGGCGGCCGATGCGATGAGTGCGCATTTGACGCGTGCGAACGATCTCTATCGGACCTTGGGCACATAGCGTCGCTTCCAGCGACCCGCCCGGGCAGTTAGAGGGCTAGTGTGCTCGTATTCAGATTTGCCCTTGCGTGCCGCCTTATTGGTGGCTCAATGCTCGCCGGCCGGGGTGAAATGGCGCATTGGCCTTCCAAAGAAACATCATGCGATGCTGAGCCGCACAGCGTCTTAAGGACCAAAAAACGGCACACAAAAACTGGCGGGCCCCGTGCACCCCGGTTCCCAGTTCGCATTCGGGCGCTGCGCCGGCGCACCCGTACCACACGCGGCAAGCTGCAGTAGCGCGCCGGCGGCGAGTAGCGCCACGATCGCGCGCAAAAGATGCGTTTTCATTGAATAGACCCATGCAAAGGGGCCGCGTCGAGCGGATGGTCGATGGTCATGATTGTCTCGCTTGTGGCCCGGCATTGAGCCACATCACGCTTTTCGTGCCAATTCGGGAAAAACTCCCGCCCCATTTCGTTGTCAACACACGATGCAATGCCCAAACTGATTGAGGGGCGCGTGGTCGCCTGCATGCTGCTGCGCGTCAATCGGGCCGCGGCATAGCGCCTGCAAGTCCTCGCTCCAAGAACAACCGGTGGAGACATTCAAATGCATCGCACAACAAAAAGCGCGCATGCCGCGCTATTCGCAGTGACCGCGTTCGCCGCGGCCACCGCTTACGCCTCCGCGGCGCCAATCGCCTACGTGACGAGCGAGACGAACGGTGTCGGCATTATCGATCTCGGCAATATGTCGCTCGAAAAAACCATTTCGCTCGGCAAGGACGGCCCGCGCGGCCTGAGCCTCACGGCGGACGGCAAGCGTCTGCTTGTGGCGGCCAAGACCGGCGAACTGATCGCGATCGATACGTCGACAGGCAAAGTGGTCGATCGCGTGAAGATCGGCAAAAACCCTGAGTTCGTCCGCGTGCATCGTGGCTACGCCTACGTCACCTACGAGCCCGGCGAAAGCGGTCCGCCGCCTGAAGCGCTACAAGGGGGCGCAAAGCCCGCGCAGCAAGGCGAAAAGCAGGCGGGCAAGGGCCACGACGATGACGACGACGCAAATAGCCCGCCGGCCGAAATTGCCATCGTCGACCTGAAGACGATGAAGGTGCTGCGCTCCGTGAAAAGCGGCCACGAAACCGAGGGCGTCGAATTCTCGCCGGACGGCCACGAGATGCTCGTCACCAACGAAGGCGACGATACGGTGTCGGTCTATCAGACGGGCACGGGCAAGCTGTTGCGCACGCTGAAACTCGACGCCGGCTCGCGTCCGCGCGGCATCAAGGTGTCGCCGGACGGCAAGCAGTACGTCGTCACGCTCGAAAACACGGGGAAATTCGTCGTACTCGATGCAGCGAGCTTTAAACCGGTGAAGACCGTGGACACCAAGCTCGGCCCCTATGGCGTCGCGTTCGATCCGACCGGCAAGCATCTGATCGTGGCGGCGGCGCGCGACAAGACGCTGCAGGTGTTCGACGCGAAGACCTACGCGCATGTCGCCGACGTGCCGGTCGGTCAGCGTTGCTGGCATTTCAGCTTTACGCCGGACGGCTCGAAACTGCTGCTTGCGTGTGGCCGTTCGAATGCCGTTTATGTGCTCGATGCGTCGAATTATCAGACGGTCGGCCAGATCGGCAATCTGCCGCTCGCGTGGGGCATCGTCACGTCGCCGCCGAGCTCAGGTTCGATCGAATCGGCACGGTAACGGGCGAAAGCCCATCAAGCATCGATTGTTTCGCGGGCGGCGTAACGCATTACGCCGCCCGTTGCATTTTCATCAGCAGACCGGTACGGCGCCGCATCAATCCCACTGATACCGCATCCCGACCCAGAACCCGCGCGGCGCGCCGAGCCCAAGAAACTGCTCGTTCGTGACGTCGTCGGGCGAGAATGTATGGTTTGGCCCGTTGAAGAAGTTCTGGCCGAGCACCGCGAACGTCGCATAGCGCTTGTTCAGCAGATTCTGGATCGAACCGAATACCTGGAAGTGCTTCGTGACGTTGTACGTCGTATCGAGGTTGATGAGGAAGTACCCAGCGAGCGTGCCGTTTATATCCTGATTGTCCTCGTCGCCGCGCGCGAAGATATTGCTGCGGTAGACGAGGTTCGTGCCGATGTTCCATTGCGGCAGCGCCTGATAGTCGAGCCGCAATTTCACCGTGTTTGCCGGAATACCGGGAATACGGTCGCCTGAGTGCACGGTGATATTGCCGTCAGCGTCGGCGCTTGAGTTGCTCGCACTGTTTTCGGTCCACGTCGAGCGGTAGGTCGCGTTCACATAGCTATAGCTCGCCGCAACGCCGAGCGGCCCCCACTGCGTGCGCCCTGCCAGTTCGAAGCCTTGCCGGCGCGTCTTGCCGACGTTCTGGAAAAAGCCGAGCGTGCTCGACGCGCCGTTGCTGCTGATGAACTGGATATCGTCGTCGAGCGTCGTGCTGAATGCGGCTGCACTCCATTGTGTATGGCTGCCGATCCGCCCGCGCGCGCCGACCTCGAATGTCTTCGATATCACGGGTTTCAGCGACGGGTCCGCGATGAAATCGTTCGGCAGCGAGCACGGCGCGGCCGGATCCGCACACGCGAGTTCGATCGACGTCGGCGTGCGCATCCCTTCGTTATACGTAAAGTACGCGGTGAACGACGAGGTCGGGTTCCAGTTGATGCCGACCGCAGGGTTGAAGCGCGAGAACGTGTGATTGCCGTCGAGCAGCGGCTGAATGCCGCTTTCGTCGCCGATTTTGGCCCGCGCCCAGTTATAACGGCCCGCAACCGTCATCGACCATTCGTCGGTGAACGAGAACGTATCGGTAAAGTAAATGCCGTAGTTTTCGTTGCGCGTTTTCGCGTCGGTCTGCTGCACGAAGGGACCGTCGGCGATCGTCGCGCGCGTGTCGGTGAAGAACGCGTTCTGCTGCGATTGCGTGAAGTGCGTGTTCGCCAGGTCGGCGGCCGCGCCCACGGTGAACTGGTTGTTCTTGCCGAAGAGCTTTTGCAGGAACGTCGCCTGGAGGCTCGCGCCGTAGCTGTCGGTCACGATCACCGACTGCGCGTTCGTTGCCGGCGGTTCGTCGTCGTCGTCCGGATCGAAGTCGTCGTTCACGTTGCTGCTTGTGTTCACGTTGCGGTAGTGCCGGTAGTACGCATTGCCGGTGATTTCGATGTCGGGCGTGAAATAGTGCGAACCGTTGATGGTCAGATAGCCGAGCTGGTTTTCGTTCGTGTCCGGAAACGTGTAAGCCTGAGACCAGTTGCTGAGAAACGATCGCGGAATGGTCTGCGAGCCGTTCAATGTGTTGTCGGCGCCGCCCATCGAAACCGAAATCGTCGTCGACGAATCCATGTAGCGCAGCTTGCCGAACGCTTGGCGCAAGCGGCTTGAGTTGTGATCGGCCCAGCCGTCGTCGTTCGTGATGTTGGCGGTGAAGTAGTAATCGAGGGGCGAATCGCCGATCACGCCGCCTTGCTGGATCTGCGCGAGCTTGCGGCCCCACGAACCGCCCTGGATCTCGGCTTCGCCGCCCGGATTCGAGCGGCCGTTTTTCGTCGTGATCGCAATTGCGCCGCCCAGTGTGTTCAAACCGAAGGTCGGGTTCGAGCCCGGAATGACCTGCACGGTCTCGATGGCGGCCTGCGGAATCAGATCCCAGTTCACGACGTCGCCGAACGGCTCGTTCACACGGACACCATCGAGAAACACCGATAGCCCCTGCGGCGTGCCGAGCACCGGCGACGCGGTGAAGCCGCGATAGTTGACGTCGGCCTGCCACGGATTGCCCTGCGCATCGTTGAGGTCGACGCTTTGCAGGTTGTTCGCGAAGTAGTCGGTCAGCGTATGCGAGTTCTGCTGGACGATCTGGCTGCCGCGGATCGTCTGGACGTTGGCCGGCACGAGTTGAATCGGCGTGCCGATGCCGACCAGCGGTGTCGTGCCGATGACGAGAATATTCGGGAGTACGGTTTCCTGGTCGGACGACGCCGGAGCGTTTTGCGCCGTCTGCTGTGGCGTGTTCCCCGCGGCATTGTCCGAAGGAGCCGCCTCTGTTTGCGCGTCGGGCGCTCCCTCTGCTTGCCCCAACATTTGGCCCTGTGTTTGACCTTGCGCTTGCCCACTAGCCGCCGCGTCGGCCGTGCCCACTGAACTTTCCGTCTGTGCCCACGAAGCCGCCGCCATGGCGGCCAGCACGGCGGCAACGGAAAGCCGCAGCGCAACTCGGGGTTTTAACGCCTGCACGCACCGCTTTTTGCGTGGCATCGTTCTCATCGTCAGCGTCTCCATATGCTTTTTCTTGTATGCAGGCGATAGAAACCGGTTGTGCCCGCATCGATATGCATCGGTGCATGCACCGTGCTTCGCATGCTTCAAGCGTCGCACAGGCGTGCGCAAATGCACCCGGGAGGATTTCCCGAAACTTTCAGGAACCCTTCCTGAACGTCAGGATTCCGATGCGCGGGCCACCCGTTCGATGAGTAGAATGCGTTTCTGAACCCACCCGACACAGCGATGCATCCCGTGAAAATGGTTCGCTCAGACGTGTCAAGGTCGTCCTCGTTCCGCTCCGCTACGTGGCGCGATTTCGCCTGCGTGCTCGTGCTGACGCTCGTTACTGCGGTGCTGTGCTCGATGTTCGACGTCAGCGAGCTCGCCTATCGCTGGACGCGCAGCGCCGAGCGTTTCCAGCTCGACGAATTGCCGGTTACGGTTTCCGTGCTGGCGGCGGGCCTCACGTGGTTCGCGTGGCGCCGCTACCGCGAATCGCAGCGGGAATTGAAGCATCGGAAGATGCTCGAAGAACAGGCCGAGCGGCTGCTCGCCGAGAACCGGCGGCTCGGAAGCCAGGCGATCGAGGCGCAGGAAACGGAGCGCCGGCATCTCGCGCGCGAGTTGCACGACGAACTCGGTCAGTATCTGAACGCGATCACGCTCGATGCGGCGCGCATCCGCGATTTATCCGCGGCGCGTGAGCCGGAAATTCACCATGCGTCGCTAGCGGTGATGCAGAGCGCGAACTTCGTCTATCGGCAGATCGGCGGGATGATTCGCAGGCTGCGCCCGATCGGCCTCGACGAGCTCGGTTTGCTCAGTGCGCTCGAGCATTGCGTCGACGGCTGGCGCGAGCGCTTGCCGCATGCGTCGTTCGCGCTGGCGGCCGATGGCGATTTCACGGGCCTCGCTGATGCGTTGAATATCACCCTCTACCGGCTCGTCCAGGAAGCTTTGACAAACGTGTCGAAGTTCGCGCGCGAATCGCGCGTGGAGATTTACCTGGTCCGCACGCCGGCCGACGGTGAGCGGCACGGCGAGATCGTCGTGACGATTGCCGACAATGGCCCGGGTATCGATTTGCAGCAGCCGCGCGCGGGGCTGGGGTTGGTCGGCATGCGTGAGCGCGTCGAATCGCTCGGCGGCGAGTTTCATATCGCGAGCCAACCCGGAGACGGGTTTATGTTGTGTGCGCGTCTACCGATTCAGGCGGGCGCGTCTGAACCGAACGGCGCGCCGCGTAGCCGCGATCAGAGCGCCGATCCTAATGGCGACCCTAATGGGGCTCCAAGCGCCGACCCAAGCGATGAACCCACCGCGCCGCCCGGCGCCGTCAGGTCGGAGAACTGAAGTCCAAGCCGGCTTGCCATCTGCGCGAGCTGCACGCCATTGTTCGCACCGAACTTCTGACGAATCGCCGATTGATGGTTCGCCACGGTCTTCTGGCTGAGCCCGAGCCGCTCTGCGATCACCGGCAGCGTAAAGCCTTGCACGAGCAGCCGCAGCACCTCGAATTCGCGCGCCGAAAGCTGGCGTCCCGGCGGCCCTTCGTTGAACATCGTGCGCATCGCGAGCGTTTGCGACACGTCGGTGCTCAGATAACGCACGCGGCGCGCGACCGCGCGCACCGCTTCGACGAGCACATCCGGTGCGCTCGCCTTAGTCACATAGCCGCTCGCGCCGGCGTCGAGTGCGCGGCGCACAAAGAGGCTTTCTTCGTGCACGCTGAAAATCAGCACGCGTGCATCGGGCGTGCGCGCGAGCATGCGGCGCATCGCTTCGATGCCGCTCGCGCCGGGCAGCGCGAGATCCATCACCACCACATCCGGTTGCAGTGCGCAGAAGCGCTGATACGCCTGGGCCGCATCGCCCGCTTCGCCGGCAACGCGTACGTCGGGGCTCAATTCGAGCAGACGTCGATAGCCTTCACGCACGACGGCGTGATCGTCGACGAGCAACACGGAGATATCGGTGGTGGTCATCTGCGCGCTCCCTGATCGTTGCTTTTATGGGTTGCGGTTGCGGTTGCGGCCGTGGGCGGCTGCGACGTTGAAGGCTCGCCACTGAGCCGTCGCGAATTCGCGTCATTGCGGAAAACAACCGGCTGCTCATCAGGCGCAAGCGCGGCGCCGCGCTGCGCCGCCTCGCGCACCACCCGCACGACCGATTCGTGATGCGGGGACTTGTCGCATACAGGGTCCGCATTTGCCGCGTCATGCGTGAGCAGATACGCCTGGCAGCGGCAGCCGCCGAGGTCGCGCGTTTTCTCTTCGCAACTGCGGCACGGCTCCTTCATCCAGTCGAAGCCGCGAAAGCGGTTGAACGCGTCGCTCTCGTACCAGACGTCCGCCATCGACATCTCGCGCACATTCGGGAACGTGAGCCCCGGCAGCGAGCGCGCCGAATGACATGGCAGCGCGGCGCCGTCCGGCGCGACGCCGAGAAACACCGAACCCCAGCCGTTCATGCAGCGCTTCGGCCGTGTTTCATAGTAGTCAGGCACGACAAAGAAGATCTTGCAGCGGTTGCCGATTTCCTTGCGGTACCGCTCGACGACCGCTTCCGCTTCCTGCAGTTGCTCAGCCGTCGGCATCAGCTGTGCGCGATTCGTATGCGCCCAGCCGTAATACTGCGTATTCGCGAGTTCGAGATATTCGGCGCCCATCGCAAGCGCCATATCGATGATCTTGTCGACGTGCGGCAGGTTGTAGCGGTGCAGCACGCAGTTGAGCACCATCGGAAAGCCATGCGCCTTGATCGAGCGTGCGACGCGGTTTTTCAGGTCGAACGTGCGCGTGCTGCTGAGAAAGTCGTTGAGTTCCTGCGTCGAGTCCTGAAACGACAGCTGGATATGGTCGAGGCCGTTTTCCTTCAATACGCCGAGACGCTTGTCGGTCAGACCGACGCCGGACGTGATCAGGTTCGTGTAGTAACCGAGCTTGCGTGCTTCGGCGACGAGTTCTTCGAGGTCGTCGCGCATCAGCGGCTCGCCGCCCGAAAAACCGAGCTGCGCGGCGCCGAGCGCGCGCGCTTCGCGCAGCACGCGCAGCCATTCCTCCGTAGTGAGCTCGTTCTGCTGCGCGGTGTAATTCACCGGGTTGTAGCAGAACGCGCAGTGCAGCGGGCAGCGGTACGTCAACTCCGCGAGCAGCCACAGCGGCGGCGCAATGCCGGACCGCGCGGTGTGCTCGGGCGCATGCTGCGCCGCAACCGAAAGATCAGTCATGCTGAGTGCTCCAGCCAGCCGCGCGCGAAGGCATGGGCGATAAACGCCTCCACTTCGGGCGCGATGCCGGTCGCGTTAAAGCTGCGTTCAAGGTCGCCGACGATCGCCGCGACGTCGTGTGCGCCGTCGCAGCGCTTGAGAATTTCCGCGGCGCTCTGGTTCAGTTTCACCATACCTTCTGGATAGAGCAATACGTGCGCATCCTGGGCCGGCTCCCACTGCATGCGAAACAGCTTGTTCAGTTTGGGCCGCGCGGCCGTATCGAGCGGTGCGCCGGAATTCGAAGCGGAGTTTGGATCGTTCGTTTCGCTCATGTCGGAAAGGCCTTTTCGATTGCGTCCAGCATGGTCCACAGAATGTCGAGCTTGAATTGCAGAATCTCGAGCGCGCGCTCCTGCTGCTCGCGCGTGCGGAAATAGTCGAGTGTGACGGCGAGCCCATGTTCGACATCACGCTGCGCCAGCGAAATGCGCGAACGGAAGTAATTGAGGCCCGGCGATTCGATCCACGGGTAATGCGTCGGCCACGTCGACAGACGGTCTTTATGGATCTGCGGCGCGAAAATCTCGGTGAGCGACGAACACACCGCTTCCTGCCACGGCGCGCGGCGCGCGAAGTTCACGTACGCGTCGACCGCGAAGCGCACGCCCGGCACCACATGTTTGAGCGACCACAATTCATCGCGCGACAGACCGACAGCGTCGCCTAAACGGGCCCAGGTTTCGATGCCGCCTTCGTCGTCGCCATAGCCGTCATGATCGAGAATGCGCAACACCCAGCGGCGGCGCGTTTCGCGGTCCGGGCAGTTCGACAGAATCGCCGCGTCCTTGAGCGGAATATTGATCTGGTAGTAGAAGCGGTTCGCCACCCAGCCGCGAATCTGCTCGCGCGAGCAACCGCCGCTATTCATCTTCACGTTGAACGGATGATGGATGTGATACGCGCGGCCTTTCGCGCGCAACTGTGCTTCGAACTCCTCGCGGCTCCATGCGGCGCCGGCATCGGGTGCCAGTGATGTTGCGGGTGGTTCGGGTGCGCGTGTCGCGCTCGTACTGTTCATCGAAGCGTTCCTTTGTGTCGTGTTCGACGGCGCTTGCGCCGTCTCGTCTATCAAAGTCACCGGTTCAAAAATCAAAGTTCGAACGTCATGCCGTCGCGGGCCACTTCGATGCCGTGCTGCGTCAGCGTGCGGCGCTCGGGTCCGTTGTCGACCAGAATTGGGTTCGTGTTGTTGATATGGATCAGCACCTTGCGCGCGCCGGGGCGATCGAGCCCGTCGAGCACATCGATCATGCCGCCCGGACCGGATTGCGCGAGATGACCCATATCGGCCGCGGTTTTCTTCGACAGACCCAGGCGGATCATCTCGTCGTCGGTCCACATCGTGCCGTCCACGAGCAGGAGGTCCGCGCGGCGCATCGCATCGCGTATGTGCGGTTCGAGCGCGCCGAGACCCGGCGCATAGAACGCGCGCTTACCGGAATCGGTGGCCGTGAGCAGCAGGCCGATGTTGTCGCCGCGCTCCGGCGCGTTGCGATGCGGCGAGTAGGGCGGCGCTTTGCTCGACAGCGGCAGCGCTTCAATGCGCACGCCGGGCAGAGCGGGAATTTCGAGCGGCGCGTCGTCGAGCGCGATCGTATGCCGTGTGACGCCGCAGTAGTGCGACAAAATCTGTGTGACCGGAAAGCCAGTCGACAGGTCCTGCCACACGGCATCCGTTGCATAGATCGGCAGCCGCGCGCTGTTTTCGCGCAGCATCAGCAGACCCGTGACGTGATCGATCTGCGCATCCATCAGCAGCACCGCGGCGATGCCGGTATCGCGCGCCTGACGCGCAGGCTGCAGTTCAGGGTTCGCCGCGAGTTGGGCGAGGATGTCGGGCGATGCATTGATCAACAGCCACGACACGCCATCGACGCTGACGGCCAGCGACGACTGCGTGCGCGGCTCTGCCGCGATCGTGCCATTGCGTACGCCGCTGCAATTGCCGCAATTGCAATTCCATTGCGGAAAACCACCACCCGCCGATGAACCGAGAACCCTGATTTTCATTCCGCTTTCCGCCGTTCGTTGTGTCTTCAACCAGCTGCAAACGTCATACCTATCAAGGTAGCATTCTCCGCATCAGTCCGTCTTTGTCGACTAGCTGATGCTTGAGTGCACCCGCGATATGCAACACGATTAGCGCGATCAGAATCCACGCGCTGATCTCATGAATCGTGAACCAGAAGTGGCGCAGCCCTTTGTCGTCCCAACCCCACTTCGGCAGCAAAATGCCCCAGAAACGGGTGCCGTATGTGTTGAACGACGAGCCGAGATAGCCGGTCACCGGCATCACCACCATTGCGACGTATAAAAGACCCTGCGTTGCGCGCGCGGCGGCGCGTTGCCACGCTCGCATCGGCGGCAGCGGCGGCCTGCCGTAGACCGTACGGACCACGATGCGTAACAGCACAAGCAGGAAAATCGTCAAGCCAAGCGACTTGTGAAAGTTGATCAGCGATGCCTTGAAGGGCAGACCGCGCGGCAAGCCGACCATATAAAGCCCGATCGCGATCATGGCGATGATGGCAATGCCGATCAGCCAGTGCAGCGCGATGAGCGGCCGCGAGTAGCGTGGTTCGCTTGCGGCGCGGTCCGTGCGTGTCGCCTCGCTCGTATGCGTTGCGTTCATTTTTGCTCCCAGCGGTATAGCTTTGTTCTTGACTACTTGGGCACACTGCAGGGCGCCTGGGTTCATTCCTCAGTGTGCACCCTCGCTGCCCGTGTGTGCGATCAGCAATTCCCCGCGTCCGTCCACGGCGAGGTCGCCCGACAGGCGGCGCGGCAGCGTGCGCGAATCGAGCGTAAAAAACGGTGCGAGTGCGGCGTTTCCCGATGCGGCGCCTGTTGCCGCAAACGGTTCGCGTAACGCAGCCAGTGCGCGCACGAACAGCTGCCAGAACACATCGAAGCCGCGGCCGCCTTCGGTGAACGTGGGCGGTACATGCTCGGGCTCGCGTAGCAGCAACAGCGTGCCGCGCCGCATTCCGTACGCATGGTGAGCACCGATACGTCCTGCTACGCAAATTGTTCCGGCAACTAGACGTGAGGCGGCAAAATCTCCCGCGTCGCCGCCGACCAGAACAAAGCCGCGCCGCATTCTGTCGCCGAGGCGTGCGCCCGCATGGCCGGCTATGGCGAGCGTGCCGCCTGTCATGCCTTCGATGTCGCCAGGCAACGCGCCGGCAGCAAAATCGCCGGTGTTGCCGGCCACCGTCAGTTGGCCGCCGCGCATCTCGCAGCCGGTAAACACGCCCGCGTTGCCGCCTATCTGCAATGCGCCGCCGGTCATGCGGAAGCCTGCGTAGTCACCTGTGGCGCCTGTCGCACGCAGGCGACCTTCGGCAAGATGCGCGCCGACGCGGTCTAGCCACGGCGCATCGCCTTCGATAACCAACGCAGGCTGATCGTCTTCAACACTGTCGCTGCGCGACACGTCGAACAGGTCGCCGGCCGCGCATGTCACGTTGCCTGCGTGCAGCACGGTGCGCGCCACCTCGTCGGACGATTGAGTTGCGAGCGCGACCGGCAATAACGCCGAACCGTCGACGCGAAAACCGGGCGCGGCTTTCACGCGCAGCGTCGTCGTCGTGCTCATGGCTTGCTCCCGATCGACGCCGCGAGCTCGCGCAAATGGAAGTGATACGGCCCGAGCTTGCCGCCGTAATTCCCCGCTGAAATGCGCAGTACGCCGCCCGCGTTCGAGGCGGCCGCCATCCCCGCCGTCATCGCTGCGCCGACGTCGGCGTCGGTCAGCCCGTCGATCACGATTTCGAGCACGCATCCCACTTCGGCCGTGAGCTCGGTGCGCTTCGCCACGCCGATCAGCGTCGGGCAGAACGGATCGTTGGTGGACGCCACCGCGCCCGCATATTTCGACCCGATCTTCGAACCCGAACGCACGACGCCGCCCGGAAACGGCGTAATCACATTCGGCAATTGATGCATTGCGGCAACCGCGGCTTCGGCGGCGGCGAGCGCATGATCGGTATCGCGCGCGAGCAGCAGAAGGTTGCCGCCGCCGACCGCCTTGACCGTTACCGCCGATTCTTCAGCGACGAATTCGCCGTCCATCACGGGCACGCGCCAGTAGCGCGTGTCGCCGAGCATCTTCGCAATCTGCCAGCCGTCGCCGAAAAAGCGCAGCGCGCCGCCGAGCGGCGCGAGGTCGGACAGCGGCGCGCGGCTCGTTTGCGGATCGATGCCGCTATAGACGGCAGTGGTCGGGCATGTCAGCACGCATTGGCCGACGCGCCGCATGATTTGCTTCGCAAGTTCCTTCGACGACACCGCGAACATCAGCACGGCGATACCGGGCCGCCCGTCGGGCGTGTCGGCTGTGTCGATCTCACGCTCGATACCCGCTTCGCAACCGCAATCGATTACCGACGTCGCAAAGCCCGACAGCGACTGCGCCGCCGCGCGTGCCCACGCGGGCGTATGCGCGGTGATGACGAGCCGCGTCGCCTTCATCGGGAAGGCTTCCGCAAACGTGTCGTCGATCAGGGTGCCGTTGATCTGCATCGTTCGCTCGCTTGTTTTTGCTAAGACCGTTTGGCCGGCGATAACGACGCCGGTGGCGAGCCCGATGGCGCGGCCGCGCGCGCGGCGCCATGCGTAAAACATTCGACGGGCAGCAGGCGGCCACCGCGGCAGCACGCGCAGATTTCGTCGTCGCTGATCGTCGCGTTTCTGAAGCCGCCGACGAGGTTCGCTTCGCTGAATTCGCGCACGGTCTGCGCGATGCCGCGATCGAATTCAGGCGAGACATAGTGAATGCCGCCGGTCGGCGTCGAAACGAGATTGCCGTCGCGCGCGACGAGTTCGCCGTCCTTGAACACATAGGCGGGCGAGGTGAACATGCGCTCGCGATCGGCATCGTCGCGATAGACGGCGATATCGGCGGCAGCGCCGGCGCCGAGCTGCCCGCGGTCGGCAAGGCCGAGCAGCCGTGCCGGACCCGCGCGCGTGATGATGGCGATCTCGTACAGCGAGAACTCACGCTTCAATTCCGCAAGCACGCTCGCGACTTTCGCCTCCGGATGCAGTTTCTCGAGCTGCGCATCGCGAAACGGCTTGTCCATCAACAGCCGGATGAGGTGCGGATAGCTCGTGAACGGCGCGCCGTTCGGATGGTCGGTGGTCATCGAGACGCGCCACGGGTCGTCGACGAGCAGGAAGATCTCCAGCCCGATGATCCATTGCAGCGCATTCACATAGCTTTGCTCGCGGTAACGGAACGGCACGATGCCGCAGCCCGCATCGCATTCGATGTCGCCCAGAATCCATTTGCGCGGGTTCGCGAGCGGCGCGTTTTTGAACTGCATCATCGTGTCGCCGGACGCGGTGACGGTCTGGCCGAAAATGATCTGGCCGACGTCGATCGAGACATTGGGCCGTGCATTCACCGCTTCCGCAATCGCGCGCGCGCCCGACGAAAATTTGCGCGGACCTTCGGTGCCGTAACTGTGAAACTGGATATGCGTCAGATGAATCGGCAGGCCGTCGGCAGCGTCCATGGTCGCGATCGTGGAGGCGATATTGCCGGGCACGCCGAGATTGCTCGAATGCACATGCAGCGGATGCGGGACGCGTAGCTCGGTGAGCGCGCGCGTCAGCGTCCGCAGAATGTCGCGCGGCGTGATGCCGTAATGCGCGTGCGCTTCGTCGACGTCGAGCGCGCGCTGGTTGAACTTGAACGCCGAAATGCCGCCCGGGTTCACGACCTTCACGCCGAGCGCGCGGCTCGCATGCATGGTCCAGCCGACATAGTCGCGCAAGCGTTCGAAGTCCTGATGCGCGGCGAGCATCTGCATAAACAGTTCGTCGTTGCCGAGCATCACGTACGCGCCGTGATCGATGATCGGCGTGTCGCCCATCTCGAGATGCGCATGGCGCGCGTTCGACGCGATCATGGCCGGCTCGAACGCAGCCGTATAGCCCATTTCCGCGTAACGGTAGCCGGTGGCGAGCGTGCCCGGCGCGCAGACGCCGCACGACGGCATGCGCAGATAGCGCCCGTTGGCGTCGCGCACCGATTCATAGGCGGCGTCGCGCGGTCGGTCTTCGCGATGGTCTTCGGGCAATAGCAGGCGCGAGAGATTCGTTTTGCCGCCGCCGATATGCGAATGCAGGTCGATGCCGCCGGCCATCACGACCATGCCGTGCGCGTCGTAGTCGTGGTCCACGGCGGCGCCGGCGGGCGCGTCGATGATGCGGCCGTCGCGGAAGTACAGGTCACGGCGCTCGCCGTTCACGCCGTTGGCCGGGTCGTAGAGGATGCCGCCTGTTAAACGCGTGAGGCTCATGATTGGCCCCTCGCGCTTGCGATGCGCTCGGCGAGATCAGCCGCGATGGCGGCGACAGTGCGTAGATTTGCGCCTTGCCGCGCTGCGTGCAATGGCGTGACCACAGACGTGTCGAGCCGGAACAGATGGCCGTCGCTATCAATGCCCGGTGTCGCGACCGGAATAAACACGGTCGGTGCGCGGCGCGGTGCGATTGACGCTGCCTGCGCGAAGGTGTTCGCCAAAGCCGGTGGTCCGAGTGCGATCGCCGGCACTTGCGGATCGAGCGCGGCAGGCAGCGGATGCGGTGCGAAGCTCGTGACCCAAAGCAAGACGTCGACTTCGCGCGCGTCGAGCAGGCGTTCGGTTCGATAGCGATAGGGGTCGTGTTCGAGCGGCGGCGTGCCTTCGGGCCGATCGGGGCGCGATACGCGTGTGCGAAGCGGAAAGCCCGAAAGCCACGTGACCGTCTGATTCGCGGTTAGCGTGCCGTCCGCGCCGCCGAGCGTCAGTGCGCCTGCACGGCTCGTTCGGTTGATCGCTTTGACGATGCGGTGCAGCGCTTCGATCAGCAATGCGGCGTGCGGCTGCGGCAGGGCCGCGGGCTCGTAGATAAACGCGGTGTAGCTCGCGGACGCGATGCGTTCGCTTAGGGCGGCGAGTTGTGCCGCAATCTGTGCGATCGATGAGGTCTTAGCGGCTTGCGAGGCCTGCGACGCTTGCGCTTGAGTTCGCGCTTGGGCTTGCGTTTGCGCAGGGACCATTTCAAAGACACTCGCGTGGCGGCCTTCCGCGATTGCGGACCATATCGCAAGCAGATCATGCGGTGTGGCGTCGGCAAGGATCGATTCGCAGGTCACTTGCGCGGCGTGGGTCGCCGCTGGATCGACGTCGCAGCCGACGAAGCAGATCGTGCGCGGCCTGACGTGACTGCCCGTGTCGGCCAACGCGCGCTCATAAAAACGCGGATGACGTTGCGAAGGCGAACAACCGAACACGATCAGCAGATCGGCACGCGAGCGCACTTCGGACAAGGTCGTAAAGAACGCGCCGCGGTCTTGCAGTGCGAGCGTCGCCGCGCTCAATGCATCGCCGTGCAGCGTGTCGAGCATCGCGCCGCACGCGGCGGCAAGCGTATAGAGCGCGCGCGCGCCCGCTACGTCGGTCGCACATGCGCCGAATAGCGGCCGCTGTGCGCGCGCAAGGATATCGGCTGTTTGCGCGAGTGCATCCTCAAGTGCGACGGGCTGGCCGTCGATTGACGGCGCGCTGCTGCGATCGGCGGCGCCGTAGTGCTTGAGCGCGTCGGCAAGACGCGGGCAATCGGTGGCGGGCGCGGCAAGCGTCGCGTCGTCGCTGACGCGGGCTTCGATGTCGTCGCACAGCAGCGGGCAGAAGGGGCAGGTCCAGTCGCGCGTGACCGATTCGGCAGACGCGGCGGTAGATGCAGACGCAGCCGTAGACGCAGCAGATGCCGCGGATGCCGGCCGCGCAGCAGGCGCGGCCGACTGACCGGCAGTCGGCGCGGGGGAGGTTGGATCGTGCATGACGCGCGATACAGCAAGCTCCATGCCGATCGCGTGCCGCGATGCGTGCGGTAAAGCCCCTGCGAGAGGCCAACGACACGGTCAACGGAAAGGTCAACGAGAAGGTCAACGACAAGTCAGCGCACGCAGCACAGTATGTGCGTCGCGCTGGAACACAGTGTCACCCGCGCGAGCCGCGCCGCGCCTTCCTTGCGATTGGATTGCGGTCTATGCGCGTACAACCGCTTGGCATGGATATTGTGTTTGCGATTCACCTGACAGCGTGCGGCGGCGCCGCGAGCATGCCGTCGTGCAGCGCCGAGCCGACGAGCCACGCCTGTGCGCCGCTTTGCGCGGCGGCATCGAGATCGCGGCGATCGCGAATGCCGCCCGCACCGATCAGCGTGTGTTCGTGGCCCGCGCGCTCGCGCAGTGCGTTGAACGTGTCGAGGTCGGGGCCTTCGTAGGCGCCGACGCGATCGAGCGTCATGACGATCACGCGCGAGGGCCATAAGGCGGGCGTGTCGTGCAGTGCGACGGTGGACGTGACGCCCGCTGGGTGAAGCGGGCGCCCCGCGCGGCGGTCGAGCGACAGGATCGGCTCGTAGCCGGCCCGTTCGGCGTCGCGCAGCGCGTCAGGGGTGCGAAGCGTCTCCGAGCCGAACACGGGGACGATCGCGCCGGGCGCGCTGCCGCGCGGTGCGCCGATGCGCATGAGGTGGGCGTGCATCGAGGCGTAGTCGGCGAAGCCGGCGTCGAGCCAGATCCGGACGCGGCCGGCGGTTGAAGCCGTTGCGCCTGGCGGATGGAGATTGAGGCCTTCGCACAGCGCGGCAAGCGTCGACGTATCGGCGCGCTGCGCGACGATCGCGCCGAGGTCGGCGACGTAGAGCGTGTCGGCGCCGCTCGCGGCGAGCAGGGCACGCGCGACAGCAAGTGGTTCGCTCGTCGCGCAAAGGGATGACTGGACAGGGCGGTAGTTCGCGCGGTCGCCGCGCACCGCGCGCACCGCGTGTCCGTCGAGCAGATCGAGAACCGGTATTACCCGCATCGGAGAGTGTCCCTTGATCAGGCTGTTTGTCTACGAGTATCTCACCGGCGGCGGCATCGACCCCGAGCTTGCGGGCGAAAGCGGCCTCGCCGATTTGAGCGCGCTGATCGTCGAAGGCCGCGCGATGCGCGATGCGATCGTGCACGATGCGCGCGCGCTCGACAACGTCGAAGTGAGTTTCGCGAGTTCGCGCTTCGAGGCGGCCGCGGCGTCGCGCAGCCCGCTGCCGCATTACTGCGCGGCGCCCGGCGAACCGATGATGGATTTTGTCGCGCGAGCTGCGCGTGCCCACGATTATGCGTGGATTGTGGCGCCGGAATGCGACGGGTTGATGCTGAAGCTCGCCGAAGCGGTGGGGGCGAGCCGCTGGCTTGGCTGCACCGCGGAGGCCATCAGTATCGCGTCCAGCAAGCGTGCGACGGCGGCTTTGCTCGCGGCGAACGGGATTGCGTCGACGCCGGCGCTCGACCCGGGCGCGCTCGATGTCGATGCCGCCGCTTCGACGGCGCCTGCTGGTGCGAGCGGCGCCGCGACCTCATGGGTCGTCAAACCCGATGACGGCGCGGGCGGTCTCGATACCTATCGCTACGACGACCTCGCGGAAGCATGCGACGCATACTGCGCACGCGTCGCCAATGGGCATCGGCCGGTCTTGCAGGAATGGGTGGACGGTGAAGCGTTGAGCCTGTCGCTGATCTGCGGCGCGAACGGTGCGCGGCTGATCAGCATCAACCGGCAACGGATCGGCGTGGCCGATGCGGCGTCGGCCGGCCATGCGGGGCGCGTCGTTGAGTTCGACGGCGTCGATATCGATCAGATCGATCGGCGCAGTCCCGAAGGCCAGGTGCTCGAAACCCTTGCGCACAGAACAGCGGCGTTGGTGCCGGGGCTGCGCGGGTTTGTCGGGATCGATGTCGTGTGGCATCCGGGCCGCGGGCCGATCGTTATTGAAGTGAATCCGCGCGTGACGATGGCATACGTCGGCTTGTCCGCGCGGCTCGGACGCAATCTCGCGGCCGACGTGTTTGCGGCGCATGGCGTGCGCACGGGTTCTGCGCTGCAATCGCAGCACGGCGCGGCCGCGCCGCTTTTCGTCGGCAGGACCGCACCATGAGCGGCCGGCGCGATGGCGATGGCAATGGCATGGCGGATATGCCGCATGCCGTATTCGGCTGGGATGTCGGCGGCGCGCATGTGAAGGTATCGGTTGTCGATGCCGCGGGGACGCTTGTCGATGTCGCGCAGTGGGCGTGTCCGCTGTGGCAGGGGCTTGTGCATCTCGAGCGCGTGATCGACGACGTGTTCGCGCGTTGGCCGGCGTCTCGCGCGCCGCGCTCGCGCCACGCGGTAACGATGACCGGCGAAATGGTCGATCTGTTCTCGGACCGCGAGCATGGCGTGCTGGTGCTGGTGCAGACGCTTGCCGCGCGTCTGGGTGTAAACACGCGGTTTTTCGCGGGCGAACGCGGCTGGCTGCGGGCCGACGATGCGGTCGAACGGTGGCGTGCAGTTGCATCGGCGAACTGGCTCGCCACTTCACAGTGGGTCGCTACGCAAGTGCCGAACGCGCTGCTGATCGACATCGGCAGTACGACTACCGATATCGTACCGATCGTTGATGCGCGCGTGGCGGCGCGCGGGTCGAACGATGCGACGCGGCTCGTCAGCGGCGAACTCGTTTACCAAGGTGTCGTGCGCACGCCGCTGTGCGGCATTGCGCATCGTGTTGCGTTTCGCGGCGAGACGACGCGCGTGATGAACGAATGGTTTGCGACGAGCGCCGATATCTACCGCCTGACCGGCGAGCTATGGCCGCCGCACGACCAGCATGCAAGCGCCGACAACGGCCCGAAAACTGTCGATGCGAGTTGCGCACGACTTGCGCGGATGATCGGCCGCGACGCAGCCGAGGCGAACGTCGACGAATGGCGTGCGTTTGCGCAGACATGGCGGCTCGAGCAGCTGCGTGCAATCGGCGAAGGTCTCGCGCAAGTGTGCGCGGCGCATCCGGCGCTGGCGGATGCGCCGCTGGTCGGCGCAGGATGCGGGCGGTTTCTCGTGGTTGCGCTCGCGTGCGAAACGGCGCGCGCTTATGTGGATTTCAGCGAGCTTGCGGGTGGCCTGAAGTCTTCGAGCGCGGAAGCCAATGCGGACGCCGACGCCGACGTGGTCGTGGATGCTGAAGTCGAGCTGAGTGCCGACGCGCATACGCCGTCGCACGAACCGAACGAATGGATTGCGACCTGCGCGCCAAGCGTCGCAGTTGCGTTATTGATGGCGATGGACGAGACACAGCGCGAGAGCGATTCGAAGCACGCAGTTCGCGACGAATCGGCGCGTGCGGCGTAGCGGATATAGGGGACAGTCGAACGACACAAGCGACACATGCCGTAACCATCCGGCCGCGGACGGCAAGCGCGGATGCCGGTGAAAGTCGGAACAGAGCGAGGGACAGACATGTGGGTGGTGAAAATCGGGGGCAGCCTGAGTCACGACCCGTCGCTGCGAGATTGGCTGACGCAGCTTTGGGAAGTCGGCGGAGGGCGCATCGTAATCGTGCCGGGTGGCGGCGATTTCGCGGATCGGGTTCGCGACTATCAGAAAGAGTGGCGGTTCGGCGATCTGGCGGCACACAACATGTGCCTGCTGGCGATGACGCAGTACGCGCTGCTGATGCAGGGCGTGCTGCCCGAACTCGTGCTCGCGACGAACGAGGACATGATTCGCCGCGCGCTGCGCAACGGCAAGGTCGCGGTGTGGATGCCGATCGGCCTGCTCACGGCGACGCCGAATGCGATGTCGAACTGGGACACGACGTCGGATAGTCTCGCCGCGTGGCTGTCGACCTCATTGAACGCGGAGCGGTTGATGGTGGTGAAGTCGTGCGACGTCGATTCGGGGCGGTCGCTGGAAGTGCTGGCGTCGGAGGGCGTGCTCGATGCGCGGTTTGTCGATTACGTGAACGACGCGAATTATGTGGTCGAGCTGTTCAACAAAGGCGATGTGAGTCTGATGCGGGAGCGGTTGTTGAATTCGCCGGCGGCTTAAGGTTTGATCTAAGGGTTTACCGCCAGCCGGTTAGCGGCGAGCGCGAAGCTCGCCGGGTTTGTCATCCACGAACATCACGCGTACTGCGCCTGCGGATGCCGATGCAACGCATCGGCCCATTGCGCGACGCGCTGCGGATCGAGCCGTGTCGTGCGTCCACTTTCACATAGCGCCGTACGAAAACCCGCCACATCGGGCGCATGCGCGCGAATTTTGTCCAATTGCGCCCAGCCGAGCGAGCCCGCGATTCCGACCATCGCGCCCTTCGCACGAATCGTATCGATGCACGCGGCGAGCGTCGCCTCGTCGACACAGTCGAATAACGTGCGGCCGTCTTTTACAGCGGTGTCGAACACCAGCCCGGCAAAGCCGAGGTTCATCGCATGTTCGACCAGCTGCGGATCGATGCCGCCATCGCACAGCAGTACCGGCAAAACCGGCGCCGGGAGCCCTGCAAGATGCGTTAGACACGCGCGCGCATGCGGCCCCGCAGTGACGCCGACCTTCACATAGTCGACACCGGCATCGCCGATCTCGATGACGCGCGCCGCCATTTCGTCGAACGCATCGGCGGGCATATCGCCGATCGTCGCGCTGATCGGCTTGACTGGATAGCGCGCGCGCAATTCGCGCGTGATACGCGCGACTTTGTGCGTCGCGACGCGGCCAAGCGCGCCGCCATGGGGTTCCTTCAGATCAATCAGTTCGGCGCCTGCCTCCGCGGCATCGAAAGCTTCTTCGGCCGAGCGGACGCTCGCTAGCAATGCAGTCATCGAGATCTCCGAAACGTTGCGTGGCGAATATTCCCTGAATCAAACGGAATGCGCTTGTTCGATACATGGCGCAGTGCCGCATTCCTCGTGCCGCACCGCCGTATCGAACAAGCGCTTCAACGTGTTTCGTGCATGGTGTGCGGTGCATCATCGGGCGAACCACCGGTTTTCGACGCGGCGTTCGCGCGATACCGGTCGATTGCCGCGAGAATCCACGACCACGCGGTTTGCTCATCAGGTCCGGCGGTCTTGTCGATCGCAATCTGCAGATAGGCGATCTCGCGATCGACCTTGTCGGCCGGCAGCATAAACAGACGGCTAACAAGAATCGCGCCTTCCACCACGGCCGATTGCGCGCGATTAAAGCCGCCGAACGGCGCGTGCGTTTCCGTGTGCACGCAGCGCATTTTCAGCGTCGGGCGCTGTGGGTCGTCGAGTGTTTCGGCAAGCGCCAGTTCCGTATGCGCGAGCGATTGCGCAAGCCGTACTGACTGCACGTGGCTCACGCTGGCTGTGGGCCAATCGCGTTGCGTGCCGGTCACGCAGCCTGCAAAGACCCTGACGTCAGTCGTGAAATTGATTACCGCGGATTGGGTGGCGACGATGTTGTCGAGCGTGGTGGATGGCCGGAACGGCGCGAGAATCGCAAGGCCGTTTTCAAAGCGCACGCCCATGGGCGCAATGTGCGGGGTGCCGTCGCGTGCCGCGGTCGTGATGATCGTTTCGTGAATCATGGCGAACCAGGCTGGTCGTGCGACGCGCCATACACCGGCGGTCTGCTAGTGGAAAAACGCTGTAAAAAGCGGGGTGAAACATGAGTACTGCGGTGAGTACTGCGGCTGCAAGTGCGGCGGTAATACAAATGAACGGAAGCAGAAGTGCGGGGCCGCCCGAAGGAAGCCCCGCGCGTTCGGCGTTTTAGCGGGTCGCGATGTACATCGTAACTTCGAAGCCAAAACGCATGTCCGTGTAGCTTGGGGTTGTCCACTGCATAGTCTTCCCTCCTTGAAAAAGACGGTTGCCTTGGCGACCAACGCTTTTCGTGAGGCGCTAATCGCGTCGACCCATGTCACGACGCAAGGTGCGTGCCACAAAGCATAGATTGTGTGCGAGTCAACTACAAACAATCCAGGGTTTGTGCTTACACGCCTTACTGTCGCGACATCGCAGCAAAGTGTTGCACAAGCCGCGTCACTGATTGTGAGCGCATTTGGTTGCATCGTCACCTGTCTTAACGCATCACTTAAGGCCGCGCAAGAAAATCGTGAATTCACTTCGACGCGCGTCACGCCTACATTGACCTCCATGGCAGCAAGCTTGCCGCAAGCCTACGACAGGAGGACACCGATGAACGATTTCAGCCAGGCAGCGATCGCGCCCGCCGATACGCCGACACGGCGTTCGCGCTACGACGCGGGCGTGCTCAAGTATCGCGAGATGGGCTATTGGCAGCCCGATTACGAGCCGAAAGAGACGGACGTGATCGCGCTGTTCCGCATCACGCCGCAACCGGGCGTCGAGCCCGAAGAAGCGGCGGCGGCAGTGGCAGGCGAATCGTCGACGGCGACCTGGACCGTGGTGTGGACCGATCGCCTCACTGCGTGCGACATGTATCGCGCCAAAGCGTATCGCGTCGATCCGGTGCCGGGCTCGGGTGCTGGCTCGGGTCCTGGCAATAGCGAGCCGCAATACTTCGCGTATATCGCTTACGAGCTGGACCTCTTCGAAGAAGGTTCGGTGGCCAATCTGACTGCATCGATCATCGGCAATGTTTTCGGCTTCAAGCCTTTGAAGGCATTACGGCTTGAGGACATGCGCATTCCGGTCGCGTATCTGAAAACTTTTCATGGTCCCGCGACGGGCATCGTTGTGGAGCGTGAACGTCTCGACAAATATGGGCGGCCGCTGCTGGGCGCGACAGTGAAGCCGAAGCTTGGACTTTCCGGCAAAAACTACGGACGCGTCGTTTACGAAGGGCTTAAAGGCGGACTCGATTTCCTCAAAGATGACGAAAACATCAACTCGCAAGCGTTTATGCATTGGCGCGACCGGTATCTGTTCTCGATGGAAGCGGTGAATCGCGCACAGGCGGAAACCGGCGAGGTGAAAGGCCATTACCTGAACGTGACAGCGGCGACGATGGAGGACATGTACGAGCGCGCGGAATTCGCTAAACAACTCGGCTCGTGCATTGTGATGATCGACCTCGTGATCGGCTGGACCGCGATCCAGTCGATGGCGCGCTGGGCGCGCAAGAACGACATGATTCTGCATTTGCATCGCGCAGGGCACGGCACGTACACGCGGCAGCGCAATCACGGCATTTCGTTTCGCGTGATCGCCAAGTGGCTGCGTATGGCGGGCGTCGATCACGCGCATGCAGGCACGGCAGTCGGCAAGCTCGAAGGCGATCCGCTGTCGGTGCAGGGTTATTACAACGTGCTGCGCGAAGCGCACAACCCCGTCGACCTGTCGCGCGGCATTTTCTTCGATCAACCGTGGGCCGGCTTGCGCAAAGTGATGCCGGTCGCGTCGGGCGGGATTCACGCGGGGCAGATGCATCAGCTGCTCGACCTGTTTGGCGACGATGCGATTCTGCAATTCGGCGGCGGCACGATCGGGCATCCGGCCGGCATCCAGGCCGGCGCGACCGCAAATCGCGTGGCGCTCGAAGCGATGGTGAAGGCGCGCAACGAAGGGCGCGATCTCGCGAACGAAGGGCCGGATTTGCTTGAGGCAGCGGCGCGTCATTGTCTGCCGCTCAAGCAGGCGCTCGATACGTGGCGCGATGTGACGTTTAACTATGCATCGACCGACACGCCGGACTTTGCCGTGACGCCGAGCGTCGCCTGAGCCTTAGCTTAAGCCTGGGCTCACCGACCGTTGCACGCGCAACGAGCGTGCAACGTCCTGATCATTGCGTTCTGCACGAAGGGGTACCGCCATGCGTATCACGCAAGGGACGTTTTCTTTTTTGCCTGATTTGACCGACGATGAAATCCGCCTGCAAATCGACTATGCGCTGGCTCAAGGCTGGGCGTGTTCGGTCGAATACACCGACAACCCGCACCCGCGCAACACATACTGGGAGATGTGGGGGCTGCCGATGTTCGATCTGCGCGATGCGGCGGGTGTCATGCAGGAAGTGACCGCGTGCCGCGACGCTTATCCGCAGCACTACATCAAGGTCAATGCGTTCGACTCGGTGCGCGGCTTCGAAACGATGCGGCTGTCGTTCATGGTGAACCGGCCCGACGACGAAGCGACTTACTCGCTCGAACGCCAGGACAACGAGGGACGTGTGCAGCGCTATGCGTTGAGGCGCCGCGCTAGCGATGCATCAGGCGATGCGCGTAAAGACGCGCAGGCCGACGCCGCACGAGGCTGGTGATTTGCCCCGGCCTCGCACACGGCGCCCCGTACGGAATTCCATCGAAACGGAGACGACCATGACTGCCGATACGCTTGAATTGCCGGCACGCCGCGAGGCGTTGTCGCAACATTCGCCGCATGCACCCGCCGAATCGCCACCTGACGGACCGCATGTGAACCTGCTCGCGCTGTATCGCGAATCGGGCATCGCGGGCGTGCTGACCGAACTCGACCGCGATCTTGTCGGCCTTGCTCCGGTGAAGACGCGTATTCGCGAGATCGCGGCACAGTTGCTCGTAGAGCGTGCGCGTGCCACGCTCGGCATCGCGACCGGCGCGCCGACGCTGCATATGTGCTTTTCCGGCAACCCCGGCACGGGCAAGACGACGGTTGCGATGCGCATGGCCGACGTGTTGCACCGGCTTGGCTATATCCGGCGCAATCACCTGGTGTCGGTGACGCGCGACGATCTTGTCGGCCAGTACATCGGCCATACCGCGCCGAAAACGCGTGACGTGTTGAAGCGCGCGATGGGCGGCGTGCTGTTTATCGACGAGGCGTATTACCTGTATCGCCCGGAAAACGAGCGCGATTACGGCCAGGAGTCGATTGAGATCCTGCTGCAGGCGATGGAAAACCAGCGCGACGATCTGGTGGTGATACTCGCCGGCTACGCCTCGCGGATGGACACGTTTTTCCAGAGTAACCCCGGCTTTCGCTCGCGGATCGCGCATCACATCACGTTCCCCGATTACGGTCCGGAAGAGCTGCTCGCGATCGCCGAGCGGATGCTCGACACGATGCATTACCGCTTCGATTGCGACTCGCGCCGCTCGTTCGAGGATTATCTGGATCGCCGCATCAAGCAGCCGAACTTCGCGAACGCGCGCTCGGTGCGCAACGCGATCGATCGCGCGCGGCTGCGTCAGGCGAACCGTTTGTTTGCAGCGGCGCTCGATGGCGCCCAACCGGCCGATCCGGCAGCGCTCACGCTGATCACCGCGGGCGATATTCGCGCAAGCCGCGTCTTCGACCGGCTCTCTCCGGGTCCGCAACATGGAACCGCGACTGAAAGCGCGGCGGTTGCCAAACCCACGGCTTCCTGAGGAGCGTGCGATGCGAGACGGACGAACGACACTCTCGAAGTTTCTGATCGACGCGCTCGACAGGCAATGTCCACCGCGGCGCGCGAGCGGTTTATCGGCACTGTTGATCGACGTTGCCGCGTCGATCAAGACGATTGCCGCGACGCTCACGCGTGGCGCGCTCGACGGCAACTACGGCTCGGCGCGCTCGGCGAACGTGCATGGCGAAGAGCAGAAGAAGCTCGACGTGCTGACCAACGATATCTTTCTGCAGCATTGCGAATGGGACGGCTTGCTTGCGGGCATGGTGTCCGAGGAGATCGAGCACGTGTACCAGATACCGCCGGGCTACCCGCGCGGCGAGTATCTGCTCGCGTTCGATCCGCTCGACGGCTCGTCGAACATCGATATCAACGGTGCGGTGGGCTCGATTTTTTCGGTGTTGCGCGCGCCACCGCAGGACGAGGCTCATGCAAACGGAAACGCTAAGGCAGCTGATCGCACCGCGTTTTTGCGACCCGGCCACGAGCAGGTTGCAGCGGGCTATGCGATCTACGGCCCTGCGACGATGCTTGTTCTATCGATCGGCAACGGCACGCATGGCTTCACGCTCGAGCGCGACGTCGGCAACTTCGTGCTCACGCATTCGGACATTCGCATTCCAGAAGACACGAACGAGTTCGCTATCAACGCATCGAACGAACGCTTCTGGGAACCGCCAATCCGTCGCTATGTGCAGGAATGCAAGGACGGCAAGAGCGGCTGCCGTGAGCGCGATTTCAATATGCGTTGGATTGCGGCGATGGTCGCTGAGGTACATCGCATTCTGATGCGTGGCGGCGTGTTTATGTATCCGCGCGATTTCCGCTCGCCGCGCACGACGCATGGCCGTTTGCGTCTGCTTTACGAAGCGAACCCGATGAGCTTTCTGATCGAACAGGCGGGCGGCGCGGCGATCACCGGGCGCGAGCGCATTCTCGACGTGGTGCCTGGCGACCTGCATGAGCGCGTGCCGGTGATACTCGGCTCGAAGAACGAAGTGACGCGCATCGGCCGCTATCACCGCGAGCACGATCTCGGCACCGACCGGCCGTTTTCGTCGCCGCTTTTCAGGGAACGGTCGCTGTTCTTGCCGGAAGCGCCGGTATAAGGCGTGCATTGACGGGGCCCGTGTATCGACGAAGCTTATCGACACCGATTATCGACACCGATTAGCGAAAGGGAGAAGCGCGTATGTCAGTCAAGCACCCGATCATCGCGGTGACCGGATCGAGCGGCGCCGGCACGACTACCGTCATGAAGAGCTTTCAACATATTTTCAGGCGCGAGAAGATCAATGCGCAGATTGTGGAGGGTGACGCATTTCATCGCTACGACCGGCTCGGCATGCGCGAAGCGCTGAAGCAGGCCGAGCGCGATGGTGTGCATAACTTTAGCCATTTCGGGCCCGATGCGAACATGCTCGCGGAACTTGAGCAGCTGTTTGCGAGCTATGGGAAGTCGGGCTCCGGGAAATTCCGCCGATATGTGCACGACGAAACGGATGCGGCGAAATTCAAGTTGCCGTCCGGCACGTTTACGCCGTGGGAAGAGATCGAGTCGAACACCGATATGCTGTTCTACGAAGGACTGCACGGCGCGGCGGTGACGGACAGTGTGGATGTTGCGCAGCATGCGGATCTGCTGGTGGGCGTGGTGCCGATCATCAATCTCGAGTGGATACAGAAACTGCATCGCGATCAGAATATGCGCGGCTATTCGCATGAGGCGATCGTCGATACGATTCTGCGACGCATGCCTGACTATGTGAATTACATATGTCCGCAGTTTTCACGCACGCATGTAAATTTTCAGCGCGTGCCGACGGTGGATACGTCGAATCCATTTACTGCGCGGGAGATTCCGCAGCCTGATGAAAGCTTTGTGGTGATCCGGTTTGCGCGACCTAAAGGGATCGACTTCCCGTATTTGCTCACCATGCTGCATGACTCGTTTATGTCGCGACCGAATGTGATCGTGGTGCCGGGCGGCAAGATGGGCCTTGCGATGCAGCTGATTTTTACACCGATGATTTTGCAGTTGAGGGATCGGTGTGCGCGGGCTTGAGGTGCGCGTGTTCGCTTAGGGAGTTTGCCTAAGGAAACAAAGGGCGTTGCAAAGGCCGCTGTCCAAGAGGGCAGCGGCCTTTTTTGTTAACCACCCTTATTGCGGAGCGGCCGGCGACTTCACACTGGGGGTTGCCAGCGTGTTATTGCTTGGAGCAGGGGTCACCGCTTCTGCACCATTATTCGCGCTCGGCAGGCCCGAGTTCGGCTTCGGGCTCATCTTGCCGCTGTCCGAGTTAGTGGAGCCTGGCGTGCCGTAGCTGTTCGTCGCACCGTTCATCTGGTTCGACGGGCTGGCCGTGCTGCCGTTCGACGAGCCGGAGCCGCCTCCGCCTCCAGCCGATTGGGCATAAGCGCCGCCCGACAGCGCGAGTGCGGCAGTGGCCGCGATCAGTATGCTGGTTGCCTTGATCATGATCCGTCCTCCTTAATTGGATTGAAATTTCTACGCAAGCGAATACCGCTTGCTTAACGACGAAATCGAGCAACCGCCGTGCCGCGTACTTTCATCTGTACACCTGCCCTATTTGTTGGTCTAAAACGTTGATCCCAGCGATGCACGATCATGCACGTTTACATTCTTATTCGTGCACAGTAAGATATCCGCATGAATGACAATGTCCCCCTCGCACGGCGCGACGAGATTGCGCATCGGCTCGCCCAAGGCCAGTCGGTGGTAGCGGCCACGCTCGCCGTCGAGTTCAACATTTCAGAAGACGCAATTCGTCGCGATCTCCGCGCCCTCGCTGCCGAGGGGCTGTGCCGCAGGGTCTACGGCGGCGCGTTGCCCATCACGCCTGCGTCCGCTCCCATGACGGCGCGCATGATCGAGGACCGCGAACGGAAAATGGCGTTGGCGCGCGCAGCAGTGCCGCTGATCGAGCCAGGCGAACTTGTATTCCTCGACAGCGGCAGCACGAATCTCGCGCTTGTCGAGGTACTGCCGGAGGAAAGCGAGCTCACCGTCGCCACCAACTCCATCGATATCGCGGCTGCCGTCCTTCACCGCGGCGATCTGCAACTGATCATGATTGGAGGCGCGGTCGACGCGACCGTCGGCGGATGCGTCGACGCCTCCGCCGTGCAAAGTGTCGCGCAGATGAATATCGACCGATGCTTTATCGGTTCATGCGCCATATCGTCTAAAGGCGGTATCAGTGCCTTCAATCTTGCCGATGCCACGTTTAAACGCGCGGTCCTTGCGGCTAGTGCGCACAACGCGGTACTCGCGATGACTGGCAAATTCATCGCTCGTGCATCGCATCGCGTCGCCGCAATTGGAGCGATCGAATGCGTTGTCGTCGAACATGACTTGCCGCGTGCAGAACGTGCGTCTCTATCCAAGGCCGGGACAAAGGTCCTGGTCGCGATGTCAGCCGACCTGTAGGCCCATGACACAGCCCAACGAGATCAGACCATGAGCATATCGAGCGAAATGACTTCAGATCAGCCAGCAGCCCGATTTGCCACCCGCCTTGCGTTCCTCGTGGCGGGTTTCGGTGTCTCGTGCTGGGCGCCGCTCGTGCCATTCGCCAAGGACCGGCTCGGCGCGAATGACGCCCTGCTCGGCATGCTGCTGCTGTGCCTTGGCTTAGGCTCGGTGATTGCCATGGTATTCACAGGCGTGATCAGCGCGCGATATGGGAGCAAACCGGTTATCGCAGCGGGAGGCATTGGCCTCGCGATCATTCTTCCGTTTCTAACCGTGGTCAGTACGCCGCTTACGCTGGCCATCGCGTTGCTTGCATTCGGCGCGTGTCTCGGCTCGCTTGACGTCGCCATGAATGTCCACGCAATCGAAGTTGAACGCATGGAAGCGCGTCATTTGATGTCGGGGTTTCACGCGCTATTCAGCGTCGGTGGATTTTTCGGCGCGACGTTGATGACGTTTCTGCTTTCGATGCAGATCGGGACGCTTGCGAGCACCGTGTTCTGTGCGGTTCTGATGTTCGCCGCAATGGTCGTTGCGCAACCACGGCTGCTCCACACGGCTCAGGAGAGTGGCGCTCCTTTATTTGTCATGCCGCATGGGGTGGTGCTGTTGCTGGCCGCGCTCACCGCCATTACGTTTCTGGTTGAAGGCGCGCTGCTCGACTGGAGCGCTTTGCTTATTACCGGCAAAGGGCTGGTCGATGCCGCACGCGGTGGAGTCGGCTATATGCTGTTCTCGATAGCGATGACCGTGGGCCGTTTCAGTGGTGACGCGATAACGGCCCGCTTTGGCGATCGCATGGTGGTGTTCTGGGGCGGTGTGCTCGCCACCATTGGTTTCGTTATCTTGCTGACCGCGACGGTTACGGTCGTAGCGATGTCCGGCTTCCTGCTGATCGGCCTCGGCGCATCGAATGTCGTGCCGGTGTTGTTTCGCAAAGCAGGCACGCAACGCGCGATGCCGTCTGCACTTGCAGTCGCGGCGATTACCACCACCGGTTATGCAGGAAATCTACTGGGTCCGGCCGGTGTCGGCTTTGTGGCCAATCATGTTGGATTGCCCGGGGCATTCTGGGGATTGGCTGCGCTGCTGTTTCTCGTTCCCTGCTGCGCACGCTTGGTGACAACTGCCCGGGCGTAAGTCAAAAGAGCGGCGTCTAGTACGGCTTTCTAGGCGGTAGCGATCGACGGATTTGCTTTTGCTGCCTTGCCACGGCGGCAGCCTTCTTACGCTTGCGTCGCGTGGTCGGCTTTTCGAAGGCCATGCGGGCGCGAAGTTCTTTCAGAAGTCCAGCGTTATCGATCGATCGCCGGAATCGACGCAGCGCGACTTCCATGGGTTCGTTGGGTCGCAATGTGACTGTAGTCATCGGGCTCCTTGTTTGAAGAAACGCGGGAAGCGTTGATTGAATTCAGGCAGGCGCTACGTCGGAGCGAAAACGACAGCGCCTCGATCCTCGAAATGGGTCACGCTACGAACGAAGCGGTAAATCTGCCCGGCGATCTCCACCCGATTGAGGCCAATTCGCGTCCGTTTGAGGATTTCATCGGCAAGGGATACCGCAATCGACCCGTGGAAGATCAGTAAGTTTTGGGTTTTGGCTGCGTTACCGACATACATCGCACAAGCGTCGTTGCATGCCTGCATCATGATCACGCTCTCGCCGATGTTGCGCGAGAGGTCGAGATATTCCGCCAGACTCAACAGTGACTCGTTCGTCGTCATGCTGCCCCTTTGTAAAGCGTAGAGTGATTCCACCTGACGGTCGGATGCAGTCAGGCATGCCGCTTCACGCGTCACGTCACGTTAGTCGTGACGTTTCTCGAGCCATTCCATTGCGCAATACTGAAAGCGTGAACACCGTTTTCACGCAGCGCTGTCCCAGATCGTCGCGCCCGGCGGGCAGGAGTCGATCAGATGTTCTGCATAAGCGGTCGACGCGCGCCTTGCGTCGCCGCTGCTCTGAAACGCCCGCTCAACGGGGAGCACAAAGACGCGGCTACGCGCCTGCTCCGCCTCAGGCCCCGATTCCTTGATACGGACCGCGGCGTCGAAACCTTCGTCGTAGCTGCGGCTAAATCCTTCTTTCGTGCGCTGGCGGGGAAACACGAGCGGCTGGAGTTCCAGCCCTTTGTAGAGATAACGGGCGGCTTGCATGATGACCTTTGTTTCCGCGGTTGCGCGGTGTGGTGATGCGGGAAGGGCTGATGAGGACCTGGAAGGTCAAGCACCGGGGGAGTTCGCGACGCGCCATTCGTGGAGAGGCCTGGCGGCGCTTATGTTCGCGCGGGCAGTACGCAGGGACGAGCGCAGGCGCGAGGAGACACGGACATGGTACGCGCTTTGTGGTGCATGTACAGCCGTTTTTTACTCGATCGTTCCGGGACGTTTAATACTTACTTCTGGTCATCGCGTCAGATTCTTCGGATGGAGGCGCTGCACTCGCGCCAGGCGGTCATCACTTTCTGGAGGTGAAGGGTGCCGTGGTGATCTTGTTGATCTTCTTTCCGGCAGGACGCATTGCGTTTGATGTTGAAGCGATGAGCGTGAAGAAGGATACGTTGCCTGTATCAGCGATCCATTGCTTTCCCTCATACGTTCGAGGAAAATATGTGGGATCGCTAACGAACGCGCAACGCGTTCATTCTGTAGCAAACGGAATTCGAAGAAGGGAGAGCAGGAAGGAGAAAAGAGCGCGGGTCGCAAGGGTTGGCGCCCAAACGACCCGCTAACCACAACCAACTCATAGAGGGAGTTGACCATGGCTAAACGCAATCATAAAACAGAGAACGGTACTTCGGTTCGCTACCTGACCGTATCGAGGCTACGCCAGCCGTTTTATCGGCCTAAGGGATGGCCGTTTTGGAAGAATACTCCCGCGGATTATCCGCCTGCGCCCTGGATTCGTCTGTCGGGGCGCTGGCTGGAGGAAGCGGGGTTTGAGATTTCCGATAAGGTTCGCGTAGAAGTGCAGAAGGACAAGCTGGTTATCACGCCGGCGCGACCTGAATAGAAATACGCACGAGGACCGGGGTTGGCTACGCTCCGGTCCGCAATCCATCTTGATTCCAGGTCCACACAGCGTTTGCCAAATCGCACGTTGGCGCGACGCTATGCCCTAACACCCATCACGATGATGAACTAGCATTCGCGTCAGGGCGTGCTTACGGTTTTCGTACACGACCTCATGATGAGGATGTGATGCCTCGGTCCTGCGAAACGTTAACGCTTGAAGATGCGAAGCGCATGTTGTCGGCCGGCGAAGCCCGGGCGACGATGCTTGGCATTCCGTACAACATCGCGGTGGTTGACGTGGGTGCACATCTGATTGGTTTTGTGCGTCAGGACGGCGCGCTGATCGGGTGTATCGAGCTCGCGATCGACAAGGCCGTGACTGCGCGATTCTTCGACAAGACCACGTCGTTTCTTGCATCGCTATCGCAGTCAGGGAAACCGCTTTTCGGCATTCAGGACAGCAACGCCGGGAAGGTGGTGATTTTCGGCGGTGGCATTCCTGTGGTTCGCGACGGGAACGTGATCGGTGCTGTCGGCGCCAGTGCCGGGACCGTCGAGCAGGATATCGAAGTGGCCGAGGCCGCTATCGCCGCGCTTTAAAGCTAAAAGCAAAGCGTGTACGCAATGTGGCGGCATCAAGGAGTTTGTGAATCGGAAGATGAGTCGAGTTTACAAAACCGGCCGATTCGTACTTAAAGGGAACAACATGGCTCCAGTCGCCAAGATCTACTTGGCAGTGGTGGGTTGGTGAGACGCCTCCATCGATCCGAGCGCGTCGAGAAGTTTCTGGTATGCCTTCTCGCTGTGTTGAACCAACATTGCGCGCAGCATCTCAGTGTCGCCCTCGTCTAGCGCCAACTCGCTTCGGATTGCAATGTTGGCGTCCATTGAGGCTTTGGAGAATGCGGGCTGGCCGCCGATGAAAACTTTGACGTGATCAAGCGTCGCGGCTTGCAAGTCCCTAACCGTTGCTACATGCTTCTGATTCCACTCATCAACTTGACGCTGCGCGAAATCGATCTGGCCGACCACGAATTTCCATCGCGCCGGTGTTGGCGGCCCCTCGTATAGCAGCGCTGTCTGCGCCTCTACCCATTTTCCATGCGCGTGTACGGCGCGGCTCACCGCACGGGAAAGCGATGCAACCTGTGCCTGCAATTGATCGATGACCACTCTCTTGGGCACTAGCGTGAGTTGCAACGTTTGCATCGTATGAAGGAGCTCACCAATGGCCTGCACGGTATCCGGTCGAGCGACAACATTTAGTTTGGCTATCTTCGCCACCGAGTCCGTGTATCTCCTGCTTAAGTCAGCCGTCGCTTGGAGTGGATCGTGTCCGGCACCCAATGCTTCAACGGCGGACATGACCCCTTCCACTGCCGGGATATACACATCACGCCGCAGCTGCATCTTGCGTTGCAGCGTGCTCTCCGAAGCATCGTGTCGGCGCTTAAGTTCGCTCTCGCTCGCGCTATGGGCCAACTGCTCACGGTGACGCCTCGATAAACCAATATTTGTAACCAATACGCCCAGCACGGTAATCAAAGACGCGACAATGCCAGACCAAACCACATCAGGCACGCGATGGATCAAAGACAGTAACTGTGACATTCTCTCCCCACGTTCGCTGAATTTTCGTTCTACGAAATCGTGGTGGAAGTGTACTGCCTATTTTGATCCCGAAGCTGCATCATTAGGACCAGCGGATATGCCGCTTACCTCAATTATCCCATCTGAAATTTTCACGCCAGTGTCTGAAAGACCGCCGTTTCCTCCGATCGCGGCAGGAGGCGTGATCCGATGATTTGAGAGCGCCACCATGTATCTAACCCAATTGTTCGAGCAAGTGCCGGGTTTCGCTCGCGGATTTATCCCAGCGCACGCTCCTTCAATCGTGTAGATCACCACTACGATGCCATTTTGAGCTATCACCGTCCGTGCGTCACGGTATTCGGTGGCTTGCAGCTTGATGACGTGTTGGCGAATAGCTTTCTCGATTTCCGCAGGCGCGGCGGTCCGAGTTCCAGCAATCGCATCAAGCGGAATCATAAGCAGCACAACAATAGCGACAAGAAGTCTCATTGCCAGACCTGAACAGCTATTAGGTGAATTCTGACTCCGCACGTTGCGGCGGCAGGGATTATACGGTTGCACAGTGCGACCAGATGCAGTCGCTCTCGACTGCCGGAAGCGGTCATCCCCATTCGCCGCTAACCATGCTTGATGGAATGGTTGAAAACAGCCGCGCGGCGAATTTACGGCGCAACAACCGACACACTCGTCATTGCCTGCAACATAGCGGTCGGCGAAGACGCAGTGGTTTGCATAAGCAAAATCTTCTCTCCGCCGCCCTTGGGCGTCCAGATGAACGAAACGGTATGCGTTTTGCCATTCGGTCCAGTTTCTTGATCCACATCCGGCTGCCTTTCAGCCACCGTCCCAACAGGTGGGTTGCCGGCCATTTGGGCGAACAACGTTTGGGTCGTTTGGACATCTAGGCGCCTTGCGAAAACAAGGCAGATATTCTTTCCGGTGGGCAACGATAAAACAAAGTTTCCCATCTGTCCGTTGTGCGGGATCGGATAAGCGTGTCCTTCGAATCCATCTAGAAAGAGAGCAGCCTGGCTCGTGGGAAACTCTGGGAGCTTTTTCTCGATAAGCTTGCTGTGGAGTGCTTCGGTGTTGTGGACGCTTTTTTCACATAACGATGTGTAAAGGCTCGTGAAAAATTCTGCGTCGTCCGCCTGCGCAAAGGCAAGCGAAGCTCGCACGAAAACGACGCAGCAGATGGCAACTTTCAACGCGATTCGATTCACGAAGAACCTCAATAGTTAGTCGCAGTCACATAGCTTCTGCTCATATAGACGAAACGAAACGCCCGATGCCGCACACTTCGACAGTCGGGCAACATGGGGCCGCAGTCCACAGCTCCGCTAGTCGCCAAATCTCGTTGCTAACGATACCCGTACACGTCACAAACCAACCTTGTGCACACAGCACAAATACGTCGCCTCAATAGTTATCATCAGGGGCCTCATAAGGCTCATTGAACCATAAATGTAAAGGATCAAAAAACCAGTCGGTATTCTGCGCTGCAGTCATCTGGGTACTGTGGTTCGCATTAAAATTGGCGGCGCTTATCCAGATTACGTCGTTGAACGGCTCATCGAGCGGGTTGGCAGGGCGCTTGATGGACCTCATAAGGCGTGCTCGCTGACCGTAATTTGCGTCGATCGCCGTATGATGCTGAGCGAGGGTCAATACTAAAAAAGACCGGTTGTGGTTGGCGTTATGCTGATCATAGTAAGACGCATGCTCCACAGGCCCATTGCCGAAGGCTTTGGGGAGGATTTTGATTGGATATCCGGTTTCTTCCGCACATTCGCGTAAGGCTGCTTCAGTCTTACTCTCGCCTATGTTGATTGTCCCCCCCGGGAGATGCCAACCTTGACGCTGTAACCCAGCGCACGCGCCTCCCCGTCCGATCATTACGTTTTGGCTGCTGTCCAGAACAATCAGATAAGCTTTCATGCGAGGTCCATTTTTAGAATATTTCCAGGCTAACCCTACCTCTTCAAATTCGAAGCTAGCGAATGAACACGATAGGGAACAGAAATTTAAGAACTGAATCGGCCTCCAGTTTAGTAGATGATTTGAGCGTCTGCTTTTGGGCCGGTGACTGCCTCATGCGAAATCCATGCTCTGCCCGGAAGCGCGCAATGTGGAGATCGGCAGCGGCACGACCCAAAGCGGACTTTGGGCAATACCCGAAATCAGATGGCTAGAGGCCGGTCTCACATGCGGCATACGAACGTCTCGTCGATGTCTTAGGCCGGCAACTTCATGCTTGCCTCAATGAGCGCGAGCGTGACGGCTCGCAAATCAGGCACAAGGAATCTGCCTGGTGGAGTCCTATCTACTGTTCCGATGGCCTGTTTGCCATCGGGGGCGGTAAAAGTCACGGCGTGGATCACCGCGTTCCGAAGACGGCTGGCAGGCCGTCCAAAGTCGCGAACCCAATCTGCTTGGTCTGCACGATCATTATTTTTCGCGAGTTTTTCGAGGTCAGCAATGGCTTGCCCGAGAGTCAGTTCAAAGGGAGCCATTGAGGTTGAGCCATTGTGCTTGTTGATGGAGTCGCGAACGCCTGCATGCAGACGTGCTGCGGCCCACGCTACTCGTCCAAGGTCCACGAGTAGATCAGGATCAGAGGGCATCGAGTCGGCATAGCTGTCAGGTATTGAGGTCATATAGCGCATGGAACAGGATTCGCCGTCAGCCGTCGCCGACAGCGTTCATCTCAAGTCTTTCTTACATCCACGCCTTCTCTGTTGGCCGGCTAGTGGGATTTCGTGTGGGTACCAAAAAAGTTCGCAGCCACGCATCTATGAATGTCCGCTTCTTGCCGATTTCAGCGCTACTCGCGCGAGCCGCGGTCATATAGCCTCTGCGTATACAGACGGACCGAAGCATCCAATGCCGCAAGGTTTCGTAAATCCAGCCAACCTAGACGATCCGCGGGTACGTATGCTGACTGGATGCGACTCGCTGTTTGATGACGTCCGGCTTCACCGGAATCACTCGTTCAAAATTGACCAGATAAAGCGCACTCATTAAACTGAGATCCCTTTTGTGCCACACAAAAGGGGACCTCACATGGTTAGCCTTGCCACCCTCGGACTCTTCTCCGCAGCTTGTCTTGCGCTAACGATGACGCCCGGTCCGGACATGCTGCTCATAGCGTCACGGAGCATGACTCAGGGACGCTCTGCCGGCTTTGCATCGCTAGCCGGAATACTAGTGGGAACCTACTGTCATGCAATCGCGGCGGCATTTGGCCTGTCCCGATTGTTTCTCGCTGTTCCCATCGCCTACGATGTAGTGCGGTTTGCTGGCGCTACCTATCTGCTTTACCTGGCGTGGAAGACCTTTCGTACGGCCTCGCCTCCAACGACAACAGCGCCGGGCGAAACTCGTCTTGCTACTCAAAAGATCTTCAGACAGGGCCTGCTAACCAATCTGCTCAATCCAAAAATGGCGCTATTCGTCCTTGCGCTTTTTCCGCAGTTTGTACGCCCTCAAGATGGCGCCGTTGCCCTTCAGATCCTGACCCTCGCGACCGTGCTCAACTTTATCGGCTTGATTGTGAATGGGATCGTCATTCTTCTGGCCGGCCGACTTGGCGCGCGGTGGTCGAGTCAGCGCCGCCGGTCGCGAATTCCTCGATATCTGCTTGGATCGGTGTTCGCGGGATTGGCATGTCGGCTTGCCGTCGAGAGCCGAAAATGAAGTTGTTGAGGAGCGCAGATGGCTCGGCAAGCATCAACTAGTCGTAGCAGCAGGCATCGGTTGAAACCTCCACGCGCGAGCCGCTCGCTGACAACGCATCCCTCACCACCTCCACGGTAAGGCGGCGCAGCCATACCGCGCGGCTATCGGCCTGGTCAACACGCCGATAAAGCATGGTCACCGCGTCGGCCGGCAGCTCGAACGGCGGTTCCGAGATCGTCAGATCGTGCTGCTGCGCCATGCAGCGGGCCATGTATTCCGGGATGGTCGCGATCGCCGGGATCGCCTGCAACGTCATCGGCAGAGCGGAGAAATGCGGCACCGTCGCTACCACCTCGCGACGATGGCCGAGGCGCGCAAGCGCTGCGTCGACATGGGTTGCACTGGTACCCGCAATCGAGACGTTCACGTGCGGCGCGCCGATGAAATTCTTAAGGCTAAGCCGCGCGGGGCACTTCAGATGACGCCCATCATAAATGCAGAGCGATGTCTGTTCGAACAGCGGTGCACGCACATGCCACGATGACGGCTCGTCATGCACAGAGATGCTGAAATCGTAAGCACCTTCGTCAAGCAAGCGAGCGACATTCCGCCCGTCGAAGGCCACGCTGATCAGCTTTGCTTGCGGCGCCTCCTGACGCAGCCGCGCCAGCAACGGCCCGAAAAATGACGATTCAAGATTGTCGCATGTGGCGATGCGCAACTCGCCCTGCCAGCGCGCCGGATCGAAGGCGTCCGCCGGCCGAAGGGCACGCTCGATGCCGGCAAGAGCGTCCTCGATCGCAGGCGCGATAGACAGCGCCCGGGGCGTGGGTTGCAAAGTGCGACCGACGCGCACGAACAATTCGTCGCCCAGCGTCTCGCGGAGCCGCCGAAGTGCAGCGGAAAGACCCGGCTGCCCCAGAAACAGCCGCTCCGCCGCTCGGGTCACGTTGCGCTCCTGCATCAGCACGGAGAAAGCCAGCAGCAGATTGAGATCGACCTTTCGCAGTACCGCATCATTCATCATCAGCAGTAATACCTCATATGGTTACGATCGATTTGAAATATGGTTTGAGCATACCTAGCATCTCGTCCTGTAGCAACCAACCTCCCTAGAGACGGCAAAAAGGACGATCCCGATGACTTCTTTATTCGACCCCTACTATTTGGGTGGCCTTCACCTCAAGAACCGTGTCGTCATGCCACCGATGACCCGCACGCGCACAACCGAGGGGGAACTGCCGACTGATGGCGACCTCCCCAATGCGTTGATGGCCAAGTATTACGGCCAGCGGGCAAGCGCCGGTCTTATCATCACCGAGCCTGGCGACATCGACCAGTCCAGCCACGGCTACGCGCGCACACCGGGCCATCACTCGAAAGCCCAAATGCAGGGCTGGCGCCTCGTGACCGATGAGGTTCACCGTCATGGCGGCACGATTTTCATGCAACTCTGGCATGTTGGGAGGCTCGCCCATTCCTCGATCCTGCCAAATGGCCAGACCCCGGTCGGGGCGACCACGGAACGGGCAGAGACTTCGCAGGTGTTCGCCCACGGTCCGGACGGAAAGCTGCAGTTCATGACCCCCGACACGCCGAGGGCGCTCAGCACGGACGAGGTGGCGGCCATGGCCGGCACTTTCGCCAAAGCTGCTGCCAACGCACGAGCTGCTGGTGCAGACGGTGTCGAAATCCATGGAGCCAACGGCTATATTTTCGAGCAGTTCATGAACTCCGCGCTTAACACACGCACCGACCGCTACGGCGGCGACGTGGAAGGCCGTACGCGTTTCCTGATGGAAGTCGTCGATGCGGTCGTGGCGGAGCTCGGGCCGGGTCGCGTGGGTGTTCGCCTGTCTCCGTTCGGCAGTTACGGCGACATCCCGAAGGATCCACTTGTTGAAGAGACGTTCCTCTATGTCGTCGAGCAACTGGGGCGCCGCGGCGTGGCCTATGTCCATCTGGTCTACGAACTGCTGCCCACAGGAAACATGGAGACCGGGGAGTTCAACCCGCCGGAATATCTCGACCACGCTCTGCTAGCCAAGGCCCGGGCGGTATTCCCTGGCGCCTTCATCTGGTGCGGCGGCTTTACGAACCTGGCGCGCGCTCAAGCCGCGCTCGACTCTGGGCTCGTGGACCTGATCGCGTTCGGCAGGACATATATCGCCAACCCAGACCTCGTTGAGCGCCTCCGTCATGGCTGGCCATTGGCGGAACCGGATCGGTCAGGCTTCTATACGCGCAATGGCGAGGTTGGATACACCGACTACCCCTCCTATTCGGACGAGACTTCCGCAAACAGCGCGGCCTGACCGAATAATGGGTTGACGCACGTCCCTACCTGGTCAGCCCTTTAAACAAATTTAAGGCATGCGAATTGATATGAAATCTTCGATTGCGTTTAATTGTGATGGGCGGAAAGGGATTGCATGACAACTATCAAGAAGCGCGATGGCTCGAGTGTCTCCACGGACAATCTAAACCGATTTATTCAGAGCTTCTATGGACGAATTCTTTTTCCTCACACCTCTGCGTATCGCGCAGCACGGGTTGTCTGGAATAAAAGAGTTTCAAAGTCACCTGGCCTGATTGTGCAATGCCTTTCGACTCACGACATCGCCCAGGCAGTGGTGTTTGCACGTGAGAACGACGTTGTCCTGGCCGTGAAGGGCGGCGGACACAATGTGGCCGGACATGCGTTGTGCGACGGCGGACTCGTAATCGACCTGTCGTTGATGAAGCAAGTCGCGGCCCACGACAATACCCCCACAGTGACTGTTCAGGGCGGCGCGTTGCTTGAAGATCTTGATCGCGTAACACATCGCCTTAGACTTGCCGTGCCGACGGGCGTGGTGCCGAAGATTGGCGTTGCGGGTCTTACGCTGGGTGGCGGATACGGTTGGCTCTCGCGCAAGTATGGTCTTACGTGCGACAACCTTCTGTCGTGCGAGGTTGTGACGGCCGAAGGAACAACGTTGACTGTGCATCAGACCGAGCACGCGGATCTGTTTTGGGCATTGCGAGGCGGCGCGGGAAACTTCGGGATCGTGTCGTCGCTGACGTTCCGCGCTCATCCCGTTTCGAAAGTGTACGGCGGCATTATCGCGTATCCGCGCAGCGAGAGCAGGAAGGTGCTGCGCGCGTACCGCGACTTCATGTTTCTCGCGCCCGACGAACTGACCGTTTACGCTGCCCTCATGACGACGCGAGACGGCAAGCCCGCGGTCGCCCTGATGATGTGCTACTGCGGCCCAGAGTGCGACGCCGAGCGCGTGATAAAGCCTATGCGCGAATTCGGTACGCCTCTCTTTTCAGACGTGCGGTCGTTGCCGTTTCCAGACATGCAGAGGCTTACCAATACAACCAGTCCTGACGGGGCTAGCAATTACTTGAATTCGACGTTCGTCAGCGATTTGAGTGACGAAGTGATCGACCTCGTCATCGAACAAAGCAATGCAGTTGCGTCGCCGCTAAGCATGGTGCAGCTGCAGATAGTCGATGGCGCGGTGCGCAATATTGCTGTTGCAGATACGGCATATTCGCAGCGCGATGCGGGCTTCAACATCGCGGTCGAAGCCAAATGGATCGAGCAAGAAGATAGTGAGCGCCATATCGGTTGGGTCCGCAACTTCGCCGCCGCATTGCAGCCGTATTCCGCGCGCACCTCACTTGTGAACTTCCTCGGGGACGCTAGCCCCGCCGAGGTTCGCGCGGCGTTCGGCAACAACTACGAACGTCTCGCGCAGATAAAAGCCAAATACGATCCGACAAATTTATTCAGGCTCAATCCGAACATTGAACCGCGGCCATGAGGTGACAGCTCGACAAGATCACGCAGACGAGTTTGTAGCGCGGGTATCAGCGGACACCCAGAATGATGGTCTCGCGATCGTAACGATCTCGACGCGCGCCATCGGTCTCTTGAAATCGTCAGCAAGGTTCGCGACAGCATCAATGCACACAGCAAACTCCTGACGCTATTCACAAGACGGCCGGGTTTGCCTTTCAAAAAAGCGCTAAGCGCCCCTGCGATTTCTGAACGTAAGCGGTGCGGTGTCCGGCGACTATCGTGCTTTGCGAAGGGATCTTCGTAAACCGCGATTGGCTCTTCGGATGTGCCCGTTTTTTTTCGTTTTTTTCTTGCTCCAATAGTCGCATGGGTCTTCGCTCTCTCGTGCATGCGTTGTACGAGTGCGCCTTCGAGAAGGCTATCGGTTACTCAATTATAAATATTCTTTCGCCATCCTTACTTGTCATTTTGCATACGGGAGCTTGCAAACGCCGCCTGTCTGCAGAATGGACTGATGTCCCCTCGGTGTTCCAATCGTATCGGAGTGAAAATGAAAACGAAGTTAAAGCTCGTGAGTGCAGCGTCACTATTTGTGTCGTTGGGTTTGAGTATCGGAACCGCTTCGGCCCAAAGCTATACCGTAACCAGCCTGGTTTCGAATCCGGCAGGCGCCGCTCACTTCGCCGATGCACAACTGAGCGGGCCTATCGGTCTCGCACGTGCATCCGGTGACGAATGGTGGGTGTCGGATTCAATGTCGGGCGTCAGTACGCTCTACATCGGCGACGGCACGAAGCAGTCGCTGGTCGTCACCGTTCCGCCGGCCAATGCGGCACCGGGGAGTACGGCAATGGGAACCCCATCGGGGGTGATTTCGAACGAAAGCCCGGCCGACTTCCAGGTCGGCGGCACGCAGTCCCATTTCGTGTTCAGCACACTCGATGGTGCAATTGCCGCCTGGAGCCCCACCGTTGGTGTTGCATCCGGTGCGACACCGCCATCGACGCACGCTGAAATCGTCGCAACCGGTGCACCCGGATCGGTCTATACCGCGATCGCCACTGCGTTTGTCCAGGGAAAGCACTACCTATATGCAGCGAATTTTGGTCTTCAGCGTATCGACGTCTACGACTCCGCATTTCGGCCGGTCAGGTTTCCGCGCGCCGATGCGGGACCGTATCGTTTCAACAGCGACCGCGTATTCACAGACAATGAACCGTTCGTCGATGACCGTTTGCCCGCAGGCTTTTCGCCCTACAGCGTCCAGGCCATAGGCAACGACATCGTCGTCGCCTATGCCTTTCATCCCGACCGCAGAAGCACGACTCCGGTATCGGGACAGGGCCTTGGCTTTGTCGATGTATTTTCTGCGGAAGGTGTACTGATCGAGCGGCTCGAGCATGGCGATTTCATGAATGCGCCATACGGCATCGCGTTGGCGCCGCTCGACTTCGGGGGAGCCAGTCACGAGCTGCTCGTCGCGCAGACCGGTAACGATAACAGCGGATCCAGTGGAATGATCGCGGCGTTCGATATTGCGAGCGGGAAATTCCACGGCTTTCTGAAAGATACGACGGGCAAGCCGCTCGTGATCCCTGGTCTGCACGGCATCGCTCCAGGCAATTCGTCGCCTGAAAACTATGACGCGGCAGGCGCCCCGGCTGCGGAACTCTACTTCACGTCGTTTACCGGACAAGGAGCACAGTCCAGTTCGCTGTTCGGTTTCCTGACACCCGTCGCGGCCGACCTGACCAAGGGGAATGACCAGTAACCGGTGTAACGCCGCTATTGCGATATGCCTTCTTTGCGATAGCGGCGTTTTGGGTCGCAATCTGCTTTAATTGTCGGTCGCCTTATTGCATCACAGCAGCAATCTGCGGTGCGTTTTTTCTATTGCAGTCAGTCCTTCGCTTAGACAAACGTACCTTGGACGCGATTATTCCCTGTCCGCAATCCATCGCTCTTCCCGCTCGAGGCGACCCAGCGCAACTTCGAACATCTCTCGGGCCCGACCAGACACGTTGGCGAGATAGCTATGCAAGTAGGCGTCGGCGGGTGTGCGCGCCATGCATTCATTGCTATAGCGCTCGAATGCAGAGAGCTGCATGATGATGTCGGCCAGATGCCGGGGACATTCGCAGGCAATCGTCGTCGATGCGTTCGCCATGCCTGTCAGGACGTCGTCCCCATAACGTCGCGGCGCCGGTGGACTGTAATTCAGTGCATCGACCGACGGATCATCAATTCGCTTGCCTAATAGCTCCAGAATTGTGCGCGACGTGTCGGACCCACTAAGCGGTTCTCGCAGCGTGTGCACCCCAACCTGTTTGAGATGTTCGACAGTGTGCTCGGCGGCAAATGCGTAAATGACCGCGACCCTCGCGGCATGACAGGAAGCGCTCAAAGTCAGCACACGGCCAATGTCGTCAGGATGAAGCGACGGCAGATGCAACAGGAGCAGATCGGCGCGGCGCACAGGAGGATTGGCGAACGCCTGTGTCATGTTGTCGAACACCGTTGGGACGATCAGGGGAGCGTGCGGTGACGTTGAAAGACTCTTCTGAATCCTTTTTGCCATTGTCGTGCCGACGAACACAATCTGGACGTCGGCGCACGCTTCCGGTGTAGGCAAGGCAGCGACCCGGTCAATGTGCATGAACGCAAGTCGCTCGAGTTGCTGCGCATCGAGCTTCGCGATCGATCCGATTGCATGACCTCGATCGACGAGGTTTTTCAGAAGTGCGACACGATGAATATCCGCTTCGCTGTAAAACCGATGCCCCGATGCGGACCTTGCTGGCGACACCACCCCATAGCGGCGTTCCCACACGCGCAATGTGCCGACGGGCAAATTGGCTAGTTGCGCAACCGCCCCGATGCGGTAGCGCGGCACAGGCTCGGATACGCGAGACGTTTCCATTTGCGTTGCTGACAAGATGGGATTCCCGAATCCGAAGTGTAGGCAATGCTGTATCAGAAACGAAGCATCTGTTTGCGTCAGCTGATTCAGATTGAGCGCACGTCACATTTTTCTGAGGAATCCACCCGGGTCGAGTGGCCGCGCCCGCTGTCGGCGGCGCGGACCAACGTAGATTTTCACCGTTGCAGGTCCCTACGGTTGTCTCGCTTTTGACGCAGATTCGCTCTTTCCGTTCGGCCCTGTGAACTCTAGGCTAATCAAAAAAGTTGCCATGCCGAATCATTGTCGTTGAAGCCCTGCCGTGCCCGGCGGGACTAAGACCGTTTGCGACACACAGGGAGGCTGCGATGCGACGCGTTCTGAGTTTGCTTGGTATGGTTCTACTGAGTGTCCTTATCACCGCATGTGGCGGCGGCGACGATTCTCCACCGGCGCGCCTGCGCGTCCTGCACGCCTCTCCCGATGCGCCCAACGTGGACGTGTATGTCGATGGCACCAAGGTTCTGAACGACGTTCCCTACCCGACCGTCTCTTCATACCTGAACGTCGCTGCCGGCGCGCGCGAGATCAAGGTGAACGCTGCGGGTACTTCGACAACGGTTATCGACGTGAAGCCCAATCTGTCCAGTGGAGCGGCATACACCGCGATCGCGGCGAACTTCGTCGCCAATATTCAGGCGTTGCTAGCCACGGACGAAACGTCCGCCGCGCCCGCGGGACAGGCCAGGGTTCGCGTGATCCACGCAGCGCCTGACGCTGGACCTGTCGATATAGTGGTGAATGGCCAGGTCGTGCTGTCCAATGTGCCCTTCGGAACAATCAGCAGTTATCTGACGCTACCAGCCGGCACCTACAATGTTCAAGTGAATGCCGCGGGCACATCGACCACGGCGATCCAGGCAAGCCTCACAGTATCGAGCGGCACGAATTACTCTGCCGTTGCGATCGGGTCCGTGAAGACTTCGCCGACTAATCCTTTGACTATAAAAGTACTGACGGATGGTTAAATTCGATTTGGCGTCGGGTCTGTAAAAGTATTTACGCGATGTCTCGGGGAATATTCCGGAGAGTAGTGCCATGAAACCTCGAATGCTGAAGACCTTATTGCCGTGCATTGCTTCACTCTCGCTTTGCGCGCCGTGCGCGACGTTTGCGCAGGGCGGAAATGGAAACGGCGGAAGCGGTGGTGGCGGCGCTCATGGCGCCGCAACGTCAGGGATGACTTATCACAGTGAGCCCGTGTCTAGCCCGTGGGGCGCCGCGAGGTGGAGCGGACAAATGGAAGGGTACAGGGATGCATCCAAAGGCAGCGCATACAGTTCGTCCCCTGATGACAGTACGAAGCCGCCGGATGCGAAGTAATAACCTGGTCGACCGCGCATTCAAATGTGAATGCCACCCGCCAGACGGTCCGTCCCATCGTGTGTTGCAAGCCATCCAGTCCCTGCGGCAACGCTATGCCGACCCGGTTCACATCGACGAGCTTGCGTCGGTCGCGCAGCTTAGCCGTTCCGCGTTTCACCGCCAGTTCAAGGCATTGACTTCGCTGACGCCGGTTCAGTATCAGAAGCAGCTTCGTCTTCTTGAAGCCCGGCGGTTGATGTTGTCTCAGTCGCTAGGGGCCGAAGCGGCCGCATTTGCGGTCGGCTATGAGAGCGCGTCGCAATTCAGCCGCGAATATGCGCGCATGTTTGGTGCTCCGCCCAAGCGTGATACAAGCATCGCCAACAAAAAAAGGCCACGCGCAAGCGTGGCCTAAGACTTCCTGCTACACCACCACCCTATTAAAGCTTCACCGCGGTCGCCTCCGCCGTCAAATAACCGACCGACGCGGCATACCCATCCTTAAAGTTCGCGCGCACAAGCGGATCGAGCGTCGCCTGCACTTTGCTGTGAATCCCACCCCAGTCGCCGGCGTGCTGAAAATTGCTCATGATGTAGGTCCAGCCGTTGATCTCGTCGACGGCATGCAGTCCCGTCGATTCTGCACCGGCGGGTGTCGACAGCACACGTGACAGCACTTTTGTGTCGACGTTGTACGCCCACAGGAAGTTGTTCACGTGCTGACTGCTGTCCTCGCCGATGAACAGCGTGCGCAACTTTTCCGAGAACTTCAGATTGTCCGGGCTCGCAATCTTGTCGGCGTTCGCCGTGTTGCCAAGCGCATCTGCCGTCGCGAGGTCCTCGCCGACCAGTGCCGCCGGTGCGCTCATGTCGACCGGCACCCATTCGCTATCGATCGCCGAGCCGTCGGTTGCCTGCTGGCCGCCGCGCAAGTTCAGCGCATAGACGGCGCCCGCGCTGATCGCTTTGTCGAGCGCAATGTCGGTGGAATGGACATTGCCGCGTACCATCGACGTCACGATTTGCGACATCGCCGAATACAGCACCTTGTCCTGTGCATTGACGGTCGTTCCTTCGAGCTTCGTGAAGCACATGCTGGCGCCGGCGAGGGCGGCGTAGCGGTGTGTCTCGAGGAAGGTCGCGGCCTTCTCCATACCCGGCTTGATTTGCACCCAGTTGAACGAGTTGTTGAAGTGGATTTTCTGGTAGTTCGGGTACTGCGTCGTATCCGTATTGCTGACCGGAATCACGTCCATGATGTCGGCCGCCTTCAGCTGGTCTGCGAGCGCTTCAATCTCGGCGCTCGTCGCATGGCCGAGTTTGATCCACGACAGTGTCGCCGAGCCCGCGCCCGCCGATGACGTCTGATTCCACTTCGCAACGTACAGCGTACCGGCCGACAGATCCTTCGCGGTGTCCGCGATGAACATGAACAGGCCGCCGTTGGTTGCATCGTCACCCATCAGCACGGTGCGCTGGTCCGGCATCACCTGGATCAACTCGTGCGAGATGCGGCCGAGGCAGTAGTGCTTTTTGACGCTGCCCGTGCCGTCCGGATGCACGGTGATCTCCGGCAAATGCCCGTAGTGATACGGGTTTGCCTTCGATGGGTCGCCGTACAGATTCTGGCTGTATGCACGCAACTGCGCATCGGTGGCCGCTTTGGTCGCGTCCGGCTCGTATTCCTCGCTCGACAGATGCGTGTTCCACGGTGACAGGCTCGCGCCGCAGGTGATCCAGAGGCCGTGCGCCGGCGAGGTGTCGACGTTGGCATAGCTAACGAGCGACAGCTTGCCGGTGGCCGGATCCTGATCGAGTGTGAGCACCGCGATCGGCGACGGCAGCTGGCCGTACATATCCGCACCGCTCAGATCCATATCCGCGTATTCGAACTGCACGACCGCGAACACCGCTTTGCCCTTGACGCCGCGCACGGTCGGATTGTCGAGCTTGAGCAGCGATGTGCCATCGGGACAATTCGAGAAGAACTGACGTTCGCTGCCGGGCTTCGAGCCATCGATGATCGGCTGGTTGTTGATGTCGTAGTAGCCGCCCGCGACGATCGTGCCGCCGAGCGTATTCGCGACCGCGTCGCCGGTCGTGAAAAACGATTGATAGGCGAGCTTGTAGTTGATGCTGCTGCCGTCGGCATAACGCGCCGTCAGCGTCGAGCCGACGGTCGTCTGCGCCATCGCGGCGGGATTGTCCAGCGTCGGCGCCGGCATGCCGTTAAACGAGGCCGATGTGAAAGCGGCCTGCGTGACCGGTGCGGCCGCGGTTGCTGCCGGCGTATCGTCGCCTCCGCACGCGGCCAGCATTGACGAGGCGGCGAGCGCGCCGCCGAGCGGCAACATGGGCGCGCCGGCGATCAGTTTGAGTGCCTTTCGGCGCGACGAGTCGAAGTGCTGGTCCATATTCTGTTGGGGTCCCGGTTGAAGTAGTAGCGAGTACGCCGAAAGGACCGCACCAGTCCATAGCCGCGCTCGGGTAGGAAACGCGAGCAATGCTATGAAATGAATATGAAACTATCTTGACAGCTGTAAGTAATGTTTTGCCGGGTAGGGAGGAATCGTGCTCCTGTACGTCCCAAGAGCCCGGAGACGCGCACGCGTTCGTGTCGTGGCTCCGCGCGGACGTCGTTGTGCGTTGATGCGGCCGGCATATTACGTCATACGCTAGCCGCATCCCGAGGGGAGACGCCAAAGTGCTGCTTGAACGTACGGCTAAAATGCGAGGGCGATTCAAAACCGCATAGGTATGCCACTTCCTGTATTTGCAGCCGGTACCGACCGGATTGCTTCAGGAAGCCATGTGCCTTGGCAAGGCGTTTCTGGAGAACGTAACGCGTAACGGTCGTTCCTTCCATTCGAAACAGTTTGGCCAGGTAATTTGCCGAAATGTGAAGCTCAGTCGCAATCTGGTCGGTGCTCAAACCGGAATCGCCCAGACGTCTCGCAATCGTGGTTTTCGCGCGAAGAAGAATCAGGTCGGAGCGCCTGGACGCGGCAGAACCGGTCGTGTTTTGTAGCAACACTTCCATCATGTCCAGCATCTGCTCACCGAGCTTCTCCCGAAATTGCGGGCTCGGCGGCTCTCTGTTCAAATCAGCACGCGCAAGAGCGACCACTACAGATCACGCTCGCAGAGCTAGCATGCTTGTGAGAATGTAAGCGTTTGCGAAGGCTACTTACGTGAGGGAGGACCTGCATGGCTGTGGAAAGGCTGGTCCTGGCCATGCTTGAGGACATTCGGACGATTCGTCATGAAGTTCGGTAGGAAGGGTATGGTTGTAGAGTCACTCACCGGCCTAAGCTACCGCCACAAGTCCTTATTTCAGTCCCGACTTGCGATCAGGATGACATCGGCAAGGGGCGTCTCGACGCGACAGCATGCTCTCGTGAGTGCCGTCCAGTTCGACAAGCCTGTAAGGTCTGAGTCTTTCTGAAAGCTGCGGATGCGATGGCAGGCTCTGCGGCATCGCAGTGTCCTGGCGGTTGTTGATGTAGGACTTTCCGGCGGCAAGCGTTGCGATTGGCGCCGACAACACAATCGGTTGAGAAAGTGTTCCAGGCGATTGCGGATTGACCGTGGCATGGAGTCTTTCGGCTTCGGCGAAATGGACGTTGCCAACACGTCGGGCAATGAACCGTGTGCCCTTGCGAACACAATCGATCAGCCACATCTTTGAAGTGCGTTTCGTCTTGCCACGCGCCGTGAACGAGTACGAATGTTTTAGCCATTTTTACCTCGAATATCGTTACTTCGCTTATTCGGAGCGACGTAACGGTGTTGATAAGGAATCCAAGACGTTCTTGCTGACTATCCTGGTCGCGGCGGACGCATGAATCTATCGCGCTATGCGGCGCTGCAGATTGAACGCAAGCGTCTTGGTTCTTGCATAAATTCCGCAGCCACGGTCATGCGAATGGCGGTGCTGCGTAGCCGGCACGAACGTAGAACCTAACGTTAGAATGCGGCACGGCGGTCACGAAGAGTAGAGAAGGAATGAGCGAGCCCAGCAGCGTTGTCATCGCACAGCCGTCCTCTTATAGCGAGGAAGAAATCCGTGAGGCAGTACGTGCGGATGTCGTAAGCATGAATTTGCACTCACGTACGGATGCACCGCTTTCTCTGGCCATGAAGCACCGATTTGCCGCAGGCGTAAGGGCGCTGTCGGTGCGTGGCGCACAGCCGCTCGTTGGAGTCCGGGATCGTCAGCGGCTGGCTGGCGATGCGGATGAATTTGTCGGTGTGCTTTTTCAGCGCGAAGGCCGGACCGTGTACGAACGTGAAGGAAAGCTCACCGTCATGTGTGCCGGCGACATTGCCTTGTGGCACAGCCAGCGTAAGGCAAAGTTCACGATGCCGGAGCCTTATCGAAAACTCTGTGTGATGGTGCCGATCGACAAGTTTCAAGAGTTCTTGCCGAATGCGGCTGCATACGATGGCTTGCGCATTGCGGCGAACTCGGTCGCCGGTGCGATGCTTGGAAACTGGCTCTCGGCCTTCGCAGATCGGGTCGTCGACGAAGAATGCGAATCGCTTGCGAGCAGCATCGACTCGACGCTGGCAGTTCTTGCCGCAACGGTAACGTCGCATGCAAGAGAGCTTGATATCCCCACAGAAGATCGCCAGTTGCTTGGCATCATGCGATATATGGAAAGCCGGCTTGCCGATTCCACCGTGACTGGGGCTACGGTCGCGCAGCATTTTGGAATTTCACTGCGTCATCTGGAGAGGATTTTTGCAAGACAGCACGCCACTGTCGCCGGATGGCGTAGGCGACGCCGCCTGGAGCAGTGTCGGGCCGAACTTTCCAATCCTTCGTGTCGAAAAACGATTACCGAAATCGCGATGGATTGGGGGTTCAGTGATGCGGCTCACTTTAGCCGTTTGTTCAAAGCGACATACGGCATGTCGCCTCGCGATTTTTGTCGGTCCATTCGCTAGCGACGCGGCGCGGAATACGGGAGTCCTGGCACTTGGCGCGATGAAGTGAATCAGGTAAGCATGTGTGCCGCAATAATATTTTTATCGGAATAGAGCCCTCCCGTTGGCCGTTCTGAAGACTGTGCGAAGCATGCGGTTCGAAGGTGCTTGCCGCTTAAAGCGGGGATGGCTTTAGCTCGTGTCTCCAAAGTCAAGGCTACCTCAACTTGAATGTGATTCTAAAGAGAGTCGGAGCTCATGAACTCAGTGTTGTCCAAGTTACCGATGCGCCTGCACCACAATGCCTTCACGACAGCAGATCATGAAAAGAATCGGCAATTCTATGAAGACATACTAGGTTTTCCGCTTATTGCAATGTATATCGAGCAAACCACGTTTGACGGAGAAGCCGTTGAAGTGGGACATGCGCTATACGGACTCGGGGACGGCAGCGCGCTTGCTTTTTTTCAAATCCATGGCGCTGTCCCTGACGAAAGTTGGATGGCGACGCCGCAGCCGATCTACGTGCACATCGCATTACTAGTCGATGAGGCCACCCAGGCGGAGCTTGCGGATAGACTGAAGCTTGCCGGTAAGGACTGTGTCGTCCGTGATCACGGATACTGTCACTCCCTTTATGTACGCGATCCGAACGGTCTATTGCTGGAGTTTACGGTTGATCACCCGGACGCCGCTACGATGACTGAAGAAATGACCCAATCTGCACATGCGGATATGCAACGCTGGGTTCAGGGAAATCGCGCGCCGAATAATCGTTGGCGCCCACAACCAACAGCCGCGCGATGACCATAGCTGAAGTCCGGAAACTCTCAGTTGACGGTGCATATGGGAAGCTGGACATCTCAACGTCCCGTCGGATGGGGGTTACGTCCTGGCGAGATAACCGAAGACCGCCGCGCGCAGGCGTTCTTCGAGACTTTGCAAGTCGGTTTCACCGCGCTCGCCTGCGGAATCGACCATCCCGCGAATAATGGCGATGACGTCTGCCGCGGCGACATCGAGACGTTCATGTTTCGGTGCAGCCCGTCGCAGCACTTCGTGAAACAAGCCCTCAAGCTCGTCTTTCTCTACTTCGCCGCGTAACGTCGGCCGCGCTTCCTCAAGATCGAGCAGACGCGCAAGCATCGGACGCTGCAATTGCCGACGCACCGCGGCGGCAAGCAAATATTCCAGCGCTGCCCTGCCACTGCGCCTCGTCAGCGCGATAGCTGCGTCGTCATAGAACCGCTTGTTCTCGCGATTGATGAGCGCGACTGTTAGCGCGTCCTTGCCCGGAAAATACTGATACAGCGATCCGATGCTCACGCCCGCACGACGTGCGACGGCGTTCGTGTTGAAGCCCGCAAAACCTTCCTTTTCGAGAATTTGCGCCGCTGCTTCGATGATCGATGCAACGGTTTCCTCGGCGCGCCCCTGAAGCGGCACTCTGCGCGGGCGAGTGGGCTTGTGCTTCGGATGGCCTCTCAAGCTTGCCTCGCCGAGGATTCGCTGGTCATCGGCGCCCATCCACGATCCAGCCAGTTGAACGGACGAATGGCACTTAGTCCTCGAACGTCGTGCGATATTCGGGCGCTGCATCGGCGCGCGTGTTCAGCTCGAACATCACGCCACCGGGTGCGCGGCAGAAGAAGCGTGAGCCGCGTCCGTTGTTGAAAATGCCTGTTTCCATGTCGACACCTTCCGCGACGAATTGCTCATAAAGGGCGTTGAGGTCTTCCGGCGTCGGCAATTCGAAGCCTGCGTGAAACGCGCGCGGATAGGCGGGCACATGATCGGTCACGCAGTCGATCACCACATCGAAGCCGGGTCGCTTCAGAATGGCCGAGCCTTCCCATGTGCTGGACACCGTGAACCCGAGATGGCGTTCAAAGAATTCGACGGTCGCTGGAACGTCGGCGGAAGGAAAGCTCAGGTGGTTGAGCCTCATACTTTTGATTGCTTCAGTCATCGACAATATCTCCGTCATGTCGGCCGAAGAGGGATGCACGGCCGGATGACGGAAATATATAAGCAAAAGCTCACATCCCAAACTCGCATTAGCGAAGTGCGAGACCAGCCGCGCAGCGTGGGCCTTAGCGCCTTGCCAGGTTGTGCTCCAAACCATACCTGCTCACATTCACGTCCTCCTGCGATTGCCGAAAAGTATAGGCGGCCTACTGATCACAGGATTGCCGGCGATTCCCACTGAGATGCCGAATGACGCTTCATGGCCGAAGCCCACCGACAAACGCAGCTAAACGACCCACCCCAGTCGTTTATCTTCCCACGTCTTAGATCGGCAATTCCGTCGATTGCTTGACCTTCTGCAACGGTATATCGGTTTTCACCGTCTGCACACCAATAGCACGGACGAGATGTGTGCTCTGGAATTTCCGGTAGGCGTCGATGTCTTCGGCAACGACACGGAGCAACGCGTCGCATTCGCCGGCCATGATGTAACACTCAAGGACCTGCGGCAGTTGTCGCACCGCCTCTGCAAAACGCTCCACCGTTTCCGCATCTTGCGATACCAGCGATATGCGCGCGAACACCGTCAGCCCCAGACCAATTGCGCCGGCGTTGACCAATGCCACGTAGCCTTCAATAACCCGCGATTCCTCCATGCGCCGTACCCGTCTCAGACAGGGCGAGGGCGATAGGCCGACTGTCTCGGCGAGTTGAAGGTTCTGTAGCTTGCCATCGCGCTGGAGCGCGCGAAGGATACGAATATCAAGCGTGTCGAGTTTGATAGGCATGGGATTGCGCGAAAAAGGCTAAATGAGATATCCAGCGCTCAATGTAATAGGAGCTGAAGCAATTACGCAATCGCGTGCGCACCGGGTGGGGCTAGACTTTTTCTTCATCTGAACCCCTCCAACGGCTGCCCACATGACGTCGATTTCGACCCTTAACCCACTGAGCGCAATTGAACGGCGCGGCGCGGATCTTTTTGTGGAGGTCCTGCAGAACGAAGGCGTGCGGCATATCTTCGGCAATCCGGGGACAACCGAGCTGCCGTTGCTTGACGCACTGGCCGACAGCGCCGGCATCGACTATGTTCTCGGCCTGCACGAGGCCTCCGTCGTTGCGATGGCGGACGGTTATGCGCAGGCCTCCGGCCGGCCGGGATTTGTCAATCTCCACACGGCTGGCGGCCTCGGCAACGCGATGGGCGCGATCCTCAACGCGAAGATGGCGAACACGCCACTCGTCGTCACCGCCGGACAGCAGGACACACGACACGGTGTGACCGATCCGCTGCTCCACGGCGATCTCGTCGGCATCGCGCGCCCGAACGTGAAGTGGGCGGAGGAGATTCACCATCCCGAGCATATCCCGATGCTGTTGCGCCGCGCCCTGCAGGACTGCCGCACGGGTCCGGCCGGCCCGGTGTTCCTGTCGTTACCGATCGACACGATGGAGCGTCGCACGACCATGGATGTCGGCGAGGCGTCCCGAATCGAACGCGCCTCGGTGGCTAGCGCGCTTGACCAACTGGCTGCCGAGCTTGCGCAGGTGACGCCCGGCCGCCTTGCGCTCGTGGTTGGTGAAGAGGTCTTCTCGGCGGATGCCAGCGGCGAGGCCGTGACACTCGCCGAGGTGCTCGGCGCGCCGGTCTTCGGCGCATCCTGGCCAGGCCGCATTCCCTTCCCGACCGCCCATCCGCAGTGGCGAGGAAGCTTGCCGCCGAAGGCCTCCGACATGCGAGAGAGGCTCGCTCCTTTCGATGCGGTTCTGCTGCTCGGTGGCCATTCGCTGATCAGCTACCCCTATTCCGAAGGACCCGCCGTCCCGGCGCATTGCCGGCTTTTCCAACTCACGGGCGACGGCCATCAGCTTGGCCGGGTCCATGGAACGGCGCTAGGTCTCGTCGGCGATCTACGACTGTCGCTCAGCGCGCTACTGCCGATGTTCGAGCGGAAACTTCTGCCGCAGACAACAGAGGCGATCGCGAGGCTGCGCGAGGCAGCGGCCCGCGAGCGCGATGCACGCCGGGCTGAGGTAGTAGATCGCTCGGCCCGCGAGTTCGACGCGCAGACAACGACCCCCTTCGTCGCGGCATTCGAGGCGATCCGGGCAATCGGACCGGACCTTCCAATCGTCGACGAAGCTCCTGTGTCGATCGCGCATGTCCGTGCCTGTCTCGATTCGGCCTCGGCCCGACAATACGTTTTCACCCGCAGCGCGATTCTCGGCTGGGGCATGCCGGCGGCAGTGGGCACGTCGCTGGGGCTGGATCGCAGCCCCGTGGTCTGCCTGGTTGGCGACGGCTCATCGATGTACTCGCCGCAGGCACTCTGGACGGCGGCGCACGAACGCGTGCCCGTTACTTTCATCGTTTTCAACAATCGCGAATACAACATCCTGAAGAACAACGTCCGCGCTCGGACGCAGTACCGCGGCACCGGAACGAACAGGTTTATCGGCATGGACCTTACCGACCCCGCGATCGATTTTGTGAGACTCGCTGCGTCGCTCGGTGTGCGGGCGCGGCGTATCGAGCGGGCCGGCGACATCGCCGCCGCGGTGGAGGATGGCATCCGTTCGGGGCTGCCAAACCTCATTGAAGTGCCGATATCGCGTTGATCCCGGCGTGCGCCAAGCGCTGTCCTTAAAGAGACAGACGCATCACCGAAACCGTGTATTGCCTTGATCGTGCATGGAATGGCTCTTCGTGCACGACCTCGAAGCCAAAGCTCGAATAGAAACCCTGCGCGCGTTCATTGAGATCCTGCACCTGCTGAATCCCTCTCGACGATGTTAATCAATCGGCTTTCACGGATCGGTGTGAAGGCGCCACGTGGACGCGGGGCAACCGCAGATTCGAACGGCGTATCTCGAGTTGTAGAAGTCCGCGCAACGCTTCAGATTGGTTCCGCTGAGGACCAGCTTCGCAGGTGATCAGCATTCACGGTATCGGTCGATTGACCGATACCGTGACGCGCTATTCCGGCATGAAATGCAGAAGCCTTAAGGAAGGCATCCTCATTCGAAGTCGGCACTAGCTCGTTGCCGGCCGACCCCCGTTAGAAAAGTCCTTTACTCGATGAAGAGAGGATAACGTGCCCTCAACTGATACCCCTGCTGCCATTTCCGCCCGGACCTCCGGGCCGGTCGCTGCTGCCCAGGATCTCGCACAGCTAATCAAAGACCAGCGGGAAGCCCTTGGCAAGGGACCCGATCTCCCCGCCGCGCTCGCCGACGCCTTGGTGCAAGCAGGCCTCACCCAGCTCTGGCTGCCGCGCGCCCTTGGAGGTGCGGAGACCGATCCCCTCGAATTTGTTCGCGTAATCGAAACTCTGGCCAAACTGGATGGATCAGTAGCCTGGTCGGCCCTGATCTCGTCGGCCGCTTCCAGATTCGCCGGGCTAACAGCAGTTGAGCCAATGCGCCGCCTGTTGCCGTCCGGCAAGATGCACGCCTTTAGCGGCAGCGGAAATCCCACCGGTACTATCACTCGCGATGAAGAGGGTTGGCGCATCGACGGTCGTTGGACTTGGGCCAGCTTTAGCCGGCATAGCACCGTCACCGCGTTAGTATGTGTCGAACAGGAGAACGGTTCCCCGCGCCTCGCTGCCAACGGCGGACCCGTGATGCGCGCCGCGTTGCTTCCATCGGCCATGGTGCAGGTCATGGGTAACTGGAATAGCGGCGGGCTACGGTCGAGCGGCAGCCATGACATCACCTGTACCGGGGTACGAGTACCCGACGATTACACCACTACAATGGACATGCCTTCCCGGCAGCAGGGACCGCTGTATAGCCTGCCGATGTCCTCTGCGTTCGCCATTGCGATTATCGGTCTTCCGCTTGGCATTGCAGCCGCCGCTATCGACGCGCTGATTGCTTTGGCTCGAACAAAGACCGCGTTCTTCAGCACTGCACCGCTTTATGAGCAGGAGCATGTGCAGCTCGAAGTTGCCTGGGCGAAAACGCGTCTCCTCGCGGCACGCGCCTTCGCCTTCGAAGCCGTCGGCGCACTTTGGGCTTCGGCCTCCTCAGGACAGACTCCGTCGGTGGAACAGCAGGCGCTGCTGCGCATGGCATGCTGCAACGCTGGCGATGTCGGTAAGCAGGTTGTGAGCAGAATGTACGCGGCGGCAGGCAGCAGCGCTGTACTCGAAGAAGCGCCCTTCGCCGCGCAGCTTCGCGATATTCACGCAGCGTGTCAGCACATCAACTTCGCCGAGCGCATGATGGTGCCGCCAGGGCGCATCCTGCTAGGCCTTGCGCCCGGGACAGCTGTGCTTTGATGTCATCGCGCTTGAGGAAGGGGCGCCAGGACGGTACTCGAGAAGAGCCAGGTGCAGAAGGCGCCGACGTGGCGACATGCCCGACGGCGCGTTGCAACATGGCGAAATCCTTCACGTAAATCGCCCCGAACATTTCGACGGTTCGCGGAGTTAGATGGCTACTTCGGCTCCACTCGCTCCCAAGTAGTGGATTCGCGAATCTCGTTTGCATATCGGCGGTAAAGCCACGCGGAAGACGATACATTGACCAGAATCAATACTGTCATACCGACCGCGGGGACGATTCCGAAGAACCAGGTGGTCGAATTTCCGCCGATTTCCCGAAGCACAGGAGGCGCGAGTCTGTAACAGACAATCAGCACCACTGAGAGCGGTAGCGCCACAACGAAGTGAGTGCCCCAGATACTCCAGAAGTGACCACGGGTATCGCGCCACGCTGCCCTCCAGCGCGCACTGCCACCGATCGCTACGTGACAAAGCAGCAGGCACAGCCGTGCACTAATGTAGATAAGAACGGCTGCTGCGAACAAGGCGGTGACGACAATGAGGAGCAACGAGGAAGCGTGATCGAGTCGGTGACCCAGGCCACGAGCGACCATATACAGGCTAACTGCAGCGGCCAGCGCAACTGCACCAACCGACAGACCAATCACAAGGCATACTCGCCAATAGCGCCAGAATCCGCGATCGAAAAATCGACTCGCCTTTGCTTGGGAAGGACCGAGAAGTACATATCGTGAAGCCTGCACGGGCAGCCCGACCCATGTCGCACCCTGAACCAGCGAGCACATTAATCGTATTGTGACGTGCCCCATGGTTGACGCGCCTGCAGCCTCATCAAGCTGCATCTGAATTCGAATGCAGCATGACAGACCGTATACGATCAGGAGAACGAGTAGGTCAGGTCTGTTGAGAATAGAATGCCACGCATCTCTCCAGGCACCCTTGAAGCATTCTTTCAGCGTGAAATGTTGCATAAGCTCGGCGAAAAACCTTCCCTCTGAAATCCTGATCGGCACGTCAGCGCTACTGACCCGTGGTTGGTCGGCTGGGAGATATGCACTGTTATTCGTTATCTTGGCAATGGAACAATCAAAACCACCGCTTTATCGCTGACGACCCCGCACTCGCTGACATATGTCATAAACAGGTCGCATCACAATGCTATTCGTCGTCGCAGACTGTCCGCGGAAATCCGAACTCCTCCAGTTTCTGTTGGACGTAGCCATCGGCATAGTCTTCGATAATTTCAAGAGTGACCAATCCATGAGTGTTAGATATCCCCATCATGATGTGGCTATCATCGACGTCATAGTAGACAGGCGGGGAGCCCTTGACGGAATGAACCTGGCGAGGTGAAGAGAAATGCGGCTGTACGCATCCAGCCGAGCCGCAATTGCACCGCCCAACGATCGACAGTGCATCAAGTTGCGTCAATAACTCGGGTTCGTGCTTGACAAGATGTGCTGCCACTTCGTCGTATACCCGCGGGAGTGCCTTTTTCAGGAGCGGCGCCATGTTCGTTGACCCGGTTGCTAAATGTTCTTCGTCACTTGCGCCGATGGTACCAATTCGCTTGCTGATCCGCTCGGATATGCTTGCTGGATGTGGTTCGCTCGCTAATGACGGCTTGTCTTGCGCTAATGATGACGCCCGGTCCGGACATGCTGCTCATAGCGTCAAGGACGCGTGACTATGCCTCGCCCACAAAGTGACGGATAGTCCCGGCTTCGATGACTAACTGATGACAAAGTATCTTTGCCTTGCTGCCTGACGTGCTTCGATGACGATTTCGCCGGCGTGCGGCACGCAACGGGGTATCGTCCTGCCATCGAAATCGCATTCCCGCCTTCTATTCACGTCAACAGGCTCGTCGATGGCGTACACTCGACCTTGTTATCTTCGGCGTCTCCCGTGCGTGCGGCGCAGCCCACGATGCCGCATAGGGAACTCCGCCGCGCTCTGGACGCGGGTGCCGTCGACGATTCTACGAAGCAAAAGTATCCGAAGAATTCAATAGAGCGCAATTCGGCTGACATGGCGGGTAAGCGAAGCTGTGTCCAGAACCGACCATATGCATGCATGAATCGGCCACGAAGGGATGAAGCATCTGTTCAGGAGCGATGGATCCCGAAGGGCATGTTCCTAACCGAGTTGATCACGAAAAAGGATATCGGGGATGACAACGCTCGAAAAACTGATGACTGAAATGCGGTTTGTCTTGACCGAAAAGAAGCCAAATGAAGATCGAAAGCGCGCCCCGCAAACGGAGATTGATCGGGAAAGCGAAATGAAGGATTACGCTTGCATTTACGATTTCCTCGAAAACAAACAGAAATTTGAGCCCGCCTTATCCCGGCTTTCCGCATTGATGTGGAGTCACTACCGGATGATGACTTTGCAAGACAGCCAGGCCCCCCTCGGAAAGTCAATCCCTACGGGAAATCTGTTCACGCGAGCGCTAGGCCTCGTGGCTCATCAACATGGTTTCACTTTCCAGCAAGGCCTCGCGGCGGAAACCGACTTCAACACCGTGCCCATCAGCGTTAAGCTGACCAAATCGGATCCCTACATTGGCTACTTGATCAGGCACAAGCTTTTCTGGAAGGACGTGATTGCGACTGATCACGGAGAGCATAGCCATAGCCTGCAATGGCTCGTGCTCGCCAGAGAACTGAGTGGCAGGACAACCTCTGTCATCTCGGATCTCTATGCACGTACCGTTGACTACTATGCCTTCAAGGATGAAGTGCTGGGCGTCAATCTATGGCAGTTTCTAGTCGATTGCTTCCCGCTCGATGGCGGCGGTACGCGCGACGCTGCCGGCTCACTGCTGACTGACAGCTACCGGGCGCCGAACAACGTCACCCGCCATCTGATCGGGTATGCCAATAATTTGAAGCCCTTGAAAGGCCATTTTATATCGGATTATTTTTGCCGCCGATACAAAAAGCGGGGATGGGTAGAGCTCAAAGGGTCGTCCGTCAACTTCAAGGCTTTCGAACAAAGCGAAGGAAACGCGGACTGGGTGCGAGGCACGACGAAGTTCAACGAGGCGCGCCTGAAGAGAACGGGACTGGCGCATGACAACGCGTTTTCAAGCCGCGTCGGCCACGAGGTTGTCTATCACCAGGCTCCGGGAAAGCTGTACATGAGCGACTAGTAGAAGATTCCGTAAGCAAGAGGTGCCGACACGGCCACATGCCCTCGTCTCTCGGCCGCTTCCAGATCTGGCAGAAGGACCGGCTCATGCGGTCCTTGGCGTAACAACTTGAGAGCTAGGCGAGAACAAACCTTTGTCCATATATACAATGCCATTCCACGAATGGTGGACTTCGGTAGGAACGCCAGTCCTGATGATGGCAATAGAGGCGTTGGACACCTGGACCTTCAGATGCCCGTTTTTGCCGCCCAAATGGATGTCGAGAAATGAGCCCGCGCGAATCAGGATCCGATCATGTATTGAGCCGATCGCGCTCTCAAAGAATGCCCCCACGTCTTCCTTTGCGACGAAACTGTTCGACCTCATTACTCCGTAGTCGTAGCTCTCGTACTCGATACCCAAACGGCTCGACAAGAGGTCCTGTATCTCCCGTGCGCTGCTGATTGTAGCGACGGCTTGGCATAACTTTTCGAACGTTGCGGATTGAGTAAGTTCGCGATCGACGGGAGCAAAGACGTAGCCCAACGCCTCCTTCAGCTTGTTCACAGCGCCGGGAGGGTCCTTCACAATCATTCGCCGATATCCAAAAGCCGCCAGCGCGATCAACTCGCGTCCTAGAACCCGCGCCCGGTTCGCCTCGCTGTCCCAGAGCACGTCGTCGCGTAATCGCAAATTCGTGCCGGGAATATGAAGGTAGAAAGTCGCAAGGTTATGTACGCCACCTAGTACCCAAGCGTCGTTGAGAAACGGCCACCAGTTGGCTTCGGCGAGAACCGCCCCTTCAGTCGTACTGGCATGGGTTGGGTTTGCTACCTTCACGCTATTGACGCTGAACTCTTTGGTCTGCGCTTGGACCGCGTTCTCGTATGGAACCTCTGCCGATATGCCGAAATTGGAGAGGATTGGTGTTCTCTGCCTAATCGTTTCGGGGCCGAGCACGAGCGAATTGAGGGCGCTTCTATTTGCCTTTAAGTAAAATTGATAGCCGTATTCGCAATTCAGTTCAAACTCCTTGTTGCGCAGGTCTTGCTCGTATCTGGAGTTCCATCGATCAAGCTTGTAATGCCACTTATAGATTTCCTTGAGTTTGCTCTCGTAGTTGCCGGGTTTGGTTTTAACAAGCTCGCTCCACGCCAACGTAACTGCTTTACCGAATTGGACCTGATCCCACAGCATGCTACCTCCCGACGCAAATTGAAGATGAGATTCGCCATAGCTTAATTCAGTCAACAGCTGTTTAGAAATCCGCGCTCTGTTTGGTTCAGCCCACATGTGCGCGGCTGAGCCGGTTGCCTGCGCGCAAGGCCGGACAAAATTTGCTCGATGCATAACCAGGGGCCCCGCGTCGATCAAACCCCAACTGGTCGCGTTGTCCCGGTCGCAAGTCCACCCACCCTGGCCTATCATGGTGGACTCAAGGAGAGCACACATGTCTACCTGCGAAGCCAACCCAAATGAAGGCCGTTCACGAATCAGGATGTCATAGTCTATATGCGCGCGCTACAAATCAAAACCCGATTGGTGATCGTTGTGGCATTCGCGCTCCCTGCGTTCGTGTTCATCAACGGCTGCAATTCGACAGCGACGCAGGCCGTGACCGCCCCGGGGAAGACGTCTACGGACGATGCTGCACTCGCCGCCAGGGTGAAGCAGGCGCTCGTCGCCGACCCGGAGCTGAGATCGTTGCCGATGAGCGTTGCAACGTATCGAGGCGTCGTGCAGTTGTCGGGATACGTGGATTCAGAGGCACAGATTCAGAAAGCACTTGCCGTGACGCGCGGCGTGGCGGGGGTGCAATCCGTGAGCAACGATCTGCAACTCGGGCCGCACTAATGCGCGTGCGCCGGAAAAAAGCCTCGCTGCCCGAATACAACCCTTCGGATCCTCCATGACCGAGCCTCGTCTGACATTCCTCGACCAGAACGAATGGGAAAACTGGCTAACGCAAAACGCTGATACCTCGACCGGAATATGGCTGCGCCTTGCCAAAAAACGCGCCGGGCTGCCAACCTTGACCTACGAACAGGCGTTGGAAAGCGCCCTCTGTCATGGCTGGATCGATGGTCAAAAACAGACTGAAAGTGAAGAATACTGGTTGCAACGCTTCACTCGACGCTCCGCAAAAAGTATCTGGTCCCGGCTCAACAAAGACCGGGCCGAAGCGCTAATCGCTGCAGGCAGAATGCTTCCTTCGGGCATGCGAGAGATCGAGAAAGCCAAAGAGGATGGCCGCTGGGAGGCTGCCTATACGTCGGCCAGCAATTCGGTCGTGCCGGACGACCTGCAGGCCGCACTGGACGCCAATCCCAAGGCGAGCGCGTTCTTCGCGACGCTGAACGGCCGAAACCGCTACGCCATCCTGTTTCGGCTACAGAATGCCAAAAAGCCCGCAACACGGATGCGCAAGATCGAGGAGTTCATCGGCATGCTGAATCGCGGTGAAACCATTCATCCCTAAACCTGGAAGTTCGCGTCATACGGTGATTCACGTTTCCGCGGCATCTATGCCCATCCGCTTAGGAAACAGAATTCCCTCCTTGATTCTGCTCCCCGGTTTCACGCCATCGCCCCAAGCCAAGTTCCAACACGGTTCAGCAGAAGCACCGAGTAAAGACCGCAGCTCAAACATCTTGCCGGGCATCACCGGAGCAAGCAGGTTAGAAACACTGTATATCGCTTCCAACAGCGTATAGAGCACCGTATCCAGCCGGTCGGACGCACCGCTGTCTTTCGCCAGCACCCATGGCGCACTGCTCGCAATATAGCCGTTCAGCTCTGTCGCGAACTCCATCACCCGCTCTGCAGCACGGCCCAATTTCATCTCTTCGACCAGCGCGAGAACGGTACTTGGCAACTCGCTTGCCCGCGCAATAAGCGCATCTTCCGAAGCCTCGGTGGCCTTCGGCGCAGGCACAGATCCACCGCGATATCTCATCACCATGGCAAGCGTACGGGCCACGAGGTTCCCCAGGTTATCGGCGAGGTCGCGGTTTAGCCGCTGTTCAATCACAGCATTACTGATTATTCCGTCAAAGCCGAAGCTGACCTCGCGGATCAGCGTGTAGCGCAGTGTATCGACGCCGTACGTGTCCGCCGCCTCAAGCGGATCGACACCGTTGCCAAGCGACTTGCTCATCTTGCGACCATCGGAACCGAGCAGATGCCCGGAAACGTGCAGGCGTCGATACGGCGCGATTCCCAGCGCATGCGTCATGCTTAGCCAGAACAGCGTATGGGTGCGCAGGATATCTTTGCCGATCACGTGTCGCACTGATGGCCAGTAATCAGCGAAGGCGGGTTGTTCGGGATAGCCGAGAGGCGAAACGTAGCTAAGCAGCGCATCGAACCAGACGTAGGTCACATGTCCGGCATCCCATGGAATCGGGATGCCCCAGTCGAGCCGATCCACGGGACGCGAGATACTCAGATCGCCTATTGGCTCTTCCAGAAGCTTCAAAATCTCGTTGCGGTATTGCGTCGGCTGGATCAGATCCGGGGTGTCCAGCAACAGTTGGCGCATCCACTCGCGGTGCGCTTCCATGCGGAAGAAATAGTTGGGTTCGCGTCGCAATACAGGCGGTTCCTTGTCCTCAGGAAGCTTGCCGTCCACCAGTTCCTTGTCCGTGACAAAGCGCTCCTGACCAACCGAGTAAAGGCCTTCATAGTCGGCCAGATAGATCTCGCCTGCTTTGAACAGTCGCGTCAGACAATCGGAGACCACGTTGGCGTGTGCAGGAGCAGTGGTACGAATGAACAGGTCCGGTTCTACCGCCAGGCGCCGCCACGCCTCTTCAAACGTCCGTGCGTGGCGCTCTGCGAACCCGTGAGGCGCTTCGTTGGCTTGCATCGCAGCCTTGGCTATTTTCTCGCCATGCTCGTCCGCACCGGTGAGCAGCAACACCTTATGTCCGGCCGCGCGCAGGTAGCGGGCCATGATGTCGGCGTGGACACTCGCGTAGGCGTGGCCTAGATGGGGCCGGTCGTTCACGTAGTAAATCGGCGTGGTGATGTAACGGTGAGACATGTGCCGCTCCAAAAAAGAAAAGGGACGCCCGCGGCGTCCCTTTTTTAGAAGCAAAAAGCCCTCAGCGCCCGGGGGAATATCCTTCCTGGGGCATACGCATCGAATGCACGAGAGCTTGACGAGCTTGGATTTTCATTGCGTTGAACTTCACGATGATTCAGAGCGGATTTGTCCGCGACGGCTTTATCCTGCCAGCTAACTTTGCGCCTGTCCAGCGTCAAAGCGATACGCTTGTTAAGCTGAGGGCTCAGACCATCCGAGAGCTGCCGTGGACGAACTTCGAGCGATTTCCACCTTTATCCGCGCTGCCGAACTGGGCAGCTTCAACCGGGCCGCGCAAGCGCAGGGCAGCACACCGCAGGCAGTCAGCAAGGCAATTCGTCAGCTTGAAGAGCATCTCGGCGTGCGGCTCTTTCACCGCACGACGCGCAAGAGCGCATTGACCGAGGACGGAGCGCGGCTGCTGGAATCTGTGCGCGACAGCATGGAGGGCGTGCGCGCCGCGATGAACCGCGTGCGCAGTGCGGCTTACGAGGACGAAGGGCCTATTCGCATCAGTGCAGCCGGTGCGGTGGGCCGCAAAGTATTGATGCCGGTCATCGCCGAATTCAGCGCGCTCTATCCGGCGGTCAGCTTCGACCTGCTGCTTGAAGAGCGCCTGACCGACGCTGTCTCCGAGCGCATCGATGTCGGATTCAAGGCAGGCAACGCCCCCGTCTCGCAGGTCGTGTCACGCCGGTTGTTTCCCATTCAGCTCGTCGTGTGCGCGTCTCCCGACTATCTCTCGAGATGCGATGCGCCTGTGCGCATCGACGATCTCGCGAAGCATCGTTGCGTGGGCTATCGCCAACCCGGCACTGGGCAACCCATGCCATGGGAGTTCCAGGTGGGCGGCGAGACCGTGTTCAAAACGATGTCGCCAGTCGTTTGCTGCAGCGACCCGGAGGCGGAGATGCATGCAGTGCTGACGGGCATGGGTATCGGGCAAATCGATAGCGTCAACGCGTCGGCGCCGTTACGTGCTGGACGACTGGTACCGCTGCTCGTCGGCTCGACGAGCGAACGCATGGGCCTCTACATGTTCTACGCGCAACGAACCAACATGCCGCGCCGCGTGCGCCGTTTCATCGACTTCGCGATGGATCGGTTAGGTGTCACGGGCGAGTTCAACGTGCCGGTGGCCGCGTTAAGAAAAATGGCGAAGCGAAATGGCAGTCGACGCTGATTGGTAACCGACGGTTGTCAATCAAACATCCGGCAACGCTCTACTCGACGACGCTAGCCGTCGACAGAATGGCTTCACTTTCACCACAACTGGGGCCTGAAAATGAACACCATTTCTGTCGTGACCGGCGCGAGCCGCGGCCTTGGCCGAAACACCGCGCTGAACATTGCGCGCAAAGGCGGCGACGTCGTGCTGACTTACCTCGGCAACCAGAACGCCGCTAGCGAAGTCGTTGCCGAGATCGAGGCGCTCGGCCGCAAGGCGATTGCGTTGCAACTCGACACCGGCCGTGTATCCACCTTCCCGGATTTCGCTGACCGTTTGCGGGAGGCATTGCGTGCGAACTGGCGGCGATCCGCATTTGATCACCTCGTGAACAACGCGGGACACGGCGATTTCGCGGCGATCGCGGAGACGACGGAAGTCCAGTTCGACAAGCTCGTCGATGTCCATTTCAAGGGCGTCTTCTTTTTGACGCAGGCGTTGCTGCCGCTTATCGAAGATGGTGGACGGATCGTGAATCTGTCTTCCGGACTCACTCGCATGTCTACACCGGGGTGGTCGGCCTATGCCGCGGCCAAGGGGGCAGTCGAAGTTCTGACGGTGTATATGGCAAAGGAACTGGGGAGCCGCAAGATTGCCGTCAACGTCGTTGCACCGGGCGCCATCGAAACCGACTTCTTCGGCGGGGCCGTGCGCGATACGCCCGAGTTCAATCAGTTCTTCGCGGAAATGACGGCGATGGGGCGCGTTGGCGTGGCGGACGACATCGGCCCAATGATCGCCACTCTGCTCGGTGCGGACAATCGTTGGATCACGGCGCAGAGAATCGAAGTTTCGGGCGGGCAAGGTATCTGACCGTTTGCGTCTTTGGTAGCTTGTCCTTGCATTACTTGCGTGTGGCCGGCTCGGTCACCGGCGGCCAGCAACGCGCTGGCCGCTGCAACCTGACTTCGCACCTAAAGCGCGACGAACCATCAAGCTAACCTAAGCGTTCTTAAAGGACTCGCTTGCATCCTGAAACCAGTCGTTCCTCGCTGGCGGAATGACGGATATCGACCGGAAGTGCGGCATTTGCACGTCATCATCGAACGACAGTGCTCGCAATTCGATTCGTTGCAAAAGATTATTAAAGGCACTCGTGTAGTAATAGGTGTTGTTCGTGTGGTCCCGCACGACGGTCCAATAGCTCCAGTCACCAACCTGTGGCGTCTGACCAGACGATCCCTCATTCTTTGCATCCTGCTTCGATTCGCTAAGCAAGGAACCGTACGGCGTAGCCATCACGAGTTGCGCTGTCTGCAACGCGACGTTCACGACAGTCTGCACCGGTGACGAATACGGCTTGTCGCCGAACACAGGTGAGCCCGATCGCTGCGGCGCCGGCAGCCATCCATCGCCATTCCTCGCGAGCTGACTGAAGGTGTGCTGCATGAACGCGGCGCGCACGAACCGCGAGGGTGACGAAGGATCACCAGGCAGACCAACGAGACCCATGCATGTCGGTGGGTAGGTCTGGGTCCGGCTCGTTTCCGCGCCGATAGCCGTGAAGTTCCCGTAATAGGTGATATTGGTGCGCTGCCAGTCGTAGCTGGGTGCATTCGTCAACACGCCAGCCGCGGTTGTACCTAACCCGCCTCGATGCTGCAGCTCGTACTCTTCACCGTACACGTTCATCACGCCGTTCATGCATTCGACGACCACGGCCGCTCCCGTGCTGTCGGCCGCGATGAAATGCAGCGGTATGTACAGCTTTTCGCCAGACGCGGGACCGTACACGCCGACTTCGCCCGAACGGAGCGTCCTTTCCAGATCCTTAACCCGTTTGAAGTTGCCGAGCACCCACGCGACAAACTCGCCGAAAAAGACGTTCTCACCGTTGCCCGGCGCCGGATATCCGGCACCCGGCATCCATAGCGCTGCGCATGACAGGCCTTCTTCATTGAGACCGTCGCAGAAGATCGGAAACAGATCGAACTCCGGGCGCGGTGGCGCGATGCCGACAAAGCCATAGGCATTCACCCACTTGGCGGCATTTTTCACGGCGTGCGGGACCAACGGAAATGCTCGTCCCTTCGGGACTTTATAAAGCGTGAATCCTGAAAAGCCGGGCAGTTCCATCACACGGGCGCTGACATGAAACTGCGTGTCCTGGCCGGGGTTGATGGGAGCGTGGAAAAGCATATGTGTGCACACTGGGGTTTCTCCTTTCGAGTACGACGGCTTGGGAAAGACGTAACCGCATGAGAAAGCATCCATCGTGAATAAAACGTATGCCGTTTGTCGTCGCGTTTGGCGCGCGACTCGGCTTTGCCGCTATCGTTTTTACCGAATTTGGGTAGAATTTCTTTCGAGATTAATTGATATTACAATTAATACTTTATATCGATATATTTCAAGCTATTTTTATAGACACATGTGACGCGTCGTCGGCTCGGCGTGCGGCGCCGCCGCCGCAGCGAAGGTGGCTTACACAGGGGAAACAAATATCCGTGGTAACCCGCTTTTTTCTTGTCAGCACGTGTCCGCAAGCAATAATGACCATCACGAGCACGCTCAACCGGGGAATTCAATGCGTCGCGAGTACGATTACCGAGGGTTTTTGGTTGAAGTTATGCTGGAAACGGAATACCGGTTACCAACAGCACAGCGAAGTGCGTCGACATCAGGCTTCCTGGCAGTGGTGCGGGTATTGACTAAAGCGGCGGTGCCGCTGCTCACGCCGCTTAGACTCGGCGATACCGACGGAGCGGCCTTTGCAACGGAAGGCGACGCTTTGATGGGGGGATATGCCGCGGGGCAGCGGCTGGTCGATGATCTGCTTAGCAAACCGGTATGAATGACGGCGAGCAACGGCACAAACTGGCCGACCTTTGCGGATGCGTGTTCAGATAAGCTCAGCGACGCGAACAATAATCAAAGCCGCCGGAACAAGCATCGCTTGCGCGCACAGTGTGCCGAACACACGTGCACCAGCAAGCGTCGTAATAGCGCGCCGGAAATTATTCTCCGAAAGCCGGCCATCGACTACGTCGTCCGTCATCATTGAAACTTGTGGATCGATGACAACGGCCAGCACCACTGTCGCAAAGCCATTGATAACCGATGACAGATTCGCGCACGTCACACGCAAATCCGGCTTCAGGTATCCGGCATAAAGCGACGCGAACACACCGACCGTCCAGATTGCCATTGCGACGACGTTCAGTCCTATGACTTGCCACGAAACGCCTGCGCCAGTTGCCAGCTGAGTGACGTTATGCCGGGACGGGAGCCGCGCTCCGAGCCGGATGTAGCTGATACCCCCGCGACTGAAGACATGAAGCAGCAGACGGGAGACTGATCGATTTGCCTGGAAGTGGTCGACTGCGCGGCTGAAGTAACGTTGGAACGTAGGAATGAGAAACGCGCCGGCAATGCTCGCCACGGTGGCAGATAGCAGGAAAAGCCGAAAGTCGCCGAGCAAACCATGCGCCGTGTGATGGGCGATATCCAGCTCAACCCGCTTCGCGATGAATGGTCCCTGGAAGGAATTGGCTGTGCGGGAAACCAGCGCAACAATACCGAACAGGGAGAACGAAACGGCGATACGCCTCGTGCGAACACCCGCGATTCGTACGGCATACGCAAGCGTTGCGATCAAATGGATCACGAAGGTCAGCCCGCATATGATCAAAAGCTGAAGGTCCATGTTTCGACGCTAGCCTCGTACTAGATTCTGTCCGTCCAGCCCGACAACTCGATTCGCGCGACGAGGCCGTTTTTCCCATTGGCCGCAACAAAACAGAACTTGTGCTTAGGATTGTCCGACATGAACGCGCCGCTGTCCGTTATCCGTCGCCCTATGTAGGAGTTGAGGAACGGCTTCGCAGTTGGCATTCTCTCCTTCTTGTCAGGATGCGCCGCCGTGAGGCCTTCGTCGTAGCCAGCGACCAGCACCTTTTGAGGGGTATTCTTTTGGCGCACGTATTTATGAAGAAAGCGGACGATCGTGTTGAAATTCCGCCCATCATATATGTCATTAATTTGCGTTAAATCCTTTGGCCTGAACTCGATCCTCGTTTTAAGTGCATCAATTGTGTCCCAATACTGCTTCGGGACTTGAAGGATCTTTGGTCCTTGCGGCCGAGCATCATTTAATGCCTTGAGGACGCTTACCGTATTATCTTTTTTATATTTTGCTATTTCTTGCTTCGATGGATTGATCACATGACGGCTCCAATCCCCGAGTTCTTCGTCTTTTGTACTGGACGCTCCTGCCGCCTTGCAGACATTAAACGAGATCTTTGAGAAGATCGGCTCCAGGTTATCGGCCATCAAAATCGCCAATCTTTCTGGCGTGAAGCTGCCAAATTTGTCCGCCGGGTGTTTGTGCGCGACGACGATGGCGCCGAAACGAAGCGTAGCCTCAGTTTCGTCGATGGAACTCGACTCGGCCGCGTTCGCCTCGCCTGAGGACGACGAGGCGGTAGATGCAGGCTTCTTTTTAAGGTCTTTCTCGACCCTGGATTTCCAGTTCAGGGGCTCGCCTTGGGGAACCTCAAAACCTCCTGCGGGGGTGTACCCAAGGCGAAGGCGAAATGTTTCGTCATTGCGCAGGTCATACCACCACACGCGAGTGTTATCTCGCATCACATACTTGTAGAAGAACGCCTGCGCGCTCTGCTCGACCATGGTGTCTTCTACGATCGAAATAATATAAATCTCATCAACTCGCACGTGACCCCTCCGTGTGAATAAAGGCACTGCCCGGGAATTTACACTGTACGTCGAACACGACGTCTGGTCGGTTCAAAGGTCTTGTTCGTCCCTATTCAAGTGCTCGGTGAAGCTCTGCAGCATTTTTATCATCTCGCCCTGTCCGATATCTTCGCAGCTTTTGACGAACGACTTCACGATGCTCTGCTCGCGGATCAGGTTGAAATGATTCGCCATGTGGACGAGGCCTCCCAATGTATTCGCGTAATTGGTGTAGGCGAGCGCCTTCACGATCGAGACACATGGCCCAGGAAAACGCGACTGCAGTGCAGTGCGCACGAGTGTCCCCAAACTCTGCATTGCCACGTATTTCAACAGCACGGCCGATGCCATGCCGCCCATCTGCACGGCCACTCCTGACTTGATCTCGGAATCCATGCGGGTGATCGCGACCGGGCCCACCAGTGGAATGCGGGACAGGTAATAGCCGACACCAGAATGCGTGAGCGCAGACTTACCGCCCACCGCATAGCCCACGCCGGCATTGAACATGTTCATAAAGCCCGGAAACGTCTTTTTGTTCAATTCCAGTAAATACTGGATTGTCACGATATTTGGGGAAACAAAGCCCTGTTTAAATGAAGCCCAGTAATCTGGAGTGAACCAGAAATACCGTTTCGCGTTCGAGTGAATCTGGGGAATCGACCAGCCTTTCTTTTCGCACACGACGCTCTCTCCTTTAGCGGTAAGTCGAGTGATGCTGAACCGTGCGGGCCCCGGGCATCTCTTTTACGACAAAGCCTGTCACGACAACACAAATTTTCCGCGAGTCCAATAGATATTCACGACGGCGGTCGCCGATGGCAATGCGCCATGAATAAGCATGGCGGTCCGAGCGCGCATTTATTCGGCGGCCGCGACGGTGCTCTGTCACAACCAATTGAGCCGCATCTCACCATTCCTATATGGCCGGAGCGTGTCGATCTCGGCGTCCAGGCGGTGGGGGAGATGACGCTTACCTCGAGAGCCGACGCTTGTGCTTGAGTCCCATGCGCCTGTTTGCATGGGACTCGCGGCTACTCAATTGGCAAGTCGCTTCTTTGAGGCTGATGCCTGACGCCTCTGGGACATGGGAAGCCTTGTCAAGCTACCCGAAAGAATGCTCAGAAACTCTGAGCTGACGCCCGAACGTCCAGATGCGAGTTCGGCGATCGACAACTCATGGCCGAGGACCGGCTCACGCGATTGGCAGTCGCCGAAAGCGATCCACCCGAAAGCCCTCACACAGCTTGCCCTCCAGCGGACGCAGGTCCATCGACATGGAAGATCCCGGCGACCTCCATTGCACTCAGTTCAGCCCGGCCACCATCACCTGTTCTGAACAGCGGCCACCGCCTTGCGAATCACATCGATAACAACATTCGGCTGAGACAGCATCGGCACATGGCTGCTTACCACCTCGGTGACCGTCGCGCCCATGCGCTTCGAGACCCACCGTTGCAGGTCGGGATGCACAGTGTGGTCTTGCGTCGCCAGAACATACCAACTCGGTTTCGACCGCCACGCGATGTCATTCGCGCCGAGTTTCTGTTGGTGGAACAGATCAAAGACAGGAGCGTAATGCGTAGCCCAGACGAGCTTCTGTTCTGCCGGAGGGAGGTCTCCTGCAAAGAACTCCGTGCCGTTCGGAAGCATCCAGGCTCGCCCGTCTGCCACTTCAACGCGCGAGAAGATATCGGATGGATACTTGTCGAGCTGGTTCTGCACGGTTTCGCCGGCATCCGGGGCGACTGCTGCGATATAGACCAGCCCCCGCACGCGGTCATCGACCCCCGCGGCCGTAATGGTGGCGCCGCCGTACGAATGACCGACGAGAATAACCGGGCTACCGACGCGGTTCAGCGTACGCTTCACCGTCGCGACATCTTCTTCGAATGAGTCAAGGCCGTATTGAACCGCGATGACCTCATGCCCTTCCGCCTGCATGGCAGGAATGACTTTGCTGAAGCATGAGCCATCGGCCCAAATGCCATGGCAGAACACGATGGCAGGCTTGGAAGCTATCGACATTTGTCTTCTCCTTCTTCGAATTGTCCGGTTTGTGGGGGACTTCCGCCCGTGCATCGACGGTAGCCTCTGCGAAGATAGGTGTCCTTTTCGTCGATGACAAATACTTTGTATGATCCGACCTATACCTTGAAGGCATACCGGAGATCGGATGGAACTTCGACATTTGCGCTATTTCATTGCCGTCGCGGAGGAGGGCAGCCTGTTAACAGCCGCTCAGCGGCGACTGAGCACATCGCAGCCGTCGTTAAGCCGGCAGATTCGCGATCTGGAATCGGAAGTCGGTGTGAAGTTGCTGGAGCGCCAGGCGCGCGGCGTGGAGCTCACCGCGGCTGGAAAGATTTTCCTTGATCACGCACGCCTCGCGCTCTCGCAAGTTGAAGCGGCGATTGACGGCGCGCGGCGGGCGGAACAGCCGGAGAGACCCGTCCTGGCCATGGGTTTCCTCGCCGGGCAGGAAGTCGTGTGGTTACCCCATGCGCTACACATCCTTCGGGAGGAGGCGCCGGAGGCGGAGATCACGCTGTTCAGCCAGTCCTCGCCGGACCTTGCTCTCGGGCTGATGCGAGGGAAGCTGGACGTTGCGTTTCTTCGTCCGGAGAGACAGACCGTTGGCCTGTCCTTCAAATTCCTGGCGAAGGAGCCTCTGATCGCCGTGCTGCCGGCTGACCATCGACTGACGTCGCGCAAAAAGATTCGGCCGCAAGATCTTGCCCGCGAAACTTACGTCAGTTCGTCGAGGACGTCGCCGGTATTGGAATCCGTGATTCAGGATTACGCAGCGAAGGTAGGGATCACGCTCAAGACGGAGTACGAAGGCGAGAACCTGCCGTCGGCGATGTCGCTCGTCACGTCCACGGGTGGCATTACGCTAATCCCGCTATATGCGCAAAATATGCTGACACCGAATGTTGTTGCCCGTGCGCTCGACGGTGTGCCGCCGACAATTGATCTCGCCTTGGGATACAACAACGAGAACACCAATCCATTGCTCATTCGGCTTCTATCTCGCGCCGACGAGCTGGTCGCAAATGTTCAGGACCAGAGCATCATCCGATATGCCATCTAGCAATTGAACGTGCGCTTAAAGCAAAAGCGCGCAGAGTGATCTGCGCGCTTCGATGTTATTGCGACTACAACGGCGGTGATTTACGAACCGAAGTAAATCGGCTTCATGCCGTCATTGGCATCGGGACGAATTGAACCCTGGATTTTGTGGTCGATGCGCGAGACAGCGTTGCGGAACGCATGCAGGTGAGGATGGCTTCCCGACGCCGACGTACCATCTGCCACGCCGCCGACATCGCTGCCAGCACTGTTCTGTTGCACGACCGTAGCGTTGATCGGTGCTGCAGCGTCGTTCGATTGAGCAAAAGACGACACAGCAGGAATAGCGAGAGCGGCAGCAACAACGAGCGATTGAACGAGTTTCATGATCCGTACCTCCTTGGCTTGATTGTCCGCAAACACCCGTTTGCGTTTCAGTGCTTGTAGTCTAGGCGGGAGGCGGCCTTTGATTAAGCCTCTGCAGAACAATTGAAAGTTGTCGGAATAGGTACAAACCCTAGTCCATCCCAGGCGGCAACGCAGGCAGGCGGATCAACGGCGAGCGCCGTCTCAGTCGGTATCCCGCTTGAGCGCGCCGCTGATCCAGCGTTCTTCCGAAGCCATGAGATGAGCGCGCATCGCGGTCTGCGCAGCGATCGGGTCGCCCGCCTGCAGGGCCCGCAAGATGTCCTGATGTTCCCGGACCGCGTCTGTCCATGTCTCCGCGCTCTCCGTGTGACCACGCATCGCTGCCGCAATCGGATCGTGGCGGCTGTCGAACAGTTCGCCCACAAAGCGCGCAAGCACCGAATTGCCGGCCGCTTCCGCGATCAGCATATGGAACTGCCGGTCGGCATCCACCGGCGTCTTGCCGGCCGCGGCGAGCCTATGCATCCGATCCACGGTCCGCCTCAACCGGTCGATCATGGCGGCCGTCATATGCGCAGCAGCCAGCGCCGCGACGCTGCCCTCAATGGCGGCGCGTGCCTGCATCAGTTCCGATGGACTGTCGCCCAGCGCGGCAACTGAGTTTTCATCGTCCGCGCCGGTGTCGCGCACATAGACACCCGAACCCATCCGGATTTCGACGCGCCCGCCAATCTCGAGCGCAATCAGCGCTTCGCGCAATGAAGGACGCGAGACGCCGAGTCTTAGCGCGAGTTCGCGCTCGGGGGGCAAACGATCGCCAACGGGAAACTCACCCCCGCGAATCAGCGTAAGAATCTCCGCAGCCACGGATTGGTAAAGCCGCTTGGGCTCTTGTGATTTCATAAACGGCCAGCATCCGAATACACAGAAGACGCTCGAACAGCGTCGTGGCGAAGTCTAGCAGCGGCCTATGCGGGCCCGCAAATGACCCCCTTTGCGCCAGTTTGCGCCAGACTGTCAGCACTGGTAAGGTCAATTCGTAAATTTCCAATTGGATTGACCAAACGAGGATATTGCGGTTTAATGCGTCACAACTGGACTGACCAGCGCCACGCCAGGTCGGCCGTCCATAGGAGACACGATGAGCACGCCTCGCAGCCTGCGGGACTTCGCCGGCAAGTCGAACAGCCAATCTTGGGATGGAGAGATCCTGCGGCTGGAGGGCATTCGCAAGCAGTTTCCCGGCGTCATCGCGCTTGACGGCATCAACCTCGATCTGCATTGCGGTGAAGTGCATGCCATCTGCGGCGAAAACGGAGCGGGCAAATCGACGCTGATGAAAATCATCAGCGGCCAGTATCGTCCCGACGAAGGCACCATCCATTACCGGGGCGAACCGGTCAATTTCCGGTCGACCTCCGAGGCGCAGGCAGCGGGCATTGCGATCATTCACCAGGAACTGAACCTCGTTCCCGATCTTTCCATCGCAGAGAACCTTTACCTCGCGCGTGAACCCAAGCGCGGCCCCTTCGTCGACAGGCGCAAGCTCAACGCAGACGCCAAGGCATGTCTTGCCCGCATCGGGCTCACCATCACGCCGACGACAAAAGTGGGCGCGCTGTCCATCGCGCAGCAGCAGATGGTGGAAATCGCAAAGGCACTGTCGCTTGACGCGCAAGTGCTGATCATGGACGAGCCGACCTCGTCGCTGACGGAATCGGAAACCGTCCACCTCTTTCGCATCATCAAGGAACTGCGCGCCGAGGGCGTAGCGATCCTCTATATCTCGCATCGCCTCGACGAGATGGCGGAGATCGTCGACCGCGTGACGGTGTTGCGCGATGGCCGCTATATCTCGACGGACAAGTTCGCCGCGCTGACCGTGAACGACGTCGTCGCGCGCATGGTTGGCCGCTCGCTCGACGATGCCTATCCGCAGCGGCAGTCGGTACCGACCGACGAAGTGCTGCTGAGCGTCAACGACCTGCAGCGCGAAGCCGTGTTCGGACCGCTTTCGTTCGAGCTGCGCAAAGGCGAGATTCTCGGCTTCGCCGGCCTGATGGGTGCCGGCCGCACCGAGGTCGCACGCGCGATTTTCGGCGCCGATCCGCTCGACGGCGGAACGGTTTCGCTGCGCGGCAAGCCGGTCACGATACGTTCGCCGCGCGAGGCGATTCGCCACGGCATTGCTTATCTATCGGAAGACCGCAAGAAAGAAGGCCTCGCCCTCAGCATGCCGGTTGCCGCGAATGTGACGCTCGCCAATGTTCGCGGCATCTCGTCGCGAGCGGGCTTCCTGCGGTTCAACGAGGAAGCGCGCGTGGCGGGCCGCTATGTGCAGGAACTCGCGATTCGCACGCCCTCGGTCAATCAGATCGCACGCAACCTGTCCGGCGGTAACCAGCAAAAGGTCGTCATCGGCAAATGGCTGTATCGCGGATCGAAAATTCTGTTCTTCGACGAGCCCACACGCGGTATCGACGTCGGCGCGAAGTTCGCCATTTATGGCCTGATGGACCGGCTCGCCGCCGATGGCGTCGGGGTCGTGCTGATCAGTTCGGAACTGCCCGAGTTGCTCGGCATGACAGATCGGATTGCCGTGTTTCACGAAGGCCGCATCGCGGCGGTTCTTGAAACCAAACACACCAGTCAGGAGGAGATCATGCACTACGCTTCGGGGCGCACCCATGCTTGAAATGACATCGGATCGCACGCAGGCCGCCAATCGGTCTGCACAACAGCGGCGACGCGAACTCATTCAGAAATTCGCGGCATTGGGCAGCCTTGTCCTGCTCGTGATCGCGTTTTCGATTACGAGCACCGCGTTTTTCTCGGTCGATAATCTGATGACGGTAGGCCTGCAGGTGACGTCGATCGCCTATCTGGGCGTGGCCGCCACCTGCGTCATCATCACCGGCGGCATCGATCTATCGGTCGGCTCGGTACTGGCGCTTGCCGGTGTTTGTGCGGCGCTGCTCGCCAAAACCGGCGTGCCCGTCCCGGTCGCCATGCTGGGCGGCATTCTGGTCGGTGCGTTGTGTGGCTTGATCAACGGCATCTGCGTCACGCGGATGGGCTTGCCGCCGTTTATCGCGACGCTCGGCATGATGCTCGTCGCTCGCGGTATGGCGCTGCAGATCACTGGCGCGCGGCCTGTGTCCGACCTCGGCGAGGCATTCGGTGAGCTCGGCAATGGCGCGTTGTTCCGCATCTCGCACATCGGCGCGGACGGTTTTCCAGAGACGACCTTCCCGGGCATTCCCTATCCGGTCGTCATCATGGTCTTGCTGTTCGTCGTCGTCTCCGTTCTGCTTTCGCGGACCTCACTGGGCCGTCACATCTACGCGGTCGGTTCGAACGCGGAAGCGGCGCGGCTTTCCGGCGTCAACGTACAGGGCGTCAAGCTCTTTACGTATGTGCTTTCCGGCGCGCTCGCCGGCGTAACCGGATGCGTGCTGATGTCCCGGCTCGTCACCGGGCAGCCGAACGAAGGCGTGATGTACGAGCTCGACGCGATCGCGAGTTCGGTGATCGGCGGAACATCGTTGATGGGCGGCGTCGGCACGATTTCGGGCACCGCCATCGGCGCATTCGTGATCGGCGTGCTGCGCAACGGGCTGAACATGAATGGCGTGTCGAGCTTTATCCAGCAGATCATCATCGGTGTGGTCATTCTCGGCACCGTCTGGATCGATCAGCTGCGCAACCGCAAGCGGTAAGCACAAGCGTTCAAACGCAGTCACAAGAAGTCCAACCACCAAAGACAGGAGCGAGACATGAAGAAATTCCCGATGCTGGCACTTTCCGCACTGCTATGCGCAGCGTTCAGTACAGGCGCCTACGCGGCAGGCGGTGAGATCGCCGTGATCGTCAAGACGGTCAATTCGAACTATTGGCAGAACGTGCAGAAAGGCGCAAACGCGGCGCTCGCCGACGAGAAGGGCTACACGATGACGTTCCAGGGGCCGGCTGCCGAATCGGATATTACCGACGAGGTGAATATGGTCGTGAACGCGGTCAACCGGCATGTCGCGGGCATCGTCCTCGCGCCGTCCGATCCGGACGCACTGGTTCCCGCGATCAAGCAGGCGTGGAATGCGCATATTCCGGTCGTGCTGATCGATTCGGCCATTTCGCCTGCGGGCAAACAGTACTACCAGTCGTTCCTGTCGACCGATAACGAGAAGGCGGGCGAGTTGTGCGCGCAGGCCCTGATCGATCGCGTCGGACAGACCGGCAAGATCGCGATCATGTCGTACGTGCCCGGCGCCGGCTCCGAAGTGAGCCGCGTCGGCGGCTTCCGCAAGTACATCGCCAGCCACTCGAAACTGCAGATCGTCGGACCGTACTACTCGCAGTCGCAAATGGCGATGGCTTTGAACCAGACGACCGACGTGCTGTCGGCCAATCCCGACCTCAAGGGCATCTTCGGCGCAAACGAGCCGACGGCGGTCGGCGTGGGCCGTGCGCTCAAGCAGACGGGCAAGGCCGGTAAGCTCGTCGCGATCGGTTTTGACGGCAACGAGGATTTGCAAGGGTTCGTGCGGGACGGCACGGTGCAGTCGATCGCTGTCCAGGGTTCGTGGCAGATGGGACACAAGGGCATCGAGACGGTCATCGGCGTGATCGAGCACAAGCAGGTGCCGAAGCAGATCGATACCGGCGTCGTGATGGTCGACAAGCAGAACCTCGATTCGCAGCAGGCAAAGAACGTCCTCTACTGACAGAACCGCAACGAATCGTGACAGAGTCCCGCCGCCGCGTCGCAGGCGCGCCGCGCGGGACTCATAGACGGTTCAGTCGACGGCTCGATACAACTCACTTAGGGTTCCATACTCTTTCATGAAGGCAAGCGCAAAACGCAACCTGCCGCGCAGCGGCCTGTCGATGACCGCGCTCGGCCTCGGCTGTTCTCAATTCGGCGGCCTCTACCGGCCGATGGCGGCCGCCGAAGCCGCCGCGCTTGCCGATGCCGCGTGGTCTGAAGGACTGCGTTACTTCGACACGGCGCCATACTATGGCTACACGCTTTCCGAGCGGCGCGTCGGTCAAGCGCTCGGCGCTCGCGAGCGCAGCGCCTACACGCTAAGCACAAAGGTGGGCCGGCTGATGCGTCCCGACGCGAGCGTCAAACCCGGCGACGACAACTGGGCCGAACCGCTGCCGTTTCGCCCGGTGTACAACTACAGCTACGACGGCATCATGCGCTCGTACGAGGACAGCCGGCAGCGTCTCGGGCTCGCACAAATCGACGTGCTTTACGTACACGACATCGGTCGTATGACGCACGGTGCGCAGCATGAGCACTACTGGACCCAACTGACCGACGGCGGCGGTTTTCGTGCGCTGCTTTCGCTGCGCTCGAGTGGCGAGATCGGCGGAATTGGCCTTGGGGTCAACGAGTGGGAAGTCGCCGCCGATGCGTTGAATGAAGTCGAGCTCGATGCGATCATGCTTGCGGGCCGTTACACCTTGCTGGAACAGACCTCGCTGGAGCCGTTGCTCGATGTCTGCTCGCGCGTGAAGACCGCGATCGTCGTCGCCGGCGTATTCAACTCGGGCGTGCTGGCCGGCAACGGCAAGTTCAACTACGCGGATGCCCCTGCCGAGGTCGTCGAAAAGGTGAGGCAGCTGTCGGCCTTGTGTGAGCGCTTCGAAGTGCCATTGCCCGCGGCCGCGCTGCAGTTCCCCTTTGCGCATCCCGCGGTCGTGTCGTGTGTCGTCGGTGCACGCAATGCATCGCAGCTTGAGCAAAACATCGCGTGGCTCGAGCAGACGATACCGGCGGATTTCTGGGCCGCTTTGCGTGCCGCACACCTGGTTGACGCACAGGTGCCGCTACCGGAAGGGCGGGCATGACCCGTCTGTCTGTCTTTTGCGTTGGCGCCGCGAACGCCACGGCTGTTTCCCGCTCATGAGGATACCAATATGCTTAGCGTAATTTGCGAATCTCCCGGCGTGCTTCGCGCGCACCAATCCGACGTGCCCGAGCGCAAGACTGGGGAAGTCTTGTTGCGCGTGAGCCGGGTCGGCATCTGCGGCACCGATCTGCACATTTTTACCGGCAATCAGCCGTACCTCCAGTATCCGCGCGTGATGGGCCATGAGCTCTCCGGGGTCGTCGTCGAGGCAGACAGCGATGCGGGGCTGGCCGCCGGCGACGGTGTGTACGTCATGCCGTATCTTTCGTGCGGAACCTGCGTCGCATGCCGCCAGGGCAAGACCAACTGCTGCGTGAACATCAAGGTGCTCGGCGTTCACCGCGACGGCGCGATGACGGAGTATCTGAGCGTGCCTGTGCAGTTCGTCCACAAGGCGGAAGGTGTCTCCCTCGACCAGGCGGCAATGCTCGAATTCCTTGCCATCGGCGCGCACGCGGTACGCCGCGCGAACGTGCAGGCTGGACAACGGGTGCTCGTCGTGGGCGCCGGTCCGATTGGCATGGCGGCCATGATCTTTGCGAAGCTGCGTGGCGGTGACGTCGTGTGTCTCGATACGCGCGCCGACCGGCTCGAATTCTGCAGTTCGCAACTCAACGTGAGCGCAGCGGTACCGGTCGGGCCCGATGACACAGCGCAACTCTCGTCGCTGACGAACGGAGAATTCTTCGACGTCGTTTTCGACGCAACCGGCAATATCGACGCGATGAATCGCGGCTTCGGTTTTGTCGCCCATGGCGGCACCTACACGCTTATTTCGATCGTGCCCGGCCAGGTCACCTTTTCGGATCCGGAGTTCCACAAGCGGGAGACGACCCTGCTTGCGAGCCGCAACGCAACGGCTGCCGATTTCGAAACGGTACTCGAAGCGATGCGCGCAGGCCGGATTCGGGACCAGGCGCTCAACACGCACCGCATGCGCCTTGCCGACGTGCCGGACGCTTTTCCGCGCCTGCTGGAGCCGGGTCAGACGGTCGTGAAAGCACTGATCGAATGCTGAGGAAAGCCGCCGGGCAATCAGGATTGCACTTATGAGTACACCGATACTTCAGTTCGGCACCAGCCGCTTTCTGCTTGCGCATGTCGCACTCTTTGTTTCCGAGGCGCTCGAACGCGGCGAAGCGATTGGCGGCATCAGCGTCGTGCAGACGACGGCGAACGAGTCGAGCCGCGCGCGGATTGCGGCGCTTCGCCACGCCGATCACTACCCCGTGCACATACGGGGTCGCGAAAACGGCGGGGTGGTCGACCAGGTGGTGGAATGCCGCGTGGTACGCAATGCGTGGGCAACCGATACCGATTGGGCCGCGATCCGTCGCGCAGTGATCGAGGAGGTGCGTGTCATCGTATCGAACACCGGCGATGCCGGTTATCAACTCGATGAACATGACTCGGCCGACCTGCTTGCGAACGACGCGCTCGTGCCGCGCAGTTATCCCGCGAAACTGCTGGTGTTGCTGCATGCCCGCTGGCGTGAGCGCCCGCAGCATGGCGTATCGGTCTTTCCATGCGAACTCATCGAGAGAAACGGCGATACCTTGCGCGATATCGTGCTCGGTATGGCGCGGCAATGGTCGCTGCCGGAGCCTTTTATCGGCTATTTGCAGGCGCAATGCGTCTGGGTGAACTCGCTCGTCGACCGCATTGTCTCCGCCCCGATTCATCCGGTCGGCGCGGTCGCGGAGCCGTATGCGCTGTGGGCGATCGAGCGGCGTGAAGGCATGGAGCTTCCGTGTACGCACGAGCAGATCGTCCTCACCGATGAGTTGCGCCGTTATGCGCAGCTCAAGCTGTTTTTCCTGAATCTCGGTCATACGTGGCTGGCCGATCAGTGGCTCAGCGAGCGCCGCTCGCCGGAAGAAACAGTGCTGCAGGCGATGAGCGACGCGCGCGTGCGCGGAGAACTCGAGTCCGTGTGGCACGACGAAGTGCTGCCTGTGTTCGGCGCGATGGGTCTGCAAAGCGAGGCCGAGGCTTATATCGACAGCGTTCGCGAGCGATTCCTGAACCCGTTTCTTGCTCATCGCATTTTCGACATTGCCGCCAATCATCGCGAGAAGATCAGGCGCCGGATACAACCGCTCGTTGAATTGGCTGATTCGCTGTCGTTGCCGGCAGCGCAACCGAAGTTGCGCCAATTGCTGGCGGCGAACGATTTGCCTTTGGCCGGCAAAGGAATAGCCAAGTCATGAACGATCAAGACCTTATCGTTCTTCACGACGACGACAACGTTGCTGTCGCATTGCGGGCGCTCGAAGCCGACGCGCTCGTGGAGGTGAACGGACAGCGCCTAAAGCTTTTGTCGCCGATACCCGCCGGACACAAGCTGGCCGTACGCCATATCGCGCACGGGGCTCCGGTCACGAAGTACCGGCAGACCATCGGCATTGCGTTGAGCGACATTCTCGCGGGCGCGCATGTTCATGTGGAAAACGTCGGCATGCCGTCGCAACACGACGGCGAAGCGCAGGCGTATGCGACCGGTGTCCGTGCTGCGCCGGCCGATCGCGCGGATACGTTTCTCGGCTACATGCGGGAGGACGGCCAGGCGGGAACGCGCAACTATATCGGCGTGATCGCCAGTGTGAACTGTTCGGCCACCGTATGCCACGCGATCGCCGATACATTCCGCGGCGATGCGCTCGCGTCATTCGAAAATGTCGACGGCGTGGTCGCGATCACGCATCAGAGCGGATGCGGAATGTCTTCGTCCGGCGACGGGATGGCTTTATTGCGCCGTACGCTCACCGGTTATGCGCGCAATCCGAACTTCTCGAGCGTGCTGTTCGTTGGACTCGGCTGTGAAGTGAACCAGATCGAAGGGCTGGTAGATCTGCTCGAACCGTCGTCGTCGATGTCGTCATCGCGGCCGGTCCGCACGCTCGTCATCCAGGATGAGGGCGGGGTGCGCGAAGCGGTTGCTCGCGGGGTCGCCATCGTTCGCGAGGAACTGCACGCGGCGAATCGCGCCACGCGCACGGCCGTGCCGGCATCGCATCTGAAGCTTGGGCTTCAGTGTGGCGGCTCCGATGGATATTCCGGCATCACGGCGAATCCGGCGCTTGGCGTGGCCGTCGATCTGCTCGTGCGCAGCGGCGGCACCGCAATCCTGTCCGAAACACCCGAGGTTTACGGCGCGGAACATCTGTTGACCGCGCGGGCTGTGTCGGGAGAGGTCGCGCAGCGCCTGATGGACAGACTGCAGTGGTGGGAAGGCTATACGGAGCAGAACGGCGGCGAGATGAATAACAATCCGTCTCCGGGAAACAAGGCCGGCGGCATCACGACCATTCTCGAGAAGTCGCTCGGCGCCGTCTCGAAAGCAGGAAGTTCGGCGCTCAAGGCAGTCTACGATTACGCGGAGCCGGTTCGTGAAGACGGTCTCGTGTTTATGGACACGCCCGGATACGACCCGGTCTCGGCGACCGGTCAGATCGCGGGCGGGGCCAACCTCGTCTGTTTCACGACCGGACGCGGTTCGGTCTTCGGTTCGAAGCCGGTTCCCACGATCAAGATCGCGACGACGACCGCGCTTTTCGAGCGGATGCGGTCCGATATGGATTTCAACACGGGGGCGATTGTCGAGGGCTCGCTGACGGTCGAGGAAGCCGGCGCGCGTCTATACGATCTGATACTCGAAGTCGCGTCGGGACGCACTACCTGCAGCGAAGAGAACGGCGTCGGAGATCGCGAGTTCGTGCCGTGGTTACGCGGCGCGGTCATGTGACGGAAACGTTCGCGTACGGGGTCGACAGATGGTGAAGGCAAGCGATAGACAACAGCCAGAGATCGTTGCGTTTGGCGAAGCAATGGTCGAATTCAGTCAGTGTTCGGCGGGCAGTCAGGACTATCTTCAAGGGTTCGGCGGCGACACATCGAATTTCTGTATCGCGGCGGCGCGCCAGGGCGCGAAGACCGGCTTTATCTCAGCGGTAGGCGGTGACCGGTTCGGGCGCCTTCTTCTCGAGCTCTGGCAGCAGGAAAATGTCGATACGTCTGCTGTGCGTATCGATGAATCGGCGCACACCGGCGTGTATTTCGTGTCACACGGACCGGGCGGACATCAGTTCGAGTATCTGCGGGCACGATCCGCCGCGAGCCGCTATGCCGCACACGATCTTCCGCTCGATACGCTTGCCGGGGCTTCGGTGTTGCATCTGTCCGGCGTGAGTCTCGCAATCGGAACGACGGCCTGCGATGCGGCATTCGCCGCGATCGCGCATGCGCGCGAGCACGGCGTGCAGCTGTCGTTCGATACGAACCTCCGGCTCAAGCTCTGGCCGCTTGCGCGCGCACGCGCGACGATGCTCGAGGTCATCCGCCAGACCGACATCTGTCTGCCGAGCTGGGACGATGTCACCGCGCTGACGGGGCTCGACACGCGCGATGCAATCGTCGATTTCCTGCTTGAGCGTGGGCCGCGCATCGTCGCGCTGAAGCTCGGAAGCGAAGGGGCTTATGTCGCAACGCCAGACCATCGGCAACTGGTGCCCGCCTATCCGGTGAGCGCAATCGACGCAACCGGCGCGGGCGACTGCTTTGGCGGAACGTTTGTCGCGCGGCTTTGCGCTGGGGACGACCCGTTTTCCGCCGCCCGTTATGCAAATGTTGCGGCTGCCCTGTCCACGCTCGGCTTTGGGGCGGTCGCGCCGATTCCCACACGGTCAGTCGTTGAGCGGGTCCTTGGCGGAACGCAAGTGGTTGCGTAAGCTCAGCGCGCGAAAACGCGGCCATTGGCTACGTCCTGCTAGCCACGCACGGTTTGCTAAGATCGCGGCTCTCTACTTGCGATCGATCCTATGACGAACGGCCAGCATGCATGGCTCACCACGCCGATTTCGCTCGAACTGTTGCGTGGCGCCCTCGAATTGGAACAAACCGGCCGTGGTCTCATGCCGCACCGCTTGCCGGCTCGGGCGCGCGCTCAATGCACGGATCCTCAGTTGGCCATGGCTGAGTCGCAGCCGTCGGGCGTGCGACTGGTGTTCCGCACCGAGGCCACAGCCATTGAAATCGATGTGCTTCCGACCCGGTACGTCTATGTCGGTGTTCCGCCCCGGCCGGCCGGCGTGTATGACCTGCTTATCGATGGCCAACTGGTCCGCCAGGGCAGCGCGGCCGGCGGCGACATCACCACGATCGACATGGCCGCCGGTACGGTTTCGAAAGAGTCGGGTCCAGTCGGCACCATCCATTTCAGCGATCTGCCGGGCTACGACAAGAAAGTCGAGATATGGCTGCCGCACAACGAAATCACTGAGCTCGTCGCGTTGCGTAGCAACGCCCGCATCAATCCTGATGCCGGTGACGGTCGAAAGGTGTGGCTGCACCACGGCAGCTCGATCAGCCAAGGGTCCAATGGCGACAGCCCCACAGCGATCTGGCCAGCGCTCGCTGCTTCGCACGGCAACGTGGAACTCATCAATCTCGGCTTTGGCGGTAGCGCTTTGCTGGATCCGTTCACTGCTCGCGCGATGCGAGACACGCCGGTCCACCTGATCAGTCTGAAAATCGGCATCAACCTGGTCAACACGGATCTGATGCGTCTGCGTGCCTTTACGCCAGCGGTTCATGGCTTTCTCGACACCATCCGCGACGGCCACCCGACCACACCGCTGCTCGTCGTTTCGCCGCTCTATTGCCCGATTCACGAAGACACGCCAGGCCCCGGCGCATTCGATCAAAGTGCGCTCGCGGCAGGAAAGGTGTCGTTTCGTGCGACAGGCGACCCTGCCGGGCGCGCGGCTGGGAAACTGACGCTGACCGTCATCCGGGAGGAATTGCGGCGTATCGTCGAACAGCGTGCGGCGAATGATCCGCACCTGCACTATCTCGACGGACTTGCACTGTACGGCCAACAGGATTTTGCCGATTTGCCGCTTCCCGACCAGCTCCACCCGGATGGCCGCGCTCATCGCCGCATCGGCGAACGGTTCGCCGGGCTCGTGTTCGGCCGCGGCGGCCCCTTCTTCGTCGAGTGACTGGAGCGGTGGAACTCGGGAGGGTTTTCACGAGCGGACACTCGAGCGGAACGCGTGAATGTCATTGGAAGGCCGGCAAGCGATTGCTTGCCGGCCGGCGCCATCAGACTTCAGTTTGCTCTGCAACGTCCAGGTCAAGCCTTACCAGGCCTTAGCCCAGCGATGAATTGCGATTGGCTTCGATCACCGTCAACGCTGCCATATTGATGATGCGTCGCACCGTCGAGCTTGACGTCAGGATGTTCACCGGTGCGTTGACCCCCAGCAGGAACGGTCCCACTGCGACGTTACTGCCCGCTCCGGTCTTGAGCAGGTTGTAGGCAATGTTGCCCGAGTCCACGTTCGGGCAGACCAGCAGGTTGGCGTCGCCTTTGAGCGGCGAAGTCGGCAGCACGCGAGCACGGAGCGATTCATCGAGCGCGCAGTCGCCATGCATTTCACCGTCGACTTCGAGCTCCGGCGCCTGCTCCCTGACGAGCTTCAGTGCCTGGCGCATCTTCGCTCCCGAAGCCGCGCTACCTGAGCCGAAGTTCGAGCGCGAAAGCAGGGCGGCCTTAGGCGTCAGGTTCAGCCATTTCATCTGTTTAGCCGCGCTAACCGTGAATTCGGCGATTTGCTCGGCGCTCGGATCATCGTTGATGTGCGTATCGACCAGCGCCACGGTGCGCTCGTCGAGCAGCAGAATATTCATGGCCGCGTAGGTGTTCGCTCCACGCTTCTTGCCGATAACCTGATCGACGAATCGCAGGTGATCGTGATACGCGCCCACTGTGCCGCAAATCATGCCGTCGGCGTCGCCAAGCCGCACCATCATCGCGCCGATCAATGTCAGGCGGCGGCGCATCTCGACACGCGCCATCTCTTTCGAAATGCCGTCGCGGCACATCAATTCCCAATACGTCGTCCAGTACTGCGGGAAGCGTTCGTCATATTCCGGGTTGGTCACTTCCACGTCCTGCCCGAGCTTGAGCCGCAAACCGAATCGCTCGATGCGTGCCAGCAGCACTTCCGGGCGTCCGACCAGAATCGGTCGCGCCAGCTTTTCGTCGACGAGCACTTGCACAGCGCGCAGCACGCGCTCTTCCTCGCCTTCGGTGAAGACGATGCGTGCCTTGCCGCCGTCGCGCACCAGTTGCTTCGCGGTCGAAAACAGCGGCTTCATAAAGGCGCCGGAGTGATACACGAACTGTTGCAACTGCTCGACATAAGCGGCCAGGTCCGGCAGCGGACGCGTCGCTACGCCGCCTTCCATGGCTGCTTTCGCCACCGCCGGCGCAATCCGGGTGATCAGGCGCGGGTCGAACGGCTTGGGTATCAGGTATTGCGCGCCGAATTTCACGTCATAGACGCCATACGCGGCCGCGACGACTTCGTTTTGTTCCTCTTCCGCGAGACCGGCGATCGCGTGCACCGCGGCAATTTCCATTTCACGCGTGATCGTCGTCGCGCCGACATCCAATGCGCCGCGGAAGATGTACGGGAAGCACAGCACGTTGTTGACCTGATTCGGATAGTCCGAGCGACCTGTGGCGATGACGACATCGTCGCGCGTGGCATGCGCGAGTTCCGGAAAGATCTCCGGTGTCGGATTGGCCAGCGCGAGAATCAGCGGACGCGGGCCCATCGTCTTCAGCATGTCGGCGCTGAGAATGCCGCCGACCGACAGCCCAAGGAACACATCCGCGCCTTCAATCACTTCGGCCAGCGTGCGTGCATCGGTTTCCTGCGCAAAGCGCGCCTTGTCCGGGTCCATCAGCGTGGTTCGGCCGCGGTAAACCACGCCTTCGATATCGGTGGCCCAGATGTTCTGCACCGGCAGGCCCAGATCGACCAGCAAGTCGAGACAGGCCAATGCCGCCGCGCCCGCGCCCGAGGTCACCACCTTGACCTCGGTGATGGCTTTGCCCACCACTTTCAGGCCATTGATAAAGGCCGCCGATACGGTGATCGCCGTGCCATGCTGATCGTCATGGAAGACAGGAATCTTCATTCGCTCGCGTAGCTTACGCTCGACGATAAAGCATTCCGGCGCTTTGATATCTTCGAGATTGATGCCGCCGAACGTCGGTTCGAGACCGGCGATGATTTCAACGAGCTTGTCCGGGTCGGTTTCGTTGATCTCGATGTCGAATACGTCGATGCCGGCGAACTTCTTGAACAGCACGGCTTTGCCTTCCATCACCGGCTTCGAGGCCAGCGGGCCAATATTCCCGAGGCCAAGCACGGAGGTGCCGTTGGTGATGACGCCGACGAGGTTGCCGCGCCCGGTGAACCGATGCGCCTTGATCGGGTCCGCAGCGATCGCTTCGCAGACGCTGGCCACGCCCGGTGTGTAAGCGAGCGACAGATCGCGCTGGGTGACGAGGGGCTTGCTGGCGACCACGGAGAGCTTCCCTGGCGTGGGAAACTCGTGATAGTCGAATGCGGCTTGCTGGTCGGTATCTGTCTGCCTCATGTTCTCTGCCTCGTGTGAAACGCGCTGGGCCGTCCCGGCGCGATTTGTTGAGACGATTCTAGAGAACCGCCATAAGCGGACTATTTTGTTTTAGTATCACCCCATCACTTTTTGGTAATGGTCGCTGAACGTCAATGACGCTCGAGTCGAACGACATGGTCAGGCGGCTGAGCGCGCGTCTGAAAATGCGGCACCTGGTGCTGTTGCTGCAGATCGAGCAGCACGGCTCGCTTACGCGCGTCGCGCAACATATGGCTAGCAGTCAACCGGCCGTAACGAATGCGTTGGCGGAACTGGAGAGCATGTTCGGCATGCCGCTCTTCGAACGCTCGTCGCGTGGCATGTTGCCCACTGCGCTCGGTTCGGTTGTGCTCGAGCGAGCGCGGGCGATGATCCACGATCTCGACCATCTTGCTCGGGACATGACGGCGGTTGCCGTCGGGCACGCGGCGCACCTGCACATCGGCGTGATTCCGTTTATCTCCGGTCAACTGCTGGCGGCTGCGTTGAATCGGGTGCATGCCAGCATGGAGCGGCGGGTGACGGTGACCATCCACGAAGGCACCAGCGATCAACTGTTGCCGCAATTGCGCGACCATGTCGTCGATGTTGTGATCGCACGGGCGTCGTCGTCGGTAGACCTGAGCAGGACCCGCTTCGAAGTGCTATTCCGGCAGCGTCCGCGGCTGATCGCAAACCGGCGCCTCGCGGCAAAACTGGCGCGCACGAAGCTGGACTGGCGCAAACTGCTGACGCTGGACTGGATTCTCGGCGCACCTCACACGCCGATGAGAGAACAAGTGGCCGATCTGTTTCTGGCGGCGGGAACAGCACCGCCGGTGCCGGTGGTGGAGAGTTATTCGTCCAAGCTCATTGGCGAAATGATTGCCTCTAGCGAAGAGGCCGTATCGATCGTTCCATCGGATATCGCTGAAGAACTGGTTCGAATCGCGGGCGTCGCAATCGTGCCTTACTCGTTTGAATGGACGCTTCCGCCCATTGCGCTATTCACTCGCTCGGAAGGTTCGCACTCCGCGGCACAGAAGCTGTTTGTCGAATCGTTACGCCAGATTTGCGCGGACACGTACGCTAAAACACGGGATTAAGGGCCGACCTTAATTCCGCCGTTTCTCCCTCTATGCATTGAATCGATTCCATTCCAGGAAAGTCCGTCGCATCCGATTTCTCCGATTCCGGCCAAGGAAGACTCACATCGCAAGCGTTCAAGCTGCGCCGCGCGATGAAGCCGGACGGGCAGTCAATTCGTTATCCACACTGTTCTGACCAAATATCCAGCATTCGCCGGGAATCATATTCCGGAGGAATAAGCACGGCTTACGCGTGTTCTCGACAAGTGACCGGAGCCCGTTGGCAAGCTATCTGAGCTTTGCGTGGCGTCCGATTGGTTGAAAAAAGAACTCGCGCTATGTCAGAACAGGGATCAGATTGCACACCACTTTCGAACGCACTTCTCACACTTGCACAGCGCTTGCGTCGCGGCGCGCTTCGGCATGCAAGCCACTGCGCGTCGACGCTGTCAGGCATCGCTGCGGCCACGCTGCTTGCCGCTTGCAGCAGTTACACATTTCCGTCGGGAACGCCCAGCACGTATAGCAGTAATGCGGTCCAGGCGAGCCAGTCCGCGTCGCGGCCGCTCGTCGGCATGGCGATTTCAGGCGGCGGCAACCGTTCAGCTTTGTTTGCGGCCTATGTACTCGAGCTGTTCGGCAGTCTGCCTGTGGTCGCACCGCTTGGCACTGCTACACCGGGTCGGCCCATCAGTTTCCTCGATTCGGTCGGCTATCTGTCGAGCGTATCGAGCGGCAGCTTTGCCGCGTCTTACTTCAGCATGCACGGCATCGGCGACTATAGCGAGATGCTAACCGGTAAAACTGTCCCTGTACGGTATGAGCAGTTTTTCACGGAATTCAAGCAGCGGATGAACTTCAACTGGAAGCTCGCGCTATTTGAGAACAAGCTCTTTACATTCAGCTCAAACGCGCATGGCTGGACAGAAGCGATCGACAAGCAGTTGGTGCAGGGCGCCACCTTTGCCGACCTCGACAAACGGGAGGCTTCCGGTGCAAGCCCGTATCTGATTCTGAACGCCACGCACTACGATACCGGCCGCCGCTTTGTGATGACGACGATTCCGAATCGTGCGTTCTGCCTGAATACGGAGCAACTGGCGCTCAATGTGATCTATACGCCCGCAGAACAGGAGCAACGTATCGACAACACCCAGACAGCGAAGCTGGACCAGTGCGACCATCACGATGCGCTGACGCCGGAAGGTTTCGACAACTTCTGGAACCCCGAAGAGCAGTCCATACAGAGCGCCCAGGTGCCGCTTTCGCACGCGGTCGCGGCGTCGGGGGCATTTCCGTTGATCATTGGTCCGATCGCCTACAGGCTGACCGGTAACCATGAACTGTTGCATCTGGTCGATGGCGGCGTGACCGACAACAGCGGTGTCGAATCGATCCAGCAACTGTTCCTGCGCGATTTGCTGAAGAACCATGCGCATCGCGACCTGATTGTCTCGCTTGACGCCTCGTTGCCGTTCAACGCATACGGCACCACGATCGCTGACGACAGGTGGCCGCTTTCCATGTTTGCCGATGACCCGACGCGCCTGTCCGATATTCAGGAGGAGCGTGCCTCGACGTACCGCCGCGACTTGTGGAATGTCACCACGTACGCGGCGCGGACGTTAAAGCGTGCAGACGGTGCGGTTACGCGGCTTAACGTCGTCAATCTGAAGCCGGATGATCTGAACGTGAGCTCGCTGCAAATCGATACGCCCGATTGCCATATCCATTACGACAGCGCGCAAGCCGTCTATACCGCGGCGCGCGATATCCCGACCGCCTATCACCTCGCGGGTTGCGATCTGCAACTCGTGCGGATTGCCGCCTGCTGGAGCGTGCATCAACACGCGCGGCAAATTCAGCAATTCTTCGATCCGGCGCTTGCGGATCGCCGCCGCGGAGGTGACAGCGCAGTCGCCGATGCAAGCGGTGTGCTTGCTTCGCGCATCCAGGATATGTGCCCGGAACTCGTCGCCGCTCACGCGTTCTGAAGACGTGCGAGCGAGTGTTTTTATCGCTTCGTGAAACGGGGGAGAAAGCCCGCGCAAATTTCAGCTGAAATTATTGGGAATGTTTTTTCGGTTGAAAGGGCATTTCAACGGTTACAGTGGGTCGCGCAAATTCAATATGGAATAGATCCACGGGTTCCGCTGTTGTACCCCTTGGACCTGGCTCATTCTTCGGCGGCATACTTGTGACCCAATGGCATAGCATTCTTTTCCCCGCCCTGGTGCTGGCAACGTGGACCTGTATCTGGCTATGGGGCATTGGCCTTGCTGAGTTCCTGTTTGCGCTCGTTATCGGCATTCCGATGAAGAGAACCGCTTGCTGGACGCGAACCCGGGTGATGGTGTACGGCGCGCACAAGGATGGGACATGGATGAATTCCGACCGTTCGGGGTTGCTGCACGCGCCGATCATTTTCTATGTTTTTTCATTGGCGCTCACCATCACGCACTACGGAAATGGATTCGATTACGCGATATCCTGGTGCTACACGTTGTTACGTATCGCGTGCAGCTTGAGCGAGGTCCTTTCGAACGGGCTTACGAAAAAGCAGGTTTTATTCTTTTCATCGAATGCGGCCTTAATCATTCTGTCAGCGCATGTTATTTTCGAAATGTCGATTGACTAGACCGTAATGGTCATTTGAGACGATCGATGATAACTTTTGCAATGATCCTGTTTTGAGCGAGCCGGACGCAGTACGACGCGACGGCGTTGCTCACGCCTTGGGCTTGCATGGGCGAGCCGATATTTCTCAGGTAGCTTCGCACATGCAAAGAAAGACCGGCCATGCTTTACCGTGGCGTATCGAAGATATCGACCTTACCCGTATCGACCGCGAACGCACCGCCGCCAACGAAGATCTGTTGCTGCTGCTATGCGGGTCTTCGTTTATGGAGAGCGGCACGCATCTGTATGCAAGCGACCTGAGCGCCTACTTCGATGGCGATCCGGAAGTGGTCGCGTGGCTCACCGACGAATGGAAGGCTGAGGAATTGCAGCATGGCCGGGCGCTGAAAATGTATATCGCGCACGTTTGGCCCGATTTCGACTGGGACACGGCATTCAAAAATTTCTTCGACGAGTATTCGACCTTATGCAACACAGAAGCGTTTGAGAAAACGCGTGCGCTCGAGATGGTCGCGCGTTGTGTGATCGAGACGGGCACGGCGTCGCTGTATCGTGCGATCGGTAGATACTCGAACGAACCCGTGTTAAAGCAGATCACCGACAACATCAGTGCGGACGAAGTGCGGCATTACAAGCACTTTCTGGCGTATTTCAAGAAGTACAACACGATCGAACGCAACGGACGGTTTGCCGTGCTTATCGCGCTGGTGCGCCGCCTCATCGAGATGAAGAGCGAAGACTCGGATGTCGCGTTGCGCCATGCGTTTGCGATGCGGTATCCGGAGCGGGACAGCGACTCGGCACAGAACAGGAAGATTGCTGGGCGCATTAACGGGCACGTGCGCCGGAACCTGTCAGCCGAGATGTGCGCGAAGATGCTGCTGAAGCCGCTGGACCTGCCGGCCAAGGTCCAGCCGGGCGTGCAGTATCCCGTCGAGAAGCTCTTGAAGCATGTCATTTTCCGGGAGTATGGCTGAACCGGGTTCCGCTTTTCCGCGGCGGTACGTCGAGGCGCCGTTTATTGCAGCGCCGCCCGATCATCTCGCTTTGGACGTTTTTCTATGACCGGGTCGTGGACCCGTTCATCGCGCCCGAGCCGCCGCGACAAGCGTTGCCGTCGACAGGATTTGCGGTAGCAACGTTCCGTCCTGATGAGGGCGATACCACAGATAAAACGGCACGCCGGACCGTCCTTGCGAGGCCAGAAACCGCGTAATCGCAGGATCGCCATTCGTCCCGTCAAGCAAAGATCTTCCTCAGTCCCGGCATTTGAACCCGGCAAGGGATGCAGTAGGTCGCCCAAAGCTTCAGGTAGACCGGTCGCTTGCCATAGAGGTCGGCAAGGTTGATCGAGCTGCCGTCGATGGATTTCAGTGTAAGCACCGGAGCGGGCCGGCCGACGAGCTTCGCTAACGCCGGATCTTCCTCGATGTAACCCGGGTCATCGGGTGGCAGCGTCTCGCTCGTCTGTTTCGCGTCGGTGGCAGATGCAGCCTGCGATTGCACACTGCACACCGTGCAGAACATCGCCAGCATTAAAACTAAAAATCGACCTGTACGCATGAAGCTGCATTCTCCTGAGATACCGTTTGACGGCTGAGCGTCCCAGCTTGTCATGCGCGAGGTGACCATTCATCACAGCCGGTCCACGAGCGCGGATCTCCGGAAGCAGATCAATGTGCTGCGTGCCTTATTGATTTTAAGATACCGTGGACAGTTATCCACGGCGTCGGAAGTACACATTTTCTATACGTCGGTATCGGCGAACGCTACTCCGCATACATATGTTTGCGCGACATCCAGGGAATAGTCTTGGCGTTCTTGCCGGCCTTATGCGCAACGATCTGATAGATCGACACCTCATCGATATCGAACGCATGCGCAAAGCCTGCAAGGTAAAGTCGCCAAACGCGAAACCGTTCCCCGTCGATATATTTGCGGACTTCCTCGGTTTTCTCCTCGAAATTCTGCGACCACAAGTTCAAGGTGCGCACATAGTGACGCCGCAAACTCTCGATATCGAGCGCCTCAAGTCCTCCTTCACGCATTGCCTTTAACGCAAGGCTCAAGTGCGGAAGCTCGCCGCCTGGAAATACATAGCGATCGATAAAGTTTCGTCCGCCGACAGCACTCGGCGCGTTATCCGGATCGGTGGTCGTGATACCGTGATTCATCACAATGCCATCATCGGCAAGCAGTTGATGGATCTTCTGGAAATACTTCGGCAAATTTTCACGGCCGACGTGCTCGAACATCCCGACGCTCGTCACGCGGTCGAACTGTCCCTGGACGTCCCGATAGTCCTGCAGGCGAATCTCAATCTTGCCTTCGAGTCCGGCCGCTTTGACACGCTCTGTAGCAAGATCGAACTGATTTTGTGAAAGCGTCACCCCGACGCAATGCGCCCCGTACATTTGCGCGGCTCGAATGACGAGTGCTCCCCAGCCACAACCGATATCAAGCAGGCGCATGCCCGGTGAGAGCCGGATTTTCCTTAAGATGTGGTCAATCTTTTTTAACTGCGCGGTGCCGAGATCTTCGTCACCGTTCTCGAAGTATCCGCACGAATAAACCATGTTCTCATCGAGCCACAGCTTGTAAAAGTCATTCGACACGTCGTAATGAAACTGAATCGCTGCTTGATCCGCATCCCTTGTATGCGTGAAGTAGCGGCGTAGACGTGTAAAGGCGGCCGATACGCCCGACGTTTGCTGCGCGCCGTCAGAGAGCCGATAACCGACGTCGATAATGTCCGACAGCTTGCCTTCAACGTCCAGGCCTCCCTTCACGTAACCTTCCCCGAGGCTATCGAGACTTGGCTCCAGCAAGTATTGCAGTGCGGACACACTATTAACCCGAACGGTAACAAGCGGGTTTTGCGTGCCCAGCTCCAACTGCGTGCCATTCCATAACACCAACCGGACAGGAACGTCGGATCCGGTTCGAACGTCTTCCGCCCACTTTGCAATCTTCCTTTCAATCATTCTTGTCTACCAGTCACCAAAGAGAAGGGGTATGCACATAGCCAACATCACATCCGAAAGAGAACAACCGGATGCGAATGTAAATTCCATATAGATGGTTAATGTGAATAGACCTGTAAGGCGATGGCAAGCTGACTTTGTCGGTCAACGCACGGGCGCGCGCCGATGAAGGGTGTCAATCGAATCGTCCGCTGTCCGCTGCCCTTTGCTTTGCGCATCGCAGAGCGGATACCTCTTCGCGAATCCCAGGCATGGTTCGATATACGAATGGAACGTTGACCGTCGTTCCAAGGTTGAATTTAATTGGGAGTCAGACAGAGGGGCGTGAGATGAAATCTGGAGACAACTTTGGCTTCAACGTGCGAGGGCCGGCTTTCAGGCATCCTCGCAGGAACGCAGTGTTCGTCGGTGCAGGCTTGGCGGGCGCGCTGGCTCTCCTGTCGATCTATGCCGTTGACGTTCCGACAAGCGTGGGAGTACAGAACGATAAGCCTGTACAACCGATGCACATGCACATGAACATGGCCGGAGAGGGCGCGGATCAGGGGGCGAGGCCACGCACCACTGTGACGACGCTGACTTGTCAGAAGCTTCCGAATGTACCGGGCAAATCTATTACGGTGGCGCGTGTCGATTTTCCGCCGAACGGGTACACGCCGGCTCATACCCATCCGGGTTCTGTGACGGCGTTTGTGCTGAAGGGGACGGTCCGCTCGCAACTCGAAGGGTCACCCACCGAGTCCTTCGTGGTGGGGCAGACCTGGTTCGAGCCGCCCGGGACCGTTCACCTGTTTGCTGAGAACGCGAGTGCGACGGAGCCGGCTTCGATTCTCGCGACGTTCGTCGCCGATGATGACTGCGGTCCTCTGACCGTACTGAAATGACTTGATCGACCGGGTGATCCGCGTCTATCAGAGGACCTCGGCGAGCCCGATTTTACGATGCCGTTGCCGGCGGAAACGGCAGCGAATTGCAGGGCGCTACCGGCTTCGCGGTCTTGGCGAACAGAACATCGTAGGCGAGCGTTCCCATTGCCGTGTACCCCTGGCTATTCATATGGATCGGGCTTTCGGGATCGTAACAGGCGGTCGCGATACCTAATGGCGTGACAGACGGATTGCCGACTACCGTCGAGAAGTCGATCACGCCATCGTAGTGACCGGGCGCCTGAATCCATGCGTTCAGCTGCTGTCGCTCGGTTTCGTTGGCCGGCGTATAAAAGCCCGTGGCAACCGGCTGGCCGTTAAGGCCGACGATATCGCCGATCGGCGTGTTGGTTCCGCCATACACCTTGATGTGCTGCGCGTGCGCTGCTTCGATCAGGATCTGATAACGCGCAATGATGTCTTCTGCCGAGTGACCGCCGAGGTCATTGTCGCCGGCGAGAATCACGATGTCGGTGGGGTTACGTGACAGGACGTCCCGCTGAAACCGGTCGAGCAGATCCACCCCGCAGCACCCCGGGCCACCGATCGTCGTATTGAACAGCGAATTGCCGCCGATACCGGCATTGCCGACCGCGACCGTGTTGTTGCCCGCATTCGCGAGACCCGCCATCGCCGCCGGCCACGTGTGCTCGATATCACCGGCGCCGCGGCCGTCCGTAATCGACTCGCTCATCGCAATGACGACGCGTGTTTGCGCAGGCACCTGCACTTCGACTTCGCTCAGACTGAAAACGCCGTTGAACGTCTCGAACGAAAGATTCGAAAACGATGGGTTCGTCGCGACATTCTGGCCTCTGACGACATACAGCCCGGGCAGCGGCGTCACGCTATCGGAATGGCCGTCGGCATACTGCGTCAATCCGTTGAAGTGCATCGTCACCGTCAGGTCGGAAAGCTTCGGCACATTCATCGCGACCGGGTCGCTGAGCAATTCTTCCCCTGGCGGAACTTCAGCAAAGGTCTCTCCGTTATTGAACGTCACCTGATGAAGGGTTGCGGTGTTGATCGCCGTGGGATCGCTCGCGTTGCTCGTATCGGGCAGCGCGACGTTCGCCGAATCGACGATCATCGTTTGTGTACCGAACACATTCGAGAGCCGGATGCGCACGCCGGAGCCGCCCGCGCTGGTGTGGATGCGCGTTCGCGTCGTGTCGGAATCGAAATTCTGCAGGCCGTTCTGCAGCATGGCGGCTTCCCATGTGGTTGCCCAGCGGGTGGTGGCGGCTGCCGAGTTGGCCTGAGGTGACGGTCCGGCCAGCACACTGGTCGCACCCGACTGCGGATCGGAGTCTCCCCCGCATGCACTGAGCAAGCCGCTGATCAACAGGGCCGATATCAACCAGCTTTTACCTTGAAGCAGTGAAGATTTGCGTCCATGTCCATACGTCGCGATCGGTTGTCGCATGATGCCTCCGGGGATGAGTGTTGCCGTGGTGTTTTCGTTTCCCTCGTTGCGTGCGCTTTATCGTTTTATGTTCCGTTTTGCGAAGCGAAGGTCGCAAAACGGCAACGATTGTAGTGAGCAACGCCCGGCATTTCGGAGCGCAATGCGAACAGATGTACAGGATTTCGGTGGCGCGGCCTATGACCCTTCGTGCGCGTCGCCGCGCGCGGCCTTGTGGTTTGCCGCATACTCCCGCGGCGTCATCGCGTAGCGTTCCTTGAACGCGCGGCTGAAGTGCGCCGCGTTCGCAAAGCCGCACTGAAACGCGACTTCGCCAATCGGGCTGCGCGGCGCGTCGGCAAGCAGCCGTGCCGCATGCTCGAGGCGTAGGGACCACACATAGCGCATCGGCGATACCCCTTGGGCGCGCAGCATGCGCGTCAGGCTGCTGGCCGACATGTTCAGCTGTGCGGCGATGCGAGCGACGCTCAGGCTCGGGTCGCCGATGTGGCGTGCGATCAGCTGTTTTGCGCGCAGCGCCGTAACCGCACTCGCGCTGTCCGAGGCAGGATCATGGTGTCCGTTGATCAACACGTCCATCAGATCGAGGCATTGATCGCCTAGCCGCGCAAGCAGCGCGTCGCTGGCCTTGCCAGCGTGAGAGGCGACGTGGAGCACGAACTCGCGCATCACACCGACGTCCGGCGACGCCGGGCCCCGTATGCAGGCGCTCGGAACGTGCATGCGCAGTCCACGCTCGCGCAGTGCGGACTTCGGCATATTGAGTACCACCACGCGAGTCGATTCGCGAAACGACTCCTTGAATCCCGCCCGCGGGTCGATCACCAGCATGTCGCCGGGCCGGACCGTCATCGTCTCGCCGTTCTGTTCCATCGACATCATGCCGCTGGTCACGATCTGCACGTACAGACGTTCGTCGATGCAGACGCTCGCATGCCTGGGCGTGGAAATCGACTGCCACGCGGCATTGATGTCCACTACGGTGGTTTGGCCCGCGGATACTTTGTTTAGCGAGGACACGCCGAATCGGGACGATTCGAAGCGGCATTCCAGACCACAATTCGTCTTCACCGCTTCGATCCAGGCGTCACGGCTTACCGGCACGCCGTTCCAGGTGTTTTCATCAAACCGGGCATTCACGTTTCGATACATAGTTCCTGCTAAGGAAGACAATCCTATTCTTTAGTTCGTGCCCGGCATATGTCATTTAAACCGTGAAATCGGGACGAAATCACGCTTGCGCCGTCGTGCGCACCGCGCACTCAGGCGGCCGGAATCACGTTGTGGTTGAGCCGGAACATATTGGTCGGGTCGTAGCGCTTCTTGATGGACGCAAGGCGCGCGTAGCGCTCCGCGCCGTAAATCGACGCGGCGTCGGCAGCCTCATCCGGCGCGAGATTGTTCACGTAGCGCCGGTCGGCTTGCCAGGGCTTCATGCCGTCGAGCATGGCGGCGACCGAACTCTTGAGTTGCTGCTCCATCGGCAGCGGGCCGGCCGCGACGCCCAGCAGGCTGTACGGCAAGCCTCTGGTCGCGACTGCGTTGGGCACGGCTGGTTCGCGGTCCCAAGCTCCACCCAAGGCACGCAGCTCGGCGATCACCAGCGCGGTGTCGACGTTCGGACCGACGAGTTCGATCAGCTTGTCCTGCGCCTCGGCGGGGAATTCCCGCAGCATGATGCCGCGCTCGTAGTAGGGCACCGGGTCGGTCGGCTCGTTGTGGATCGACGCGACCTCGGTGTACGGCATGTCCCGCACGGTATCGAGGACGGCCGGCGCGATCGCACGCAGCGGCGCGACCATCCGCTCGCCATCCGCGGTCGTGCCGTTGTAGGCGATCCGCACCGCCACCAGAAATTTTCCGCGTAGAGCCTCGTCGACTTCGGGTATCGGCGGCATCCGCATCACGGCGATCGACGTGGCCATGGTCTCCGGGGTGCCCGGGTGCCAGTCGGCCCACGCTCGCAGCACGTCGGCCGTTCGTTCACCGGCGAAATAGATGGCACCGCCGTAGAGCCGCGGCACCGGAAACAGGTCGAACTCCAACGCGGTGACCACGCCGAAGTTGCCCTTGCCGCCGCGCATCGCCCAGAACAGATCGGGTTCCGATTCCGCGTCGACATGCCGCCGTTCGCCGTCCGCGGTCACGACATCGAGCGAGCGCACATGGTCGGCGGCATAGCCGTGGGCACGGCCGAGCGTCGGGCTGAGCCCCCCGCCCAGGGTGTAACCGGACACTCCCACGGTCAGATTCGACCCGTTCAGCGGAGCGAGCCCTGCCTTGGCGGCTTTCTCGACGACCTCGGACAAGATCGCGCCAGCGCCGACGCGGGCCGTGCGGCGGGCCGCATCGATCGCGACATCATTCATGCGTCGGGTCGCGATCACGACGGCGCCGTGCGCGTGGCCAACTATCTGGTGGCCGGTGGTCTTCACCATCACCGGCCGCTGCTGCCTCGCCGCGAAAACAATCGCGGCCTGGATATCGGCCACGCTCTGCGGCACTACGATCATGGCGGGCACCAGTTCGTGATTCAGGTTCCAGACCGCGCGCTCTTCATCGTATCCGGCGGCGCCCGGCAGTAGAACCGAACCTGCGACCGCGGTGGCGAGGGAAGCGGCATCCTCCGGCGATACCGGCGGCAGTGACGAATCGTTAAAGGCCATACATACACATCCTGTAGTGAGTGGACGGCGAATCCATGAGATGGATTGCGCTTGAAGCGAATCAGGTTCGCTGGGCGAGTCCGCAACAGGTGTGGACGTTGACGCAGCGGTGTTCAAATCGCTTGATCGCAGACATCGAACGTTCTGCGAATCAGTTCGACAAGTCCTAGAACACCGGCATAGCGGGGATATTCCGCGTTTCAACGCGAATAGAAAGGGGCGTCGCCCGATGAAGCAACGCAGATGGCATTCCTAATTCATGTGGGCGTTTCGTGACGATATGGCGTGATTTGAAACTCTTTACGCAAACAGTCGTCGTTAGCGATAGCTGGAAACCGGTGCTGGGCGACCCTCGACACTCAACGCCCATCCGGCTAGAAGCCTGCGAGTCCCTGCGGGCTGTTGTACGGAATCGTCATTTTCGTATGCTCCGTTAGCGAGCCGTCGTCATGCACGGCATAACCGACGAGCACGGAGGCGTTCCCGTATATCTGATAGAGATGCTTACCATCGGGGGATAGCCAGTTATCGCTCGGGCCGCTGCTCACCAGGCCGTTGACCGCCCGGAAAGTGCCGTCGCCGGGCACGGACTCACATGCCGGATCCTGTGCGATGGCCAGCTTGCCGTCGTCGATCCGATAGCTGCTGATATTGCCGTAGCCGAAATTCGTTGCGAACACGAACCGGTTATCGGGTGAGATCGCGAGCCAGCAAAGCTCGGACGGCTTGCCGGCGCCGGTGGCGATCGGCACGAGTTCGTCGACGCTAACCTGGCCTGCGCTGTCGATGCGGCTCATGACGAGCCCGTCGCCGACCGCTGTGCCATTCAGAAACGTTTCGCTGCTTCCGTTAAGGAATGCAATGTAAAACGGGCCTGCTCCGCCGGCGTCCTGAAATAGCGGTTTGCCAAGCCCGCCGGATGCCTCGACCGGGAAGACCACGAGTCCGTCGGGGTCGGGCGCGTTTGAAACCACGAGTGTCGTCACCCCGTCCGGAGAGGTTGCCGGCCGCGCATCGAACAGAATGTCGATCAGCAGGAATTTGCCGTCCGGCGACAGTACGGCTTGAGTCGGAATTCTGTCGGTTCTGGTTCCTACGTTGACCGAATATCGCTCGGCTCGCAGAGACAGCGCGCCGTCTTCGCTGACCGAAAACACGCGTACGTGATCGGGACCGAATGCGTGCAACGCATAGAGTGTCTGATGCGATCGCGAGTAGGCCAGTGATTTCACCGTGCCGCTTTGTCCGGTTACTTCGTTTCCGGTGTGTTCAACGCCGATCAGTCGAAGATTGCCGTCGGCCTCTATCGCGAAGCTGGAAACGCTATTGTCGCCGCCATTGGTGGTGAAGAGGTGTCGGCCGTCGGACGACAGAATGACGCTGCCGGCGCCTTCGAACGCGTTGGGCGCACTCGACTGACCGCTGACTGGCTTGAAGACGCCGGATCCTTTACCACCCGTCGCTATGCGCCCGGCTTCTTCCAGACTGCCGTCATGCATCCGTCTGTAATGAACGATCGCGTTCGCTTGTTCATTGGTTTGCATATAGAGGTGCCCGACGCATGTGCGGGCATTCTGATGCGGGGACGGATGCGTATTTAACTTCTCTTTGTCGGACATGGCGGGTTTCCCGAGAGCGAATCAGAGTTCGATGAGCAATCGATGATAGAAACCGCAGTACGGCAAAACAAGCGTGCATTGATATCGGCTTTGATACTGAGGGATGCAAATATACGCGGGTATGTCATGAGGCAACTTTGTAACTAGCGGGCTCGAGTCCGCGACCCGGCCCGCGCCGTCTTTATTGCCATACCTGGTAAATCATCGGCCCCGCGCGGTACGGCCGGGGATATGACCCGGCCCAGTACCCGGCCTGGTAAACCGGGTAAGGACTCGTGACGGCGACAACCGGCTGCACCACCGTCGGCACCGGATACGGCTGATACTCCTCCTGCGCATACACGGGAACGTACGGCACCGTACGCACTGGCGGCGCATAGGGGTGTTGCACATAAACCGGCTGTGGCCGATACGGCGAAGGCGCCTCTTCATAAGCTGGCGCTTGCGCATAAACAGGCTGCGGCGCGTAACGCGGCGGGGGTGGCGGCGCGTACCTCGGTTGCTGCTGCGCCGCGTTCTGGTAGCGCGGCTGAGCCGCCATTGCGCGCTGGGCCGTCTGCGGCGGCTGCGGAACCGGAGTCACCGTGGCCTCGTCGTCGTCATCGTCGCCGGGCAAGCCAGGCGGAAGCGGCGGCACATCTTTAGCCTTAACGGGCTTCGCCGTTTGCTTCAACTGATCCCGCAACGAAGCATACGTCTCGGCGTCCTCCTTCGCCCGAGCGGCGTAGCCATTGTGATAGGCATCGCTCAGGTCTTTCTGACGCGCCTTGTTTTCCTCGTCGGCTGTTATACGTTCTTCGCCGGGATCGAGTGATACATCGCTCCCGCCGTTGTCGTATGCCGATTTCGGGCCGTCGGCAAATGCTGGAATGGATTGAAGCGATGGCGCTAACACCACCGAAGCAACCGCAATCCCTAACAACGATTTAGTTCTCATCGTTTCACCTCGCAGCTAGAGAGACAAATGGAAATGCGTAAGTGACCTCCCTGGTGGTCCCCGTGCCGATATGCAGCCTCGAGCGCACGCCGCTCAAGCCCGGTCGGCAATCGGATGGTGTTCGATCAGAAATGGAAACTCCGTGCGGGAATACTCACATCCCGTCAGCACGGATGCGCGGGGAAACCCCTACCGGCAATCGTTGAGGAATTTTCTTTTTGTTGATGTGTTGTCCGAGCAGGGCACTTAGGGTTTTTGCCTCGGATTTTTTTATGCAATTTCGATGACGACCTATGCATTGCGCGTGATGTAACTTGCCGTGGAGATACCAAGTGTGCGGAATTATTGGCTGGGTGAATTACGAACGTAATCTGGACGAGCAACAGCCGATCGTCGAGGCGATGACACGGACAATGGCGCTGCGCGGACCTGATGCGCAGGGTATCTGGATTGACCGGCATGCCGCGCTGGGGCACCGCAGGCTTTCCATCATCGACCTCGAAGGCGGAGCGCAACCCATGCAGGTCGCGGAAGAGGGGAAAACGCTTGCATGCCTGACCTACAGCGGTGAGGTCTATAACTTTGTCGAGTTGCGCGACGAGTTGATCAAGCGTGGCCACCGCTTTGCCACGCGCAGCGATACCGAAGTCGTGCTGCGCAGTTACCTCGAGTGGGGCGAGTCGTTTGTTGATCGCCTGGTGGGGATGTATGCGTTCGCGATCTGGGATACGCGCAAGGAGGAATTGCTGCTGGTGCGCGACCGCGCGGGTGTGAAGCCGCTGTATTACCAACCCTTCGGCCGCGGTGTGCTGTTCGGCTCCGAGCCGAAAGCCATTCTTGCGCATCCGGAAGTGCGCCCACGCGTGGGGCTCGACGGACTGCGGCACGTCATGTGCTCGTTTCGCATGCCCGGCGGTGCCGCCTACGAAGGCATGCATCAGGTTAAACCCGGACACGTGCTGCGCGTGTCGCGCAGCGGCATTACGGACCGATGCTACTGGAAGATCGAGGGGCAGGAGCACACCGATTCGCTGGATGTCACGATCGAAACGATTCGTGGACACTTCGACCGGATCATGCGTGAGCAGACTGTCGCCGACGTGCCGCTTTGCAGCCTGCTTTCGGGCGGCCTCGATTCATCGTTCGTCACTGCGATGGCGGACCGGATCGTGCGGGAACGAAGCGGCAGCGCAGTGCATTCCTATTCGGTCGATTTCGCGGACCATGGTCATGCTTTCACCAAGGATCCTTACCGCGATACCGCGGATGCACCGTTTGTGCGCGAGTTCGTCGCGCAGGTGAAGACGCAGCACACCGAGATCGTATTGAACGATCGCGATCTCGCGAATATGCAGGTGCGGCGTGCGGTCGTCGATGCGCTCGACACCGCATGGTTTTCCGGAAGCGACAATTTCCCTTCGCTCTATCTGCTCTTCAAGGCAGTGCGCGAGAATTCGACGGTGGCGTTATCCGGCGAAGCAGCCGACGAAGTGTTTGGCGGCTATCGATGGTTCCACACTCCCGAAACGGTCGGCGCCGATACGTTCCCGTGGATGCAGTTTTCGCCGTTGACGTTCGATGCATTGTTGTCGCCGGACCTGTCAAAGGAACTCCGTCTTAAGGAGTACGAGGCCGACTGTTACAGCGAGGCACTCCGTGGGGTACCGCATATAGGGCAGACCGGTGTCGAGAAGCGCATGCGCGAAATCTGCCACCTTCATCTCGTTTACTGGTTACCGAGGTTGCTAGACCGGAAGGACAGGATGAGCATGGCGGCAGGCCTCGAAGTTCGCGTGCCTTTCTGCGACCACGAACTGATGCAATACGTTTTCAACACGCCATGGAGCATGAAGTCGTTCGATGGACGCGAGAAGAGTCTGCTGCGTGCGGTAGCCGGCGACCTGGTACCCGAAACTATCCTTAAACGCGTGAAGAGTCCCTATCCGGCCACGCAAGACGCCGCGTATGAAAAGGCGTTGCGGGACCGCATGGACAAACTGATCTCGAAGCCGTCACCGCGTACGACACAGACGCTCAACGTCACGGCATTGCGAGAGCAGATCGATAAACCGTTGAACGAAGTCAGCAATGCCTGGCAGCGAGCGAGCATCGATCACTTGCTGGCGATGTCCGACTGGCTGGAAAGGTACGACGTCGAGCTGGTGCGAGGCGTCGCCAACTGAACGAACGCTCAGGTGCCCTAAGCCGACTCCAGCTTGAACACCGCCACCGCCTTGCGCAGTACGACAGCCTGTTCCTCGAGCGAACGCGCCGCGGCGGTTGCCTGTTCGACGAGCGCCGCGTTCTGCTGCGTCGTCGAGTCCATCTGTATCACGGCACGGTTGATGTCCTCGATGCCGGCGCTTTGCTCTTGCGCGGCGGCGAAGATCTCGGTCATGTAGTCGCTGACCATCTTCACGGACGACACGATCTCGGTCATCGTGTGGCCCGCCTGGTCGGCCAGCGACGAACCTTCCGCAATCTTGTCAACCGTGTCGACGATCAGCTGTTTGATTTCCTTTGCCGCGCTGGCGCTGCGCTGAGCGAGACTGCGGACTTCGCTTGCCACGACGGCAAAGCCGCGCCCCAGTTCGCCCGCTCGCGCGGCTTCGACCGCGGCGTTCAAGGCGAGGATATTGGTCTGGAATGCGATGCTGTCGATCAGGCCGACGATTTCCGCGATCTTCGACGAATGCGCCGAAATGCCCTGCATGGTCCTCACGACGTCGCTCACAACTTGCCCGCCGAGGGCGGCTGTCTCGGATGCGTGCGACGCCTGCCGGTTCGCCTGATCGGCATTGTCCGCATTGCGTTTTACGGTCGACGTCAACTGCTCCATGCTCGCGGCGGTACGCTCGAGCGAAGCTGCCTGCTGTTCGGTGCGGCTCGATAGATCGGCGCTGCCTGTTGCGATTTCCTGTGCGCCGCCGTTGATCGATTCGGTGCTGGCGCGCACGCTTCGCACGGTGTCGGCGAGCGCATCCTGCATCTTCTTCAGATCGGCAAGCAGCGCGCCCATCTCGTTGCGGCGCTCGATCACAACGTCGGCGCGAAGATCGCCCGAAGCGATGCGCTGCAGATGCGTCATCAATTGCGCGACGGGGCGGGCGACGACGCCGACGAGCATCGCACGCGCGAGCAAACCAATGACAAGCGCGAGCGCGGACACGCCAGCGAGCGCTGCCACCATGAACCGGAAGCGCGCCTGCGCGTCGTCATAACGCGATTTCTGCCTGTCGATGACGGCGTTTGCGCGCGCGGTCATTGCAGCCTGATAGGCGTTGGCCAGGGCCTGTGTCTTTTTCCCCTGCAGATCCTTGAAGCCGCTGAAATTCATGTCGTTTAACGCATCGAGCGACGGGAGCACCGCGTCTTTAATGAAACTCATGCGTTTCTGCTTCAGCTCCGTCGCCGCCGTCAGAGACTCGGAATTCTGCGATTGCAGCGCGAGATAGTTGCCGAAAGTGCGGTCGGACTCCGCGAGGTCGCTACGTGCCGCGGCGAGCAGTTCCGGCTCAGGATCGCCGACGCCGTATAAGGCCATGTAACTGTCGAGAGATACGCGTGCATGCTGGAGCAACTCGTCGCTCGACTTCAAGCTGATCAGGGCGCTTGTGTCGTTCTCGTACATCTCGCGCAGTGCATCGTTGCTTTGCTTCAGTGCGCCGACGCCGGCCGCGCTCGCCACTGCCAGCATCGCGAAGAACACGGCGATCACGAGCGTAATGCTCGTTCGAATGCTGATATTCCGTAACATGCAGATCTCCCCGTTCGATTTATTGTTCGACGATGCGGCGTCGCGAGTCGCTTGACTCGTCGCGCTTTCCTGGTCGTTTGTGCCATCGATGGACGGAAGGGCGCTGCGGCGGGCGTGGTTTGCACTGCCTCGGTGCGGCGGGCTGGCGCAACTGGCTTGACAGCTGGCCGTGCGTACTTCTCCATCGTGGACGCGCGATCATAGCCCGAGGTTTTGGCGAACTCCAGATTCGCGCGCATTGCCCAATATTCGGAAAACCGGAAGCGAGCCGCTAAAGATTCTTGGCTTGCGGTCGATAAATCGAATTCACCGTGAACATTCGCGTCTCGCGGCGAACCTCGAACACTCCGATCGCAATGAAACTTTCCGCTTTCCCACGCCTCGTTTTCCTTGCAAGCATAGGTATCCTCTCCGGTTGCGCGGCTTCAGGCAGCCGGACCGCGGCATCCTATCATCCTGAAACTGAGGCCCGGGTGCGTGTCTACTGGGGATCGACTGCCGAGTTTTTCTTTAATACGAGCTGTGTGCCGAAGCATGATCCAAACCGGCTTACGGTATCGCGTCTGGGCTTTTCGAGTTTCGTCAACAAGACCGTGGGAATGCCCGTGCCATCCGATGCCATCGCTTACTTTAACGAATACATCGTTCCGGCCGACCAGCCGCTGACCGTTCGCGCGGTAATGGTGGCCCAAGTCATGATTGGCACGAAGATATACGCGGAGAAATTCCCCAGGGAAGCTAGTACCTTCGTACCTCAGCATGGGCACGACTATGAAATTATCGTGCAACCTGTTAATGACGACACTCAAATTTCCGCTCGCGAACTAGTGGAAACCGACTCCATCGTGTCGACCAAGCCGTTCGACATCACCCGAACTCATGTTTGCCAGTAGGCGGCCATGGGTACATCATGCAAGCGGCATGAATTCCCGCCAATCGCGAACAGCAAGATGCCGTGAGGCCTGACGTTCGAATGTCAGCGTAAGACCCTAGCCGGCGTCTGCAAGTTTAGACTGCGCTCCTGACTGCGCGTCCTCCGATCTGCACGGCGCCATCCGTGTATCGGGCGAGAACTGTGCATGGCTGGCCGAGTGCGTCGCCTTGCAAGAGCGTGATGCTCCGCTCGAGCGAAGCGGCCAACGCGCCTGCCGCGACGCCCGTTGCGGCATCTTCGAAGCGCGGCTCCAGGTGATTGAAATTACGACCCGCGTAAACACCATCTTGAACGCGGCAGTACACGTACATGCCGGAAACGCCCTGTTTGCGGCTCCAGCTCGTGATGCCTTCGAGATCGGGGTGTAACGCGTTCAGCACCGATTGATTTGCCACTTCGACCAGCAGCTTTGCGCTGCCCACGGAGGCGAGGCGCGGTGTGCCTATCAAGTCGGCCTGCCCGGTGCGCAGCAGCCGGGCCGTTTCCGCGAGGTCAGCGGGCAGTGTCGAGCAAGGCTGCGGCTTCACGCCAATGAAAATGCTTTCGTCAGCGCGCTCGATCTCGAGCACCTGCCGATGCATGCTTGTGACGAACTGAACTCGTCCAGTACCCGGATGCTGCTCGAAGAAAACCGCGCTCGCCGCGAGCGTTGCATGCAGGCAAAGCGGGCTGCGGGTGTGTGGATAGTAATAGTCGAGCTGCATGTCGCCAGCGGCATTTGCTTCCACGAACACCGTGGCGTTTGCGTCCTGACGACGAGCGAACGCTAGCCGTTCGTGCTCAGCCAGCGCGGATTCCTCGACGACGATCGCAGCGTTGCCGCTCGTGTTATTGCGGCCAAAGCAAAGCATGCGATGGGTTTTCATAGTCGGTCGAGACGAATCAGATGAGCTCAGGGTAGAGCAGAATACACCTCGCCATCGACACAGGCGATTCGCTTTACCAGCTATACCGGTAACCGACCTGCGCAAACACGGTACGACGATATTCGCCGCTGAAGTTGTGCGCGTATTTCACGTTCGCATAGCCTTCCGAACTTTTCCCGAAGCTGCCCGTCATGCCGACGCCGAGGTCGTACCAGGTCTTGCCCAGTTCGTTGTCGAACGACGTGCCGCCGACCGTTGTTTGTCCTGGCGAGAAAAAGTCGTGCAATACGTCAGCGGTGAAATAAGGCGTGAGAGTTGAGGTCTTCGAATCGTTGCTCAGGTTTGCCTTGAAGATGCGGAAGCCGATGCGGCCGCGCAAACCGTTCGTCGTGTTCGAGCTGATGTCCGAGATGCCGTCGTCGAAGTGGTTCAGATGCAGGTATTGATAGAGCAGTTGCGCTTGCGGTTCGATCGCCACGCCCGTCGAGCCAAGCGCCAACGGCTTGCCCACTTCTCCAGAAACACCTGCGCCGAAACCGTTCTGGCTGCCGCTGTCACCGAAGATGTCGCCGTAGCGGTTCTGGTAATGCGTCAGTTGCCCGACGCCGTCGAAATAGCTGCCATCCGGCAGGTACTTCGTCCAGTAGCCGCCAATCGATTGCGCCTGCGTTTCGACGCTGCCTGTGCCATCGGGTAATCCCGCAAAACTTCGCACGCTGTCGGCGAACGTCGCGGACGTCGACCCGAAGCTCACGGTTGCGCCCGCATGCGTGCTGCCGCCGTTGGCGTTGCGCGATAGCGTCCAGTCCTTGCCGAACTCCGCGAAGAACGTGCGCTCGTCGGCTGAGAAGCGGTTGCCGGTATCGGCATCGACGTTCTGTCCGCCGATGCGCCCCCACACGCCGTTGCTGTGCGCGGGCTGAGCGGCGTCGAGGCTGGCAACGTCGCCGACACGCTCATGCAGGCGGCCGAGCATCGCATAGCCGTAGTCCGCGTTGAGCAGCGGCGTGACCGTATAGCCCGCCACAGCCGGGCGGTAGGCAATCGGGCCCGTGGCTGCGGCTGAGGTGGCCGGCGGCGCCGTCGTCGAGCCCGGGGCGCCGGAATCGGCGGCTGTCTGCTGTGCGAATTGCGAGCGCAGGTACCAGTCGTTTGCGTCCGTCGCACCACCCTGGAACAGCAGGTATTGCAACGCGCCGGTCTGAATCGGTGCGGCCAGATGGAAACTGTTGGCGGCCGATGTGCCACCAACCTGCACAAGCTGGATACCATCGCCGACGGTTGCTGCGCCCGAACCCGACTGATTGACCTTGATCGCCGTCGTGCCACTAACGTTACCGCCCACAACGAGCCTGTCGGTCTGCGATGCGGCGCCGCCCTGGTTTAGCAGGGTGTTCAGCACAACCTGGCCGTTCGTACCCGTGTAGTTACCAGCCACATTGAGCACATTGCCGGCCTTGCCCGTCGACGACGCAAGATTAACGATGCCCGCATTACTCAGATCGCCGCCGATGTTTAACGTGCCCGCGTTGCTCGCGGCAAACGCAGCCAGCGCGTTCCCTACCGCAATCGTGCCGCCGTTGTTCACCGCGCCCGACACGGTGCCGTAGCCGCCAAGCGTCGCACCGGCCGCGACAGTTGTGAGGCCGGAGCCAATGCTTGCGTTAGTGTGCGCCGCATCGCCGACGGCGAGCGTGCCCGCCAGCACATTCGTGCCGCCCGAGTACGCGTTTGCGGCGGTGATAATCGTCGTGCCCGTGCCAACCTGGTTCACCGAACCTGTTCCGGTAACGAGATTGTCGAAGCTGAACGCATCGCTGCGATCGAACGCAAGCGTGCCGTTATCGGTCACGTCGCCGATGATGCTGCCGCTCGTGCCGCCGTTACCGATCTGCAGCGTGCCTCGCTGGATCGTCCATGGCGTAGCGGTCGTGCCGGTACCGGTCAAAGCCCAGGTACTCGCGCCCGTCTTCGTGAAGGTATTGAAGTTCTGATACTGCGCAGCGGCGCCGATCGAAGAAATATCGAAGACATCGTTTGCGTTGCCGCCCAGAATCAACGCATTGCTGGTCGACGCGGCATTGGCAACAACGTTGCCAACGATTACCGATCCCGCGTCCAGCTCGAGCGTAAGTGCACCCGTTCCACTAGTGAACTGGATCGCATTGGCGTGGCCGGCGCCGGCCTGAATGGTGCCGCTATTCGTCAAACTGAAGGCGCCCGAACTGACGATGGCAGCGGCATCATTTCCACCGATGAGCGTCCCCGAGTTGGAGATGACGTTGGAGCCATTTATGCTCGCCCGAATCTGGAGCGCCGATCCGCCTGCGAGCGTACCCAGCAAATCGGAGCCGCCGCGAATCGTGCCATCGTTGGTTAGTACCACACCGCCGATCGTGCCTAGGGAAACGCCGGACGCACCACCGCGCCCATTGCCGTTTCCACCCTGGATCGTCCCGTGGTTGGTCAGATTCACAAATCCGTTTATCGCCATTGCCATACCGAGGCCGACTCCGGCATTGCCGGTGGCGCTGAGGGCCTCTCCTCCGGTGATTGTCCCGTTGTTCACGAACACGCCTCCGGACAGCGACACGGCGCTACCTCCGTTGCCGGATACGCTGGAACCCCCGGTAATCGAGCCGTCGTTGGTGATCGTTTGGTGTATTACCGACAACGCATTACTGCCGCTTGTGCTGCCTGTGCCGTTGGTTCCCTGGTATGTGCCCAGAAGCGTCACAAGTGCGGTGTTCAGTGTTGAGCCTCCCCAACTGAACAGTCCCACAATCGGGAACGCGCGGGCATCGATGGTCATGCCTTGAACCGGCCCGGGAAAAAACGTGATGTTGGAGCCGGAGTTGACGAGGTTGATCTGTGCTGTCAGCACGACCGTCGATCCCGCGGGATCCTGAATGAATGCCTGTTGAAGCGTGGCAGCGCTGTCTGCCGTCGGAACAGGAACGGTCTGGGCCAGCGTGGTCTGCGGGAAAGCGGCGGCAAGCGCCAGCGTAAAAGCAGAAAGTGCAAATTGCGTTTTGTGAAATTGCGAAGCTTGAAACCGGTGCGCGCGCTTTTTCATTCTCGTTCTCTGACGTGGACGGTACCGCGCGGACGGTAACAAGAATGGCTTGCAGCGATTGTGAACTATTGTGAATTCCCGGCGTGCGCCAAGCGTGAGCCCGAACAAAAGTGCTGGAGAGGCCGTACCGATGTCCCGTGTGGTCAGTGCGCTCGCGACCACGACTCGACCCAAATGAGCCGTTCGAGCATGAAATTGAAGAGGACGAACTTCATCCTCCAGTTGCAGCTGATTAAAGTTTATTCATGCCGTCGCCGACGGCATCCGCAACAAGGATTCACCATGTCACGCCTCTCCCTCCATCCTCCCCGACACCCGCACTGACGAACCGCTGAAGTCTGCGTCGACCATTCCCACCTTCCCCGGCCTCCGGCTATGCGGGGATGTCGTCCTTTTGCCCAGCCATTCATCGATATCTCTACGGCCCATCGGCCGCACGATAAATACAATTGAAGGAGACAGTCATGTCTTATTTCACAGTGTGTGATTGCATCATCATTTTCCCGATGGCACTCGCCGGCGCGCTTTTGTTCAATGCAATACCGTGCAACTCGGCACTCAAGTTCAATTCGCTACGCGTGCTAGGCGCATTGCTTGGCGTCGCATTTACGGTCGTGCTGGTCCAGGGTCTGCCTACGATCGCTTAGTGGCGCGCAAGGTCCTCAGGAATCCGTAGATCGCATGCCGCGTGATGATCCGGTTCGGCTCACACGACATCCATTGCGGCATTCGCAGATCGCATCTGCTCTTGCGCATAGCGCGTAGGCGACATGCCAACATGGCGGGTGAATGCGACGCTAAAGGTGCTTCCTGAGCTATAGCCGACGCGTTGCGCCACCTCGGCAACACTGCACTCGTTACGCCGCAGCAATTGCCTCGCCATTGCCATGCGCCACGCGAGCAGGTATTCAATCGGCGCGACGCCCACCGCGCGGCTGAATCGCTCGAAGAATGCCGAGCGCGACAGTGCCGCTTCTTTTGCCAGCTGCGCAACGGTCCACGGCTGTGTCGGACTTTCGTGCATTCGTCGTATGGCGAGCGCGAGGCGTTCGTCGGCGAGTCCGCGCAAAAGCCCGGGGGGCGCCGCTGCGCCCGCAGTAGAGCGCAGCGCCTCGATCATCATAATCTCCAGCAGTCGCGCCAGCACGACATCTCGCGCGGGACGTTGCGCGCGCGATTCGTCGATCACTAACTGCACGAGCGTGGCCAGCCGCTTCTGCGCGCGAATGTACACAAGTTGCGGAAGAAGCGACACGAGCAAGGCCGCGTCGGGCGAGCCGAAGGCAAAGTGGCCCACCAGCAGTCGAACGTCAGGCGGCCCGCTTTGAATGCCGACTCTGAATTCGCCGGCGGACAGCTGAACGGGCGCGGTATCGAAGTCCTTCGATGTCACCCGCTTAAGGCTCGACATCGTGAAGTCATACGCCGCGGGAATCAGCACAAAGTCGCCTTCCTCGAGGGCGATTGGCTTCTGTCCGACGACTGCAAGACGGCAGGAACCTTCGAGGATCACACAGTAAAAGGGCTGTCCGATTTCCGAGCGGCGGACACCCCACGACCCCGCACCGTTGACGACCTTTGAGAACCGCGCGCCGGGTTGGAGCAGCGTAACCACTTCCGCCAAGGGATCGCTCATGATTGGACTCTCGCAAACAAAACATGGACGTTCGATTGTAGCAAGTCCGGCTGTGGCGGCTTATCGTTTCGGTTCCGCAATCAACCCGCAGGGTCTCCTAATGAAAACCGTCCTGATTACCGGATGCTCATCCGGCTTTGGCCTCGAAACCGCCCGGTATTTTCTCGATCGCGACTGGCAGGTCGTCGCCACCATGCGCACGCCGCGCGACGATGTGATGCGGCGTTCCGAGCGTCTGCGTGTGCTCGCTCTCGACGTCACCAACCCGGACAGCATCCGCCAGGCGGTGCAGGCCGCAGGGCCGATCGACGCTTTGGTCAACAACGCGGGGATTGGCATGCTGGGTGCGCTGGAAGGCACCTCGATGCAAGTCGCTCGCGAGGTCTTCGAGACGAACACGTTTGGGACAATCGCGATGACGCAGGCGGTGCTGCCTCAGTTCCGGGAACGCAAGGCAGGGGTCATCGTGAACGTCACGTCGAGTGTGACGTTGAAGTCGCTTCCTTTGTTGTCTGTGTATACGGCAAGCAAGGCAGCAATAAACGCATTCACCGAGTCTCTGGCGCTGGAGTTGCAACCGTTCAATGTGCGCGTGAGCCTGGTGCTGCCCGGCCGGGCGCCGGAAACGTCGTTTGGCGCAAACGCGCGATCCCGGATGCAGGGCAATTCCCCGGAGGCGTACGCCGCGTTCGCACAAAGTGTCTTCGCGGGAATGGGGCAGCCGTCGTTAATCACGCGGGCGCTGGATGTGGCGGAAGCAGTGTGGCGTGCGGTGAACGACGCATCGTGTCCAGTCCGCGTTGCCGCTGGCGCGGACGCCGTGGCGTTGGCCGAGTCGTGCTGAAAAACCTGAGCGCCCTTCGACCGTCGATCCGTTTCAGTCCTCGACCGGCGGAAATGCGCCTTCCGACAACGTCTTGATCAGCCTCAAGCGACGCCGTTCCAGGTCCGCGATCTGACGATCGATGGCTTCGAGGCGTTGCCGCTGGACATCGCTGATCTGATCGCATGAGCGTGCGCCTTCGATCAGCAGCATGCAGTCCGGAAATCCGCGAATATCGTCGATGGTGAAACCGGTCGCGATCATGCGCTGAATCTGCTTGACCTGAGTGACTGCCTTGTCGGGGAACATGCGGTAGCCATTGCTCGCACGCGCCGAGGCGAGCAGACCGTGTTCGTCGTAGTGCCGGATCGATCGCACGCTGGCGCCAGTGCGCTGCGCGAGTTCTCCGATCGTCAGCAATTCCTGTGAGGGCATCCCGTTCATGAAAAGTACATTAGCACAAATCGCTTGACCCTCACATCAGCGTGAGGGTTGAGACTGCGTGGACTGTCCACTTTTTGAGGAAGGCTCCATGCAGGCCCGAATGCTTTTACATTGGCTGTTTGCCGCGGTCTCGGCGGTCACACTGTTCACGTCCGTCCCCGATGCGGTCGCTGCTTCTACGACCTATACGGTTACATCGACGGATGGGGTAAAGCTGGCGGTTCAGGAGAGCGGTAACCCCAACGGCCCTGCGATCATTTTCGTCCACGGTTTGCTCGGCAGTCGTTTGAACTGGGAAGCGCAAGTGCAGAGCCCCGAATTGCGCCAATACCGGCTCATTACGTACGATCTGCGCGGACACGGTCTGTCGGACAAGCCATCAGGCGCTGCGCCGTATCATGATGGACGCCGCTGGGGCGACGACCTCGCGGCTGTGATCAAGGGCTCGCACGCGCAGAGACCGGTGGTGGTGGGCTGGTCGCTTGGCGGAGTGGTGATCTCCAACTACCTCGCCACGTATGGCGACCGCAACATCGCTGGCGCCGTGTACGTCGATGGTGTGGTTGAACTGACGGCTGATCAGATCGTCAACCATGCGCAGGTCTACGGGGACATGAATTCTCCAAAGCTGAAGACGCATCTGGACGGGGAGCGCACCTTCGTCGGACTGTGCTTTAACCGTCAGCCGGATGCCGACACGTTCGACCGCCTGCTTGCCAATGCCGCGATGGCATCGTGGGACATGCAAAAAGAGATTCCGACGATGACGGTGTTCGCCGCTGAGGGGCTCGGAAAAGCGCGTGTGCCGCTGCTGTTTATCTATGGCGGCCGGGACGCACTGGTCGATACACATGCGACGCTTGCCCGTGCGACGGCGCTGAATCCACACATCGTGAGTGAGGTGTACGCCGAGTCGGGTCATGCGCCTTTTATTGAGGAACCCGATCGTTTCAATCGCGATCTGGCCAGATTTGTGAAGTCGGCGTCCGGGCGATAGACCGATCACCGGTTTGATACCGAGTTTCACACCAGCGGCCCTGGGGCGACCCGGGGCCGTTTCATTAGCTTCGCAATCTATGCAGACATCGGTGCGGTTCGCGCACTGCCAGGCGACATAAAACCTATTAGAAGAAGCCGAAAGTTCGATTCATCGTTTTGCAATGATTAATGGCTAATCGGTCGAGCCACCGTCGCATAGCCGCTACCAATACAGACGTATCGAACAATCCTTAGCCGCAAGGTTCTTGAGTTCTCATTAAACGAAATAAACGCGACAGGGAAATGCATGGTGACTGACGTCACAATTGTTCACTTTGCCAACGCTCGATTTCAGCTACGTTTTGCAACGACGCGTGGTTCCAAAGATTGAAGTTTGACTGAAAGAGCGACTGCTACGCCCGCTCGTTTTGCAGTCGATCGTGCGCAGTTCCAGCTAAGCACGCTATGCATAGCCCCGTGCGTCAAAGACGTTCGCCTCTCCCGGCCTAAGCCATGTCTTTCAAATGAGAACGCTCAAACATGATCACCCAAACTGTTTTGGACTTGTTCGATATTCGGGTTAGCTCGTCACCAGATGCAATCGCTTTAGCAAGTGGACAGACGATCCTGACGTACGGCGAGCTCGCGGCGCGGAGCGATGCAGTTGCTCACTTTCTGCTTGAACAAGGCGTAAGTAGCGGAGCGCTGGTTCCCATTGAAGCGACGCGCTCAATCGACTATATCGTGGCCATCATCGGTGTCCTGAAGGCGAATGCGGTATACGTTCCAATTGACTACAAACACCCCAGTGAGAGGAAGAAGCTCATTCTCGAGCAAAGCGGATCGTCTATCCTTCTGAGCACTTCCGGTGAGCACGACGACTGCGCGAGTGAAAGCTTCGACAAGTGGATCCGCGTGCACATCGCTTCGCTATCGGCGAAGGCACCGGCGAACAAGACTTCGTTGCCGGCGCGCCCGTCCCCCGCAGAGCCTATCTACGTCATTTTCACATCGGGCACGACCGGTGTGCCCAAAGGTGTCGTTGTCGAGCACCACGCGGTGGCCCGTCTCATTCAATGGCATAACGACAAGTTCGAGGTCACGTCGAATAGCCGTCATACGTTGATGGCTGGGCTTGGTTTCGATGTCTGCCAGTGGGAAATCTGGTCGCCGCTCTGCGCGGGCGCGACCTTGCATGTGCTGGACGATGAGAAACGGTTGGATATCGGTTTGCTGACGGATTTCTATCGCGAGAACGGTATTACGCACGCGTTCGTGCCGACCGTGATGGTCCCCAACGTGGTCAACGCCACCCGCAATCGCGCCAGCTCGCTAAGGTACCTGTTCACGGCGGGTGAGAAGCTGAAGCCAGTCGATACCGAAGGCGTCTCCTATTCGCTAATCGACTATTACGGGCCGACGGAGGCCACGATCTTCGCGACCGTTCATCACGTACCCGGTTCGGCGTCAGGAAAGCCGGACTCGATTGGCCGCCCGGTGACGGATACAGAAATACTGATTCTCGACGAGCAGTTCAAGGAACGGCCGCGCGGGGAAGCCGGCGAACTGTTCATCGCCGGCTCATGTCTTGCGCGCGGTTACCTGAATAACGACGGATTGACGCGCGAGAGATTTGTTCCGCACCCCAGCCGGTCCGGAGCACGCATGTATCGCACGGGCGACCTCGCACGGTGGCTGCCGGACGGAACCGTTCAATACCTCGGCCGCGGCGACGAGCAGGTGAAGATTCGCGGAAACCGTGTCGAACTCGGCGAGATCGAGTCGTTTCTTGCGACTCAGCAAGGTGTCGACAAGGTGGCCGTTATCGTGACAGGCGGGGACGCCGATCTCACGAGAGAGGTGATCGCTTATCTCGTCACTAACGCGGCCACAAGCGCGGCGAACAACGGGACGAAGGGCGAAGCGCCTGGCGCGTTTGCGCAGGTTGTCGAATCGATCAGGGCAAACGTGCGGGCGCATCTGCCGGATTACATGAGACCGGCGCGCTACATCGAACTGCTCGCCATGCCGCTTACCGTGAACGGCAAGACCGACAAAGCCGCATTGCGCGCGCAGTACACCTCAAGCGTGGTAGCGCCGGTCGACGGATACGCAGACGCGAATTCCATGGAGCGGCTGGTGTTCGACGTCTTTCGCACGGTGCTGGAACACGGCGACTTTGGCCGCCGCGACAGCTTCTTCGACATAGGCGGACATTCCCTGCTGGTTGCCGAAGTGGTCATCACGCTCGAGGAACGGCTCAACACCAAAGTCTATATTCGCGACGTGTACCAGCATCAGACGGTGACCGCGCTTGCCGCGCATCTGCGGTCGAGGATGCAAATGCAAACGGAACTGCCCAAGATCGACGGCGAGCCCATTCACGAGTTACGCAACGATATCGAGCTGCCGCCTGCAATCGTGCTGAACAAACCGTTCGACATCGAACGGTTGAAGCAGCCGCGTCATATCCTCCTGACCGGTACGACCGGCTTTGTCGGCGCTCATTTGCTTGCCGATCTGCTTGCGACGACCGAGGCGATCATCCATTGCCCGGTGCGCGCTGCCAACGATGCCGAAGCAAGATCGAGAATCGACGACAAGCTTTCGACTTACCGAATCCAGATCGAGGACCGTAGCCGGGTCATCGCGCACGCTGCCGATCTTTCGCTCGCCGGCTTCGGCATGGCGCATGGCGACTACCTCAAGCTGTCCAGCGAAGTCGACGTGATCTATCACTCCGCCAGCGCCGTCAACTTCATTCAGCCTTATTCATACATGAAGAAGGACAACGTAGACGGTCTTAAGCAGATCATCTCGTTTGCCGCCAACGACAAGCTGAAGGCGCTGGTTCTTCTGTCGACGATATCCGTCTACAGTTGGGGCCATCTGCACACCGGCAAGACCGTCATGACGGAAGAGGACGATATCGATCAGAACTTCCCCGCGGTCCTGACGGATATTGGCTATGTGCGCAGCAAGTGGGTAATGGAGAAAATTGCCGACCTCGCCGCCGCGCACGGGCTGCCGCTCATGACATTCCGGTTGGGCTACGCGACGTTTAACAGCCGCACGGGACTGAGTGCGAGCTATCAATGGTGGGGACGTCTCGTCGAAACGTGTATCAAGTTCGGCGCGATACCCGACCTGCACGATCTGCGCGAAGGTCTGACGACCGTCGACTATATGACGCGCGCAATTGCCCATATTTCAAGGAACCCGGCGGCTCTGACGAAGAAATTCAACCTGATTCATTCCGACAAAAACAATCTCACGTTGAAGCAATTCTTTGCGTTGCTCGAGCCTCATGTCGGCGTGAAGTTCGACGTCATTCCGTTCGCGCAATGGCTGAGCAACTGGAAGGACAACCGCGACGCCCCGCTTTATCCGTTGCTGAGTCTGTTCCGGGACAACATGTACGACGGGCGCTCCACGGTAGAGCTGTACCAGGATACCTATCGTTGGGATTGCAAGAACGTGACGAACTTCCTCAAGGGAAGTGGCATTGAAGAGCCGCGATTTAACGAAGAAGAACTGACCCGGTACCTTGAGAACTCGATCGGCTTCGTGGCGGCAACGTCCTAGGCTAGCGAGAAGTCAGCTTGTGAGGCTGAGCCCGGTAGTCGGGATCAGCCTCAAAAACTGCCAGTCGTCTTCGGGGAAATACATTCAACACATTGGCCGGTGCATCCAATGCGACGCATACACACTGCCTGGAATAAGCCAAACCGATCAAGCGTCTTTACGTAGATCAGCACACTCCACGGAAGTCACATGAATCTGGCCGTCTACGCACATGCGGTCTCATGCCACTGCTGCACATAGCCGGGCGTACCGGTCGGTGCGGCATCGGCTATCGGCGTCAGCGGTTGCAACGCCAAAGGCAAGACGCCGGCCCACACCTCGCGAGTCATATCGGCCTCGTCATCCTTCGGTCCGCCCGTGCGTACCTTCGCCGCCGCTTCGTCGATCGCGACACGCAGCACGGTGGTCGCGGCAAGCTCGTTTGCGTCTCCGGGCCGCACTTCACGCGAACGTCCCGGCGCGATCTTCTCGACGAACGTATCGAGGGCCGAGGCCTTCGCCGCGCCTTCCACGATTTCGCACACGCCGTAGATGACGGCGGACCGGTAATTCATCGAATGATGGAACGCCGAGCGCGCGAGCACCAACCCGTCGAGGTGGGTGATCGTGATACATAGCTGGGCGCCGCGCGCCGCCAGCTTCAGCATCCGGCTGCCATTGGAGCCGTGTATGTAGAGATGATCGCCTTCGCGCCAGCATGCGGTGGGAATGCAATGCACGCCGTTTTCGTCGGCAAACGCGACGTGACACACATACGCTGCGTCGACGATCGCGTACAGCGTCTCGCGGTCGTAGCAGCCGCGTTGCGCGACACGGCGCACCCGCGTACGTTCGGACGGCGGGGTGGCGTCGATTGTGCTCATCTTCCGGTTCTCCAATCATCAATCGGGATGGTCAACAGTAATGAAACCGTGGCACCATGTGTAGACCCACCGTCAAGCGTATTTCTGGAGCCACGATGGACTACGCGGTCATGTTGTCGAATTTCGAGCGCGAAGCGGGACGGGACGCATCCGCGCGCATTCCGCAGCAGCAGCGCCTCTATCATTGCCTGCGCGCCGCGATTCTGAAGGGGGACATCGGTGAAGGCACACGCCTGCTGCCGACGCGCGAACTCGCTGCAGACCTGGGCGTTGCGCGAAACTCGGTGCTTTACGCATACGAACGTCTCGCCGAAGAAGGCTTCGTCCATGCGAAGCGACAAGGCACAGTAGTCGCGAGGGTCGGCCTGCAGCAGTCGCCTGCTGTCATGGCCGGCGAGACGCCGGTGCTCTCGAAACGCGTCGCCGACATCGTGCGCCCCGGTGCAGGCATGGACGATCCGCTTCCGTTTCTGCCCGGTACACCGGCGCTCGACGAATTCCCGCTTGCGCAATGGCGGCGCTGCGTCGAGCGTGCGTGGCGCGCTGCGGGCGCAGCGCAACTCGGCTACATGCGACGCGATGACAATTTGACGTTGCGCCAGGCCATCGCAGAGTATTTGCGCGTGTCGCGCGGTGTACGGTGTGACGCGGATCAGGTGCTTGTGACGGACGGCACGCAAAGTGCGCTTGATCTGTGCGCTCGCGCGCTGGCAGAGGCGAACGACATCGCGTGGATGGAAAACCCCGGCTATGGCGGCGCGCGCAACGCATTTCTCGCTGCCGACCTGCGCCTCGTTCCGATTCCGGTCGATGCCGACGGCTTGGCGCCGGATCCACAACACTGGCGCGATACACCGCCGAAACTCATCTACATCACGCCATCGCATCAGTATCCGCTTGGCGCCGTGATGAGCCTCGAACGCAGGCTTGCGTTGATCGCCGAGGCACGCGCGGCCGGCGCGTTGATCATCGAGGACGACTACGACAGCGAATTTCGCCACCATGGCGCGCCGCTCGCCGCCGTACAAGGGCTTGCCGACGACGCGCCGGTGATTTACCTCGGCACCTTCAGCAAGGTGATGTTTCCGGCGCTGCGCATCGGCTTTATGGTTTTGCCACGCGCGCTTGCGCCGGCCTTTCGCAGCACGGCGGGAGCCTTGATGTTGCGTGGACGCATAGTCGAACAGCTGGCGTTGGCCGACTTCATCGAAGCCGGCCATTTCACGCGGCACTTGCGGCGTATGCGGCGGCTGTATGCGGAGCGACGCATGGCATTGGAAGATGCATTGCAGCGGCACGTGAATGGTCTGCTGACGGTGTCGGGTGGCGCCGGCGGCATGCATCTGTCGGCAAGACTCGATGTGCCCGTGGCGGACACCGAAGTTAGCAGTGTAGGGCGCACGCATGGCCTCGTATTGCGCGCGCTGTCGCGGTTCTGTTTGCCTGGGACGCAGACCGGATACAACGGACTGGTGTTCGGGTACGGCAGTGTTCCCGCAAGCCGCATGGACCCGTTGGCGCAGCAGGTCCGCACGGTGATTCAGTTGGCGTTGGCGAATCGCGCCAGGCGCCGGGAGTAATCTCTGTCTTTATGTCAGGCAGTCAAGCAAAGGAGACGTTATGAGTTTTCGCTGATTCACGGAGCTGTGATAGCGGATAGGTATCAATAACGGCGTAATCGATATTGGACATACATTCCGTCAAGACCAATCATTCGATACCGATGCAGGACGCATCTAACGGGAATGATTGCTATGTCTACCAAACTGATCAACGGCCGGACGGCCTTTCTGAAACTCCTTGAGGATGAAGGCGTCACTCATATCTTCGGGAACCCGGGAACGACCGAACTGGCACTCATGGAAGCCATGCCGGACGCGCCGTCGATCGAGTACGTTCTCGGGTTGCAAGAATCGGTTGTGGTATCGATGGCTGACGGCTTCGCGCGCGCCTCGGGGAAATTGACGGCATGTAACCTGCACTGCACACCCGGTCTTGGACATGCGATGGGCGCGCTGTATAACGCGCGATTCTCGGGTTCCCCGATTATCGTGACGGCAGGGCAATATGAATTGGGCTACGGATTGCTCGAGCCCATGCTATACGAACCGTTGGTGCCGATCGCCCAGCCGCTCGTCAAGTGGGCGTATGAGATCCAACGTGTAGAAGATCTTCCGCGCGTGGTTCGACGGGCCGCAAAGGTTGCGTTGACCCCGCCATTCGGACCTGTGTTTCTCAGTCTTTCTGGAAGCGTTCTGGATGAGGAACGCGACCTCGACCTTGGACACAGCACCCGCGTTCGAGCTCATGGAACGCCCGCGGACCACGATCTCGACGATGTCGTTCGGAGCATTGTCCAAAGCCGTTCGCCGGTAATCATTGCTGGCCGTGAGTTGGCTGAGCAGGACGCATTCGAAGAGGCCCAAGCGTTCGCGGAAATGCTAGGAGCGCCCGTATATCACGAGCCCATTCCGTACAACACGCGATACCCGGTTCGCCATCGGGCATTCATGGGCGACCTCACCAGGAATCAGAAAAAGGTTCGTGAGATCCTCGGCCAGCACGATGTGTTGATTGCGCTCGGCTGCGATCTCCTGCGCATGTCCGCTTACAGCGAAACCGACCCGATGCCCGAACATCTCCGCGTGGTTCACATTAGTGAACGCGAGTGGGAGCTTGGCAAGAACTATTCGACCGAGTTCGCGATCCGCGGAGGCGTCAAAGCGGTTCTTAACGCGATATTGCCCCGAGTGGACGCGGGATTGACCATCGAGCAGCGTGCCGACGCACAGCAGCGCCTCGAATTGATGTCGAAGCGCAACTGGTCTGCCCGTAAAGCACAGGCCTTGAGCTCGTCTTCGCTGTCGACGAACGTGCCGATCGCCCCTAGCTTTCTCGCACAAGCGATAGCGGAATCCGTGCCGAAGCATGCCATCGTGGTGGAGGAGGCGCCGACGCTCGCGCCCTTGCTCAGTTCCGTGCTGGAAGTCAACGAGCCTCGCAGTTTCTTTGGCCTGGCTAGCGGTGGCCTCGGTTTCGGTATGGGCGGTGCAGTGGGTGTGGCTCTCGCTCGACCCGGTTCGCCGATCGTCGCGGTGATCGGCGACGGCAGTGCGATGTACGCGATCCAGGCGCTCTGGACAGCAGCCCATCTTGATCTGCCGATCACCTATGTCATCGCAAACAACCGGTCGTATCGGATCATCAAGGAGCGGCTTGTCGCGATGCGAGGGACGGATCGTTTTCTCGGAATGGATTTCACGAAACCGCCACTCGACTTTGTCTCGATGGCCAACGGGATGGGCGTGACGGCGAGAAAGGTCGACGATCCTTCCATCCTGTTTGAGGCCTTGAAACAGGCTATTGCGTCGGGTCGCCCGTGCCTGCTCGACGTTGTAATCGACTCCGGTGTGCAGAAGGCTTAAGCGAATTACTTTCGACAATTTAACCGTCACAGCAATGACATTTTTGATGCGTTATATGCTAATGGTAGTTGTGATAAACCTATCCAGGTATTGAGTACCAAAATCGCGCAGCCTCGGGTAGGGTTTGAAGGTTCTCTAACCCGCAGGAACCGTCATGTCGTTCATTCCCCCCCTTCGCTGTGGACTGATCCGGAATCACGCACGTGTAAGTAAAGTCGTCGCGAGCTCATTGCCGAGCTTATTGAATTACGAAGATTTTCCTTTTTACGAAGTATTGCGTGCGTCATTATTTTCGATTTTTTTCTCACTTCTCACGCTTATTCTGTTTAATACGCCGTGCATGGCAATGGACGTAAATTTGACAGCCGCGGCGACCAATGCACGCGAAAGCGGCCAGGTGTCTGCACCAAGTTCGGTCACGTTGACCTCGCCAAACTTAAGCCTGCGCGATGCGCTTTCCTTGCTAAACAAGAACAAGGCGCTCGTGGGAAGCGGCATCGATAGTTTGAATTTCATCCTTGCGGCGGGCACCTATCGCCTCACGGCGCCGCTTGTGCTGTCTCCCGACCCGACGTGGAGCAGCACACCGATCACGATTACGGGCGCGACCAGCGGTGGCCGGGCCACCATTACGGGCAGCAAGCTCATAACCGGTTTCACGCCCGTCACCGATGCCGCGTCGCTCGCGCGGCTGCCGTCTGCGTCACGAGGCAGCGTAGTCGTGGCGAGTCTCAAGAGTAACGGCATCACGGATCTCGGCGTAAGGCAGCGACATGGCTATAACATCCCGATCACCCCCGCTCCGCTCGAAGTCTTCTTCCGTGATGCGCCGATGACCCTGGCGCGCTGGCCCAACACAGGCTTCGCCAAGATTCAGTCGTTGCCGAACGGGCCAACGGGCATCACGTTCACCGTCGCGGGCGGTAACACCAGCGCGTGGCAGCGTGAACCGGATCTCGAGGCCATGGGTTACTGGGCACGAGACTGGGCTGACACGACGATTCCGATCACGTCGGTGAGTGCCTCGGGCGCACTCACGCTGCAGGCGCCCGCGCCTGAGTTCGGGTTGCTCGCGGGTCAACGGGTGGTGATCCAGAATGCGCTCTCGGAACTCGATCAGCCGGGTGAGTACTACGTAGACCGGGCCACGGCGCGCGTGTTTCTCTGGCCGCCCTTTCCGATGGCCAGCGGCGATGTGCAGGTGTCGGTCGTCGATACGCTGCTCACGGTCAACAACGCGGTAAATCTTACGATCAGCAACCTTGCCTTCGATATCGCACGCGGTGACGGTATCGATCTGAACGGCGGCGGCCACATCGTGGTGCAGAACGTTATCCTGACCAATATGGGAGATCGCGGCGCGTTTTCTAACGCGGGCAGCAGCGGCTTCGACTCGATCAAGCTCGCGCACACCGGCGAGGGCGGCATCGTGATGGTCAATGGCAATCGCACGACACTCGCGCCGGGCAACATGTTCCTGACCAACAGCGACCTGCATGACTTCGCGCGGCGCACGCATGCGTATCGTCCGGCGGTCAATCTGGCTGGCGTAGGCAATCGCGTGAGCGGCAATACGATCTACTCGGGTCCGCACGCGGCCATCATCTTCACCGGCAACAATAACGTGATTTCGGATAACGAGATCTACAACGTCGTTACCGAAACCGCCGATGCGGGAGCGATATACACGGGCCGCGACTGGACCACACGCGGGAACGTGATTCAAGACAACTTTATTCATGACATCGGCACAACGACTCAGCCACAAGCGACAGCCGGCGTTTATCTCGATGACGAGGCAAGCGGCACCACGATACGCCGCAACGTGTTCTCGCGCGTGAATCAGGCCGTGTTTATCGGCGGCGGTCGCGACAACATCGTGCAAGACAATCTCTTTGCGAATCTCTCGCCGGCGCTGCTTGTCGATTCGCGCGGGCTGTCATGGCAGAACCCCGACGTCGTCAATCCGAGCGGGATATTCCAGACCGAGTTGCGCGCAGTGCCCTACAACCAGCCGCCGTATTCGACGCAATATCCGACGCTGCCCAATATTCTTCAGGACCACCTCGGCGCTCCGGTTGGGAACGTGTTCAGCCGTAACATCGTGATCAACGGAACCGTAGCCTCGATCGACCCCGGCGCGCAACCGTTCGTCATTCCCGGACAAGTCTTCGACGCAAGCAGTGTCGTGTTTGTGAATTCGATTGCCGACGCCGACCGTAAGACCTTCGACGACTTCAAGCTTTCCCCGTCGTCGCCTGCAATCGCAGCGGGTTTCATGCCTTCATTGTTCGGTACGCCGGCAGCGATGCAGGCTCCGCCTGTCGTCGCGAGCCCGGCGGCCCACCCATAGGCGATCGCGAATTCGCCGCCGCGCAGCGGTTGCAAGCCCTGCGCGGCGGTTCGGTAGTGCGTAAGGCGTTCTAAAGGGCGTTGTCGAGGCTATTCAGCCTGTTTCGTGCTACCAGAGCATCATGTCTTCGCGTTCCGCTTCCGACCGGCCGCGCATCCATGCTTTATGTTGACGCGTGCCTCTTGCGTAGGGACATGCCGCCTTCGTCTTGTAAGCGGCCCGTCCTTCGTCCATCCATGCCGCGACATCGATTCCCGTATCGCCGGAATCTTTGCCGAAAGTCCATTTCATGAACAGATGAACGAGCTTCTTCCACATATGTAGACATCCTACCAATCACATTGGCCCGTACAGAATGGCGGCCGACGGCTTTCAGAAATCAATGCTGTGGACTTCGTTGAGCACAGCACGCAGCGCCGCTGCTTTTCGCTTGCCGAACGCGCTCTCGAAGCGGTCTTGCGCGATCTGCCAGTACGCGATCGAATCCTGCAGCTTTTTTAAACCTTTTGATGTCAGCCGCACGATTCTCGTCCGCCGGTTGTTCGGATCGGGTTGCACCGAAACCATTCCATCCCTTTCCAGCGGACGAAGGTTGTGCGTGAGCGCGCTTCTGCACAGCACCAGCTCATCGGCAAGTTCCCCCATGGTGGGCGAGCTTGCACGCTCGATTGCGACAAGAATCGACACCTGAGTTACTTTAAGACCGGACGGCGCGAGGTACGCGTCGTAGTGCAAAGAGATTTTGCGCATGGCTTTGCGCAGCGCCGTTGCGTTGCACCGTCCTTTTTGTGACGTCCTTTCGTTGATCAGAGCGTAATCGATGGCTGTCATTTTTCTTGCGATCGGGGGAATAGTTGAATATTCACGTTCCCACGCATCGTACATGGATGCGTATGCATCCGATCGATATTGAATACTCAAATATTATTTAGCGAGCAAGGCTTGCCCAGCAGACGCCAGCGTCTTGACTGATCGGGCAGAGCGCAATGAATGACGATAACGATGAGGATGCCGTGAAAGCTGCAGTCGGTGGCGTGGAAGCTATCGGACCGTCAACCCGCCCTTGGCGTCGGCGTCCTGACGCTTTGCTTCCGTGCGAGGCCGCAAGCCGTCGAACAACGCCATCAGATTTTCAGGCTCGATCGGCTTGACGAGGTGATGATCGAAGCCCGCGTCCTTCGACCGCATGACATCGTCTGCCTGGCCATAGCCGGTGACGGCGATCAGAACTGCCTGCGACATGACCGGCATGCCCTTTAACCGCCGCGCGACTTCGTAGCCGTCCATGCCGGGTAAGCCGATATCCAGCAATACGATGTCGGGCTGCGCGATGCTGCATTCTTTCAGGGCGCGAGGACCGTCGGCCGCCGTGCGCACGTGGTGTCCGCTGATCTCAAGCAGGATCGACAGCGAACTCGCCGCATCGACGTTGTCGTCAACCACCAGAATGTGCAAGCGCTGCCGTTGAGCCTGCCCGATTTTCGCCGGCGGACGATCGATGTCCCGCGACGACGCGGGCACCATCGGTAGTACAACCGAGATGCGCGCGCCGCGCCCGAGGCCGTCGCTGTACGCTGCGACGGTGCCGCCATGCATATCGATCAGCGATCGGACCACGGAAAGGCCGATTCCCAAGCCGCCCTGGGCGCGATCGAGTGCGCGCGTGGATTGCGAAAACAGTTCGAATACCTGCACGAGTTCTTCGGGGGAGATGCCCGTGCCGTTATCTTCGACCGAGATGACAACCTTGCCTTCGCCGGTTTTGACGCGGATGGCGATGCGGCCGCCATCAGGCGTGTACTTCGCCGCGTTGTCCAGAAGATTGCCGAAGACCTGTGCCATGCGCGTCGGGTCTGCATCCAGATAGACGGGGCTATCAGGCAGGTCGACGACCAGTTCGTGGTGGCGCGAATCGATCGACAGTTTCGCCACGTCGATCGCGGCAGTGAGTACCGACCCGAGTTCGATCGTCCCGCGTTTCAGCGTGATCTTGCCGGTGGTAATACGCGACACGTCGAGCAGATCCTCGAGAAGATTCGCCAGTTGGCGGCTCTGACGTTCGATGATTTCGCGGGCCCACAGCACGCGAGCCGGCAGTGTCTCGTTCGATAGCCGGATGGTTTCCACTGCGTTACGGATCGGCGCGAGCGGATTACGCAACTCGTGCGCAAGCATGGCGAGAAACTCGTCTTTTTGCCGGGCCGCGCTAAGGAGCTGGGCATTGGCGGCGGCTCGTTCCGCGATCATGGCGCGTGTCTGATACTGCCGCCGTCTCGCCCGAAGTGCGCTGCGCGCCGCGCTGACCAGGGCTTCACCGCTCACGGGCCGTTCGATCAGCATGACGTTGCCCAGCACCTCGAGCCGGCGTCCTTCCATGGTCAGCACACCTTTTTTCCCATTCCCCACCAGCAGGACGAACGGAAAATCGGACCACGGCGGCTGCGCGTTCAGCCAGGCGTCCAGCGAGGTCAGGGCGCGCGCGTCCAGTGCTTCATCGGCGATCAGCGCGCATGCCGCACCTTCGTCCATCATGGCGACCAGCTGCCCCACGTCCGGACAGATGGTGCATTCCATTCCCTGACGGGACAGCGCGCGCTGGACCACTTCGGCATCTCTTCCACGGGGTGCGACGATCAGAATCCGCTCTTCCAAAATGCGCCTCCCTAGCCGTCGGTCCGTTCGCCAAGCAAGGCCTGGCCGCCGCGATACGACGGCAATCCGGCCAGCACGCCTTCGAAGTCCTTCAACGGAGGGCCGACACGCAAGCCGCCGGGGCCGACGCGAAACTCGCGGATTGTGCGCTCATGCTCGCTCGTGCGGCTCTTGAGCACGGAGAGCGCCGAGAGCACCTCGCCGGCGCTTTCAAAGAACCTGAATACGAGCATCGCATCGCTCAGATAGCTGAGGTCGATATCCGATGCCACGTTGCCGATCAGTCCATGCTGTCCGAGCACCATCAGCGTCGTAACGCCTTGCTGATTCAGGTAACTCAATAGCTCGTGCATCTGCAAAAGAAGGTAGCGATGTCCGGGCATCGCCTGCATATAGGCGTTCAGGCTGTCGATCACGACCATCGATGCGTCGGCCTGTTCGATGGCCTCGCGCACGAGCGTGGTGAACTGCCCTGGCGACATTTCCGCGGGGTCGATCTGCTGAAGCAACAGGCGCCCGCTTTCGATGTGGGCGTCCAGCGCCATGTCCAATTGTCTCGACCTCGACAGCAGCGTGCCCATTGTCTCGTCGAACAGCATGTACTTGACGGTTTCGCCGCGCTCCAGGGCACTGAGCGCGCATCGCACGGCGGTAGTCGTCTTGCCGGCGCCGGAAGGCCCGACGAGCAGCGTGCTGGTTCCGGGAATCAGGCCTCCGCCGAGCAGCGCATCGAGTTCGGTTACGCCCGTCGATTGTGCCGTGGCGCCGAAGTGCCGGCGATGGTCGGCGGCAACGAGGCGCGGATACACCGTGATGCCGCCCGTATCGAGCTTGAAGTCATGGTTCCCGCCGGCGAACTTGGTGCCGCGCATCTTGACGACGCGCAGACGTCGCTGCTCCGTGCCGTATTCCTGCACGCGCTGGTCGAGTTCGATGACGCCGTGCGTGATGCTGTGCAGTTGCAGATCGCCGAGCTGGGAGGTCTTGTCGTCAAGCAACCAGACGGTGCATCCCTGCGTCGAGAAAAACTGCTTCAACGCCAGAACCTGCCGCCGGTACTTCAACGCATCCTGCGCGAGCAGGCGCAGCTCGGACAAGCTGTCGAACACGACGCGGCGCGGGTTGATATCAAGCACCTTACGCCGGACTTCGTCAACGGTTTCCCCCAGCTCCACTTCGGACGGATGCAGGATCGACTGTCCGGCGTCGGCTGACAGCCCGTCTTCGCTGACGAGCTCGTGAATGGACAAGCCCTCAAGCGACCAGTGATGGGATTCCGCCACCGTGCGTAGCTCCGCTGCCGTTTCAGACAACGTGATGTACAGGCCGGGCTCGCCGCGCCGCATGCCTTCGAGTAGAAAATGCAGGCCGAGCGTAGTTTTTCCCGCTCCGGGTACACCTTCGATCAGATAGACCCGGTTAGGAATCAGGCCACCGTTAAGGACATCGTCGAGTCCGGCCACGCCGGTCGATATCCGGGTTCGCGGTGCCACGCTATCGGGATCGGTGACATCGGTCGTTCGCATGATTGAACTCACGTTAATAAATGCAAATTCCCACTCTGCAATGATTGTGCCAAGCGGTTGAGTGTGATCCGGACCGTTGGTTCCGGCCAAATTGCTGTAAGGGCGTAGACAGCATCGCAACGACGGCCGCGGAAATCGTTGCCGCGCATCGCGGCACGCACATGGGCGGGGATGCAAATCTGTCCGTTTCGGTCGGTTCGGAAATTTTTCGCCGTATGCGCATGTGCCCGCCGACAACGTCCGTGCATGAAGGGACAGCGGCGGTTTTGCGCCGCAAAAGCCTTTATCTTCCTGATATATCAGCGCTGCCCCGCGATAAACGGAGTGACGAAATGCGTATCAGGAAAATCCCTACAACGGTCATCACCGGCTTTCTGGGCTCGGGTAAGACAACCCTTGTCAACCATATCCTCGACGCGACGCGGCCCATGCCGATCGGCATCGTGGTGAACGAATTCGGCGAAGTCGGCATCGACGGCCAATTGATCGTCGCCGACGAGAAAGCGGTGATCGAAATCAATAACGGGTGTGTCTGCTGCACCGTCCGCAGCGACCTCGTCGAAAGTGTGCAGGAACTGCTCGCGCGCTATGGCGACGGTCTCGATCGGCTGATCGTGGAGACCTCGGGTCTCGCCGACCCCGCGCCGGTGCTGCAGACGTTCCTTGCCGATCCGGATGTGCGCGAGCGCGTCGAACTGGAATCGGTCATTGCAGTAGTCGACGCCCGGCATGCGCGAGACCAGTTGGGCGACGACATTGCCCGCGAGCAGATCGTGTTCGCGGACCGCGTGGTGATCAACAAGACCGATCTCGTCGCGCCGCCCAGCCTCACCGAACTCGAGTCGATCATTCGCGTGCTGAACCCGACCGCGGCACTCGACTTCGTGATGCGCTCCGCCGTTGACATCGACACGCTGCTCGGCCGGCGAAGTTTTTCGATCGACAACCTGCTCGCCGTCGAACCGGGCCTGCTTACCGAAGGCGAGCACGATCACGAGCACGACACGAGCATCGAATCGTGCGCGCTTCACATTCCTGGCGAGCTCGATGGCATCCGCTTCAATCGCTGGGCGAATCAGCTCGTTCAGGAGCACGGGGCGTCGCTGCTGCGAATGAAAGGCGTGTTGAACGTGAGCGGCGAATCGCGGCGCCTCCATTTCCACAGCGTGCACATGCTGATGGAAACGAGTTTCGGCAAACGCTGGACAGCCGGCGAGGCGCGCGAGAGCCGTTTCGTCGCAATCGGTCGCGCGCTCGATGCGGACGCGCTTCGCGCGGGTCTGCTCGAGTGTGTCGCGCGTCCCGCCGCGCTCGAACCGGCAGGCATTCCGTTACCCCTTGGGAGCACACCGTGAAGCTACAGCACCATATTGGAGGCATCGAAAACCTTGGACCGGTCAGTCTCGATACGCGAGTCTTCGCCGAGCCATGGGAGAAGCGCATCTTCGGCATTCACACGACGATGATGGCCGAGAGCGCGCATCTGGCCGACGCATTGCATGCGTATCCGATCAGAGAATTGCCTACCGGCTTCAAAAGCAACTGGACGTGGGCATCGCTGCGCACCGGCGCGGAAGGCATGCAGCCATTCGACTACTTCAAGTATCGCTATTACGAGAAGTGGCTTGGCGGGATCGCGCAGTTCTTCGTCGACGCGGGTTATATCAGCGCCGCGGAGCTCGATGAAAAAAGCGCGTTCTATCGCGCGAATCCGGACGCTGCGTTGCCGGATCGTCCGAATGCGGCGCTTGTCGCGCAGATCGACGCGTATCTGCAAAAGGGCGATTCCGGCTATCACGAGCCTGAGCGAGCCCCGCGCTTCGCAACAGGCGACACGGTTCGCGTCGCCGATCCGGAGCCCGTCGATCACACGCGCCTTCCGGGCTATTTGCGTAACCGGACCGGCAAGGTCGAGGCCGTCTATCCGGGCCGCTTCTCGTATTTCGTGTCGACGGGCGTCGACGGCGTCGGCCAGCCGATGCCCGTCTATCGCGTCGCATTCGATGCCGCCGAAATCTGGGGCCCGGGCAAGAGCGAACCCAACACGACCCTCTACGCGGACCTTTTTGAAGCTTACGTGCAAGCCGCTATTTGAACGGAGATCGACAACATGAGCGAAATCTTTGGCTTTCCGGAAGACCGCGAAGCAACCAGCGCGGCGAAGGTGCGCGCACTCGAGGCGCTACTGATCGAGAAAGGCCTGATCGGCAGCGATTCGGTCGATACCGTGCTGCGTCATTTCGAAACCGTCGCCGGTCCGTTCAACGGCGCGAAGATCGTGGCCCGTGCATGGGTCGATCCGGCGTACAGGAAGCGGCTCGTCGCGGACACGCCCGCGGCGATCGCGGAACTGGATCTGCCGGTCGGCATGACGGGCGCCGAAGGCGAGCACATGGCCGCCGTCGCCAATGACGAGAACGTGCACAACCTGATCATCTGTACGCTTTGCTCGTGCTATCCATGGCCGGTGCTGGGCTTGCCGCCCTACTGGTACAAAGACCCGGTGTTCCGTGCGCGCGGCGTGCGCGAACCGCGTGCGGTGCTGCGCGAGTTCGGTGTGACCGTGCCGGATACCAAGGAAGTGAAGGTGTGGGACAGCAGCGCGCAGATCCGCTGGTTCGTGATCCCCGAGCGTCCGGCCAACACCGACGGCATGAGCGAGGAAGCGCTCGCCGCGCTGGTGACGCCCGAATCGATGATGGGCGTGGCGCTGGTCGCGGCGCCGCAGCCTTAGGAGCGTGCGATGTTCATGCGATTCGAGGAGTACGCCACGGCATCGATGCTCGGCGAGCCGGACTCGCCGCCACGCCTCGACGGAAAACTGTTCTTTACCAATCGCTGGGAACGGGATGTGTTCGGGCTGGCCCTGTCGCTTGCGAAGGCCGGCTGCTTCGAGTGGGAAGACTTCAGGCAATGCCTGATCGCGTCGATCGCCCGATGGGAAACGATGGAGTGCGCGAATCAGCCGCGCTGGGACTACTACGAGCGGTTTCTCGAAGCCCTCGTGAGCGTGATCGAGTCGAGTGGTGTACTTTCACGGGCTGAACTCGAGCGTGTGCTGACCGCCCGCAAAACCGCGTCCGCCATCGCTTCGTGATTTCACGATGTCACACCGCACATTGCACACCGTATAGGACACCCTTTATGTCTGTCATAACCGGAAGCTCGCGCCTGGCCCCATCGACTCGAGGCAAGGTCGTTGCGATGTATATCGCGCTCGGACTGATCAACGTGTTCGCGTGGGGGTGGGCGTATGCCGTCCTGCGCACCTCGCCGGCGCTGATCGGCGCGGCGTTTCTCGCGTACAGCTTTGGCTTGCGCCATGCGATGGATGCGGACCACATTGCCGCCATCGATAATGTCACGCGCAAACTGATGAACGACGGCAAGCGCCCGGTTTCAGTCGGTTTCTTCTTTGCGCTGGGGCATTCGCTGACGGTGGTGGTCGGCGCGGTCATCGTCGCGTTGGCCACGAAAGCGTTGGCGCATCACTTCGACGCATTCAGACAAACGGGCGCGATGATCGGCAGCGTCGTGTCCGCGTCGTTTCTGCTCGCAATCGGCGCGGTCAACCTCGTATTGCTGGCCGATCTCGCGCGTACCTTCCGGCGCATGAGAAGCGGACGGACACAGCCGATCGACGACCCGCGGCTGCTGCAATTCGACGGCAATCTGCTTGCGCGCGTGTTCAAGCCGCTGTTCCGCCTCGTTCGCTCGAGCTGGCTCATGCTTCCGCTTGGCATGCTGTTCGGCATCGGCTTCGAAACCGCCACGGAAGTCGCGTTGCTCGGCACCTCGGCATCGCAGGCATCGGCGGGTTTGCCGATATGGACAATCCTGGTTTTCCCGTGCCTCTTCGCAGCAGGCATGCTGACCATCGACACGACCGACGGCATTCTGATGCTCGGCGCTTATGGCTGGGCGTTCGTTAAGCCGCTGCGCAAGCTGTACTACAACCTGACGATCACGTTGATCTCAACCGTCGTCGCCCTGCTGATCGGCGGCATCGAGGCGCTTGGCATCGCGGGACAGGTGCTTAGTCTGTCGGGGCCTTTCTGGCAGTTCGTCGATACGCTCAACGACAATTTCGGCGCGCTTGGATATGCGATCGTCGGAATATTTATTGTCGGTTGGATCGTCTCCGCGTTGCTCTATAAAATCAAAGGCTACGACAGGGACGTCGCCGCCGTCTGAGCGGTCTGTCGCGCGTCATGGCGCACCGCTAAGCAGGCGATGCAATGCCGGCGCCACGAGACAGCCCACGCTGACGTTCCGCCGCCGCATGGTTCCGTGGGTGACTTCGATGAAACGCATCAAAATCGGCTTAGTGGTGTTTCCCGGCTTTCAGCTGCTCGATATCGCCGGGCCGCGCGACGCGTTCGGCGAAGTCACGGTACTGAGCCGCGGCGAATGCGAGTACGAAATGCTCACGGTCGGCACGACGCGTGGCACCGTGCAATCGTCGAGCGGTCTGACGGTGACGCCCGATCGCACGATCTTCGACGTATGCCCCGAGTTCGATACGATTATCGTGCCGGGCGGTCTCGGTATCTTCGATACGTACGACGACCCGGCGCTAAGCGAATGGCTACGCCAGCAGTACCGGCGCGTGCGGCGGCTTTGCGCGATCTGCAACGGCCTGTTTGCGCTCGGGCCCGCCGGGCTTCTGGACAACCGCGTCGTGACGACGCACTGGATGGACGTGCCGAGGCTGTCGGCCACCTTCCCGAAGGCGCGTATCGAGCCCGATCACATCTATGTGAACGACGGCAGCATCTACACCACAGCCGGCGTCACGGCCGGCATCGACCTGGCGCTTGCGCTGATCGAGGAAGATTTCGGCAAGGCGATGGCGCTTGATGTTGCGAAATACCTGATCGTGTATCTGCGGCGCGCCGGCGGTCAGTCACAGTTCAGCCCGCTGCTCGAGTCGCAGGCGGCGCCCGGATCGCAAACGCAAGCGCTGCAACACTACATTCTCGACAACCTGCAAGCCGAGCACACGGTTGCATCGCTTGCGCAACGCGTCCATATGAGCGCACGCAATCTTGCGCGGACCTTCATCAAGGAATGTGGCGTGACGCCGATCACGTTCCTCAGCAACGCGCGTATCGACGCCGCGCGACGCTATCTGGAATCGACCGATCTGTCGTTGCGCGAGATCGCCAGGCAGTGCGGGTTCGATGGCACCGATGCATTGCGTCGCGTATTCGCACGCCGTTTGCAGATTAACCCGACTGAATATCGCGAGCGTTTTCGAACCCGAAACGCCGCGCCTGCGGGGCGTACGCCGCGCGATGATGAGGCGAAGAAGCCTGCGTCGAAGAAAACGCAAACGGCTGAGCGAGGCGTGTCGGCGTAAGGCCGGCAACTATCTTCACGCAAAGAGCCGCCGCATTCGGATAGGATCGCATCGCTTCGCGCGTCACGCGTACCGATCAGTAACACGGGGTGTAGCCTTTGGCGCGACCTCATTTCTCACAAAGAACACCAACCATGCAAGTGAATAGACTCGCAAGAGCAGGTGCGCACTTTCTTGTTTGGTCAGCGTTGGCAATTTCGCTGCCTGCTTTCGCAGCGGATCGTGTGATTGTGCTAAAAACGATCGCCGATGCAAACGCGGGAACGAAGACACCCGTCGATCTGGGCGAACACGGGCCATCGCAAGGCGATATTTTTGTTTTCGATCAGCCGTTACTGAATGAGCAGCACAAAGCGATCGGCAACAATGCCGGATTCTGCATCACGGTGCGGCCGGGTGCTTTCTCGCAATGCCAATGGACCTTGCAGCTGGGCGACGGAACGATCACGGTGGGTGGGCAGGAGGCCGCGTCGGGACCATCGACGCTTCCCGTAATAGGCACCACAGGCGCCTATCAGCAATACAACGGGGTGTTAGTCACCAAACCGCTGCCGGACGGCACGTTCAGCCAGGTTATTACGCTGCGCCGCATCGCCCGATAATTCTTGCGAGGCGGCGCTTTGATGACCAACGATTCGGTGACCACGATGCGGTAACCAACGATTCGCTTAAAACGAAGGGCGCACAACCGATAGCGAATAGCGACCCAAGTTCATTTCCGCCATCTGATGCGGCAGCAGCCCAGTCCGTTTAGCGTCGTTGATCGAAGCTTGCGTCTGATCGACTCGATTTGAGTATCGATAGGTCATCTGATCCTGGGTGATACTCGCCCTCACGTCGTCATTGATCGAGGGCGGCGTCGACTGTGCGAACGCGAAGGCGGACGGAATGGCGATCAGGCCTGCTACGACGAACTGGGCGATTTTCATGTCTTTCTCTCCAGGGAACGTGTCGCGCACCTCAAGTGCGCATCCGATGACTTAGTGTAGACCTGCACGTGCCGGAAAATCAGTCTCAATAGCGAGATTCATTGTTGCAGGTCGCCGTACGCGATCAGATCGACACCACGCCCTGTCGACAAGCCGATTGCAGAATGGCACGTTGTTTAAGAGGACCAACCGTCAATCGCCATCACCTGTTCCGCAGCAAACATAAAGTTCGCTGTGGTGGACAGATATGCGCGGCCCAACGCAATCGCGCGTTCACGAATTCATTGCGTACCACGCAGGTTACGGCGTTCGTGCGAACTCGCGTGACCCTACGCGTATCCGTCTCTTCCCATTCAATACCTTTTGCCGAACACGAGGCGAGCAAACTCGTCATGCGGTGAATTTTCATCTGCGGAATAGCGGCGCGGCGACAGGTGTTTTTGTCGCTGATTGCCAGTAAGCCGGTCTAGCACTGAGGAGGAAGACGTCATTCTTGCGGCGGACCGATCCCGCGTGCCCACGGAGTTCAAAGCTTATGGATCAAACAGAGCAACTGCACGTTTCTCCGAATCCGAAGATCGACCCCGGGCTCGCGGCGCTAGTCGTGATTGCCGGCTTTCATGGGCTCGCGGCGGAAGCGGAACAGCTTCGACACGCGGCGGGCGGGAAGTCGGCGCAGTTCGACGACCGCGACCTCGTGCTATCGGCGCGTTCGCTTGGACTCAAGACACGCAAAGTTCGCGTAACCGCGGACCGGTTCGCAAAGACGCCGCTCCCCGCGCTCGCACTTGATAAGGACGGCCGGCATTTCATCCTTGCGGGCTGCGATGGCGAAAAGGCGCTGATACTTGAAGCCGGCGCGAACGCCGTGACCATGAGCATGCCCGCCGCGGTCTTTGCGCGCTGCGATGGCGAACTGCTGGTCTTCGCGTCGCGCGCGTCGCTCGCGGGCGAGATGGCGCGCTTCGATTTCTCGTGGTTCATTCCCGCGGTCGTCAAGTATCGGCGTCTATTGCTTGAAGTGCTGATCGTTTCGGCCGTGCTGCAACTGTTCGGGCTGGTCTGGCCGCTGATGTTCCAGGTGGTGATGGACAAGGTGCTCACGAACCGCGCCTTCAACACGTTGAACATCGTGTGCATCGCCTTGCTTGTCAGCTCGGTGTTCGAGGTGCTGCTGACCGCGCTGCGCAACTATGTGTTCTCTCATACGGCCAATCGCATCGACGTCGAACTCGGTGCGAGGCTGTTCCGGCATCTGCTTGCGTTGCCGCTTGCGTATTTCGCCGTGCGGCGTGTCGGCGATACGGTCGCCCGCGTGCGCGAACTCGAAAACATTCGCAACTTTCTCACGGGACAGGCGCTCACCGCGGTCATCGACCTGTTCTTTTCGGTCATGTTTCTCGGCGTCATGTTTGTCTATAGCGTGCCGCTTACGCTGATCGTTGTCTTGTCGCTGCCTGTCTACGCGGTCATCTCGATGACGTTCAACCCGCTGCTGCGGGCACGTCTTGACGAGAAATTCGCGCGCGGCGCGGATAGCCAGGCGTTTCTCGTAGAGACCGTATCGGGTGCCGAAACCGTCAAGGCGATGGCCGTGGAGCCGCAATTCACACGCCGTTGGGATAATCAGCTCGCGGCCTATGTGGCGGCCGGATTTCGCGTCAGCACACTCGGCAATATCGGACAGCAGTTGATCCAGTTCATCGGCAAGCTCGTGAATCTGCTGTTGCTGTTTTTCGGCGCCCGGCTCGTCATAGAAGGCAAGCTGTCGGTCGGCGAACTCGTTGCGTTCAATATGATGTCGGAGCGCGTTGTCGCGCCCGTGTTGCGGCTCGCCCAGCTTTGGCAGGACTTTCAGCAGATCGGCATTTCGATGGCGCGCCTCGGCGACGTGCTCAACACGCGCACCGAGCTCCCGCAAAGCCGTCAGGCCTTGCCGGCAATCAAAGGGCACATCAGCTTTCAAGACGTGCGATTCCGCTATCGGCCCGACGGCACGCCGGTGCTCCACGATATCTCGCTCGAGATTCGCGCGGGCGAGGTGGTCGGTATCGTAGGCCGCTCGGGCTCGGGCAAGAGCACGCTGACCAAGCTGCTGCAGCGCCTGTATTTGCCCGAGGCGGGTCAGGTGCGCATTGACGGCATCGACCTCGCGCTTGTCGATCCTGCCTGGCTGCGCCGCCAGATCGGCGTCGTGCTGCAGGAGAATCTGCTCTTCAATCGCTCGATTCGCGAGAACATCGCCGTGACCGATCCCGGCGCATCGCTCGATCGCGTCATGGTTGCGGCCCGGCTCGCGGGTGCGCACGGGTTTATCTCCGAGATGCCTGAGGGCTATGACACGGTGGTCGGCGAGCACGGTGCGAACCTGTCGGGCGGGCAGCGCCAGCGCATCGCGATTGCGCGCGCGCTGATGACCGACCCGCGCATCCTGATCTTCGACGAAGCCACCAGCGCGCTCGACTTCGAGACCGAGCACATCATCCAGCAGAACATGCGCGCGATCTGCGAGGGCCGCACCGTGATCATCATCGCGCACCGTCTTTCGTCGGTCAGGCGTGCCGATCATATCGTCGCGATGGATCGCGGCCGCATCGTCGAGCGCGGCGGGCATGACGAATTGCTCGCGCGGGGCGGCTATTACGCCCATCTGGTTGCGCTGCAAAACGCGTGAGGCGGCGGATCCGATCATGAACCTCATCCGATTGCAGGCGTTTGGCGACTTGTTGCGAAGCTATGGCGCGGTGTTTCGCGCCGCGTGGTCGATGCGCGCACAGCTCGATGGCGAGTCGAGGCTTTCGCACGAGCGGGAGTTTCTGCCCGCCAATCTCGAACTCGTTGAAACACCTGTGCATCCGGCGCCGCGCTGGACGATGCGCATTCTGGTCGCGCTCGCGGCGCTGGCGCTGCTGCTCGCCGTGTTCGGCCGGCTCGATATCGTCGCGGTGGCCGAAGGCAAGCTGATTCCGGACGAGCGCGTAAAGATCATTCAGCCTGCGATCACAGGTGTCGTGCGCCGCATCCTCGTCGAAGACGGGCAACGCGTGGAGGCCGGGCAACTGCTGATGCAGCTCGATGCGACCCAGGCTGCCGCTGATTCCGATAATGCACGGACTGCGCGCATCGACGCGGCGCTTGCCGCCGCGCGTTCGCGCGCGTTGCTCGATGCGCAAAGCAGCGGGCATGCGCCGGTTGTGGCGGGCGTCGATGGCGCTTCGCCCGCGCAGCAGGCGGAGACGCAACATTTCGCCGAGGGTTTGTACCGCGAATATGAGGACAAGCTCAACGCATCGCAGGCCGAGCTACGCAAACGCGAAGCCGAGCTCGAGACCACGCGTGTCGAAATCGGCAAGCTCGCCGCAACCGCGCCGCTCGCGCGCCAGCAAGCCGACGAATATCGCGCGCTCGCCACGGATAAATACGTCGCGCAAGCCGACTATCTGACAAAGGAGCAGGCCGCGCTCGGCCAGGAACACGATCTCGCGGCGCGCGCGAGCAGCTCGCATGAGTTGATGGCCGCCGTGGAAGAGCAGCGCGCCGATATCGCCGCGACGATGTCCGCATTTCGCAGCAAGCAGCTCGATGCGCTCGACAAGGCGACGCAGCAGTACCGGCAAAGCCGCAACGACGAAACCAAAGCGGACACGCGCCAGCAGCTCCTAAGCCTGACCGCGCCTGTCGCCGGCACGGTGCAGCAACTCACGGTCCACACGTTGGGCGGTGTCGCGACCGCGGCCCAGGCGGTCATGGAAATCGTGCCGGACAACACACTCGAAGTCGAGGCCAACATCGAGAACAAGGACATTGGATTCGTACGGCCCGGACAAACCGCGCTGGTGAAGGTCAAGGCGTTCCCGTATACGACGTTCGGCTATCTGAAAGGGACGGTCGTGGCGGTTTCGAACGATGCGGTTCAGGACAGGAAGCACGGCCTCATGTTCGTGACGCGCGTGCGTTTGCCGACCAACCGGATTCGCGCGAACGGCGCCTGGGTTCATCTGACGCCCGGTATGGAAGTGACCGCCGAGATTCAAACCGGCAAGCGGAGTGTCGCGCGGTATTTCCTCGACCCCATCGTCCAGTCGGGCGAGGAGAGCTTGCGTGAACGTTAGAACCGTGTCGCGCAGGTCGGGGCGACGTTGGGGTGTGGTCGCGTTATGCCTATGGTGCGGATCGCCCGCCGCATGGGCCTTCGATCCGCTCCTGACCGGCTCGGCGGTGCCTGCGACAGCCGCCGCGAACATGCTCGGCGACGGGTCCGCAAGCGTCTGCGTGTTCGGCGCGCTGCCGAGTCCGTTGCCCTTGCAGGATGCCGTCGAGCGCGCGTTGTGCAGTAATCCGAGAACGCGCGAGGCGTGGGCGCAAGTCAAAGTCGAGGCCGCGCGTGTCGGGCAGGGCCGCGCCGCTTATTTGCCGAACATCAGCGCGAGCTGGCAGGGCGTGCGCGACGATCAGAAGACCGATATCGACAACCTGCCGCAATTCAACTCGAATTTCCGCAATTTTCTGCGGACCGAAAGCGTGTCGCTGAGCTGGGTGCTCTATGACTTCGGCGGGCGCGAGGCGGCGCTGAAGAGCGCGACGGAGCTGCTCGCAGCCGCGCAGGCAAACCAGCAGGCGGTGCTCGATGCGGCCTTTGCGAAAGTTGCGAAAGACTACTACGCGGCGCAGGCCGCGCAAGGCGCGCTCGCCGCCGCGCAGCAGATCGAGCAGACTGCGAACGACAGCGTGCAGGCTGCGACGGCGCGCACGAACCGCGGTGTTGCGCCGATTACCGATCAGCTGCAGGCGCAGACCCAGTATGCGCAGGCAGTCGTCAGTCTGACGAAGGCGGAGGGTGACCGGCAGGACGCGCTCGGTGTGCTGGCGAACGATATGAACCTCGATCCGAACGCGCCGATCACCCTGCCGGAGGTTGGAGAGGGCGTCAAACCCGATCAGGCGTTCAGCGGATCGATTGCCGATCTGATCGACGAAGCGAAGCGCACGCATCCAAACGTGCGCGCCGCCGAGGCGCGCGTCGAAGCCGCTCTCGCCAAGATCAGACAGACACGTGCCGAAGGTCTGCCGAGTGTGAGCCTCGTCGCGAAGTACAGCCGGAACAATGAGCCGACCACCTTCGAAATCGGACAGCCGCAACTGCCGACGACGGGCAGCGAATGGTACGTGGGCTTTCAGGTGACGATCCCGATCTTTACGGGCTTCCTGAAGACGTATCAGATGCGTGAACAACAGGCGAAAGCGGAACTCGAGAGCGACACGCTCGACGAAACGCGGCAGCAGGTCGGCCTCGATGTCTGGACCAGTTACGAGGCGCTACAGACGGCGACACACAACCTCGATAACAGCGCGATGCTGCTCGATATCTCGAACCGCTCGTACGCAGCGGCCGAGCATCGCTACACGGTGGGCGTGGGCAGCATCCTCGAACTGCTCAATGCGCAGTCCGCGCTTGCGGGTGCGAAACGGCAGCGCATCGAGGCGCTGACCGACTGGCGTTCCGCGCGGCTGCAACTGGCCGCCAAGCTCGGCGAAATCGGCATGTGGAGTTTGCCGGGCGAATGAGCCGCGATATGCGAATACACATTTCGCTTACGATGCGTTTTTTCGTATTCAAGGAAATGCGAATATAGCTTCGCATTTCCTTGAATAATAATTGCATGTCGAATTAAATGTTGCGGACAAGAAAGCTGGTAATAAATGAATTGATCCGGATAACACTTTTCCCTGGCATTGTTTTTAATTGGTGCGCGGGAATATCGGTCTGAGCACGGGTGTTTGAGTATCGATCGCGCTTAAGGGGTGGCGGCCGCCCGCATCGGACGAAACGACCTGATTGCGTGATTATTTCCGGGATATTTCCTGTGCCGATTATCGAACACAGTTGCGAATATTCTCGATGTGTCATTCCTTTCATTCTGGAGCGCAAGATGAACGAACCGACAACAAACGTACTTCAAAGCCTCGCTACGGCTTCGACAAAGCCCGAACAGATTATCAACAACGCTGACGGCACCTCGACCGTGCTGCTTCCGCAAGGCACGGCAGCCGAGTCGGACCCGGTCATTCGGGAATTTTCGGGTTCCAACGGTACGGGAACGTTGCTCGAGCAGGTCGTCAACTTCAAGGGCGGCGGCTCCAATGTATACATCGCTGATCCGACGCTCCTCGCGCAGATTGGCCAGATCGGCACACTGTTCGGCGTCGGCCCGGTCGGAGACGATATTGCGTCGATCGACCTCAAGACCACTGGTGCGAACGGACAAGGTACCTTGACGTCGGGCACCGCCACGACGAAAGACGGCGACACTTACCAGTTTGAAACGACTGGCCTGCCGGCAGGCGAAGTTTTATCGGTGAAGGACTTTACCGGGCCGGGCGTGTCGGGCCGGGTCGAGGAGACGATTAACGTGTTCGGCGATGGCCGCATCCAGTTCAATATGATCAACGGGAGCGGCTCTCCGGACGGCGTCATCGCGACTCAGGAAAATTTCAATGAGCTGGGCCAATTGGGGAGTGTGCGAACCCAGTTAGCGAACGGCAACGTATTGGTCGACACGCTCAACTACGACGCGAGCGGCAAGGAGATCTCCCAGACCGTTAGGACGTTCAATGCGCAAAACCAGGTCGTATCGACCGTGACCTCGGCGCCGAGCGGTCCGACGCCGCCGATGATTGGTGGGCAGGCGGTGGTCCAGTCGATCGTTATGGCGCTGTCGTCGCTCAATATACCGGTGCCCGGCAGCGCCGTCGCCGCGGCCCCTATTCCGCCGCAAAAGGTGACGCTCGCCGCGAGCGCACATTGACCATCGACATGGCGGAAGTCTGATCGCTTTCGATAGCAGGAGGCGGGGCGGTGTTCGCACTCGCACGGTATCGTGCGTCGGCGCGCATCGCACCGCCGCCCTGATGCGCCGCCTTGATGGACGGTCCGGGCGGTGCGCCGCGCGCCTTCACGCGAAGAAGAACGAAGAAACGATAGACACCAGGCAGTGAGCAGTGAAGGGCGCTCACTTGTCCGCGCTTTGCAACTGCGCGAGCGTCGGATAGTCGGTGTAGCCCTGCGCCGTGCCGCCATAGAAGGTCGTGTGATCGGCTTCGTTGAGCGGTTCATTGCGCTCGAACCTTGAAATGAAGTCAGGATTCGCCAGCGCCCATCTGCCGATCGCGATCATGTCCGCTAGTCCCGATTCGATATCCGCCGCAAGATTCCCGATGATCCGTTCGGCGCGCAACAGCATCAGCGGTTTCGACCAGGCCTCGCGGATTTCCTGAAGCAGCGCTTCGATCTTCGGCTCGGCAAACACATGCAGATACGCGAGCTTCATTGCGTTGAGTTCGCGCACGAAATAGCGATAGAGGTCGGCGTTCTCGTCGCCTTCAATCAGTCCGCCTACGTGCCTTAATGGAGAAAGGCGAATAGCGGTTCGGTCGGGACCAATCTCGTCAGCTACCGCCTCGGCAACTTCAATCGCGAAACGCGCGCGCCTTTTATATGAGCCGCCGTATTCGTCGTTGCGCTGGTTCGCATTCGCCGCAAAAAACTGATGCAGCAGGTAGCCGTGCCCGCCATGCAATTCGACGCCATCGGCACCGGCCTCGATCGCATAGGCGGCAGCGCGGCGAAAGTCCTTCACGGTGGTCCTGATGTCTTCGACACTCATGGCGCGCGGCGCCGGCATCGGCTGCATGCCGTTGACGGTGTACATCTTCTCGCCCGATGCGATCGCCGACGGTGCGAGTGCCTGCCGATGATGCGGCGTATTGTCCGGATGCGACATGCGGCCCGCGTGCATCAACTGAATGAACATCACCGCGCCGGCGCGATTCACCGCTGACGTGACCGCCCGCCAGCCTTTCGCCTGGGCCGTGTTGTGAATGCCCGGCGTGGTCAGATAGCCTTGACCGTCTTCGGACGGTTGCGTGCCTTCGGAAATGAGTAAGCCGAGCGACGCGCGCTGCGCGTAGTATTCGGCTGCAAGCGGACCGGGCGTGCCGTCCGCGTTAGCGCGGCTGCGCGTCATCGGGGCCATCGCAAAGCGATGCGGAAGCTGAAGTTTGCCGATCCTGATCGGATCCCATAGCGTAGTCATCGTGTCTCTTCCTTAGGTATCCGTGAGACCCATACCCGATACGCGTCGGCGTACGGGCACGTACTCAGTGGTGAAAGATCACCGTCGACGGCAGCAGTCGAAGGCTTGGGAAAAGCATATCGATTGAGCGTTCGATGACTAGACAGGGAAACGGGATGGATCGTCCTGATTTCCAAACCATCGGCAATTGGCATCCAGATAGTTGGACGCACCGTCCGGATGGTCTTGCGAGTTGGGGAAGATTTCGAGCTACCCGTTGACCATCTGGATCAGGACTTTGCCGAAGAGGCACGGCAGCAGGCATGGTGACCTGGGAGCGACGCGGAGCCTCCCCAAGTACCGGTAATCACTGTCCGGGCCGGACTGCAATCCAACAATAAACAGTTATGGGATGAACTATTGGGCCATGCTCAATAAAGAACCTGGACGACGCAGCCCGGTGGCATGAGTCAATCCGATCTCATGTTGATGAACGGACCTAGCGCTCCTGCTGGTTGCCGGTGCGCGACGTGTCAGAGCTTTCACCACTTTGGCGAAGGCTTTCTTTGCGCCACTGTGCGGGAGTCGTTCCGATATGCCGCTTGAAGATCCGTTGGAAAGCCGCCTCCGATCGATAGCCGACTGCTTCGCCAATGGCGCCGATGGATGCAGTCGAGTCCTTGAGTGCGTTGGCGGCCATCGTCATTCGGATTTCCAGCAAGAGGTCGCTAGCTGAACGGCCAAGCCTCACTTTGAAATGGCGGGCGATCGTCGCGGGAGACATTCCGCAAAGTCGTGCGAGGTCAGATACAGTCCAGGATCGCTGCGGTTCCCGAAACATCGCCGCTAACGCAGGGGCCAGAGTCGATGCGGCCGTGGAGCACCATCATGTCAGCAAGGCCATGGGTTTGACAGCCGGATCGGACCTCCTTCCATACTTCGTATTCGACCTACGTCGGCACCAGCTCAACCAATGGTTTATCCTTTTCGACGATAAACGTGGCAACGATCGTCGATTTTTCGGAACCATTGCGCACGCTATGCGGCGTCTTAGCCGGGATTTGATAGCCGTCACCCGCTTTGACGACGAGGTCAGGTTTGCCCTCTATGGACAAAGTAATGTTGCCTGAAGCCAAATAGCTCGATTCGAGGCCCGGATGCATATGTCGCGGGACGTGCTCTCCCGGAGCGAGGTCCAACTTAACAAGGATGCAAGCGTACTTGTCTCCGGGGTATTCGGTCTTCGCCAGGAACTTGAGCGCTTGCTCTGGTGACTTCTGCGCACGAGCGCGGCGCTGAGTTAAAGCTAAACCAACTGTCGCGCAAAGTGCGCCAGACACGAAACCACGTCTACTCAACATCGTTACACTCCTATGAAGTGGGTCGTAATCGGTCGTCGACCTCATGCCCCACCTGAGCCTTTTCAATTTCCTTGCAGGAGTCGAGTGTTAGCGCTCGATGCGCTGGTGCCCAGGTTGATTCAACATTTCTATTCGTTCCTCGATTTCGCAGAAGTAATTGCATCCGCGTTCAGCGCCGTTCCACTTCTGTTTTGGCACCAACGTATTGGAGCGCCTGAAAGTATCTGGCTTGTGTCGGAAGCGCATTCAAATGCAATTTTGTGTATCGGTTCGACCCCGCAGATACATTGACGAACAAAATGAGCCTCTATGCATTTGCCCTACCGCTTCGCCTGTACTGCCCCGACGCGTCGTGGCCGTAACCTATAATGTGATTTTTACAAAGTTACAAAACTACTGGGATACACGTCACCAGAAAAACACGTCACCAGAAGCCACATCGCGCTGCAGCGAAACCGTGCGCTAGAAATTCGACCGCACGGCGGCAAGCACTCGGTCGACTGGAGCAAGAACCTTGGTGACGTCGGACGGGGGCACGATCTGTACGCCCCAGCTGTGCAATGCACAAAGAGAGGTCTGCGCGCGCGGGTGGTCGAACAAGGGTTGATTCAACGACGGTGCGACAATCACAGGTGTTCGCCGTCCGATCGCTTCAGCTACGACCGACATCGCCAGGTTGTCGGCGATGCCTTGCGCTAGCTTATTTAGCGAATTGAATGTGCATGGTGCGACTAGCACAAGGCCTGACTTCGGTCGCGGACTAATCGATTCGTCGAAGTAAGATTCGACGAACTTCACTGTCGGAACCTCTGCGAGATTCAGTGGGCAGACTACGCGGGATGCGTTCGGCGTCGGTATAGCGATCACCCTCGCAAAGCCCATTGCAACCAGTCCGCGTAATAGATCGTGGCCATATGACGCACTTTTTGCGCCGGTGACGATCAGGTATGCAACAGATCCCTCTTGAGGACTGGCAGTTGTCGCGTTGGCTGGTATGACCGCTTCAGAAGTGACGCCTTCGTCCGTTTGCAAGGAATCGTTGCCCCACATTTTTTGTACCTGCAATTGGGTTGCGGACGACGCTGGCTTAGGTAACCTCGAGGTTCACAACCACTAGCAGGGAAGAATGCGTTTATCACCGGCCTGATAAACGCTATCGCCAGCGTAGCGAAATCCGTCAGCCGGCCGTCCATGCCAAGCCGGTGAAGCAAGCGCGATACTCACATGCTGAGGCGCGGGCTTTGCCGGCATGTGACCAAGGCACCCGTGGTGCCGATCCTTATGGACGAAACAGCCGTTGTATCGACAATATTCCACTAAATCAATAATTTCCCCAGCTTTTTACCATGCCAAATATCGGTATTAATGCATTTTAACGGTTACTATCTGGTTGATCGGCCTGGGACATTGCGGTGTTCTCACGTGACTCGTACGCCGTAGCCGCGACGCTCCGGCGGGCTAACGGTAGTTCACGAAGTTAATGATGTCGTTGAGGAACCACGGCAGAATCAATTGCGTATCGGGGTAGCTCGTGCCGACAGTGAGCCTCGGTGGCTTTGACACGGCGTTAGCAGGCATCGCTGCGTTGGGTGCGTGCAGCATGTAGGCGTTTGTGTTGATCGCACCCGGCGAGGTGGTCTGATGGGTCGCGGGCGGCGGCGGCCATGTCGAGGCGCAGCCGCTGATAAGCACGACGAATACCGCTGCCGCGCAGCCCGCAGGCACTAGAGTTGAAGGCTTCATGCCTGCCACGATTGTGTCGGCGCCGATCGTCGTTGTCCTTTAAACCACTAGGCTCCGATCTTATAAGGGCGGGTCATGATCTCGAGAAAATGACCATCGGGATCGTCGAAATAGAGGCCCCGGCCACCGTTGTGCTGATAGGTTTCGCCGACACGCTGTTTGCTGGGATCGGCCCAATACTGAAGCCCTCTATCGCGAATGCGCGCAAAGGCGCGGTCGAATTCGTCCTCGCTGACCAGAAACGCGTAATGCTGCATGGAAATCGCACCGTCGCGTTCGAAGAAATCTAGCGAGACGCCGTTGTCGAGTTGAACGACCAGCATGGGTCCGAACTCGAGGGGTTCCGGAAGCTCGAGGATGTCCATCAGGAATCTTGTCGACTTCCGCTTATCGCTGCACCAGACAATCGTGTGATTTAGCTGGACGCTCATGTTGTGACCCTCACTGAATGTGGCCTGAGACCTGTCTCTCCATCATTCAACATAGCCGACGCCTGAAGGCATTCAAGGTAAATCCGGCTTCCGTCCAGATTCCTGGATGAAGCGTTCAACGCGCGCGCGGAATCTACGGAGCCGCGCATCTGTTCTTGTCACGTGACTGTTCCGCAGTCCAGACCAGCGAATCGTGCTGCAGCGCGTGGTTGCGCTGCGGAAGCAGCGCTTGAATAGCTCATATGTTTTCACGGGAGAAACTCCTCATGACCCAGTCTTCCCCGCGCATTGGCATCATCGGCAGTGGCGCGATCGGCGGCTACTTCGGCTATCACCTCGCGCGCGCGGGCTTCGACGTCCATTTCCTGCTGCGTAGCGAGTACGAAGCCATCACGCGCGATGGGCTCGTGCTTCGCGGCAAACGATTCGCGGACGCCAAACCGATTTCCGTCAAGACTTACCGCAGCATCGACGATATGCCGCAATGCGACTGGCTTTTGCTCGGCGCCAAAGCGACGAGCAACGCCGAACTTGCGCCGATACTCGCTCGCGCCGCAGCGCCGGGCGCCAAGGTGATATGCCTGCAGAACGGACTCGGCGTAGAGGACACGCTGCGCACAATGCTGCCGCCGTCTTTGCACCTGATTGGCGGTCTGTGCTGGCTCGCTGTGTACCGCGAGGCCCCTGGCGTGGTCAGGCATATTGCGCTGAACGACTTGCATCTCGGCTATCACTCGGGTCCGCAGGACGATCGCGCCTCGCCGCAGCAGATGCTTGAAGAGGGCGTTGCGATGTTCAACGCAAGCGGAATCAAGGCCATTTCAATTGCGGATCTCACCGAGGCACGCTGGCGGAAACTGGTCTGGAACGTGCCTTTCAACGGCGTGGCAGCACTACTCGAGGCCGGTACGAGCTTGCTGACTGGCAATCCCGATAGCCGCAAGCTGGTCCTGACTCTAATGCACGAAGTGCTGCAAGGCGCACGGGCGTGTGGGTATCCGTTTCCCGAGGATATGCCGCAACAGTTGATCGACATGACAAGGTCCTTCGACGACTATCTGCCGAGCATGTACTTCGACCGTGTGCTGCATCGGCCAATGGAACTCGATGCAATGTACGGAGCGCCCATCGATACAGCGCGTGCGGCCGGGTGTTCGCTGCCGGCCATCGACATGATGCATCGGCTGCTGCGCGTGGTGGATGCATCGGCCGTCACTGTATGAGCGGACGACGGATTGCGCTTTCTTGCCAGCGTGGCGCGTCAGAACGTCGCCACGCTGGTCCGTAGAGCGGCGCGAAGACTCACTTCGATCACCGAGTTGTCCGTCAACCATCCGTCGAAACCGTCACGGTTTCCCATGCACGGATTTCATCTCCTAACGACGACAACTTGCCTCGCACCAGCCCTAGCGCATCGCTGCCCAGCAACAGATGGGCGGGCGGGCTGTCCGCATCGATCGCAGCGAGCATTGCGAGCGCTGCTTTCTGCGGGTCCCCGAGTTGCCTGCCGCTTTTTTCCTCGCGTGCTTTGCGGACGGGGTCGAAGATCGCGTCGTAATCGGCAATCGAGCGGGGCGTTCGCGTCATCGAGCGGCCGGCCCAGTCGGTGCGGAACGAACCCGGCGCTACTGCCGTCACCGCGATACCGAAAGGTCCAACCTCCTTGCCGAGCGTTTCGGAAATCCCGACCAGCGCGAATTTACTCCCGCAGTAATAAGCGATGCCAGGCATGGTGACATGACCGCCCATCGACGTCATATTCAGAATGTGCCCGCGACGGCGCTCGCGCATAAAAGGCAAGACGGCCTTCATCATCGCGACCGCGCCGAATACGTTCACATCGAACTGCCGGCGCATTTCCGACAAAGGCGATTCTTCCATCACGCCTTCGTGGCCGTAGCCTGCGTTGTTGACCAGCACGTCGATGGGCCCGACCGTTGCCTCGATTTCCGACACGACGCCCTCGATGGCCTCGAAGTCAGTCACGTCGAGAACACGCGCAAAAGCCGCTGCCGATAGCGACTCGAAATCGCGCCTTGCCTGCGCACTCCTTACCGTACCGACCACTGTGTGCCCGACCGCTAGCGCCTCTTTTGCGAGCGCGAGGCCAAAGCCGCTGCTGACGCCTGTGATAAGCAGAATTTTTCTGGATGCCACGGAAGTTCTCCCGAATGTTGTTTCGAGAGTGCATACTAGTCTGAGCATCGAACGTAAATAAGCCAGATTTCGCTAAATTTCTTGCATAAAACTATGAGCACCAAGCGCACGTATAACGAACCTTCCGCGCCGCCCTCGCGCATTCAGAAGCGCATGATTGCCCTGCTGCACGCGTTGGCTCCCGATGAAGGCTACAACCTGACGGCATTGCCGAGCGTGCGCATCCTGCGTTCGAACCGGCCGCTGTCGCGCACGCCGGTTCTATATGATCCCGGCATCGTGATCGTTTGCCAGGGACGCAAGCGCGGTTACTTCGGCGGCGAGCTGTATCTGTACGACGAACATCATTACCTCGCGGTGTCCGCGCCCGTGCCGTTCAGCATGGAAACCGACGCAACGGCGGAGCGCCCGCTGCTCGCGCTGTATCTGCACCTCGATTTCACGATGGCCGCCGAACTGGCGGCGCAGATCGATCGAGAAGACATAGCGGAACGCATGCAGGCGCCCCAAAGCATGATGTCGACGCCAATGGATGAGGCAATGCAGGCATCCGTGCTGCGCTTTCTCGAAGCGATGCATCGGCCGCTCGAAGCCGCTGTGCTCGGTACAGGCCTGCTGCGCGAACTGTATTTCCGCGTGCTGACCGGTGCACAGGGGCGCTCGATGCGAGAAGCGTTGGGGATGCGCGGTCAGTTCGGCAGGATAGGCCGATCGCTACGCCTGATTCACGCGGGCTACGCGCAGCCGCTCGATGTGGCGCAGCTTGCCGAGGAAGCCGGGATGAGCGTTCCAAGCTTTCATAGTCACTTCAAGGCGGTGACGCAGGTTTCGCCGATGCAGTACGTCAAGTCGACGCGTCTGCATCAGGCTCGCCTGTTGATGGTGCGCCAGGACCTGACCGCGGAGGCCGCCAGCAACGCTGTGGGTTACGCGAGTCCCTCGCAGTTCAGCCGGGAGTTCAAGCGGTTATTCGGCTTGACGCCTGCGGCGGAGACGAAGCGCATGCGCGAAAGCTTCGCGATTCCGGAAGCGTTCACCGATAGCATATTTGTTTCGTCGCACTGAGGCTGGCGCGCTTCGCTTGGGCGGTTCAGCGATAGATCGTCTTTGACGACTGCAACTTCGTGAATACGCCGCCTTTGAAGCGGAACCAGCCTTGCGAGCCTTGCATCACGACTTCGTTGTCTTGCCAGAACACGCGCTTGACCGTCATGCGCTTATTCGAGCGCTGCACGAGTGGCGGACGGCGGCGAAAGTCGTATAGCACCGGGCCCGAATCCGTTTGCACGAGCATGCGCGTGACCGTGTCATTTGCGCTGGCAATGTCGTCGAAATGCGTGAGCATGTTCGCGTCGAATCGATCGAAAACTTCCTTGTCCAGCATGCCCACGAAATCGTGATCGGCGCGCGCGAATTGCAGTTCGCCCGAGGGCGTGACGAGCGGGCCGGTTGCATTGCTTTGCGCTTGAGCGTAGGTCGCGAAGCAGGTGGCCGCGAAGGCGGCAAGGAAAAGTCGTCTCATGTTTTCTCTGGGATTCGGCCGCATATAAATGGACATAGTGGACATTGTCCCGCATTCCGCTCCATCAGGCACTAGCGAATATCACCCCGTTGGCCTGCAGCTCTAGTTCCGAATAGGTATCTCGCCAGGCTGTCCGTCTCATCTCGCGAAACCAATGAGCGATGGACCGGTCGATGTGCCCACCCTACGATGGCTAGCATCGCACATCACCGTTAGCCACGACATGTCACGAGATCCGTATAGCAGCACGCGCCGCCAGGGGCTGCGCGCCATTGGGCTGGGTACCGTATTGCTGACCGCCCTCTCGGCGGGACGTATCGCCACTGCACGCGAGCGCGGGGCGTCTGACAACGAATCAGCAATTCCGGGCGGCGCCACGACCTTGCAGGACCTTGCCCGCAGACTGGCGCAGGCGCCGCGCCATCGGCAGTTCGAGTCGGTGCCTTTCATGCTGACCGATCAGCACATGTGGGACAAGCAGGCTGCCGACGCTCTGCTCGGCTACCAGTACGCGTATAAACAGATGTGGGACGTCGCGGATCTCGCCGGTCCGTGGCCCGGACTCATGCGCGAGGCGATGAACGGGCAGGTGTTCGCAAACGGTAGACACGACTTTCTTGCCGTCTCCGCAACGCATGGTCTCGCGCATCTCGCGCTGTTCTCTCAAAGCATGTGGGACAAGTACGAACTGGCAAAACTCGCGGGCCCGCACTTTACACGTAATACGCTGATCGCCGAAAAAGACGGTGTCTCGCCGCATGACGCCTTGCAAGACATGGCGGGTTTCTACGGGCCGCAAAACAATAACGTGACGTCGCTGCAGCGGCGCGGCGCGGTCTTTGTTGCGTGTCACGACTCCATACACGCAATCTCGAGAACCCTCGCGCAGTCGTCTTCCTCTTCATCGCGTTCCGCTAATGAAATTGCAGCGGACCTCACCAACAACCTGATTCCCGACGCAGTGCTCGTTCCGAGCGTCGTGGCGTTCATGGTCGATCTGCAAAAGAAAGGCTTCACCTACGCCTAGCCCATCCATGCCGCGCTTTCACGCATGGTGAACGACAGCACCTCTTGTGGCGCCCTGTCGGGCATCACCTATTTTTACGGAGAACAAAGTGCCGAATAACGTGAATCGAACAGTCCGTTGCGCCATTGCAGCTGCCGTTATCGCCGCGGGATTTACTGTCACCGCTCATGCGGAACGCGCGAATCGTGGTAACCCCAAGCTCGAGTACTTCGACCAGAGCGTGGATCAGATGATCTACGACTTCATGGAAGAAAAGCATGTGAGCGGTATTACGATGGCCATTGTTCAGGCGCCGTATATCCCTCGTGTAGCGGGCTATGGTGAATCCGATGTGCAGAAGGGTCTGCTAGCCTCGAGCGACACGTTGTGGAGCATCGGGCCGATCACACAAGGTTACACGGCGATCGCCATCATGCAGCTGGTCGAAGCCGGCAAAATGGCGCTGAACGATCCGATCGGCAAATACGTTGCGGACTTGCCCGCTTCGTGGAAAGGCCTGACCGTGATGGAACTGATGCAGCACGCCACCGGGCTGCCCGATTACCGTCGCGCGCCCGGATTCGATGCGAGCCACGACTACTCGCCGCAAGAACTGCTAAAAAGCGTCCGCGACGAACCGCTTGCGTTCAAGCCCGGCACGCAGGTCTCGGAAAGCGCGACGAATTTTCTTCTGCTTGGCCTTGCGATCGAAAAAGCCAGCGGCATGTCTTATCACGACATGATCTGGAACGGCCAGATCAAACCGCTGCATCTGACCCACACGATGTTCGCCGAAGATTTTCCCAGCATGACGCAGCAGGATCCTGTCGAGAAAAACGGCAACTGGCACTCGCGGTTCACTAAGGACGCGGCCTATATCAACCCGACCGAGCCCGCAACCGGTTACGTGCGCAAGAATGGCCAGAGCATACCCGTGAAGCGCAACAGCACGTCAAGCCTGTTTGCGTTCGGTTCGCTTTGGGCATCTGCCGAAGATGTGAGCTTCTGGGACATCGCGCTTGCCGGCGACACCATTGTCAAGGAACAGGCCCACCGCGATCTGATTTACAAGCCCACCACCTTGCCGAACGGCACCGTCGTTCCCGCCGTGGCGGGCTGGCAATTCACGGCTCACAAGGGCTTTATGGACATCAAGGGTAGCGTACCAGGATTTAGCGCTTACCTAAGCCGCTTTACGGATAAGGACGAACTGGTCTGCGTCACGGTGCTCGCTAACGAGCAGAACGTCGATCTGACGGAGCTTTCGCGCCGCATCGCAGCCGCCTATGACGTGACGCTCGGATCCGGCGTCAACCCCAAAGCGCAGGAGACGTACGCGAGCGTGTTCGACGTCAATGAAACCACGGCGCGGCTCGAGCAGAACATCAAGGCCGCGGGTGGCAAGATATTCGCATCGCTCGATCAACAGGCGAACGGATCTCAGGCGGGGCTCTCGCTGCGACCCACGCGCGTCATTATCTTCGGCAATCCCAAGGCAGGCACAAAGGTGATGCAGGGCAGCGTCGCCGCTGCCGCAGATCTTCCGTTGCGAATCGCAATCTGGAAAGACGATTTCAACGAGACATGGATCGGCTTTGAGAATCTGGACGCACTGGCGAAGCGCGACGGCGTCAAAGACACGGCGCTGATTGGACAGATGAAAGCGGCGGTAGAGGAGATTGTCCGAAAGTCTGCGAATGTGTACCAGTAACCGCTGATGCAACCGTCGTATTCAGTATCGCGAACAAGTGGATGCAAACGCGAAAGGGACTTTATAAAAACAACGCGTTGTCCGAAAACCGCTGAATAAATGACATGGGCGCGATGCGTGGCGCGGCTATGCTGACGACGGTGATAAGCATCATGCGAGAAAGCAATGAAGAACTGGTCCAGACGATCCTTTGTCAAGGCTGCGTTAGCCTCGGGCCCGGCATTGGCTCTGCCGCGGCTCGCACTTGCAGAAGGTCGCACGCTGGCGGACATCCGGAAGCGCGGCACGTTGACGGTCGGCACCGAAGCCGCGTTTGAACCGTTCGAATACGTGGAGAACGGACAGATCGTCGGGTATGGCCACGACGTGCTCGAGCTGATGGCGGCCAGGCTTGGCGTGAAGCTCGATCAGGTCAACCTGCCGTTTCAAGGTTTGCTGCCGGGCCTGATGTCGCGCAAGTTCGACTTTGTCGCGACCAGCGTCGGCATCACGCCGGAGCGTGCCCGAAGGTTTGCCTTTAGCGAGCCGGTTGGCGTGGTGCGCTGGGTGCTGATGGTCCGGGCCGACAATGGCGCGATCAAAAGTAATCGCGACATCGGCGCAAAATTATCGGCACCCAACTCGGTTCGTCTTCCCAACCCGTCGCCGACGAACTGGAGAAGCAACTCAAGGAAAAGGGCGGCGAGGGTTACGCGGCGATCAAATTGTTTCAGGCATACCCGGACGTATCGATTGCGCTAGCAAACAAAACCATTGACGTGGCGCTTATGCCATCGAATGTCGCTGCCGTTCAGATGCGCAGGAAGCCGGACGAATTCCGCATCAGCGGCCAGATCGGGCAACCGTTATTGCTCTCGTGGGTGGCAAACCCCAACGACCTTGAAATCCGCAAGTTCATCAACGACTCGCTCGACGAATTCAGGGCGAATGGCAAGCTGGCCGCCTTGCAGAAGAAATGGTTTGGCGGCCCCATTGACACACCGCTGACAAACTACCTGCCGGCCGGTGCGGTCTGACGTTCACCAGCATGCTGGACTGGATTGCTAAAGGCAGCGCGGTCACACCGTTTTTCAATGGATTGATCGCGGGCGCTGCGCTCACACTGGCCGCTTCTGCCTGTGCATTCGCTATCGGGCTCGTGGCCGGTATCGCGTTGCTGCTTGCACGCGTTTCGCGGTTCGCTGCGGCGCGCGTACTGGTCGTGCTGTGGGTGAGTCTGATTCGCGGCACACCGGCGCTGATTCATCTTTTGATCGCGTACTACATGGTGCCGGCGCTGCTCGATATGTCGATCTCGCCGGTCACCGCCGGCATTGCGGCGCTCGCGTGCAATACGAGTGCCTACATCGTGGAGATTCTACGCGGCGCGCTTGGCACCGTCTCGCGAGAGCAACGCCTGGCCGCATACGCGCTAGGCATGCGGACGATACAGGTCTGGCGGTACGTGCTGCTGCCGCAGATCACTTACCGGGCGATTCCGCCGCTAACGAGCGAGTTCACGATTTTGCTCAAGGCGTCTTCGCTGATGTCGATTATCGCGGTGCCGGAACTGGCCACGGTCGCGCGCAACGCCACGCTGCAGACCGATTTACCGTTGCAGGTCTTCGCCATTACCGCGGCGGTCTATTTCGTCATGCTCTTCTGCATTTCGGCCGCTTGCCGGCTGTGCGAATGGCGTGTCATGAAACTGCTACCCGATGGCCGTTGATTTCTCGATCATCCGCCAAGCGATTCCGGTGCTGGCCGACGGATTGCGCGTTACCGCGATGGTCAGTGCCGCTGGAATTCCGCTCGGCATCGCGGCGGGGGCGATCGCCGCCTATGCAGCGCAATTTAGTACCTGGCTTAGGCCGGCTGCGCTCGGTTACGTGGAACTTGTCCGCAACATTCCATACCTGATCGCCGTGTACCTGTCTTTCTTCGGCTTGCCGAAACTCGGCGTGAGCGCATCGGCGACGATCATCGCGATCGCATGCACAGCGATCTATACCGGCGGCTATTTCTGCGAGATCCTGCGTGCCGCGCTGCGCAGCGTGCCGCGCGGACAAACGCATGCGGCGTTCTCGCTCGGCATGACCTTCTGGCAGACGCAGCGTTACGTCATCGCACCGCAACTCATTGGCTTTCTCGCCCCGCCGACGACAAGCCTCGTCATGACGATGTTCAAGGACTCGGCCATTTTTTCGGTGATGAGCCTGCCGGAAATGACATATCAAAGCAATCTGCTTACGGCGAATACGTTTGCCTATGTCGAAGTGCTAGGCACGACCGCACTGTTCTATTGGGTGTGCAGTGTTCTGATTGCCGGCCTTGGACGTTACGTCGAAGCGGCAATCGGACGTCGCACGCATCGCGTTTGACGTCCGATCTTTCTCAAGCTCTTATTCGCCGAAGATCGGGCCTTGGCCACCGGGCAAAAACGCCGGAAACATGTCGGCATGCGGTGCGCTAGCAGCGGCTTGCGGCCGGAATGTCGGTGCCGGCGGCGGCGCAGGTTCTCGCAGCGTGACCGCGCTATCCGCCGTGATCGGTACACTGGGCATGGCGAGCAGTTCCGTCTTTCTCATCGAACCCGCCGACGTGCCGAAGTAATAGCCGATGATGCTGATCCACGCCGTACCGAGTGCGCCGATCACGACATTCACCAGATTGCTGTTTTCGGGCGGCAACTCCTTTAACGTCATCAGCAGCAGAACGCCGAAGAAGCCGCCGGTTACCGACATCGCAAGCGCTTTGGGCACCCAGTCCTTGTTGGCAATACCCATCGCACGCGCATTGGCGCGATCGCGTGCCTGGATGCGCGCCATATTGGTCTGATAAGCGAAATGCGCCTGCGTGACCACCAGCTGCTGCAACTGCGCCGCGTTAGCGCCTTCGGCTTGCCTGAGCTTGTCGAGTGCCGTGGGGTCGTTTAGCGCGGTTTCGACTGCTTGCGGATCGTTGGGTGTACCGAGCGCGTGGGAAATAAGCGCGGCGGCGGTCGTCACACCGAGCCCGATCGGGCCGCCGATCAGTTCGGCGAGCAAAGGAGTCGCACTGCCAATGCTCGACGCTACTTTTGACCAGTCCATCATGCTGCTCCGAGAAGAAGGTTGGTTGCCATGCGGTCCGTCCATCCACGGCTGAAAGTGGGCCATGTATGCAGGTTTCGCAGATAGCGAAGCCGATAGGCCACGAATCGCAGGATAAATTTCATCGGGTCCGCGCTTTTGACGGCGGCCATCGTGTCTGGGCCGAACTTGCCGTCTTCGTGAGCGCCGGACGCCTTCTGCATCCACAACACCACGAGACCGCCGTTGTAGTTCGCATCGAATATCTGGAAGGCGACACGCGGATCGAGTTCGTCCAGATGGAGCGGGTCCCAGTATTTTTGCTTGGCGATCTGCATCGCGGTTTCGAGCGGCAAGTCCTTCATCGCGCCGGCATAGCCGAAGTTGCGCGCCACGCGTGCCGTTACGCCCCACATCGTTTCGCCGCCAGGGTCCGCGGGATGGAACGAATAGCCGCCTTCGTTTCCGATCAGGGCCTTGAACGCATCGTCGAAACTGTTCATTTAGCGTCTCCTTGCTCGAGATGTTGCTCGACAGACGACTCTTGATAGCTCCATTTACGCATTGACCGTGCCATCGGCCGCTGGCCTTTGCCGGTGGTCGTGCGCGCGTGTCGCACCGGTACAGGGAGCTGAAAAGTGTTGCTCGGTAGCCGACACTTTTGGACGAAGCGTTCGACAACGGAAGACAGCGGCGCCCACCGGAAATTTGAGCCATAAGAGCATGCGATCGACTCGCTACAGCATCGACGTCGTTTCAAGTGCAATTTAAATTCGATCCGCGAAGCATTCGACGGAGCGTATTCAACATGTTTTCAACACTTGCCCCCTGGTTCTTTGTGCTGATCTGGTCGACGGGTCTCGTTGCCGCGCGAGCGGTCGTGCCGCACGCGTCGACGGAACTGTTTCTGCTCGTGCGCCTGTTGCTCAGTGCGGGCCTGCTCGGCGTGCTCGCGTTCGCCGCACGCGAAAGCTGGCCGCGCGGACGGCAGCTTGCGATGCATCTGCTGGCCGGTGCGCTGTTGCACGGCGTCTATCTGAGCGCCGCCTATTGGACCGTTGCGCACGGTATGCCGGCAGGCGTGATGTCGCTGATTGGCAGCATGCAGCCGATCGTGACGGTGGTGGCCATGTTCCTGATATACGGAGAGCGTCCGTCGATGCGGACGGTAGCGGGGCTCGGTATCGCAATCGCAGGCGTCGTTTGCGTGCTCGCACCGGCATTGGGCGCTACTACGGGAGGCGAACATTTCGGTGTATGGGCCATCGTCGTTGCGGTCATCGCGGTGACGGGCATGACGGCCGGCACGATGATCCAGCGCGGACGACTCGCGGGGGACGGCGTGCGTGTCTCAGCGAGCGTGCAGAACGCCGGCGGCGCGCTCGTCGCGCTTGCGGGCATGCTGGTCGGCGGCGGGTACCAGTGGGACCACTCGCCGACGCTGTGGATCGGCTTGATCTGGTCGGTGGTGGGATTGTCGGTCGGCGCCGTGCTGCTGCTCGTCTGGATGGTGCGCATTCATGGTGCAACGAAGATGAGTACGCTGCTGCTCGCGGTACCGGCGCTCGCGGCCGGCGAAGCGTGGATTCTGTTCGGTGAAAAGCTGGGCGCGATCCAGATGCTGGGCTTCGTGCTGGCATTAGCGGGCGTCGTCCTCGCCCGTCGGGTTGCCACGCCTTCTCCGCCAAAAAAGGAGCAGCCGGTTGCGCAACGCGAGTTCATGGAGAACATGAAATAACGCTTGTCCTGCAAACGGTTTGAGTAATTGCATGACATGCGTATTAACGCTTTATTCCTTATGGATAGCGTGATCGTATTCGATCAAAGCTTCAGTTCACAATCCGTGACTTTCACCTGAAAGCATCTCGACTATTCTGTCTCGCCCACCTTCGCGTGGGCTTTCTTTGCATGCGAACCGGGGTTCCATTCTTTCGAATTTCGCAGTGAAGTTTCTATTTAGGATCACACAGTGACAGGATGCCGCGTGGCAGCCGTCTCTGCGGTTTTTTGCGATTCAAAGGGCAGACCATGAAGATCGTTGATGTCAAAAAGCGCGCGCATTCCATTCCTTTAACAAGCCCGACCTATTCGAAGGGCCCTTATCGGTTCATCGATCGCGAGTTTTTGATTGTGACTTATCGTACCGACCCGAAAAAATTGCGCGAGCTCGTGCCCGAGCCGCTCGAGGTCGATATGGACAATCCGCTCGTCAAATATGAATTTATCCGCATGCCCGATTCGGCAGGTTTCGGCGACTACACCGAATCCGGCCAGGTGATTCCTGTCACCTTCGAGGGACGACGCGGCGCCTACGTTCACTCGATGTATCTCGACGATCATGCGCCGACTGCGGGCGGCCGGGAGATCTGGGGCTTCCCGAAGAAGATGGGTCATCCTTCGTTGACGGTGGACAGCGACACGATCGTTGGCGAACTGCGCTACGGCAAAATGCTGGTGGCCACAGCAACGATGGGCTACAAGTTCGAAGCGCTCGATACCTCCGCTGCTAAAGCGACGCTCGAAGCGCCGGGCTTTCTGCTGAAGATCATGCCGCATGTGGACGGCAGCCTGCGCATTCTCGAACTCGTCGAATACCGCTGCGAGGACGTGCAGATCAAAGGGGCATGGAGCGGGCCGGTCGGTCTGGAGTTGTTCTCGCATGCGCTCGCACCGGTCAAGGACTTGCCGGTGCTCGATATCGTCTCGGGCACGCATATCATCGCGGACCTTACCTTGGGTTTCGGCCGCGTCGTGCACGACTATCTTGCGGATTCGACGCCGCGCGCGGTGGCGCGCGCGACGCGCAAAGGCGAGGAAGAAGAGCCGGCTCTCGCTTAAGCAGCAGGCGCCGTCGCGCCTGCTTTACCTGGCAGGCGCGGTCATTCGACGGCGGGAAAATCGATCACGGTGTCGTTGATCCGGTTTGCCAGATTGGTGAACGTAATGACGGCAACCGCGAGTGCGACTTCGATCAGCTGGCGTTCCGTGTAGCCCGCATCTCGCACGCGGCTAACCTCGGCCGCGTCGACCGTGCCGCTTGTCTTGATCAGGATGCGCACGAAACGCACTAACGCGTCGCGTTTGGCATCGCCGGTCGCTTCGCCCGCACGGATTTTACGCATCGTGTCCGGCGAGAGGCCGGCCATCTTGCCGACCACGGTGTGACCCGCAACACAGTAATCGCATCCGCCCAGTTCGCTGACGATCAGCTTGACCGTTTCCTGATCGGCACGCGGCAGACTGCCCTTCGACAGTACCTTGTCTGCGCTCAGAATCGCAGCGAGCGCTGCGGGCGCGTGCGTGCCGATCATGGCAAAAGAGTTGGGGACGCGGCCGACAGACTTCTTGATGGCGGCGAATACTTCAGCCGTTTCGCCGGTAGCGGCGTCGGGCTGGATCGAGGAAAGGCGTGGCATGGTGAATTCCTTTATGCGATGACCGTCGGTGACGGCATGACTGGAATTTAGTGAGCCGAAGCCGGGAAGTTAATGTCCGTCATTGTCGATTTCATGCTCCGGCGGCTCACTCCTGTCCGACCTTCCGTGGACGTACCGAAATTGCAGGATGCGTGAAGTTAGGAGGCCCGCTCAACTTCTCCTCATTTCTGCCGTAATCACGGGTTTAGCGATCGTATTGCCAACGCCTTGAACCCCAGTCTGGCGGCGTGGCAATCAAAATAACCACAATGAGGAGAATGAATCATGCTGTTGCGTCGAATTGCTATCTATGGCCTTGCCATGTCGTTCCTGGCCGGTTGCGCGGCGGGCCGCGGAGTCATCGATGTCTCGGCGCCTCAAGGCACCAACCCTGCGACAGGAAAGTATGTGCGCATCGACGCCGTCCAGGACAAACGCACGTTTACCGTCGCGCCGCCTAGCGCCGACATGGCGTCGCTCGATCCTCACGAAGACGGCAGCGACGCGTCAAAGGCTCGCGCAATCGGCCGCAAACGAAACGGGTACGGCAAGGCACTCGGCGATGTGGTGCTGCCTGAAGGCAAGACCGTATCCGGTCTGATCGAAAGCGCCCTCGCTACCGGCTTTCAGGAAGCGGGCTACGTGGTCGTGAAGCAAGGCGATCCTAACTTTTCCGCCGCCGCTCCGGTATCCGCGGAAGTGATCGATTTCTGGGCATGGTTCCAGCCCGGCTTCTGGGCCGTGACGACCAACCAGAAATCGGAAGTGCAACTGTCCGGCGATGTCGGCGCGCTGCATGGCGAGAAGACCGTCAAAACCCGCGTGAGCGAATCGAAACAGGTCGTGACGTCCAGCGACTGGCGCGAGATCGTGGAAAAAGGCCTCGCAGCAATTACGCTGCAGACAAAGGACCTCGTAAGCGGGAAGTAGCGCCCCGCCGATCACGAACGCTATACGAAGCGTACGGCGCCGGTGAGACCTTGCGAATCCCGCGGGTGCCGGCGCCGCTCACGAAAACATTGCCGCCCACATATATATCATGCTGTGATACTGTGGTGTCTGCGGCCAGGTTATTGCGCTCCCCGACCGACTCGCGCGTGACACGGGGAAATTGCTGATCGCAAGGATCGGCGTCTGTCCGCACACTTAGTACTGCGCTGAATTGTTTTTGCTGCTTCGCACACAGCATTCAACAATCAACCATGGGACGGACATGATGAGCTTTCGCTATCTCGGTCGACGTCTGGTGGGAAAAATGCCGTTTCATCACGGGTCGCCAAGCTTGCACGACTCGGGCGATCGCGGGGGCGCCGCAGGCGTCGTGCAGCAGAAGGCGGTTTTAGCCGAGCTGCGGCGCCAGTCCATGTTGCATGGTCTGCTGGAGCTCAGGTGTGCCGACATCATGCGAGCGCCCGTCATCAGCGTGAGGCCCGATGACACGAAGGCGCACGCAGAAGCACTGCTGGCTCGCTACCACTTCAAGCTTCTTCCGGTTATCGACGCATCCGACCATCTTCTAGGCGTGGTAAGCCGTGCGGATCTGCGGCGCGTCACAGGCCATCTCCATGCGGTTGACGAGGCGCCGTCGAGCGAACCGCGGACGGCACGTGCCGCAAACGGTATCGCCAGCATCATGTCGGTCTCCGTGGCGACCGTTTTTTCAGACGAGAAGCTCACCGATGTCGTTCCGCGCTTTATGGCGAAGGGGCACCATCATCTGCCTGTTATCGATCGCCAGCGCCGCGTGGTCGGCATGCTGACCCAGTCGGATCTTTTCGCATTGATGTGCGACCTGAATCCAATGCGCTAGCCGCACCCACATCCAATTGGCATCGCACCCTCGGTCTGTTGCTCGCAGACCGATTGTGCGACCGCAACAAACTTGACCTCAACGACGCTCCCCGCTATACATCTCGGATGTAAGGCGGATGTCGGCTTTTGGAAGGCAGGAGAGGCTTGAGCCGCGACCGCCTTACGCGGGAAAAAAGTGCACGGTAGTCCCTACTCCTAGACAAGAAAGAGGAAAGGCCATGTACCACCAGACCTATAACCCGTTCGGCAATGCGATCTTTTCAACGGTCGCTGCCGCCATTCCAATCCTCACGCTGCTCTATTTCATCGCCTTGCACCGGCATCGCGATTCGCAGGGCAACGTGCACCTGGGCATCTCCGCGCCCTACGCGGCATTCTTCGGGGTGATCGCCGCATTCATTATTTCGTGTCTGGTGTTCCGGATGCCATTGGTATCGGCTGTTTCGGCGTTCGCGCTCGGCACCCTGTCGGGATTTCTGGGCATCATCTGGATCGTGCTGGCCGCGATGTTCCTGTACACGATGAGCGTCGTGAGCGGCAAGTTCGAGATCGTGAAGGAGTCCATCGTTCATATCTCGTTCGACCGGCGGCTGCAGTGCGTGCTGATCGCGTTCTCGTTCGGCGCGATTATCGAAGGCACGTCCGGGTTCGGAACGCCGGTCGCGATTGCCGGGGCCGTGATGGTGGGCCTCGGCTTCCGGCCTTTTCAGGCGGCGGTGCTGAACCTGCTCGCGAATACGGCGCCGGTCGCGTGGGGCGCGATCGGCACGCCAATCGTGACCCTGGCGGCGGTCAGCGGGCTCGATCAGGTCACGATATCCGCCATGGCGGGCCGGCAACTGCCGTTCGTGTCAGTACTGGTGCCGTTCTGGCTTGTGGCGACCTTCGTCAAGATGGAAGGCGGCACGTGGAAGCAGGTGTTCGAGGTCTGGCCGGCGATGTTGTGCGCGGGTTTGACGTTCGCGCTGATGCAGTTTTTCGCGTCGGGCAGCCCTGCGCTGCATCTGATGACCGATGTGGTGTCGGGTGTGTTTTCGGTGGTCTGCACGGCGCTGTTTCTGCGTTTCGTCTGGCATCCGAAGACGCGCTTTCTGCTGCGCTCCGAGCGTGAAGCGCTCGAACGGGCGGGTCAAAACCCGGAGACCGTCACCGCGGACTCGAACGGATGGAAATACCAGTACACGACCGGCGAAACGATTTATGCGTGGATGCCGTGGGTGATCCTGATCGCATGCTGCGCATTGTGGGGTGTGCCGGAGTTCAAGAAGCTGCTCAACGGTCTGTTCTCAGGCGTTACCTTTTCCACGACCTTGCTCGGTTCGCCGTTTGCCGGCACGCTGTCGCTGCCGGTGTGGGACATGCCCGCGTTGCATAACCTCGTGCAGCGGATGCCGCCGGTTGCGCCCGTCAACGCAAAAGCGGAAGCGGCCAAATTTACGATCAACTGGTTATCGACTGCCGGGACCGGCGTATTCGTTGCGGCGCTGCTTTCCGGTTTCGTACTCAAGTTGAGCGCGGCGCAATGGAAGGAAGCGTTCATGCAGACCATGCGGCGCATGAAAATTCCGGTGCTGGTGATTGGCCAGGTGCTGGGGCTCGGATTTCTGACGCGCTACTCGGGTACGGATGCGGTGTTGGGTCTTGCGTTCACGCATGCCGGCTTTCTCTATCCGTTCTTTGCAGCGTACCTTGGCTGGCTCGGCGTGTTCCTGACCGGCTCCGATACGGCGTCCAACGCCCTGTTCGGCAGCTTGCAACGAATTACCGCTCAGCAGCTCAACCTGAATCCGATACTGATCGTCGCGACGAATTCCACGGGCGGGGTGATGGGCAAGATGATCGATGCGCAGTCGATCATGGTGGCGTGTGCGGCCTGCTACGACGATCCTAAGGAGCGGTCTTTCGCGTTAGGGCCGATCTTCCGGACGGTGTTCTTCCATTCGATCGCGGGGGCCGCAGTGATCGGCATCATCGCGATGCTGCAGGCGTATGTGTTTCCGTGGATGATTCCCCAATAAAGAGGAGGGGGGCCGCCCGCGATCGCATCGCAGGCGGCCCCGTACACCAGGTATCGTTTGCCGATTTACTTGGCGTCGTCGTTACCGGCTGCAAGGTGGGGGAACATCGCAGCTTGCTGTGCTTGCCGCGGCCGGATAAACAGCGCCGTCACCACTAAAGCCGCTACGCAGAACGCGGCGAGCGCGCAGAGCCCATCCGCATAGCTGTTCGACGAGCGTTTGAACAAGCCGACGAGATAAGGGCCTGCAAATCCGCCCAGATTGCCGATCGCATTAATGAACGCAATGCCCCCCGCAGCTGCCTGGCCACGAAGATAAAACGACGGCAGCGACCAGAAGGGCCCCTTGCAACCGAAGATCCCGATCGCGGCCACGCTCAGCGCCACAATCGACCAGACCGACGCGCCCAGTGCGCCGGCGGCGATCAGACCGCCTGCGGCCAGCACCATCGTCGCAGCGAGGAACCAGCGCCGTTCGTTGAAGCGGTCGGACAGGTTGCCCACGATCAGCATGCCGATACATCCCGCGATATACGGAATCGACGTGATCAATCCGACGGTGACGTTGCTATAGCCTTGCTGCTTGATGATTTGCGGCAGAAAGAACGAAAGCCCAAGGTTCGCGCCCGTCGCGCAGAAGTAGATGAACGCGAGCATCAGCACGGTCGGATTCAACAGCGCTTTGCCGAGGCCGCCAATCTTGCTATCTGACGATGCCGAAGCGTCGTCTGCCGCCAGTTCCTTGCTAAGCCATTCGCGCTCGCTCTCAGTCAGCCAGGTCGCGCGCTCCGGACGGTCCGTCAGCAGGCGCAGCGCGAAGAAAGCGCCGATGATCGCGGGCAACCCCTCGATGATGAAAAGCCATTGCCATCCCTTTATGCCCAGCATGCCGTTCATTTGCAGAATCAGCGTAGAGAGCGGCGCGCCGACTGCAATCGAAACGGGAATAGAAAGCATGAACGCCGAGACGATACGTGCGCGATAACGGACGGGAAACCAGTACGTCAGATAAAGAATCACGCCCGGGAAAAAGCCCGCTTCCGCGAGGCCCAGCAGAAACCGTAGCGCGATAAAGCTCGTCGGCCCGGTCGCGAGCGCCATTGCACAGGCGAACACGCCCCATGTCAGCAGGATGCGCGCAATCCATCTGCGGGCGCCGACCCGCACCATCATGACGTTGCTGGGAATTTCGAAGATAAAGTAACCGACGAAGAAGATGCCCGAGCCCAAGCCGAACAGATAAGGCGTGAGACCGATATCCTTGTTCATGGTCAATGCCGCAAAGCCGACATTGATGCGGTCGATAAACGAGATCACGTACAGAACCATCAGAAGCGGGATCACTCGCCAGAAAATCTTGCGAATGACAGTTTTTTCGCTGAGCTGTTGCATGGTGTCCATGGGTGCTGGCGTTGGGTGACGGGAGGGCCGGGCTGGCTAGAACCGTAACGAAGTTTCGAGCTGGGGCACGCGTGCGTGAGCGGCGTCTCCCACCTTGAATACCGCTACCGAATTGCGTAGCAGTTGAGCCTGCTCGGCCATGGATTGCGCCGCCGCGGTCGCCTGTTCGACGAGCGCGGCGTTTTGTTGCGTGACCTGATCCATCTGCGTGATGGCCCGGTTGACCTGGTCGATACCGGTGCTCTGCTCGTCGGAGGCGGCCGAAATCTCTTTCATGATGGCCGTGACGCGCGCCACCGAGCGGACCACTTCGTCGATCGTGCTGCCCGCTTCTTCGACCTGCTTCGAGCCCGAACCGACGCGCTCGACCGACTCGCTGATCAGCTCCTTGATTTCCTTCGCGGCCGTGGCGCTGCGCTGCGCGAGCGTGCGAACTTCACCCGCTACCACAGCGAATCCGCGCCCCTGTTCGCCCGCGCGCGCCGCTTCGACAGCGGCATTGAGCGCCAGGATATTGGTCTGAAACGCGATGCCTTCGATAACCGTGATGATCTCGGCCACCTTCGACGAGCTATCGGTAATGCCGCGCATCGTCTCGACCACGCGTCCGACCACCTCGCCGCCGCGCTGTGCGACGCGTGAGGCGTCGCCCGCAACCGAGGTGGCCTGCCGCGCGTTTTCGGCGTTCTGGCGGACTGCTCCGGTCAGCTCTTCCATGCTCGATGCGGTTTCCTGCAACGACGCAGCCTGTTCTTCGGTGCGGCTGGACAGATCGGTCGTGCCGGAGGCGATTTCGTCGGTGGCGGTGGCAATCGAATCGGCGGACACCATGATCTTGCCGATCATCTGCGTCAGGTGTTCCTGCATTTGCCGCATCGAGTACAGCATGCTTTCGCGATCGCTGGGCACCGTTTCGACCGCCGCGCTGAGGTCGCCGTTGGCGATTTGCGTGGCGATCCGCGCGGCCTGCGACGGGTCACCGCCAAGACTGCGGCGCACACTGCGGCTAATCAGTATCATCGCCGCCGATACGACCGCGCCGATGGCGAGCACGATCAACAGATATTCGAGCAGTAACCGGTGAAAGGCCGCGGCGACGTCAGTCAGGTACAGACCGGAATCGATGTACCAGTCCCATGGCTTGAACTGTTTGATAAAGGAGATCTTGGTTTCGTAGGTAAAGCCGGATCCGCCCGAGCTATTTGGTACGCGCCCCTCGAATTCCGCGTAGCCTTCGCCGTCTGCGTTCTGAGCGGCGCGCACCTGTTCGACGAACAGCAGCTTGCCGTTCGGATCCTTGTTCTCCCGTACATCCTTCTTGAGCAGATCGGGCAGCACCGGATGCATCAGCACCCGCGGATACGAATCCATGATGAAGAGGTAACCGCCCTTGCCGTATCGCATCGCTTTGAGGCGAGCGATGGCCTGCTGTTTGGCGTCTTCGACGGAAATCTCATGGCGGTCGGCGCGCGCGGCGAGATCGGCCACAACCGCCGTCGCCGATTCGACCACGCTTCGGATGGTGGCCTTGCGCTCCTCGAGCATCGTTTTGTGCGATTCGAACACCGCGCTGCCGGCAAGCAGCAGAAGACCTACCCACATGACGGCGAGCGCCGCCCATAACTTTGCATTAAGACTCAGACGACTCACTTCTGTTTCCTCCGCGTCATCTCGATCGACATACTGAACCTGGTCAGGATTTGCCCGGGTTGTTAAAACTGCCTTTGTGTTATCGGTAGGCGTTCAGGCGTTCTTGAGATTAAACTCGCGGAACTATCGATACGAGGCGTCGAGATTTTGTTTTTGTAATTGATTGTTGGTGATACGTAATTGGCGGGCGCTTGTTCACGCCCGCACTTTAATGCTTTGCTGTAAGGCTTATTGAATCTCGCTAAGGCGCTTCGTCTGCCGCCTGACAAGGCGCTCGATATCGGCGATATCGGTGGCAGAAAGCTTGGGACCGGGTTTGCGCAACGCCGCCGAAGCGATCACGCCGCGCTGCGCCATGATGTGCTTGCGTACCGCTAGGCCGATGCCCGACTGCTGCTCATAGCGCGCGAGCGGCAGGTAGGCGTCGAACAGGTCGTGTGCGCGTTCGATATCGCCATTCGCATGGGCCTTGCATACGTCGACCATCATCTCGGGGTAGGCGAAACCGGTCATCGCACCGTCGGCGCCGCGCGTCAGTTCTTCAGGCAGAAAGAGACCGCCGCCATTGCCGGTCAGGATCGAAACACGCTTGACCTCGCCCTTATCGCTCGCCGCGCGGATAGCCGAGAGCTTCGCGAGGCCCGGACAATCTTCGTGCTTGAGCATCACGCAGGTCGGCGAGTTCTTGAGGATTCGCAGCACCACGGGCGTGGACATCTGCACACCCGTTGAGACCGGATGATCCTGCAGAACCCACGGGCAAGCGTCGCCTAAGGTCTCGTTGACCATGTCGAAATAGGCGACGATCTGGTCGTCGGTGCGCAGTGTCGGAGCTGGAGCAACCATGACGCCGGAGGCGCCCATGTCCATCACGCTTGCGGACAGTTCGCGCATCGGCGCGAAACCCGCGGCCGATGCGCCGACCACCACCGGCACGCGATCGGCCACGCGCGCGAGTACGCGCTTGACGAAGGTGCGCGACTCGTCGGCCGTCAGCTTGGTCGCTTCGCCGAGGATGCCGAGAATCGTCAGGCCGGTTGCGCCGCGCTCCAGATAGAAATCCACCATGCGATCGGTACTCTCGAGATCGAGTGCGCCGCTATCGGTGAAAGGCGTCACCGCGATCAGAAAAACGCCTTTGGCAGTGGGATTCAACAGGTTGCTCATGAAGTCCTGCTCCTGGTTAAGTTCAACCTCGCGATGCGGTGTATCGATGCCGCGCTGGCGCTCAACGTTCAAACGCTGGCGATCAGTCCGCCATCGACGCGAATCACCGAGCCGGTGATGTAACCGGCCTGCTGGCTCGCGAGGAACGTCACCGCCGCCGCATACTCGCGCGGATTGCCATAGCGTCCAACCGGAATCGACGCGACGCTTTCCGCACTGACTTCCTCGACACTGCGCCCTTCGCGCTTCGCCTTCTGTTCGTCTAGGAACGTGATGCGCGGCGTGGCGATACGCCCGGGCAGCACGATATTGGTCGTGATGCCGTCGCGGCCCACTTCGCGCGCGAGCGTCTTCGACCAACCGACGAGCGACATACGCAGCGCGTTCGAAATGCCGAGTCCGGCGATCGGTGCGACCACGCCCGACGACGTGCTGGTGATCACGCGGCCCCACTTGCGTTCACGCATGCCGGGCAGCACCTGATCCGTAATCGCAATGACAGACATCACCATCGACTGAAAGCTTTTCGTCCACAGATCGACCGACTGGCCCGCGGCCGGCGTCGGCGGCGGTCCACCGGTATTGTTGACGAGGATGTCAATATTGCCGAACGCGTCGCGGATCGCCTCGATCCGGCTTTCGACGATGCTCAGATCGGACAGATCCCACTGCAGCGGCAGTGCTTCGGCGCCCGCGGCGCGGATGTCCGCAACGGTCTGCGACATGGCGTCTGCATTGATGTCGGCGACGGCGATGCGCGCGCCTTCGGCCGCCAGCGCTCGCGCAATGGCGCCGCCGAGGCCGCCCGCCGCGCCGAATACGAGTGCGGTTTTTCCAGCAATTCCCAGATCCAAGGTGCAACTCCAAAGATGGAAGGTGATGAGGCGGCCGACGTGATGGCGATCAACCTGTTGGCCGGTTAGTATAGGCAACGGGAAGTTCGATACAAAACGGATAGTTTCTAGTCTGAGCATCGAAAAGATTGATACATGATCCGCAATCTCCGCACCTTCGTCGTAGCTGCTGAAACCGAATCGTTCTCGGCGGCCGGTAACCGGCTGGGTTTGACTCAATCCGCGGTTAGCACGCAAATACGGCGGCTCGAGGAAGAGTTGGGCTATGCGTTGTTCGACCGCACGGGTAAATCGGTCACGCTAAGCAGCGAGGGCCGCGACGTGCTCGATCAGGCGGCGCGCATTCTGGAATCGTTCGAGGGCCTGAAGCAGGGCCCGGGCGGCACGGCGCGACGCGTGATCAACGTGGGCGCCATTTCCACCGTGCAGAACAGCTTTCTGACGAAAGCCTTGCTGCGGTTTCGCCGCGAGCACGCGAAGGCGAACATCAATATCGTGCCGGGCACGTCGATCCAGTTGCTCACGCGCGTCGATTCACAAGATCTCGACGTTGCGGTGATGATCAAACCTCACCTCGGCTTGCCTGCCGATCTGAAGTGGCTTCCGCTATTGCAGGAACGCTACGTCGGCGTGGCGCCTGAAGGTTCACCCGACGATCTGGGCGAACTCTTTCGCCAGCAGCCCTTTATTCGTTATGACCGGCGTTCGCACGGTGGCCACCTCGTGGACCGCTTTTTGAAGCGGCATGGTTTGTGGACCATGGATAGCATCGAAGTGGACGAGCCGTCAGTGATCCTGAGAATGGTGAGCGAGGGCTTGGGATGCTCGATTATTCCCGGCGAACTGATTCCGGTGGCGCGTACGGCGGGGATCAAGGTGATTGCATTGCCGGGTCACCCGCTCGCGCGTGAGATCGGCATTCTGATCCGGCGATCGGCGATGAACCGGCAGCCGGCGCTGGCACTCATTGAAAGTCTTACGGCTGAAGCGCAGGCGATGCGAAGTTAGTGCGCGGGTTCAAACGTCAAAGAGATGGCGAGGATCGCGGTCACTTTGACTGCGGCTGTGGCTGCGGTGCGCCAGCGCGAATGGTGCCGTTCGCACGGCCGACGAAGTACCGGTAGATATCGTCGATGTGCCCGGCAATCTGCGGGTTGTCGCGATACGCGGGCATTCCGCGCGGCGGGTCGCCGTCAAGGACCATGCGGTCAAACATCTCACGGCTTTGCGTGCGCGCGTAGTCGACAATCGACGGTGCGGCCAGCCCTTCGTAATCCTTGCCATGACAGCGGGCGCAGTCGACCGCGCGCAGGATGCGCCAGGTGCTGACGATGTTATCGTTGGATGGCGGACGGTCGGCCTGCCCGGAGCCTGCATGGGTGCGTATCGGCATGGCCGCCGCAATGAAAATCAAAGCGACGGACGTGACGCGCAGTACCCCGGCGCGAGCCGCATGCTGTTGTGGCTGTTCATGAGTCATCGACGGCTATAACAGCGCGCGAAACCAGCGCACCACGAGCGGCCCGACGATCACGGCCCACGCCATTACGCACATGAGAAGCGCGACCATCACGGCCGCGCTGCCGAGATCCTTCGCGCGGCGCGACAGTTCGTGGCGTTCGAGCGAGATGCGGTCGATCGCCGCTTCGAGGCTCGAATTGAGCAGTTCGACGATCAGCACGAGCAGCACCGACGCGAGCAATAGCACACGCGAGGCTGGATCGACGGGCACGGCGAGGCCACACGGTATCAGGATCGCGGCGAGCGCGAGTTCCTGGCGAAAGGCGCTTTCTTCACGAATCGCGACGTGAAATCCGGCCAGCGAGTTCTTTACCGCGCGCCAGCCGCGCATGAGACCGCGGCTGCCTTTGTACGGATTGAACGACAACGGCGAAAGTGGATCGTCGGGGGAGAGCGGCTCGGGCGGCGGGACGTATGGCGGCATAGGTCTGCGTGTCGCGTGCTGTTGAATGAATGATGAGATAAACGTAGCGATGCGAATTAATTGACCTGCGCCTGAACCGAATGCTGCCTGGCAGTTTGCGTACGAGGCCGCTGCGTGAACGGGTCGACGTCGTGCCAGTTGGCTTGCGAGCTGAATACGCCGAACAGGTCGTCGGAAACGAAGCGCGGTTTGGTATCGAGATTGTGCAGAAGCGATTCGTCGTAGATCGATGCGATGTCCGCGGGCGCATATCCCATCAGTTCCATCAGCGTCGGCGCGATGGCGAAATGCGAGCCATGCCCCGGGAAGCGCTGCGACACGCCGGTGAAGCGTTGCCTCAGGCCTGGGTCTTCCGTGGCGACCATCAACGGAACGATGCCTTCCTGAGGATCGACATTGCTGGCGGAACTGCAATGGGTCAAGTGTCCCGGGCTGAAGTTCTGGCCATGGTCGGACGTGTAGATCATCGTCATGCCGTTCCAGTTCGCGTCGCGTGTCAGCTTCGCCATGGTTCGATCGGTCGACCAGCGCACGGCACTGGCATAGGTTGCAAGCGTGGCCGGATCGTTGCCGACGAAATTGCCGTCGATGGCAACGGGAGGCTTTTTGTCGCCGGGCGCGTCGTTCACGTAAGGGAAATGGGCGCCATTCTTGTTCGCGTAGATAAACACGCGATCGCCGCGGCTCAGTTCGGACAACGTGATACGGACGAGTTCGTCGTCGAGCTGGTGCGTGGGAATGCTCGCGTCCAGTTTGTAGAGACGGTCGATCGAGTTCGTCTCCGCGGGCGTCATATAGTTTTGCAGCTTGCCATAGGCGCTGATAAAGCCGGCCTGCGCGTCGATATAGACGGTGCGGAATCCGGCCGCTTTCGCGTATTGCCAGACGGTCGGGTTCGTCGTGATGCTGGTCGAGAGATTGCGCGGGTTGGCCATAAAGCGCAGCAGCGCGTTCGAATTGTTGGAACAATTGCTGCCCGACACCGCAGGACTGAAATCGATCCAGGGCTGGCGCACCGCGGCCCATTCGGGGGTGTATGGGTTGCCCGGTTCGAGGCTCACATGGTCGGCGCGCACGCTTTCATCGACCATCAGAACCAGCGCGCGGACCAGTGGCGTACCCGGCGTCAATTGCACCTGATGGCGGTCGGGAAATCGGCCGGTGTCGATCTTGTAGGCGGCGAGGACAGTGAGCGACAGTGGCGCAAACTGCTTGGGCATGGCATCCGAGCCTTTGCCGTCGCGATAAAGCACGACGAGGATCATAAGCACGATGGGCAGCAACGGTGCCATGGAAAGCGCAAACCGCATCGGGCGATGAACTTCGGTGGACAAACCGGTTGGCATGGAGAACGCCACGAAGCTCACAAAGAAGACAGTCAGCGACGGTACGATCGCGCCGGAATAGAAATCCAGTGCCCGATTCGTGTCATGGCGGGCGGACCAGAAGTTCAGCACATCGAATATGAAGAACTCGGATTGCTGAACCGCATAGTAGGCAAAGGCCGCCGTCCCGGCGACGCTGAGTGGAACCGCCCAGAACAGACGCACGACAGGGGAGGGATGGAAGGCGGCGGCGAGAATGGCGGCAAGCGAGAGGATCCAGATCGCGCCGAATATCACAAGCGTTATTAAACGCTTATCGACAAGCAGAAAATGCGCGCGACTGAATGCGCCATGGTTCGTGGCATTGATCACCAGAAGCAGTAATCCGATCTTTACCAGCAGAGTTGGCTTAAGTCTCATGGACCCCTCTCGCTCTCGATGACGAGTTGTCCCGGAGGCAGTGCCTCTGCCGTCACGGTCGCGGTTTTATCCTGCTCATGAAGCGCTGCTCATGAAGCGCGACCATGGGAATCGAAATGCGCCGGTCGCAGAGTTCAATGAAACGCGACCGGTGGCGTAATGTAAATCGTAAAAGCCCCGGCTTTGCGCGCTAGCACACAAATGTGTCATTCGCGTGACTGCGTGACTAAAGTTGCGGGTCGAGCAGCGCGACAACGCGCTCCAGCAGCTTTTCGACGAGTGGGCGGCGGCGCCAGTCGTCGAGCGTGATGCGTTTTGCGTGGGCGATGTCGGCGTCGAAGATCGCTGTTTGCTGCTGCGCAAAATCGCGGTCGTAGATGTTGAGATTCGCCTCATCGTTGAGCTTGAACGAGCGGTTATCAAAGTTAGTCGAGCCAACCGATACCAGATACTCGTCGACCACAAGCAGCTTGCAGTGGAACATCGTCGGCTGGTACTCATGCATCTCGACGCCTGCCGCGAGCAGGTCGCCCCAGCACGCACGCGACGCCTCGCGCACCGTATGGGTGTCGATGCGCTTGCCGGGCGTGATAATGCGCACCTTCACGCCGCGTTTTGCCGCTTCGACGATCGCGTTGATCGTCAGCTTGTCGGGCACGAAGTACGCGCTCGACAAGTGAATGGAATGCGTCGCGGCGGTGATCGCCATCAGGTACATCAGCTGCATATCGTCGCTGCCGCCCGACGGCGAACTGCTGAACATATGCGCGAGGCCGTCGCCCGCGGCGCCGATCTCCGGAAAATAGTGCGGGCCATGCAGCACATTCCCTGTTGCTTTGACCCAGTTGTCCATAAAGACCGCCTGCATCTGTCCGACGGCAGGGCCTTCTACACGAAAGTGCGTGTCGCGCCAGTGCTTCTCGTCCTGTGCGTGCCCCGTCCATTCGTCGGCGATACCCACGCCGCCTGTGAAGCCGATGCGTCCGTCGATCACGAGCAGCTTGCGGTGGGTGCGGTCGTTCATGCGGCCGAGGCCTGTCCAGTGCGGCTTGTGATACTGAATCACTTCGGCGCCGGCGTCTCGCAGCATCTGCAGATAGCGCTTGTCCATCTTCGAGGAGCCGACCCAATCGAGCAGCACATGCACGGCGATACCCGCGCGTGCCTGGTCGGATAGCGCTTGCGCAATGTCCTCGCCGATCGCGCCGGACCAGTAAATGAAGGTTTCGAAAGTGATTGTGTGACGCGCCGAGCGGATGCCTTCCAGCATCGACGGAAAGATCTCGTCGCCGTTCACAAGCACGTCGAAGCGATTGCCTCCGACGACCGGCGGCCCGAGCAGCAGCCCCATCGAGCGCATGAACTGCGGATCTTCGCTGGGATACAGCCGTTCGATCTTGTGCTCGATCTTCTTTTCGCCGCTCGTCAGGTTCGCGATCAGCAGTACGACGACGAGCGTTACTACGACGGTCAGGACAATCAGGGCAATCGTCGGCATGCGCGGGCCTCGCGTAGCGGACATCCGTCCGGAACCGTTAGTGTACGACGGTCATTCCTGTGCCTGAGCCCTGCCGCTTTCAAGCCCGCGATCAGGCTTGCATTCGGACCTTGATTCAGAGGTCTTGATTCACGCCTGCATACGCGGCACAAAAGCCTGCTGCTGGATATCGCCACGGCGGGCAACAATAGCCGTACTCTCCGGCACTTCTTCCCAAGCATCGGGCAGGTCAACCAGCGGCTCCGACAGCACCAGAAAAGCATCTTCGCCAGCTGCCGCAATGCGCGGATCGTGCGGATAAAGCTCATGCAGATGCCTGAACGACGTGCTGTGAAACAGCGTGCGCGACTGCCGCTCGCTCGAGTAGCGAACCGCGACGACCTGCTCGCCGTCCGTGGCGCAAATGGTCATATTGAGCGGCAGCGTCACGCGATGCAGCGCTGCAGTTTGCTCGATCAGTCCGGCCATGCGTTCGAGCGCGGCGACCGGCGACTGCTGAAGTCCATACGTAAGCGCGAGATAGAACATGACTTCCGAATCGGTCGATCCTTCAACCGAACCGAACAGCGCGGGGTCGATCCGCAGCATCAGGTCGCGGCGCAGCACGTGAAAATGCCGGATCAGCCCGTTATGCACGAATAGCCACTGGTTGTAGCGAAACGGATGACAGTTGGATTCCTGCACGGGCGCCTCGGTCGCCGCGCGGATATGCGCGACAAACAAAGGCGAGTGAATGGCCCGGGCGGCCTCACGCAGATTGTGGTCGTTCCACGCCGGGCGAATGCTGCGGTAACGGAACGGAGCCTCATGCGGCCGGCCATACCAGCCGATACCGAAGCCGTCGCCGTTGGTCGTCGTTGCGCCCATGCGCGAGTGCAGGCTTTGATCGATCAGCGAATGCGTCGAACGGAAAATTACCGTTTCGAGCTGAATCGGATTTCCCGTATAGGCAAGCCAGCGACACATGATCCCTCTCCTGGAAAAAAGCGCGATTGCGCCAATCGGCTGACGACACCTTACCGCGATTGCGCTTCTCGCGCGACTGCGCGACGTACTGATCTGATGGCTTTGCCAGGTGGTCCATGGACGCAGCTATGAGCCAAATTTGGGTGCCACATGAATTATTTTCGTTTGTGCCGTGAAGCCCTCATACGGCACTCTCCTCTCACAAAAATGAAGTAAAAACGGAGACAGCGAACGATGGATGCTCTGCCCGAAGCTGGAATACGCGTCGTATTAAGCATGTCGAAAGAATATTGCAAACCGGTCCCAGCTTTCAGCGGCGAGGCGGATGGCAAAGGTGGAGGCGTTCGATGTCTGTAAAAGAATCGAAGCGCCGCGACTTTCTGAAGGGTGCGCTGGCGGCAGGCGCCGCCGCCGGCACGACGCTGGTCGCGCCAAAGCCTGTGCGCGCGCAAACCGGTGGCCCACAGCCAGCTTCGGCGGCGACACCGTCCGCGCCCACCGTAGCAGCAGAAACGATGGGGTCGAACGATCAGCCCATGCCGGAACCCGGCAAGCACGTCGCGAATCCCGGCTCCGATTTCATGATCGACGTGTTCAAAAACGCCAACCTCGAATACGTCGCGATGGTGACGTCGTCGGCGATGCGCGGCTTGCAGGAGTCTATCGTCAACTATGGCGGCAACCGGGCGCCGCAGTTGGTCGTGTGTTGCCACGAAGAAGTCGCGACCGGCATGGCGCACGGCTACGCGAAGATGGCGGGCAAGCCGATGGGCGCGATGATGCATTCGGTGGTGGGCCTGCAACATGCGTCGATGGCGATCTATAACGCGTGGTGCGATCGTGTGCCGGTGATGGTGGTGTCCGGCAATACGGCGGATGCCAACAAACGCTTGCCGGGCGTCGAATGGTTTCACACCGCCGTGGACCCCGGTGCAATGGTGCGCGATATGGTGAAGTGGGACGATGCGCCTGCTTCGCTACAGAATTTCGGCGAATCGTTCATGCGTGCCCGCATGCTTGCGACGACACCACCGATGGCCCCGGTGCTGGTGCTCGCCGATAGTGAATTGCAGGAAGAGCCAATTGGCGACCGCAGTGCGCTAAGCATCCCGCCCTTGCGTGAGGTGATTCCGCCCGAGGCCGATGCGAAGACCATCGCGGCAGTCGCGAAAGCGATTGCGAATGCCGCGCATCCGGTGATCGTGGTCGATCGCACCGCGCGCTCGCAAGAAGGCGTCGAACTATTGGTGAAACTGGCCGAAAGCCTGAATGCGCCGGTGATCGACCTCTATGGGCGCATGAATTTCCCGACTAACCATTTCCTGCATCAAACGGGACGGCGCGGTCATTTGCTGCGCGAAGCCGATGTGATTCTGGCGCTCGAGGTGAATGACGTCTGGGGGCTGGTCAATCATATGTCCGACACGCCGGGCCGGCCGTGGAAGCGCGTGATCAAGCCGGACGCGCAGGTGATCAGCATCAGCTCGAGCTATCTCTATTCCAGATCGGCCTTCGGCGACGTGCAGCGCTATCTGGCGGCAGACATGATGATCGGCGCCGACGCGCAGACTACGTTACCCGATTTGATCGAGGCAGTCACGCATGCGTCCCGCGACCATGCGTCGACCATCGCGGCACGCAAGAAGCCGATGGTCGATGCCTATCTTGCGATGCGCAATGGCGCCCGGCGGCGCGCCGCGGCCGGTTGGGACGCGAGTCCGATTTCAACTGCGCGACTCTGTCAGGAAATCTGGGCGCAGATTAAACACGAGAAGTGGTCGCTCGTATCTCAAGCGCAGTTCGAGAGCTTCTGGCCGCAGCAACTGTGGGATTTCACCGATCACAAGCATTTCATGGGCAATTCCGGCGGCTATGGCATTGGTTACGGCTTGCCGGCGGCGGCCGGCGCGGCGCTCGCGTGTAAGGCCGAAGGCCGCATCGCGGTAGATATACAGCCCGATGGCGACCTGATGTTCGTGCCTTCGGTGCTGTGGACCCTGGCACACCATAAGATTCCGCTGCTGATCGTCATGCATAACAACCGCGCCTGGCATCAGGAAACGATGCACGTGCAACGAATCGCGGTGCAACGCGATCGTGATCCGCACTCATGGCGGGTGGGTACGCTGATCGAGGCGCCGTATGTCGACTTTGCGGGCATGGCGAAATCGATGGGCGTGTGGGCTGAAGGACCGATTTCCGATCCCGCGCAACTGGGGCCAGCGCTGCAGCGTGCGTTGGCAGTGGTAAAGAGCGGCCAGCCGGCCCTGCTCGATGTCGTCACTCAACCGCGTTAGGAGCCGGAATGAAGCCAGGCAAAGTTGCCCGCAGCGCAGCGCTGCTCGTGTGCGTGCTGGCCGCCGGCATCGTGCCGGCCGGCGCGCAAACCCGTCCGATGCCGGGACCTTCCGACGCGCATGCGCGCCACGGACACGAACTGTTTCTCCAGAACGGCTGTTATCTCTGCCACGGCACCGTGGGTCAGGGGGGCGTCGGCCCGGCGATCGGTGTCGACGTATTGCCTTTCGTCGCGATTTCGAACTACGTGCGAGCGCCATCTGGCGAAATGCCGCCTTTTTCGACCAGGGTGTTGAGTGACACGGATCTGCAGGATATCTACGCGTATCTCATCTCGTTGCCACAACCGCAAGCGCCAGACAGCATTCCGTTACTGCCGAAAGTCGATGTGGCGGGCGCGCATTGAATGATTGAATGCGCTCCGGGATCACGACTGGAACTTCGACGTGCCGACGCTTCTCGCCCGTAGCATCCCTTGCGCGCATCGACGGTAGTAAGCGGCCGGATGCACTGAACCGTTTGCTGTTTGTGCGAGTAAGGCTGGGTCGTCGGCCGTCGAATCGTCGGCCCCCGGTCCGCCGTCCGCCATATCGCCAACCGGCACGATTCCACCCGGCCTCACGCCTCGTACGCCCTTCGACATAGCCGCAAGCACGCGTGCGATATCGTCATTGCTACCGTTGATACGGCTCGCGCGATCCAGCTCTACGCGCGCGCCCTTAACGTCCCCCTTGCAGTAAAGCGCGATACTCCAGCCGATTCGTGAAGGCCCATGGCGATCGCCGCTGACGCTCACCGCCGACGAAAATTTCGCCACGGCCTCATCGAGTTTGCCATTCGACAGCAGCGCTTCACCCCAGTCATGAAGATTGTCGGCAAAGCGCGGCTCCGCTTCGTGCGCCGACTTGAATGCTTTGATTGCGTCTTCGTATCGTTTCGGGTCGCCGCTTTCGTACCACGCATGGATCAACACGTCGCCATAGACGCGCCATGTTTCCGCCGTCGCGTCCGAGCGCCGGACGCCGGCACGCAATTCGCGGATCGCTTCGTCCCGATGTCCGTTGTGCTCGAGCGCGACCGCGTTGATCTGATGCAGTGCAGCCGATTCACCGAAGCGGGCGGCGCCTTCCTTGCTGAGCTCGCGTGCATCTTCGAATCTGCCGCGAATGATCAGGATGTCCGCTTTGCCTGCCTGAGCAGTCGCCTGAGCGATCGCCTGCGCTTGCGCGCCGGAACGGCCCATCGGCAATCGCAGCACTTCGTCGTAGATGCGTTCGGCCTTGCTGAAGTTGAGGTCGCAACCGGCGCCGCTGCAGTGATTGTCTTCGGCTTCTTTAACGAGGTGGCTCGCAAGAACATTCGGCTGCGCCAGCCGCATTGCGGTGGTGCCGACTTCCTTGATGAACGCGTCGATCTCCGCGGTGTCGGGGCCGGCCTCGACTTTATCCTGTCTTCCGTCGAACGGGCCACCCTCTACGCGAAGATGCGCGACGAGTGCAGAACCTTCCTTTTCGGCAATATCGATGCGAACCGCCACGTCGGCGCGGTGCGTCATCTGCTTCAGAAAGTCGAGCACCGCGTGATACGTGATGTCTTGCCCGGGTATCCGGATATCGAGTCTGGATTCGGAGGCGCCACTAATCTCTTCGTGCGGGATCGTCACATTCGCGAGCGCACCCATTCTCTGCATCTCGATCGTTACGAGACCTGCCACAGATTCCGGCCGATAGCCGCGGTTTTCCAGCGACGGCGGCACGCTAACGGGCGGTACAGTCAATCTTAGCGTGTAGCAGTCGACGGCGAGATGCGCGATCAGATAAAGCACGGCAACGGTACACGCCCAGCTTAAGATCCATCGGTGCCATTTCTGAGGCGTTAGAAAGAGCAACGCCAGCGCGAGTCTTAGTGTGGAACGGCCTTTTGTTTTAGATCCTCGTGCTTTAACAAAGCGGATGCTTGCAGAACGGGAACCCGAATTCTTGCGGTCGACTGATTCCATGGTTGGTCTCCTCGGTGACGGTCTGCTCGTAGAGCTTCCGGTTCGCGAGCGAGCGCATTCCTGCATCGACTGTGCCAAGGCAGGGGAGCCCCGTGCGACGGGCGTTCGAGGGGATAAGGTTCAATCAGCCGCGAGCGGATGTCGCGGCCGCGACAACAGATTCCGGCGTTGTGTTGGATGGCTCACGACAACGCCAGCGCGACCTGCTCGCGAAGCGTCGGCAACACGTCCGCTTCGAACCATGGGTTGCGCTTGAACCACGCGATGTTGCGTGGCGAGGGATGCGGCAAGGGAATGATCTTCGGGCTGAAGTCGCGCCACCGCAGCAGCGTCTCGGTTAGCGTCGTGCTCGATGCGTTGCCGAGTCCAAACCGTAACGCGTATTGTCCGATCAGCACCGTGAGCCGAACCGAGCGCATCTGCGCCAGCAGATCGTTGTGCCAGCGCGCGGCGCATTCCGGGCGTGGCGGCAGATCGCCGCTTGCACCGCGGCCCGGAAAGCAGAAGCCCATCGGCACGAGGGCGAATTTTGTGTCGTCGTAAAAGGCTGCATCGTCGACGCCGAGCCACGTGCGCAGCCGCGTGCCGCTCGCATCGCTCCATGGGATGCCCGACGCGTGCACGCGCGCGCCGGGCGCCTGGCCGATTATCAGAATTCGCGATTTTTCGGACGCGGCCACGATCGGCCGAGGCGCGTGCGGCAGCACAGGCGCACAGATCGTGCAGGCGCGGATGTCGCGCAGCAGGGCATTCAGAGGAGATTGCTTCATGATCCGCATTATCGACGAACTGTGCCCGGGCCATGCGGAGTCCGGCAATCACCTCACAGAAACTTCACCTCGCCACCGTTCAGTTCGTACATGGCGCCGACGATCTTGATCTGCCCTTTGCTTTCCAGATCGTGCAGCGTTGGGCTGCCATTACGGATCGACGTGATCGTCTGCTGAACGTTGGTGCGCGCGACGGCGTCGACAAATGCGAGGTTCTTGCTGCTCCGTTCCCCCGTGTACTGCGTCGCTTCGACCGCCGGTTTGATCTGGTCGAGCAGCCCCGTCAGATTGCCGAGCTGCACGTTGTCGATCGCTCCTTTGATCGCCCCGCACGATGTGTGGCCCATCACGAGGACCACTTTCGCGCCGGACGCCGCGCATGCGAACTCGAGACTGCCCAGGATGTCCGGATTGGACACGTTGCCGGCTACACGCGCATTGAACGTGTCGCCGATGCCCGCGTCGAGAATGATTTCCGCGGGGGCGCGCGAATCGATGCAACTGAGGATAACGGCCGCCGGGTACTGTCCCGCGGCACTCGCCCGCTTCTGTGCGAGAAAGTCGCGCGGTTGCATCTTGCCCGCGCGAAAGCGCGCGTTGCCCTTTTTCATCAGCTCGATGATCTGGTCGGGTGTCAGCGAATCGCGCTTCTCCTTTGTGAGCGCGGCGGCTTCGGCGGTATCTGCCTCGAACCCGATTCCCGCCACGATCGTTAGCGTGCTCACCGCCGCTTTCAGCCACATGCGGCGCCCGGTGTTCATGGAGTGAGCCATCCGGCAGCAATTTCTGATTGCGTCCATTGTTTCCTCCTTCGAATCAGCCGCGAGTTCGTGTTCCCTTCGTGTTGCCTTCGTATTGCCTGTTTGACTATATGCGCTGGGGGAAGGGACCTCATAAAAAAGTCAGCGATCAACGGATCGTCATTTCAACAATACTTGAAATATCGAAACGAGGCCTGTATCGTAGAGGCATGGACTCGAACCTCGTCGTACGCGCGCTCGGCGCGCTCGCTCACGAATCCCGCCTCGCCATCTTTCGCGCGCTGGTTGTCGCCGGCCCGGACGGCATGCCCGCAGGCGAAATCGCGCAGCAGCTCGGCATCGCGCCTTCAGGCCTGTCGTTTCATCTCAAGGATCTGACGCATGCGGAGCTCGTCAAGCCGCGGCAGGAAGGGCGTTTCGTCATTTACACAGCCAATTTCGAGGCGATGACCGATCTCATCGCGTTCCTGACTGAGAACTGCTGCGCCGGCACACCGTGCGCGGCAAGCGACCCCTCTTCCTGTTGCGGAGACAAATCATGAAGCGCATGCACATTCACGTGTCGGTCGAGAATCTGAGCGACAGCATCCAGTTCTATCGTGCGATGTTCGGCAATGCGGAGCCGACCGTCATCAAGCACGACTACTGCAAGTGGGAACTGACCGATCCGGCGGTCAACTTCGCGATTTCCCAACGCGGCGCGAAGCTCGGTATCGATCATGTCGGCATTCAGGTCGAGACCGATGTGGAACTGGCCGAGATGAACGAGCGCTTCGCGGCGGCGCAATTGCCCGTCGAGACGCAGACCGGCACGACATGCTGCTACGCGAAGTCGGATAAGGCATGGACCGTCGATCCGCAGGGCGTTGCATGGGAGACGTTCCGGACACTTGAGGCGGCGCCTGTTTATGGGCAGTCGCGCGAGTCGTCGCAAGCGGCTGCCACCGCGTGCTGTACACCGGTTGAATCGGTCGTCGGTTTCCGGAGCCGCACGTGAGTTCCAGACCTTGGACGATCCTCATTCTTTGCACGGGAAACAGCGCGCGCAGCATCATGGCCGAAGCGTTATTCAATGTGCTCGGCAAAGGCCATTTCCGCGCATACAGCGCGGGCAGTCATCCGACCGGTGCGGTCAACCCTTTGGCTGTCGAACGTTGTGAAGCGCTGGGTTATGACACGTCGAATGTACGCAGCAAGAGCTGGGATGAATTCGCCACGCCCGATGCGCCGCCGATGGATTTCATCGTGACGGTATGCGACCAGGCCGCGGGTGAAGTCTGTCCGATCTGGCCCGGCCAGCCGATTACCGCGCATTGGGGCTTTGAAGACCCGGCCGCATTCGAAGGCAGCGTCGATGAAAAGCGCAAGGTGTTCGACAAGGTGTTCCGGCAAATCATGAGCCGCGTCAGCCAGTTCGTGAATCTGCCGTTGCATGTGCTCGACCACCACGCAATCCAGCGCGAAATGCGCGAGATCGGCGCGCAGCCCGCGGAGGTGTCGAATGAGCCACGCTGAAGCCGCTGCTCGTGGCGCGCGTCCGACGATCGGCTTTTTCGAACGCTACCTCACGATATGGGTGGCGCTTTGCATCGTCGCCGGCATTGCGCTCGGGCAGGTGCTGCCGCAGGTTTTCCAGGCGGTCGGCCGCATGGAGCTGGCGCACGTCAATCTGCCGGTCGGCGTGCTGATCTGGGTGATGATCGTGCCGATGCTGGTCAAGATCGACTTTTCGGCAATGGCGCAGGTCAGGAATCAGTGGCGCGGCATCGGCGTCACGCTGTTCGTGAACTGGCTCGTCAAGCCGTTTTCGATGGCATTGCTCGGCTGGTTCTTTATCCGTCACGTGTTCGCGCCATGGCTTCCCGCCGGCCAGCTCGACAGCTATATTGCCGGCCTGATTCTGCTTGCGGCCGCGCCTTGCACGGCGATGGTCTTCGTGTGGTCCAAGCTATGCGAAGGCGATCCGTATTTCACGTTGTCGCAAGTTGCGCTCAACGATTCGATCATGGTCGTCGCATTCGCGCCGCTGGTCGCGCTGCTGCTCGGCCTGTCGGCGATCACGGTGCCGTGGGACACGCTGGTCATTTCGGTGTTGCTCTACATCATCGTCCCTGTGGTCATTGCGCAGGCCGTGCGGCGCGTTCTGCTGGCGCACGGCGATGCGTATTTCCAGCGAGCCGTCGCGCGCCTCGGTCCGTACTCGATCTGCGCACTGCTCGCGACGCTCGTGCTGCTGTTTGCGTTTCAGGGGCAAGCGATCGTGCGGGAACCGCTCGTCATAGCGATGCTTGCCGTACCGATCCTCGTGCAGGTTTTCGTCAATTCCGGGCTCGCGTACGTGCTCAACCGCCGGCTTGGCGTCGCGCATTGTGTTGCCGGTCCATCGAGCCTGATCGGCGCGAGCAACTTCTTCGAGCTGGCCGTCGCGACCGCGATCAGTCTGTTCGGCTTTCACTCGGGGGCGGCGCTGGCGACCGTGGTCGGCGTGCTGATCGAAGTGCCGGTGATGTTGCTGGTGGTTGGTATCGTCAACCGCTCGCAGCGCTGGTATGAGGCTGGCAAACATGAGGCTGGCAAAGCGGGCACACGCGAGTCTAGCGGCCATCGGCATTTCAATTCATGACTGCCACATCGAACGGCGGCAACGCATCGACATGGGCGCTTGCAACCGCGCAGCTCGTCGCATGGGGCGTGATTTACTACGCGTTCTCGCTCTTTGTCGTACCGATGGAAAGCGCGATGGGGTGGAGCCGCACGGCGACCAATGGCGCGCTTTCCGCCGGTTTGCTGGTGTCCGGGCTGGCCTCGTGGCCGATCGGCATCTGGATCGATCGCGGCCACGGCCGGCAGGTCATGACCTGGGGCGTGGTGCTCGCGACGGCGATGCTGGTCTTGTGGTCGCAGGCGCATAGCCTCGTCACGCTGTTCATCGTCTGGATAGGCCTCGGTGTGGCGATGGCCGCGACGCTCTATGACCCTGTGTTCGCCGTTATCACACGCCGTTTTCCCGATAGCTTTCGCAAAAGGATTACGCTCATCACGCTGGTGGGCGGCTTTGCCAGTACTGTGTTTATTCCGCTCACGCACAGCCTCGTCGATACGCTTGGCTGGCGCGGCGCGCTGCTTGTGCTGGCGGCGATCAATCTGGCGGCCTGTCTGCCGCTTAACGCTATTGCGATTGGGCGCGATACCGCGCGGACCGGTCATGCCGGCCACGAGGCCGCCACGCGGCGATCCAATGCGGCTGCCACGCGGCGTGCGCTGCGCACGCCGACGTTCTGGGCGCTCGCTGTCTGCTTTACGGCCTACTACGTGACTTTCGCGGCGCTGACGTTTCATCTCGTGCCGTTGATGACCGAGCGCAGCGTGTCGCCGGCGATCATCGTCGCGACGATGGCGGTGATCGGCCCGGCACAGGTGCTCGCGCGCGTGCTCTGGTTCACGGTCGGCCGCAACGTTCCGCCGTCGAAGATGGGCATTGTCATCACCACAGCGTTTCCTGTCTCGGTTGTGATTCTGATGCTGGCCGGCAAGTCGCCCGTTTTGCTAATCATTTTCGCCATGGTGTACGGCGGCGCGAACGGAATGATGACCATCCTGCGCGGGACGATTCTGCAGGACGTGTTGTGGACCGAAGGCTATGGCGCGGTCAGCGGCCTGCTTTCGATGCCGTCCAACATCGCCAAAGGCCTTGCGCCGATTTCCGCTGCGGCTATCTGGGCGATCGGACACAACTATGTCCCGGTGGAATGGGCGGTATTGCTGGTTTCGCTTGTGTCCGCCGCCGCGTTCATTACGGCAATGCGCATCGCCGCGCACGCGAAACATCGAAGCGTCGGCAAGGTGACCAGCGTTTGAGCGCCGTGCCACCCGAATGTCGTTCGCTTTTGCCATGCTGGAAGCCGCCGCCCACGCGCGCCCGAACGCGAATGGCCGGTCATGCCGTCTTTGACACCGCTGCAAAGGCGGCGGCCTGTGGAGAAGGCTGACGGGTCTGCAATACCAGCCACATCGCGGATCGCGCGCCCTTTTCCTTGATCGGCCTGTACACCACGCCGTTCGCGCCGATGCTGCGTAGCGAGTCCGGCACGACCGCGACACCGAGCCCTGCCGCAACCAGTCCGACGATGGTTGCCATGGCATGCGCTTCCTGCGCGATGGTCGGGGCGAAGCCTGCCTGCCGGCACAGCATGATGATCTGGTCGTACACGCCGGTCCCACTATCGCGCGGGTACATGACGAATGCCTCATCCGCCAGCGCGCCGATGGGCAGCGGCTTGGCGGCGCCGGCAAGCCGATGCTGGGCAGGCAATGCCACCACCAGCGAATCTTCGAGCAGACGCGTCGCGCGCAGCGTAGGGGGCAGGTCGGGCGCTGACACGCTGCGCACGATGGCTATGTCTAGCCGTTGTTCGAGCAGCGCGTCCAGTTGTTCCTGGGTGGTCAGTTCATCGATGCGCAGACGCACGCCGGGAAAACGCTGGCGGTACGTCAGGATCAAACGCGGAATCACGACGGTGAACATGGCCGACCCCGTCAATCCGACACGCAGCTCGCCGATTTCGCCGCGCTGCGCCCGGACCGCCACCGTCGACGTCCGTTCCGCTTGTGCGAGTAGCGCCCGTGCCTCGGGCAGCAGCGCCTTGCCGGCCGGCGTCAGTTCCACGCGGCGGTTGCTGCGCTCGAACAGCCGCGCGCCCAGTTCCTGCTCGAGAACTCGGATTTGCTGGCTGAGCGGCGGCTGCGCGATGTTCAGGGACGACGCGGCGCGGCCGAAATGCAGGGTTTCGGCCAGCACGACAAAGTAGCGAAGACGTCGCAGATCCATGATATGGATTATGTATCAATTACGGCGCAAACGATATTGGACGGCCATCCTTCCGAGTCGGATCATTCGATATATACGCAAGATTGATCGATTGGGAAAGACCATGGCAGGACAAGACGCCGACACATTGGAACAGGAAATCGCGCCCGTTATAGATACCGCGGAGGCGGCGGAGACGGCGCCGCTCGCATCGCATGCGGCGATCGCGGCACCCCGGAAGATCGAATTCGGCACGCCCGAATTCGTCCGCACCAACTGTGCGCTGTTCGCGGCCGGCTTTGCGACGTTCGCGCTGCTTTACTGCGTGCAGCCGCTGATGCCGCTCTTTTCCGAGAGCTTCCATGTGAGCGCGGCGGGCGCGAGTCTCGCGCTGTCGTTGACGACCGGCCTGCTTGCCGTTTCGTTGCTCGTGGCTGGCGGCCTTTCCGAAGCGTGGGGCCGCAAACCGATGATGGTCGGCGCATTGGTCCTGTCCGCCGGGCTGGGCGTGCTCAGTGCGGTACTGCCCCAATGGTCGGCGTTTCTCGTTATGCGCGCGCTGATGGGGGTAGCGCTGAGCGGACTGCCGGCGGTCGCCATGGCCTATGTCGGCGAAGAGATGCATCCGCGCTCGCTCGGCATCGCGATGGGGCTGTATGTCGGCGGCACCGGTTTGGGCGGCATGTCCGGCCGTCTGCTGACGGGTGTGGTGACGGATATGTGGGGCTGGCGCGCGGCCGTGATGACGATGGCCGTTCTCGCGGTGCTGTGCGCGCTGATTATGTGGCGCTATCTGCCGGCGTCGCGGCATTTCGTTCGTCGTCCGTTGCATCTTGGTCTGCTAGGGAAGACGTACGCGCTGCAGTTGCGGGATCGCACGCTGCCGTGGCTATTTGCAGAGGGCTTTTTGCTGGCGGGCGGGTTCGTGGCCGTCTACAACTACATCGGTTACCGGCTCGTCGCGCCGCCGTTCTCGCTTAGCCAGACCAAAATCGGTTTGATTTTCGCTGTCTATCTGTGCGGGATCGTCAGCTCGGCATGGATCGGCAGCCTGTCCGGATGGCTTGGACGTCGAACGCTATTGCCTATAACGCTCGGGCTCATGCTGCTCGGCACCTTGCTCACGCGTGCGGATTCAATGCCCGTGATCGTGCTCGGCATCGCGGTGTTGACGGTGGGCTTCTTCGGCTCGCATTCCGTTGCGAGCGCATCGGTTAGCGCTCGCGCGCAGACCGGTAAGGCGCAAGCTTCATCGCTGTATCTTTTTGCGTACTACGCCGGGTCGTGCGTGGTGGGGTCGCTGGGCGGCGTGTTCTGGAACCTCGGCGGCTGGTCCGGCATGACGTGGATGACCGGTTCGCTGCTGCTGGTCGCGATTCTCGTCTCGCTCTGGCTGCGCGCAACGGGCAGAAGCGCGTAGCGGCAAAGTTCGTCGTTACACGCGATTCACGAGATAGTCCGTTGGCGATTGCCCCATCGTTTTACGAAACATGGCGGCGAATGCGCTAGGGCTCGCATACCCGAGGCCGTTCGCCACGTTAGCGACAGACTCCCCGTTCTCCAGCCGGTTCAACGCTTCGGCAAGGCGAACCTGTTGGACCCAATGGCGGAACGTCTGGCCGGTTTCCTTGATAAACAGGCGTATCAATGTCCTTGAACTACCGCCCACTTTCTCGGACCAGTAATCGAGACTCATCGGGGTATCGGGTGCATTGAGCACGGCTTCGCATATCGTCAAAAGCCGGCGGTCCTGGGGCCATGGAATTTCGAGGTTGAGGGTACGCGCCGTTTCGAGCTCGATCAGGATTAACGCGACCAGATGTTGATTCTTTTCACTTAGCGAATATTCGATTGGCTCGGCGAGTAGCGCGAGTATCAGTTCTTTCAGCAGCGCGCTGACTTCGATGGTTCGACAGGTATTCCCGAGGCGTTCGGCTGTTGCCGGCTCGATATAGAGCGTTCTGATCGTTGTCGGGCTCAGCATGCGCTGGTCGTGAACGACACCGGCGGGAATCCACAACCCTCGTTGCGGAGGCAGAAGCCAGATACCGGTGTCGGTCGCGGCTCGCATCAAGCCCGACGTCGCATAGAGCAGCTGACCGCGCGGATGGCTGTGAGGCGCAATATAGTTGCCCGTCGCCTCGTTGCGCGCCAGGGCGGTCATCACCCGCGGAACCGACTGATAGTCGCCGTGATCGATGCTTCTCGACGACGGTTGCGTGTTGTCACTTCGGCGACGAATCTTGTCATTCACCGTCGTTTCCTCGCGCGCTTGCGCAAACTAATATCAGACTCCGCTGCACAACCCTTTAAAGGTGTTTGTCCAATGAGCGCTGATATTCAAACCCATAGATTTTCGGTTGAATACCGAATGGTCTCGGTATTTTGCGTACTGATTCTTTCATTCGCATTGCGGCCCGGTATTGTATCGATCGGGCCGGTGCTTCTGCATATCAGACATGATTTCGGACTGACTTATTCCGAAGCGTCGCTATTGACCTCGATTCCCGACGTCTGCATGGGCCTGTTCGTTTTGTGTGTGCCAGGGATTAGCCGGCGCTTGGGCACGGATCGAACGGTGTTGCTTTCGTTGCTGCTGTTGGGCATTGCGATGCTGCTGCGCGCAGTAACGTACTCGACGAACCTCTTTCTGTTCTGGACCATGCTGGTCGGGATCGGCATCGCCATCGCGGGCGCCTTGATCGGCGGCTGGATCAAGCAGCACTTTCCGCACGAATCGTCTTTTTTTATGGGCATTTATGCGGGCGGGCTCAGTGTCGGGGCGACGTTGGCAGCAGGAACGACAAGTTATATCTCCAATGCGTTCGGAAGCTGGAGATTTGGCGTGGGCTTCTGGTTCATCCTCGCTCTTAGCGCGATTGCAAGCTGGTTGTACCTCACGCGCCGGTTTAACGCGGCGCTTGGCAATACCCATCGTCAGGACAGCAAGACAGCGATCGCACTGCCGTGGTTCAACACGCGCGCGTGGCTTCTTGCGATCTTTTTCGGGTTGAGCCAGTTTATCGCTTACGCGTGTCTTGCCTGGGTTGCGCCCTGGAACAGCGAGACACACGCGAGCAATATACCGAGCGGTCTCGTGCTTAGCCTCTTCACGTTGCTTCTCGCCGCGGGCAGTTTTGCGGCCGGGGCGGTCGCCGGCAAATCATCCGACAGGCGTCCATGGTTGGCGCTGGGCATGATCCTCACTGTGGCAGGGTTCGCGGGACTCGCGTTTTCCCCGACCTCGTTCCCGAGCGCTTTTATCGTGATGATCGCGTTTGGACAGGGGGTCTGCTTCGCATTGGGAATGACGCTGCCTCTGGATTGCACGACAACGGCGAGCGAGGCGCATGCGTGGACGATGTTCGTTCTATGCGTGGGCTACATGATCGCGGCATTGGGTCCTTTGAGCTTTGGATTCCTGCGCGACTGGACAGGCGGATTCTTTGGTCCGTTCCGGATGTTGCTCGCCGTCAGTTCGATCATGACGGCAATGATCCCGCTGCTTAAACGTCCGGCGCCCGCGTAAAACGCGCGGCGACACGCTTGCAATGTGTCAGCGGGAAATTCAGTAATCGAAAGGATGGGGCGGCTAGCGCCGCGCCCGTCAGATTGAAATTCTCTTTTGCTTAACTGCACACGAAGAGCGTATCGGCATCGGTTATCTTTTAAGCGTGCATTTAATCAGGAGTCTGGACGACGTCTCATACGCCTGATTGATGCAGACGCGGCTGCACGGAAATCCGGAGGACCGGAGTTTCCGCATGCCCTCATGCCCGAGCTGAATCATCGGCTGCGGGCACGTATTCAAAAGATAAAGGTGAATCCTCATGCCGACACTATTCGATCCCCTCAAGATGGGCGACCTCTCGCTGAAAAATCGCATCATCATGGCGCCGCTTACGCGGGCCCGCTCAAACAAGGTCCGCGTGCCGAACACACTGATGGTGCAGTACTACGCGGAGCGCGCATCCGCCGGGATGATTCTCTCTGAAGCAACGTCGGTCACGCCGCAAGGCGTGTGCTATGCGGACACGCCGGGTATCTGGTCCGACGAGCAGGTGGAAGGCTGGAAGCGCGTGACCGATGCCGTGCACAAAGCTGGCGGCCTGATCGTTTTGCAGCTATGGCACGTGGGCCGCGTATCGGATCCGGTCTTCCTGCATGGCGACCTGCCCGTTGCCCCTAGCGCGATTGCGCCGCTAGGCAATGTGAGTCTGTTGCGTCCGCGAAGAATCTTCGTCAGGCCGCGTGCGCTTCTTATCTCGGAGATTCCGGGCGTTGTCGCTGCGTATCGTAACGGCGCGGAAAACGCGAAGAAGGCCGGCTTCGACGGCGTGCAGGTGCACGGTGCAAACGGCTATCTGCTCGACCAGTTCCTGCAGGACAGCTCGAACAAACGCACCGACGCGTACGGCGGCCCGATCGAAAATCGCGCGCGGCTCATGCTCGAAGTGGTCGACGCATGCATCGATGTATGGGGTGCGAATCGCGTCGGCATGCATCTCTCGCCACGCGGCGACTCGAATTCGATGGGCGACTCAAACCCGGCTGCGACCTTTGGCTATGTCGCACGCGAACTCGGCAAACGCAAGATCGCGTTTATCTCGGCACGCGAAGCGCTCGGCGACGACCGCATCGGACCGCAACTTAAAGAAGCATTCGGCGGCGCGTATATTGCGAACGAGAAGTTCACGAAGGAAACCGCGCAACAGTTGCTTGACGCCGGTGAGGCCGACGCGGTCGCGTGGGGCAAGCTCTTCATCGCGAATCCGGATCTGTCGCGCCGCTTCGAACTGAACGCACCGCTTAATGAGCCGAACCCGTCGACGTTCTATGCGGAAGGCACGACAGGCTATACGGACTATCCTTCGCTCGATGCCGCTTGAGCGATTAGCGTGCCAAAGAGTCCAACAAACTGAGAAAGTGTCCCGACATGCGACCGACTCGAGCATCGCGGTTTGCATGCGGGAATGTTGTGCATCGGTGAGCGCGCCTCAAACCACTAAGCCGGTTCGGCGAGCGGGACGATGTTCTGGTTCCCGCGAAACACATTCTCGGGATCGTATTGCCGTTTAACCGACGCCAAACGCGCATAGTTGGCGCCGTACGCTTCCTTCACGCGGTCTTCGCCTTCGTCGCCGAGGTTGTTCGCGTAGACGCCACCAGTCGAATACGGTCTGACGGCTTGCCACACGCTCCTTGCCCATTGAATGTGAGCGGCATCCTGCGCGGCATCGTCCCAGATTGCGATCGGAAAGCAATCGAAATTCGCGTTGCGATTCGCGTAGGCGGTCCGCGCACTGGGCACGCGTGCGATCGCGCCGCCCACATGCTGCAAGACGAGCAGCGTCGCTGACGAAGGCGAGGCGGCATAGGTATCGAGCATCGCGTCAATCGCGCCGTCTCCGATCTTGGCGAGGAACTGTGCCTTCCAGTAGTACCTGCGGCCTCGTGGAAACAGGCTGTCGGCAGCGGATTGAATCTGCAGGTAGGGTGTGGGCTCGAGCCGCCAATCCACAAGAGAGCCGAACTCCATTAACGGCGCGAGTATCGGCCGGCCTGCTTCCGGCGCGCCGGCATAACAAGCCGTTATGTTGAGAAATCGTTGCCCGGTCGGGAACGTCACCAGCGCGGCATCGGCGCTGACTTCGTCGGGTGCTTCGCGCGCAAAGCGTTCATAAAAACGTAACGCGTCCGCCGCTTGCTCGTGCGGATACAACACCGTTCCGACTAGCAACGCCTCAGGAAGAGGGTGAAGCCGGAAATGAAACGCGGTGACGATACCGAAGTTGCCGCCGCCACCGCGGAGGGCCCAGAACAGGTCGGCGTGCTCGCGCTCGCTGACAAAAAGTTTTTGCCCTTGCGCAGTGACGAGTTCGACTGCGATGAGGTTATCGCAGGTCAAGCCATGCTTGCGGCCGAGCTTGCCGAAGCCGCCGCCCAACGTCAGACCGGCGATGCCCGTGTCGCTATTGACGCCCATCGTGGTTGCAAGGCCATGCGCGAGTGTCGCGCGATCGAACTCGCCGATGTTGAGACCCGCTTCGGCGCGCGCGATGCGCTGTTCGGCATCGACATCGATCTGCTTCATCAACGAGAGATCGATGACGAGACCATTGTCGCAGACCGAAAGTCCGGCCACGTTGTGACCACCGCTTCGTACCGCGAATGCCGTATGTGTCGATTGGGCGAAGCGCAGCGCGGCAACGACATCGTCGGCGTCGAGGCAATAGACGATCAACGCTGGCCGCTTGTCGATCGCGCCGTTCCAGACCCGCCGTGCCGATTCGTATTGCGAATCGTCGGGCAGAACAAGCTGGCCGCGCAGCGCATCGCGCAATTGTGCGATCGTGGACACGGTGAAGCCGCTTGCGGCATACGCAGTGTTGATTGTCATGTCCTTGTTCATATTTGCCTCTACAGATCAATCGATGCCGATGCGGGCCGTGCGAACGCTCATTTCATGATTGCATCTCGCGAAGCTTGCAGCAAAGGCAAAGAATTCAGCTTGCAGATGAGAGGAACTCACCTAGACTCAACGCATGCGAAAGTTGCCTCCGCTGCGTTCGTTGCAGACGTTCGAGGCGGTCGCGCGGCATCGCAGCTTCGTGGCCGCCGCGGCCGAACTCAACGTGACGTCGACGGCGCTCAGCCACCAGATCCGCGCGCTGGAGGAAGCCTGCGGCAAGCGGCTATTGCTGCGGCGTCCACGGCCGATCCGGCTCACGACCGAGGGTCAGCTTCTGTATCCGGCGCTGCGTAGCGGGTTCGAAGCATTCGATAAAGCGATCTCGATGGTGGTCCAGATGAGCGGCGAGGTACCGCTACGCGTTACGTGTCCCAATGCATTTGCGAGCCGCTGGCTCGTGCCGCATTTGCCGCAGTGGTACGACGCGCACGCGGACGTTCCATTGCAGATCATCGGAACCGATGCCGTTCTCGACCTCGACGCAGGCGAAGCAGACGTAGCGATTCGCTATGCGCGTACCGCGCCGAAAGGGGTGGTTTCAGAAGAGATCGGACGCGACGCGTTCTATCCTGTCGCGAATCCGGCGCTGCTCGTCAGCGCAGTCAGTGCGACGAGACAACCGCTCACCGCAGACGATGTGTTGCGATTCCCGCTTATTCACTACGAGTGGACAAACGGCGATCCGGAAGCGCCTTCGTGGTCGCAGTGGTTCACTGCCGCGGGCGTCGCGTCCGCGGGAACCGCGCCAGTTTCCATCAGGCATGAACTGATCTTTCGGGAAGAGCTTCATGCAATCGATGCCGCGCTGGTGGGTCTGGGCGTCGCGCTATGCAGCGACATCGTGCTTGAGCAACCCTTACTGGACGGAAAGCTGGTGAAAGTGGTTCCGTTCGCGTTGCCGGGCTTCGGGTTCCATGTGGTGCATGGCGCTCGCCATCCGCGCGCCGACGCGGTGCGGACCTTCACGCAATGGCTGCTCTCCCACTTCCGTTCCCGACACGTTTCGAGCCTGCCGGATCTCAGTCTGCCTTCCCTGTAGCTCTCCCGAGCCCGCTGAACCCCACCGGGCCTCTTCCCGCATCGTTACGCCTGGCGTAAACGTCCGCCATCCGGTTGATTGATCGGTTTTTTTCGACGCCTTAATGTGCGTGGCATACACCAGCTCGTCAGCGACCGAACTTCGACGGAAAAAAGCGGGATGGTGAGCAAGATAACCACTCTTCTGAAAGGAAAAAGAAAATGATGCTCCGCAAGCTGATGCCCGACAAATTCACATTGGCTCTGGTCTGTACCGTTGTGTTCGCAACGCTGCTGCCGTGTCGAGGCTCCGCGGCCACGGCTTTCAACTGGCTCACCGACGCCGCGATCGCCGTGCTGTTCTTTTTGCACGGCGCGAAGCTTTCGCGGGAGGCGATCGTTGCCGGCGCGACAAACTGGAAGCTTCATGCCGCGGTGTTCTGCAGCACCTTTGTGCTTTTTCCGCTGCTTGGCGTCGCGCTGCACCCGGTGCTCGGCGCGTTTGTTCAGCCCTGGCTGTACCTCGGCGTGCTGTTTCTGTGCACCTTGCCGTCCACGGTGCAATCGTCGATTGCGTTCACGTCGATGGCGAAGGGTAATGTTCCGGCGGCAGTTTGCAGCGCCTCCGCATCGAGCCTGATCGGCATCTTCCTGACGCCGGCGCTCGTTAGCCTGATTGTAAGCAACCATGCCAGCGGAGGCGTGTCGTCGTTTAGCACGGTGGGCGATATCGTTCTGCAGCTTTTCGTGCCGTTTGTCGCGGGCCAGTTGCTGCGCCCCGTTATCGGTCGCTGGATTGATGCGCGTAAGGAATTACTGCGTATTGTCGACCAGGGCTCGATTGTTCTGATCGTCTATGTCGCGTTCAGTGAAGCAGTGAACGAGGGTATCTGGCATCAACTTTCCGTGAGCTCGCTGCTTGGCATCGTCATCGTCAATGTGATCCTGCTTGCTCTCGCACTTGTCGTGACGACCTATGCGAGCAAGTGGCTGGGCTTTTCGGATGAAGACCGGGTGACGATCATTTTCTGCGGTTCGAAGAAAAGCATGGCATCGGGTATCGCGATGGCGAAGGTCCTGTTTGGCACCCATGCCGGGCTGATCGTGCTTCCCGTCATGCTGTTTCACCAGATCCAGTTGATGACCTGTTCGGTGCTGGCGCAACGCTGGGGTTCACGTACGAATGCCGAACCGCTTCGCCATGGCCCGGCAAATCACGCCAAGCTTCAGTAAAGCCGGGTCTCGTTCGCGAATGCTCAGGAAGGTCAGGCCGATCTGCTGCTTCATCTGGAAACGGGAATCGAGCGGGATGAAATGAACACGGTCTTTCAGAAACCCTCGAATCCGCCCCGGCAAAAGCGTGTATCCGACGCCGCCGCTCACCAGACTGGTCAATGAAAATACGTCGCCGACCGTCATGGCGACGGTCGGCGTCGTGCCGGCCAGATGAAACGCGCGCTGGAAGCCGTGATACGTCGCGAAGCCTTCATGCAGCGAGACAAACGGTTCGTGCGAACAGGCTTGCAGATCGATCGTCTTGTGCTGCGCGTACTTCGAGCCGGTGGGCGCGGCGAAGAAGATTTCGTCCTCGAACAGCTCAATGGTCTGGAACTCTGCGCCGAGTTCGGAGACGGCCAGCAGCGCGGCGTCCAGCGTGCCGTTGGACAAGCGATCGAGTAGTTCCGTGTTGGAGCCGAGTGTGAGGTCGACCTCGAGGCCCATCTCGCGCGCCTTCAGTTCGCCGATCATCGCCGGAACGGTTTCGAGCGTCAGCGAGTACAGCGAGCCTAAGCGGAGCACGGACGAGGCATAGCCGGCAACCTCGCGTGTCGTGCGAATTCCGGAGGAGAGGGTCGATAAAACCTCACGCGCGGTTGCGGCTAACGTTCTCGCGGCGTCGGTTGGAATCAGTTGTCTGCCTTGATGCAGGAACAGTTTGCAGCGCACGCCTTCTTCCAGAGCATGCAATGCGCGGTGAACACTGACGGTGCTGGTGTCGAGCATTTCCGCGGCTTTTGCCAGGCTGCCGCCTTCCATGAAGGCCAGTAGAACTTCAAGCCGGCGGAAGGTGATTTGCTCGTCGATTCGCTCGTGCATGGTGGCGGCAAGTGTGGGTATGGCGATGATCATACCTTTACGTGCCGGTTGTGCCGTCAGATATTCGCTCCACCCGCTCCCTTCCTGATCCCCGACGCGATCGTCGTCGCGATGTCTTCACTAACGGCCGCCAGTGCGCGGCTATGCGCATCCACCAGTGCATCGTAACCGTCGCGATCGACCTGTTGAACAACGACGGATTTTCCGTTGAGCGCCCGACTCGAATTCGGTGTGAGTATCGACCAGGACACGACAAGTACCGCACCTGACCCAGGCACGGAGTCGAACGTTTGCACGTTGATCGCTAAACGAATGGTCGGCCGGTCAGTCGACTGCGAAGAGGTCGAAACAACGGTATCGCGGCATAGTTGCCCGAGATCTGCCGCAATTACAGTTGCGATCTGTTTTTTCAAAGGTGCACGCCAGCGGGCAGCATTGTCGACCCGCACCTGCGACTGGCCGACACGAAGCACAAACTGCGGCCGGTCAACCAGTTTGGGGATGGATACATAGTCGATAACGATGGCGAGCGGCATGCCAGGGTCCGTATCCTGACGCAGGCGCTCGGCATTCAGACTGTAGTTGCTTCCGTGCGGCGCATTTGCACATGCGCATACGAACGTCCACAGCAGCATCGCGACTACGGGCAGCAAAAAGCGCTTCACTTTGTGACCTCCGTCTTGCCTCCACCGTCGACATGCAGGGCAGGCTTATTCAGCATGACCGCATTAAATATTCCTGGGTCGTACAGATCTGTTCCAGTTAAGTGCCACACGAGTAGGTATCCGAACTAAAAAGGAAATCGCGCACAAAATAGCGATATCCATCATATTTTTAGGACTTTGGTCCAATAGCGAAAGCCTCCTCCGCGTGCAATTCTGATTAGGTATTCACCCACGCGCGGGAGGTCAGGATGATGAAGGGAACACACCACACCAGTGTCTCCGCTATTGCGGTCGCTGTTCTGCTCGTCGCCGGATGCGCGAGCAATAACACGCCGAACCAGGCGGAGTATTCTGGCTTTCTGCCGAGTTACTCGGATCTGCAGCAGACCCAAGGTCCGGACGGGCAAACATTCCTGAGGTACGTCAACCCCAAGCTCAACCCGACGAATTACAGCGCCGTCATCGTCGAGCCGTTCACGATGTATCCGAAAGCCGAGCCGACGGAGCAGTTGAGCCAGGCGACGATCGATCAGATACGCAGCTACGGCACGACCTGCCTGCGACAGGCGATCGGATCGAGAGTCAAGGTCGTGGATACACCCGGGCCAGGTGTGGTCAAGCTGCAAGTGGCCGTCACCGGCGTTGCCAGCACACCGGAAGGGCTCAAGCCGTGGCAGGTCGTGCCGACGGCATTCGTCGTCTCGATGGCGGTCGATACGGTGGCGGGTGCGCAGCAGCAGGCGAAGTTGCTGGTCGAGGCAATGTCCACCGACAGTGTCTCCGGGGAGGTCCTGTCCAAAGTGGTGCGCACGCATACCGGCGAGAAGCTGAAACGTGTTGCATCGAATGAGCCTGTTATCACGTTCGATTCGGTCAAGCCGATCATGGACGAGTGGTGCGACTCCGTTTCCAAAACGGTGGTGCAGTTCGTCAAACCTAAATAAGCCGCCGAATAACTGGCCAGATAGGCGCCTTTAAAAGCCGGATGGCGGAGAGCCGAGGTGCGCAACCCGTTCGCGCACCTTGCAAATCCAATCGCTCGAAAACGCCTTGAAAAAACGAGGGCAAATCATGATCAAGCACGTCATGTGGTTTGCGATGGTGCCCGCGTTGCTGTTCGCGACGATCGCCGCCGCGCAGCAATACCCGATGCTCGACTCCGTCGCGAACCGGCTTGTGCAGAAGTACCAGCAATCGAGCTGTGAGCAGTTGTGGCAGGAACGCGCGGCGAAGAAAGGCCATCCGAAGCCGCAGGGCGAGCAGAACGCGATGGAGATGCTGAAAAACGACCCGCAGATGCGCGCCGAGTTCATCAACCGGGTGGCCGCACCAATCGCCAACAAGATGTTCGAATGCGGGATGATCCCCTGATCGTCGCAAAGGCTTGCCGCGACATCCGGTCCAACGCATGAGGCTGCGATGAGTTCCTGGAAACTGGTCTGCCGCGCAATGGTCTTCGCGATGGCTGTATGCCTTGCCTCGGGCGTCGGCGCACAGCAAGCGAAAGCGCCGGCAAAAGCCGCAGCGAAACAAGCGAAATCCGCCGCCGCGCCCGATTACCAGCCAGGACTCGATCCGCGTGCGCTTGCGATCATCAAGGCCGCGTGCGACCGCCTTGCTGCGGCTAAATCGATGACCTTCACGGCGATCGTTTCATACGAGAATCCGAGTCGCCTCGGCCCGCCGCTCATCTACTCGACAAAATCCGAAGTCACGATGCAAAGGCCGGACAAGCTCAAGGTGATCACGCCCGGCGACGGCCCGCGCACCGAGTTCTACTACGACGGCAAGACGATGACGGCGTTCGCGCCCGCGGAGAAGCTCGTCGCTGTCGCCGAGGCGCCGCCGACGATTGACGCCGCAGTCAGGAAGGCTTATGACATCGGCGCAATCTATTTCCCGTTTACCGACGTGATCGTCGCGGACCCGTACAAGGACATCGCCGACGGTCTGAAGATTGCGTTCTATATCGGCCAGTCGATGGTTGTCGACAACACGACGACGGACATGGTCGCGTACGTGACCGGCGACGTGTTCGTGCAAGCCTGGATCGGCACGGAGGACAAGTTGCCGCGCCGCATCTACGCGGTCTATATGAACGATCCGGCCCGGCTGCGCCATGTGCTGTCGCTGTCGAACTGGGTGCTGGATCCGCTCCTTGCGGCGGACGCCTTCGCGCCGTCCGACACGGCCGGTGCAGAGCGCATCGCGTTCGAGCGTCCCGACGCCACCAAGGGCATCAACGCCGCGAACGCGCCGGGGCTGAAGCCGTCGCCGAAAGCCGCGCAGGCCAGGCCTCAATGAGGAGGCGCATCGTGAGGACAGTATCGATCTATCTGGCCGGCTTGCTGATTCCGGCGTTCGCATCGAACCTGGCTGCCGCGTGGGAACACGCGGGCAGCTGGTCGCACGAGGACATGCGCGGCGGGACGGCGTGGCACTCGGCTGGTTCCGATTCGACGACCCGCAGCAATGCGTGGGGCGGCAGCGAAACGCATACGTACGGACAGGGCACCACCGCGACCGGCCGCTACGGCGGCACGGCCACGCATACGGAAGGCTCCGGGCTGACCAGCTACTCCAATCCGTACGGCGGCAGCGCGACGCGGACCTATGGGCAAGGCACGACCGCGACGAACCGTTATGGCGACACGGCCACGCACCAGGCCGGCTCGAACCAGACGACTTACACGAATCCGTACGGCGGCAGCGCGACGCATACGTACGGGCAGGGCACTACCGCGACCAATGCCTACGGCGGCACGGCCACGCACGTCGAAGGATCCGGCTACACGACCTACACGAACTCGTCGGGAGCGACCGCGTATCACAGCACCTACTACGGTGCGACGTACAACACTTACCACCCGCCGACCACGGTGAACGTTTACGGCTCGGGCTGCTACAACTGCGGCGGCTGGTCCACGGCGGGCGCGGCAGCCGCGGGCGCTGTCGTAGGGGCGGCAGCCGGCGCGGCGGTGGCTTCGGCCAATACGCAGGCGACTGCGGCGAACGCGTACAACGCCGGCTATGTGGCGGGCGCAACGACAGGCGCGCCGGTGGCGGTGCCGGTCAGCGCGAACTATACGATGGGTGCGATCTACGCGACGCTGCCGGCCGGCTGTATCAAACCCACGGTTCAGGGCGGCACTTACTACCTGTGCGGCAATACGTGGTTCAAGCCGTCTTATGGTGCAAATGGCATCTACTACCACGTGGTGCCGGCGCCCTGAGGGGCGCGCCGCGCGCGGGGCAAAGGATCGGACAATGCATCATTTGATCGTCGCAGTGATCGCGTTTGCCTGCGTCTTCGGGAGCGCGCTGCTCGGCTTGCATATCCGCACCAGGCTGCCGGGGCAGCATCTGTCCGACGACTCGATCGAGGTTGTAAAACTCGCGACTGGCCTGATCGCCACCATCGCGGCGCTGGTGCTTGGCTTGTTGATCTCGTCGGCCAAGAGCTCGTTCGACACCGTGAGCGCAGAGGTGACGCATGCTGCGGCCAATGTCATCATGCTCGACCGGGTGCTCGCCCGATACGGGCCGGAAACGCAGGAGATCCGTAGCTCGTTGAAGCAGGTTCTTACCGCCGGCGTGCAGAAGATTGCGTCAGGCGACCCCGCGCAGCTGCACACCATGTACAGCGCCGAGGCCTACCAACGCGGGGAAAACATCGAGCGCGAACTGGCGGAACTCACGCCGCAGAACGACGCGCAACGGCGGCTTCAGGCGCGCGCGATCGAGATGGCCGACAACGTGCTGGCCGTGCGCGAGCTTGGCCTGCTGCAAGCGGTTAGTGCTACGCCGCCGCTGCTGCTGGTCGCGCTCGTGTTGTGGTTGTGCATTATCTTCGGTACGTTCGGCCTGTTTACGCGACTCAATGCGACGGTCGCGACGGCGTTGTGTCTGGGGGCGTTGTCGACGTCTGTTGCTATTTTTTTGATCCTCGAGATGAATACGCCGCTTGAGGGGGTGATTACGGTGTCGTTTGCGCCGATGCGGGCGGCGCTTGCGGTTTTGGGGCAGTAGCGCTTGAAATGCTGTCTTGAGTGCACGCTTGGATAACACGGAATGTCTTGGGACTTTCGCTTAAAGGCGGGGATTGCTTATGCTCTTCTTAGGGCGATTTGAGAAGTGCGCAATATAAATAGCAATTCATTGATTTTGGCACGTATTTGACAAATATTTTCGATTTGAATGATCTCGACAATCCATTGCATTTCCAAATTCATTCAGCGAGAATAGGTCGGATCGCTAACAAATGTTAAATCGATCTACAGCAGAAGGAATTCGAAGAAGGGGAGAGCAGGAAGGAGAAGAAGCGCGGGCCGCATGGGCTGGACCCCACACGACCCGCTAACCACAACCAACTCACACAGGAGTTGACATGGCTAAACGTAATCATAAAACAGAGGACGGAACTCAGGTTCGCTACTTGACGGTATCGAGACTACGACAGCCGTTCTATCGGCCTAAGGGATGGCCGTTTTGGAAGAACACTCCAGCAGATTATCCGCCTGCGCCCTGGATTCGCTTGTCGGGGCGCTGGCTGAGAGAGGCGGGGTTTGAGATTTCCGACAAGGTCCGCGTGGAAGTGCAGCAGGAGAAGTTGGTCATTACGCCGGCGTGACCTGAATAGAAGAAGTGCGAGGACCAGAGCCAGTTCGCTCTGGTCCTGAAGACGCTCTTCTTTCAGGCAATCCGCCACGTTCCCGGGCGAACGAATATTTATGCAAATAGCATAAATCGACGCGATACTGATCTTCCCACCTGCTTGGGTGATCTTTTGAATTTTTCGCACGCATCTGCATACGTGAACACATCACACGCGTCGCAGCATCATGAATGTGCCTGTTGTTTTGTCCGAAATCTATCTGGTACCCGCGAAGATCGTGGATTAAACTTATTTTGCTATGCGACCTTATTGCATGGCTGACTCACAAAGTCACCCTTGCGCGGACTTTCGTGCACCTCTTCTGCGCGTGTCTGCTGGCGCCAGGCAAAAGATAATTGCCTGGTAAAGCGATTGGCATTCGCTCAGTTGTTCCTCAGTTGTTCATTACCTGGCCCACACCGCGGTTTTCCCGTTTCACAATCGAAAAATACTCAGCCGCTCTGACGGCCATTCGTTTTCCTATTGCTTCTTCCACGAAAGGCGGCAGCAGGATTCACTGCGGCCTTTTTAAAGTCCATTTGAATTGGGCGATCAATCCTGCCACGCAAATTCGCTTGTGCGCGTCGTGATGTCAAGCGCCCGATTCGCTGACAAGGAGACGACCGTGAAGATCAACCATTTAAGCATTGCATCGGCCATAGCCGTTGCACTTGTCTCGCTCAGTGGGGCCGCACAGGCCGGCGGCGGCGGCGGCGGTGGCGGTGGCGGCCTTTGCTCGACCGCGACGTTAAAGGGACCGTTCGAGTTTATCGGTCACGGAAATATTCTTGGATTGATAGGGGCCGACGGCAAGTTGCATCCGTATGCCGCCGCATCGATTCTCGATGACGTCGCCCTCGTGACGTTCGACGGTATGGGTCATTTTGCGCGCACCGACTTCGGGATGATCGGCGGGCTGCCGAAAGGAGGGCAAACGACATTCAATCCGAACCAGAGCGGCACCTACTCGGTGAACGCCGATTGCACAGGCACCATGAGCATCGTCTATACCGCCGGCGGAGCCGTGCCGGCCGGTGTTGAGACAGATCTGAACATCGTTGTCGCTTCCGACGGGACGCTCGTCGAATCGGTTGTCTACAAGGCGGTTACGGTGTCAGGCCAGAGCGCGGACGGCCAGGCGGTGTGCCCTCCGTATTGCGAGCAAGGTGTGCAGGAAGCTTTTGAGGGGAAAAAGGTCTTGGTCTTCGGCTTCCGTCAGTAGCCCGGAATGTTATAGGTGGCGTCAGTGTTCGTGATGCGCGCGGACACTGGCGCCACTAGCATGATGATGGGCCGGCCCGAGGAAACTTTCACACGTCTCACCCCTTCTTCTTCGTGCTGCCCGGTACATGCCACGCGGTTAGATCCTTCTCCGGCCGATCCACCGCGCACCCCCAATCCAGCATCTCATCCTGATCAAATCGCTTCCCAAGCTGCCAGGCGATCTCCGCGCGCGCGAGCTGCACGCCAAGATAAAACGCATGCCCGCCATCATGTTCAACCTTCAACCGCGGATAAAACTCAAACGGATCGACACCCGTCAAATGTCCATCGCGGTTATAAACGTGAATGCCATCGCTAGACACCTGCACGCGAAAATTCGGATCCCGCACACCGGCAGCGAATTCAGCGATTTCACTCGCGTCATAAGGAAACGGCCGCTTCGAATGCAAGGCAGCGAGATCACCTGAAATACCTTTAGGCAGCACCTGTGCCTTTTCGGCCGCATGCATCACGCGCCGCGCCACATCGGCTTCACGCACTGCGCGCCGCGCATGCAAACTGACCGAAGTGGTGAGCACCGCAGCAACGTGCAACTCAGCGGCGATACCCATCAACACCGCATTAATCCCCGTCGTATCCGCTTCAGTGAGCTCAGTCACATTGCCAATCCCCAGCATGATCGCCACATCCGGATACCGCTCACGCAACGCGACATAGCGCGCGACTGAAGCCGCAAACCCAAACGGAATCGGATCGAGAATCGGATCGGCGAGAAACGGCTTGCCGCGCGCAAGCAATGTATCGATCGCCTGATGCAATGACGCGGTATCGCGAGGTTCACGCGCAACGACGATCGGCGTCGCCAGCACTTCATCCGCAATCCACAGCGTATCGACGTTCAGGCTCATCAGATAATCAGCACCCGCACGTCCGCCACGCAGCAATTCTTCGGTAACCATTGAATCGACGCTAACGCGGTAGCCCTTATCTTTCAGCATCCGCACCGCGTCTTCGAGATGCGGAAACGGCGTATCAGGCAAGCAGCCGACATCGATCACATCAGCGCCTTCATCCTTATACTGCCTGGCGCGCGCCGCAATACCCTCAAGATCCAGCCGAGGCGCATCGACAATTTCCGCGAAAATCTCCGTCTCATAGCGCGACAAATCGAGCTTGCGCGCCGCCTGCCCAAAGAACTGCGGCAAGTCCTTGATCTCCTCGGGCCCACGCTCAACCCGCACGCCAAAATGTGCTGTCAACGCATCCATATCGCCACGACAACGTCCAGGCACAATCACGCGGTCCGCATTCACCGGCACCGCCACGCGCCGCCGGATCATATCGGCCGTCATGAGTCCCGCGACTTGCAGACCGATTTCGCGCACTTCCCACGTAAACGTCGGATTCGCGAAACCCTCGAGCACCTGCACGACGCTTTTTTCGGCGAGCCTGCCGGTCAGGAAGACGATGTGTTCCATGCGAGCCCGAGTGTCGACAGCCGTTGCGTGAGCGCGGTGCGCAGTTCGTCGAGCGAGCGCGCGACCGTCGTGTGTTCGATCCGCGCGAGCCGCTCGACGTTCTCGAGTTCGATCGCGCGCGGACGCAATTCCACCCAGTCGTGCGGACTCTGCGTAATCACGGTCGGCTCCGTGTCACACGCGAAAACGATGCCGGGCACGCATTGCTTGCCCGCTTGCGCATAGAGATTCGTCGGCAGCGTATCGGAGATGCCGAACGCGCACTTCGCAACCGTATTACTCGTTGCGGGCGCAATCACGACGGTGTGGTAAAGGCCTTCGTACAGCATGCCGACCGGCACACTGCTCGCGCTGTTGTCGCGTATCACGCGAAAGTGCTCGCGCAGCTTTGCAACAGGCCAGCCGTAGAGCGGCAAGACTTCTTCGCCCGCTGAAGAAAGGAACATATCGACGCCCGGCAGTTGCAGCGCGAGGTCGACCGATTCCTCGATCATGTGGCCCGAGCCCGTCACGCACCATGCAAAGCGCGCGTCGGACCTGAATTCGCCGGGGCGGCGGGCGGGCGACGGCGCGCTCATCGAACCTCACGCATCGTTAAGCGGCGGCGTGTCGTGCGAGAGCCGGATAAACAGTCTGTGCATCTTCCGGTACAACGTGTTGCGGCTGATGCCGAGCGTCTTCGCGACATTACTGACATTCCAGCGGTGTTCGTCGAGCATCGCGAGCACCGTTTCGCGCTCCTTGATCTGTATCGCGTTCAGGCTCGACACGTCGCAGTCGTCCGGCAGCGCGAGCATGTCGTTCATCGACGACGGCGCAGATTGTGCGGCGGCGCGCGCGGCAATGGTTGCGGACGCAACGTTGCCTTGCGTGATTTCAGGCGGCAAATGCGCGCAGCGAATCTCCGGTCCGTCGCATAGCGCAATCGCCATTTGCAACACGTGACGCAACTGGCGAATATTCCCGGGCCACGCATAGTTGAGCAACGCCTGGCGCGCTTCGGCGCTTAGCGGCGGTGCATCGTCGGCTTCGCTATCGAGCAGATGCTGGATCAATGCGCCGATATCCGCGCGTTCGTGCAGCGCCGGCAGATTAATCTCGATGCCGCTTAGCCGGTAATACAAGTCTTCGCGGAACATGCCACGCTGCACGAGATCGAGCAGATTGCGGTGGCTCGCGCTGATCAGCTGGAAATCCACCTTTAATGTAGTCTCCGTGCCGAGCGGCGTGACCTCGTGTTCTTCGAGCACGCGCAACAGGCGCGCTTGCAGCGTCATCGGCATATCGCCGATTTCGTCGAGAAACAGCGTGCCGTTATTCGCCTGCACGATCTTGCCGCGCCGTCCTTCACGTTGCGCGCCCGTAAACGCGCCCGCGCGGTAGCCGAACAGTTCGCTCTCGATCAGGTTCTCCGGTAACGACGCGCAATTCACCGCGACAAAGCTGCCGCCGCTATTCGGGCTGATGCTGTGCAGCGCATTCGCGAATACTTCCTTGCCGGTACCGGTCTGGCCACGCAGGATAATCGGGATCTTGCGTTGAATCGCGCGCGCGGCAAGCTGTATCTGCGAGGCCATGCGCGGATCGCCGAATTCGAGTTGCGACAGCTTGTCGAGGCGTCCGCTTGCCGGCGCACGCGCTTCCTTCGCTTTAGCAACGGAGGTGCGGCCGCGCGGCGGAGCATCGCTGCTGGCTGCCGCGGCACCCGGCGCCGGCAACGTCGAGAACGCACTCGCGAACGTCGTCGCGTCGCGCGGCGTTTGCGCGACGAGGAAGAAGCGATTGTTCGTATGCGCGCCGTAGACCGTCACCGGATGGAACGAGCCGCGAATGCTGCGCGCGATCATATCTTCGAGGCTGGCGTTGAACGCCTCTTCAATGCGTTTCCCGCATAACTGGTCGGGCGAGCGCAGATCGAGCTGGAACAGTGCGCTGCGGCTCGCTGCAAGCACGATTCCTTCGTCGTCTACAGCGAGCTTGCCCGCGTGCAGCGTGCCGACGAATTCGGGCCGGCTATGAAAATGAATCATGTTGGCGCGCCGGTAGCGCGAATCGATCAGCCGGTTCTCGATCATCTGCCGCGACATGCCGACTAGCACGAGCGAATGCTGTTGCAACAGCCTCGATCGGCTCGTCACGTCGAGCACACCGGCCACCGTGCCGCGGTCGTCGAAAATCGGCGCGGCCGAGCAGGTGAGCGACGTATAGCGCGGATAGAAGTGTTCATGCTGATAGACCGCGAGGCATTCGCGTTCGGCAAGGCAGGTGCCCATGCCGTTCGTGCCCGCAGTGCGCTCGCTCCACACGGCGCCGACGCGCAGGCCATCCGCGGCGACTGCTTCGCCGAACGGCACCGACGACACCTGATGCACGATCACGCCGTCCGCATCGGTCAGCACGACCGCGAGGCTCGGGTCGGCGAGTTGCTGATACAGCGTGGTCATTTCGAGCTTCGAGCATGCGATCAGATCGCTCGCGGCTTCGCGGCGCGCGGCCAGTTCATGCTGTGTGAGCACGGGCGGCATGATGAAGCGGCCCGGGTCGAGACCGAACTCGTTCAGGCAACGCGTCCACGACTGCGCGACCGAGTCGCTCGTCTGTCGAGTGGGCGACTGGTTGTGGACCGTGTTCAAAACATCACGGACATGCGAGTTGATGTCAGCGAGCGATGACATATTGGGGCGTCTCCATTGCGTTCGGCTTATCCGCACCGTTTGAGCGGCGCGCCGACGCCTTTTATAGATGTACCTCTTTCCCCTGCGCGCCGCGCGATTCTACGCCGCGCATTCGCGAAGCCACAGCAGACCACAAACAGACGATTGTAGGCACCTGCTTCATTGCCCGTCGCAAACACTCTACAACCGTTAGCGCGCGTCATCAATAAGTAGTCTTATAAGGTCCTTATTTTGCGCGCGCTTTTTGCTTAATGTATCGGGCTTGCTATTTGCGCCTTTCCGGTCATATGTGTTCAATCATATGCATTGCGCAAATGCAAAGCTTTCCCTTTAAACCAGAAGCCCGACAGGCGGCGGAGTCACCCCTATGGAGCGTTTCGATGCAATTCGCGCGACCCGGCAACCGATCGACGTACCGCTCGGCCAGATGAACGAACGGTTTGCGGCAGGCAATGCGATAACCGACGCGCCGGCGCACGTCGCGCTGGACATCGTTTATATCGAAGGCTTCACCGGCCAGACCGTGATCGGCATCGATGCGCCTGAACTGCATACCGCGCAGCCGGTGCGCCTCGATCTTGCGATCGGTGTCCCGTCGTTGCGTGCATGCCATACCGATCGCATCGGCGACACGGTCGACTATTCGGCGGTGCGCACCGCGCTGCACACGCTTCTTGCGACGCACAAAGTCCAGCTGCTCGAGGCGCTGGCCGAGCAGATCGCGCAACTGGCGATCGGCTCATTCGGCGCGCATTGGGTTCGCGTATCGCTTAGCAAGCCCGCGAAATTCGACGACGTGTCCGCCGTCGGCGTGCTGATCGAACGCAGACGCAGCCAGACGCGCAGCGCCTGGGGCGCATGCGGGTCGCTCGGGGAAGGGCTGATTCCCGACTAATCGCTCTTGCTTGAAGCGTTGGAAGCGCGCGCTCGAATTCGAGCGCGCTCAAGCAGCTTTAGCGCACCACCCGACGCTATTTGGCCGACGCAGACGCTGAGGGTTTACCCAACCCGCACTGATCGTACGCAGTCTGCTGCAACGCGCGGAATTTCTTCGTTTGTGCGCGCGCCTTGTCCATCCGGAACTCGGCGCCGCCTTCGCCGCCCATCGTCGCGTACTTCGAGAACGTCGACTGCTCGACATATTCGTCGTACGGCAGCGCTGCCGCAATCTTGTCGATCGTGCATGAGCATTTATAGACGTTCGCGAAATCGTGTCCGTTTTCGTCCATGCAGCCGAGTACGTACTCGACACGCCCCTCAGTCGGATAGTTATAGGCATGCGCCGGCGCGGCCTTGCCGGGCGCAGCCGGCGATGCCGACGCGCCGCTCTGGGCCCGTGCGGCAAGCGGCAGGCACGCGGCGAGTGCGAGAGAGACGATCGCGAGCCGCGTGCGACAACATGAAGTCATGCGAGACCTCTATCGAAACACGATGATTATCTGCCGGTGCAAGCCGCGCGCCGGGTCATCACCCGCCGCGCGGATCGTCACATCACACCGGCAACCCGGCATCGAGCGTGAGTTCGGCGCTTAATTCGCGCTTGGTTCGCGCCTGGTCCGCCCTCAATTCGGCGCAAACGGGTGCGCGACCGAACTCTTCTTCGACACCACTTCCGCCGCGCTCGGTTCGCCCGCTACGGCGCGTTGCAACGCTTCGCGCGTCGCCTTGTAGTTGAATTCCTGAATCTTCTTGTCGTCATCGGCCTGCCAGTGAATAAAGACGCCGACACAGATAAAGAGATCATCGGCTTCGTCTTTCGGAATCGTGCCGTCCTCGACGGAATCGGCAACCGCGAGTGCCACTGCATGCTGAGCGGGGCCGAACATCTGCACGGCCTGTTTGGCGCCCTTGATAGTCACCTTGTTGAACAGGATCGTGTTCGGCTTCGTCAGCAGGTTCGGCGCGACCACTGCCAGTAGCGATGTGAAGCCGTCCTTGTTGTTCGTCAGCGCGTTGCAGAATGCGGTCTCGGCTGCCGAACCGCGCGGTCCGATGATCAGATCGATGTGAGCGACCTCGTTGCCATCGCCGACTAGCGACTCGCCTACCAGGACGCGGTTAATCTTGGCCATGCTGTTCCTCCGTTGAAGTTAGAGCTGTCGACGCGGGGGTTGTTGCTCGCGGCGCACGGCATGTTTGCCGCGAGAGGCGAGCGGAGAAAACACCATCGCTTCGACTAACAGGAAGCGTGCCAATGCGAGGGGCGTTATGCCGTTTTACGAAGCCGGCGCGCTCTTCAGATAACGCTGCGGCGCAAGACAGATCGCCGCGAACAGCGTCGCGACCGTCAGGTCCGCGCTCGTGCCCGGATTGATGCCTTCGCGCTTTAATTCGGCATCCCATGCATCGAGGTGCGCCATCTGTGGGGCGTGCGGCGCAAGACGCCATTGAGCGTGGCGCTTGCCCGCCTCGCGCGTGACACTTTGCGCCACCGTCACGCCCTGCTTGCGCACAATGTGCGAGTCGGGCCATGAGGACAAGTACGTGAGAAACACTTCGAGCGTGATCGTCTCGGGTGTGGCACCAGGGTTTGCCTGTAGCAGGTTCGCGATGGCGTCGAAGCCGGTCGTGAACACGTCGGCGAAGCCGTTTTCATACTGGCGCGCGATGCTGTCGCGTGACGCGGCGAGTTGCATCGCTGCACGCAGGCCGATGGTCGGTTGCGCGTGCACCGATTGTTCCGATGCTTCGCCCAGGCCGCCTGGGTTCGCCGCGCGGATCGCGAGATAGGCCGCTTGCGCGTCGTCGATGGAGAGGCGCTCGAGCACGCGTTCGGTGGCATCGCGCCATTGGGCGGCGCCGAGCAGGCTGCCCGGTTCTTCGAGCGCGGCGGCAAGCGGTGCGACGAGCAGCACGATGCCGAGATTCGTGTTGCAGCCGACCGCCTGCTGCGTGCGCATCACCGCATCGAGAATGCGCGAACCGACGGGGGTGCCGTGCGCGAAGAGCGCGGGAACGCAGGCCACGGCGCTGGCGAGGAACTGTTGCGCATCCATGCGGTGGCCGGCGCTCTGAATGCTGACGTTGCCCGGCTTCGGTGTCTCGACGTCGAGGCTGCATGCGCGGAGGAACGCGTGGCGTGCGAGCACGAGCGGATCGTCAGACGCTGGCATGACGTAGCGGAGTGGGTTCGACCGGCGTGGCGCCTGCCGCCGCGAGCTTGCGGTCGAGCAGGTCGTCGACGAGCGCTGCGGCGATGTCGAACTGTGTGACCGATTGCAGGCCCCGCCATGCGGCGACGCCGTTGACTTCGAGCACCAGCGGGCTGTTGAGCGCACTGGTGGGCGGTGCATCATCGAGCCGGTGCGCGAAAGAGGACGATTCGCGCGGCTCGTTTGCGTCGCATCGCTGCAGCGATTGCGATCGCGGCTGCAACTGCAACTGCGACTGCCACTGCGGTGCGGGAATCAGGTCGACGCCCGCATAGTCGAGCCCGAGCGCCTGCGTCGCGCGCACGGCGATTTCAGCAAGCGTGTCGTCGAGTTCCGCGGGCTCGCAGCGTGCGCCGCGCGCCACATTGTGAATCCAGCCGCTGCCGCCGGTGCGCCGCATCGCCGCGACCGCGCGTCCACCGATCACGAGCACGCGCCAGTCGAACGCGGGTTCGACCTGATGCGCACCGGCTCGCCCGCCCGTCCGCGCGCCGCTGCCCTCATTGCCAACGAAGCGCTGTAAATACGCGACCTGTTGGTACTGCTTGAGCGGCGGCAGCGGAACCAGCGTGCCGTCGCGCCGCGCGCTTGCCCCAAGCCTTCGCAAGCCCTTGCCCTGCGAACCGAACAGCGGCTTCAGCACCACCTGATGTCCCGCCGCGGTCTCACGCATCAGCACACGCTGCGCGAACGCAGCCGATTCGCCGGCCCATGTCGCCGGCGTCGGTACGCCGTTGCGGTGCAGCAGAAAACTCGTCATCGATTTATCGACGCTGCGCTCGATCGCACGTGCATCGTTGTACACCGGCACGCCGCATTCGCGCAGCGCGTGCAGGATGCCGAGGCGCAGCGTGACCTGCTCGAACGTGCCACCCGCGATGCCACGCACGAACACGGCATCGGGCAGCGTATGGCCGAAGCCGGGCAGCGCGAGGCCATACGGTTCCCATGTCGTGTCGATGCGGCAGGCAGCGAGGTCGATGCAGCGTGCGTCGACGCCACGCGCGCGAAACGCTTTTTTAAGGCGCGAGGTGTGCCAGCCGGTTTCGTCGGTCATGATCGCGACGCGCAGGCCTGCGCCGGTCAGGGCGTCGCTCATTGCGCACCTGCTTCGGTATCGGTGCGGCCGCTGTCCTGCGTATCAGCGGAAGAAGCGGAAGTCCCGGAAGACGCAGAAGCCGATGCACCCTCCGCAAGCGGGTCCGCCACGCCATTCCACTGCCGATGCAGCAACGCACCATCGAGCCGTCCACCGTAGTAAGTCGCGCCGCTTTCGAGGCTCGCGACCCACACTTCAGCCGGTGCGAACAGCGCAGGGTCGATCTGATAGAAGTCGTGGTTGAACGACGCGAACACATCCGCGAACGGCCGGCCGTAGTCGCGCGAATTCCACGATGGCAGTTCGGCCGCGAGTTTGCGCGCGAGCGCATCGCCGGTCACGGTCAGATGTACGCGCCCGCCGTACAGGATCGCGTCGTTCGTGCGGCCCATCGCGGCGAGCGCATCGGGCGCGGGCGGCGGCAGTGGCGCGATGCCGCTCGCTTCGACGATATCGGCCAGATGCGCGCCGAGCACGTGCGCCTTGTGCAGCGCGACTTCGACGACGCGCGAAACGACCTGCACCGTCCCCGCGACAGACTGTGTCGGTGTGACGATAATCGTCAGCCGCTCGGGCGCGAGGCCGCAGTCGTTGAGCACCTTGTCGATCACCGCTTGCGGCGGAAGCTGGTGCACTTCCATCACCAGCACGCCGCTGTCGTGACGATCGCGATAGCCGAGCTCATCGAAGAGCGGTTCCTTGCACGCGAGCGAGCGCGCCGGGCCCGAGCCAAGCGAAAAGAACTTCTTGCCGTTGTTCTGCTCTTTGGTGGCCGACAGGCTCCAGCCTGCGTACTGGCTGCCGAGGCACGCGATCACGGGCGTCGACGTATGCACCTCAATCATCGCGGGCCACAGCGGCTCGCGTTCGACCGCGACGCGCGGCGCAATATGCCCCAGGCCGCCCATGCAGATGCGCGCGACTTGCACGCCGGCTTCGATGCTGCCACGCACGGCGACACCGGCATCGACGATCGTCGTGCCCGACGCCGTGCGCGAAACGCCGATGCGTAGCCGCGCCGCGTCGGCGATCAGTTGCGCGACGAGCGGTTCGGCGAGCCTGTTGACGCTGATCGCGCAGTTGTGCGCTTGCGGCTGGTCAGCCGGTTCGTGTGTGGAGGTCATCGTGGGACTCGTGGCAGGTGTCGATCAGTTCGAGAAGGCGCGTGCGTTGGCGCTCGAGTTCGTCGCGCAGGCGAGCGGGGGCGGCCGCGATGGCGATCAGCGTGCAGACTGGTTCGCCGGCCGCAATGCGCACGCCGGGCTGCGGGACGTCGCGGCACCACGGCGCGGCGAATAGCGTGTCGCTGAAGCGCTGCGTGACCGAAAAGCTATGTGGAGCGAAGGCGACGCGTTGAGCCACGTAGCGTTGCGGCGTCGCCGCGGTTGCCGAGGCCGACGAGGCCGACGAGGCCGCGAGAGGCGGCGGCGACGGCAAACGGCCTTTCAGACACGCATCGATATGACACGCGAGCAGACCATGCGGCCACGCCGCGGGCGATGCGATTTCATAAAGCGCGGCCGTCGACGAAGGGCGCGCGTTGATTTCGAGCACGCTGATCGTGTCATCGCCGTCGAGCAGAAAGTCGATGCTGTTCATGCCGACAAGGCCGGTCTTCGCGACGATCGCTTGTACGATATCGCCGATGCGCGACGCAACGGGCGGCGGCAAATCGATCGGGCCGAGTGAGCCGGTATGGATAAATGGCAGCGCGCCGTGCGTGACGGTCAGCTGTTCGGCGAAGCCGATAATCACCGCGTGGCCGCCGGCGGCGATAAAGAGCGCGGACATCGAACGGCCGGGGGCGAGGCGCTGGAAGTAGATCGGCGGCGTGGCGGCGGCATCGGATCCGTCCGCCACGAATTCATAAGCCGCCCGAATATGCATCCCGCCGCATCCGTCCGCGCGCTTGCCGATCCAGCCACCGGTATCCTCAGGCGGCCGCGCAAACGAAACCTCCGGATGCTCGACGCCCAACTCATCAAGCAGCGCAAAAAACCGCCCTGGTTCGCGCACCGCATCAATCGCGCGCATATCGTTACCGATAAACCGCGGCATATCCGTCCGCTCATGCAACTCGCGCGCAAACGGCTCAAGCCCGCTGCCCGCGATCAATCCAAGCATCCTTGGCAGTCGCGCCACACGCGCAAGCGCATCGAACAGCCTGTCCCGATCCATCGACAAGCCCTCGCCACCCACATCGAGCCAAACCTTCGCACGCTGCCGCGTATCGCGATCGCCGAACAGATCGAGTGCGGCGACATTGAGGCGCGCCTGCGCCGCCGACTCGGTAAAAAGCCGTGCGGACAAACCCGCAATCGCAACGAACGGCACACGGATGTCGTACGCACGCGCATACGGCCGCGCTGTCGCGCGCGCGGAAGAAGGTCGGGCAGGAAGCCTTGCCTGCATGACGATTAGCGACCGATGTCAGTCAGGCGCGGCCCGCGACGATCGCACGCGCCTCGTCGAACGCTTCCGCGAAGCCGAGGTACACGGGCTTGCCGCCCGTGCGCATGCGCAGAAACAGACGATGCTCGACCTGATATTTGACGTTGCCGATCGCGAGCGCGCCAATCCCGACTGCATCGGGCCGCGCGGCGCCGGCCAACGGTTTGCCGTTATCCATCACGTTGACGCCCGCGATGCCTTCGGGCGGCACCGCATTGACGTCGGCGGCGACGCGCATCTGCTGCGCATGCGCGAGGTCCGCCTGCGCGACGACCTGCACGCCGGCCGCGGCCGAGCCGATCACGACATCGGCTTTCGCGAGCGCGGCATGCAGCGCGTCGGGCGTGCCGGCGCCGATGCCGCGAGTCGCGATGCTAAAGCGCTGGTTCACTTCGTCGCTGACGCGCTGCGCGCGCGCCGCATCGGAGTGACTCGCGATCGCTACGTTCGCGCCCAGCGATGCAAAGAGCGCAGCCGACACGCGCCCGACCGCGCCGGTGCCGCCGAGTATCAGCACCTCTTTGCCGCCGAGGTCTTCGCCGTGCTCGCTTTTCAGCGTCCGTTCGACAAGCGCGACCAATGCGGCCGACGTCGTATACGCACCGCTCGGGTCCGCGAACACCGACACCTCGAACGGCGGCACCATCGCCTGACGCGCGAGGTCGAGCATATCGGCGGCGAGCATCACATCGCGCCCGCCGATAAAAATGCCCGTGCGCGATACGCCTTTCGGCCCGCGCGAAAAGATCGCGTCTTGCGTGAGCTGCACGACGTTGCTCGCGTCGACGTGGCTATATGGCACGACGATCTGATAGCCCGCGTCGGCCGCCATATTGACGTCGAACGGACTCATCTGCGGCGTGGCCGTGAACATATGCAGGATGTATGGCCTTTCGGTAGCTTCGGACATGACAGTGGCTGATATTTAAGGATTAAGGATCGTTTCGGCGTTGCGGGTTTACGTGAGGCACGCGAGGCGGTTTGTGCAACGGCAACGGCAGCGGGGCTGCAATGCCGATGTCGCGCTGCGAACGCATGCGCGTCGGTCTCGCTTCGTCATCCCGCATCGACTTTGCAGTTACGTGTGCGCTCCACGCTAAACGTTGCGCCGCGATTGCGCGCGACGGTCACCGCGCACGTCACAGATGGTTCATCGCGTGTCGCGGCCCGCGCCGCCGCGAGCGCGCGTTCCGCGGCTTCCGCGCTGCGCACGAACGCGAAGCCGGTCGGCCCCCACGAGGTCTGGCCGATACCGGCCTTCTGTTCGTCCGCGATCGCCTGCAACGCACGGCCGACCGCGGGGCTCGTGCAGACGCCGCCCTGCACGGGCGCGAAGTATTCGCCGATGGTTTGCTGCACTGCGCTGATGCCGTCCGCGAACGCGTCGAAGTCCTGTTCGGCGATACCAGGTAAAACACGCATCATCACGAGATGACATAGATGTGCGGCAAGCGCTTGCGGAAACGGCGGCAACGCAGCGAGGCCACGCCGTTCCTCATCGCCGTGCAGCCCTTCGAGATCGGTGTCGTCGATCAGCACGACGCGCCATGCATCGGGAAACGCATGGCGAAACAGCAGCGGCGGCATGTGTGCATCCTGCGGCCGCGCGCCGCGCGCAGGGCCGCCATCGACAATCAGCCCGCCATGATCGAAGCCGAGCGCGCCGATGCCGGAACGCGCGCCGCGCCCAAGCAGCCGCGCGATCTCATCGCTCGATGCGGGCACGCCGGCGAGCCGCGCGAAGGCGGTGCCGACCGCGAGCGCGAGCTGCGTACCCGAGCCGAGCCCGCAGTGCGCGCGCGAAGCCTGATCGATATCGACGGCGATCGCCGGACCGCCCCACGCATCGCGCAAACGGTCGAGATACAGCGCAGCCCGCGCGCGCAGTGCATCATTCGGTGCGCGCGCAACACACGAGCGTTCCGCAAGACGCGCGGTGACACGCGTGCCGCGTCCTTCGATTACGAGGCCGATGCTGCCGAACGCGCGCCCGAGCGACGCGCTCGGATCGAGAAAACCCAGATGCAAGCGGGCCGGCGCGTCGACGGTAACCGCCGATAGCGGCGCGATGTGGTCAGAGTCAATCGGCATGGCAAGCGTGTCCTTGTCGCGTCGTGGTTCGGACCGGGCCGCGCGCCTGCACCGCGCGCGAGCCAGAAGAAGCGAAACAGAAGCTGCAAGGCAAAAGCCATACCACGCACGCGAACCCATCGCGTGCTCCGCGTCTAGCCTTTCGGTGCGTCGTACTTGATATAGCGGAAACGCTGATCGTCGGTGGGCGTGCCTTCGAGCGGCCCGCCTTCCTTGCCCGGCTGCCACTGGATCACCTCTTCGATTTTGTTCGCGAGCGCGAAGTCTTTATCGGTGATCCCTTTAGCCGTGTGCGTCTTCAGCTTCACGATGACGAATGCATAGGACACGGTCAGGTCCGGGTGATGCCACGCGGCTTCGGCGAGATGGCCGACCGTGTTGACCAGCATTAACGTGCCTTTCCAGCTTTCGGTTTTGAATTTGCGCCGCAGCCATCCATCTTCCAGATACCAGTGCTGCAATGCACCCTTAAGACGCTCTTCGACTTCCTGATCTGAATACACTCGCTCGGCTTGTGCCATGACTGACCTCGATTGAATGTGACGTTGTATGTGAAGTTGAAAATGAAGCGGGGACGCCCTCAATGTATCGCGTATTTGACACAGTATGTATCGTCATCCGAAGCGAAGCGGCACACCTTGACGCCCACATGCGCGGTACACCGAATAAACCTCGCGGTCGGCATGGAATATGCGATCAGCCTCCTTATGCATGAGCCGGGCAAAGAATCCGGCTTGGATCTGGTTCGTTACCCGCATCCGGACGGCGCGGCGGGTGTAGCGCGGTAGCGTTTCATCGTGAGGTGGACGGTTTACCCAATCTGGAGGAGACACATGAACGTACGCACCCTGGTTCTCGGACTGGCGGTGGCTGCGGCAACGGCACTGAGTTCATTCTTCGCACACGCCGATCCGCAGCTCGATTCGCTGCTGAAGAACCCATCCAACTGGGCTGCACAGGCGGGCGACTATGCCAACCATCGCTACAGCCCGCTCAAGCAGATCAACGAGAGCAACGTCGGCAAGCTGCAGGTCGCGTGGACCATGTCCACCGGCGTGCTACGCGGTCACGAAGGCTCGCCGCTCGTGATCGGCGACACGATGTACATCCATTCGCCATTCCCTAACAAGGTGATCGCGATCAACCTGAAGGACAAGACCTTCATCTGGCAATACGAGCCGAAGCAGGACACGCAGGTTATTTCCGTGATGTGTTGCGACACGGTGAACCGCGGTCTCGCGTATGGCGACGGCAAGATCTTCCTGCAGCAGGCGGACACGACGCTCGTCGCGCTCAACGCGAAGACCGGCGACGTGGTCTGGTCGGCGAAGAACGGCGATCCGAAAGCGGGTGAAACCAACACCAATGCGCCGCACGTGTTCGGCGACAAGGTGCTGACCGGCATTTCGGGCGGCGAGTTCGGCGTGCGCGGGCGTCTGATCGCTTACGACATCAAGACCGGCAAGGAGGTCTGGAAAGCGTACAGCACCGGTCCCGACAATGAGATGCTGCTCGACCCCAACAGTACGATGACGTATGCGGACGGCAAGATGGTGCCCGTCGGCGCGGATTCGTCGATCAAGAGCTGGAAGGGCGATCAGTGGAAGCTCGGCGGCGGCACCACATGGGGCTGGTATGCGTGGGATCCGAAGCTCAATCTCGTCTACTACGGCACCGGCAACCCCGGGACGTGGAACCCGACGCAACGGCCAGGCGACAACAAGTGGTCGATGTCGATCTTCGCTCGCGACCTGAACACCGGCAAGGCGAAGTGGGTGTATCAGATGACGCCGCATGACGAGTGGGACTACGACGGCGTGAACGAGATGATCCTCGCGGACCTGCCGGTCAACGGCAAGAACGTGCCGGCGATCGTGCACTTCGACCGCAACGGTTTCGGCTATACGCTGAATCGTGAAACGGGCCAGCTGCTTGTCGCGAACAAGTACGACCCGGCGGTGAACTGGGCGGAAAGCGTCGATCTGAAGAGCGGCCTGCCGATCCGCAACGCGAGCTACTCGACGCAAAAGGCCGGTCCGGACCACAACGTGAAGGGCATCTGCCCGGCCGCGCTCGGTTCGAAAGACCAGCAGCCTGCCGCGTTCGATCCGAAGTCGAAGCTGTTCCTCGTGCCGACCAATCACGTCTGTATGGACTACGAGCCGTTCGATGTCGACTATGTGTCGGGGCAGCCGTATGTGGGCGCGACGCTGTCGATGTTCCCGGGTCCGAACGAGAACGGTTCGATGGGCAATTTCATCGCGTGGGATGCGGCGAAGGGCAAGATCGTCTGGTCGAAGCCGGAGAAGTTCTCGGTGTGGTCCGGCGCGCTCGCAACGGCTGGCGGCATCGTGTTCTACGGCACGCTCGAAGGCTATATCAAGGCGGTGCGGATCAGCGACGGCAAGGAGCTGTGGAAGTTCAAGACGCCGTCCGGGATCATCGGCAACGTGTTCACGTACACCTATGACGGCAAGCAGTTCGTCGGCGTGTATTCGGGCATCGGCGGCTGGGCCGGCATCGGTATGGCAGCGGGTCTGCAGAAGTCGACCGAAGGTCTTGGCGCGGTCGGCGGCTATCGCGAACTGGCGAAGTACACGGCGCTCGGCGGCACGTTGTTCGTGTTCGCGATCCCGAGCTGAGCGAGCTGATGGCGCGCTGAGGATGCAGGCTTCCACGGCTGAAGTGGAAGCCTGTATTTAAAGAGTAGTGATACGAAATATCGGGGGCGCACATTCCGCACTGCGATGGCATGCGGTATGCGCGCCATCCGGCGGCACGGTGACTGGAAGCCGGGCTGCCGGGCGTGCAAGCAGACAGTGTGGATGGGGGACGAACGCATGAAAGGCCGTTTGATGTTGTTGCCGTTTGCAGTGGCTGTATGTGCATGGCCAGTCGCATATGGGCAGACCAATGCCCCGCAGATGAAACCCGTTGCCTACAAGGTGGTAGACGGCAACAAGGTCGATGGAGACACCTACCTCGGTTGGAAAACGTGGCGCGCGCTAGCCTGCGAACGCTGTCACGGCGCAAAGCAGGAAGGTCTCGTCGGCCCGTCGCTCATCGACGCATTCAAAACGCTCGACAAGAACGAATTCCATCGCACCGTATTCGGCGGACGCATCGACAAGGGTATGCCCGACTTTAGCTCGAGCCAGATGATGCAAAAGAATTGGGAAAATCTTTATGCGTACCTGAAAGGGCGTTCCGACGGAAAGATCAATCCGGGCGATCTTCAGCCGCTCGACAAATGACCTGATTGCGGACCCCGCCCGTCGGCCCTATCGGTTTCCCGATGTTTCCCGTTCCGGAGAGAGTCATGTCCGCTCGCAGAACCCGATTTGCTTTCGCCATGCGCGTCGCGCTCGTGCTTTCGAGTGCGTGCTGCGCGGCGCCTTTTACGTATGCGCAAAACGCGCCGTCGCTGCCGAATAACGACGGCGCCGACAAGGTGTTGCGCGTATGCGCTGACCCGAACAACCTGCCGTTGTCGAACGACAAGGGCGAAGGCTACGAGAACAAGATCGCCGAAGCCATGGCAAGCGATTTTGGCTACAAGGTCGAATACACCTTCTTCCCGCAGCGCATGGGCTTCGTGCGCAACACGCTGCGCGATAAGGAGCCCAATACCGAGCGCTACAAGTGCGATCTGATTATCGGCGTGCCGCGCGGCTACGACATGACGGCGACGACGCGCGCGTATCTGCATTCGACTTACGCGATGGTGTTCAACAAGAAGCCCGAGTTCGCGAGTATCAACACACCGAGCGATCTGCTGAAGCTGCCGCCCGATCAGTTGAAGAAACTGCGTTTGGGCATTTTCGCGCAGACACCCGCGGTGGACTGGCTGCTCGCGAACAACCTGATCGACCAGGCGGTGTCGTATCAGGCACAAAGCGGCGACCCGCAGGCTTTTCCGGGCGAGATGATCCAGCATGACCTGAAGCAGGGCAACGTCGACGTCGTCTTCGTCTGGGGGCCGATTGCCGGTTACTTCGTGAAGCGCTCGGGCGATACCGCGAGGCTGGTGCCGTTCCCGCCGCAGCCGGGCATCCGCTTCGACTTCGAGATCGCGATGGGGACGCGCCACGGCGAAAAGGCCTGGCACGACAAGATCGATCAATGGATCGCCACGCATCAGGACAAGATCAATACGATTCTCACGAGTTACGACGTGCCGCTGTTGCCGATTGCCAGCACGCCCGTTGCGTCGAATACGCCGCAATGATGGACAGGCCTGCGAATTTCGTGCGGCGCGAGGCCGCGAGGTGCCGGGTGCGAAGTGCGACAACACAGTTGTCGTGGCGCGTAGCGGCGGGCGGCCTGCTTGCGGTGGCCGCGCTTGCCTTGACGCCGCGTGCGTCGCATGGGGCCTCGCCGGCCGCATCCGGTGCATCGGCTACGTCGCCAGCATCGCAAGCGGAAGCCGATATCGCGCCGGCCGAGCGGCTGCTATTTATGACGCCGCATTTGCGCGGTGTCGCGGCGCAAACCGAACTCGACTATGCGATGACGCTGTCGCATCCGCCTGAAAAGGCTAGCGACACCGTGCGCGTGCTCGTGACAAGCGCGAACAACTCGGGCGATGACGCGAGCGTTAGCGATCGCACGGGCAAGGTGTCGGTGCCGTCGGGCGGACTGCCGTGCAATCCGGTGATCGTCTATTTTCTCGAGCACGATATTGCCGAGATGGAGCAGTTGACGGGTGGCCAGCGCCGCTATTTCCAGAAGCGCGTGCGGCTCGCGCTTGCGGCGAATCCGCCTATCACGCAAGTGACGAGCAATGCGAACGGTAAGACCGTGAAGGCGCGCAAGATCGAGATCCAGCCGTATCTGAACGATCCGAACGCGCAGCGCTTTCCCGATTTCGTCGCCAAGCGCTATACGTTCGTGCTTGCCGACGACGTGCCCGGCGGCGTGACTCTGATTCGCACCGAGGTGCCCGGCGAGAACAACGACTTCGCGCATCCGAAGCTGATCGAGACGCTGACCTTCACGGGCGCCTTGCGCAAGCTCGTGCCGCCACCGGCGCATGGCACGCCGGCGCCGCCACCGCCGCCGAACGGCCCGCGCGCGAGCCGGTGAAGAGACGGCTCGCGGACCGCTGATGCAACTGCTTATGCAACCGCTCATGCGATCTCATAGGCAGCCGCTGGAGGAATCGCAGGCAAGCCGCTGACCGACCGCGTGCAAGCCGCCGAGGACGGCCGGAAGAACATTCACCGCGGGAGGCAACGTGAACCTGATTCGGGCGCTGACGCTGCGGCAATTGCAGATCTTCGTGATCGCGAGCCGTCTGCCGAGCTTCGCGCGCGCGGCCGAAGAGCTTCACTTGTCGCAGCCCGCGGTATCGATGCAGATTCGCCAGCTCGAAGAGGCGCTTGGCCTGCCGTTGTTCGAGCGCGTGTCGCGGCGGCTTACGCTGACCGAGGCGGGCGAACGCCTGTCGCATCACGCGAGCCGCATCATCGGCGAGATCAAGGACATCGAGGACACGATGACCTCGCTCGCGCAAGCCGATAGCGGCACGATCGCGGTCAGCATCGTCAGTTCGGCGACGCATTTCGCGCCCAAGCTGCTCGCGCTCTATTCGCGGCAATTCCCGAAGGTGGACGTGCATTTCTCGGTCGGCAATCGCGAGACGCTGCTGCGCCTGTTGCAGGACAACGCGACCGATCTCGCGATCATGGGGCGCCCGCCGCCCGAACTCGGTACGACCGCCGAACCGCTTGCGCGGCATCCGCATGTGATCATTGCGCCGCTCGATCATCCATTGCGCGATGCACGCCGTTTCGATTTGCAGGAACTGGCCGGCGATACGTTTTTGCTGCGCGAAACCGGTTCAGGCACGCGTGCCGTCGTCGAGCATATGTTCCGGCAGCATCTTTTTACGCCGGCGCGCTGCGTAACGCTCGGCAGCAACGAGACGATCAAGCAGGCCGTGATGGCCGGCATGGGCGTGAGCCTGCTGTCGCTGCATACGCTGTCGCTCGAATTGCGCGCGGGCGCGCTTGCGGTGCTCGACGTAAACGGTACGCCGCTCGAGCGGACCTGGCAGATCGTGCATCTGGCGTCGAAGCAGCTTTCGCCGACCTGCGTCGCGTTCCGGCGCTTCATGCTCGAACAGGCGGAGCCGTTTCTCGAGCGCGAATATGCGGAGTTTTTGCGGAGCTTGTCTCCGGCCGCGGCGCGGCGAGCGGCGGCGGCCGCCGCGGCCGATGGTTCGGGTTCGGGGTCCGCCGGTTCCGCGAACGGCAGCGGCGACGGTGGCGCGCCGGACCGGACGGCGGCGCGCTAATGCCCGGTGGCCGTATTCCTATCCGTATGAAGCGACGCGGCGTTGAGGGTGGTGCGCTGCGCAATGGCGCCCTTTTCGTATGGAACGTGCCGCGCGAATCGATCTCGGCTCGGCTCGGGATCTCGGCGCGCGTTCGTTTGTTCGCGCGCGTGACGCTGCTTGCGATGGCTGCGGGCTTCGGCACGGCTGTCGCACAGCCCGCCGCGCAGAAAGCCGCTCAACCGCTTTCCGTCGTCCAGCTCGAGCCCGGCCTCTACTTTCACCGCGGCCAGGATAACGTCGCGACCCGCGAAAACGGCGGCGATATCGCAAACGTCGGCTTTATCGTCGGCTCGCGCTGCGTTGCGGTAATCGACACGGGCGGCACCGCGACCGAAGGACACGCCTTGCGCGCGGCGATCCGCGCGGTGACGCCGTTACACGTTTGCTACGTGATCAACACGCATATGCACCCGGACCATATTTTCGGCAACGTCGCGTTTGCCGCCGATCATCCGCAATTCGTCGGCAGCGCGACCCTCGCGGAAGCGGAGGCGTCGCACGAAGAGAGCTATATGCGCGCACTCAAGCGCGAGCTCGGCGACCTCGCGGACGGCAGCGTCATCGTGCCGCCGACGCTGCCCGTGACCGGCAGCCTGAAACTCGATCTGGGAAAACGCGTGCTGCGGCTGCAGACCTGGAAAACAGCCCATACGAACAACGATCTGACCGTCTACGATGAAGCTAGCGGCACGCTGATCGCAGGCGACCTGCTGTTCGCCGGATGCATTCCGGTCATCGATGGCGCCGTGCTCGGCTGGCTCGACGATATCGCGGCGATTCGCGCCATGAATCCGCGCCGTGTCGAGCCGGGCCACGGTCCGCTCGACGCGCCGTGGCGCGAAGCGCTCGCTGCGCAAGAGGCGTACCTGTCGCATCTCGTGCGCGACGTGCGCGCGGCGATCAAACAGGGCAAGACGATGCAGCAGGCGGTCGATACGATCGGTCAGGATGAACGCGGCAAGTGGCGGCTATTCGATATCTACCATCGCCGCAATGTGACGGCCGCGTATGCGGAGCTCGAGTGGGAGCAATGATCGGCGTGTACCCGCTGTGGTTCAGAAGGGTAGAGGAGCTTGAAATGAACAACATTGCGAAAAGCGCGTTAGCAGGGTTTTTTACGGCTTTCGTCGTGCTCGCCACGACGTTTGCCGTGAGCGGCGCCGCGTATGCGGAAGAACATCCGGAAGACAACCCGGACACGCCCGCGCGCTGGGTCGACTTCAAGGATGGCACCTTCAAGGGCCGCACGATCGATACGCATGCGGACGCGGTCATCAAGCTCGACGCGCCGGCGCGTGCGGCGGACGGCGCCGTCGTGCCGATTGCGATTGCCGCGCAATTCCCGCAGACGCCCGCGCGCTACATCAAGAAGGTGTACCTGTATATCGACGAGAATCCGGAGCCGTATGCGGGCTCGTTCTCGTTTACGCCCGAATCGGGCTTCGCGACGATCGAAACGCGCGTGCGCGTCGAAGACTATACGTTTATGCGCGCGATCGCCGAAACCAACGACGGCAAGCTCTATAGCTCGGTGCGTTTCGTGAAGGCATCGGGCGGCTGCTCGGCCCCCGCGGGCAAGGATGATGCGGCAGCCGAAGCGGGCGCGGGCCAGGTACGGCTAACACTGCAAGGTCAGACGGTGGCCGGCAAGCCGCAGCTCGCGCAGCTGATGGTCAGGCATCCGAACCGCACCGGCATGGCGATGAACCAGGTCACGCGCAACTACGCGACAGCGTATTTCGTGCGCAAGGTGACGGTTAGCTATGGCGACAAGCCGGTGATGGTCGCGGATGTCAATTTCTCGATCAGCGAGAACCCAAACTTCCGTTTCTGGTTCGTGCCGCATGGCGACGGCGAACTGAAGGCGCGTGTCGAAGACTCGAAGAGCAAGCAGTTCGAGGCTGAGGTCGCGGTCAGCCCGCAAGCGGTCGCGCAGAATGCGTCGTCGAAACTGTGATGCGGGCGGCGCGTAGTCGATGGGCATGGGCGGGTGTGGCGATCGTCGCAATGTCGGCGGTTGTGTTCGCAGCGCCTGCGGCCACGCCGTTTCGCGCTCCCGTGCCGATCGAAATCGCCTCCGGCGTCTACGTGATGATGGGCAGCGGCGATGCGGTGACACCCGCCAATCACGGCATCGTGGCGAACAACGGCTTTATCGTCGGTTCGAGCGGCGTAACGGTGGTCGATACCGGTTCGTCGTACCGCTACGGCCGCGCCATGCTCGACGCGATCAGCAAGATCACGCCGTTGCCCGTTCAGCTTGTCGTGATCACGCATCAAGGGCCTGAATTCGTGTTCGGCGCGTCGGCGTTTCGCGATCAGGGCGTGCCGATTCTCGCGCAACGCCGCACCGCGGAACTGATTCGCGAGCGCTGCGCGATTTGCCTGAAGAATCTGAATCGCACGCTCGGCGAGGACGAGATGGCCGGTTCGCGCGTCACCGTGCCGGACCGCACCGTCGACGGCAATACGCAGATCGAAAGCGGCGGCCGCACGCTTCGGCTGCTGTATTTCGGCGCGGCCAGTACGCCGGGCGATCTCGCGGTGCTTGATCCGTCGACCGGTGTGTTGTTCGCGGGCGGCCTCGTCAGCGTCGGGCGTATTCCCGAACTGCGCAACGAGCGCATTCCCGGCTGGCTCGATGCGCTCGAGAAGATCAAGACGCTCGATACGAAGGCGATCGTGCCCGCGTTCGGCCGCCTCGCGAAGCCGGCCGATCTCGATCTGCTCGCGGAGTATCTGCGCGAACTCGATGCAGCGGTGCGCCATGCGTTCGCGTCCGGTGTCGGGCTTACGCAAGCGATGCACACGGTGCAAGTGCCTGCGTTCCGACACGACAAGCTGTATGCGGTCGCCCAGCCGCAGAACGTCGAACACCTGTATTTGCAGCTTGAAAAGGAAAAAGATCAGGCCGGGCAGTGAGACGCCTAATTCTGCGCGATACGCTTTTCATCGGCCGGCGTGAAGCCGTCGACGCGTGCCGACAGACCGCAAGCGCCGGTCCGGTTGCGCAACACCAGAACGATGCCGAGGCGCTTCGCAATGCGCGCGGCGATCGCCAGCCCAAGACCGCTGCCTTGCACCTGCGTGCCGGCGCCGCGATAGAAGCGGTCGAACACGCGTTCGAGTTCGTCCTCCGGAATGCCGGGACCCGTATCGCGCACTTCGATGCCGATGCGGCCGCCCGTGCGTTCGAGCAGCAGATCGACGGTGCCGCCTACGGGCGTGTAGCGGATCGCGTTGTCGATCAGCGTCGACAGCAGCAAGAACAGCGCATGCTGTTCGGTCAGCGCGATATACGGATCAGCGTCGCCGCGCGCGGCGCTCGTCTCGAGCCCGAGGTCGATCTGCTTCGCTTCGGCGAGCAGCGAAAACTCGCCGACCACCTGCTCGCCGACGCGCCGCATGCTGACCGGCGCCATCGGCGTGGCCGCCGTCGCATCTTCGCGCGCGAGCGTCAGCAGTTGCTGGACAAGGTGAATCAGCCGCTTCAAGCGGCCCTGGATGCGTTCGAGCGTCGCCTCGGAGCCGGTCAGCGTGCCGTCGCGCGCGGCGGCCTGCAGTTGCAATTGCAGCGCGGCCAACGGCGAACGCAACTCGTGCGCGGCATCGGAGACGAACATGCGCTGCGCCTGAGAAGCGACATGCAGGCGTCTTAGCAGATCGTTCAGTGCGACGACGAGCGGCCGCACTTCGACCGGTGTGTGCGCATCGATCGTTAGCGGTTCGAGCGCATCGAGCGAGCGGCTCGCAAGCGAACGCGACAGTCCGCCGATCGGCGCGAGCCCGCGCATCACGACGAACAGCACCAGCACGATGGCCGCGGGCACCATCACGCCGAGCGGCCACAGCGTATGCAATGCCAGCGTCAGCGCGAGATCGTTGCGTACCGAAAGCGGCTGGGCAACCTGCACGAAGCGCGCGGGCTGCTGCACGCCGAATACGCGCCAGGGCGTTTCATTGTCTTCGACGGTGCGCAGCCCCGCCGGATAGCGGCCCAGCGTTTGCACCGCCTGCGAGCGGTAGGCGATGTTGCCGGACGCATCCCAGATCTCGATAACGATCCGATCGTCGGCGATATCGCCGAGCATGGCGTCCGACTGCTGCGCGGTCATCGTTGCGTGCAGGTTGGGCGGCAGCGATAACGCGACGGTGCGCAGTTCGTAGTCGAACAGCTCGCCGGCTTCGTTGCGCGCCGTGTGAAAGATGCCATACGCGGCCGCGGCCGATGCCGCACCGAATCCGAAGATCAGCCATCCGAGCAGCTTGCGCCGGATGGACGTCATTCGACTCTCTTCAAGCGGTAACCGACGCCTCGCACCGTGACGATCTGATCGGCGCCGAGCTTGCGCCGCAGGCTATGCACGTGCACCTCGATCGTATTGCTGCCGACTTCCTCGCCCCAGCCGTATAGCTTTTCTTCAAGCTCGGCGCGCGTGAAGACGCGCGTCGGCACTTCGATCAGCGCATGCAACAGCGCGAACTCGCGCGGAATCAACGCAATCGGTTCGCCATCCTTGAGAACTTCGTGTGCGGCCGGGTCGAGACTCAACGCGCCGTGCGAGAAGACCGGCTGCGTGCGACCTGCACGGCGCCGCATCAGCGCGCGGGCGCGTGCAGCCAGTTCATCGAGATCGAACGGCTTGACGAGATAGTCGTCGGCGCCTGCATCGAGGCCGCGCACGCGATCTTCCACTGCATCGCGCGCCGTCAGGATGATCACCGGCGCTTCGCCGCCCGCGCCGCGCCAGTTCTTCAGCAGTTCGATGCCGTCGCCCTTGGGCAGGCTCAGATCGAGCAGCACGAGATCGTAGACATCGTTGCCAAGCGACAACGCGGCTGCGCGGCCGTCGCGCGCCCAGTCGATCGCATGGCCGGCGCGGCGCATCGATTCGAGCACGGTCTCGCCGATCATTTCGTCGTCTTCGATCAACAGCAGGCGCATCGGTCAGCTCCATTCAAAACTGGGGTCGATGTTACCGCAGCGGCGCGGCGCGCAGGCCACGCGGGGACAGGGGTAACGATGACCCGGTACGGCTTCGCGACCGGTCGAACCGGTCAATGATGACCGAAGGTCGGCTCCGTAAAGCCGTCTTGACCGATCCGGCGGCCGGACTGGTACGTGCCGTTTGCGGGCATGCCGTAGTCGATGTTGGCGTTGGCCCGCGGCTTTTCGTAGTTCATCGCCGGTTGGCTTTGCCAGTTCTGCTGATCCGCGCTGGTCGCGGCGGGCGCGTTCGTCGTGGCTCCGCTGCCCATGCTGTTCGCGGTTTGCGCGAACGAAGGCGCGGAGGCGAGCAATAAAAGTGCCGAAGCAGTAGCGGTTAAAAGGGCCTTCATCTGACTTCTCCTGTGGAGTTGAATGAGAGCGGCACGCAATGCACACTCATCAACAAGCTTAGTTCTCCGGCCTTATACAGCGCTTAAAAAATCTTACGGAACTGTCAGTTGGACCGATTGAGTCAAGTTATCGACCGGGATTCGATAAAGTGCGCATTAAAGTTCGCACCGACGGCCGCACCGAAGCTCGCACCGCGGTCCGCGTTAGCGGTATCGCGCCGATCCGGTCGCGACATCGCGTGCACCGCGTCCGAGCCAGTGCTGCAGGACGACCACCGCAGCCAGCGTGCCCAGAATGACAAGTGAGGCGGGGATGCGTTCGAGCGCCAGGCCGCCTTCGGCGAGCGGCTTCGTCAGCGTATCGCCTAGCGTTGCGCCGAGCGGCCGCGTCAGGACGTAAGCCGCCCAGAACAGCACGCTGACGGGAATCCGTTTGCCGACGCGCCACGCGATCGCCACGACCGCGAGCAATCCTGCAAACACAAGCGAACCGTGCTCGAAGCCGAGACCGAGGCTGGTTGCGGTGAAATCGCCGAGCGCGGTGCCGAGCGTATTCGAGACGAGGATCGTGAGCCAGTAGAACACTTCGTCGCGCGGCCGCACGATATGCTGGTACTCGATGCGGCCCGCCACCGCGCGCCAGCTGGCGAGAATGAGCAGCACGGCGGCGAGTAGCAATGCAGACGATGCGACGTAGCCTAAGCCGGCTGTGCGGTCGAGAAAGTCGGACATCGTCGTGCCGACGGTGGTGGTCGCCACCACGACGGCCCAATAAATGGCCGGGTGATAGCGGTCGCCGCGCACCTGCAGTGTCAGCGTAATGACAAAGAATGCAAGGAAGATGAGGGTGGCGACTGCGTAGCCGAGGTTGAGCGTCATCGATAACGCATCGCCGCCTGTTTCGCCGACGGTCGTCGCGAGAATCTTTACAATCCAGAATACCGCGGTGGCTTGCGGCACCTTGCTGAGCAGTTCTTCCTGACGACTGCTGTAGGTGTTGTTGCTATATGTCGATGCTGATCGCGTCACGTTGAGCCCTCCGGAAACATGTTCCATGCATGCGTATCGCTGGTGTTTGCGAGCGGAACAAGCGCGATGTTGAAGGAGGGCGGCTTAAGGCTCCCTTAGCTGCACTGCACCAGAATCTGCACGGGCGCGCGCGGGGCGCTATGCTACTGCTTTCGCTGATTTGTCTCCTTTCTCCTCCTCCTTTTTCTGTCATCAAGGACTTGTCATGAAATCGAACCTCGGATCGATGGTCGGCTTTCGCCGGCCCGACGGCAAAGACGTCAACGGCTATCTGGCGAAGCCCGAAAACCCGCAGGGCGCGCCCGCCGTGGTCGTGCTGCAGGAATGGTGGGGCATCAACGACCAGATTCGCGGCGTGGCCGACCGCCTCGCGCAATGCGGTTATCTCGCGCTGGTGCCCGATCTGTACCGCGGCAAATCGACCGTCGAGGAAGAAGAGGCGCACCACCTGATGTCGGGGCTCGACTTTGGCGATGCCGCATCGCAGGATATTCGCGGCGCCGTTCAGTATCTGAAGCAGCAGTCGCCGCGCGTGGCCGTGATGGGCTATTGCATGGGCGGCGCGCTCGCCTGGCTTTCGCTTTGTCAGTCGCCGGAGTTGTCGGCCGGCGTCATCTGGTATGGCTACCCGCCGATCGACTATATCGACGCGTCGAAGATCAAGGTTCCGGTGATCGCTCATTGGGCCACGCAGGACGCGTTCTTTGCGGAGGCCGGCGTCGATGCGCTCGCCGCGAAGCTCAAGGAAGCGAATGTCGACGCGCAATTCCATCGCTATCTTGCGCACCATGCGTTCGCGAACGAGACAGCGGTTGGCCCGAGCCGCATCGCCGGCACGCAATTCGATCCGGTGTGGTCGCAACTGTCGTGGGATCGCACGCTGACGTTCCTCGGGCGCAAGCTTTGGGCTTGAGTCTGCGAAGAACTGAATGATAGAAGAAGGGCGCGCGGTGTCTGCACCGCGCGCCCTTCTTTCTATGGCACCGCGCTTACGGCTTCAGGCTGTGATAAAACGCCGCGAGATTCGCAATATCCGCATCGGACAGCGGCTTGACGACCGTCGACATCAGCTCGTTCTTGCGCTCGCCGGTTTTGAAGTCGTGCAGCGCCTTCACGAGATAGTCCTCGTTCTGGCCCGCCAGATTCGGCGCATCGGGAAGCTTCGAGATGCCGTCGAGACCGTGGCACGCCTGGCACTGCACAGCCTTGGCGCGACCGGCCGCGGCGTCGGCCGCGAACGCCGCATTCGCAACCGCGCCCGCAGCCGATATCGCAAGTAGCGCCGCCGCCGCGATGCTTGCACGCGTCATTTCGCCCCCGTGTACGAGATGCGGTAAATCGCGCCGGCATAGTCGTCCGATACGAGCAGCGAGCCGTCCTGCAACTGCTGCACGTCGACCGGACGGCCCATATATTCGCCGTTCTGCGTGAGCCATCCTTCGGCGAACACTTCGGCGGTGCCTGCGGTGCCGTCGTCCTTGATCGGGATGAACATAAGGCGCGCGCCGATCGGCTTCGTGCGATTCCACGAGCCGTGCTCCGCATCGAAGATGCCGCCCTGGTACTTCGCGGGGAACATCTTGCCCGTATAGAACGACATGCCGAGGTCGGCTGCGTGCGCGGCGAAGTCGACCTGCGGGAAGACCACGCCCGCGGGCGGCGTACTGTCCTTGTACTCTTCGGTGCGGACCTTGCCGCCGCCGTACCACGGGAAGCCGAAGTTCTCGCCGGCCTTCGTCGCGTGATTGAGTTCGCCCGGCGGGATGTCGTCGCCCATGCCGTCGACCTGGTTGTCCGTGAACCACAAGGTGCCGTCTTTCGGGTTGAAGTCGAGGCCGACCGAGTTGCGCACGCCGTGCGCGTAGACCTCGCGGTTCTTGCCGTCCTGGTCCATGCGGATGATGCCCGCAAGGCCATTTTTGTCGAGCTCGGCAAGCTTGTCTTTAGGCGGCACGTTCCAAGGCTGGCCCAGCGCGATATAGAGCTTCTTGTCCGGCCCGACGCGGCATGCGCGTGCGCCGTGATTGAAGCTCTCGAACTGCGTCGGGATCAGCTTGCCTTGCGGCACGACGACGGCCGCCGCGACGTCGGGTCCGCCTTCGCCGAAGAACTGCGCGGCGGGGAAGGCAAGCACGCGGTTCTGCTCGACCACGTACAGCACGCCGTCGGGCGAGAAGCACACGCCATTGGACACCTTGAACGTCACGGAGCTCGCAAACGAGACGACATCGTCGGCAACGCGGTGCTTCGTGCGATCGGTGACCTGCCAGACGCGCGCCTTGCGCGTGCCGACGAAGACGACGCCCGTCGATGGCTCGACCGCCATATGACGCGCGTCGGGCACCACTGCATACAAGTCGATCTTGAAGCCGGGGGGCAGCTTGATCTGCTTGAGGTTTTCGCGCAGCTCGTCGGCGCGCTGGCCGGTTTGCGGTACGGTTTCGGGCGGGGTCTTGTTGCCGGTCTGCTGGAAGTTGGACAGGGCGTTGACGTTATCTCCCGCTGCTTGCGCGGCGGGCAGTGTCGCGAAGAGCGTCGCGACGGCGAACGGCAGAAGCTTGAGCGTTGCCTTCATTGCTGTGTCTCCATGGAATTGTGCTTTTGGGCGACTGCAACTGCTGACTCGACTTCTTTTACTTCATGCGCAAATCAATAGCGTTATAGGTGATTTCGCGTAGCGCCGCGCGGGAAAAATTCCCGACTTTACATACAAAGCACCTGCAATTTTCAGATCGGAACGCTTGCATCGCTTTCAGTCACGTTACGTCGCGGTCGCGTTTGACATCACTATTGATGGAGGGCGCAATATCAGCTTGTTCCGATCTTCGACAGGAATGTCACGCAATGACTCAACCCGGCAAGCAGTTTTCGATCGACAGGCGCAACGAAGCGTATTGGCGCGTGACCTTCAGCAATCCGCCTATCAACATGCTCGATCCCGACACCATCAAGGAGTTGCAGGCGCTGCTGGTGCAAATGGAAACGGACGAAGCACTGAAAGTGGTGGTGTTCGATAGCGCCGATCCGGACTTCTTTATCGCGCACTACGACATATCGCGTGGCAAAGATGCGTCGCGTGAGCCGGGGCCGAGCGGCTACGCCCCGTGGATCGACGTTACGCATCGGCTCGGCAGCGTGCCGGTGCTCAGCATCGCGGCGGTGCGCGGCCGCGCGCGCGGCGTGGGCAGCGAGTTCGCGCTGGCATGCGATCTCTGCTTTGCGAGTCTCGAGAAAGCGGTATTCGGTCAGCCAGAAGTCGGCGCGGGCCTGATTCCGGGCGGCGGCGCGCTCGAACGCCTGCCGCTCGCGGTGGGCCGCAAACGCGCGCTCGAAATCGTGCTCGGCGCCGACGATTTCGATGCTGCCACCGCGGAACGCTACGGCTGGATCAATCGCGCCGTACCCGATGCGCAGTTCGACGTGTTCATCGAGCAGTTCGCGCAACGTATCGCCCGGTTCGAGCGCAATGCATTGCGCTCATGCAAGGAACTCATCAATCGCACAACGCTTGCGTCGGCGGAGCATCAGAACGAATCGGCGCTGGCGTTCAAAGGCGCGTTTGCGTGGCCCGGCACGCAGCGCATTGCGGCTGCGTTGATGCAGCAGGGTTTGGGCACGCGCAGCGAACTCGAGCTGGATTTCGGGAAGTATTTGACGAAGCTCTGAAGCGCGCGCCGTAACCGGCGCAGGCAGGGGGCAGGCTGTAAAAAAAGCCGCTGCGGCCAGATCGGTCGCAGCGGCTTTCATTCCATGCAACGAATACCGCTACCGAATACAGCTACAAAACGATGCGGCGATGCTTCGCCTTATTGCGCGAAGTCGATATGTTTCACGAACACGATCTTGCCGCTGTCGTTCTTCACGATGTTGTAGCCGTGCAGGCCGTCGCCGTTGCCATCGAACGTGTACGTGCCTTCCACGCCCTTATAGCCCTTGATCGCGTGCAGCGCCTTCGCGATATCGTCCGGCTTCGTGCTGTTGGCGTTCTTGATGGCGAGCGCGAGCAGCTTCACCGAGTCGTAGGCCCATGCCGAATAGAAGTCCGGCTCAACCTTGTACGCGGCGCGATACTTCTGCGCATAGGCTTGCGCTTCGGGGCTTGAATCCGGTGCGAAGTCGGCGATCGAATACGAACCGTACAGCGCGTCGCCGGCCAGTTGCATCGCAGTGGCGGTCGAAACCGACGGCGAGCCGATCCATGCCGCCTTCACGCCGAGCTGACGCAACTGCTTGCCGAAAATCGCGACGTCGGTCGAATTCGCAATATACGTCGCGACAATATCGGCGCCCGAGTTCTTCACCGCGAGCACGATCGGCGTGAAATCCTGCGAATTGCTCGTGAAGCCTTGCACGTCCACTGGCGTGATACCCGCTGCCTTCAGCGCTTCGGTCAGGTTGTTCTTGCCGCCGTTGCCGAATGCATCGGTCGAGTGCACGATCGCCCACTTCTTCAGCTTCAACGTGTTCACGCCGTAGTCGGCAATCACCTTGGCCGAGTAGCCGTCATTCGGACGCGCGCGGAAAATCCACGGGTTGTTCGCGTGCGTGAGACCGACGTCGGTGCCGCCAACCAGAATCGGCAGCTTCGCGCGCATCACGGTCGGCGAGATCGCCTGGATTTGCGTGCTGCGCACCGTCGCGATCAGCGCGGACAGATTGCCCGCGCTTGTCAGCTTCGAGATTGCGAGCACCGAGCCTGGATTCGTGCTCTGGTTATCTTCGTTGCGCACGTCGAGCTGGCGGCCGAGCACGCCGCCGGCCTTGTTGATTTCATCGATGGCGAGCTTCGCACCGTTCGCCTGATAGATGCCGGCTTCCGAGCTCGGGCCCGTGCTCTCGGTCATCATGCCGAAGGTGATCGGGTCGGCGGCGAATGCGGTCGACGTGGCAAGTGCGAGAGAGGCGGCAGCGGCCGTGGTGGCCGTGATCGCGGCCAGCCATGACGATGTTCTTTTCATTTACGTGTCTCCGTAGGTTCCGGGCCCGATGGCCCGGTGTGATGGTCAAGCAACTGGTGACTCAACTGAGGACGCAAAACTTCGGACACCACTTCAAACTTCATTCGTTCGGACGTTCACTCGTTAGGCGCGCCGCGCTTGTGTACGACGAGGTTCATCAGCCGCTCGTCGCGCCATGCCGAACGTGCAGGGCGCTTGTCGGCCGGCAGTTCGGCGAGGCGTTCCTGCTCGAGCTTGCCGAGCAGCGCGTCGTGCCATTTGCGCGGCGATGCCTGCGTCGCGATGTCGAAATACAGCGGGCCGTAGCGGCCGCAGTAATCGCGAATGCCGCCTGGCGCGTTCAGATCGATCGTTTCCATCGGGCCCATAAAGGACCAGCGCAGGCCAAGGCCATCCTTGACAGCCTTGTCGATATCGCCGCCGCTCACATAGCCGTCTTCAACGAGACGGAACGCTTCGGCGAGCAGCGCGCCTTGCAGGCGGTTCACGATAAAGCCCTGAATTTCGCGGTTCACGACGATCGGCACCTGGCCCACGCGCGTATAGAGCGTGCGGGCGCGCTCGATCACGGCCGGATCGGTCCACGGCGCCGGCACCAGTTCGACGAGCGGCACGACCGAAGGCGGATTGATCGGGTGACCGACGAAGCAACGCGCACGGCACGCGAGTTCTTCGGTAAACGCGGAAGCCGGAATGCCCGACGTCGAGCTCGCGATCAACGTGTTCGGGCCGATCAGCTTGTCGAGCTTCGCGTAAACCTCTTTCTTCGCGTCGACCGTTTCGCGCACGTTTTCCTGCACGAAATCCGCGCCGCGCAGCGCTTCTTCAAGCGAAGCCGTCGCGCTGACGCGCGCGATTACCACGTCCGGCTCTTCCGTAATCAGGCCGACGGCGCGCTGTTTGACGAGACCGGCTTTGACCGTGTCGCGCGCGGTTTCGACGGCTTTCGCATCGATGTCGAACAGCGTGACCGAATGACCAGCGCGCGCGAACACCGACGCCCATGCACAACCGATCAACCCGGCGCCGATGATTGCGATTTTTTCCATCTTCGACTCTCCTGTGTGTCCCGCAAACGGAACGAATAAGCGTGTATGCGAAGCGTCACCAGCGGCGGTGGTGGTTTTCACCATGGCCGCTCGCGACGCTGCGTAAGAAAAGGTCAGCCGGCCGCCGGCGCGGGCGTCTTGCCGCCGCCGAGATAAGCCGCGCGCACTTCCTCGTTGTTGAGCAGCGCGCTGGGCGTGCCTTCGACGATCACGCGTCCCGTCGACAGCACATAGCCGCGATCGGCCACCGACAGCGCCATATTCGCGTTCTGTTCGACGAGTAGCACGGTCGTGCCGCGCTCGCGAATCGTGCGGATCGTCGCGAACAGCTGCTGCACGATGATCGGCGCGAGGCCGAGCGAGGGCTCGTCGAGCAGGATCAGCTTCGGCTTCGACATCAGGCCGCGCGCAACCGCGAGCATCTGCTGCTGGCCGCCCGAGAGGCTCCAGCCGAGCGCGTTCGACAGGCGCTTGAGGTCCGGGAAAATCGCGTACATCTCTTCGACTTCCGACTCGAGTGCGCGCTTCGGCACATGGCCGCGCGGCGACGAGCCGATCATGATGTTTTCCTTGACCGTGAGCCCCGGAAAAATACGGCGCCCTTCGGGCACATGCGCGATGCCCATCTTCACGATCTTTTCCGGCGACGCGCGCTCGATCGATACGCCGTTAAAGCGGATCTGTCCGCGCGTGGCTGGCACGAGGCCCGAGATATTGCGCAGCGTCGTGGTCTTGCCCGCGCCGTTCGCGCCGAGCAGCGTGACGATCTCGCCCTGCTCGACGTGCAGCGACACGTCGTTCAAGGCCTGCACGTGGCCGTAGTGGCTTTCGATATTCGACAGTTCAAGCAGCGGCATGCGCGTTCTCCCCGAGATAGGCAGCAACCACGTCCGGATGGCGCATCACGTAACCGGGCTCGCCTTCCGCGATCTTCTTGCCGAAGTTCAGCACCGTGATCGTGTCGGACACCTGCTCGATCAGGCTGATGTCGTGTTCGATCAGGAAGATCGTCATGCCGTGGCCTTTCAGGCGTTTCAGCAGTTCGCCGAGGTTCTTCTTTTCGGTCAGGTTCAAACCGGCGGCCGGTTCGTCGAGCAGCAGGAAGCTCGGATGACCGGCCAGTGCGCGTGCGATTTCCACGAGGCGCTGATGTCCGTACGGCAGGTTCTTCACCGTCATATGCATCTGTTCAGCCATGCCGACGAATTTCAGCGCCGACATCGCGCGCTCGGTTAGCGCGGCGTGGCTCGTGCCGATCGGATTGTTCGCGCGCTGCGCGCCGACCATCACGTTCTCGATCACCGACATCGACGCGAACAGGCGAATGTTCTGGAAGGTACGGCCGATGCCGAAGCCCGCGCGCTGGTGCGGCGACATCGCGGTGATATCGACGTCGTCGAACAGGATGCGGCCGCTCGTCGCCTTGTAGATGCCGTTCAGCACGTTGAGCGTGGTCGTCTTGCCGGAGCCGTTCGGGCCGATCAGCGTGTGCACGGTGCCGCGCGCCACCTCGATCGAAATACCATCCACCGCCTTCACGCCGCCGAAATGCTTCGCGACGTTTTCGAGCCGCAGAATCGGCGCCGGGTTCGCGATCGACACATCGAGTTCAAGCGGCTTGATGCTATCGAGGTCCACTTTCGGTGCTTTTTTGAAGCGATCGAAGCGGCCGCGCACGATGCCCCAGATACCGGCCGGCAGAAACACCATGATCAGGATCACAGCGAGGCCGTACACGGCAAGGTAGATGTCCTTCAGGAAGCGCAGCCATTCGGGCAGCACGATCAGCAGGCCCGTGCCGAACACGCCGCCGAATGCGGAGTCGGCGCCGCCCAGCAGTGTCATCGTCAGGAATTCGATCGAGCGCGCGAAGTTGAAGTTGTCGGGGCTGATGTACGCGAAGCCTGCCGCGTAGAATGCGCCGCCGACCCCGGCGAGCGCCGCGCTCATCGTGAACGCGGTGACTTTCACGCGCAGCGTGTCGACGCCGGTGACTTCCGCGGCGAGCTCGTTTTCGCGCACGGCGCGCATCGCGCGGCCGATGCGCGTATGCGGCAGCCACCAGACCAGCGCGACGGCCGCGTACAGAAACACGAGGCACAGCACGACGTAGAAGCGGTCGTCGGCGAACAGGAAGCCGAAAATCGACGGACGCTGGATGCCCGCGACGCCGTCCGGCCCTTGCGTGACACTGGCCCAGTTCACCATCACGAGATCGAAGATCTGCTGGAAGCTGATCGTGATCATCGCGAGATAGTGGCCGCCGAGACGCAGGGTGGTGAGGCCGAGGAACAAGCCGGCGATGGTCGCGAGCCCGATGCCGAGCAGCAGCGTGATCCAGAAGTTCAGGCCCAGCACGACGGTGCCGAGACCGACTGCATAGGCGCCGAGACCGAAGAACGTCGCCTGCGCGAGATTGATCTGCCCGGTGTAGCCGAGCACGACGGTCATGCCTAGCACGGCGATCGCATACGTCGCCGCCTGCATGAAGATGTTCAGCACATACGGCGTGAGCGGAAAAACGAACGGCACGAGGGCGAGCGCAATTGCGACGACAATCGCCGCCACGCCGCTAAACGAAAACCGTGCGGCGCGCGTGCCCGGCGCCGGTCCGGTGGAGGCAGGTGCCTGGCTCATGCTTTCTCCGAAATCTTTTCGCCGAAGATGCCTTGCGGACGCAGCATCAGGAACAGGAACAGCAGCAGGAACGCGAAGGCGTCCTTATAGGCGACCGAGATGTACTGCGCGCCGAAGCTCTCGACCACGCCCAGCAGCAGGCCGCCGATAATCGCGCCCGTGATATCGCCGAAGCCGCCGATAATCGCCGCCGCGAACGCTTTCAACGCGATGATCGAACCCATGCCGATCGACACGAACAGGATCGGCGACACGAGCGCACCGGCAAGACCGCCGAGCACCGCGCTATAGAAGAACGTGAACGCGATCATCGCGGCGACCGGGATGCCGACCAGGCGCGCCATGTCCTTGTCCTGCGACGTGGCCTGCAGTTTCTTGCCGAGCATCGTGCGTTCGAACAGCAGGTACTGGAAGGTCACGGCAATCGCCGTGAAGCCGAGAATGGCGAGATATTGCGTATCCATAAACACGCCGCCGACGTCGATGCCGGGCGTGTCGAACAGGCGCTTCATCGCGCGCGGCTGCGGACCGAAGATATAGAGCGCGGCGTTCTGCATGAAGATCGACGCGCCGAGCGTGCTGATAATCACGGGCAGAAACGAGCGATGCCGCAGCGGGTAGTACACGCCGAGCGCGAAGATGACGCCGAAAATGCCGAGCACGACGAGCGCCAGCACGAACGCGAGCCAGTAGGGCAGGCCGCTGCTCAGAAACGCGACCATCGCGAAACCGCCGAGCATCGCAAAGTCGCCTTGCGCGAAATTGACGACGTTGGTGGCTCTGACGATCAGCACGAAGCCGAGCGCGACCAATGCATAGATCGAACCCAGCGCGAGTCCGGCGAACAGCACCTGGACGTTGTTGACCACGAAGCTCATCCGCTTCTCTCCTCTCTTGGGCGGCGCGGCCCGAATTGCAGCCAGAATCGCGCTGCGCTGCCGACGTCACGTCCGGTTTTCGACCGTGTGCGGGCCGCAAACCGTGTCTCCCCGGGTGATGGACTTAAACGATTACATGTATAAAATCTGTATGCGGATGGTATAAAGCTGTTCCTAGGCTGTCAACAGAAATCGGATTTGCGTACAATGACCGCATGGTCAAAGACTTCGAAAGGAAGGCAAAAATGAGCCCGGCGACCCCACGCGTTGCGGCCGAGACAGACGAAGCGGGTGGCTCCTCGGGTGCGTCCTCAGTTGGGTCATTCGATGCGGGCACGCTGGGCGAACGCGTCGCCGAAAAGCTGTTGTCGAAAATTCGCGGCGACGGTCTGGCGCCGGGCACACGGCTGCCTTCCGAACATGCGATGGCGCAGCACTTCGGTGTGAGCCGCACGGTGATGCGCGAAGCGATCGCGCTGCTGAAGGCTGACGGCTTGTTGACCACGCGCAAGGGCAGCGGCGCGTTTATCAGCCAGACCGCGTTTCCGCACGCGGCCAAGGGCGATCCGCTGACCGAGCAGTCGGTGCAGTCACTGTTGAATCTGACGGAGGTACGGCGCGGGCTCGAAGCGGAGATCGCGTCGCTCGCGGCCGTGCGGCGCACGCCGGGGCAACTCGCGGAGATCGAGCATGCGCTGCGGCGCGTCGAAGATGCGATGCGCGCGGGCGGCGATGGTGTCGAGGAAGATGTGCAGTTTCATCTGCGCATCGCGGAGGCGACGGGCAACCCGTATTGGGTGCGCTTCGTCGAGATGTTCGCGCAGCAAATCCGGCTGGCGGTGAAGGTCACGCGCGCCAACGAGGCGCGCCGCGAGGACTTCGTGAGCCAGGTGAAGGAAGAGCACGAGCGGATCGTCGCGGCGATCGTCGCGGGCGAGCCCGACGAGGCGCGCATCGCGGCCGGCGATCACATGCTGTGTGTCGCGGAGCGCGTGCGGCTCGCGGACCGCGACTTCTGGGCGGGCAGCGGCGGCAAGCTCGCGCGCGATCTGGTGAAGGACTTCGGCGTTTGATATCGCCACAGCCGCACGTGCAACTGCGGCAACTGCGTATGCGGCTACGTATGCGGCTGCGGTTACTTTAGCCGAGCCACTTCTTCGCCCAGCCGAGGCCGGCCGATGTCGCGCCCTTCGGAATGTATTCGCAGCCGATCCACCCGTCGTAGCCGAGTTCGTCGATCAGATCGAACAGGTACGGGTAGTTCACTTCACCAAGGTCCGGCTCATGACGGTCCGGCACGCCCGCAATCTGCAGGTGGCCGATATCGTTTTTCATCATCTGCTTGAGCTTGACCGCGAGATCGCCTTCCATGATCTGGCAGTGGTACAGGTCGAACTGCACCTTCAGATTTGCCGCGCCGGTTTCATCGCAAATCTTCTTCGCGTCGCCCTGCAGATTCAGGAAATAGCCGGGCATATCGCGCGTGTTGATCGGCTCGATCACCACCGTCAAGCCATGCTGTGCCGCCTGCGCCGCCGCATACGCGATGTTGCGCACGTAGACGTCGCGATGGCGCGCGCGGTCCGCATCGGCGGCGACGAGCCCGGCCATGAAGTGCAGCTTGCGGTTGCCGAGCACGCTCGCGTATTGCAGCGCGGTGTCGACGCTGAGCTTGAATTCGTCCTCGCGGCCCGGCAGCGCGGCAATGCCGCGCTCGCCGTTCGCCCAGTCGCCGGGCGGCGCGTTGAACAAGGCCTGCTCGAGGTTGTGCTTCTTCAGCAGCGCCGCGAGGTCCGCGGCCGGATAGTCGTACGGAAACAGATACTCGACAGCTTTAAAACCGTCTGCCGCGGCCGCGCCGAAACGGTCGAGGAACGCGTGCTCGCGGTACATCATCGTCAGGTTGGCGGCAAAGCGGGGCATGGTGTCGTCTCTAGGTTGGGGATGTGTTGAGCGGCGCGCACAGCGCGCGCGGCATCTTACCAGCGCGCGTTGAACGTGGTGCGCAGGTCGTCGATTTGCGCTTCGGTGAGCGGCTCGGGGCGCGGTTCGGTCATCAGCCACAGCTGCGCGGTTTCCTCGAGCTCTTCGAGCGCCCATGCCGCTTGCGATACGCTTGCGCCCCATACGACAGGGCCGAGCCGTTCGAGCAGCACGCCGCGCACGTCGTTCGCAAGCGCGCGCACGCGCTCGGCGACACTCGGGTCGCCGGGGCGGCAATAAGGAATCAGCGGAATGTGGCCGACTTTCATCACGTAGTACGGCGTGATCGGCGGCAGCACGTCGTCCGGCTTCCAGACGCCGGCAAGGGTGAGCGCGACGAGATTCGTCGAATGCGTGTGCACGACGCCGTGCATATCGGGGTTCGTGTCGTAGACGCCGCGGTGCAGCGCGAGCGTTTTCGACGGCTTGTCGCCGCTGACCCATTCGCCGTCGCGGCCGACCTTCGCGATCTTCGCCGGATCGAGATGGCCGAGGCATGCGTCGGTCGGCGTGATGAGCCAGCCGTCTTCGAGCCGCGCGCTGATATTGCCCGCGGAGCCGACCGTATAGCGGCGCGAATACAGATCGGCGCCGATGCGCGCGATCTCTTCGCGCGCGCGGCTTTCGGCTGCCGCAGCCGAAGTCACGGTCGTGCTCATTGCTGCGCTCCCAGCGTGTCGAACAGGCCAAGCGTCTTGCTGAAGAAATCGACGGTGCCGAAGTTGCCGGACTTCAATGCGAGTGCGAGCGGCGTCGCGCCGATCGATACCGTGGCGGGCACGCCCGGATCGATTTGAGGCCCAATTTGCAGGGCTTTGACGTCGAGTGCGTTGACCACGGCGCCCGAGGTTTCGCCGCCTGCGACGACGAAGCGGCGCACGCCTGCTTGATGCATGCGTTGGGCGATTGCTGCAAGCGCCTGCTCGACGAGCTCGCCCGATGCGGCCGTGCCGAGCTGCTTCTGCACGGCGCTGACTTCTTCCGGCGCACTCGTTGCGTACACCAGCACCGGGCCTTTCGCGAGCAGCGGCTCCACGAATGCCATCGCTTCTTCGACGACTTTATCGCCGCGCGCAAGCGCAAGCGGATCGACGCGGAACGCGGGGCGCCCGCTGTCGCGCCAGTGCGCGACTTGCGCTTGCGTCGCGCGCGAGCAGCTGCCCGATAGCACGGCGGACAGGCCTTTTACGCCCGGCACGTTTTCGCTATTCTTCGCGGCCGGCAACAGCCCTGCGCGCTCGAAGTTGCGCGGCAGGCCGAGCGCGAGACCGGAGCCGCCGGTCAGCAGCAGATCGTTCGCGCATGCTTCGCCGAGCGTGTAGAGGTCTTCGTCGGAGATCGCATCGGCAATCGCGAGCGCGGCGCCGTCGCGCTGCAAGGCGGCGCGCGCTTCGTTGACCGCCGCCGCGCCGCGTTGCACGGTGTCGTAGCGCAGCAGGCCGACTTTGGTCTGAGTTTGCCGCTGCAGCACGCGCACGAGGTTCGCGTCGGTCATCGGCGTGAGCGGATGGTTCTGCATGCCCGATTCGTTGAGCAGCAGGTCGCCCACAAACAGATTGCCGCGATAGACAGTGCGGCCGTTCTCCGGAAACGCCGGGCATGCAATCGCGAACGGCGCGTTCAGCGCTTTCATCAACGCATCGGCAACGGGGCCGATATTGCCGGCGTCGGTCGAATCGAAGGTCGAGCAATACTTGAAGTAAAACTGCTTGCAGCCGAGCTTTTGCAGCCACTCGAGCGCGGCCAGCGATTCGGCGACGGCCTGTTCGCGCGGCGCGGTGCGCGATTTCAGCGCGACTACGATCGCTTCGGCGGGCGTATCGAGCGGGCCGCTCGGCACGCCGATCGTTTGGACGGTGCGCATGCCGCCGCGCACGAGCATGTTCGCGAGGTCGGTTGCGCCCGTGAAGTCGTCGGCGATGCAGCCGAGCAGGGCAGGGGAGGAAGTCATGACGGAGGGCCTATTTTGCCGCGTTATCGCGAATGAAAGCACGCACGACGCCGTCGAAATCCGCGTCGAATACAAAGCCGAGCGAGCGCGCGTAGTCGGCCGAGAAATTGCCCGGCCACGAATTGACGATGCGCTCGATGGCCGGGTCGCGTTCCATTTTCACGCGCTTTGCCACTTCATCGCCGGCAATGCGCTGCAGCGAGGCAAGCATGTCTCGCACCGATACGGACAGGCCAGGCATGTTGATCACGCGCCCTTGCGTAAGCTTTTCCTTCGGCAGTTCGAAGCCGTGCAGCAGGTTCTCGATCGCGCGATCGGGCGACATCAGCCAGAGAATGGTTTCCGGCGCGACCGGGCACACCGCGTCGACACCGTTGATCGGCTCGCGAATGATGCCGCTGGCGAAGCTCGACGCCGCGCGGTTCGGCTTGCCCGGCCGCACGACGATGGTCGGCATGCGCAGGCTGCGGCCGTCGATATAGCCGCGCCGGCTATAGTCGGCCAGCATCAGGTCGGACAGCGCCTTTTGCGTGCCGTACGAGCTTTGCGGCGACCACACCTGCGAGTCCGGCACGGTGGCCGGCATGGCGCCGCCGAACACGGCGACCGAACTCGTCATGACGAAGCGCGCCTGTGTGCCGAGCGCGCGAATGCGTTCGAACAGCGTGCGCGTCGCGTCGAAGTTGATGCGCATGCCGAGCTCGAACTCCTGCTCGGCCTGGCCCGATACGATCGCGGCAAGGTGAAATACGGCGTGCGTGTTCGCGTCGACGAGCTTTTCGATTTGTGCCGGATCGGCGATATCGCCGGTAACCGGATGCACGCGCGGGTCGTCGATGCCTTCGAGCGGCACCACGTCGAACGCATCGATGCGCTCGATGGCGACCGGTTTGCCGGCCGGGCCGGTCAGTTCGCCGCGCGCAAGCAATGCGCTAATCAGACGGCGGCCGAGGAAGCCTGCCGCACCCGTTACCAGCACTTTCATGTTCGTCTCCATACAGGTTGCGCGAGATTGCGCACGGCGAAGGATCGAGGTTCGCCGCTGGGTCCATGCCAAAGTTGTATGATGATGTTATCTTAGGACGGCGGGCGTGGCAAACTTCGTGGCGCGTCTTTGTGCGGCGTTGGTGCCGGATTGCGCCGGCGCGTGCGGTGATTTTTTAGCTGCGTGAGTTGCTGCGAGTGCTTTTGCCGGCAGCGGCGGATCCGCCGGGTGTTCCCCGTTTTGCCGCTTTCTTTTCCTCGTTGATCAAGGGCCGCGCCGCCGCGCTGCCGACGTCTTCCCAGAACGCCGAGTCTGCTTCCTGAATTCGCGCGCCGGCGTTGTCGATATGCGTGATCGCGGCCTGGCGCGCGGCCTCTACGTCCTGCGCGGAAATCGCGTCGAAGATCGCGCGGTGTTCATTGCGCACCTGGGTCGAGAAATCGTCGCGGCGCGCTTCGTTGGTGCGCGTCACAAGGATCGCGGCATGCGTGAACTGGCTGATGAATTCAAGCAGCGACGGGTAAAGCGGATTGCCGGTCGCGCGCGAAATCGCCATATGGAATGCGAGGTCTTCGTCGACGCCGTCGCGCTTTTCCTTCGCGGCCGCATCAATGGCGGCCAGCGCGCGCTTGATGTCGGCCAGCTGCGCGCGTGTGCGGCGCTGTGCGGCGAGCGCGGCCGCTTCGGCTTCGATGCCGCGGCGCAGTTCGGTCACACGCAGCACGGCGTCGACCGAATCTTTCGGATCGATATCGAGCCGGAAGGCGGTGGTGCGGTTCGGCTCGCGCACGACGGTGCCGCTGCCCTGACGCACTTCGACGAGCCCGTCGGACTTCAATCGCGAGATCGCCTCGCGCACGACGGTGCGGCTCACGCCGAAGCGCTCGGAGATCACCTGTTCGGTCGGCAGCCGCGTTCCGACCGGAAATTCGCCGCCCTTGATCTTTTCGAGCAGCACAGCCGTGACGCGGTCGGCAAGCGTGCCGACATTCGTGATGACGGGCGCGTCGAAGGTGGCGGAAGAGCGGGGCGTAGTGGTGGAAGTGGCCATGTCGTATTTCACAGAAGGCTGCGCGAAAGACCGTGGAGACGTTCAGTTGTCTTTATAGGCGATGCGTTGACACGGTACCACTTTCTACCTATGATCGGAACCGCATAGATAACACATATGGTTATCATACAAATTCGGTATCCGAGCCCGCAAGGCTTCTGGGCCGATAGCGTTCTGAAATGAAGCGGTCAGGCAGTGCCGCCGTAAGTAAGGAGACAAACCGGTGCAAACCGAGTCGGTAGAAGTCGTAACACGCGTCGACGCGCAGGCATTTGAAGCGCGCACCTACGCAAAAGTCACCTGGCGCATCGTGCCGTTCCTGATGTTCTGCTATCTGGTCGCCTATCTTGACCGTGTGAACGTCGGCTTCGCGAAGCTGCAGATGTCGTCGGACCTGCACTTTTCCGACACGGTGTACGGCCTTGGCGCCGGCATCTTCTTTATCGCGTACTTCCTCGTCGAAATTCCCAGCAACATTATTCTCCATCGCGTCGGCGCGCGCCTGTGGATGGCGCGCATCATGATCACATGGGGCGTGATTTCGTCGGCCATGGCGTTCGTCAGCACGCCGACCGCGTTTTACGTAATGCGCTTTCTGCTCGGTCTTGCCGAAGCGGGCTTTTACCCGGGCGTCATTCTTTACCTGTCGTACTGGTACCCGTCGCATCGGCGCGGCAAGATGTTCGCGGCGTTCGCCGCCGCGGTGCCGCTGTCCGGTCTGATCGGCGGGCCGCTGTCCGGTTACGTGCTGCATGCGTTCACCGGCGTGATGAACTTCGCAGGCTGGCAGTGGCTGTTTTTCATCGAAGGCTTGCCGTCGATCGCAGCCGGTATTGCAGCGTTTTTCGTGCTGACCGATGGCATTACGAAAGCGAAATGGCTGACCGCCGAGGAACGCGCGCTGCTCGCGATGAACATTCGCGAAGATTCGGCGCACAAGGCCGATCATTCGGTACTCGAAGTGTTCAGGAACGGGCGCGTGTGGCTGCTTACCGCGATCTATTTCTGCCTGATTTGCGGCTTCTATACGGTCGGCTTCTGGCTGCCTACATTGATCTCGTCGACCGGCGTCAAAGACCCGCTGCAAATCGGCCTGCTGACCGCGATTCCTTACGGCGCCGCCGCGGTGACGATGATGCTCGTATCGCGCAGCGCCGACCGCCGCCGCGAACGGCGCTGGCACCTTGCATTTACGGCGGTGCTCGGCGGCGTCGGCCTCATTATGTCCGCGGCGTTCGGCTCGCAGCCCGTGCTCGCAATGATCGGTCTCACACTCGCGGCGATGGGCGGCCTGAGCACGCTGCCGATGTTCTGGAGCCTGCCGACGGCGTTCCTCGGCGGCTCGGCCGCGGCCGCCGGCATTGCGCTGATCAATTCGTGCGGCAATCTGGCGGGATTCGTGAGCCCGTATCTGATCGGCTTTATCAAGGACACCACGCATAGCACCAACCTGGGTTTGTACGCGATGGCAGGGGCGCTATTCGTCGGCACACTGTTGACGTTTATCGTGCCGGGCAAGGTGGTCAACCGTTAGACATCCGGCGCGCCGAGGAGGGAGCAATGCAAACAGTCGAAGCACTCGCAGTTGCACTCACCGGTACGGCGCAAACCGAATCGGAGCCGGTACGTCTTGCAGCCGGGCCGCTAGCCGTCGAATTCGATGGCGGCGGCCTGCGTTACGTTTGCTACGGGGAAGTGGAAGTCATCCGCGCGATTTCGTTCCTGGCGCGCGATGAGAACTGGGGAACGCATGCGCTGAAGCTCGAGGATGTTCAGATCGAGCAGCGCGACGATGCGTTCGAGGTGCGGTTTCGCGGCACCTGCGGGCCGGGCGGCACCGAGTTGCAGCTTAGCGCGTCGATTGTCGGCCGCGCGAACGGCCAGCTCGAATTCAACGCCAGTGCGACGCTTGCGGGCGACTTGTTGACCAACCGCACCGGCTTTGTCGTGCTACATCCGCTCGATGTGTCGGGCAGACCGGTGGTGGTCGAGACCGTCGATGGCCAGTGTACGTCGACGCATTTTCCGGAAAAAATCGATCCGTTCCAGCCGTTTCGCGACATCCGCGCGCTGACGACGCAGCATAGCGACGCCTTGAGCGTCGAAGTGCGGATGGAAGGCGACACGTTCGAGATGGAGGATCAGCGCAACTGGTCCGATGCGTCGTTCAAGACGTATGTGCGGCCGCTCGCGCTGCCGTGGCCTTACACGCTCGCGAAAGGGTCGACGCTTGCACAGTCGGTGAAGGTGACCGTGCAAGCGGCGCGGCCCGCTGATGCCAATCGCCCTGTAGCGGGCGCCACGCCTGATACAGCAACCGCGCCAGCGCGCATCAGGCTCGACGCCGATGCCCGCGAGCAACGCGCCGTGCCGCAGCTCGGTATCGGCGTGCGCGCTGAAGATCTCGATACGGCGCTGCAGCATGCGGCCGAGCTGCATGCGTTGAATCCCGCGTACTTCATCGCGCATCTCGACTTGCGTCACGACGCCCCGGCCACTGCGGTACCGCGCTTTGCGCAACTGGCCGATACAGCGCACGTGCCGTACGTGCTCGAAGTCGTGTTGACCGGCGACGGTCATCCGGCCGATGAACTGCGCCACGTGGCCGCCGCCGCAAGCGGACGTTCGTCGCCGATCGCGCTGCAGGTCTCGCCCGCGCCGGACCTGAAAGCGGTGCTGCCGGGCAGCCCATGGCCGCCGTGCCCATCGTTCGACGACATATTCGCGGCCGCGCGTGCGGCGTTTCCCGGCACGCCGCTCGGCGGCGGCACATTTGCCTATTTCACCGAACTCAATCGCAAGCGGCCGCCGTTCGACAAGCTCGACTACGCGACATTTACGACATGCCCGATCGTGCACGCGGCCGACGACCGTTCCGTGATGGAAACGCTCGCGACGCTGCCGTTCATCGCGAACAGCGCCACCGCGCTCGCGGGTAACACGCCTTACCGGGTCGGGCCTTGCACGATTGCCTCGCGCGATAACCCGTATGGCGCGGCGACGCTGCCGAACGAAACCGGCCACGGCGCGAAGCGGATCTGCCTGACCGATAACGATCCGCGGCAGCGAGCGTTGTACGGTGCTGCCTGGAACCTCGGTTATTTCGCCGCGTTTGCCGCGGGCGGTGCGACGCATATCGCGCTTTCTGAACTGACCGGTCCGCGCGGCCTGTTCGATAGCGGAAAGCCGACACCGCTGTTCCGGTTGCTCGCATCGCTTGCGCAGGCGCGGGGTGCGTATAGGGCGAACCTTACGGTCGACCCAGGACGCTTACCGCTTGCCGCCTTCGCGGCGAAGCAGGATGCGTCCACGACGCTATGGATTGCCAATCTTTCCGCGCAAACGAACCGTGTCGAACTCGATGTTGGCGGCACGGCCGGCACTACCGCCAACACTGCGGCCAACGCAGCGCCCAACGCTACCGCCAAGGGCGCGACGATCGCGCGCTGGCTGCCCGGAGTCGATTTCGCCAATGCACCACCGCGGCACGTGCCGTTGACAGCCGGCACGTTCAAGCTGGAACCCTACGAAACCGCTGAGATCCGCTTACTCGCGTCAATGCCCTGACGATGAACACCGAAGCCGCCGCAACTGCCGGCATGGCCGGCGGCGAGGCACCTAACGAGATCCTGCGCGCCGAGCACGTGACGAAGCTGTTCGGCCCGGTCCGCGCGCTCAAAGACGGCTCGCTCACGCTGCGTGCCGGCGAAGTGCATGCGCTGGTCGGCGTGAACGGCGCGGGCAAGTCGACGCTCTCGCGCATTATCAGCGGCCACTTGCGCCGTTCCGACGGGCTGCTGCGCTACAAAGGCCACGACGTCGACTTCGCGATGCCGCGCGACGCGATGCGCGCGGGTATTTCGCTCGTGTTGCAGGAAACGAGCATTGCGCCCGATCTCTCGGTGATGGAGAACCTGTGCCTCACGCATTTCGGCCAGCGCGAGCGGCTCGACTGGAAGGCGCTCAGGCGCAGGGCCGAAGCGGTGCTCGAGGAATTGCATCAGGCCGAGCATTTGCCGCTGCACAAGCGCGCCGGCGATCTCTCGATGGCGCAACGGCAAATCATCGAAATCGGCCGCGCATTACAGCAGGACTCCGACCTGATCATCTTCGACGAGCCCACTGCGTCGTTTTCGCCGACTGAAGTCGCGAGCCTGTTCGAGGTGATGCGTCTGCTGCGTTCGCGCGGCAAGGCGCTCGCGTTCGTCTCGCACCGGCTCGAAGAAATCTTCGAGATTACCGATTGCGTGACGGTAATGCGCGACGGCCGTACGGTGGCCGCCGACGTCGCGACGCGCGAACTCACGCCGGCGGCGCTGATCCAGCTGATGGTCGGCCGCACTATCGAGAACCTCTACGAGCGCGGCAGCGCGCCGCCCGCGCAGGCACGCGTTGCGGATGCGCCGCTGCTCGAGGTCAGCCATCTCGCGTCGGGTTCGATGGTGCGCGATGTGTCGTTCACGCTGCACGCCGGCGAAATTCTCGGGCTCGCGGGTCTGGTCGGCGCGGGCCGCTCGGAGACGATCGAAACGCTCTTCGGGCTGCGCAAGCGCGATAGCGGCACGGTTCGGTTGAACGGCGAGACGTTCGCGGCCGCATCGCCGCGCGATGCAATTGCGCGCGGCATCGGTTTGATCGGCGAGGATCGCAGGCGGCAGGGTATCGTGCCGGACTTCTCGGTGACCGAGAACCTGCTGCTCGCGCATCTGGGCCGCGACCGCGGCATTCATCGCAATTACGAACGGCATTTCGCCGAGATCGACCGGCTGATGACCGAGCTCGATATGCCCGAGCACATCCTGACCGCGCCGATGCTCGGCTTGAGCGGTGGGCAGCAGCAGAAGGTGATTTTCGCACGCTGGCTATTGCTGAATCCGTCGGTGCTGCTGCTCGACGAACCGACGCGCGGTGTCGATATCGGCACGCGCAATACGATTTACCAGATCATCCGCAAGATTGCGGCGCGCGGCATCGGCGTCGTGGTCGTGTCGTCGGACTTCGACGAAGTGCTCGGGCTGTCGGATCGCGTCGTCGTGCTGAGCGACGGCGTGTCGGTCGCGCAGGCGACCAGCGATCTGCTCGACGCGGAGATTCTCGCGACCTATGCGGCGCCGCGTTCGTCCGCGCAGGGCGTGCACGATGCGCTCGCCGATCTGTCCGCGCAATTCGGCGCGACGAGCTACTGGCTGCAGGTCGAACGTGGCCGCGTGTTCTGCTTCGACGTCGTGACGCATGCGAATGCGCCGGTCGGCATCGCCGCGGAGCGTTTTCCGCTGGTCGAAGAAACCGCCATACCGCGCGCGCTCGATACGCAAAAGGCGGGTACCGCGATCGACGACGGCCCGCTGCGTTCGGTGTTGTTCAGGCTCGTCAACCAGAGCGGCCACTCGTTCGGGTATGTCGGCGTGAGCGTGCCGTCGGCGGCAACGCTCGATCCACAAGCGGTGCGCGCGCAGATGACGCAGAACATGACCCGTCACGGCGTGGGGCAACTTCTCGTCGCGGCGCAAGGGGAGGAGACAGCGGTATGAGCAGTAACGATCTGAAAGCGCACGACGGTGGTCGCAACGGCAATGGTGTGCAAAACCCAGGCGTGCAAAACACCGGCGATGGCGGTGCGGCCGCCGCCGCGCCCGCGCCGGTTACCCCGGCACCGCGCCGCCGTCATGCCGGCTTCGTTCATCGCTTTGCGCTCGAAATACGCATGCTTGTCGTGCTGATCGTGCTGTCCATCGCGCTGTCGCTGATCTCGTCGCACTTCTTCTCGCTCGGCAACCTGTTCAACCTGATGGACCAGTCGGTCGTGACCGGTATCGCGGCGATTGGGCAGACGTTCGTGATTCTGGTGGCCGGCATCGATCTGTCTGTCGGCGCATTGACCGGTGTGGCGGGCATCGTGCTCGGCCTCGCGCTGACATCGGCGGGCCTGCCCGTGCCGGTCGCAATCGCGGCGGCGATCGTGTTCGGCGGCCTGATGGGGCTCGTCAACGGTTTGCTGGTCACATTCGGCCGCATTGCGCCGTTTATCGTCACGCTCGGCATGATGTCGGTCGCGCGTTCGCTCGCGTATGTGATCAGCGACGGCAATTCGATTTCCTCGCTGCCGCAAGGGCTTTCGTATATCGGCTCGGCCGACGTGTTCGGTATTCCCGCGAATTTCCTGTTCGTCGTGCTGCTGTTCGCGCTGGCCTGGTACTACCTGACCTTTACCAAAGGCGGCCGCACGATCTATGCGATCGGCTCGAATATCGAAGCGGCGCGCGCCTCGGGTCTCAAGGTGACCTACTACACGACGCTCGCCTATGTGCTGTCCGGCGCGCTGTCGGCGCTTGCGGCGGTGATGCTCGCGTCGCGGCTGCTGTCGATCGATCCGATTGCCGGCAATGGGCTCGAACTCGATTCCATCGCGGCCGTCGTGATCGGCGGTGCGAGTCTTTTCGGCGGACGCGGCTCGATGATCGGCACGTTTTTCGGCGTGCTCATCATGGGCCTGATCCGCAACGGTCTGAACCTGCTGAACGTGGGACCTTACTGGCAGGGCAGTGCGATCGGCGCGATCATCATCATCGCCGTGCTTGCCGAACGCATCGTGACCACGCGCATCAACCGGCGCGGTCAATGACGTACGGTTCGTCGTCCAACAATTCATCCAAGGAGACATTGATATGAACCCCATGCACAAGCAGGCACATAAGCGTGCATTCCTCGCGCGCACCGCGAAGGCGTTCGGCGCTCTGGTGCTCGGCGCGGCATTGAGCGCGTCGTTCGCAAGCGGCGCGTATGCGCAGCAAAGTGCGGCGGGCAAGCGCTTTGCCTATCTGACGCCGGGGCTCGATCTGCCGTTCTGGCGCATCGTCGGCAAGGGCGTGACCGATACGGTCAAGGCGCAGGGCGGCACCGTGACGATCTACGATTCGCACAACGATGCCGCCACGCAGCTGAAAAACGCGCAGGACGCGGTCGCGCAAGGCGTGGCCGGCATCGTGATCTCGCCGACCGATTCGTCGACGGCGCCGAGCGTGCTGCAGATTGCCGCGCGTGCGAAAGTGCCGGTGGTGATTGCCGATATCGGCACGAACTCGGGCGATTACGTGTCGTTCATCAGTTCGGAGAACGAGAAAGGCGCATACGAAACCGGCAAGAAGCTCGCTGAAGTGATGAAGCAGAAGGGCTGGGACAAGGGCGGCTACGGCATTTCGTCGATCTCGCTTGCGCGGCAGAACGGCAAGCTTCGCACCGAAGGTTTCCGCCGTGCGATGAAGGAAGCGGGCATTCCCGAAGTCGCGCTGAACCAGATGCAGCGCTACACGGCGGACGAAACGTTTCGCTTCGTGCAGGACATGATCACCGCGCACCCGGATATGCATGGCGTGTTCGTGCAGACCGATGCGCCGACGCTCGGCGCGGCGCGCGCGATCCAGGTCGCGCACAAGCAGTCCGATATCGCGCTCGTCGCGTTCGACGGCATTCCGCAATTCGTCGATATGATCAAGGACGGCACGCTGACCGCTTCGGGCATGCAGCAGCCGTATCTGATGGGGCAGAAGGCAGCCGGCGCGATGCTCGATCATCTCGCGGGCAAGGAACCGCCGAAGAGCATCGTCGTGCCGGTTGTGGTGGTGTCGAAGGACAATCTCGACCAGGAATTGCCGGTGATCAAACAGACGGTATTCGGCGGCGAGATGAAGTAAAGCACACGGGTGTGCGCGCGCAGGCGCGAAGGTGGAATAAAGCATGGCGGCCGGACGTTCGATGCGTGGTAGCCGCCATGCGTTTATGCTCTGGCTTCGATGCGTAACTGCCGGGAATGTGTATCGGCGGTTATCCGATCATGTCCACTTTTCACGACTGCCCGCTCACGATGACTGTTCAGACTCGCCGCCATGCCATTCGACGTTTTGCGCTCGCCATCGCGGCGAGCGCTTCACTGACCGCTTTTTCCTCCTTCTCCCACATCGCTTATGCCGCGGATCCGGTATCGCTTTCTGATGCGATCGCCGGTCCGCAGCGCAGCGATGCCAATCGCGCTCGCGACGCTTACCGTCATCCCGCTCAAACGCTGACCTTCTTCGGCCTGACCGACCGTCAAACGGTGATCGAAATCGCGCCGGGCGCAGGGTGGTACACCGAGATTCTCGCGCCTTATCTGAGCGCGCACGGCAAGTTGTATGAAGCGCCGTACGTCGAGTCGGATGCACAGAGCGCTGCACATCTCGCGCCGATGATCGACCGCTTCAGGCAGAAGCTCGCGCAGGATCCGGCGGACTACAGCGGCGTAACAGTCGGTGCGTTGCAGGCGGGCCGGCTGACCGGCGTGGGCGCACCGGGTAGCGCGGATATGGTGCTGACCTTCCGCAACATCCACAACTGGATCAAGGACGGCGATCTCGATGCGAACTTCAAGGCCTTTTACACGGCATTAAAACCGGGCGGTGTGCTCGGCGTCGAAGAACATCGCGCGAAGCCGGGCACGTCGCTCGCCCAGACCATTGTGACCGGCTATGTGACGGAAGACTTCGTCATTGAGCATGCGCGCGCGGCCGGCTTTGAACTGGCCGGCCGTAGCGAGATCAACGACAATCCGCGCGATACGAAGGACTATCCGAAGGGCGTATGGACGCTGCCGCCCACCTACGCCGAAGGCAACGTTGATCGCGCACGCTATGCGGCAATCGGCGAATCGGACCGGATGACGCTGCGCTTCGTGAAGCCGGTTGCCGCGCATAAGCAACAGCAATAAGCGGCTGCAATAAGCGGCTGCAATAGGCGGCTGCAATAAATAGCCGCATCAAGCGGCTGCATCAGGCCTCTATTGCTTCATCGAGCCGCTCGAATCCTGCGAGCCTTGCGTGCCTTTTCCCTGCGGCGCCATCCCCTGTTCGCGCTTTTGCATCAGCGAATCCTGCGGCGACGATGCGCCGCTTTGCGGACTGCCTAGCTGATTCATGCTCTCCCCGGCCTTGCCCGGCTCGATGCCTTGCTTCGCGCCGGGCGTCACGCCTTGCCCGGACCCTTGGGTCGAACCTGCGCCGGTCGTATTGGCGCCACCTGAGTTTGTTTGAGCCATCGCATTAGCGCTGCCCAGCAACGCCAGCGCGCACAGCATCGCACCGATGCTTTTCATTGTCGTCTCCCATTTAATGCCCGCGGTATTTCGCTGGCCTGTTTACTCAAATGCGCATACCGCGTGCCATATCGGGGACGAAGGGCCATCCGAAGATAACCAAAGTTACAAATTTGCTTGCGTTAGGTGAATTGGTTCGAAATCGTTTTCGTATCTGGGCCGCAGTGCTTGATCGATTTATTGATATTCGGCTAAACCCGCTTATTCCGTCCGGTTCATCTTTTATTGACTGTACCTACCAGATGGACCAACTGTCTTCTACATGAATGGCGCAATGGAATAAGCCGATTGCGCCGTCTGTTGTGAGAGAACAGAAAATGAATGAGACCACGCTGCAGCGCGAGAACCAGGCCGGTGAAGCGCCGTATGTCAACGACCGGGAGTGTTGGAACAACTTTTTTGCGGAGAATAGAAATGCAAAACCACCGCATGTACGGCACGTGCGAGATATGCGATACCGACGATGGGTTTCAAATGACGGTTGCAATTAAAAGGGAAAAGGATTCGAAAAATACTGATAAGGTTTCGCGTGAAAGCGATAATATCGTGCGAATACCATGGCACGAAAATCTGGTTTCGAAAGATATCGGACGCGCCTTTATCGGAAACAGCAGCGTCGTTATCGGTTCGCGAATGAAGGACCGTGATGCCGACCCTTGTGTGCAAAAACGGCGGCTGCGTGCTCACTGGGAACATATCGAGGGCGTCGGCTTGCGGTGCACATGGATTGAAGAGCCGGAAGGCGAATCGGACGCGACGCCTGAGGCCAAAACCGGAGCAGGCAGCAAGCCAGACGAGAGGGGGAACAGCGGCGCAGGCACCGAATCCGATTCGAACTCAGACGCCGAGTAGCCGCTTATCAGCCACCTACACATACGAGCCACATACCAGCTACGATTCGTCGCGCGGCGCCAGTGTGACGGTCGACATCGTTCGTTCGGCGAGCACCGCATCGCGCTTCGCCAGCAAATGCGCGCGCAGGATCGCGCCCATCTTCTTGCCATCGCGCGACTCGAGCGCCTCGATCATCTCTTCGTGATCGCGGATCGCGCTATCCCACTTCTGCGTTTGAAAGTTCGAACGGAACCGCAACGCCTGCAGGCGCCGGTTGATCGACAGGTACGTCTGCCGCAGCGCCGAGTTGCGCGCGGCTTCGTTGATCTTGTCGTGAATCTTGTGGTTGCGGCTGTAGTAGCCCGACAGGTCGTTCTGCGCGCGGCACGCGAGCATCGCGTAGTGCAGCGCCTTGATTTCCGCCAGCTCGACGGGCGTGATGCGCTCGCACGCGAGTTCGCCCGAAAACGCCTCGAGCCCGCTCATCAGTTCAAACGTTTCGCGAATCTCGGCGTCGGTCATTTGAGAGACCGTCGCGCCCTTGTTCGGCGAAATATCGATCAGGCCTTCGGCGGCCAGCACCTTCAGCGCTTCGCGCAGCGGCGTGCGTGAAATGCCGAGCGTCTCGCATAGCTGACGCTCGTTGAGCTTCACGCCAGGCGCGAGCAGCCCCTCGACGATGAAGTTGCGCAGATGGTCGACCACGGTGTCGTGCAGACGCTGCCGTTCGACCTTCGGCAATGACGGCGGCAGCATTGCCTCCGGCATGTCAGCATTTTGCATGCAAAGACCTCATGATTGGTTCGACGGCATTTTATCGCAGGTCGGCTCGCCGCAAGGCGTGCGGGTTTATACCTGGCGGTGTGCGGGTTTATACCTGGACGTTTCGGGCGAATTTTGCTTCCCGCATCAGGATGCCTGCGCTAGAGTATTTTGCATGCAAAATTCAAACGCAAGGTTTCCAATAAAGGACCGCACATGCTGAAACTCGACTTCCACCCGGCCGGCCGTCACTTTCTGCAGATCCCCGGGCCGAGCCCCGTACCCGATCGCATCTTGCGGGCGATGAGCTATCCGACCATCGATCACCGCGGCCCTGAGTTCGGCGCGCTGGGGCTGAAGGTGCTCGACGGCATCAAGAAGATCTTCAAGACTTCGCAACCGGTCGTCATCTATCCGGCATCGGGCACGGGCGCGTGGGAAGCCGCGCTGTGCAATACGCTGAGCGCGGGCGACACGGTACTGATGTACGAGACGGGTCACTTCGCGACGCTGTGGAAGAAGATGGCCGAGAACCTGGGGCTGAAACCCGAGTTTCTCGGTTTGCCCGGTGTCGAAGGCTGGCGCCGCGGTGTGCAGGCGGACCTGATTGAAGCGCGTCTGCGTGCCGATACGAACCACGTCATCAAGGCCGTGTGTGTCGTGCACAACGAGACGTCGACGGGCGTGACTTCCGATATCGCAGCCGTGCGCCGCGCGATCGATGCGGCCGGTCACCCGGCGCTGCTGATGGTCGATACGATTTCGGGCCTTGCGTCGGCCGACTACCGGCATGACGAATGGGGCGTCGACGTGACCGTGTCGGGCTCGCAGAAGGGCTTGATGTTGCCGCCGGGCATTAGCTTCAACGCGATTTCGCCGAAGGCGATGAAGGCGCACGAAAGCGCGAAGCTGCCGCGCGCGTTCTGGGACTGGGCCGACATCGTCGAGATGAACAAGCAGGGCTACTGGCCGTACACGCCGAACACGAACCTGCTGTACGGGCTGCACGAATCGCTCGAGATGATTCTCGGCGAAGGGCTCGACAACGTGTTCGCGCGTCATCAGCGGCTTGCGGCCGCCTGCCGCGCGGCCGTGACCGCGTGGGGCCTCGAGATCCAGTGCGCGGACCCGGCCGTCTATTCGCCGGTTCTGACGGGCGTGATCATGCCGGAAGGCGTCGATGCGGACGCGGTGCGCAAGCTGATCTACGAACACTTCGACATGTCGCTCGGCACGGGCCTTGGCAAGGTGAAGGGCCGCATGTTCCGTATCGGCCACCTCGGCGAGTGCAACGACCTCACGCTGATGGCGACGCTGTCCGGCTGCGAAATGGGCCTGAAGCTCGCGGGCGTGCCGTTGAAGTCGAGCGGCGTGACGGCGGCCATGGAGTATCTGACGAGCCACGTCGCGAAGCCGTCGCTGAAGGCGGCTGCATGACGGCGCGCGAACCGCAGGTAGCGGCCGCTGCTGGCGGCTTGACGCAAGGGTCGCGTGAAGCGCTCGCGCGGCTGTTTGTCGATGCGCGTACGCGGCGTGCGTGGCTCGATGCGTTGCCGCAGGATGCGCAGCCCGCGAACGCAGAGGATGCCTACGCAGTCCAGCACGCGACGCTTCATGCGATGCGCGATTCGATCGGCGGATGGAAGGTCGGTGCGAAAACGCCGACTGGCGGCCCGATTCAAGGATCGCCGTTGCCGGCTTCTTGCGTATATCGCAGCGGCGCCGAGCTGTCGCGCGGTTCGTTCAACCAAGCGGGTCTCGAGCTCGAGGTTGCATTTGCGCTTGGGCGCCGTTTCGAGCCGACCGGTGGGCCTTATACCGACGAACAGGTGCTCGATGCGATCGAATCGATGCACGCGACGATCGAGATCGTGACAAGCCGCTTCAGCGGTTGGCCTGCGGTCGACAAGCTGTGGCAGCTCGCCGACTTGCAGAACCACGGTGCATTGATCGTCGGCGAAGCGGTGCCGTACGACGGCACGTTTTCGTTTGTCGCGCCGGCCGCAAGCTTCACGATCGACGGTGCGCCGCTGTTCGATAGCGCGCCGGCGAATCCGGCCGGCGATCCGCGCAGGCTGCTCGGCTGGCTCGTCAATCACGGCGTATCGCGCGGCCTCACGTTTGAGTCCGGCACGGTGCTGACCTGCGGCTCGTACACGGGCATGGCGTTTCCGGAGAAGGGCGGCGTCGTGCGCGGTGCGATAGACGGCTTGCCGCCGGTGCAGTTCACGCTCAGTTGATCAGCCCAAGAGCCACCACGCCGGTCCGCTTGCTTGTATCGAGCAAATCGAGCCTAACGAGCGAACGTCCATCCATTTGAATCGTTGCGACGCCCATGCTGAATTCCCGTCCCCAGGCACTTGTTCAGCCGATCCACCTGATGCCCGCAGCGGCGCGTGCGAAGCTCACGCCGCTCGCCACGCGTCTGGCGGCGGAACTGAAAGGCGATGTGCTGTTCGACCGCGCCACACGCGGCCGTTATGCAACCGATGCATCGATTTACCAGATCATGCCGCTTGGCGTTGTCGTGCCGAAGGACCAGGCGGACCTGAAGCTCGCGCTCGACATCGCGCGCGACAGCAAGGCGCCCGTGCTGGCGCGCGGCGCGGGCACGAGCCAATGCGGGCAAACGATCGGCGAAGCGCTGGTCATCGATACGAGCAAGTGGCTCAACAACGTCGTTCATTTCGATAAGGACGCGCGCACGGTGACGGTCGAGCCCGGCGTCGTGCTCGATCACCTGAATGCGTGGCTGAAGCCGCATGGGCTGTGGTTCCCGGTCGACGTGTCGACGAGCGCGCAATGCACGATCGGCGGCATGGCCGGCAACAACTCGTGCGGTTCGCGCTCGATGGAATACGGGATCATGGTGCACAACGTCGATGCGATCGACGCGGTGCTCGCCGACGGTCACGAAGCACGCTTTACAAGCTTGTCGAAGATGACGAGCGATGCGCGCACGCGCGCACTGGTCGAAGAAGTGCGCAAGATCGCGCAGCGCGAGCGCGATGAAATGCGCGAGCAGATTCCAAAGGTGCTGCGGCGCGTGGCCGGCTACAACCTCGATCTGTTCGAATGCCAGAGCCCGCTGCCGTTTTCCGCCGATGGCGAACCGAACCTCGCGCACCTGCTGGTCGGCTCCGAAGGCACGCTCGCGTTCAGCCGCACGCTCACGCTGAAACTTTCGCCGTTGCCCGCGTATAAGACGCTAGGCGTTGTGAACTTCCCGACGTTCTACTCGGCGATGGACATGACGCAGCATATTGTGAAGCTCGGCCCCGTCGCGGTCGAACTCGTCGATCGCACGATGATCGATCTCGCGATGTCGAACCCGGCGTTTCGGCCTGTCGTCGAAAAGGCGCTGGTGGGCGAGCCGCAAGCGGTGCTGCTCGTCGAATTTGCCGGCGCTGACAAAGATACGCAACTCGCGAAGCTTGCTCAGCTCGTCGAATTGATGGGCGATCTCGGCTTGCCCGGTTCGGTTGTCGAAATGCCGGACGCGCACGCGCAAAAGGCGCTGTGGGATGTGCGCAAGGCCGGGCTCAACATCATGATGAGCATGAAGGGCGACGGCAAGCCGGTGTCGTTTATCGAAGACTGCGCGGTGCCGCTCGAACATCTGGCCGAGTATACGAGCCGCCTTACCGAGGTGTTCCACAAGAACGGCACCGAAGGCACGTGGTACGCACATGCTAGCGTCGGCACGCTGCATGTGCGTCCGATTCTCGATATGCGCCGCGACGGCGCGCAAAAAATGCGCGCGATTGCCGAAGAGGCTGCCGCGATGGTGCGCGAATACAAGGGCGCGTATTCGGGCGAACACGGCGATGGCTTGTGTCGCGGCGAATGGGTGGCCTGGCAATACGGTCCGCGTATCAATGAGGCGTTCCGAGACATCAAGAAGCTATTCGATCCGGACAACCGGCTGAGCCCGGACCGCATCGTCAATCCGCCGAAGATGGACGACGCAACGAATTTCCGCTTTCCTCCCAGCTATCGGGAACGCGAATGGAAGCCGGCGCTCGACTGGTCCGCCTGGAACGTCACACGCGATCCGCTGACCGGTGCGGAAGGCGCGCTGGGCTCCGGCGGCGATCGCGCGAACGGTCTCGCGAAAGCAGTCGAGATGTGCAACAACAACGGCCACTGCCGCAAGTTCGACGCGGGCACGATGTGCCCGAGTTACCGCATCACGAAGGACGAGCAGCATGTGACGCGCGGCCGCGCAAATACGCTGCGCCTCGCGATCTCGGGTCAACTCGGCGAAGACGGTCTGGCCGGCAGCGACGTCAAGGAAGTGCTCGATCTGTGCGTGTCGTGCAAGGGGTGCAAGCGCGATTGCCCAACCGGTGTCGATATGGCGCGCATCAAGATCGAAGCGCGCGCCGCATGGAATGCGCGTCACGGCACGACGCTGCGCGAGCGGTTGATCGCGTATCTGCCGCGCTATGCGCGATATGCGAGCCGCATGCCTGCGCTGGCCGGTTCGCTCGAACGCATGCCGTTCGCGCGCTGGATGAAATCGCGCATCGGGCTTGCGGCAGAGCGCTCTTTCCCACGATTTGCGAAACCGTTCCTTCCGAACGTGCAGCCGCGTGCGAATATTGAAGCAGGCACTAAAGAAGTTCTGCTATTTGTCGATACCTTCAACAACTACATGGAGCCCGATAACGCGCGTGCGGCACAGCGCGTACTCGAAGCAGCGGGCTACACGGTGCACTTCAACGTAAAGGATGGCGAACGGCCGTTGTGTTGCGGCCGGACGTTCCTTTCGGCGGGTCTCGTCGACGAGGCGAAGGCCGAAGCGCGCCGTGCGCTCGATGCGCTGCTGCCGTATGTGGAGCGCGGCGTGTCGATCGTCGGTCTCGAGCCGTCGTGCCTGCTGTCGTTGCGCGACGAGTTTCTCGGTTACGGATATGGCGACGCGGCAAAGCAGCTGGCCGCGTCGTCGTTCCTGTTCGAGGAGTTTCTGGTGCACGAGCAGGCGGCGGGCCGATTCAAGGTATCGCTCAAGCCGCTCGATACCGCGAAGGCGCTGCTGCACGGCCACTGTCATCAGAAGGCGTTCGATGCGGTGCGTCCGGTGCAGACCGTGCTCGGCTGGATTCCGGGCCTCAAGGTCGAAGCGATCGAATCGTCGTGCTGCGGCATGGCGGGCAGCTTCGGTTATGAGGCAGAGCATTACGACGCGTCGAAGGCAATGGCGGAACTGTCGCTGTTGCCCGCGATTAGAAACGCAGGCGATGCATTGATTGTCGCCGACGGCACGAGCTGCCGTCATCAGATTGCGGACGGCACGCAGGCTGAGGCACTGCATGTGGCAAGAGTGCTTGAAGCGGCCCTCGCGTAGCAGAGGATCACAGAACAGATACAAGTCACCGAACAATAAGCGAAGAGGCAGCAACGAAAAGAAAGCAGGGGCGCATCAACGTATCGCGCGAAATTCCCGCGGAATCGTGCGATCGGCGAACGGTAAATAGCAAGTACTAGTAGATAGGAGACAAAGCCATGACACGACTGCGCAATCCTCATCCCGGCCACATGCCGGGCCGCATCCGAACCCGAATCCGAATCCGGTAACCACGGTAGTCAAGGCGGGCGCACGCTACCGCCACGCTTACGAAGTTCGTTTTGCGATGCCTTTGGTGTGCGACAGCGCGCCGCGGCCGCTCGCACACAACTATAGGAGAGGATGATGTTCCGTCGAGCCACGACGCGCGTTCTACTGCTTCTCTGCGCGATGTATTTCATCACGTATATCGACCGGGTCAACGTCAGCACCGCCGCCAGCGCATTCGGCGCGGAACTGGGCTTGAACCATACCGAGGTCGGTTTCGTATTTTCCGCGTTTGCTTATCCGTACCTGATCTTCCAGATTATCGGCGGCTGGGTGGGCGACCGTTTCGGACCGCGCCGTACGCTCGCCATCTGCGCGGTGATCTGGGCGGGCGCCACCGTGATGACGGGTCTTGCCGGCGGCTTCGCGTCGATGATCTTCGCGCGCGTGCTGCTCGGTCTCGGCGAAGGCGCGACCTTCCCGACCGCGACGCGCGCCATGTCGAACTGGATGCGTTCGGATCAGCGCGGCTTCGCGCAGGGCATCACGCACGCGGCATCGCGGATCGGCAATGCCGTTGCGCCGCCGCTGATCGTCTGGCTGATGGTGGCGACGAGCTGGCGTGGCGCATTTATCGTGACGGGTATTGTGAGCTTCCTGTGGGCGCTCGCCTGGATCTGGTACTTCCGCGACAATCCGCGCGACCATCCGCGTATTACGGACAGCGAATGCGCGACTCTCTCCGCGTATAGCGGCGCCAAGCAACGCACGCCGGTGCCGTGGCGCGCACTGCTCGGCCGCATGGCGCCGGTGACGGCCGTGTACTTCTGCTACGGCTGGGTGCTGTGGCTGTTCCTCGGCTGGATTCCGCAGTACTTCCTGCACAACTATCACATGGACCTCAAGAAGTCCGCACTGTTTGCGTCGAGCGTGTTTTTCGCCGGCGTGATCGGCGACTGGCTCGGCGGGTCGGTGACGGACCGCATCCTGCGCAAGAGCAAGAACATCCGCCTTGCGCGTAACGTGATGGTCGGCGTCTGCATGTTTTTGACGCTGCTGTCGCTCGCGCCGATCATGTTTGTTTCGAACATCTCGATCACGATGGCCGCGCTGTGTCTTGCCGGCGGCTTCTTCTTCAACGAGATGACGATCGGGCCGATGTGGGCCGTGCCGATGGATATCGCGCCGAAGCATGCCGGTACCGCGAGCGGCATCATGAATACCGGGTCCGCGCTGGCGGCAATTATCAGCCCGGTGGTCGGCGGCTGGCTGATCGACCTGACCGGTAACTGGAATCTGCCGTTTATCGTGTCGATGGCGCTGATGGCGCTCGGCATTCTGCTGTCCTTCACGATGCGCCCGGATCGCGTGCTCGATGCCGACGGCGTCGAGCAGCCCGCAAGCGAAGCACGCAAGTTCGTCTAAGGCCGGCGCCCCGCGCCAGCGTGCCGCACGCAGCCCCGTGCGGCACGCGCCGGCGGCGGGCGATGTGCCGGTGCCGCGAGCGCGGCACCGGGTCGCGGCCACGCGTCGCGACGACAGGTCACGGCCCCGACAGGCCGATTCATATCCGAGGGAGACGACATGGCAGAACCTTCGATTTCGATCGAACGCGAAGGGACGATCGCCACGGTCACGATCGACCGTGAAGCGAAGCTCAACGCAATGACCAAGGATTTGTGGCGTACGCTCGGCGAACGCATCAACGAATTGTCGGCCGACGACGCGCTGCGCTGCATCGTGCTGCGCGGCGCCGGCGAAAAGGCGTTCTCGCCCGGCAACGATATCGGCGAATTCGCCACCGACCGCTCGAACGTCGAACAGGCGCGCACGTACGGCGCGATCATGCATCGCACGCTCGAGTCGATCAAGGCGTGCCGCCATCCGCTGGTCGCGATGATTCACGGCATCTGCGTCGGCGGCGGGCTCGAAATCGCCGCGATGTGCGATTTGCGTATCTGCGGCACGTCGAGCCGCTTCGGCGTGCCGATTAAGAATCTTGGGCTCGTGATGGCGCATGCGGAACTCGAAGGGCTCGTGCGTCTCGCAGGCCCCGCGGTTGCGCTGGAAATTCTGCTGGAAGGGCGTATCTTCGATGCACAGGAGGCCTTGGCGAAAGGGCTCGTCACGCGCGTGGTGCCCGATGCCGAAGTAACCGCGCATACTTATGAAACCGCGCAACGGATTGCCGATGGCGCGCCGCTCGTGGCGCGCTGGCACAAGCAGTTCGTCAGGCGTGCGATGGACCCGGCGCCGTTGACGGCGGCCGAGCGCGACGAAGGCTTCGCATGCTTCGGCACGGAAGACTTCCGCACTGGCTATCGCGCGTTTCTCGACAAGGTCAAACCCGATTTCAAGGGGCGCTGACATGACGAATACGACGAAGACGAATACCGGCCACGCGGCCGGTTCGGGGCCGCTCGCCGGCATGCGCGTGATCGAACTCGCGCACATCATGTCGGGCCCGATCTGCGGAATGATGCTCGCCGATATGGGCGCCGATGTGATCAAGGTGGAGAAGATTCCGGGCGGCGACGACTGCCGCCGCTTTGCGCCGATTATCGACGGCGGCGAATCGGCGTCGTTCATGATCGTCAACCGCAACAAACGCGGCATTGCGCTAAATCTGAAGACCGAAGGCGGCAAGGAAGTGCTGCGCAAGATGCTCGCGAGCGCCGACGTCGTGACCGAGAACTATCGCGGCGGCACGATGGAAAAGCTCGGCATGGGTTACGAGGCGCTCAAGCTCGCGAACCCGGGCCTGATTTACTGCGCGATTTCGGGCTTCGGACGCAGTGGCCCGTACGCGGAAAAAGGCGGCTTCGATCTGATCGCGCAGGGCATGAGCGGCCTGATGAGCATGACGGGCGAACCGGGTCAGGCGCCGATCAAGGCCGGTTCTCCCGTAACCGATATCAATGCGGGCATTCTCGCCGCGCTCGGCATTAGCGCGGCCTATGCGAACAAACTGCGCACGGGTCTCGGCCAGATGGTGGACACGTCGCTCTTCGAAGCGGGATTGCAGCAGATGTACTGGGCGTTCGCGAACTACTTCGCGGACGGCACCGTACTGCCGAAAGCGGGTTCGGCCAATCCGACCAGCGCGCCGTATCAGGCATTTCGCACGCGCGACGGCTGGATCAATATCGGCGCCGCGAACCAGAGCAACTATGAGCGGCTGATCGGTGTACTGAAAATCCCAAATCTTGAGCGTGACGAGCGTTTCACCACGAATGCAGGGCGTTTGAAGCATCGCGAAGCGCTGGTCGAGATTCTGACGGCGCGCCTGGTCGAGCAGACCACCGCTGAATGGCTTGCCGCATTCGACGCAATCGGACTGCCGTCGGGCCCTGTGCTCGAAGTGCCGGACGCCGTTGCGCACGAACAGGCGCTAGCGCGCGGCATGATCGTCGAGACGCAGCATCCGATCGCCGGTAAAACGCGCGGCATCGGCTTGCCGATTCACTTTTCCGACGGCTGCACGCGCGCCTCGCGGCCTGCGCCGCTGTTCGGCCAGCATACGGCCGAGGTGCTGCGCGAATACGGCTTCGATGACGCACGCATTCGCGCATTGAAAGACGAAGGCGCGGTGATCGAAACGGAAGTGACTGCATAAAAACAGGGGCTTTTGCGGCATCGGCGTGCCGCATAACGGGGACCCGAGGGGAAACCTTCGGGTAGCCCTCTGACACCGGTCATTGGTTCGCACGGCCTAAAGTTTTGTAAGCTGCGTGCCGATGACCAATAAGAAGTGCCGCGAAGGAGACTTAAGCATCGCGGTGTCCGTCTGCTTACGCCGGATAATCATGAAAAACAATTTGTCGATTAGATCTTGCCTGACCTTGATGGTGGTTGCGTTCGCGATTACGTTGGTGATCGGCGCGGCCATCGGGCTTCTCGCATTGCGCTCGGAAAACCACGCGCTTCAGCAAACCTACACTGTCGATACGCCGGCGGTCGCGAATCTGGAAAACAGCGCCGGACAGTTGCTGCGATTGCGTCTTGCGCTTGCTACGTACGCATCGCTGACCGACCTTCACGATGCGAAGGGCGCGGATGCGGTGCTCAAGCGTTCGGACAACTACCTCGAGATTTCGAACGACAAGCTGACGAAATTTCTCGGCGGCGCCGTCGATAGCGACGAAGCGCGCAATCAGATTCAGTTGATGCAGACCGCGCGCAATACGCTGTTGAAGGAAGGCATCGAGCCCGGTCTCGCTGCATTGCGTGCGGGCGATCGCGACGCGTTCCTGCAGATTCAGGCATACAAGCTGCCGAAGCTCTATAGCGCGTTCGAAAAGGCGATGCTTGCGGTCGAGAAGGTGCAGATGGATCAGGGCGAGGATCGTTACCGCAAGGCGCAGGATCAGTTCCAGCTGGTGATGACGCTCGTCGCGGTGGGGCTGGCGGCCGCACTTGCGCTGGGATGGCTGATGCGCGTCGTGTTGCTGCGTGCGATCGTCAAGCCGGCCGATGCGGCGATTGCGCACTTCGAACGTATTTCGGGCGGTGACCTCGGCGGCAATATCGTCGTCGACAGCACGAACGAAATGGGCGTATTGACGGCGGCTTTAAAGCGTATGCAGGAGTCGCTGATCTCGACGGTTGGCGATGTGCGCAGCGGTGTGCAATCGATTCACACGGGCGTCAGCGAAATTGCCGCGGGCAATTCGAACCTGTCGCAGCGTACAGAACAGCAGGCTGCTTCGCTCGAAGAAACTGTTGCGAGCATCGAGGAACTTGCGGCGACGCTCAAGCAGACGGCCGACAACGCGAAGGTTGCGAGTTCGCTGGCGACGGGTGCGTCGACGCTCGCGAGCCAGGGCGGTGACCTGACGCGCGACGTGGTTGGCGCGATGGAAAACATCGTTAGCGATTCGCACAAGATCGGCGATATCGTCGGCGTGATCGAAGGCATCGCGTTCCAGACGAATATTCTCGCGCTCAACGCGGCTGTGGAAGCGGCGCGCGCCGGTGAGAATGGCCGCGGTTTTGCGGTTGTTGCGAGCGAGGTGCGTTCGCTTGCACAGCGCAGTGCGTCGGCCGCGAAGGAAATCAAGGATCTGATCGGCGAATCGACGGGACGTATCGAATCGGGCGCGACTCTGGTGACGCGCTCGGGCGATACGATGCGCGAAATTCTCGAGTCGATCACGCGCGTGAGCGCGATCATGAGCGAGATCGAAACCGCCTCGTCGGAGCAAAGCGCGGGCATCGGCCAGATCAATATCGCGATCGCGCAGATGGATCAGGTTACGCAGCAGAACGCGGCGCTGGTTGAAGAGGCGGCGGCGGCTGCGGGGGCGCTTGAAGATCAGGCGAACCGGTTGAATGCGGCGGTGGCGATATTTGAGCTGGGCGGCGCGACGTCGAGCGCAGTGCGTCGCTAATCGCGCTAAGCGCGGTACTCGCGGGTTACTCGCATTACTCTCGCGCGCCAGCGGCAAGCTGGCGCGCGAGCCTGCGGGTCGACGCAAGGTTCAAGGAAGCGCAAGCCTGTCATGGCGTTTTGCGCCTCGCCTTGCCTTGCTTCGCGCATCGACGTTATTCGTCCTCCGATGCACTCGTCTTGAACGAAAACTCCACTTCGCCCACGTAGGGTTCCGCGTTCTTTTCGCACTTGTACGCGCGTCCCGCTGCAATCACCGCCTGGTTGAACACCGACGTCGGCGGTGTCACTCGCACGATCTTCACGTCACCGACACTACCATCCGTGTTGATCGCCAGATGCGCGATCACATCCGCGGAAATGCCTTCCTGTAGCGCCTTCTGCGGAATCTGCGGCTGCACCGACTGGCAATGACCGCGTCCGTCGACGACGCCATGCAGGGCCGGCGCCGGGGCAGGCGCCGCCGGTGCGGCCGCGGCAGTCGGTGTCGATGGAGCCGACGTGGCAGGCGCGGTCGCGAGCGCAGGTGCGCTCTGCGCAGGATTGGCGGCAGCCGGAATCATCGCTTCCTTCGGCGCCGGCGCGGGCTTCGCGGGCGGCGGCTTGGGCGTCGGCAACGGTTTCGGTTGCACAGTCTTTGGCACGGGCTTCTGCGGTTCAGGAGGAGCGGGCGGCGGCTCCAGCTTCTTCACCTCGGGCGGCGGTGGCGGCGGCGCCATCTGCACGCGCATTTCCCTCGGCGGCGGCGGAGGGTCCTGCTGGAACTTCATATGCGACAAGCCCGTCACAAGCAGCACTTCGACGAGCAGCGCCACGCCGACCGCGGTCTTCATCGAGAGACCGTGATGACGCGTGGGCGCGGACGATGCCCAGAGTGCGCCGTTCAATGGCCGTTGCGGATCGTTCATATCGAGAGCCGGCGAGTTCATGTCGTCGGATTCGTTGCCAATGCAACCGAACTGATGCCCGCCGCGCGCACCAGGTCCATCACCTTGACGATGTTCTTGTAGCTCGTGCCTTCATCGCCTGCGATCGCGACGTCGACCTTCTTCGCGTCGTGCACAAGCCCTTGCAAATGCGCGGTGAGTTCTTCCGGCGTAATTTCCTTTGCATCCAGATAGAGCTGATCGGTCTTCGTGACGCCGATCGATACCTTCACGGTCTGCTGCAACTGCTCGGCGGTGCTCGATTGCGGCAGATCGAGCTTGATGCCCGCGCCCTGGATCATCTTCAGCGTCGCGAGCATGAAGAACACCAGCAGGAACATCATGATGTCGATCATCGGAATGATCTCGATGCGGGCCTTCTCTTCGCCGCCGAGGTAGTGACTGCGATGGTTACGCATGATTCTGTCCTCCAGCGCCGGTCAGGCGGCAAAGCGCGAGACGAGCAACGACTTGATCAGGTCGAACTGATTGACTGTCATGCGAATGCGCTTGTTGAAGTAGTTGAGGAAGATCACGCAGATGATCGCGATCGTCAGCCCGCAAGCGGTGGCGGTCAGCGCGTGGCCGATGCCGCCTGTCACGCCGTTCGGGTTCGCGGTGCCGCTCGCGCCCAGCACGTTGAACGATTCGACCATGCCGACGATGGTGCCGAGCAAGCCGAGCAGCGGCCCAAGCGTGACAGCGGTGTCGAGAATCCACAGGTTACGGTCGAGGCGCGGCAGCTGGAACATGATCGTTTCTTCGATCTCGCGTTCGACCAGCGCTTCGCTCTTGCCCTTCGCTTTCATCGCCGTTCTGACGAGTTCGGCCTGCACGGTCCGGCTGTAGTGGTCGGCAACCTTGGCAGCATCGTCAAGGTTACTCGTATCGACGAGCTTCAGATCGTGTTCGAGCGTGTGGCCCGCGCGCACCGCTCGCGAAAAGAACACGAAGCGTTCGATGATGATCGTGATGCCGATCAGAAAAATGAAGGCGAGCAGGGGGATGAGACCCATTGACTGGATCGAGTAGGTGATGAGCGTGTTCAGCACTGCGGACTCCTGTTGGAACAAATCGACCGTTGCATGACGGCGGGGTTTCTCGTTGTCGGTTCCCTTATGGGTGGCCGGCTCAAAAACGTCGCGAGCAATGCAAGGGGCGTACCAGCGGAATGCGGCATGCGGGGATGAAGACCTGCGGGTCGGTGCATCTGGACTAGCAGGATGTCGGAGCCACGGGCCTTGGCGAACGATCGCATGGTTGTGCACCCGGTTTTAAAGCGGTTTTTCGTACGCGCTAATGACACTTGAGTCGAGGGTGTGAATGCGGTTCAAATCTTCTCTGGAGAATTTCAAAGCGCCATTTGATGATTTGCCGGTATCAAGTTGGTGCTGGTGAATAAAACTGCCGTCGAGTGGTGCAATTAAGGCTTGGCAGATAGACAAGTTTCTTACAATTATTTTAAAGAGAAAGCTTGCTAAAATTGATGTGAGAATTGATCGAGCCATTGATGGTATTGGCTAAACAAGATGCACGCGCAATACATTTACAAAGTTTTCTTTCATCGCTTTTCTGCCCGCTTTCGGTGAATAAATGCGTTTCGGATTGTATAAAACCGCATGCACCGCTTTGAAGGAATGCGCATTCGACAGGTGCGAATGGCGCACCAACGCGGAAAAAAGATAAACGCGATCGCGGTAAATATTCTTATAACGCTTTAGCCTCGGCTGTGTTAATCGCGCGAGCGCGAGTCCTGAATTTCATCAGTGTCTTTTTGTGTCGCCATTAAAGCGCGATCAATCAATCACTTGCGCGCAAATCAATAGCTCTCGATGAAGTTGACGAGGCTGCGACTCGGTTTTGCATGGCATGCGTCCTGCTTACGCTGCGCTCGCTTTAAAAGCCAGCACGCGCCCGACACGATCGGCAAGGCGTGCTGGACGGGACGTGCGAGACCAGGGATCCAGGGATAGGTACCGGCGGCGACGAACTCGCCGATCACATCGGACTTCGCACGGCCGCGCCGCGCGCAACTCGCGCGCGGCGCGGATCGTTCAATGAAGGTGGCCTCTACAACAAGCAGGAGAGCAAGTGAAAAAGAAGAAACTGGTCTCGGCGATGACGAGAATCATAGGTGCCGAGCTCATGTTGACGGCGGTATGCATTCCGGCCGCGTATGCGCAAAGCCAACCGGATACCGCGTCCCCTCCCGCAGCTGCGGCAAGCGGCACGCCGGCCGCATCGGCGCCGGTCAGCAAGCTCGAAAAAGTGGAAGTAACCGGCTCGCTGATCCGCACGTCCGACAAGGTCGGGAGTATCGAAGTCCAAACCATCACCCCGAAGGAAATCGAGCAGAGCGGCTATACGACGGTGGCCGACTTCCTGCGCGGCATGGCGGCCAACTCCGGAAGCAGCTGGTCGCAATCGACGATGAACAGCACCGCGCCTGGCGGCGCCGGCATTGCGTTGCGCGGCCTGAGCGAGAAATACACGCTCGTGCTGATCGACGGTCAACGGGTCGCGAACTACGCGGTGCCGGTGAACTTCACCGATACGTTCTTCGACGTCAACTCGATTCCACTCAACATCGTCGACCACATCGAGGTGGTGAAGACGGGCGCGGTGTCGGAATACGGCTCGGATGCGATCGCGGGTGTCGTGAACATCATCACGAAGAAGAACTTCCAGGGGCTGCAGGTTGATGCGCAAGCTGGCAAGACGCAGCACCCCGGCGACGGCCAGGGCAGCTTAAGCGTGCTCGGCGGCTTCGGCGATCTGAACTCGGATCGCTACAACATCACGGCGGCCGCGAGCTGGTATCGCGATTCCGGCTCGACGCTCGGTGATCGTTCGATGACGGCGAATCAGGATTTTTCGTCGTTCCCTGGTGGCCATGCGGGGCCGCTCGGTCCGAACCAGCAGTCGAACTGGCAACTCGCCGACGGCAGCACCGTGCCGATCAATCCGTGTCCGCCGGGCACGAACTCCAATGGCGACGTATGCGTGCACAACCCGGCGTCGCAGACCTCATTGATGCCAGCGACCACGCGCTGGAATGCGAAAGTGCACGGCACGTTCAAGGTCGACGACAACACGCAGGCCTATGGCGACTTGTGGTTCAGCCGCGACGAGACGGTTCAGCTGCAAGGGCCGGCCGCGATCAGCAGCCTGTCGAACGTGTTCAATCCGGCAACGGGCTCGGTGTCGCCGCTCGACCGAACAGTCGCGGCAACCAATCCGTTCAATCCGTTCGGCGTGCCGACCGCGATCAACTACACGTTCCCGGACCACACGATCGTCGCCGATACGGTGTCGACGTTCTGGAAGGCGTCGACCGGCGTGAGGGGCTCGTTCACCACGCCGAAGGTCGGCGACTGGGACTGGCAGGTCGACTACGGACATTCGCAAAGCACGGTCGATACGAGTTACTCGAATGAACTCAATGTGGCCGGCGTGCAGAACATCCTCGCCAATGGGGTATTCAATTTCGCAAATCCGGCGGCCACGCCGAACGGCACTGCAGGGCTCTTCTCGCAGGACGACCAGCAGGCGATCTCGAAGCTCGACGACGTCAATGCGAAGATCTCGACGGGCAACCTGTTCACGCTGCCCGGCGGCAACGTCGGTCTCGGCTTCGGTTCTGAATTCAGCCACCAAAGCTCAGTGATCAATCCGCGCACGCTGTCGTCGCAAGGCATCGTCACGCCGGCGCAGGTGCAGATCGTCGACGGTTCGCGCAATGTCGCGGCAGTCTACTACCAGGTCGAAATTCCGATCGTGCACAACCTGACGTTTACCCAGTCGGGACGCTACGACCACTATAGCGACTTCGGCGGCGCGTTCTCGCCGAACTTCGCGTTGCGCTTCCAGCCGGTCCAGGCATTCACGACCTTCGCGTCGTATAGCCGCGGCTTCCGCGCGCCGACGCTGGTGGAGAATTCGCAGGCAGCCTATCTGGCTCACCAGAACCTGAGCGATCCGAACGATCCGAGCGGCACGCCGACGACGCACTTCACGACCGAGCGAATCAACGGCAATCCGGATCTGCAGCCGGAGCGCACGAAGAACTACAACATTGGTTTCGAACTGTCGCCGGACCGTTCGACCGATATCGGTGCGGCGTTCTACAAGATCCACATCGACGGCGTAATCGGCACGAACGATCCGAATGCGATATTGCAGGCGAACGATCCGTCGGTGGTGATCCGTAATCCGGACGGCACGATCAGTTTCATCAACCAGCAATACGTGAATCTCGGTTCGCTCGATACGGACGGCTTCGATTTCAACTTCCGCAAGTCGGTCGGCACGAAGGTCGGCACGTTCACGCTCTCAGGCGATTGGGCGTATGTATGGCACTTCAAGCTGAATTCGCCGGGCCAGCCGACGCAGGACTTCGCCGGCAACAACTTCGCCTTCCTGCAGCCGTTCGGCGCGAGCAATCCGCGCTGGAAGGGCAATACGAGCCTGACGTGGGATTACCACAAGTTCACGACGACGCTGACGTGGCAGTACACGGGCCCGTACACGAACGCGGTGGCGGAAGAGTTCGGCGACGGCGGCACGCTGTCGGTCGCGTCGTATAGCCAGTTCAACCTGATCGCGTCGTACACCGGGTTCAAGCACTGGACGATCTACGGCGGCATCACGAACCTGTTCGACCGCTCGCCGCCATTCGACGTGGAATGGCAGTCGTATCCGGACATCACCGGTTACGACCAGTCGCTTTACACCGATATGGGCCGGACTTTCCAGATCGGCGCGACGTATCGCTTCTAAACGGAGTGCTTCGAATCGCCGGCATGCAGTGCGCCGGCGGCAGTGCGGTTGTTGTGTAGCTGTTGTGTCGGAGTTGTGTAGATGGTGATGTGGTCTCCTCTCGCTCTTTCTGCGGTTCTTTTCGGATGAAGGGGCTTGGCGGCGGTGCTGCGCGCACCGCCGGTTTTTTTGTTTGATGTAACGAGACCGACTTAAGGCGCGCAGCCTGGTTCGTTTGGGGAGTTTCCGTTGAAATCGCCTATGAAATTGAAGCTTCTATTCGCGACGGCGCTCGGCGCGCTCGTCGTTTCGTTCGCCGGCCGTGCGCCGGCTGCCACGATTCCCGCGGGTGTGACGCTCGCGGCGCAGCAGGAAATGACGCGCGATGCGCAATCGGAGGTCGAGTCGCTCGATCCCGCGCATATCGAAACCGTCATCGCCAATACGATCGGCTGCGATCTGTTCGAGGGTTTGACGCGCGTCGATGCGGCCGGCGATGTCGTGCCCGGTGTCGCACAATCCTGGACGCGTACCGCGCCCGATACCTGGGTCTTCAAACTGCGTCACGACGCGCGCTGGAGCAACGGGCAGCCTGTCACGGCGGCCGACTTTATCTACGGGTGGCAGCGCAATGCCGATCCGAAGACCGGCTCGAAATACACGATCCTCGTTGAATTCGTGAAGAACGCAAAAGCGATTATCGCGGGCAAGGCGGCGCCGTCCTCGCTCGGCGTGCGCGCGCCCGACCCGTACACGCTCGAAGTCAAGACCGAAACGCCCGTATCGTTCTTTCCCGACGTCGTAGCGAAGTCGAACATGGTGCCCGTCAACCGCGATGTCGTGGCGAAATACGGCGATGCCTGGACACGCCCCGGTAATATGGTGAGTAATGGCGCGTATGTGCTATCGGACTGGCAGCCGAATAACCATATCGTTCTCTTGAAGAACGACAAGTATTGGGACACGCGCAACGTGCAGATCGCCAAGGTGACGTACTTGCCCATAGAAAGCGACGAAACTTCGCAGCGTATGTATCAGGCGGGTCAGTTCGACTTTACGTACTCGATTGCGTCGGGCGGTTATCCCCAATTAAGCAAGCAGTTCGGCAGCGAGCTGAAGCCCGGACTCGCGCTCGGCACGTATTACTACAACCTGAATAACAAAGATCCGGCACTGCGCGACAAGCGGGTGCGCCAGGCTCTTTCGATGGTGATCGACCGCGATCTGCTGACCTCGAGGCTGATACAGTCGGGCGAATTGCCCGCGTACGGTCTGGTTGTGAAGGGCACGAAGGGCGCCGAACCGTTCAAGCCCGATTGGGCGTCCTGGCCGATGCAAAAGCGCGTCGACTATGCACGCGGCCTGATGAAGGACGCGGGCTATGGGGACGCAAAACCGCTGACCCTAACGCTCACGTATAACACCAACGATCGGCACAAGAAGATCGCGCTATTCGTCTCTTCCGAATGGCGCACGAAGCTCGGCGTCAACGTAAAGCTCGAAAACGTCGAATACAAGGTTTTGCTCAAGATGCGTCATGACGGCAAGACGCAGGTCGCCCGCAATGGCTGGTTTCTCGACTACAACGATGCGATATCGTTCCTCGACCTCGTTCGTTGCAATAGTCCTCAGAATGACGAAAATTATTGCAATCCCCAGGTGGACGCGCTGATCGACCAAGGAAACGAGCAGATCGACGATGCGAAACGCACCGCGCTTCTCACGCAGGCGCACGCGCTTGCGATGAGTGACTATCCGGTGATTCCGCTTTACCAGTACACGACGGACCGGCTGGTAAAACCCTACGTGGGCGGCTATTCATTGACGAACTACATCGACCAGCGCGTGACGCAGGACATGTACATCGTCAAACACTAGGGGCGAGGTGCACTGATGTTCGCTTATACGCTGCGCCGTACGCTCTGGGCGATTCCGACCATACTGGCTGTCATTACCGTTTGCTACCTGCTGCTGCATCTGACGCCGGGTGGGCCGTTCGACTCGGAACGGAAGCTTTCCTCGGTCGTCATGCAAAACCTGAACGCGAAGTATCACCTCGACGAGCCGCTGTGGCGCCAGTATCTGCGCTATCTCGGCGCGCTGCTGCATGGCGACCTCGGGCCGTCGTTCCGCTATAGCGACTGGAGCGTCAACGATCTCGTGGGCAAGGCCTTGCCGGTCAGCCTCGGCATTGGCGGCGTTTCGGTGCCGATCGCGCTTGCGCTCGGTGTCGGCTTCGGCACGCTCGCCGCGGTGCGGCGCGACAGCGTCGTCGATCACGGCGTGATGGTGCTCGGCAATATCGGCAACGTCGTGCCTTCGTTCGTGCTCGGGCCGATGCTCGTATGGGTTTTCGCGATTCTGCTGCATACCGCGAGCGGACAAGGCTGGTTGCCCGCGGGCGGCTGGGGCGACGGTGCATGGTCGTACCGCGTGCTGCCCATCGCCTTGCTGACGCTGGTCAATGTCGCGACGATTGCGCGTGTCATGCGCGGCAGCTTGATCGAAGTGCTGGGCAGCAACTTCATTCGTACTGCACGTGCAAAAGGGCTGCCGACACATACGATTGTGCTCCGGCACGCGATGAAGTCGGCATTGATGCCGGTCGTCTCGCTGATGGGCTCGGTGTGCATTTCGTCAATCACGGCCGCGATCGTTACCGAATCGGTGTTTGCGCTGCCGGGGCTCGGCCAGCTCGTCGTGAACGGCGCGATCAATCGCGATTACACGCTCGTGCTCGGTCTCGTCGTGCTCACGACCGTCGTAGCCGTTCTGTTCAATCTGCTCGTCGATCTTGCTTATGCATGGCTCGACCCGCGCATCCGGTATTAACACCATGAGCCGCTCATCTTTCGTTGCCGGTATGGCCTCGTCTTCGGCGTCGCCCGTACCCGCACCGCCTCGCTCGCGCAGTCCGCTCGCCATGGCGGGCGCGCGCTTCATGCGCAACCGCGCGGCGCTCGTTGCGCTTGTTGCGCTGCTGCTGGTCGTGCTCGCGTGTTTCGCCGGCCCGCTACTGCTACCTAACAATGCGATCGATAACGACTGGTCAGCGATCAGCGTGCGCCCGACGTTGCAAGGCATGCACTGGTTCGGCACCGATGAGGTCGGCCGCGACCTGCTTGTGCGCTCGCTCGAAGGCGGCCGCGTGTCGCTCGAGGTCGGCTTGCTGGGCACCTTCGTATCGGGCTTCTTCGGCGTGGCGTACGGCGCGATTGCCGGTTACGCCGGCGGCCGGACCGATTCGGCGATGATGCGCATCGTCGACATGATGTACGCGATTCCGTACATGCTGATCGCGATCCTGATGATGACGCTGTTCGGCCGTTCGTTCTACCTGGTGGTGCTGACCATCAGCGCGTTTTCATGGCTCGATATGGCGCGCGTCGTGCGCGGCCAGACGCTGACATTGCGTACGCGTGAGTTCGTCGACGCGGCGCGTGCGACCGGCGTGCAGCCGCTCGCGATTATCGCGCGGCATATCGTGCCGAACCTGATAGGCGTGGTGGTCGTCTACGCGAGCGTCACGGTGCCGGGAATCGTGCTGACTGAATCGGTGCTGTCGTTTCTCGGCCTCGGCGTGCAGGAACCGATGACGAGCTGGGGCGTGCTGGTCGAAGACGGCGCGCAAAAACTCGAAGCGATGCCATGGCTGCTGCTCTGTCCGGCGACGATGCTGTGCCTGACGCTGTATTGCGTGAGCTTCGTAGGCGACGGGCTGCGCGACGCGTTCGATCCGAAGGAGCATTGACATGGCGTTGCTGGAAGTGAAGCGCCTCGGCGTGCGGTTTGCGCGCCACGGCGGCGCGCCGGTCGATGCGGTACAGGATGTGTCGTTTTCGCTCGACAGCGGCCGCACGCTCGGCATCGTCGGCGAATCGGGGTCGGGCAAGAGTCAGACGGTGATGGCGCTGCTCGGCCTGAGCGCATCGAACGGTGCCGTATCGGGCGAAGCGTCGTTTCGCGGGCAGAACCTGTTGAATTTGAACGCGCGGGATCTGAACCGTATTCGCGGCGACCGCATTGCGATGATCTTTCAGGATCCGATGACGTCGCTCAATCCGTTTTTGACCATCGAGCGGCAGATGACCGAGGCACTGCAGCTGCATAGGAAAATATCGCGTCGCAAAGCGCGCGCTCTGGCGATCGAAGCGCTCGAGCGTGTGCGGATTCCCGATGCGGCGCGCCGTATCGGCATGTATCCGCACGAGTTCTCCGGCGGCATGCGGCAGCGCGTGATGATCGCGATGGCCTTGCTGTGCGAACCCGATATTCTGATCGCCGATGAGCCGACCACGGCGCTCGACGTGACCGTGCAGGCGCAGATCATCGAGTTGCTGCGCGAGCTCAATCGCGAGCGCGGCACTGCGATTATTCTGATCACACACGACATGGGCGTGGTTGCCGGACTCTGCGACGACGTGATGGTGATGTATGCGGGCAGGACTGTCGAGCATGCAGGCGCATATGAATTGTTCAAGACTCCGAGTCATCCTTATACGGCCGGACTGCTCAACGCACTTCCACGGCTGACCGACGAGGGCGACGCGCCGCTGCGTACGATTCCCGGCAATCCGCCGCTGCCGGGCGCCGTGGGCAGCGGCTGTGCGTTTGCGCCGCGCTGTCCGCATGCGGGCGACGTATGCCGTGCGGAGCGTCCCGTGTTGCTGGCGTTCGAACGCGGATTGCGTGCGTGCCACAAAACGGCCGCTGAAATCGAGGGCTTACCGGTGGGAGTGCAGACGTGATGCGTCATCGTCATCAGATGGAATTCGACGACGGCGACGCGCCGTTGCTGTCGGTGGAAGACCTGACGGTTCATTTCAGTGTCGCGCGCGCGGGCCGCCGCGCGCTTCCGTGGTCGAAGCGCGCGACGGTACACGCAGTCGAGCGCGTGTCGTTCGACGTCAGGCGCGGCGAGACGGTGGGTCTCGTCGGCGAATCGGGCTGCGGCAAGTCGACGCTTGCGCGTGCATTGATCGGCCTCGCGCCGGTCACGCATGGCAGCGTTCGCTGGCGCGGCGAGGAAACCGTATTCGGCGCGCGGCGCGATATTGTGCAGTTGCGGCGCGAGGTTCAGATGATTTTCCAGGACCCGCTTGCATCGCTCGACCCGCGCATGACGATCGAACAGATTGTCGCGGAGCCGCTGAAAACCCAGCGTCCCGACATCGGCCGCGCCGAAGCGCGCGCGCGTGTGCAGGCGATGCTCGAACGCGTCGGGCTCAATGCATACCACTTGCAGCGCTATCCGCATGAATTTTCGGGCGGGCAATGCCAACGGGTCGGCATTGCGCGCGCATTGATCGGCGAGCCGCGGCTCGTGATCTGCGACGAGCCGGTGTCCGCGCTGGACGTGTCGATTCAGGCGCAAATCGTCAACTTGCTGCGAGATCTGCAACGCGAGCTTTCATTGTCGCTGCTATTCGTCGCGCACGATCTCGCGGTGGTCAAGGCAATCAGCCATCGCGTGCTCGTGATGTATCTCGGACGCGTCATGGAGTTCGGTACGAAAGAGGCCGTTTACAGTGCGCCGATGCATCCTTACACGCGCGCACTGCTGGCTGCGGTGCCGGCCCCCGATCCTGCTGTCGAACGCGCACGCGCCCATTCGTTGCTGCGCGGCGAAATTCCTTCGCCGCTCGATCCGCCGTCCGGCTGTGTGTTTCGCACGCGCTGCCCGCAGTCGATCGATGCGTGTGCGGGCGAAGTGCCCGTTGCGCGCGCATGGCCGCTCCGGCGCGGCAATGTGGCCTGCATTCGCGTCGACGAAGGCTAGTGGGTTAGCTTCAGCGTACGCCATATCGCGTCCAGATTCGCTCATCTGTGCGGTAAAGGAATATCAGCTCCTCGGGCCTGTTATCAGCTATCGAAGGGTGATGATTCCCGGCGGCGACGTCCGCCCGATTCTGCGCAAGGAGCGATCGATGGCTTACCCCGGATATCAGTATGTGCGCGACGATCAACCGCGCGTGCGTCCCACGACAGGTATTGCGCGCGTGAAGCCATTCGACGCGCCCGCGTTCGAGAAGGCCGTCGCCGCGATGCTGACGGCAGCGGGCGTCGACATGGAAAGCGAACACGTGCGCACGTCCGCGCAGACTGTGCGCGAACTGTGGCAACAGCGTTTGCTCGACGGCTACGATGTCGAGCCCGCCGATGCGCTTGGCTCCGGTTTCGCCGATGCGCGCCGCGATGCCGTGATCATGAGCGGCATTACGGTGCATGGGATGTGTCCGCATCATTTGCTGCCGTTTCGCGGAGTCGCGCATATCGCGTATCTGCCGGGCGGGCGCCTGTTTGGTTTTGGCGGTCTGACGCGGCTCGTCGACGCGATGTGTCACCGGCTTGTCTACCAGGAGTGGGCGACCGACGCGATCGCGAATGCGCTGGTGACGCATGGTGATGCGCGTGGCGCGGCCTGCGTGATCGAAGCTGAACAACTGTGTCAATTGATCGGCGAAGTGCGGCGTGGTGACGAACGGGTCGTGACGCAGTCGTTTGCGGGCGAATTTGCGAGCGATAGCGCGGCGCGGGCGGAATTTCTGCGGGTGATCGGCTCGCGTGGGACATAGCGAGCGGTCGCGGCCGCGCAGCCCTGCGCGTGCTTCGCCCTTGAAAAACAGCTGAAAGGCCCTGCATGTGCGGACCCATTTATCTGGAGCCATGCCATGGGAAGCCGTCCCCGTTTCATCGACGATTTATCGGGCGTACCCGAGGCCGGTCCGGAGCCGGCCGCACGTCAACCAGCCGGGCCTGAACCGGCTTCACCTATTCTTTCCGCGTCGTCCGACGACGTATTACTCGATGCTTACTCGCGCACTGTGATTGGTGCGCTCGACCGGGTGCGCCCGGCCGTTGTGTTTATCGCCGTGGACCGGCGTCTGCCCGACGGCCGCTCCGCGCGTGCCGGCACCGGCTCGGGCTTTCTCTTCACGCCTGACGGTTATCTGCTCACGAACAGCCACGTCGTGCACGGCGCGACGCATATTCACGTGACGCTCGCTGATGGCTCGAAATTCGATGCCGATCTGGTCGGTGACGATCCGCATACTGATCTCGCCGTGCTGCGTATCGGCTCGGCCGAACCGCTGCCGCATGTCGAACTCGGCGATTCCGGCAAGTTGCGTGTCGGACAGATCGCGATTGCCGTGGGCAATCCGCTTGGGCTCGAGCAGACGGTTACAACCGGCGTGGTTTCCGCGCTTGGCCGTTCGTTGCGTGCGAATTCGGGCCGGATGATCTATGACGTGATTCAAACCGACGCCGCATTGAACCCGGGCAATTCAGGCGGTCCGCTGATCAATTCGGCGGGGCAGGTGATCGGCGTGAACACCGCCATCATTCCGGGCGCGCAGGCGATCTGCTTCTCGACTGCGATCGATACCGCGAAGTGGGTGATCATGCAGATCTTCGCGCATGGCCGCGTGCGGCGGGCGTATATCGGCGTGGCCGGTACGACGGTCGCGTTGCCGCGGCGCGTGCAGCGCTATTTCGGGTTGACGTCGGAGAGCGCGGTGCATGTGATGGAAGTCGTCAAGGGCAGCCCCGCCGCGCTGGCGGGCCTTAGAACCGATGACAGAATTGTGTCGATCGACGCGCTGCCGGTGGATGGGGTCGACACGCTGCAGCGAGTACTCGACGCGTCGCGGATCGACCGCGCAGTGAGCATGACGGTAGTGCGCGGCGCGCAACGGCTCGAACTGACCGTGACGCCGGTCGAGCAAACGGGCTGACGCATCGCGGTGCTAATGGCGTAGCCACTACAGCACCGCTTCGCGGTCGAGCAGCGTATCCAGGCGGCCTGAATCGTCGAGCGCCTGCAGATCGTCGAAGCCGCCGACGTGATACGCGCCGATGTAGATCTGCGGCACCGTGCGGTGCACGTCGCGCTGCCATAGCGCAACCGTCGATCCGTGTGTGCCGGCAACGCTGATTTCGTGGACGCGTACGCCTTTGCGTTTCAAAAGCGCTTTGGCGGCCGTGCAGTATTCGCAGTCCGGCCGTGTGTAGATCGTGATCGAGTTCATGGCGTTCGTCATCCGGTTCGAGCGCAAGCGCGTTACCGCAAGTGAGTGGGTTGCCGTCGCGTGGGCGTTGGCTTGACTTCACTTTAGGTGCGCGCCGTATTTGCGTGAACCGCGTAACGGCTCATTTGCATGCTCGATCGGATCAATGCACTCGATGACGATCTTTCGGTGCTGCGGCCGGCCGTCACGACTCGGCGCTGTCCATCTCCGCTTCGTCGGTTTGTCTGGCCTGCACGTTACCGCCCGCTGTGCGCCAACGCGAGGGCGTGATGCCCGTGTGCCGCTTGAAGATACGCTGGAACGCGGCGTCCGATTGATAGCCGACTGTCTCGCCGATTTCCGCTACCGGCCGCGTGGTTTGAACCAGCAGACGGCCCGCGACCGTCATGCGGACTTCGGTCAACACATCGGTTGCCGAGCGGCCGATCGCTTCCTGGAACTGGCGCACGAAGGTCGCGCGCGACATGTTGCACAGCGCGGCGAACTGATCGAGCGTCCATGGTTCGCCAGGTCTGTCAAACATCGCGATGACCGCCGGTTGCAGACGCGGCCGGCCAGCCAGTGCGAGCAATCCGTGCGGCGCCGATGCTTCAGTGGCGAAACGCAGCGTGAGGCCGAATAGCGCGGCCGACAGATGATTGACGAGCGTCTCGCTGCCGGGGCCTTGATCGGTGGCTTCTTCGCGCATCAGTTCGATGAGCCTCGTGAGGCGCGTGCCGGCGCCGGACGAGGCAGCGTCGTGAGTCGAATCGTTGTCGGCGGCCGCATGTCGCGGTGTGCTATGCACGACGAGCCGACCGGGCAAATGATCGCGCAACAGACGGTCCGGCACCGCGCCGACCAGAAAGCGTCCGCATAGCAGATCCGCGGTGACGCCCGGGTCACCGCTCTCGACGATCAGCAGCGATTCGTTCCGCCGTTCGATGGGAGGCTTCGGCGACATGCCGCTGCCGTCATGGATGCGATGCGCGCTACCGGTGGGAAAAAGCACGATATCGCCGGCCACGATGCGCTCGGGCGGTCCATTGCCGTCCTCGACTACCGCGGTGCCGGAGAGCAGCACGTGATACGGAATCTCGCGCATGCCGGCGGTTTCTTCCTCGATGGCCCACGGCGCGCCGAAGTGGCAGCGTATTTCGAGCCGGCCGCTGACTGGCATCAGCGAAAGAAGACGGCTTAACAAATCCATAAGCGCCGCATCTGTTCTGTTGTAGTGGTTCGGAGGTGTGCACGCGGCGTGGCGACGTTACGCCCGGCGTGGCTACGTGCGGGGCACCAGGTCGCAAGGCGGCGTCGTGCAATGTTGTCCGATTCTACTAAAACAGATGGCGGCGCGCAGCGAGGGGGCTGCGCGCCAGGCGGCAGGCGCTTCTGTTACTCATCGTCTTCCGAAGATTTGCTGCGGCGTGCCGCAGTGTGCCAATGCCGCCGCGCGTGGGATCGCGACGCGGGTGCGGCAGCGCCGCTCGCCGCATTGGCAGCTTCGCGCGTGATCGACGATGTTTCGGTCGCCCAACCACCGTTGACAATCGCTCGTTGCAGTAATGACTGCGCTTCCGCATTGCCTTCCTGAATTGCGAGCACGCCGCTCGCGGCGTCGAGCACGCAATTCCAGTGCGATGCGGCCGCGCATGCACGCGCGCGCGCCAGCGATGCGTCGACGGTGGTGGTGGGCATCGCGGCACTTTGCGTGGCAATCGGCATGGCGACGGCCGGCGCGCTGCTTGCCGACGCATCGTCGCCGCTGCGCGCGTGCTGTTCGCGCATGTTCTGCGTCGCGGCCTGCTGCGGCGCGTCTTCGCGAGCCGCCTGTTTGGGTCCGGTATGTTGAAAACCGATGACGGCGCCGAGAATCACGACGAAGCACACGATGCTGAGCGCCGCGCTGCTGCCGGGTCCCCATGAGACCCAGCGTAAAACCGCATTCTGCCGCGGCGCGGATGCGCTCGCGTTAGCGGCAGGCGTTGCAGCCTTCGGTCCGGCTTTTACGTTGCCGAGTGTCGGCGTGTCTGATGAAAGTCTGTCGGTACTCACGATGTTGCTCCGGCAGGCTAGCGCATCACGGCGGCAACAGGCGTGACCTGTCCCGGCGACGCCGGGACAACGCAGTTGCTTCTTCTTGTGAACGGACGCGCGTACGACCTGTAAACGAGAGGCGAAAACCCCTGTGCGACGGCGGAGGCGCATACGCGACACCATCGGTGCACAGGGCGCGAATTACCACTTGATCTGCGTATCAAACGTTCCTGTTTCGACAATTTCGAACTTCATCTCACCATGATAGGTGCCTTCAATACGATAGCTCGCGGAAGGCACCGAGAACAGGCAGCGTGGCCCGCCCGCGACAAAATCCATCAACACTCTTCCATGCCGCCGCAAACGAACCGCGACGTCTGAAAGCGGTGCGCCGTTCTGTTGTGCAACGAAGGTGATACCGAGGTTGAACGGATGCTTCGGGTCAGGCGAAACCACGGTTTTTTCGAAACCCGCCTGACCGCACACGTAGTACAGCATTTCTTGTGCTTCGGAGTTCGCCCCCGATGCACCCGCTGCTTCCGACGACGATGCAGCGGATATGGACGCAGCCGGTGCGGATGCCGCGTCCTGCGCGGCGGCAATCGCGGGCCCGCCTAACGCAACAGCTGCAATAGCAATGACTGCCAGCGAGTACACCCGTCCCGCCGGCGTTGAACCTTGGTCTTTACTTGTATTTATGACAACACACATGACGACCTCCTCGGATCGTGGAAAGGAAAGCATAACGAACAGGGACCACAAAACGCAATCGAAAAGCGCCAGCAAAAATTGCTTTGTATTAATCAGGGATGCATATCATCTATCCGTAACGACTAATCTTTCGCGACGTATCGTTGTAACGAAAGGTTTCCGTTTTGCGCGGATGAAACGATTTGCGCACGTGCTTCGTGATGCGAGCACAACCATGAATCAAAAATGAAACATCTTCGACACGTCTGAGAAAGCCCGGCGAAGTTTGTGCGCGGTGAAGCGATCGGCGATGTTCAAGCGCGTCAAAGATAGTACGTTTGACGGCCTTTGGCTGCGGAACGCTCGCCGTAGCGTGCGCTCGACCTCATACGATGCTCGTCAGTAACACGCACGAGATGCGCGAGTCTGTGCGCTGTTTCCGTATCGTCGGCATCAGCACGTTTTCGTGTCGGGCCTTTGAGCATCAAGGAAAATCGCATATCTCGGGGTTGTATCGCAGATGAAACGCAAGCCTCGCGAAATGACTGCTAATCCCATTTCGTCTCGCGTATCGCGTGATGGTTACGCAATGGCATGGATGTCGCTTAACGTGCACGGTCTCGACTCCTTCAAAACAAGCAGTCCTTCAGAACAATGCACTCAACGTTAAGGACACATCGTGAACGCTCAAAAAAAGCGTCTTTATGCAGTGCTTGCTCAGCCGAAGCGGTCTCATCCGGCCAACTGCATCTCGTTAGCGACATGTGCGCCCCTTATGCTTCTGTTTCTTTCGTCAATGTGCTCTGCGGTGGAAGCGGAGAATGGAGGCGCACGCGAGCCTAACGACGTCGCGGAAGCGCAGGCCGTCACGCACACCTCGACCATCGCTCAATCGACCCAAGCGGTTCAACCGGTTCAGCAAGCTCAGCAGCCGGCTGAACAAATGCCTGAATCGCAAACGCAACGTCCGATGGAGCCTTCCTTAACACCTGCTGCCGCGCCGGCTCAACAAACACCGGTCGATCAGGCACCTGCTCAACAAGCGCCGGCTGCAGAGACGCCTGCGCAGGCACCCACGCCTGCATCTGCACCCGCAACGACGCTTCCTTCAGCGAGCACAGGCGGTCCGCAATCCGCCAGCACGATACGGACGGAAGTGTTCGGTCTGGCAACGGGAGGCGGCGCGATTCAAGCGCTCGAGGAGGCGAAAGCAAGGCCCGATATCTTCACTCCAGTAGATATTGCACAGCTTGAAGAACTTTCCATTCGTCAGCAGGTTAGAGGCGGACGAGATAAAGCGCGTGCGATGACGAGCCCCGATCGCTTCGACGGACTCGACACAGCGCTAAAGGCTGCTGACAATCTGCTGGCGAGTTTGCCGAACACGCCCGAGTATCAGCAAGTGCGTTACTCGCTCGCTGGAGACCTGACGGTGGCCTACGCGGGCCGCGGCGAAATGGAAAAGGCCATATCGTCATATGAGTCGATACCCGAGAATCAACCCATATCGGTTGAAGCACTTGCTTCGGCAGGCGAAGCGTATAGCTATGTGAATCAGCCCGGTAAGGCGGAAATCGCGTACCGCCGTGCGATTGCGCAAGAGACCGCGGCAAGTACCGATCCGGCTACGCGCGGCTATCAATACGGATCGCGCACAAGGCCGATCGATTTGCGCGAAGGGCTGTTCTACTCGCTGACGGATCAGAACAAATTTGTCGAAGCCGGTAAGGTGCTCGACGAAATCAGCGCATCGTTGCCGCCGCCCAACCAGGTGAGACCGTGGGATCTTGCCAATGACGATTATCTGCGGCTCAATCGGTTGCGTGCGCAGTATCTGATTTATGTTGGTCAGACAGATGCAGGGCTCGCTGAGCTCGATCGTCTTAAACAGCAGGTGCCGTTTAGCGCGGAAATACGTAACGCTGAAGCCGATGCGGAGCTCGGCAAGGGCCGAAATCGTCTTGCGAAACAAATGTATGTGGCCACGCTTAACGATCACCCGGACAATATCGAGGCCTTGGCTGGCCTCGGCCGTACCTCGCTTAACACCGGCGACTATCGGAACGCTACGCAGATCAATGCCGCGTTCGACGATACGTTTCCCGAGAACGGCTCGGTGCGGAACTTCAAGCGCGATTACAACGCGTGGCGCGCCCCGACATTTTCAACGACGCTAAACGCCGAACACGGCGCGGCTGCGATTGCCGACGAAGAATTCAGTGCAGATACGTACGTCTATTCACCACCGATCTACGACTTCTGGCGTATCTTCGCTCACAACTACTATTTGTGGGCGCTAACGGACCTGGGCAGGCTGCAACGTATCCGCAATGGTGTCGGCGGAGATTTTCGTCAAGGACCGCTGACCGTGCAGGCTGAAGTATCGCGCTCGACGGGACCCGATGGACGAACAGGCGGCAACGGCGAAGTCGAATATGTGTTTAACGACTTCTTCAAGGCGACCGCCGGCTTCGATAGCGATTCGAACGAATTGCCAGCGAAGGCTTACGTCAGTCATATCTTCGGGCGCACGGGGCAGGTTGGATTCAGCTATGCGGACGGCGAACGGCGTACGGCGGATATCGGCTATACGGTCGGCCGCTATAGCGACGAGAACTTTCACCAGGAGATTTCGATCGGCGGGTCGCAGCGCCTCCTAACGCTGCCGAATCAGCAGATCAATGCGACGCTGCGCTTCGGCACGAGCAGCAACACGCTGCAGAACACCCCTTACTTCAGCCCGTCGCGCGACTATTCAGGCGAGTTTGGCATCGTGCATCAATGGTCTGTATGGAGAAGCGGGGAGCGTTCATTGCTGCAACGTTTTTATATATCGGGAGGCCCCTATAACCAGCGGGGGTTCGGCACGAGTGGCTTTTGGGCTGCGCGGATCGAACATGTGTGGACTTTCAGCCACGACATCACCTTGACCTATGGCATCGGCGTTGGCCGGCATGCCTATGACGGAGAGCAGGAAACGTCAGAAACCGCATACGCATTGCTCACCGTACCGTTCTAACGTTTTTGGGGGTTCGACGATGCAGTCGCGCAGACGCTTTATTTGTGGTTGTCTTGGAGCACTGGCAGGTTGTTCACTATTTCCAAAGCTGGCACCAGCGAAATTGATCGACATACTTCCGCCATCGGATCCGGCCGATGGCAAGACGTTCAGAGTGATCTGTTTTCACGATGTTCGGGACAACCTGCTGTCTTCGTTCAACTCGCAGAACATGATCGACCCGTATGCGGTCGATACGGGAACCTTGACGTCGATCTTTTCGTGGCTGCAGAACAATGGCTACCATCCGATCACGGTCAAGGACGTCGTAGACTCGCGCTCGGGTGTCAAGCCGTTGCAACCGCGCTCGGTCATGCTCACTTTTGACGATGGCTTTCGCAGCCACTACACGAAGGTGTTGCCGCTGCTCGAACGTTTCCGCTTCCCGGCGGTGATGGGCATTGTGACGTCGTGGACCGATACGCCGCCTAACCAGAAGATCCGTCTTTCCGCCAAGCTCGAAGTGCCGAGAGAAACGTTCATGTCGTGGGACGAGGTCGCGCAGTTGTCCAAGTCTCCATTAGTTGAGCTCGCATCGCACACGCACGACTTGCATCACGGCGCCATTGCGAATCCGCAAGGCAACGAGTTGCCTGCGGCGACATCGCATCTGTATTTGCAGGATCAGAAGCGCTACGAAACCGATGAGGAATTCGAAGCGCGCGTGCAAAGCGATCTGAGCGGGTGCCTGCGCCGCTTGCACGACCATGCCGGCGTCACGGTGCGTTCGATGGTCTGGCCATACGGCGCCGAAAATCATTCTGTGCGGACCATTTCGTCGTCGCTTGGCATGCAGACGCAGTTCAGCCTCGAGGCGGGGCCGAATACGCCCGATGTGCCGCTCGATCGTCTGCGTCGGATTCTGATGACGTATGACGTCGACGTCGGCGGATTCGAACGGTCGATGCGCGAGCCGGCGACCAACCGCGGTCAGGTCAATCCGGTCGAACGTGTTGTGCGCGTCAGTCTCGACGATGTGTACGAACCTGACGGCGGTGAAAAGAAGCTCGGCCAGCTGATCGAACGGATCTACCGCATGGCGCCGAGCTCGGTTTATCTGCAGGCGTATTCGGATCCGAACAATACAGGGATTGCCGAGGCGCTGTACTTCCCGAACCGCCACCTGCCGATGCGGGCCGATCTGTTCTCGCGGGCTGCCTGGCAGTTGAATACGCGCGCCAATGTGCAGGTGTACGCATGGATGCCGCTTCTTGCATTCCGTTTGCCGGCGCAGCAGGCGGGCAAGATCGAGCTTGTGACGGCGGCGGCCGGCGCGCCGGCTGATCGGCGCGGCGCGAAGATCGAACGTTTGAGCCCGTTCGATCCGGCCGCTCGCGCGATGATCCGCGATATCTATTCAGACCTCGGCAAGTACACCGCGTTTACTGGTCTGCTGTTCGGCGGAGATGCGATGCTCGACGATTACGAGGACGCAGGCCGCCATGCCGCGCAAACGTTTCAACAGTGGGGGCTGCCGGCCGATATCGGTACGATCCGGGCCAACCCCGATCTGATGAAGCGCTGGACTCAGGCGAAGACGAAAGAGCTAATCGACTTTTCCGCGGAACTCGAGAAGATCGTGCTCGATAGCCAGAACGGCGGCGACGTGCTGACCTCGCGCGATCTTTACGCGGACGTGCTACTCGATCCGAACGGGCCCGCGCGCTTTTCGCAAAGCTACGAAGGGTATCTGCGGGCATACCATTTCGTCGCTTTGCTCGCGATGCCGAGTGGCGAGCGCTACGGCAACAGCGTCAACAGCCGGCTCGACGCGCTCGCGGACGTCACTTCGGCGACACCGAACGCCCTGCGGCAGACCGTATTCCAGTTGCCGGTGATCGATCCGCAAACGGGCGCCGATGTTCCGACCGAGAAGCTGCTTGCCGAAATGCGTTATTTGCGTCAGCGCGGCGTGGTGAATTTCGGCTACTACACGGACCGCTTCGCGACCGACACCCCGCAGTTGCAAACCATGATCGACGTCATGTCGCTGCGCGCGCGGCTCGATCCGACTTCGATCAATGCGCTCCTTCAGGCGCAGCAGGCTAAAGGAGTGACCCGCTGATGACGCACGACCTGATCAGCCGTTTGCAGGATTTCATTTTCTTCTACCCGTTCTTTATGTCGTATTTCTGGATGATCGGAGGTTTGGTTCACTACCTGGCGCTAGAGAAGGGACGTGCCCGTTCGCATCGGGCGCTGGTTGCAGCCGGCATGCCGAAGGTGTCGGTGATCGTGCCGTGCTTCAATGAAGAATCGAATGTGCGGCGCGTGATCTATCACCTGGCGAATCTCGGCTACGCGAACTACGACATCATCGCGGTGAACGACGGCAGCAAGGACGGGACGGGCGCGATTCTCAACGAACTCGCGAAGGAGATCCCACGCCTGACGGTGATCCATCATTCGAAGAACGAAGGGAAGGCGATCGGTCTGACGACGGCCGCAACGGTTAGCGATGCGCCGTACCTGATGTGCATCGACGGCGATTCGTTGCTGGGCCGCGACGCGATCGAATGGATGCTGGAGCACTTTATCTCCGATCCGAACGTCGGGGCGGTGACCGGCAATCCGCGTATTCGGACCCGCACGTCATTGCTTGGGCGCATGCAGGTTGGCGAATTTTCGTCGATCGTCGGGCTGATCAAGCGCACCCAGCAGGTGTATGGGCGCATTTTTACGGTGTCCGGCGTGATCACGATGTTCCGTAAGAGCGCGCTGGCCGATGTCGGCTATTGGAGCTCGGACATGTTGACCGAGGACATCGATATCAGCTGGAAACTGCAGACGCGCGACTGGCGTGTCGCCTACGAGCCGCACGCGCTGAGCTGGATTCTGATGCCCGAAACACTCAGAGGACTCTATCGCCAGCGCCTGCGCTGGGCCAAAGGCGGCATACAGGTGCTGCTCAAATACGCGCCGCAAATCGCCAGGCCTTCGATGATCATGATGTGGCCGCTGTTCATCGAATATCTGCTCGGTATCGCGTGGGCGTATTCGATGACGTTCGTCATGCTGCTTGGCCTCGTCAATATGATCGTGCCGTTGCCGGCCGACTGGCACATTTCACTGCTGCCTCACTGGCACGGCATGCTGCTCGTCGCAACCTGCGTGTTGCAGCTGATTATCGGTTGCATGATCGATCGCCAGTACGACGAAAAGCTTCTGTTCTATTTCATGGACACCGTGTGGTACCCGCTTGCTTTCTGGCTGATCAACATGATCACCACCGTGATTGCCTTGCCTTCCATCGTTCTGCGCCGCCGTGGCAAACGTGCGGTGTGGACTAGCCCTGACCGAGGAATCCAGCATGAATAACGCCCCTGTCATCGACCTGTCGCTGCGCACGCCCCAACAGATCATCGCGGATAAAGGAGTCAAGCTAGGTTTGCTGCAGGTCGTGTGGTTTCGCCTGATACGTCCTGCTACGGTGGGATCGCTGTGGGCCGCAATCGGCGTCTATACGTATCGCTATCTGATGCCGTTCAACGAGAATGAACTACCGGTCGAGCAGTTGTTGTCGTATATGGCGGCAATCGGGACGATCGCGGCCGCACTGGTGGTGTGGATGATCGTGTCGCGCGTCGCTCACCCGTTCGCGTCGCGTTCCCGCATGCAACGGCTGTTGCGACGCACGGCGGGCCTGACCGTCGAACCGGGGCCATTCGCGGCCGCTTCGCTTAAATGCCGAGGCGCGGTCGCGCGCGTCTTTATCGCATCGCACGATGCAAACGGGTTTATCGCGGCGCTGCGTGCGATGTCGGAGCCTGAAGTGGAGGGGGACGACGAAGGGCCGTCCGACGTGCCGATCGGCGCGGACCCGTCTCAGCTTCGCTGGTACGACACCGCGCACGACGGACCGCGTATGCCGGTCAATATGCCGATCCGGGTTCGCTATGTGATGGGGAGTCGTCCGATGACCGATACAGAGCTTTGAGGACGCGATAGCACTCGCATGAACGCTGCTCGAGCGCGGCGCGCTGCTGGATCAGCACGCCGTGGCGATCGTGGCTCACGACGCCGGCCACACCGAGCGCGTGCAGCGCGGAGCGCACCGAGCGCGCGGTCACGCCGAGTGCGCGCGAAAGCGACACGGCCGACGTCTCGATGCGCGACGCGCGGCCACTGTCCGCAAGCGTGAGCAGACGGCATGCAACCTGCTGTTCGATCGAATGGAGCCGCGTACATGCGGCCATTTGCGACATTTCGGCGAACACCAGTTCCACGTACTGCAGCATGCGCGCTTCGACCCACGGCTCTTCTTTCAGGCAGGCGAGCAGCGACGCTTCGCTGCAGCGAAACGCCGTGCCCGACGCCGTGACGATCGTGCGAAACGGCATCGATCCGGTGCGCATGATGACGGGCCACCCTGCAAAGCCGTTGCGGCCGATCGTGACGAGTTCGATCGAGCGGCCGTCGTCGAGAATGCATTCGTGCGCGAGGTGGGCCGTGAGGGGGAAATACACGTGATGAAAGACTTCGTTGCAGTCGCACACCACCTGGCCGGCGTGCAGGTCGATGCAAACGAAGTCGTCGGCGCGTTCGAGCAGGTGCAGGCGGCGCGATAGTTGCGTAAGCACGCTGTCGTAGTCGCCGAAGCGCATGCCGGATGCTGTCGACAGGCCGGACATGAGGGGTTCGGACGCATGCTTCATCTGGGCAGGGGCAAGCAGCTTGTCTCGATTCATGGTGCTTTGCTCGTGAGATGTTGAGCGCGCGCGGCCAACACGCGGCGGCGGAACGGAATTTCATCGTACGTTTGCCCGCGTTGCGCATAAGCATGATTGTGCGCGCAGACAGCTCGACGCGAACCGAACGCGTTGTTTCGCAGATGTGCGAAGCAACGCATCCTTGAGGAGGACGAGGTCGTGCCGAAGAGGAACCGTGATGCGCCGTCGCTCGTGTATGCGTCGGCCGCACATGACCCGAGCCTGTGCGAGCGTCTGCGCGAAGCGGGCTGGTCGGTCGGGCTCGTCGGCAGTGCGCACGAACTCGAGCGCGCGCTGCGGCACGCGACGGCGCCGAGTGTGGGCCTGCTCGAACTCGGCGACGAGCAGTCGGGCGCGCAGTTCGGTCCGCAGTCTGGTCCGGGCAGCATCGTCGAGCACTGCCTCAACGCGCCGCAGGTGCACTGGATCGCGGCCGTCACAACGAACCAGTTGCGGCGTGCCGCAACGCGCGAGTTGATCGGGTGCTACTGCCTCGATTACGTGTTTTTGCCATATGCGTTCGATGTCGTCGAGTCTGCATTGCGGCGCGCATTGCGCCTCGCGTCGCTCGTGCGGGGCGTTCCTTACGCGCCTCCACTATCGGGCGATCAAGCCATGATCGGGCGCAGCGAACCGATGCTGGCGATGCAACGTGAAATACAGAAAGTCGCCTATACGCAGGCGCCGCTTTTTATCGCTGGCGAATCGGGCAGCGGCAAGGAACTGACCGCGCGCGCGGTACATGACGCATCGTCCCGCGCGAATGGACCGTTCATTGCGATCAACTGCTGCGCCATTCCGCCGACGCTCGTGCAAAGCGAACTGTTCGGCCACGAGCGCGGTGCGTTCACCGATGCCGAGCGCCGCAAGATCGGCCATATCGAGGCGGCCAACGGCGGCACGCTGTTCCTCGACGAAATCGGCGACCTGCCGCTCGAATGCCAGGCGACCCTGCTGCGCTTCGCTCAGGACGGCACGATTCAACGACTCGGCAGCGACGTGTCCATTCCGCTCGATGTGCGCATCATTTCGGCTACTCACGTCGATCTCGAAGCCGCGGTCAGCGGCCAGTCATTCCGCTTCGATCTCTACCACCGGCTTTGCGTACTGCGTATCGATGTACCGCCATTGCGCACACGAGGCGCCGATATACATTTGCTCGCGTTTCATTTGCTGGGTCTGTACGCGGGCGAACGAAAGTCACGGATTCACGGCTTTACGCCATCCGCTTTGCGCGCCATGCTGCTGCACGATTGGCCGGGCAATGTGAGGGAACTCGCGAACCGGGTCAGGCGCGCGATCGTGATGGCGGATGGCGCTTATATCCGCACGGTCGATCTCGGCCTCGTGGAACCGCCGGCGCGACGCGCCCTGACGCTTGCCGATGCACGCGACGAAGCAGAGCGCAACTGTTTGCTCTCCGCGTTGCTCGCGCACGGTAACCGGTCAAACGACGTAGCAGAAGAACTCGACATATCACGCATCACACTTTATCGACTCAGAATGCGGCATGGGCTGCAGGACATTGCGGGCCTCATGCCGCCGGACCTATCGGAGCGGCGCAAGTGAGACCAATCGAAAAGCATATTTTTGTCGCGCGTGTCATGCGTGTGACGCTAAAAACGCTAACGGGCATCGGCTTTGTGACGATGTCGTTACATGCGGCTACGGCGGGAAGCGCGCAAGCGCCCGTGGCCGCGACTGTAGTTGCGAATACCGCTGCGACTGCAACCGCGGCACCCGATGCGAAGGCGACGGTGAAGCCGACCGTTGCGCACGCATCGAATTCGTTTATCGCCCCGGTCGGCGCCGTGATGGCCGTGCCCGCGCCCGGAGTGCGCGACGAGCGTAGCTTTATGCACGGGATCGGTCAGGCCGACGCCGGCAATGGCAAGACCTGGGTGTTCTTCAGCAGCTCGGGCCTGCCGCCGCACGGTGCGAATCGCAACGGCAATTGGCCGCATGATGTCTATGTCGGGCAATGGGCACCCGGTGACGCGCGGTTGACGAATGCGCGCACGTTCATCAAGCGCCCGGAAGCGCAGGAGCCCGTATCGGTTGCGCAGAACACGAAGGGCACGATTTTCATCACGTTCGAGGACGGCTGGAATGCGCCGCGCAACGTGAGCCAGCGCTACGGGGTTTACTCGCAAAACCTGAAGCCGATCAAGCCGTACCCGAAAGACGTCGAGTCCGGCGGGCATTCGGGACACGTTGCCGCGGTCGGCGAACAGTTCGTCGTGTTCTATTCGGCCGACTGGGTGAACGGCGGCGGCGTCGACAATCTAGGCACGGGCGGCGGCGTCTATGCGAATGTCTACGATGGGCGTGGTCGCTTCTTGCGGCACATCAACGTCGCCGCGCATGTGCGCGAATGGTGGCCGGTCGTTGCGGGTTCGCCGACTCAGGCACTGCTCGTCTGGCAAAAGTACATTCCGGGCAGCACGATCGCGTCGCTGCAATACGCGGTGCTCGATCCGCGCACCGGGAAAATTACGCGCACTGAAGAAAGTGTTGATCCATTCCGTGTGCAGTACTACGTCTATGCGGCCGCCTACGTGCCCGCGGTCGACCGGTTCGTTGTGCTTGCAACGCTCGATAGCGGCCGCGCGGTGGCGTTTCTCGTCGACAGTCAGGGACGCCGCACCGCGGAACTCAACTGCCTGCCGGCGCTCGTGCGTGAAAGCAGCGTAGCGGTGGAGGGCAACGCGGTCTTTGTGCCGACGCAGGACGGCCGGTTGATGACACTTGCAGTCGAAGGCGACCACATCACGTTGCGCGGCACGCAGCGCGCGCCGTTCGCGTGGGGCAACACAGGCGTGACCGGTATCGCGAACGGCGATTCCGTGCATTTCGTGTCGTTGTCGCCAGACGGTTTGCGCGAGGCGAGTTTCAGCACGCAGAAGCAGATCGCGGCGGGACCGGCCGATCGATGCGTCGTGCGCGCTGCACAGTGACAGTTCATATCGTGGCGATAAAGGAGGTAAGCAGTGCCATTAAAGAAGTCACATTAGATCGAGAACAGTATCAGTGGAGGTGGATATGTGTGGAATCGTGGCAGGAGTAAGCCAGCGCAATATCGTGCCGATGTTGCTGGACGGTTTGAAGCGACTCGAATACCGCGGCTATGACTCGTGCGGTGTCGCGGTGCTTCAGCAAGGCGCGGCACGGCGCGTGCGTACGCTTGCACGCGTGCGAGCGCTCGAGACGGACGTGACCGCCGAAGCGCTCGACGGTTCGACCGGCGTCGCGCATACGCGCTGGGCCACGCATGGCGTGCCGGCGATCGACAATGCCCATCCGATTTTCTCGCGCGACCAGATCGCGGTCGTGCACAACGGTATCATCGAAAACTACGAAGCGTTGCGCGAATCGTTGCGCGCGCAAGGATATGAATTCAACAGCCAGACCGATACTGAAGTCATTGCTCATCTGGTTCACAGCCACTATTGCGGCGATCTGCTCGCTGCCGTGCATAACACGACGCGCGTGCTGCGCGGCGCGTATGCGATTGCCGTAATCTGTCGCGACGAGCCGCGGCGCGTAATCGGTGCGCGGCAAGGTTCGCCGCTTGTCGTCGGGCTCGGCGACGACAGTGCGTTTCTCGCATCGGACACCTTCGCGCTCGCCAATTGCGCGCGGCGCTTTATCTACCTCGAAGACGGCGACATTGCCGATATCGTGCACGGCGATGTGCGCGTCATCGATCCGGACGGGCATGAGGTCGCTCGCGAAATCCGCTCGGTTGTCTCGAAGGAGGACGACGCCGAACTCGGCGCCTATCGCCATTACATGCAGAAGGAGATTTTCGAGCAGCCGCTTGCGGTCGCTCGAACGGCCGGACATGTGCATTCTCTCGATACCGGACCGTTCGGTACCGCTCCCCTCGAGATGCTGACGGGCGTGGAACGCGTGCTGATGCTCGGTTGCGGCACGAGTCACTATGCCGCGTTGACCGCGCGCGGCTGGTTCGAGCGTCTCGCGGGCATCACCGCCCATGCGGAGATATCGAGCGAATTTCGCTATCGCGATCATGTGAAGGAGCGCGGCACACTGGTCGTGCCGATTTCTCAATCGGGCGAGACGGCCGATACGCTTGCGGCGCTGCGTTACGCGCAGTCGATGGGTGAAGCGCTGACGCTGACCATCTGCAACGTCGCGGCAAGCGCGATGGTCCGGCAAAGCCGATGGGCGTTCGTCACGCAGGCGGGGCCGGAAATCGGCGTGGCTTCGACGAAGGCGTTTACGACGCAGCTCGCAGCGCTATTTCTGCTCGCGCTAACGATCGGCCGGCGCCGCGGGCGTATTAGCGACGAAGAAGCAGTCGTCTATTTGCGTCAACTCGCGGGCTTACCCGATGCGTTGCGCAGCGTACTTGCGCGCGAACCGCAGATCATGGCGTGGGCGGAGGAGTTGCATCGGAAGGAGAATGCGCTTTTTCTCGGGCGCGGGCTGCATTTCCCGGTTGCACTGGAGGGCGCGCTGAAGCTCAAGGAGATTTCGTATATCCATGCCGAAGGGTATCCGGCCGGTGAACTCAAGCATGGGCCGCTGGCGCTTGTGACCGAGGCGATGCCGGTCATCGTCACGGCGCCGAACGACGTGCTGCTCGACAAGCTGAAATCGAATATCCAGGAAGTGCATGCGCGAGGCGGACAGCTCTATGTGATCGCCGATGCGGACACGCAACTGTCGAATTCTCAAGGTGTGCGCGTGATCCGGATGCCTGCGTATTACGGTCCGCTTTCGCCGGTACTGCACGTCATAGCGTTTCAGTTGCTCGCCTATCACGTCGCCTGTTTGCGCGGCACCGACGTCGACAAGCCCCGCAATCTCGCGAAATCGGTCACGGTCGAGTGACCGGTCAGTGGTGCTGGTAGATGCTCAGCGAGCGCGGCGGTGCGACCGATGTGGTTTCGCTGTTCCACTGCATCGGCTGATCGAAGTCGCGTTGCACGCGGCGCGGGCCATTCCCCACGCCGCGGAACGGATCGACTGCCGGTGCTTTTGTCGCGTACTTGCGCACGCAGCCGCGCTGATTTGTGCTCGTGCACGCATCGCCCGTGCGCAAGGTTGGTTCGCGACGCGCGGCTGATTGCGCCGTGCGCGCGCGTTCGCGTGCCGGCGCCGCGGCCGCGACACTCTGCTTCTTCGCTATGGGTGGCGGCTGTACGTCGGCGAGCGGAGTAACTTCCGACGCGGGCTGCGCTACCGCTAGCGTTGCCGATGCCGGAATCTCGGGGTATGCCGCGAGATCTCCGGGCAGCCAGGTCATGCCGACCACGCGCGGCATGAGTGCTTCGGCGCGGCGTATCGCGGGGTTCCCCATTCCCGCTATCGCCACATACCCACCGAACACCAGCGCGAATGCGCTAAGCGCGACGCCCAGCCCCATCCACGCCGCCGCATTATTGTTCTGGCCAATCGACTCTGAAGCGGATTCCGAAAAGGGGCCGTGGTCAAACGTATGATTTGTACCACCAGGTATTGCGAACCCCATCGGAATTGGTCGGACGATTACTTTGTCAGACCGATCCCGTTCGCTGGACGTTCGAGGCCGGGGTTCACTGAGGTCGAGACTCACGCATTCAGCGCTGTCAGAGCGCGCGCGATCAAGCGGGGAACGATCGCGGAGCAATAACCTGTTGGAAACGGAAGCGAGGTAAGCACGGATGTGAATGGGCATTTTCACCTCATGTGCCTGCGTTTTAATCACGTTTCACTCTAGCAGACGAATGCCAGTTTCACGACAAAAGATGCGATGTTTTGCGCGGTGTCCCCCAAAAGAAATAAATAGGGGTACTACGTAAGTGTTTCTCTTCCGACCCTATACGTGATGCGATGCGCGGTCAAAATTTCAGAATAGACAAGCGCATTTTTCATTCCTGAGTCTTTATTTTTAAGATAACACCGGGTATCCTCCAGGCTCATTTGTCTGTCATTAGGTTTCTTTCGCAGCCCTAGCGGCTGCTTTTCGAAGCCTGCCAAACCGAAAGAAACGAACGTTCGACGTGCGATTTTTTTCAAGCACGCAGTCCTGAATTTCTTTCATCCCGCTTCGCCAACTCAGCGAATTGGCGTTTTTTTCCTCGGCTTCCTCCCGAGGTGGCGGAGCTTTTGTCCTTGAAAAAGGAAGACGGACAGATTTACCGCGTCCGCGCCACTTCGGCTAGAGCGGGCATTAATCATAGGAATCCTAAATTTTGCGACTGCCATCCCTCTCCCTCCGTCTCGCTGCTGCTGGTTTTGCTCTCACGGCCCTCGCAGGCCAGGTCCAGGCGGCATGCGTCAACAGCCCAGCTTCGCAATCGAATTCGACTTTCCCCGCCACGCTCACCGGCAAGCTCGTGTATCACAGTTACGTCGCCTACGGTGACGGCTCGAGCAACATCTTCATGTACGATTTTGCGGCGCATACTTTGACGCAGGTGTCAAAGAGCTCGTGGGGCATCAAGGATCCGATGAACGCCGTGTTCAGCCCGGACGGCAAATGGATCGTGTTCATGGGCGAGACCAGCAACGCGTGGAATGTGTTCATGTGGCAGGTCGGCTCGAACAGCGCGCCGATCAACATGACGAACAGCACGGGCCAGACGCGTAACGAAGACCCGAAATTCAGCAAGGACGGCAGCAAGCTGTTCTTCAAGCAGAACGGCGACGTGATGGAAGCGACGGTGTCGTTCACGAGCGGCGGTCCGCAGTTCACGTCCGTGGTCAACATCACGAACACGGCGCCGGGCATCGAAAGCTCGATGCCTTTCCCGTCGCCCGATAACAGCGCGGTCTACTTCGCGACGGGCGTGGGCGCGGCCTCCGGCATTTACAAGGAAACGATTGCGACGCATCAGAAGGTTGCATTCGATACGCCGTCGGGCCTCGAGACCTACTACCCGATGGTGCGCGGCGACGGCACGGTGTTCTACGCGCGCTGGAACAGCGCGTCGGGCAAGGCCGATCAGATCTACACGAAGGTGAACCCGAGCGACACGCCGAACCAGCTGTCGATCAACGACTGTAGGGGCAATAACTCGGACCCGGCGCCGGTCGACAACACGAACTTCGTGTTCTTCTCGTCGACGACGCAAGGTGGCTATCAGCTGTACGTCGGCGACGTGAGCAGCGGCAAGCGCTGGAACCTCGCGCAATTCGGCGTGAACTCGGACACGACCAAGGCGAAGCTCGGTTCGAACTACTGGAGCGGCACGAGCACGCCGACGTCGCCGAACCAGACGCTGCTGTCGCAAGGCAAGCCGGCTACCGCTTCGTCGAGCTACAACTCGACCCTGACGGCGGCCAAGGCGTTCGACGGCAATACCGCGAACACTTCGCGTTGGGATTCGATCGAAGGGAGCGCCGCGGGTACGCAGTGGATCACGGTCGATCTCGGCGCAGTGAAGACGGTCAGCGCCGTCGATATTTACTGGGATGCAGGTGCGAAGACGTATCAGATCCAGACGTCGAATGACAACGCGAACTGGACGACGATCTACTCGACGTCGAGCGGCGTCGGCTCGGGTCACGTGTCGCTCGCGAACCTGAAGGGCAGCGGCCGCTATGTGCGTATGTACGGCACGCAGCGCGCGACGTCGTGGGGCTATTCGATCGACGAAATGCAGGTCTGGGGTTCGTAAGCGGCGGCCTGATTCGCGTGCATGGGTTCGCGTAGGAAATTACGCGATGCCTATGCGCGCGAACATGAATCAGCGCGATAGCGGACGGAGATTCAATACAGGGGCCTGCATGGACATGACAGTTTCCTTAACAGTCTGAGCATGCGACGAGTGCGTTTCAAAAACGCACTCGTCCCGCGCGATTTTTTTTTGCCGCTGCATACATCATTGCGCACGCAACTGATGTGTCTATCGGCTTCTTGTCGGACCCCGCGACGGCACCGCACGGCGTTTATTCCCGATCGCGTGCGGCGCATGTGATTTTTTCCGGATTGCAAGAGAACGCTTGTTGGTCTATCACGAAAGAACATCCGAAAAAGACAAAAAGCGTCGAAAAAGACAACGTACTGCAGCACCAGGTAAATAATTTTCGGACGCCGGAATAGTGATCGTGGTGGCGATGTTCATGCAAATGTGGGCGCCGCTTATCCCACCCCCCATGATCACTGAAGGAGTCTGAAAATGAAGTTGCTTGCAATGCTGACGATGTCTGCTGCCGTCCTTGCTTCAACGACGGTTTTCACTAGCGCCTTCGCGCAGGACAACCCGCGCGCGGATGCCGGTCCGACCAGTCAGGAACAGGTGGTGCCCAACAATAACAACGCACAACGCTCGGGCAGCGGCGAAGGCCCTGGTGTGCCGGGCATGAGCCAAAGCGGCCATCGGGCGATGACGCCCGACGATACCTCCAACATTCAGAAGCCGTGTGTCGGTCCTGTGAGTTTTTGCAACCTCTATTTCGGTAGTTGATACGAGGCGCTCTATTCCGGTTTTCGAAGACCTTTTGACCAATCAAGGAATTCAGATCATGAAGACGCTCACCTATCTGACGTTGGCAGCCGCTGCGATTGCCTTGCCGGCCTTGTCGTTCGCGCAATCGTCGGTGACACGCGCGCAAGTCAACGAGGAACTTGCGCAGCTTGTGCGTGCGGGTTACGACCCATCTGCGGGCGAAAACGTGCATTACCCCGACGATATTCTCGCGGCTGAAGCGAAGGTTGCCCAGCAAGGTGGGGCGCGCGCGACGTCGGTCGGCGATGCAGGCACACGTGCGACGGTGAGTCGGGCGGCCGGCAATGAAGCGCGATAAAAAATGCGCGAAGTAGAGCGGGGCCGCGTTTGTCCCCGCTCCATCGTTACGTCTGAATAAGAAGTGGGTGTCCTTCGTCTTCCAGTTACCTGTCTATCGATTCGACGAATATCTTTGCGACTGCTTCGAGTCCCTGCCGGTCTTCGTCGTCAAAACGTTCGAGCATGGGGCTATCCAGATCCAGTACGCCGAGCAGTTCACCGTTTCGTGTGACTAAGGGAACTACGATTTCCGATTGCGATGCCGCATCGCATGCGATGTGATCCGCGAACGCGTGTACATCCGGCACGACTTGCGTCTGCCGTGTAGCGGCGGCGGTGCCGCACACGCCGCGCCCGATTGCGATGCGCACGCACGCCGGTTTGCCTTGAAACGGACCGACGACCAGTTCGCCGTCGTCGAGAAAGTAGAAGCCCGCCCAGTTCAGCTGCGGCATCGTGTGATAAAGCAACGCGGCGAAATTTGCCGCATTGGCGGTCTGATTCGTTTCGCCGGCTAACAGCGCGCGCGCCTGTTGTTCCAGTTCAGCATAGAAAGCCGGCTTCGGCAAATTTGCGGCGGGAATGGTTCCTTCGAACATGGGTTTGCCCCCTTCTTGAATGATGTAAACGCCGGAGCGCCGAATTTCAACGCCGCTTCACGGGTGCGGACACGGACGCGGATGTCGGCGCCGCTGGCACCTGTCGCACGAGTTGGCCCAGCACGCGCAGTGCGTCATCGATCTTCGCGTTCCACGGGTGCCCGAAATTGAGCCGTATGCAATTTTCGAATGCGTGCGAAACGGAAAACATCGGCCCGGGCGCGACGCTGATACCGTGTTCGATGGCAAGCCGATGCAATTCCATCGCGTCGATCGGCTCGGGGAATTCGAGCCATATAAAGTAGCCGCCATCGGGCCGCGTCCACTTTACCCCGGGCGGCATCCAGCGCCGGATCGCGGCATCCATGCTGGCAAGCTGCGCGAGCAGGGCCGAACGCAGCTTGCGCAAATGCCGGTCGTAGCCGCCGTGTTGCAGATAGTCGGCAAGGCCGGTCTGTACCGGAATGCTCGACGAGAGCGTGGTCATCAGTTTGAGCTTTTGCACCTTGTCCGCGAATTTTCCCGCGGCGACCCAGCCGATCCGATAGCCCGGCGCGAGCGTCTTCGAAAACGAACTGCAGTGCATGACCATGCCGCGCTTGTCGAATGCGCGCGCCGGCAACGGATAATCGGCCTGAAAATGCAGTTCGCCGTACACATCGTCTTCGATTAGTGGGACGTCGTGACGATCGAGCAAGTCGACGAGCGCGCGTTTTTTCTCGACCGTGAGGGTCACGCCAGTCGGGTTCTGAAAATTCGTCATGAACCAGCACGCGCGAACCGGATAGTTTTTTAGCGCCTGTTCGAGTGCGTCGAGGTCGAGTCCGCTGCGTGGGTCGACGGGAATTTCAACCGCGCGCAGATCGAGCCGTTCGATGGCCTGCAGCGCCGCATAGAACCCCGGCGATTCGATTGCCACGACGTCGCCCGGACGCGTGACGGCCATCAGGCACAGGTTCAGTGCCTCGAGCGCGCCATTGGTGACGACCAGTTCTTCAGCGGGCTGCGCGATGCCCATGCCGAGATAGCGCAGCGCGATCTGGCTGCGCAGCGCTTCGTTGCCCGGCGGAAGATCGGCGACGGTGCTCCATGGGCTCACGAAACGTACCGACTGGCCAAGCGATCTGGCAAGGCGCTGGAGCGGAAACAGCAGCGGCGAAGGAAATGCGGAGCCGAGCGGCACGATGCCCGGGTGCTTGGCCGCTTCGAGGACCGAGAAAACCAGATTGCTGATGTCGACCTTCGCCGGCTCAGCGGGCGCTGCGACGGGACGCTGTGCATGGCTTTGCGCGACCGCCGCGCCCGGTGCGACGTAGTAGCCGGAGCGCTCCTGCGCGCGTATCAGTCCCCACTCCTCGAGCAGGTAATACGCGCGGAAAACCGTCGACTGGCTCACGCCGTGCTGCGCGATGATCTGGCGCAGCGAAGGCATGCGCGCGCCTACCTTGAGGCTCCCCGAGCGGATCTGCGCCGCCATTGTGTTGGCGAGTACTTCATATCTTGTCATCGCGATGGTCGTCGTGAGCGCGCGGATGCGCGCACGACATTATCGCGCGCCGCGTCGCATCGAGCAGAACACGATAACGGCAGCCGCGAGCGCAAACACGGCGGCGGCCAGGAACGCATTGCCGAACCCGGCGCCGTAGCCGGTGCGCGCAAGGTGCGCGACACTTTGCACGACTGATTGCGGATACAGCTGTGTTGCGCGTTCGAAGTCGCCCGCGACGATACGGTCGACGAAGCCAGGCGCGGCCGGGACGTTTGCGTTGGCAAGATTGCGCAGTACCGCGTCATGCACGCTGACCGCGAGCACGGCGCCGAGGCCTGAAAAGCCGAGCAGAATGCCGGAGAAACGCGAGGTGGTGCTGATGCCGGACGCCATGCCCGCGCGGTCGCGCGGCACGGTGCCCATGATGGCTTTTTGCGTTTCGCCGTTCAGCAGACCGCCGCCGCTGCCGAGCAGCGCCATGCCCACAATCAGCACCGCGAAGCCTCCCGAGTGCGCGGCGATGCTCATCACCGCATTGCCGATGCCGACCACGAATAGTCCCAACGTGAGGATCTGATACGACGGAAGGTATTTGCCGAGCCGGCGGCCGAGCATCGGCAGGAACAGCATCGCGAGCGCGAACGGCAACATGCCGACGCCCGCGTCGAGTGCGCTTTCGCCACGCGCGTTCTGCAGAAAGAGCGGCAGCAGCGACGCCATCACCTGCGCACAGGCCGCATACGCGAACATCGCGACAATCGCGCCGACGAACGGCCATGCGCGAAACAGCGTGAGATCGAGCATCGGATGCGCGCGGCGGCGCTCGACAATCGCGAAGAGCGTGAACAGCGCCACTCCTGCGAGCCCGCGCAGCACGACCGCTTCCTGAGTCCAGCCGCGCTCGGGCCCGAGAATCAGGGCCCACGTGACGCCGAACATGGCGGCCGCGAAGAGCGCGATGCCGGGAAAGTCGAGTGTTCGTGGCGTCGGGTCGCGCGATTCCTCAACAATCCTCAACACCGCGATCGCCAGCGCCGCGCAGATCGGCACATTGATATTGAAAGCCCAGCGCCAGCCGAGAAAGGCGTTGATCACGCCGCCGATTAGCGGCGAGACGACCATCGTCAGGCCCATGATGCCGCCCCAGATGGCCCACGCACGTGCGCGTTCGTTTTCGCCGTGAAACGCATGGCCGATGATCGCCAGCGCCGGCGCAAGCTGAAACGCGGCGCCGACGCCTTGCAGCGCCCGCGCGACATAGAGCGCCTGCGCGGTCGGCGCCATACCGCACGCGAGCGACGAGAGCGCGAACAGCGTGATGCCGATGATAAATACGCGCTTGCGGCCGAAACGGTCGGCAATCGAGCCGGCCGGCAGCAACAGCGACGCGAAGCACAGCACGTACGCGCTGATCACCCACTCGATGTCGGCGAACGACGCGTTGAGGTCGCGCGCGATGGTCGGCAGCACGATGCCGACTACGTTCGTGTCGAGCACGGTCATCGCGCAGCCGAATGAAGCGGTCAGCAGTAGTGGGGTGTTGCGCGAGAGGGTCTGCGCAGCGGAAATGGAGCTCATTCGAGGCCTTTTGCTTTTTGCCTTTTGCGGTGCGGCCGCGAGGCGCGGCGCCGCTCAGGTTGAACAGGCCGCACGGGTAGCGGCCCGATCGTTATTCAACCAGCCATCGCCGTTACGCGCATTATCGATGTTTGTAAATATAATTAGCCGTAGACTAATAGAATGGTGCCAATCAGGACATGGAACTAAGACACCTTCGCTATTTCATCGCGGTCGCCGAGCAGCTGCATTTCGGCCAGGCCGCCGAGATGCTCGGTATCGCGCCGCCCACGCTGACGGTGCAGATCCAGCAGATCGAGCGCACGCTCGACGCGCAGCTTTTCACACGCACGAAGCGTTCGGTTGCACTGACGCAGGCCGGCGAGGCATTTCTCGTCGAAGCGCGCGCGGCGCTCGAGCAGTTCGAGCGTGCGGTCAATATTGGACGGCGGGCAGGGCGTGGCGAGCTGGGACGCGTAAAGCTCGGTTTCGTCGGCTCGGCGGCGTTCAGCGGCGTGCTGCAGCAGCAGGTGCGCGCATTTCGCGAGGCACGTCCGCACGTATTCATCGATACGCATGAGTTTCCGATGGATGAATTGCCGGCGCTGCTCGAAGACGGGCGCGTCGATATCGCATTTGTGCGCATGCCGGTCGAACTGTCCACTTCGCTGCGCACGCATGTATTGCTGCGCGACCGTTTCTGCGCGGCGGTGCCGGCCGAGCATCCGCTTGCGCAAGCCGATGCGCCGATCCGCTCACGCCTCTTTGCCGGCGAACATTTCGTCGTGCCGGAGCAGCGCGAGGGTACATTCGAGGTCGGGCGGCGCGGCCGGTTCAGTCCGCAAATCGTCAGCGCGCCCGGCGGCCTTGTTTCGGTGCTGACGGACGTTTCGCTCGGTGTGGGCGTGGCGATCGTGCCGAACGTGCTGACGAAAGCGGTCGACGTTCCGAATGTGGTCTATAAGGAGATTGCCGGCGGGCCTATTGCGTCGGAAGTGACCGCGGTGTTTCGCCGCTTCGAACGCGCGCCCGCGGTGAAAAGCCTGATCGATCAGATTACGCGTACGCCTGCGCAAGCGGCGTGATCCCGCGGCGCGCGAGCAGTCCCGGCGCGAAGCCAGCGCGTCGATAGTTGGGCGCGCAACGAGGCGTTGCGCGCAGTCATGCCAATAAATCGTGTTGCCGCCGGTTACGCCAGCTTACGCTGGTTACCGGCTTACGCCGCGTGCCGGTGCAACAGCACCGGAATCGACTTCGACGTCGGCGTATTGCTCACATCGCCCACGCTGTGCAGCGGCACGAGCGGATTCGTTTCCGGATAATACGCGCCGATACAGCCGCGCGGAATATCGTATTCGACGAGCCGGAAGCCATCCGCGCGCCGCTCGATGCCGTCTTCCCAGACGGTTTCCATATCGACCCATTCGCCGTCCGCGAAACCGAGCATTTTCAGGTCGTCCGCGTTCATGAACACGACGCGGCGCTGGCCGTACACGCCACGATAGCGGTCGTCGAGCGCGTAAATGGTGGTGTTGTACTGGTCGTGAGAGCGCGTCGTCATCAGCGTCATCACGCGTTCGCCATGCAGTGCGCGCGCGCGCTTGATCGGCGTGTCGCGCTCGACCGCGTGAACGATAAACTGCGCCTTGCCCGACGGCGTAAGCCAGATCCGTTCGCTCGACGCGATACGCAGGCGGAAGCCACCCGGATGCTTGATCCGCTCGTTGTATCCGTCGAAGCCCTCGATGCTCTTTTCGACTGCGTCGCGAATCCGCGCGTAATCTTGTGCGTACCAGAGCCACGGCACTTTCTTGCTGCCGAGTGTGGCGTGCGCCATGCCGGCGACGATCGCGATTTCCGATTGCAGATTCTTCGATGCCGGAATATTCATCCCATACGACACGTGCACCATCGACATCGAGTCTTCGACGGTGACGCCTTGCGAATAGCCGCCTTGCACATCGATTTCGGTGCGGCCAAGCGTCGGCAGAATCAGCGCGTCCTTGCCGTGCACGAGATGGCTGCGGTTCAGTTTCGTCGTGATATGCACCGACAGATCGCACATGCGCAGCGCGTCGAACGTGCGCGGCGTGTCCGGCGTCGCGATCGAGAAATTGCCGCCGAGGCCGATCAGCACTTTCACTTTGCCTTCGAGCATTTCCGCGATAGTTTCGACGACGTCGAGGCCGTGCTCGCGCGGCGGTTCGAAGTCGAATGCCTTGCCGAGCTTGTCGAGGAACGCTTGCGTCGGCTTGTCTTCGATGCCGACTGTGCGGTTGCCCTGCACGTTCGAATGACCGCGCACCGGGCACAGGCCGGCGCCTTCGCGGCCGATATTGCCGCGCATCATCATCACGTTCGACAGCATGTGGATCGTCGCGACCGAGTTCTTGTGCTGCGTGAGGCCCATGCCCCAGCACGAGATCACGCGGCGGCCCTTCGCGTAGATTTGCGTCAGCGATTCGATTTCATCGAACGGCAGACCCGCTTCCTCGACGAGCAGATCCCACGATTCGGCGCGCAGATCGTCGGCGAAGGCGGCGAAGTTCGTTGTGTGCGCATCGATAAATTCGACGTCGAGTACACGTTCGGCGACGGCTGCCTGGGCCGCATCGTCCATTTCGACGAGGCGTTTCGCCACGCCTTTCAACAGCGCAAAATCGCCGCCGAGCTTCGGCCGGATAAACGTCGAGGCGATTTTCGTGCTGCCGCCGGTCAGCATTTCGATCGGATGTTGCGGGCTCGCGAAGCGTTCGAGGCCGCGCTCGCGCAGCGGGTTGATCGACACGATCGTCGCGCCGCGCTTTGCGCACTCGCGCAGTTCGCCGAGCATGCGCGGGTGATTCGTCGCCGGGTTCTGGCCGAACACAAGAATCGTGTCCGCGTGCTCGAAGTCGTCGAGCAGGACGGTGCCTTTGCCTACGCCGACCGTGCCCGGCAAGCCGCGGCTCGTCGCTTCGTGGCACATGTTCGAGCAATCGGGGAAGTTGTTCGTGCCGTACATGCGCACGAACAGCTGATAGAGAAACGCGGCTTCGTTGCTGGCGCGGCCCGACGTGTAGAACGCAGCCTGATGCGGGCTGTCGAGCTGATTCAGGTGGCGCGCGATCAGTTGATACGCGTCGTCCCAGCCGATCGGTTTGTATTTGTCGGTGGCCGAGTCGTAGACCATCGGGTCCGTGAGGCGGCCGTGCTGCTCGAGCTCGTAGTCGCTCTGCGCCATCAGTTCGGCGACCGTATGCGCCTCGAAAAACGCAGGCGTCACGCGCTTGCCTGTCGCTTCCGCGGCCACCGCCTTTACGCCGTTTTCACAGAACTCGAACGTCGATGCTTTCTCGCGGTCCGGCCATGCGCAGCCCGGGCAATCGAATCCATCGGGCTGGTTCTGGCGGAACAGGGTGCGGTAGTTGGTGCCCGATACCTTTTCCTTGAGCAGATTCAGCGCGACATACTTCAGTGCGCCCCATCCCGCTGCCGCATGTTTATAAGGCTCGATGCGTCCTTGCTGCTTCAGTTCTTTGACTTCTTCCACGACGTTGACTCCACGATGCATTCGACTGCAACCGCTGCTGCGTCGATTTGTGCCTTGTGTTCACGCGGCGTTCGACGTAATGCGGTCTATGCGTTGCATGGTAGGGCTGCGCAAGTGCGACGGGCAGACACACAACGCGCGATGAAGGAGGAGTACAGTCGAGTCTTCGTTGCACGCGAAAGGTGCACAGTGCTCGCGGAGGCCTATGTGCGAGCGATGGCAAAATGCGGCTCGTTGCCCCGAGCCACGCATCGAGCGTGGCGAGCGGGGCGCGTCCGCGACGGGGAGAAAGGGCGTTGAAACTGTATGAGAAGCTTGCCGACGACATCGAGGCACTCGTCACGCAGGGCGTATATCGGCCCGGCGAGAAGATTCCTTCGGTGCGCCGCACGAGCCAGCATCATCGTTTGAGCATCACGACTGTGCTGCGCGCCTATGCGTTGCTCGAAAGCCGCGGCGTGATCGAAAGCCGTCCGCAATCCGGTTACATCGTGCGGCCGCAGGGGCCGGCTGTGGCGGCCGAGCTCGCACCGTCGAAGCCTTTGGCGATTTCCGCGTCAGTCGACGTGAGCCGGCTCGTGCTGTCGACGCTGCGCTCGATTCGCAGCGACGAAGCGGTGCCGCTCGGTTCGCCGTATCCGGACCCGTCCGCGTTTCCGTATCAACGGATCAACCAGTACGCGAATGCGATCGCGCGTCGCCCGGGCTTGTGGCACGGCTCCGAAGAACTGCCGCCGGGCGCCCGGCCGCTGATCGGCCAGATCGCCAAGCGCTATCTGGAGAACGGGCTGACGATCGACCCGAACGAAATCGTGATTACCGTCGGCGCGACCGAGGCGATCAATCTGTGCCTGCAGGCGGTCGCAAAACCCGGCGACGTGATTGCCGTCGAATCGCCGACCTTTTACGCGATGCTGCACGCGATCGAACGCATGGGCATGCGCGCCATCGAGGTCGCGACGCATCCGCGCGAAGGCATCGACCTCGGCGCGCTCGCGGACATTCTGAAATCGCAGAAGATCGGCGCGTGCATGGTGATGCCGAATTTCCAGAATCCGCTCGGCTTCCAGATGCCCGACGACAAGAAGCGCGAGCTCGTCGAACTGCTGGCGCGCTACGACGTGCCGGCGATCGAAAACGACGTGTATCACGAACTGTATTACGGGAATTCGCATCCGACTGCGCTCAAGTCGTACGACGAGAAAGGTCTCGTGCTGCATTGCGCGTCGTTTTCGAAGAGCCTTTCGGCGATGTACCGGATCGGCTGGGCCATCACCGGGCGCTATCGTGAGCAGGTCGAAAAGCTCAAGTTCCTCAATACGCTGACGACGCCGTCCATTCCGCAGCTCGCAATTGCCGAGTATCTGAAGAACGACGGCTACGACCATCATCTGCGCAAGCTGCGCAAAGCCTACGCTCAGCAGGCAAATCTGATGAAGGCGATGGTCAAGCGCTTCTTTCCGGAAGGCACCAAGATGTCGGAGCCGATGGGCGGCTATGTGCTGTGGGTCGAGCTGCCGGCCGAGGTCGATTCGATGCAGCTTTATCAGCTCGCGCTGGCTAACCGTATTACGGTCGGTCCCGGCTATATGTTTTCGACGACGCCGAGCTACCGGAACTTTATCCGGCTCAATTACAGTTACCCCTGGAACGAGCACGTTGAAAAAGCGGTGATTACGCTGGGCAAGATCGTTGCGTCGTGTATGCGGTCTGCTGCTTGAGTTGCTGCATGAGCGCTGTAATTCTATAAAAGACGGGAGGCATCAATGAGTGCGACTGGAGACGAATCGCAACACGAGCCACAAAATCCACAAGAGCCGCAAGACCAGGACGGCGTGCCGGATATGAACGACCCGCAGGTGCAGCTCGTCGTCGTGCTCGGTGAGTTGTGGGGCGCGCGCAATGAATCGCCAGACAAGCCGTGGTCGCTCGCGAAGCTCAGTAAGCGCGCACAGTTGCCGATGAGCACACTGCGGCGGTTGTTAACCGAGTTGACGGCAGCAGGCCTTGTCGATGTCGAGTTGCGGCCTGATGGCACGGGATCGGCGGTATTGACGGAGCAGGGTGCGCATGTGTGTGCCGATCTGTTTAGCGCCTAGCCGCCGACCAGCGACATCCGCACCGTCGGGTAACGTTTCTTGCCCGGCACCACGCGTGTTTCCTCGCGCAACTCGGAATAGCGATCGCCGCGGCGCGTCCACACTTCGCGGATTTCGCCCGCGAGATCGTTCGCGCTGCAGCCGCTTTTCACGAGCCGGCGCAGATCGAATGATTCGGTCGCGAAGAGACACAGGAACAGCTTGCCGTCCGCGCTGACGCGTGCACGCGTGCAGTCGCCGCAAAACGGTTGCGACACGCTCGAAATAAAACCGACGTCGCCCGCGCCGTCCGCGTAGCGATAGACCTGCGCGGTATCGCTCAGCTTGTGTTGCTCGCCGGCGCGCAATGGAAAGACCTCTTCGATCGCGCGGCGCGCATCAGCCGACGTGAATACGCCGTTTTGCGTCCACGATGCCGCGCCGCCGACGTCCATAAACTCGATAAAGCGCACCGTCACACCGCTAAAGCGGAAATGGCGGGCAAGCGGCACGATCTGGCGTTCGTTGACGCCGCGCTCGATAACCGTGTTCACCTTGACCGGCGCGAGCCCCGCCGCGCATGCCGCTTCAATGCCTTCGAGCACACGCGACACCGGATAATCGACGCCGTTCATCCGGCGGAATACCTCGTCGTCGAGACTGTCGAGGCTGACCGTCACGCGTTGCAAGCCCGCTGCTTTTAATGCGCGGGCTTTCGCGGCGAGCAGCGAGCCGTTGGTCGTCAGCGCGAGTTCGACGGGCGTGCCGTTTCGCGTTGTCATTGCCGCAAGCCGTTCGATCAGGCGTTCGAGGTCTTTACGCAGCAGCGGCTCGCCGCCGGTCAGGCGGATCTTGTCGACGCCCAACTGCACAAATGCGCCGGCAAGCGTCGTCAATTCGTCGAACGACAGGCGTTCCGTTGCGCTCAGAAAGCGATAGTCCTTCGTGAAGACTTCCTTCGGCATGCAGTACGTGCAGCGGAAGTTGCACTGGTCGATGACTGAAAGCCGCAGGTCTTTGAGCGGACGGCCGAGCGCGTCGAGGCAATCGGCCTCGTGGTCGAAGGTTGGCGTGCGAAGCTGCTGGATTTGCCCGCGCGCGGAGGCTCCGTGTAAGGCGGGCGCCCGCAGCGGCGTGCCGGCGTGTTGTGCGTCGGATTGGACTTCAGCTTCCGGTAGACAGACAGTGCTCACGCGCGGGCCTCTTAGTGCGGCGCGATCGGCTTTGCCGGACTATGCGCCTTACTTTGAGGATAAAAGCGTTGCGATGTAGTGCGTGCGTACAGAGCGTAAGCCGCCGATAGAGCACAGTTGGCGCGCGCACTCCCTGTGCGTCGCACCATTGCTCGGCGTCAGTGGCCGGCCCCGCCATACGTCACGCAGCTGATTACGAGCGTGCCGCCGTTGCCTGTATTGCCGCCGTGTACGTTTGCCACATGCGATTCCGCATTGCCGCAATGCCACTTGACGACGAGATTGTTACCGCATGCCGGCGCCGGCGCCGGCGCTGCACGGGCCGCGGCGCGCAGGACGTATGCGCAGGTGTCGCGGTTGTTGCAAGACGATGCGGCGTCGTTGGTCAGGTCGCCTGTTGGCTTGCCTGCCGGGTTACCCGCCAGGTTACCTGAGCGCGCATCGCACGCGTCGCCGTATGTTGCAGAGTCGATGCGGATCGTCCCGGCGTAAAGGTCGGGCGAAACGGCCGCGAGCGCCGCGGCTGCGGCTAGCGCCGCTGCGCGCGAGCCATCAGATGTCCTTCGTGGGTAGCACCACATGGCCAGTCTCCAGCAGCGACTTGAGATTCGACAGGATGCGCGGCCAGCCGCCCGACACCGCGCGGATAAAGTTCGAATCGTCTTTTTCGATCGAGTGTGTGATCGTTAGTTTTGCTGCGTCGCCGGACGTTTCGATTTCCATCACGCACAGCGAGTAACCTTCGGCCTTCAATTCGGGCCTGAATTCGTTACGCCAGCGAATGGCGAGCCGTTTCGGCGGTGTGCTTTCGACGATTTCGCCCGTATCGGCAACGCGCCCGTCCGGGAACACCATTCGCCACGACGAACCGCTCTGCCAGTCGGATTCGCAATGCATGCCGAACCAGTATTGCCGCATGAATTCGGCGCTGGTGAGCGCCGACCAGAGCTTGTCCGCCGACGTGCGGATATATGTGACATACACGAACGTGCTGTTTTCCATAGTAGCCCTCCAGACATCGCATTGCACTGCGGTTGACGAGGCCGCGCGGCGAGCATGGAGCACGGCCGCGCGTCAGCCGGTGGGTTCGCCTTCGTCCGGCCGTTCGAGTTCCTGCTTGAGGTCCGATAGCGCTGCGAGATGCGGCCGCTCGAACTTGCCGATCCAGCGCTCGGCGATCTCGTTGATCGGCACCGGGTTCAGAAAGTGCAGCTTTTCCCGGCCCTGACGACGGGTCGATACGAGGTTCGCGTGTTCGAGTTGCGCGAGGTGCTTCGCGACAGCCTGGCGCGTCATGGCGAGCCCTTCGCAGAGCTGGACCAGCGTCTGGCCGTTGCGTTGATGGAGCCGGTCGAGCAGCAGGCGGCGGCTCGCGTCGGCAAGGGCACGAAAAACGGCGTCGTCGTCCATGTCGATAATAGGCAACTGTTTGGTTGCGTGTCAAGGACGATTATAGCCCGCGAGCGCGTGCTGCGACGCGTGCGGTGAATTGATTTCCGGTTCGAGCGAGGGTGGGGTTGAAGGCGTGAATCGAAGGATGCGTGACGACGGAATGCACATACGGAGTCCTACTGTTTGCGTAATGGATGGGGACGCCCGCTTCGTGGCGACAGGTTTGCCGTGCCGCACGCCGGGCACCGACAGGCCTTCGACGATGGAACCGCCAGTCGGTGCGCCGATGATAGGCCGCAATGCATCGAAACCGCCTATCTGCGGCGGCACAATTTCTTGCACGAGACCGCCCCACGCGAATGCGTGGCGTACGCGGCGAAACACCGGTGCGGGGTGGACTTCCGGCGCGCGGGAAACACCCGGTGCACGGGGCCGTGTGCCGACGTCCCACTTGTGTTCGCCGCAGCATGTCTGACCCGCAGACGTGAGTGCCATAATCGCGTGACGCCGCCGTCCGGCATTTGCGGGAGACCACCATGTCCTTCGAAGCGATTGTGCGCGGTACGCCTGTGTGGGTTTGGATTCTGCTGGTGTTTTTGCTGTCGCGCGGTATCAAGGCGCTCAAAGGCGGGACCGCGCCGCTCGGCAAGCTCGCGATCGTGCCGGTCGTGTTCGCGGTCTGGGGTATCGCGCATCTGGCCACGGAGCAGGCCGCCGGCTGGCAGTCCGCCGCCGCATGGGTGCTTGGTGCGGTGGCCGGGCTGCTCGTCGGCGTGTTTATCGCGCGCAGCACAAGCTTTACGGTCGACCGGGTGCAGAAGACGGTGACGCTACCCGGCTCCGTGGTGCCGCTCATTCTGATTCTTGTGACCTTTGCGTCCAAATTCTGGCTCGGCGTCGAGCTCGCGATCTCAGCGCCTGTGCCGGTCGATTCGGGCTACGTCGTGCTCGATGCGCTGATTTCGGGGATCGTCGCGGGGATTTTCGCCGGGCGGTTTCTTGTCTATTGCATGCGATTTCGCGCGCAGGCGGCGGTGCCGGTTAATGACAATCTTTAGTTGGTTCTTGCATTGAATATTGCGCGGACGAGGTGGCGGTTTGATTCGAGGATATTTGCGTATCCTTAGCTGATTTCATTTGGCGCAGGGACCGCCAGTGACGCGAAAATGTTCGCGAGATCGAGGTAGTTCAGCTTGCCTTGCGCGACATCGACCATGAATTCTTCAAGCGCCTGAGTTCGACGAATGAGAAATCCTTCGACGGCCAGATAAGTAAGCGCGGACACGAGCGCTGTGCGCTTGTTTGCATCCGCAAATGCGTGACCTCGGGCAATCGCCTCGGCGTACATGCCCGCGATTTCGAACACATCGTCCAAACCAGCATACATTCGCCTGTTCTCAATACGACCGAGGGCGCTTTGCAACGCGCCCTCGTTCATACCGTCCACGCCAGGCTCGCGATCCAGGATGAACTTGTGTATGAGGATCACGAGATCTGAGTCCAGAATCATCTGTTTGCCAATGCCCGTATGACCGACTGATGTTGCTTGTACACAGCCTCTGCCGCCTTCAGAATCGCCTCGCGACCATCGGGCGTGGTGGTATCGACCTTAACGGTCGGCGCTTGCGTCTGGCTTCTAGCCTTGACTTCGACGCCGTGGATGACGCCCGTTTTCCCTTGCTGAATGCTCATGACTTTTCCCATTTGCGCAAACAATTGCATGTGAATCAAAGATTTACCCGCATGGTCGTCCGCGACTGATGTTTGAGGAATGATCATAGCATCGCTGGAATCGGCGGCGTCCTTAGCTTGAAACGTCTCCCTTACGCCCAATGCGCCGGAATCCACACACGTCCGACCCAGTGGCCCGGAATCCACACCGCGGGCCGCGGCTTCGGCGCGACATACACGACCGGCGCCGGTGCAACATAGACGACTGCCTTCGGCGGGGGCGGCGGCACATAAACCGCCGGCGGCGGGACATACACAGCAGGCGGCGGCACATAAACCGCCGGCGGCGGCGCCACGACCACCGCTGCGCCGACCGTCGTGACCGAACCGCTCGTCGTTACCGTCGTGCCGTGTGTGCCGGTGACGGTGCCCGTCGTGACTACCGTGCCCGTCGATACGCGCGTCGCACTGCCCGAGTGATAGACCGTGCCGCCGTCGTTGCCGGTCGCCGTCCCCGAGCGGTAGCACGAATTGCCCGCGCAATTCGTCGATGCCGAGTGACTAACCGTGTTGCCGTTCGATCCGGTCACCGTGCCCGATGACGAATACTGGCCCGGCGCCGTACGCGTCACGCTGCCCGATGTCGTCGCCGTGTTGCCGTTGGAGCCCGTCATCGAGCCGGTGTGCGAGCACGTGCCACTCGCGCAATTCGTGTTGCCTGAATGGTTGACCGTGTTGCCCCACGGGCCGACCGCGGTGCCCGAATTCGAGAACTGTCCCGGCGCCGTGCGCGTGACCGTGCCGCTGTTCGTGCCGACGCCGCCCCACGGACCGACCACGCCGCCCGCATGCGAGCAGCTGCTGCCGCCGCACGACGTGTAGTGACCGCCGCTGTACGTACCGTGCGACGTGTAGGCCGTGCCGCCGTGCCCCCAGCCGGCCCATGCCGACGCGCTGCCGAGCGTCAGCACGGCAGCCGCTGCCGTTACGACCAGATGGCGCACCATCTTGCGCGAGCGCGCGGCCGGTGCGGGGGAAACCGGCATCACGCGGCCGGCGGGTGCGACGTACGTTTGGATGTTCACGGCAAGTCCTTCGAGGTTCGGTTCGGGCCACTTCGTACTGCATTGCGTGGCGACGGAACGAACTATAGGAGGACCGGCTCGCGAAGTCTGTTGGAAAACTATGTCGGGTTATGTCATGGGCCGCGAAGCCTTGCGACGTAAGGCTCGAGCGAGATCGTACGAAGAATCGCATGCATCCGCCACGCCACGTTTCAATAGCTTTCTCGCGCATTCGGGCGCCGCGTTTCAAACGGCATTCCGGCGCGTTTCAATGCACGCGCCGAGGCGCGAATCAACGCGTGCATCGGCGTACGAATCAGCGAGCAAAACGGATGTCGAGCGAACGCAGATACGTTTGCAGGCCCGCGTCCTGGATCGGAATCACATACCCGTTTTCGCCGGATTCGTTGAAATGCGCATGCCAGTATCCGGGCGGCGTGACGAATGCCATGCCGGGTTCCCAATCGACGCGCTCCGGCTTCACGATCTCGCCGCGCTCGTCGAGCTCGGTGCCGACAAGCGTATAGCATCCCGGTTTGCAATCCGAAATGAAATCGAGCGCGATCGATTGATGGCGATGGGGCTTTTGCATCGTATTCGGCGCGACGACACCGAACATCGCCCACAGCGAATGCGTGACTGTGCGCGTCTGCGGAAAGCGCGCGTTGCCGAGCAGAATGCTGACGCGATTGCGCTGACCCGCGCCTGGGGCGCTGGACACTTTGCGCAGCTCTTCTTCGGCGCGCGCGGCAGGGTACAACGTCGGCGCAAAGCGTGCGCTGCTTGCGCTAACGCCGAGATACGTGAGCAGCGGCGCATCGTTGACGTAATACAGACGCATCGTCGATTCCGCCTCGATCTGCACTTGCGTGCTGCCCGGCATCGTGAAGAAGTCGCCCTTCGCGAACTGGAAGCGCGTGTTGCCTTGCGAGGCGATGCCCGATCCGTCGATCGCGTAGAACAGCAGCGAGGTCGCGTTAGGCGCGAACGCCATCCGTTCGCCGGCGACGATGCGCACGAAATGCGCGGCGAGCCCGGGACCGGTCGCAGGGCCAGGGCAACCGAGTTCCGCGGAAAGATCGAGCGGCACGGTGCGCGTCGGTCCGCTGTCGTGCAGCGATGCATGAAAGGTTCGATACGGCACGCGCGAGATCAGCTTCGCGCCGATCGGGTTTGCCGACGACGTGTACTCGAAATATTGCGCGTCCGCAGTGACGGCGTCGCGGATTGTGTCGCTGAATGAGTCGCTGAATGAGTCGTTCGATGCCTGTGTTCCTACGTCGGTCCTGTCCAGCATGATTTTCTCCGTAAAGTGATTGCCGGTTGCCTCACACGCATTCGGTGCTGCTGCGTGCTAAAAACCTTGATGTCACTTTAGGACGGGCGCGCTCGCGGCAGAACCGCCCCAACCGCGAATCTGCTTTGCAGAAATGGGATAGCCGGCGCGGCGCGCGACGTTATGGTCCAATGCGAGGTTCCAGCTACTCGATAGACCGATATGGACTATTTCGCTGCGGTGCGCGCCTTCCTTCATGCGGCGGAACTTGGCAGCTTCAGCAAGGCGGCCGCGCAGATGGAGATCAAGACATCGACGGTGTCGCGGCATATCAACGAGCTCGAAGCCGATCTCGGCATTGCGCTATTCAACCGCTCGACGCGCGGGCTCGTGTTGACCGAAGGCGGTCGCGTGTTTCGCACGCATGCGTTGACCGCGGTGGAAAGTCTCGACGAAGCGAGGCAGTCGGCGTCGTCGTTGAACGCATCGCCGAAGGGCGTGCTGCGCGTGACGATGCCCTCGTCGTTCGGCCGTCGACACGTCGTCCCGCATTTGCCCGAATTCCTTAAACGGTATCCGCATATCGACGTCGATGCGGTTGTAACCGATGAACCGTTGAATATCATCGAAGCGCGTATCGATCTCGCGATTCGCATCGGCGCGTTGCCCGATTCTCAACTGGTGGCGCGGCGGCTGGCGGAGCATCGGCGCATCGTCTGCGCGAGCCCCGCCTATACAAAGCGGCATGGTGTGCCGGCCTCTCCCGATGAACTGGCCGCGCATACGGCATTGCGCTTCACGCTTGCGCCCGACGACAAATGGATACTCGTAAAACGCGGCGATGAGACGGCTTCGAAGCATGCATCAATACACCGAGCCACGCCGAAGCACCCGCAGCGAAACGCCCGCGAACATGTACAGCAAAACGAAGTAGCGGTGCAACTGCAAGGACGCATTCGCGCGAACGATACCGATGCGCTGCTCGAACTCGCGATCGCGGGCTGCGGCATTGCGTTGCTGCCTGCGTGGAGCGTCGGCGACGCGTTGCGGCAAGGGCAACTCGTGCGACTGCTGCCGGGCTGGGAAGCGCAGACGTCGCGCGCCGCGCCGGCAGTATGGGCCGTGTATCCGCCGAAGAAGACGGTATCGTCGAAAGTGCGCGCGTTTCTCGACTTCTACGCGGCGCTCTTCGCAGACGATAGCTATTGGCAGGTTTGATCGGGCAGGTTTGATCGCGCCGCGCGGGCGCGTGCCTACTTGCCGATGGTCTGAATAACTTCGAAGCCTTCAAATTCCGGATGGCCCAGATAGAGCGGCCGGTTGTTGCCCGCACTACGATGCGCCGCGCGAAACGCTTCGGACTGTGTCCACGCTTCGAATGCTTGCTGACTTGCCCATACGGTGTGGCTCGAGTACAGCACGTGATCTTCCTTTTGCGGGCCTCTCAACAAGTGGAATTCGACAAAGCCGGGCACTTGCTGCAAGTGCGTATCGCGGCTTTTCCAGACCTGCTCGAACGCGTCCTCGGAACCGGGGACGACCTTGAAGCGATTCATCGCGATGTACATGGGTATCGATCCTGTGCGGCGCGTGGAACTTCGATGCTGAAGGGCGAGGGGCTCATGATGGTGCCGATGACTGATTATAAGGCGGCTATTGTGCGTCTTCAGCGAAGGGCATAGGCTGTCTTTTGTCGTACCTGCGCGGCGCGGCGCGCCACGCCGGAGCATAGGGCGTCATAACCGCGATCGTTATTGGCGCGGGAGCGATCCTTGCTGGGCGACAGATTCATCGTGCAACGGTTTCAGCACACGAGGAAAAGAAAATGACGATCGAATTTACCGGCCGGCGCCATATCGTGGCGGCGTCGCGCGTTGCATTCGAAGCGAAGGTGAGTGGCAAGGAAGTCTGGTGCAGCGTTTCGATGGATGCGTTGAACGATCATTTCGGCAATACGGGCACGTCCTCCCACGAGTTGATTCAGTCATTCGAAGCGAATCGCCCGCGCATCGAGGCGGCCGCGCAGCGCGTGCTCGAGCGTAATGGCGGCCAGTCGGTCGAACTGGAAACGCGCGATCTCGATTAGCGGGGCGCCGTGCGCCACGCTGGACGTCTGGGGTCTTTTTGAAGAACAAACGCGCCCCGGGCGAGTCCGATCACAGAGGTATGCAACGGCGGCAGGCCAGCGCGTGTTCCGTGCACGGCCCGCGCTGCGGCGCTGTTGCGCGCTTCAAGGCAGACCTGGCCGCTTCGACAGTAGAATCGTTTTGAAGAGCCGAACCGACGGGGGAGCGCCCTCGCCGAATGTCCATTGCCTCTGCGGGATAGGCGGGACGTTATGCGCAGGAATTTCATCGTAACCGGCAGCAACCGATCGTGCTGCACTTGGCGTGCCCTCCCGGCCGCAAGGAGATTGCATGAAAGTACTTGCGGTTCATCCCAGTGGCCTGATGTACACGCGGGTGTTCCTTCGACTGGAGCCGCTGGGCCTCGAAACCGTGGCGGCAGTGATCCGCGAAGCGGGCCACGACGTGCGCCTGATCGATCTGCAGGTCGAGACGCATCGCGATCTGCACCGCTGGATACGCGACTGGCGGCCGGATGCGGTTTGTTTCTCCGGCAACTATCTCGCCAATATTCCTGAGATTATCGATCTCTCCAAAGCGATCAAGCAGACCTCGCCGGACTGCTTCGTGTTCGTTGGCGGCCATAGCGTGTCGTTTACGGCGGCCGATCTGCTGCGGCATGCGGAAGGCGCGATTGATTGCATCCTGAAGGGCGAAGGCGAAGCCTCGGTCGCATTGCTGCTCGAGACGGTGCAGCAACGCGGCAATCTGCTCAGCGTGCCCGGCGTCGTGACGCGCGAAGGCTCGGGGCCGCCGCCGGGCTTTATCGAATCGCTCGATCACATTCGCCCTGCGCGCGATCTGCTGCGACACCGGCGCAAGTACTTTATCGGCGTGCTCGATCCTTGCGCGTCGATCGAATTCGCGCGCGGCTGCCCGTGGGATTGCACGTTCTGCAGCGCGTGGACGTTCTATGGACGCACGTATCGTTCACGCAGCCCCGAGGTGATTGCGGACGAACTCCAATCGATTCGCGAACCCGGCGTTTTTATCGTCGACGACGTCGCGTTCGTCCATGCGGATCACGGTATGGAGATCGCGCGCGCGATCGAGCGTCGCAATATCCGCAAGCAGTATTACCTCGAAACGCGCGGCGACGTTCTGCTGCGTAACAAGCATGTGTTCGAGTACTGGCGCAAGCTCGGCTTGCAATACATGTTTATCGGCATGGAAGCGATCGATTCGGCCGGGCTCGAAGCATTCCGCAAGCGCATCGATATCGACAAGAACTTCGAGGCGCTCGAGTTTGCGCGCTCACTCGGCATCACGGTCGCCATCAATCTGATCGCGGACCCCGACTGGGACCACGACCGCTTCGAAGCCGTGCGGCAATGGTGCCTCGACATTCCGGAGATCGTGAACATCAGTGTCAACACGCCTTATCCTGGCACCGAGATCTGGCTGCGCGAGCGGCGGCGTCTGACGAGCCTCGACTATCGTCTGTACGACATCCAGCACGCGGTGCTGCCGACGCGTTTGCCGTTGCCCGAGTTCTACAGGGAGCTGGTCAACACACAGCAGGTGCTCAATCGCAAACACCTCGGCTGGGCCGCGCTGCGCGGCGCGGTGTCCGAGGCGGCAGGGCTGCTGATGCGTGGGCAGACGAATTTCGTGCGCATGCTGTGGCGCTTCAATTCCGTATTCGATCCGCGTTTGCAGCTGGCCGATCATGCGCGCGAGGTGCGCTATGAGATGACGCCGCCGCCCGACCCTGCAGCCACCGAAACGCGCACGAGTGCGAAGACGCTTTATATCCACGGTCCGGTCGGCCGCAAGGGCCGCAAGATCGACGATGCGACCGAACAGTTCGTCGATCAGACGCGGATGGGTACGGGCTGAAAGCGCGGCGTTGCAGCGCCCCGTCGATCGGGTTGTCGCTCTACCTACCGGGAAGGGCCGTCATGCAGAGGCATGACGGCCCTTCGTTCATCTGCATGTCGTATCGAACCGACTGACGCTCAGTGTTTGTCTCCCGCGGTGAGCATCGGGTCTGCCGCGTCACGCTGCGCTGCATCCGCAGTGTCCGTTTCATTCATTGAGTAGCCGGACTTCTGTTCGGCGGCCAACGTCTGCGCGCTGATGCCGCGCTGCGATACCGGCGCGCCGACGCCGGGCTCGTAGTAAGGCGAAGGTCCGTAGCCGCTGGCGAAGGCGGGCGAGGCGAGCGCGCACACTGCGGATATGCTGGCGAGCGTGCGGACGATCGGGATGAGAAGGCTGCGAGTCATGATAGTGCTCCTGAAGAATCGAACGGTCGAAGGTCGGAGTGCTGCGCTGCCTGATATCGATCAACCCTCCGGAACGTGAAAAAACGTACGTGTTGATCGTTCAACTTCAAAACACGGATGACCGTTTCCGCGTGCATCGTTTGTGTTCGATGCATGCTGTTGCAGCTGTACGTGGGAGTAGTATCTTGACGAATGCCTTACCGATGAATGCTCCGGCGTCCACAGTTTTTGTGCGGAACGCCGGAACTGGAATTCAACGCGGTTTTCCGGGTGCGCTGAATATGGATGCGGTGTCCGATGTGCTGCGCTTCGTGCGACTGTCCGGCGCGCTTTATCTGAGCGGCGAATTCACCGCGCCGTGGTGTGTAAGCGGTGAACCCGACACCACGCTGTGCACGAGTTTCCTGCCGCGTGCGGAACGTGTGGTGTCCTATCATCTGATCACCGAAGGGCAGTGCTGGGCACAACTGCCTGGCGACCCGAGTTCCGCGATGCGTGTCGAAGCCGGTGAACTGCTCGTGGTGCCGCAAGGCGAAGCGCATCTGATGGGCAGCGCGCTCGATCTCGCGCCGGTGCCGGCGGCGCCGCTTCTGACAAGCCAGTTACAGGCAGCGCCCGGCGAAGTGCTGCGGCTCTCGTATGGCGGCGGCGGCGAGCGCACGCGGCTTCTGTGCGGCTTTCTCGCTTGTGACGAAACGCTGAATAACCCGGTGTTATCCGCGCTGCCGCGCATCTTCAAGATCGACATGCGCAACGATCCGCGCTCGGCGTGGCTCGAAGCGTCGCTCGAATTTGCGGCAGCCGAGGCTGCACAATGGCGTGCCGGCAGCGCGACCGTGCTCGCGCGGCTCTCCGAGCTGCTGTTCGTCGAAGCCGTGCGCCGCTGTATCGACACGCTGCCCGACGATCGTAAAGGCTGGCTGGCAGGCGTGCGCGACCGTTTTGTCGGCCGCGCGCTCGCTAGCCTGCACGCGCAACCTGCGTATGACTGGACCGTCGACGAGCTCGCGCGTAAGGTTGGCTTGTCACGTTCCGCGCTGGCGCAACGTTTCTCCGATCTGCTCGGACAGCCGCCGATGCAATATCTGGCGAGCTGGCGTCTGAGGATGGCCGCGCACGAACTGTCGTCAGGCAGCAAGACGCTCGCCGCAGTCGCGGAACTGGTCGGCTACGAATCCGAAGCGGCGTTTAACCGCGCGTTCAAGCGCGAGTTCGGCATGCCGCCCGCCGGCTGGCGCAAGAGCCGCACAAAAATGGATGGCTTCGACAGCGCAATGTAACGGTCGCCGCATGCATACCAGCTTTTCATGCGCGTCGAGCAGAACACGCGCGTAAAAAAATGCGCTGCTCGCGTCAATCGGCGAGCAGCGCAAAGGGGACCACGGCACGGTCCCTGGGAGGCTGTCCTGTCAAAGCCGAGCCGCCATCGTCGGCTCAACTCAAATTCATCCGCCGTGTCCGTTTCTCGTGATCTATTCGATCACAGACCTCACGATGCGTGTCGCGACGTAATGACCCGTAACGCAATGCTGCTATGCGTTGCGGTGCTTCTCCGGCACATTGCATCCTCATGGGTGGTCTACCTGTGACGATGCCTACGCATGAGTTAACCTCGCAGCCGTACGTTTATTCCCTGGTGGTGTTTTTAACGATCGTCGACGATGTATCGCGATGCGCGACGCGTATCCTTGAGCCCGGCTTAACCGATACATGATGGACTTCATACTTACATATGATTTACGCTAAAAGCCCCTGCAGATAGATTGAATTCGCAGTTTCGAGCGGGCGCGTCATTGGTCGCGCCCTGTCCATTTGCTTGAAGGATGTCCAGCTTGCACAACGCTTCCATCGTTTCGATCGTCGACGACGACGAGTCGGTCCGGCTTGCCACCGCGAGCCTGATACGCTCGTTGGGTTGGTGCGTGAAAATCTATGCATCGGCCGAGGCGTTTCTTCGTTCGCCGGAATTCGAACAGACCGCATGCGTGGTCTGCGATATCCAGATGCCGGGTATGACCGGGCTCGAGATGCAGGCCCAACTCGTCGCGAGCGGCAATCGCTTGCCGATCATTTTCGTCACCGCGTTTCCATCCGATGCCGCAAGGCGTCGCGCAAACGAAAACGGTGCGTACTTCTTTCTTCACAAGCCCGTCGACGCCGCGGAGTTTACGCGCTGCCTGCAGTCGATTCTCGGCTCCGAACAGACTCAGTAAGCGTTGCCGTCAAATCGACGCGCAATAGGTCGCGCGCGCTCGTGCGGATTTGAAATTGCGTCGCGAAAGTTAACTTCCGGTTCCTTCTTTTTGGCTAAGTTTGAAGCGGCGGGTCACCTGCGCGCTCCAGTGCGTCGGCCGGACTTGCCGAGTCGTGCTTTGCCAAGGAGGGAGTGATGAAAAAGTTTCTGTTGCTCACGACGTCAGTGGCCGCGCTCGCGCTGACCGGCGTTTCCACGAGCGCATTCGCCCAGTCGACTGGCGCTCAGCCGCCCGGGCAACCTGCGAGCGCTGGGATGGCTGCATCGCCCGGCGCTTCGGGCGAAGGTCCGGGCATGTCGGGCCAGACGGCAAGCGGCAAGTACAGGACCGGCTGGCCGTGGCACAGCGCAGGCAACCACAACAATAACTGCGTCGGGCCTATCAGCTTTTGCAATGTTTACTTTGGTGGAGGTTGAGACGGGGTGTGCCGGCCGCTGCGCCTGCCCGTGCGTGCACAACGTACGCCGGCCCGCGCGGTGTTGCGGCGCGCAAATTGCTCTCCTTGATTTGTGCCTCTCGCGTGGCGCACTATGAACGGCTCCGGCTGGCACGCCGGCCGGGCCTTAATGCATGTGAACCGCGCATGTGGCCCACGCGCGTGATCCGCGCGCGCAAACCGCACGGCTGAACCATGCATGCAGACCGCGCGTGCTCGTGCTGCATGCTGCATCGCGCGCATTGCTCAAGGGGAGGGAACGATGTCCGAACTCGATCGGGAGAGCGTGGTAGGTGTGCTCAACCACATTCTCGAATCGGAGCTGGCCGGTGTCGTGCGCTATACGCACTACTCGTTTCTCGTATTCGGATTCGGCCGGATTCCAATCGTCGCGTGGCTCCGGCAACAGGCCGATGAGTCGCTGCTGCACGCGCAGCAGGCCGGCGAGTGGATCACCACGCTTGGCGCGTACCCGTCGCTCGAAATCGGGCCGTTGCTCGATTCGCATACGTTCGATATCGGCTCGATTTTGCGCGAGTCTCTCGAAGCGGAGAATGTCGCGCTTGAGCTTTATCGCGAGTTGCTCGCGCTTGTAGAAGACCGCTCGGTCGCGCTTGAGGAATACGCGCGCCAGATGATTTACGCGGAAGAAATGCACGCCGGCGAAGTCGACAAGATGCTGCGCCGGCCCGGTGCGCTGGCGACGTCGCCGGGAGCCGCGCCGCTTGCCTGAGCGCCCTGGCTTGCAACGATAGCGGCGACACCGGTGTGTCGCTAGCGTAGCGTCGTCATTGCGCGGTTTGCTGCCGCTGATACTCGTCGTGTTTCATCTCGAGGTAATCGACCTTTTCGACCTCGTGCAACTGGCGCGGATACTGTTCGGTCGCATCGAACCAGTGGTTCAGCCGATCGTCGAGGCGCTGGTTGGCCGGCTTCGACAGCGAAGCCAGGTATGCATCGATCGCAAGGTAGTAACGCATCGTGTTGCGCTCGACGAGACCGCGCACGCCGCCAATATAGTCGCTACTGTCCGCCGATTTCGAAAAACCCACCTTGTCGCTGCCGATCGTGGCCAGATAGGTTTTCATCGCCAGGCGACCCGCGGTGCCGTAACCGTACGAATAGGTCAGGTGAATGAACGTATGCGTGCTGTCGATCGCAACCGCTTCGAGCACGATGTGATAGTCCTTCGTGCTCATCGGACCTTTGTCCGCGCTTAGATCGACCCTGAAGTAATTGGGGCGTGTGACGTCCGGGTGATAGTCGAACGTCACGCGGAATGTCGACGACAGTTTCTCTTCCACCTTCTTGCCGAGATTCACGTTGAGTGTGCTGCCGTTGGCGCCTGTCGTCGCATGGCAATACTTGATGTTCAGATGCAGGATCAGCACGTCGCACCAGTTCGCGGGCCCCTTCTCCGGATTGTTTAGCGCGCCGTTGACGGTGGCGAACGGATAGTCGAGCACGGCGTAGATGTCGCCTTTCAGCGAATCGTGCGCTTCAGTCGAATCGAGATACAGCGGGCGATGAAACGGGTTGCTGGCAAGCTGCGCCGACAGGCTCTGATATTTATCGCGCAGCGCGGCCTCGTTGTCCGCGCCGAACGCCGGCGCGAGCGGCGCAAAACACGCAAGCAAAAGCGCGAATAGCGCAGTAAGCGCTCGCAGTGTGCAACGCGTGCGCGAGAATGAAACGCGCGCGATGGTCCATTGGGCAAATGAGTCCATTTGCTCGAGCCTCCCTTATATTGTTTGTGATGTTGCGCTGCGTGCGCCGCACCTGTCTGCCTGTGTGCCGCGTGTGTGCCTTTTGCGCGATGCACCAGAAGCAAGCATACGCTACTCGCTTGTGTCATGAACGACACCGGCAATCGCCTGCTAACAACAGGCATAACGATGGTGTAAACGCCGCCGCTCTCTTCTGGTGCATGCAACCGCAATTGATCAGGACTAGGAATATTCGCGTCGCGCCAGGTGTTCTGTTGTTACCGCGTTGCACACTGCGTTCCTGATGAACGGCATACGTCGAACGCGGGCGTGCCGGCGCTGATCGCGTCCGGGCGAGCGAGAAAGGAGGCAGGATGCAACACTTGGCGCAACACATTCATGCGAATGTGCGACTTCCGAAAATCACCTATCACTTCGCAGTGAAACCGGGCGAGGTGTTCTACTGGGACTGCACGCCGGGCGCCGAAATCCGTACGCTGAGCGAACGCGTGTGGCTGACCCGCGCGGACTGCGATTACGACTACTGGCTCGAACCCGGCGGCGTGCTTCGGTTGCCGAAACACGAACGCATCAGCATGAGCACCGACGCCAACTGCGCCGCGGAGATTTCGGTGACCTGCGACTATTTTGGGTCGCAGCATGCCATGCGCGGCTGGTTCGATCGGGTCGTGTCCGTCTTTCGCGGCAGCCGGCAGGGTCCATCGCTACGCCATATGTGATCAGGATGTCGCCGCATTGCCAACAATGCAGCTAACAGCGCGTCTAGCAACGCAGCTAACAACGCGGCGACAGTATGGTGGCAGCATTGCACGAAATCGCGAGTTTCTGCCATTTGCGGCGAACAGAAACTGCGCCAACGTCAAAGATGTTTATAGAAATACGTCGTCGAGCAGAATTCGCCGTCCGGCATAAGCGCGTACTTCGGCACGTCGCCGACGCGCTGCCAGCCCGCCTGTTCGTATAGCCGCGATGCGGGCGAACCGGTGACGGTATCGAGCACGAGCACGGTCTTGCCTTCTTCGCGCGCGATCGTGTCGACCGCGGCCATCAGACGTCGCGCAATGCCTTGCCTGCGCACGGCGCGGGAGACGAGCATCTTGGCGACGTCGGCGCGATGCGGCTGATTGTCGGGCTGCGCGAGAATCATCTGGACGGTGCCGACGATGCGTCCGGCATCGTCTTCGGCGACGAGCAGCGCGCGCTCGCCACGCGTCACGCCTGCCACGACATCGCGCCAGAACTCGAGCGCGCGCTCGCGCGGCAGCGGCAGCATAAAGCTGACCGATGCGCCCCCTTCCACGCAATCGACGAGCACGTCGGCCAGCGCTTCCATGCAGCGTGCGGCTTCGTTTGCGCCGACGCGGCGCACCGTGATCTGTTCGCTTTTATCGCTCATGTTGTTGTCCGTTGATGTTGTTGTTCACCGATAGCGGGCGGTGTCAGTGTATCGCCTTCGCACGTGGTCGCTGCAACGGTTTAACCGTGCATTTAAGATACGCCTTGTGCAAATTGACAGAGGACGGCGGCAGCGTCAGACCATCATGCCGTACCCGGTGGACTTACCCTGGTTTTGTCACGCGGACGTAGCAACGCATTGATAGCGTCTATCGTTTCGATACCGCCGGAGGTTGCATATGCAACGATTGCGGCGACTCGCGCGCCGGCCGTCCGATGGCGGCCCCGAGACGCCCGATGGCAGAACTAGCAGTGCGAATGGCATGGATCGATGCATCGATTCGATTGAGTGAAGGCCGTATGCGAACGACACTTACTGCGTAGTCCAGACAAGGTGTGCCGCCCGCTTCAGATGGCGATCGGCAAGCCAGTGACCTTCCACTTTTGGAGCAACGCAATGAGCAAGATCATCGCCGGCATCAAGATCCCCGACAGCAAACTGGCGCGGGAAGCCACCGAACTGGTTCGCGACACCGAATCGGACCTGCTGTTCCACCACTCGACGCGCGTGTTTCTCTTCGGTGCGCTGGCCGGCGAGCGCATGAAGCTCAAGTACGACCCGGAGTTGCTTTATATCGGCGGCATGTTCCACGATATGGGTCTCACGCAGCGTTACAGCACTTCGCAGAACCGTTTTGAAGTGGACAGTGCGAATGCGGCAGCCGAATTCCTGCGCAAGCACGGCATCGCCGAGACGGATGTCGAACTCGTCTGGGATGCGATCTCGCTGCACACGACGCCCGGCATTCCGCCGTTCAAGAAACCGGTCGTGCAACTGGTGACGGCCGGCGTCGAAATGGACGTGCTCGGTCTTGCCTATGACCAGTTCACCGAAGAACAGCGCCGCCAGGTGGTGGCCGCGCATCCGCGCGCGGTGAACTTCAAGGAGCAGATTATCGATGCCTTCAACGAAGGCATGAAGCATCGCCCCGATTCGACATTCGGCACGGTCAACGACGACGTGCTTGCATTGAAGGACCCGAAATTCAAACGCTTGAACTTTTGCAGCATCATCCTCGGCAACGCGTGGGTTGATGATGCACACGGCTGTGCGCATTGCAACGATCCGTCGCATAAGCACGGCTGAGAGAGGCGCCGGCGGCGATCACGCCGGCGCCCGATTTGCCTGTTGCACCAATCGGCTTTGATCGACAATTTCAAAGGAAACCCCATGAGCAACAAACTCACCACGGCATTCGGCGCTCCTGTCGTCGACAATCAGAATACGCAGACCGCGGGCCCGCGCGGCCCGGCATTGCTGCAGGACGTCTGGCTGATCGAGAAGCTCGCGCACTTTGCGCGTGAAGTGATTCCTGAGCGGCGCATGCATGCGAAGGGGGCGGGTGCTCATGGCACGTTCACGGTCACGCACGACATCACGAAGTACACGCGCGCAAAAATCTTTTCGCAGGTCGGCAAGAAGACGCCGATGTTCGCGCGCTTTTCGACGGTGGCCGGCGAACGCGGCGCGGCCGATGCCGAGCGCGATATCCGTGGCTTCGCGCTGAAGTTCTATACGGAAGAGGGCAACTGGGACATGGTGGGCAACAATACCCCTGTGTTCTTCTTTCGCGATCCGCTGAAGTTCCCCGACCTCAATCACGCGATCAAGCGCGACCCGCGCACGGGCCTGCGCAGCGCGCAAAACCAGTGGGACTTCTGGACGCAACTGCCGGAAGCGTTCCACCAGGTGACGATCGTCATGAGCGATCGCGGCATTCCGAAGAGCTTCCGTCATATGCACGGCTTCGGCAGCCACACGTACAGCTTTATCAATGCGCAGAATGAGCGCTTCTGGGTGAAGTTCCACTTCCGCACGCAGCAGGGCATCCAGAACCTGACCGATGAAGAAGCAGCGGCAGTCTGCGCGACCGATCGCGAAAGCAACCAGCGCGACCTGTACGAAAGCATCGAGCGCAAGGATTTCCCGCGCTGGACGCTCTATGTGCAGATCATGCCGGAGAAGGACGCGGGCTCGTATCGCTACCATCCGTTCGATCTGACGAAGGTTTGGTCGAAGAAGGACTATCCGCTGATCGAAGTCGGCGTGATGGAACTGAACCGCAATCCCGACAACTTCTTCGCGGAAACCGAGCAGTCCGGTTTCGCGCCGTCGAACGTCGTGCCCGGCATCAGCTTCTCGCCGGACAAGATGCTGCAAGGGCGTCTCTTCTCGTACGCTGATGCGCAGCGTTACCGCCTCGGCTCGAACTACTTCCAGATTCCGGTCAACGCGCCGCAGAGCCCCGTGCACAGCTATCACCGCGACGGCAAGATGCGCGTGGACGGCAACATGGGCGGTGCTGCCTCGTATGAGCCGAACACGGTCAGCGAATGGCAGGAACAGCCGGACTTCCGCGAACCGCCGCTGTCGATCGAAGGCGCGGCGGATCATTGGAATCACCGCGTCGACGACGATTACTTCTCGCAGCCCGGCAATCTGTTCCGATTGATGTCCGCGGCGCAGCAGCAGGTGCTGTTCGACAACACGGCACGTGCGCTGCAAGGCACGACGAAAGCGGTGCAGGATCTGCACGTCGAGCATTGCACGAAGGCTGATCCGGCTTACGGCGCGGGCGTGACGAAGGCGCTGGCGGCAATCGCCGCAAGCAGCAAGGCCCGCTAGGTCGCTGCGCTTAACTTATCCAGTAGGGGTTGAGCCCGCTATCGCGATTGCGCGTTGGCGGGTTTTTTTTGCTTATTGAAGGGTGTTCGTGCTGACATTTATCGTTCGCTCATGCGCACCGTGGTCTCCGGAATGCCGAGGCATTGCGCGGTTTCCTTGACGCTCATCTCCTCAACGCTGCGCGACACGAACGCGAGGCGAACCGCGTTCCGGGCCGCGTTGCACGGCCCGCAGGCGAAGGAGGAAAGCCGCGATCAGCTATGCGGGGTCGTTTCTTTTGGCGGCGCGGCGAGCGGCTGTTTGCTGGCGCTCGGCCATAAGCCGATGTAGCGGAATTGCTCGCGTTTGTGCTCTTCTTCGAAGTGGCCGAGCGACGGTTTGATCAGATCGCTGCGCGACACGATGCCGATCAGGCGCATCGACTTGCGATCGGCCACCACCGGCAGCCGCTCGAGGCCGTGCACGGCAAGCCGCGTCGCGACCAGGCGGCAGGTTTCGTGCGGCAGGGCGATGGCCGGCGCGTCCTGCATCAGGTCGCCGACGCGCATGTCGAGCGCATCGGGCAGCATGTCGGAGGCTGCCGAGCCGCTCGTTTCGGCAGTCACGGCGGCGGCTGCCGCCATGCTTTTGTCCGCCGTTTCGCGAATGCGTTCGAGCGTCGCGCGGTCGAGTATGCCGAGCACCGCCTCGTTGCGGATGACCGGATAGGCGCGCCGCTTCTGGTTCGTGCCGAAGTACGTGGCAAGCGCGTCGCGCACGGTGACGTTCGCATCGATCGCTTCGACGGTGCGCGACATCACTTCATCGATGTAATGACGCTCGAGCGGATCGACGCCATATTCGCGGTAGATGTGGTACCCGCGTCGCGCGATCTTTTCCGTCATGATCGAGCGCTTCATGACGATCGTGGCGAAGCCGTGCGCGACCAGCGTGGCCGCCAGCAACGGTAGCAGCGCATTGGCATCGTGCGTGAGGCCGAAGGCGAAAACGATGGCCGTGAGCGGCGCGCCGAGCGTTGCACCGAGCGTGGCCGCCATGCAGACGAGCGGCCAGAGTGCCGGTTCGCCGCCGGGCAGCACATGTCCGAGCACGGTGCCGAGGCCTGCGCCGAGCATCAACAGTGGAGCGAGCACGCCGCCCGACGTGCCGGAGCCGAGCGCGACGACCCAGATCACCGCTTTTACGACGAGCAGTGCGATGGCGATTTGCAACGCAATATGTTGATGCAGCAGGTCGCCGATCACGTCGTAACCGACGCCGAGCGCGCGCGGTTCGACAAAGCCGCCGATACCGACCACGAGTCCGCCCAATGCCGGCCACCACATCCAGTGCAGCGGCAGACGCCCGAACAGGTCCTCGACCTTGTAGAGCGCGGACGAAAGGCCCGACGCAAGCGCTCCCGAAAGCACCCCCGCGATCGCGCAGGATACGAGCGACATCGCGCTCGGCTCCGCGGTTTGCAGCGGAAAAAGCGGCGCCGTGCCGAAAAACACGGCGCGGCCGAAGCCGGCCACCGCGCACGCAAGCGCGACCGGCAGGAAACTGCGCGGGCGCCATTCGAACAGCAGCAGTTCGACGGCGAGCAGCACTGCCGCGACCGGTGTGCCGAACACCGCGGTCATGCCGGCGGCCGCACCCGCGACGAGCAGCGTCTTGCGCTCGGCCGAGGTAACCTTGAAACATTGCGCGAGCAGCGACCCCAGCGCGCCGCCCGTCATGATGATCGGGCCTTCCGCGCCGAACGGGCCGCCGCTGCCGATCACGATGCCCGACGACAGCGGCTTCAGAATCGCGACTTTCGGCGACATGCGACTCTTGCCGAACAAAATGGCCTCGATGGCCTCGGGAATGCCGTGACCGCGAATTTTCTCCGAGCCGTAACGCGCCATAAACCCGACGATGAGCCCGCCCGCGATCGGAATCAGCACGACCCACGGGCCGAGCGTGTTCAGTGCCGGCGAACGGTCGGCGAACGAAAAGCTGCCGAAGAAGAACAGATTCGTGAACAGATGGATCAGGCTCAGCAGCACGAATGCAGCGAGCGTGGCGAGCAAGCCGATCACGACGGCAAGCGCGGAGATGCCGGGTAGACGGGCGTTGCTGGAAAAATCGCGCTTGTGGTCGTCGTGATTCATGGTGGTTTTACAGATCGATTTGCGGAATCGTAAAGGCGCCTTTGAGCGATCTCAGTTCGGCGCGATGCAGTTCGGCGAGGCGCGACAGCACGCGCTCGCCGGCTTTCAAAAGATGGACTTCCACTTGCCGGCGATCGGCTTCGCTGACACGCCGCTCGACCAGCCCCAGTGCTTCGCAACGCGACACCAGCGCAACGACGCCGTGATGCTGCGCCTGTAACCGCTCGGCGAGCTCGCCGATGGTGGCCCATTCGCGGTCCGGGTAGCCTTTGATATGCAGCAGCAACAGATATTGCAGCGGCGTGATGCCTTCGCCTTGTGCGGCCTGCTCGGAAAATCGTTCGAAACGCCGCATCTGATAGCGGAATTCCGATAGCTGCTCGAAGTCGGCTTTAGCCAACTCGCGTGCGAGGGTTTTCATACGAAAGTTCGCCGGAAGAGAGACTAGGGGAAACCTCTAATATATCACAAGGTGATATAAATTACGCTGCCCGGTAGGCTGGCGCGCGTGTGCGCCGGTAAAGGCCGGCGATCAGATCGGCCTGGGTGATGATGCCGGCCAGGCGGCGATGCGCATCGAGCACCGGGATGTGGTGGTGGCCATGCGTGGCGAAGATCGGCACCAGTTCGACGATGGGCGTGTCGACGGTAACCGTATGCACGTGGTTGGTCATCAGCGACTGGACCGTCGAGCGGCGCGCGGGCCGCGAGAGCCCGAGGCTAGGGCGCGGTGTGAACCAGCGCCGCGACCATTTTTCGATCCAGCCGGGCCGTGCTTCGGACGCACTGCTCGCGAGATTCGCGCGCGTGACGATGCCGATCACGCGCCGGTCGTCGGTAATCACCGGCAAGGCTTTGATGCCGTGCTGGTTCAACAGATAGGACGCGGTGCCCGCGGTCGCGCCGGGCGCGACGGTGATAACCGGATTCGACATGATGTCGCGGCAGGTTAGCTCGCCGAAATTACGTGCGTACGCTTGCATTTCCGTCTCGCGCAGCAGCGTTTCGAGATCGTCCGGGTTCACGTCGAGCAGTTCGCTGCGACGGCGCAGCACGGCTTCGAGATCGGCGCGCAGCGACGGCTGATGCGCGGCCGGATCGGCCGTCGCGTCGCGCGGGACCAGCGCGACGTGCGGATAGCGGTGCCCGGTGATCGCGTGGTAGACCAGCGCGGACCCCAGCAGGAATAGCGATTGCACGAACACAGGTTCGATGATGAAGCGGAAACCAAGCGCGTGGATCGCGGGGCCGCCGAGTACGGCTGTTAACGCGACCGCACCCGATGGCGGGTGAATGCAGCGGAACGCGAACATCGCGGCGATCGCACCGGCTGCCGCCAGCGCGGCCGCGATGAACGGATCGGGAACGAGCATGCCGCAGATCACGCCGACCGTTGCCGATACGAGATTGCCGCCGATCAGCGACCAGGGCTGCGCGAGCGGACTGGCCGGTACTGCGAACAGCAGAACGGCCGAGGCGCCCATTGGCGCGATCAGCATCGGAAACGCGGCGCTTGAGCCGAACGACACCTGCATCAGCGTCGCGGTGAGCGCGAGACCGATAAACGCTCCCGCGGACGAGCGAATCCGCTCCGGCCACTTGAGGAGGATGGGGCCGGGCATAAAGCTGGCCAGCCAGCGGATCACGTTGGTTCGGGACACGATGAGCGGGTACGGGGCAATGAATGGCGAGGGCGCCGGTGTCTCCCTCTTCTATTTATCCACACCGACGACGGCAAAAGACGTTCGCGGCACAGCCGGGATATCTCGACCAGCGATCGTAATTATATTTGAACGTGATATAAATGATCAATTCCCCTCAACATTCCGGGTGATTGAAAAAGGTACCTGTCAAGGCTGTGAAAGCGCGGAGTAAGTCTGCCCGACTCGCTGAAACGCCTCACACCATGACATAAAATGGATGCGAGACATACCGGATTCGAGTCCGGAAAACCCGGGCAGAAAAGCCTTCGCAGGCAAACACGTGCTCAGGGAAGGAGGCATTGTGATGATCACTTTTCAATCCCGCGCCACGCCCGATGTGGTGATGCTCCGGGATCTCGCCCACTATCTTCTGGGTCTTGTCGGAAAACGGCTCGACGCACGCGGCGTCATCCTGCACGACGAATTGCCGGGCGCGATCAGCCGCCTCGAAGCCGCCATTACCGATGACGACAAGGCGGAGGCCGCGCTCGAAGCGCTGCATTATGCGCGCGATCGCCATGAGGACGCGGGCGGCGGGCTCGCGCAGCGGGCCTGGCCGTTTCTCGACATGATGCGCGAAGCGTATCGGCAGGACGCCGATATTATCTGGGGGCTGTAGCGCGAGGCGCACGCGCCGGCGGCTTGAGACGTCAAAACTTCAAGCGGCGTCAGGCGATCCGGTTCAACGCCGGGTCCGTGCGCAGACGCTCGATCGCGAGATCGAGAAACGCGCGCACTTTCTGCGTTGCGTGCCGGCCTTCGCGATGCACGACATGAATCGGCAGCGGCGGCGGCTCGAATTCCTCGAGCAGCACTTGCAGCGTGCCGGCGCGCAGCTGGTTGGCGATCTGATACGAGAGCGGCCGCACGATGCCGAATCCCCTCACGGCGGCCGCGATGGCCGCGTCGTTGGATGTGCTCGTCATGCGCGGCTGCACGCGCAGCGCGTGAATGCGGCGCTCGACGGTGAAGCGCCACTCCGACGAATTCGACGCGGAGCTCGTTGATATGATGGTGTGCGCGTTGAGATCGTCGGGTGTGCGCGGTATGCCGCAGCGCTCGAGATACGCCGGCGACGCGCAGACCACGCGCCGCACGGTGCCGACGCGAATCGCCTGCAGCGACGAGTTCGGCAGTTCGCCGATACGCACCGCGACGTCGATGCCTTCATCGACGAGATTGACGACGCGATCGAGAAACCAGCAGTTCATATCCACTTCGGGATAACGCGTCAGATATTCGACGACAATCGGCGTCACATACAACGCGCCGAACAGCACGGGCGCGGTGATCGTCATCACGCCGCGCGGCGCTTCATGCTCGCCGCTCGCCGATTGCTCGGCCTCATCGATTTCGCCGAGAATGCGCCGGCAGTTTTCGAAGTAGGTCGCGCCGGTTTCGGTCAGGCGGACGATGCGCGTCGTGCGTGTGAGCAGCCGCACGCCGAGATGTTCTTCGAGTTCCGTGACGATGCGGCTGACCACCGATGGCGACACGTCGAGCTTGCGCGCGGCCGCCGAAAACCCGCCGGTTTCGGCGACCGTGACGAAGGTGGTCATTGCCTGCAGTCGATCCATGCCTGATTACGCGCTGTTGTTGGCTGTTGTTGTTGCCCGCTGTGATTGTCGCTGTTTTATGCCGCTTGCGGACGGATAGTCAGATTGATCGGCATCTTGCTCGGCTTCATGATGAAGTCGTTGATTTCCTCGATCTCCGACGCGTCGACGGCGAGCTTCGCTTCGAAGTTTGCGGCGAGCATCGACAGCGCCGCACGCATTTCGACGCCGGCCAGATGGCGCCCCGGGCATACACGCGGACCCGCGCCGAATTGCAGATAGGCGCGCTGTTCGTGTGCGCCGCGCGCGGGGTCGCGCGCATGCAGCCAGCGGTCCGGATCGAAGCGCTCCGGATTCACGAAGTTTGCCGGGTTATGCATAGCCGGGCGATTGAGGAAAAACATGAACGTGCCGGCGGGCACGAGCACATCGCCCATCGTCACGTCTTCGAGCGGCTCGAACGAACTGAGCGCGGCGACCGGCTTGAAGCGGCCGGTTTCGGTGCAGACCGCTTCGAACACGTCGAGCTCCTTGAGCCTGGCGTAGTCGGTGCAGACGGGCTCGGTGCCGAGCACCGCGCGCGCGTCTTTGGCGAGGCGCGCCTGCAAAGGCGCGTCGGTCGCGATGAACATCGTCGACCAGGCCAGCGAGTTCGCGGTCGTATCTTCGCCGGCGAGCAGCATGGTCAGCACGTTCGCGGAAACCTGATCGTCGGTGATGCCGGAATCGGGCGTATCGCGCATTGCGAGCATAGCTTCGAGCAGATTGCGCGGCATGTCCGACGGTTCGTCGTGCATGCGTTCGCGCGCGCGTTCCATCATCCGTCGTACATAGCGGTGAATCTCGATCAGCGCGCGGTCGAGGCGCCTGTCGCGCGGCAGTTTGATGTAATGCCAGTACGGGAACGGCGCGCTCGTGCGCGACATCAGCGCCGGCATGACCAGCTTCAGATGCTCCTGAATCACGTTCGTGTCGCGTTCGAGCGTGCGCGGATCTTCGCCGAATGCGAGCGCGCTCGTCACGTCGACCGAATAGCGCTTCATTTCCTCGACCATATCGACGGTGCGCTGCTCCTGCGCCGCGCGCATCCAGCGCGTGTAGAGCCGGCCAGTGATCTCGGCGAGCGTCGGGTAGACGGCGCGGATATGCGGAATGGACAGCGCCTGCATCACGAGCCGGCGCTGCGGCTCCCATGCCACGCCTTCCGCGGAAAAAAGGCCGTTCGCGCCGAATTCCGCGAGCACCGTTTCAACCGGCTTGAACCGGCGATAGCGGTGCGGGCGTTCGCGCGAGATGCCTTGCACGTGATCGGTGTCGCCGAGCACGACGATCTGCTGCCCGGGCATGCGGAACATATAGGGCGTGCCCAGTTCGCGGCCCCAGCGTTCGAGGTTCAGGTGAAACGTTCGTAGCGAAACCTGGTGCATATTGCCGATGATCGGCAAGCCTTTCGGTGACGGCAGGTCGGTCAGCTGCCGCAGCCGCGTGCCGTCGGTTCGGTTCGTATTGCCGCTTGCAGTGGTGCTCATGGGGGTCTCCGGAATGGTCTCCGCTAAGGCGTGGCGCTCGCACGGGCGAGCCGCGTGGCGTGCGACGCAAGCCGTTTTACGGCTCGCTTGCAGTACGCGTGCATTGCTCCGACTAATGCCTGGGCGCCATTGTATGCGGTTCGCAAGATTTTGCGCATGCACGCGAAGCGGCTTGCCGCAGGACGAACGTCACACCCTCAAGCATGCATCGTGTGCACGTATCGAGGCAAACGTGGCGGTGGCGCTGGCATATCGGGAACAGAACGTGCATGATCGCTGCACGCGCGGATAGTCGTGCCAATGCATGAGTGCACTGGTGCTGGTATTGGCGGCGATCCGGCCGTACCAACCATTTCGACGCATCGTTCCCCGGAGACTCGAGCATGGAACCCAAAGACGCAGCCAATCCGTTTGCCGAATTCAACAAGATGCTGGAGCAGTTCAAGTTGCCCGGCTTCGATGTTCCGGCTGTGATGGAAGCGCGGCGCAAGGATATCGAAGCGCTGATTGCCGCGAACCAGATGGCGCTGCAAGGCATGCAGTCGCTTGCGCAGCAGCAGGCGGAAATGCTGCGCTCGACGCTCACCGAACTGCAGACGCTCGCGGCGAAGCAGGCGGCCGCCGGCGGCATGCCGTCCGCGCAGACGGCCGAGCTCGTTCAGCAGACGCTGCACAAAGCGCTGGCCGACATGCAGCAGCTCGCGCAGGCCGCGTACCGCTCGCAAGCCGATTCGTATGCGGTAATCGCGAAGCGGGTCGAAGAAAACGTGCAGGAACTCAAAACGCTGCTGCAAAAGCAGTAACCGGACGAACGGCGCCGCCGATCTCATCGCCTTTGAGGCGAGTCCGGCGCCCTCGATATTTGCTGTGTTCGAGGGTTGACAGTGTGCGTACGCACATATATTCTACCAAGCATGAACAAGCCCTTGTCCCATGACGAATGCAACTGCTTTGCACTGCGCCAGGCCGCGCGCTTTGTGACGCAGATCTACGAACGCCATCTGAGCCGGGTCGGCCTGACGGCGGCGCAGTACACGATCATGGCGAAGCTTTCGCGCAAGCCGCAACTCACTATGGTGGATCTGGCCGATTCGATGGTCATGGAGCGCACCACGCTGGTTCGCGCACTGAAGCCGCTGCAGCGCGACGGGCTGATCGTCAGCGAGGCGTCGGAGCATGACGGCCGCACTTATCTGTTCAGCTTGTCCGACGCGGGCAAGCACCTGTTCGAGCAGGCAGCCACCGCATGGCGCGAAGCGCAGGACGAGTTCGAAGCGAAGTTCGGCAAGACACGCGCCAAAGCGTTGCGCAGCGAACTTTTCAGCATGACTGCGTGATTTCCTGTTTTTGTTTGAAGAAAGTCGCGATCAGCTTGACCTTATTAACTTGACAGTGATTTTGTGTATATGCACTCAGAAGATGAACCTATCAGCACGCCGTTGTTGCCCGACGATTGCTTCGCGATCCGGCAGGCCGCGCGTTTCGTATCTCAGATCTACGACCGGCACGTCGGCAAGGTCGGCCTGAAGATCACGCAGTTCTCGATCCTGAACCGGATTCGCCGCAGACCCGGCATCACGATGAAGGAACTGGCCGAGTGGATGGTGATGGAGCGCACGACGCTGGTGCGCGCGATCCAGCCGCTGCAGCGCGACGGCCTCGTGCGCAGCGACGCTTCGGAGGCAGATCGCCGCGCATTCCAGATGCGTTTGACGGACGCGGGCCTCGAGAAACTCCAGGAGGCGGCGAGCCACTGGCATGACGCCCAGCAAGAGTTTGAAAAGCATTTCGGCGCGCAGCGCGCCGCGTCGTTGAGGCAGGAACTGTTCGATTTGACGAAAAAGCCGCTTTAAGCAACAAAGGCAAAGGAACGCGCCTGAAGGCGCATTTTTTTAACCCCTTGAAGTGCATACGCACACGAATCTATGAGCTCAACTCCATCGACAGTCGCGCCGCCGAACGTGGCGGGAACCGCGAAGAAAACACGCCGTATCCCCTGGATGTGGCTTGCGGTTCTTTCCGTCGTCGTTGTGCTGATCGGCGCCGGCTCGTACTGGTACCTTGTCGGCCGCTTTATCGAAACCACTGACGATGCGTATGTGGGCGGCGACGTCACTGTGATGGCGCCGCGCGTGAGCGGCTTTGTGACCGACGTGCTCGTGACGGACAACCAGTTCGTGCACGCGAACCAGGTGCTGATCCGCATCGATTCGCGCGACTACGATGCGCGGCTCGCGCAGGCGAACGCCGAAGTGGAGAGCGCGCAAGCCGCGGTGACGGAGCTTCAGGCGAAGCGCACGCTGCAGCTCGCGCTGATCAACGAGCAGGCGGCCGGCGTGCACGCATCGAGTGCGGAACTGACGCGCAGCGCCGCGGACCAGTATCGCTATCGCGAACTCGTGAAAGACGAGGCGGTGTCGGACCAGGTGGTCGAGCGCGCGGATGCGGATCTGCAAAAGGCGCGTGCCGCGGTCGATCGCAGCAACGCATCGCTGATTGCCGCGCAGCGGCAGCTCAGCGTGCTCGATGCGCAAATCGGCGACGCACAGGCGCGCGTGGCGACGGCGAAAGCCGCGCAGCGCGTCGCGGAACTGAACGTCGAATACACGACCATCCGCTCGCCTGTCGACGGTTACATCGGTAACCGCACCGCGCGCGTCGGCATGCTCGCGAATGTCGGCGTTTCGCTTCTGACGGTGGTGCCGGAGCACGGCCTGTGGGTCGATGCGAACTTCAAGGAAGACCAGCTCAAGCACATGCATGCGGGCGACAAGGTCGACGTGCAGCTCGACGCATCGAGCGAGCCGATTACCGGTGTCGTGCAAAGCCTCGCGCCGGCGACGGGTGCCACTTTCAGCATCCTGCCCGCGGAAAACGCGACCGGCAACTTCACGAAGATCGTGCAGCGTGTGCCCGTGCGAATCTGGCTCGAAGTGCCGAAGAGCATGCATCACGTGTTGCGGCCGGGTTTGTCGGCGACGGTGAAAGTGCATCTGAACGAACAGCGCGCAGGCGCTTAAGTGCTCATCCATCGCGATTCCCTCGCGAGCGCTCGATAACCGCCCATCGCGCAACCCAAACTGCCCATCATGACGACTCCCGCCCACCCGCCCATCGACCCGATGAATCTGCCGATGCGCGAAAAAGTCTTCGCGTTCACGCTGATGTGCATCGGCTTTTTCATGGCGACGCTCGATATCCAGATCGTCGCGTCGTCGCTCAGAGATATCGGCGGCGGACTGTCCGCGAGCCAGGACGAGCTGTCCTGGGTGCAAACCGCGTATCTGATCGCTGAGATTCTCGTGATTCCGATGTCCGGCTGGCTCACGCGCGTGTTTTCGACGCGCTGGCTGTTCACCGCATCGGCCTTCGGCTTCACGGTAACGAGCATGCTGTGCGGCCTCGCGTGGGATATCAATTCGATGATCGTGTTTCGCGCGCTGCAAGGGGCACTCGGCGCGGCGATGATTCCGACCGTGTTTACCACCGCGTTCATGATCTTTCCGGGCAACCAGCGCCTGATCGCGTCGACGGCGATCGGCACGCTCGCGACGATCGCGCCGACCATCGGCCCGGTGATCGGCGGCTGGGTCACCGACCAGTGGTCGTGGCACTGGCTGTTCTATCTGAACCTGGTGCCGGGCGTGCTCGTGACGGTGCTGGTGCCGCGTTTCGTGCACGTCGATCACGGCGATGTATCGCTGCTCAAGCGCGGCGATTATCTCGGCATTCTGCTGATGTGCGGTTTTCTCGGCTGCCTCGAATACATGCTCGAGGAGGGGCCGCGCAAAAACTGGTTTGGCGACCATGTGATTCTTGCGTGTGCATGGATTTCCGGCATCTGCGGTTTTCTGTTCCTCGTCCATGCGTTCACCGCGAAAGAGCCGATCGTCGACCTGAAGGCGCTGGCGCTGCGCAATTTCGGCATCGGCAGCTTGCTGTCGTTCGTCACCGGCATCGGCATTTTCTGTACCGTGTATCTGACGCCGGTGTTTCTCGCGCGCGTGCGCGGCTTCGATTCGCTGCAAATCGGTCTTGCGCTGCTGTCGGTCGGCGTCTTTCAATTGATTGGGCTCGTCATGTATTCGACGGCGGCGCGGTTTATCAACCTGCGCGCGCTGCTCGTGTTCGGACTGATTCTGTTCGGCCTCGGCTGCTATCTGTATGTGCCGATCACGCACCAGTGGGGCTGGTACGAATTCCTGATTCCGCAGGCGCTGCGCGGCTTCGGCCAGCAGTTCTGTATTGCGCCGATCGTCACAATGGCGCTCGGTTCGCTGCCGCCGTCGCGGCTCAAATCGGCAAGCGGCCTGTTCAACCTGATGCGTAACCTCGGCGGCGCGATCGGCATCGCGGTGGTCAGCACGATGTTGAACGACCGCTTCAACCTCCACTACGAACGGCTCGACGAACACGTCACTGCCGGCCGGCCCGTCGTCGAATCGTTCTTGCGCGATCAGGCCGCGCATCTGTCGGCAGCCGGTGGCGATATGGTCAACGGACTGCAAGGCAGCGTCGCATCGCTGCACGCGCTGCTGACGCGCGAAGCGCTGACGCTGACCTTCGCCGACACGTTTCTTGCGGTCGCGCTGTGCTTCGTCGTCGCGCTCGTCGCGATGCTGTTTTCGAAGCCGTTCGGCTTTAGCGCGCCGCCCCCCGATGCTCACTAGAAGACTCACGAAGACTCACTAAAGGAACCGCCATGAAACCGATTCTGATGAAAGTGCTGGCTGCCGCGGCGGTGCTGACGCTCGCGGCCTGCGCGGTTCAACCCGCGACGCACGCTGATTTGCCCGAAACCGTGAAGACGGTTGCGCCGACGGCCTGGAACGTCGACGCGCCGCAAGACGCTGTCGATGCGACTACCTGGTGGACGCAATTCGGCGACCCCGTCATGCACGATCTCGTGCAGTCGGTGCTGAACGACAACCTCGATGTGAAAGCGGCCGTCGAGCGCGTGAAGCAGGCGCAGGATGACGTGAAGCAGCGCCACGCGGCGTTGCTGCCCGAACTCGATGCGACCGCGATCGCCTCGCACACGCGGCAAATCCTGCCGCCGCCACTCGGTTATGTCGACGCCGCAGGCGCCGGGCTTTCGGCAAGCTGGCAACCGGACGTATTCGGCGGCGAGCGTCTTGCCGTACTCGCCGCGAAGGCGCAGGTGTCGGGACGCCAATCCGCCCTGAACGAATTGCGGCTCGCGCTGGCCGCGAACACCGCGGCGGCCTATATCAATCTGCGCTGGGCGCAATCGGAGCTGCAGATTCTCAACGACAACGAGCAGATTCGCAGCCGCGCATTAAAGCTCACGCAAGACAGGCTCCGGTACGGACTCTCGACGCAGCTCGATGTCGCGCGTGCGCAGAATCAGCTGCAGGATCTGCAGGCGCGCATTCCGCGTGTGCAGTCGGAGATCCAGCATCAACTGAGCCTGATCGCGGTGTTTTCGGGCCGCACGCCGGAAAGCGTCAGCCAGCTCGTGCTGACCGACGCGCGTCCGATTCCGGTGCCGTCGCAAGGTGTGCCGGTCACACTGCCGTCCGAGGCGTTGCTGCGCCGTCCCGATGTGCAGACCGCGTACGCAAGGGTCGAACAGCGTGCCGCGGAGGTTGGTGTATCGCGCTCCGAGCGCTATCCGAAGTTTCAGCTTAACCTGACGGACGGGTTGCTCGCGGCGTCGTGGGTCGGTACGCCGACGCTGACCGATAACCTGTTCAGTGCCGCATTGAGCGCAACGAGCCCGATTTTCAACGCGGGCCGTATCACCGCGAATATCGATGCAAGCGAAAGCCGGATGCGCGAATCGCAACTCGGGCTGCAGCAGACGATGCTCAACGCGCTCAAGGAGATCGAGGACACGCGCAGCGACCTGGTGAGCGGCGGGACGCAGGTGGACCGGCTCGGCGGCGCGCTCGACTCTTCAGGCAAGGCGTTGAAGCTGTCGACGCAACTCTATAAAGGCGGTGCGTCGAGTTTTCTCGATGTGCTCGATGCGCAGCAGGCCTACCTCGTCGATGCCGAAGCGTTGAACGAAGCGAAGCGCACGCATGCGCAAGCAGCCGTCGCGCTGTACCGGTCGCTCGGTGGTGGCTGGAATGCCGCGGCGGATACGGCGACGGCCGCAAATACGGCAAATACGGCGAATGCGGCAAATACGGGCAATCCGGTTACGGGAGTACCTGCAATACCGGCAGCTTTGCCGGTGGCCGCTTCGTCTGCATCGGTCGCGGCCAATTAATCGGCGGGCGAGCGCGCTAACCGGCCGCTTCGACCATCGCCGCATGAACATCGGCGCCTCGCGTCCGGCGTGAGCGAGGCTTCCACGTGTAGCACTTCCTTGTGAGGAACAACGATGACTTCTCGAGATATCGTGATCAGCAATCCGGTCAGAACCGCGATCGGCGCATTCGGCGGCACGCTCAAAGACGTGCCGGCGACCGACCTGGGTGGGCTCGTCGTGCGCGAAGCAGTGCGCCGTAGCGGAATCGACGCAAGCAAGCTCGGCTCCATCGTGATGGGCAACGTCGTGCAGGCCGGCAACGGGATGAACCCGGCGCGCCAGGCCGCGATTGCTGGCGGCGTGCCGGTGTCGGTGCCGTCGCAGACGGTGAATCGCGTATGCGGCTCGGGCGCCCAGGCGGTCGTGTCGGCCGCGCAGGAAATCTGGCTTGGCTTCGGCGACGTCGCGGTCGCGGGCGGCATGGAAAATATGGACCGCGCGCCGTACCTGCTCGACAAAGGCCGCTGGGGCTACCGCATGGGTAACGCGCAGATCTATGACAGCGCGTTGTACGACGGACTCCTCGACGCGTTTTCGGGCGAGCATTCGGGCTGGCACACGGAAGACCTCGTCACGAAGCTTTCGATCACGCGCGAAGCGCAGGACCGCTGGGCCGCGCGTTCGCATCAGCGGTTCGCGGCCGCGCAAAAGCGTGGCGCGTTCGAAGCGGAACTGTTGGCGGTCGAAGTGCAGGGCCGCAAGGAAACGATCCGCTTTATCAACGACGAACAACTGCGCCCCGATACGACCGTCGAAACGCTGGCGAAGCTGCGTCCCGCCTTTCGCCGCGACGGCACGATTACGGCCGGCAATTCACCGGGCCTGAATTCGGGCGCGGCGGCCATGCTGGTCGCCGAGCGCGCTTACGCGGAAGCGAACGGCATCGAGCCGCACGCGCGCCTCGTCGCGTATGGCATCGGCGCGGTCGAGCCCGGCATGTTCGGCCTGGGCCCGGTGCCGGCGGTGCGTATGGCGGTCGAGCGCGCGGGCTGGAAGCTCACCGATGTCGAGCGCTTCGAGATCAACGAAGCGTTTGCCGCGGTGCCGCTCGCCATCATCCAGCAGCTGGGTCTCGCGGAAGACGTGGTCAACGTCGAAGGCGGCGCGGTCGCGCACGGTCATCCGATCGGCGCGACCGGCGCGATTCTCACCACGCGTCTGATTCATTCGATGAAGCGCGACGGTCTGAAGCACGGCATCGTCACGCTGTGCATCGGCGGCGGCCAGGGCATCGCGCTCGCGCTCGACATCCTCTGATTCAGCGCTCTGCCAGCGGCGAGCGCGCGCTCGCGCACGCCGCTGGCGGCGCCTGCCGTGTGCCGCACGCGTTTCTGGCCACTCCTGCATACTCACGCGTACGCTTTACTCAAGCAATCAATAGTCGAAGGAACGAAGATGCGAATTCTGGTCGTTGGCGCGGGCGCGCTAGGCGGTTATTTCGGCGGACGTCTGATTCAGGCGGGCCGCGACGTGACGTTTCTCGTGCGCGCCGGGCGTGCCGAAGAACTGAAGCGCTCCGGTCTCGTGATCAAAAGCACGTACGGCAACGCGACGCTGCGCGATGTGCCGACCGTGCTCGCCGACGGCATCCGCGAACCGTACGATCTCGTGCTGCTCAGCTGCAAGGCCTATAACCTCGACGACGCGATCGAATCGTTTGCGCCCGCGGTCGGCCCGTCGACGATGATCCTGCCGGTGCTCAACGGCATGAGCCATATCGACGCGCTCAAGGCGAAGTTCGGCGACGCGAACGTGCTGGGCGGGCTCGCCTTTATTGCCGCGACGCTGAACCGCGACCGCGAAGTCGAGCATCTGAACGAATCTCACTCGATCACCTACGGCGAGCTCGCGGGCGGCATGTCGGACCGCGTCCGCGAAATCGAGCGCACGTTCGACGGCGCCAACTTTATCTCCCAGGCGGTCGACAATATCGGCCAGCGGATGTGGGACAAATGGACGTTCCTCGCGACGCTGGCCACGAGCACCTGCGTCACGCGCGCGTCGCTCGGCGACATTCTGAAGACGCCGGACGGCAAGCGGCTCATCGATGGTCTCTACGGCGAGTGCCTCGCCGTCGCGCAACACAACGGTTTTCCGATCAGCGAGGCGGTGCAGGCGCGCGATCGCGGCGTCCTGCTCAAGGAAGGCTCACCGCTGACCGCGTCGATGCTGCGCGACATCGAGAACCGCTCGAAGATCGAAGCCGATCATATTGTCGGCGACCTGATTGCACGCGGCGCGCCGGCGCAACAGGCGGCTTCGTCGCTGTCGCTGCTGCGCGTCGCGTACACGCATCTGAAAGCATATGAAGCGCGCGAGGCGCGCGCGAGCTGAAGCGCCAGCCCATCCGCCGGCTGACCGCGCAGGCGTGTCCTCGAGCCTCGCCTCGGGGTGCGCTTCCGAAGCCAACCGGCCCGTGCTCGAAGCGCCATACGCTTGAAGTAGAATCGACGCCACGATAAAAAGCCTTGTGACAGGAGGTGAATCATGCCGAGTCCCCAAGGATCGGTGGTCGCGATCAGTTCCGCTTCTGCAACCCTGTTTTCGATCGGCATGGCGTTTCTCGGCTACTGGGGGATCAACGAGCCGGGCGGCTGGACGCGCGCCGACCGGCTCATCGCGGCGCTTGCGCTAGTCGGATTCGCCTGCCTCGGCGTCGTGCCCTGGATGGCCACCGCCCCTGTCGGCCCCGACGCCCCTGACGCGAAGATGCGCATCGCGCGGCATCTGTTTATGACGGGGGCCGCGCTTGTCTGGATCGCAATCGTCGTGGCGGTGGTGCTCATCTGAGACCGTTCCTCGCATCCTCTGCTGCAACCCGCCCTGCAATACGATGACAGACACATTGCGAACCGCCATCATCTACATCGCTTATCTGATCGATCCGCACGCCTACCCAACCGGCAGCGCACTGCCGCGCCTGATTCTCGACATCGCGGCCGCGCAGTGCGCGCTTGCCGTGCTGCTATTCGTACGGCGCGTGAGGAAGAGCGCATGGTTCGGCGTGCTCGCATTGCTGGGCGCGGTGGCCGTGCCGATCGGGTTATGGCTTGCCGGCACGCGCGAGGCGAGCATCCTCACGAACGCGCCGGTGTGGGTCTTCTGCGCGCTTCAACTGGCCGTCGCACTTTATTGGCTGGCGGCCCGGCACACACGGCTCATTGCGCACGTCGCGTTATTTATCGTGTTTGCCGTGCCTTGCGTGAGCTTGGTCGTCGCCTCGCATCTCGCCGACCCATCCCACCGCACTTACTGAACGCCGGCCGGACCGGACGAACGGACCCATCAAGCGGACGAGCAAGCCAACGAGCAAGCGGACTAGCCAGCGGCTATCCCAGGCATCTGCGCTAACCGCGCAGCCGGCTCGCGAGCGTGCGAAGGCCGGCGTGCTGACGCGGCGCCGCGGGTCGTCAGTCTCCCGGACGCCGCCGTGACTCGCGTCGATGCTTCCCATCCAACCTGCATCCAGGTGAGCATTCAGGCGCGTATCCGGACGAGCTTCCGCGTTCCAAAAGGTGGTGTACAGGTACCTACAAAATGCGACGTAATGACTTTTAACCCGTAAAACAAGCGTCAAAATGTGTCTCGTAGTCTGCGGCACGCAACAAAAGAGCGCATCGACGCATAAAAGATTCGCGCGAAACGCCTCGGCGCTTGTAGAATCCCGCGTGAAGCGTACACATGTCGTGTGCGCTTCGTGGCTCACTGACCAACAACAGGTAGGAGAAACATGCCGACTTCCGCAAAGAAGGTTGCCAAGAAGGCGACCACCGCAGCGACCAAGAAGGCCGCTGCGACGAAAGCTCCCGCAAAGAAAGCCGCGGCTAAGAAGGTCGCCGTGAAGGCGTCCGGCGCACCGTCGCCGATCAAGGACACCTTCACGAAGGCCTCGCTGGCCAATTACGTGGCTGAACGTGCGGGCGTTGAACCGAAGGCGGCCAAGGCTGTTATGGCTGCGCTCGAAGACACGATCCTCGGCACGGTCCACAAGAAGGGCGCTGGCGAATTCACGCTGTCGGGCCTTTTGAAGATCTCGGTGCAAGCTGTCCCGGCCAAGAAGAAGCGCTTCGGCAAAGACCCGTTCACGGGCGAAGAGCGCTGGTTCCCGGCCAAGCCGGCATCGGTGCGCGTCAAGGCACGTGCGCTGAAGAAGCTGAAGGACGCAGCAGCGGCCTAAGGGCTTAAATGGCCTGGCCTGATCGTCGCCGTCTTCGGGCGGTGTCGACGGACCTTGCCAATAGCGGTACTTGAATCCCCGCGAGGAACACTCGCGGGGATTTTTTATTCCGCGGTCTTTCTTCATTGTTCATTGCCGCTCGATTTGTCCAGCGCGCCTGTTCTGCCTGTTCTTTTAGCAGGCTTCTGTTATCCGGCTTCCACTAACCGGCTTCTGTTAACCCGCGTTGGTTATCCGGCTGCTCTTAACCGCCATGTTTTAACCGTCCGCTCCCCACCGGATTCCCTAACCCGGTTCCCTAACTCGGGTCGCGGCTGCCATCGAACCGGTCTTCGTGCGCTGCACCGCGCACCTTGGTAGCGCATTGCCGTCGTGCGCAGTACGATCGAATCAAGCCATTCGCGGCCGTGCTCGACGCTTGACCCGCTCAACGTACGGCATGGCGCGTTCGCAGTGCATAGTGGTGTGCGCATCGCTCGTCGCCAGGCGGTGATCGCGATGCCATCCGCGACGAGCATCGCCCGCAAAGCACGGCCCACAGTAGTGAATGGCATAACGCTTGCTTGAATCAGCCGGACCCGAATGCGCAGCGCATTCGCCTTCTATCCGACAAAAAGAGCGGGGCGTGACATGCGATGCTATGACGAGATGCGTCATCACGACGAAGCCGTGCGGCCGCACTACACGCGCTTTGCGAACTGGCTCGTGCAGCAGGGCAACGAAGCGATCGCGCGCAAACGCGCCGAGGCGGACCTGCTTTTCAGGCGCGTCGGCATCACGTTCGCCGTCAATGGCGACCTCTCCGGCACCGAGCGGCTCATCCCGTTCGACCTGATTCCACGCATCATTCCGCGCGACGAGTGGCGCACGCTCGAAGCCGGCCTGCGCCAGCGCGTGCAGGCGCTGAACCTGTTTATCCACGACGTCTATCACGACCGCAATATCGTGCGAGCCGGCGTCGTGCCCGCGGACCAGGTCTATACGAATGCGCAGTACCGGCCCGAGATGCAGGGCGTCGACGTGCCGCTCGGCGTGTATGCGCATATTGCCGGCGTGGACGTGGTGCGGGCCGGGATGGACGGCGAGTTCTATGTGCTTGAGGACAACCTGCGCGTGCCGTCCGGCGTCTCGTACATGCTCGAGAACCGCAAGATGATGATGCGGCTATTCCCCGAGCTGTTCGTGCAGAACCGTATCGCGCCGGTCGCGCATTATCCCGACCTGCTGCTCGATATGCTGCGCTCGGTCGCGCCGGCGGGCGTCGACGATCCGGTCGTCGTCGTGCTGACGCCGGGCATGTACAACTCCGCTTACTTCGAGCACACGTTTCTTGCGCAGCAGATGGGCGTCGAGCTCGTCGAAGGCAAGGATCTGTTCGTCGACGACAACTATGTATTCATGCGCACCACGCAGGGGCCGCGGCGCGTCGATGTGATCTACCGCCGCGTCGACGACGATTTTCTCGACCCGCTCGCGTTCCGTCCGGATTCGGCGCTCGGCGTGCCCGGTCTTCTGACCGCCTACCGCGCCGGCCGCGTCGCGCTCGCGAATGCGATGGGCACCGGCATCGCCGACGACAAGTCGATCTATCCGTACGTGCCGCAGATGATCGAGTTTTACCTCGGCGAAAAGCCGATTCTCAATAACGTGCCGACTTACCAGTGCCGCAAGCCCGACGATCTGGCCTATACGCTCGCGCATCTGCCCGAACTGGTCGTGAAGGAGGTGCACGGTGCGGGCGGCTACGGCATGCTCGTCGGTCCGGCCGCAACGGCTGCGGAAATCGAGGCGTTTCGCGCGCGCCTCGTGGCGCGGCCGGCCGGCTATATCGCCCAGCCGACGCTCGCGCTGTCCGCGTGCCCGACCTTCGTCGAAGCCGGCATCGCGCCGCGTCATATCGACCTGCGTCCGTTCGTGCTGTCCGGCAAGACCGTCGCGATGGTGGCGGGTGGGCTCACGCGCGTCGCGCTGCAGCAGGGGTCGCTCGTCGTCAATTCGTCGCAGGGCGGCGGGACGAAAGACACGTGGATGGTCGACTGAACAACAATAAAGGAAGGTCATTATGCTGAGCCGCACCGCCGACCACCTGTTCTGGATGGCCCGCTATATGGAGCGCGCCGAGAACACCGCGCGCATGCTCGATATCAACCTGAAAGCGCAGCTGCTGCCGCAGACCGCCGAACAGGACGCCCGCGCGCAGCGCGCGGTGCTGCGCATTTCCGAGCTCGAAAGCGCGTTTTCGCAGCGTTACGCGGAACCGACGCGCGAGCATATGCTTGACTTCATGGTGGCCGAAGCGGCCAACCCGTCGAGCATCCAGTCGTGCCTGCAGGCGGCGCGCGAAAACGCGCGCGCGGTGCGCGGCACGCTGACGACCGAATGGTGGGAAACGATCAACGACACGTGGCTCGAGTTCAACGAGCGGATCGCGGCCGGCCAGTTGTCCGGCAATCCGGCCGCCTTGTTCGAATGGGTGAAGTTCCGCTCGCACCTGTCGCGCGGGGTGACGATCGGCACCGCGCTGCAGGATGACGCGTTTTTCTTCACGCAACTCGGCACGTTTCTCGAGCGCGCGGACAATACCGCGCGGATTCTCGACGTGCGATTCGCCGACGCCGCGCCCAATTCGCGCGACGCCGCACGCCAGCTCGAAGACTTTTATTACTGGACCTCGATCCTGAGCTCGGTGTCGGCGCTCGAGATTTACCGCAAGGTCTATCGCGACGTCGTGACACCGGCGCGCGTCGTCGAACTGATGATCCTCAATTCGCAGATGCCGCGTTCGCTGCTTGCGTCGCTCGACGGCGTCTGCGCGAATCTCGCGATGCTGCGCACGGAAGGCTCGAATACCTGCGAGCGGTTTGCAGGCAAGCTTCGTGCTGAGCTGTTGTATGCCGATATCCGGCAGATTTTCGAAGCGGGGTTGCATGCGTGGCTCACGCAATTCCTCGCGCGCGTGTTCGAACTCGGCAATCTCGTCGCGCGCACCTACTTACTGCTGCCGGTGGCCTGAAGAAAGCCTGGACGGAGTACCCCTATGTTTCTGACGATCCGCCACGAAACGGTCTATCGCTACGATGCGACGGTCCACTATTCGATCCAGCAGTTGCGTCTGACGCCCGCGAGCGGCTCGGCGCAGACCGTGCGGCGCTGGTTTGTCGATGCGCCCGGCAAGCTCGATCAGACCTTCGACGCATACGGCAATGTGCTGCACACGCTCGTGATGAACCGTCCGCACGATGAGATTCGCGTGCATGTATCGGGCGAGGTCGAAACCCTGCCGCTAATCGACGGGCGCTTGAACGAGGACGCCGGTCCGATCCCGCTCGAACACTTTACGTGCAACACGCGTTTGACCGACGCGGATCCGGCGATCTGCGAGCTCGCGTATTCGGTGCCGCCGCTCGATACGCCGGCCGCGCTGATTACGATGGCCGAGCGGATCATCGAACGCGTGCCGTTCCAGTCGGGCGTGACCGAGGTGACGAGTACGGCGGCGCAGGCGCTCGCGCTTGGCCGCGGCGTGTGCCAGGACCATACGCATCTGATGCTCGCGTGCTGCCGCGCGCGCAATGTGCCGGCGCGCTACGTGAGCGGCTATATCGAGCCCGGCGAAGTCGACGATGCTGCAAGCCATGCATGGGTCGACGTCTGGCTGTCCGGCGTCGGCTGGGTGTCGGTCGACGTCACGCATGCGGCGTTCGCGTCTAATGTGTATTGCCGGCTTGCGGTCGCGCGCGATTACGAAGCGGCGTCGCCGGTGCGCGGGCGGCGCATCGGCGGGCTCGGCGAACGGCTCGACGTATCGGTTGCGGTCAGCGCGTTCGAGCAGTCGCCGCAATAACCGCGACAAGCGGGATATCAGGGGTAGAGCGATCGCGATGATCGTGGCCGGCGCTCGCGGCGCTTATACCGTTGATGGCGCTGATGGTGCTCGTGGCGCTTACAATAGCGGCGTTGTCCGTCCGCCATCAGGAATCTGTCATGACGTATTGCGTCGCACTGAGCGTCGATGAAGGGATCGTGTTTCTGTCCGATACGCGAACCAACGCCGGCGTCGACCATATCAGCACGGCGCGCAAGATGTCCGTGTTCGAGCAACCGGGCGAACGCGTGCTTGTGCTGCTCAGCGCCGGCAATCTGTCGCTCACGCAGGCAGTGCTGCGCGAGTTGTCCGAACCGTCGGATCCGCTCGAGCCGACGTTATGGACCGTTGCAACGATGGCCGATGCGGCCGGCGTGGTCGGCCGCGCGGTGCGCAACGTGCATCAGCGGGATTCGCAGGCCTTGCAGCAGTTCGGCGTCGACTTCAATTGCAGCTTCATTCTGGGTGGGCAGATCGCGCAGGGCGATCCCGACGACCCGGCTCGCGCCTTGCCGCGCCCCCGTCTTTTCATGATCTATTCGGCCGGCAACTTCATCGAGGCGTCGAGCGTCAACCCGTATTTCCAGATCGGCGAATCGAAATACGGCAAGCCGATTATCGACCGCGTGCTGGTGCCGCAGACACCGCTCGACGAAGCCGCCAAATGCGCGCTGATTTCAATGGATTCGACCTTGCGCTCGAATCTGTCGGTCGGTTTGCCGCTCGATCTGCTCGTCTATCAGAAGGATGCGTTGCGCGTCACGCGCTTCGTGACGGTGACGCAAGACAACGCCTACTACCAGATGATTCACCGCACGTGGGGCGAACGCTTGCGGCAGGTCTTCGCCGAGATTCCAGACCCGGACTGGCAGGATACGGCGGCGATTCCGCATGCCGACATCGAAGGCGAGAGCGTGCTGTATCGCGCGCCTTCGGGCGCCGCGCACGATGCGCTCGACGTGCGGCCGGCCCAAACGCTTGCGCAATCGGACAAGCCGAAAACGCCGCGCTAGGCGGGCGCCGCCGGGCGCCCCCGCCGAACATCTGCGCGACATTTGCCGGGCACGCCTCGCCAAACCTCCGCGACTCATCAAAGAAAAAAGCCAGCCTCGGCTTGCGCCTTCGGCTGGCTTCGAACTGCAGCGTAGAGCTTCACGCTGCGGAGTTTTGTTGTTGCTTTTAGAACTTGTGACGGATACCGAGGCTGATCATTTCCTGCGTGTCCTTGCCAGCCTGGAAGCCGTACGAACCGATCGAGGCCACTGCGTCGCCGGTCGTCGTCGAGTTGATGCGCTGCGTGCCGCTCGCATGCTGGTACGCGCCCATCAGGTAGATGTCGGTACGCTTCGACAGCGAGTAGTCGGCGCCGGCAGAAACCTGGTGGTAGTTCGACGACGTATCGCCCGAGCCGTGCGTCCACGTATAGCCGAGGCCCAGCAGCAGGGCCGGCGACAGCTGGTAGCCGGCGTAAGCACCTACGACGTTGAACTTTTCCTGGTTGCTGAACGCCGAGAAAGCGTCCGGCTTGTACTGCGCGAAGCTGTAACGGCCGTTGAAGGTGAACGGACCGAACACGTACTGGGCAGCCGCCGACGTGATGCTGATCGACTTCGCCGATGCGTACGCGCTGTTGATCGTCGAGCCGTCGAAGGTTGCGTCCGACGTCGCACCCGTGCTCCAGCCCGGTGCCGTGCCAAGCGGGTTCGCTGCAGTCGGCAGTGCGCCGCCGCGAGCGGCGAAGCCGTTGGCGTTGTCCATGCGGAAGTAGCCCGCGGCCACGTTGAACGGGCCCGTGCCGTACGTTGCGGCACCGCCCCACGACTGGCCGGAACCGGTCGTGCCGGCCACGCCGCCGAATGCGTACATGCCTTCGAACTGGAAGCCGCCCCACACCGGCGAGACGTACTTGAACGAGTTGTTCGTACGCGAGCTGTTGTCGTTGTTATCGACGTCACCCGGCGTGGCGAACATGCTGCCCCAGAAGTTGTCGGCCGTGATCGGCTGGATCATGTCGACGAGCGGGTCGTACTGGCGGCCCATCGTCAGCGTGCCGTACTTGTCTTGCGTCAGACCGACGTACGCTTGACGGCCAAACAGACGGCCGCCTTGCGACGATTTACCGTTGTTCGGATCGAAGCCGCTTTCCAGCTGGAAGATCGCCTTCAGGCCGCCGCCGAGGTCTTCAGTACCTTTCAAACCCCAACGATTACCTTGGATGTTGCCGGACTGCAGGTGATAGAGGTTGTCATTCGCCGGGTTCGAGTTGTGGACCCACTGGAACGCATCGTCGATGACGCCGTACAAGGTCACGCTGCTCTGGGCGTGCGCCGCGCTGGCAGCACCTAGCAGAGCCAACGAGAGGGTAGACAGTGCGATTCGTTTCATCCAAATCTCCACGCAGATGATTGTTTAGTTGTTGCGAAACGGAGAATAACGCAGGGGGTCCATGCACAAGAAACGAAAAAAATAAAGGTGTATCGAAAATGTGACAGGTAGGCGAAACCCTTGTTTCACAAGCCTAAACGTGATTATTGCAATATGGACAATGTTTTATCGTCTATCTCGCATTATTGTTGTTTTGGTGTGAGATATCGCCTGAGAATTGCATAAGTGGCTGTTTTGTGAAAGTTTTTTGTAATGTAGTTGTCTAAGGTAAATCGCTGCGCCGGGCAGGGAGTAAGCATGCTAACTGTTCGCTTTCAATTTGAGCGGGTGGACAGTCGTGCGGAAATATGGTGCGACGGCGCGGTAGAGAGGGTTCAGCGGCTGCCGCCGTTGCGGCCGGCCATGGTGGTGACGATGATCGCCGTGCCCGCTGCGACGAGCACCGAACTCCACGGGTGACGCCGCACATAGCGGTCGGCGACCGCGGCGGTGCGTCCCGCCTGGACGAGCGTGACGGCCGCCGCATGCGTCGCACGGGTTTCGGCGTGTATGACCGAGCGGCACATGTCGACGGCCTTGTCGAGCGCGCCCGGATCCTGTTTTATACCGCTGGCGGTAGTGGCCGCGGCTGCGGCTCCGGCTGATATCTCCGCTGCGGCCGCGGCAGCCTCATTGTTCACGGCGGCAGTGCCGGCGGCGGTTCTGGCGCTGCCACCCACGATCCCAGCCGGCGTCACGACCGGTGCTTGCGCTGCGCTCGCCGTCCCGGCGGCCGCCTGCGCCGGATCCAGCGATTTACCGCGCATCGGCCTGGCGTGCCGCGCCGGATCGACGCCGGCCGTCGGTGCGGCGAGCACCGACGCAATCATCGCGCGGCTGCCCGGCGGCGTGCCGTGCAAAAACGCCCATGCGCCGCGCGGGTCGTGCATCCGGCCGCGCGCCGCGGCGAATTCCGCGCCGAGCAGCAGCACGAGCGCCGAGAAGTACAACCACATCAGCAGCACCGCGAGCGAACCGGCCGCGCCGAACGAATTGGCCGTGCCCGCATGCGCGAGATAGAGCGCGAACAGCTTCTTGCCTGCTGAGAACAGCACGGCCGCGACAAAGCCGCCGACCAGCGAATCGCGCCAGCGCACAGGCGCGTCGGGCAGAAACTTCAACAGTCCCGCGAAGGCGAGCGACAGCACAAGCAGCCCCACGCCCAGTTGCAGCAGATTGCCGATCACGACATACGGCGAATCGCCCCACAGCCAGTTGCCGACGAACGTGATGCCCGCATCGAGCACGAGCGACACGATCAGCAGGAAGGCGACGCCGAGCACGAGGCTGAACGAAATCAGCCGCACCCGCACGAGCGCCAAGACGCTCGATGCGCGCGGACCGGTTGCCGGCCACACGATATTGAGCGCGCTGTTCAGCGACGAAAATGTTGCGGATGCACCTATCGCAAGCAAGACGAACGAAATGATCGCAGCCGCGCCGCCCGCGCCTCCGCTGCGGTGCGCGTTCTGCACGATCGTCGAGATTGCGGCCGCAGCGTCGTTGCCGAGCACGGTGTGCACCTGGCGATAGAGCTCGCCGCGCGCGGCTTCGCCGCCGAGAAACCAGCCGGCGACCGCAATCACCATCACCAGCGTCGGCGCGAGCGAAAACGCTGCATAGAACGCGATGCCTGCGGCCAGCGCCGGACAGCGGTTTTCGATGAACTGCCGCAGCGCGCCGACTGCCCACGATGCCTGCTTCCGGGCGGCCTTTTCGAACTTTTGCGCGGAAAGAGATTCGAGTTCCATGGCGATTCTTCCTGTCCGGGGGTGACACGGGAACTGCTCGGCGACTCATGAGACCGGCGGCGCCAGGCGCGCCGCGACGGTAGCGGTGCAATCCGTATGCCTGTTGCTGCGGTGCGGGCTCGAACACGGATCGACGCGGTCGACACGCGATCGACACGGGTTCGACGTTTGCCAGCTTAACCGCGTTTTCCCGCATGTTTGAAGGTGCCAAACCTGCGGAAGCGAACGCGGAGCGCAAAACAAGGGCAAAACGAGGGGCAAACACGTCGAAATAAACGACTTATACTTTTTGGATACCCCACACCCGAACGCGAGGGCTTCCATGCTACAGATGTCCCGGCGTCAGTTCCTGAAGGTCAGTGCAACCACACTGGCGGGGTCGAGCCTGGCTTTGCTCGGCTATTCGCCCGACGTTGCGCTTGCCGAAGTGCGGCAGTACAAACTGTCTCGCACCACCGAAACCCGCAACACGTGCCCTTATTGCTCAGTCGGCTGCGGCATTCTGATGTACGGCCTCGGCGACGGCGCGAAGAACGCGACCGCGAGCATCATCCATATCGAAGGCGACCCCGATCACCCGGTCAATCGCGGCACGCTGTGCCCGAAGGGGGCGAGCCTGATCGATTTCATTCATAGCGAGAGCCGGCTTCTCGTGCCCGAATACCGGCCGCCCGGCGGCAAGGACTGGCAGCCGATTTCGTGGAACGATGCGCTCGACCGCATCGCGAAGCTGATGAAGGAGGATCGCGACGCGAACTTCATCGAGACCACGGCGGACGGAAAAAAGGTCAACCGCTGGTTGACCACCGGCATGCTCGCCGCGTCCGCGAGCAGCAACGAAGTCGGTTATCTGACGCATAAGGTGATCCGCGCGACGGGGATGCTCGCGTTCGACAACCAGGCACGTGTCTGACACGGCCCGACGGTGGCAGGTCTTGCCCCGACGTTTGGCCGCGGTGCGATGACGAACCATTGGGTCGACATCAAGAATGCGGACGTGATTCTGGTGATGGGCGGCGATTCGGCCGAGGCGCACCCGTGCGGTTTCAAATGGGTCACCGAGGCGAAGGCGCATCGGCACGCGAAGCTGATCGTCGTCGATCCGCGTTTCAACCGCACCGCTTCGGTCGCGGATTTTTACGCGCCGATTCGCACCGGCACCGACATCGCGTTTCTCGGCGGCATGATCAACTACCTGCTGACGAACGACAAGATCCAGCACGAATACGTGAAGAACTATACGGACTTCACGTTCCTCGTCCGCGAAGACTTCGCGTTCAACGACGGCATTTATTCCGGTTACGACGCGCAAAGCCACAAATACGCGGATAAGGCTTCGTGGGACTACGAGCTCGGCGACGACGGTTTCGTGAAAACCGACGAGACGCTGCAGAACCCTCGTTGCGTGTACAACCTGATGAAACAGCACTACTCGCGCTATACGCCCGAAATGGTCGAGAAGGTGTGCGGCACGCCAAAGGACAAGTTCCTCAAGGTCTGCGAAATGCTCGCGACTACCGCGGCGCCGAACCGTGCCGGCACGATTCTCTATGCGCTCGGCTGGACGCAGCACTCGATCGGCTCGCAGATGATCCGCTGCGGCGCGATGGTGCAATTGCTGCTCGGCAACATCGGTATCGCGGGCGGCGGGATGAACGCGTTGCGCGGTCACTCGAATATCCAGGGTTTGACCGATCTCGGCCTGATGTCGAACCTGCTGACCGGTTACATGACGTTGCCGAACGAGGGCGAGCAGGATTTCGAGGGGTATATCAAGAAGCGCGCGTCGCAACCGTTGCGGCCCAATCAGCTTAGCTACTGGAAAAACTATCGTGCGTTCTTCGTCAGCATGATGAAGTCGTGGTACGGCGATGCGGCGAGCGCGGACAACAACTGGGGCTACGACTATCTCCCGAAGCTCGACAAGCCGTACGACATGTTGCAAATCTACGAGCTGATGGCGCAAGGCAAGGTGAACGGCTATCTCGCGCAGGGCTTCAATCCGCTGGCGTCGGCGCCGAACAAGGCAAAGATGACCGCGGCGTTCTCGAAGCTCAAGTGGCTTGTGATCATGGATCCGCTCGCCACCGAAACGTCCGAGTTCTGGAAGAACTACGGCGAATACAACAATGTCGATTCGTCGCAAATCCAGACGGAAGTGTTCCGGCTGCCCACTACATGTTTTGCCGAGGAACGCGGGTCGCTCGTCAGTTCGTCGCGCGTGCTGCAATGGCACTGGCAAGGTGTGCAGCCGCCGGGCGAAGCGAGGAGCGACCTCGAGATCATGTCGGGCATTTTTGTGCGGATGCGGGCCGCGTATCAGAAGGATGGCGGCAAGTATCCCGATCCGCTGCTCAAACTCAGCTGGCCCTACGCGCACCCCGACAGCCCGACGCCGGAAGAGATGGCGATGGAGTTCAACGGCAAGGCGCTTGCGGACGTGACGGACCCGAAGGATCCGGCGAAAGTGCTTGCGAAAGCGGGAGACCAACTGCCCACTTACGCGCTGTTGCGCGACGACGGATCCACGGCAAGCGGCTGCTGGATTTTCTGCGGGTCCTGGACGCAAGCCGGCAACCAGATGGGCCGGCGCGACAATGCGGATCCGACCGGCATCGGCCAGACGCTCGGCTGGGCATGGGCGTGGCCCGCGAACCGGCGCGTGCTGTACAACCGCGCTTCATGCGACCTGAACGGCAAGCCATTCGATCCTTCGCGCAGACTTATTTCGTGGAACGGCAAGGCATGGACCGGCGTCGATATTCCCGACTTCAAGGTCGACGAAATTCCGGATGCCGGCATGGGCCCGTTCATCAACAATCCAGAGGGCGTCGCGCGTTTCTTCGCGCGCGATGCGATGAACGAAGGGCCGTTCCCCGAGCACTACGAACCGTTTGAAACGCCGCTCGGCTATAACCCGTTCCATCCGCAGAATCCGCTCGCGACAAATAACCCCGGTGCGCGGGTATTCCCCGACGATCGCGCGGCATTCGGCAAGGTCGATGCATTCCCCCATGTTGCGACGACCTATCGCATCACGGAGCATTTCCACTTCTGGACCAAGCACGCGCGCCTCAACGCGATCATTCAGCCGCAGCAATTCGTCGAGATCGGCGAAGACCTCGCCAAAGAAGTCGGCGTGGTGGCGGGCGATCGCGTGAGGGTATCGAGCAACCGCGGCTATATCGTCGCGGTGGCGGTGGTGACGAAGCGGATCAAGCCGTTGATGGTCGACGGCAAGAAGATTCAGACCGTTGGCATTCCGCTGCACTGGGGGTTCAAAGGCCTCACCAAACCCGGCTATCTGACAAACACGCTGACGCCATTCGTCGGCGACGCCAATACGCAGACACCGGAGTTCAAGTCGTTCCTCGTGAAAGTCGAGAAGGCATAGGGGGCGCCATGGCACTGCAATCACTCGATATCAGACGCCAGTCGGCTACCACGGTGCAGCCGGCCTCGGTACGCGAGCCGGCGACCGGCAGCGTCGCGAAGCTGATCGACGTCACCAAATGCATCGGCTGCAAGGCGTGCCAGACCGCGTGCATGGAGTGGAACGACCTGCGCGATGAAATCGGCGTCAATACGGGCGTTTATGACAATCCGCACGACCTCACCGAACATTCATGGACGGTAATGCGCTTTGCCGAATACGAGAACCCGAACGGCAACCTCGAATGGCTGATCCGCAAGGACGGCTGCATGCATTGCGAAGATCCGGGGTGCCTGAAAGCGTGCCCGTCGCCGGGTGCGATCGTGCAATACACGAATGGCATCGTCGATTTCCACGAGGAAAACTGCATCGGCTGCGGCTATTGCATCGCGGGGTGTCCGTTCAATATTCCGCGGCTTTCGAAGGCCGACCATCGCGTCTACAAGTGCACGTTGTGTTCGGACCGCGTCGCGGTCGGGCAGGAGCCGGCCTGCGTGAAGACGTGTCCAACTGGCGCAATCGTGTTCGGCACGAAGGTCGACATGATCGCGCATGCGGAAGAGCGCATCGTCGACCTGAAAGAGCGCGGCTTCGAGCATGCGGGTTTATACGACCCGGCCGGCGTGAGCGGCACCCATGTGATGTATGTGCTGCACCACGCGGACCAGCCGTCGCTGTATCACGGCTTGCCCGATAACCCGACGATCAGCCCGATGGTGCGCGTCTGGAAGGGCATCGCCAAACCGCTCGCGCTGGCGGGCATCGTGCTCACCGCGCTCGCGGGCTTCTTCCACTACACGCGTGTCGGTCCGAACGAAGTAACGGAAGACGACGAACTCGCGGCACGCGACGAAGCGCGCAGGATCCGCGAGCAGCGCGGTTCGCAAACCGTCGACAGGCCGGAAGGCAAAACCGAGGAGCCGACCAAATGAAAGAACACGATCCGCACCTGATCGTGCGCTATACGGCAAACGAGCGCACGAATCACTGGATTACCGCGATCACGTTCGTACTGCTCGCGCTATCCGGTCTCGCGATGTTTCATCCGGCGATGTTCTGGCTATCCGCGCTGTTCGGCGGCGGTCAGTGGACCCGCATTCTGCATCCGTTCGTCGGGCTCGTGATGTTCGTGTCGTTCCTGATTCTTGCCGTGCGTTTCTGGCGCCACAACTATCTCGACGACAACGACTGGCAATGGATGCGTCAAATTGACGATGTGCTCGCCAATCGCGAGGAAAAACTGCCCGAAATCGGGCGCTACAACGCCGGGCAGAAGCTGCTGTTCTTCGTGATGGTTGTGTGCCTGGTATTGCTGTTGTTGAGCGGCATCGTGATCTGGCGTGCGTACTTTTCGTTTTACTTCCCGATCGGGCTGGTCAGGGCGGCGGCGCTCGTGCACGCGGTCGCGGCGTTCGTGCTGATCGTCGGCATCATCGTGCATATCTATGCGGCGCTATGGGTCAAGGGCTCGGTCAGCGCGATGGTGCGCGGCACGGTCACGCTCGGTTGGGCAAGGAAACATCATCCGCGCTGGTTCCGCGAAAGCATCAAATAGCGTGCGCGCATGCACGCAGGTTGGCGATTTGCGCGGGTTGCGGGTTTTGCGTGCTTGCTGATCGGCGAAACCGACGCCAGAATCGGGAGTCACGCACATGCGCTGGCGTGTGCGATCAGCGATCACCCGCTCACCCGATCACTTTCCGCCTAACCGGAGCCACGCAATTGGTGCAGCGCATACTCGAGCCGGGGCAGATCGAGTCTCTCGATCCGTCGGCCATTCCTCGCATCCGTCTGCCCGAACGGGCTTCTTTCTTCTCCACTCGCGCGGCGCGCTTGCGCACGCTGGCCAACGGCAATCCGATCGGCGGCTATCTGCGGCTGATGGCGTCGCTTGCCGATGCGCAGCAGCAGGTGCTTGCGAAGTTCGAAGCGGCGATGCCGGATGCCGACGCCATTGCACAGGCACAGCAACATTCGATGCCGCTCGTGCCGGCGTTGATGTCCACGCTGATGACGCAGCGCGAGCCCGCATGGCGCGACGTGTTGCAGCGTGTGCTCGATCGCATCGAGGCTGCGGGGCCGGTGTCGCCGGCGCTCGGCAAGGTGCTCGACGGTCTGCGTCTGGCGGGCGCCGGGCAGCTCGATGCGCAAGCGGATGCAATCCTCGCGCAGCGTTTCAACGAAGTCGATCCGGCGACCGCGCCATTCATCATGGCGGCGCTACAGGTTATATGGACCGATCTCGCGAGCCGCTTCGATGTGCGCGATATTCCTTATCTCGACACGCCGGGCGGGTGCCCGGTCTGCGGCGCGCAACCGGTCGCGAGCGTCGTACGCATCGGCGGCCCGTACCAGGGTTATCGCTATCTGCAATGCGGACTGTGCGGCACGGAAGCGCATATGGTTCGCGTGAAGTGCTCGAATTGCGATTCGACGAAGGGCATTGCGTACCACGGCGTCGAAGGCGGCAGCGAGGCATTGAAGGCCGAATCGTGCGACGAATGCCATACATACCGGAAGATCGGCTACATGGAAAAGGACGTCGATATCGAGCCGCTTGCGGACGATCTTGCGAGCCTCACGCTCGATCTGTTGATGAATGAAGCGGGCTATCAGCGCAGCGCGCCGAATCCGCTGCTATGGCCTGAGGTAACGTCGGACCGTTAAGCGGAGGCACGCGTGAGCGATGCGGCGACAAGTGAGCAGCGTGCGCGACTGGCGCGGTTGCCGGCGGTCGAGCGTGTGATGTCGCGGCAAGCGGCGCAGGCGTTGAGCGACGCATATGGGCGCAGCCAGGTTGTCGATGCGGTGCGTGCCGCGCTCGATGTATTGCGCGGGGAGATGCTTGCGGGCGTGGAGGCATCGAATTGCGCGGACGCAAGCGAATCGGATGGTGCCGATGCGACTGTCGAAGCACGCATCATCGATCACGCGAGCCATTCTCTCGAAGCACGCGCGCGCAGCCGCATGCGTGCCGTGTTCAATCTGACCGGCACGGTCCTGCATACGAATCTTGGTCGCGCATTGCTGCCCGACGAAGCGGTGCGCGCGGTCGTCGATGCGCTCACGCGGCCCACCAACCTCGAATTCGATCTCGCCACCGGCGCGCGCGGCGATCGCGACGATCTGGTCGACGACCTGATCTGCGAATTGACGGGGGCTGAAGCGGCAACCGTCGTCAATAACAACGCGGCTGCGGTTTTATTGACCTTGTCGGCGTTGGCATCGAAGAAGGAAGTGATCGTCTCGCGCGGCGAACTCGTTGAAATAGGCGGCGCGTTCCGGATTCCCGACATCATGACGCGCGCCGGCGTCCGATTGCGCGAGGTCGGCACGACAAACCGCACCCATGCGAAGGATTACGAAGAGGCGATCAACCCACGCACTGCATTGCTGATGAAAGTGCATTGCAGCAACTATGCGATCAGCGGCTTTACGAAAAGCGTCGATATCGGCGAACTGGCGCAGATCGCCCATCGTCATGCATTGCCGGTTGCGTTCGATCTCGGCAGCGGCACGCTGGTGGATCTCGCGCAATGGGGCTTGCCTGCCGAGCCGACTGTGCGCGGCACGATTGACGCGGGTGCTGATCTTGTCACGTTCAGCGGCGACAAGCTGCTCGGCGGCCCACAGGCGGGCTTGATCGTTGGGCGCGAAGCGTTGATTCGCAAGATCAGGAAGCATCCGTTAAAGCGCGCACTGCGTGTCGGCAAACTCACGCTCGCGGCGCTCGAGCCCGTGCTGCGGTTGTATCGCGCGCCGGAATTGCTTGCGCAGAGGCTGACGACCTTGCGTCTTCTGACGCGGCCCGCTGCCGATATGCATGCGGCTGCGCTGCGCATGCAGCCTGCCTTTCAGCTCGCGCTCGGCGAGCGTTATGCGTTGACTGTCGAACCGATGTTCAGCCAGATCGGCAGCGGTGCATTGCCGGTCGACCAGTTGCCGAGCTATGGGCTCGCGGTACGCGTTGCCGGTGCGAAACGCGGTGGACGCGCGCTCGTGCAGTTGGAACAGGCGCTGCGCGACTTGCCGCGCCCCGTGCTTGGCCGCATCGCCGACGATACCTTGCAGCTCGATCTACGTTGCCTCGAAGCGGCGGATGAAGCGGCGTTTATCGCGCAATGCGCGGAGCTGCACCTATGATCGTCGGCACCGCGGGTCATATCGATCACGGTAAGACGACGCTTGTGCGCGCGTTGACGGGCGTCGATACCGATCGCCTGAAGGAAGAAAAGGCGCGTGGCATTTCGATCGAACTCGGGTATGCCTATACGCCGCTCGCAAACGGCGAAGTGCTCGGCGTGATCGACGTGCCGGGCCATGAAAAGCTCGTGCACACGATGGCCGCGGGCGCATGCGGCATCGACTTCGCGTTGCTGGTGATCGCCGCGGACGACGGCGTGATGCCGCAAACACGCGAGCATCTGGCGATTCTGGAATTGCTTGGGGTCACACGGGGCGCCGTTGCGTTGACGAAGGTCGATCGCGTCGATGCGGCGCGGCTTGCGCAGGTGCGCGAGGAGATCGGGGCGTGGCTTGCGTCGACGGTGTTTGCCGGTGTGCGAATTTTCTGCACCAATGCGACGGTGGACGGCGATGCGGGTGTTGGCGAGCTTAATGCCTATCTTCGCGAGGCTGCTGCCGACCTTGTCCTGCATAAGGGTCGCGACGATGCGCTATTTCGTCTGGCAATCGACCGTGTGTTTACGCTCGCGGGCCACGGAACGATTGTGACCGGAACGGTCTTCGCGGGTCGCGTGACGGCGGGCGAAACGCTGATGCTTGCACCGGCGCTTGAACCGGTTCGCGTGCGCAGCATCCACGCGCAAAATCACGCGGCGGAAGGCGGACATGCGGGACAACGTTGCGCGCTCAACCTTGCCGGTGTTGACAAGGATGCGATTGCGCGCGGCGACTGGATTATCGATGCGCGGCTAGCAAGGCCTTCGGAGCGGCTCGATGTCGAATTGACGCTGCTCGAAGATGCAGGCCTTACGTTAGAACACTGGGCGCCATTGCATGTTCATCTCGGCACGACGCATCAGGTTGCTCACGTCGCTTTGCTCGATGGCGATACGTTGGCGGCTGGAGACAAGGCGCGTGCGCAACTCGTGTTCGATACGCCGCTTTGCGCGCTGCCCGGCGATCGTTTTATTGTGCGCAACGCGCAAGCGACGCGCACGGTCGGCGGTGGACGTGTGCTCGATCCATTCGGACCGGCGCGCAAACGCAGGACCGCGGAACGGCGCGCGTGGCTCGATGCGTTACAGACCTGGCTCGACGATGGACGCATCGAGCCGCTACTCGACCATGCGCCACATGGGATGCAGCGCTCCACGCTTGTATGTTTGACAGGGGTGTCGCATCACGCGCTGCAGTTTCCGCATGACGTGATCGATATCGCGCTACATGGCAAAGCCGCTGATGACGGTTTCGTTTTGCTGCGGCGCCATTGGAATGGACTGCGCGAACACGTCATAGGCGCATTGCAGCAGTTTCACGCACGTTTTCCCGATGAGCAGGGGCCGGATTCCGCGCGTTTGCGCCGCATTGCTGCGCCTTTGCTCACCGACACGTTGTGGCGCGCCTTGATCGAAGCGCTTGTTTCCGAAGGCCTTGTGTCTAAGAGCGGGCCCTGGCTACACCTGCCTGAGCATTCAGTATCGCTCGATAAGCAGGAAGAAGCGCTTAAACAGATGCTGTTGCCTTTGATGGCGGAAGGCCGCTTCGATCCGCCTTGGGTGCGTGAGCTGGCAGCGACCGTGCATCGACATGAAGACGACGTGCGCGCGTTGCTGCGCAAGCTTGCGCGACAAGGCGACGTGTACCAGGTCGTGCGTGATCTTTTTTACCATCGCGACTCGATGCGCGAGCTTGCGCGCGTGGTCGCGCAACTGGCGGCGCAGCAGGGCGGTGCGCTTTCAGCCGCGGCGTTTCGTGATGAGACGGGGCTTGGGCGTAAGCGGGCGATTCAGGTGCTGGAGTTTTTCGATCGTGTTGGATATACCCGCTTTCAGCGAGATGTTCATTTGTTGCGCGTGGATAGCAGGTTGAGTGAGATGTTGTAGCTGCAATTCGTCGTTGAGGGAAAGTGGTTAAGGGAAGGCATTCGCATCTGGTGGTGCGGCTGGACTTCAAATCCAGTAGGGGGTGTCAGACACTCTCTGGTAGGTTCGACTCCTGCTGCCTTCCGCCGGTTTTAAAGCGGTGGAACTCCACAACACGTATTAACTATCCTCCGAACCGCGCACGGCCTTGCGATTGGTGCGTCAGCCAGTCAAAGCAGTTACGCCACAGTCGCGCGTAACCGTTCCAGGACGAGAACTCGGGAGGTAGCCAATGGACGGACATGTCGCTGGTCCAGGCCAGCGTACGGCCAGAACCGAACTCGCCGGCAGCGAGCAACGGATGTCCTGTGCCGGGCACCCGCGCGATGAGCGTTGCGTCGGATTTGAGCTCCACTTCGTTGTAGCCGAGCAGATGCGGCCAGGGGGCGTCGATGCCCTGAAGCACCGGGTGGTCCGTTACGGTCTCGGGCGTGAATCCCTCCGGTACTTCAACGCGGTCGTCATAGGGTAGACAGCGCACGGGCAAGACTTCTTCGACCGGTGTGTGTCGAAAGCGCGCACTGCCGTTGATGCCCTGAAAGCTCAGATAGCCGCCGATCATCATGAGCCCACCGCCCGCGGCGACGTAGTCGCGCAGCAGCTTCAACCGGTTCGGCGTGCGCTGGCTTTTGATCCATGTGTCCGGGTGCAGCAGCAGCGTGTTCGCGCCGATATCGGACAGGATCACCGCATCCCATGCGCGAAGCGCTTCCGGTGTCTGCGGGAAGTGCGTCTGCGCATCGTGACTGGGCATATGCGTCACCGCATAATCGCCATGTTCGAACAGCGCGAGAAACTGCTCTGCACCGCTGTGGTGAGTGATCGACGCAAACTGATCGAAACCTTTCGCATGCGTGGCCGTCGAGGTCCACGATTCTCCGGCCAGCAATATCTTCTTTTTCATTCGATATCCTTTTCAATCCTTGACTGAGCGACGCCTTCGCTGTCCGCGCAGGCGCGGCGTGAAAATACGCGGGCAGGGTTTGCGACGAGCATCGTATCGATCTGCTCATCGGTTACACCGTGCCGTCTGAGCCTCGGAACGAAGTGCTCGAGGATATAGCCGTAGCCGAACCCACCGTAGTGCGTCAGCATCATCTTGAGAAAAACATCCTGCGACATCAGCAGCCGGTCGAGGTAGCCGGCATCGATCAGTGCGCGAATCGCGCGCGCATTTTCTTCGTCTGATGGCGATTGCGCGTCTTCGTCCGCGTAGTAGTAGTCCATACCGATCATGTCGTATTCAAGCCATGCGCCGCGTTCCGCAAGCGCGTGCTGGTACCCGACGTCCGCATGGCTCGGATTCATATGGCACAAAACGGTGTGCCGCAATTGCGCGCCCTCTTCCTCGACGATGTCGAGCACGCGGTGACCGTGCCGGGCCCAGCCCGGCAGATGCACCGAAAGCGGCACGCCAGTTGCAGCGCTCGCGCGCGCGGCGGCACGCAGCGACTTCGTTTCTTCCGCGGTGAATGCAGCCGACACACCGATTTCGCCAATCAGCCCGGCGATGACCTCGGGTCTGCGCTCAAGCGCGCCGACGTCGAACATCAACTGTTCGGCCAGTTCGTCGATGGTCCGTTCACGGACATAGGCGGGGTGCGAGGGCTCGAGATAGAAGCCCGTCGACATCACGATGTGCAGGCCCGTGCGACGCGAAACCTCCTGCAGTGCGGCCGGGTCGCGGCCGATGCCGATGTTGGTCGGATCGACAACCGTTGTGCCGCCGCGCTCGCGAAACTTCATCAGTTCGTCAACGGCGAGATCCACGTCGACGAGCCGGCAATTGTCGCGATTCATGAGCGGGTTCATGCGCAGCGCGCCGAGTATGCCGATGTGCACCTTCTGTTCGCCGATGTGGCGTCCGGCGCAGCAGGACGGCGGTACCCATTTGTTCGATGCGTCGAGCAGGATGTGTTCGTGCATTAGCGTCACACCCATTTGGTCGACAGGCACGGGGCCACACACGGTCATCACATGGCCGCTGTCGACGCCGACCGGTAAAGCAGCGGTCGGGAGCAACGCGGGTTGGGGCTCGGTCATTTGTTTGCCTCGCGAAACGCATCGAAGTAAAGCGCTTTACTGCGCAAGGTATGTCGATGTCGGCGCCCATGTCAACCGGACAAAAAAAGCGACGGCTAACCAGGCGATCGCGTCGGTCGACATTTCGATGCCTGTTTTACGGGGTTTCTAGCGCTCAACCGATGACCGTCCTCGGGAAAACACCAGCACACCGTTTATTTTGAAGTGCTTGACACGCGAGATATGGCCACGTTCAATCAGCTCAAACGGAAGTAAAGCGCTTTACAAACCAGGGCAGGTCGCGACCGGAGAGGGCGCGATCCGAGTGCCAAATTCAATGAGGCATGTGTGACGCAACGCCGTTTCGTACCCGGTCTGAAGGATGTCGCCCGCACTGCGGGCGTCTCGATGACGACCGTTTCGCGGTACCTGAACGCGGATCTCGTGCTGCCCGCCGACACCGCGCAGCGCATCGATGCGGCGATCCGGCAACTCGGCTATGTCCCGAACCTGCATGCACGCAGTCTTGGACGCGGCCGCTCGGACACGGTCGGGCTCGTGATTCCCGACATCGCGAATCCGTTCTTTGCGATGCTCGCCGCGGCGGTCGAGCAGGCGGCAGAAGCGAAAGGCCTCGGCGTGTTGCTGAGCGCGACTTCGAACAGCGCGAACCGCGAGCTGCAATACGTGACGCGCATGCGGCGCAATCAGGTGAGCGGTCTGCTGTTCGTGAGCGCGCATCACCACACGAGCGAACTCGCGCAAGCGCTGAACGACACGCGCGGGCTCGTGCTGATCGACGAAGACATTCCAGGCGTGCAGTGCGCGAAAGTGCTGTGCGACAACTGTCGCGGCGGATGGCTTGCCGGCGAGCATCTGACGGAACAGGGCCACCGGCGCATCGCGTTCATCGGTGGGCCGTCGGAACTCGCGAGCACACGCGAGCGCTTCGCCGGATTGCGCGACGCGGCAGCGGCAGCCAGCGCGGAAATCGCGTTCGAACTGTATGGACCGTATTCGGCCGCGCAAGGCGAAGACGCCGCGCGTGCGCTGCTGAGCGTCGGCCGGCCACCGACGGCGGTATTCGTGTCGAGTGGCGAGATCGCATTCGGGCTGCTCGATGCACTGAACCGCGCCGGCGTGGCGGTGCCGGAGCGCCTGTCGCTCGTCGTGTTCGACGATGCGGGCCCGCTGCATCTGTTCAATCCGCCATTGACGGCGATCCGGCAGCCGATCGCCGAAATGGGCACGCGCGCCGTCGATCTCGTGCTGGCCGCCTCGCACGGTGACGCCGCACAGCCGGAAGTCCGTTTGCCGGTGGAACTCGTAAAACGCGCATCGGTGGCGCCGCCGTCGTCCATGTCGTCAGCTTCGTTTGCTTGAACCCATTTTAGTTGCTCGATCCGCTTGTCCAACCTTCCTTGGAGAAGTCCATGAACAAGACATTACGTATTGCGATCCTGTGTTGTGCTTTGCCGTTTGGCCTCGTTGCACGCGCACAGGCTGCCGAGCCTCCGACCTACGCGCTCATTCTGATTAACCAGCAGGCCGTGTTCTTCAACCAGATGCGCAGCGGCGCCGAAGAGGAAGCGAAGAAGCTCGGCGCGAAGCTCGTCGTCTTCAACGCGAACGATGCATCGTCGGCGCAGGTGAATGCGATCGACGACTACATCCAGCAGAAGGTGAACGGCATTGCAATCGATGCGATCGACGTGAATGCCGTACGCGGCGCTTTGCGCAACGCAAGCACGGCGGGCATTCCGGTGGTCGGCGTCGACGCGGTGCTGCCGCCGGGGCCGCAGAAGGCACAGGTTGGTGTCGACAACGTAGTCGGTGCGAAACAGATGGCCACGCATTTTCTCGACTACGTCCAGAAGAATCTGCATGGCAGCGCGCAGGTCGGCGTGGTCGGCGCCCTGAGTTCGGTGATCCAGAACACGCGCCAGAAGGGTTTTGTCGATGCGCTTGCGGCCAATCCCAAGGTGAAAATCGTCGGTGTCGTCGATGGACAGAATACGCAGGACGTCGCCTTGTCCGCGGCCGAAAACCTGTTGACCGCCAACCCCGATCTCGACGCGATCTATGCGACCGGCGAGCCGGCCATGCTCGGTGCGATCGCGGCGGTGCAGGCGCAGGGCCGCGCAGGGAAGGTCAAGGTGATCGGCTGGGATCTCGCGCCGGAGGTGATTCGAGGCATCGAACGGGGCGTGGTGCTCGGCGTCGTGCAGCAGGACCCGTCCGCCATGGGCCGCGCGGCGATCGATGTGCTCAGCAGCGCGCATCAGGGCAAACCGGTGCAGGCCGTCGTGGCGACGCCGCTCACGATTGTCACGAAGGCGAACGTGAATGCCTATCGCAGCCAGTTCGCGGCCAAGTAGTGAAAACCCAATGGCAACTACGGTGACTAACCCAACGATGAACCCGCTTACTCCGTCGCGGGAGTCCGCTGCCGCGCAGGCTTCGCGTGTGCCCGTGCTCGCGCTGAAGGGCATTCGCAAGAACTTCGGTTCGTTTCCGGCGCTGCGCGGCGTCGATCTCGATCTGTATGCGGGCGAATGTCTCGGTTTGATCGGCGATAACGCGGCCGGCAAGTCGACGCTGACCAAGGTGATGGCGGGCACCTATCTGCCCGATGACGGCGCGATCTATATGGAAGGCGAGGAGGTGCGTCTCACTGGTCCGGCCGATGCACGCGCCCGCCACATCGAAATGGTTTATCAGGACCTGAGTCTGTGCGACACGGTCGACGTGGCGGGCAACCTGTTTCTCGGCCGCGAGATCTGCAAGGGTGGCATGTTGCAGCGCAAGCGCATGCTGACTGAAGCGCGCGCGCTGCTCGAGCGGCTCAAGATTCGCATTCCGAATCTGAGTAATACGGTTGAACAACTGTCCGGCGGGCAGCGGCAATCGATTGCGATCGCCCGTGCCGCGTCATTTGCACCGCGTGTGCTGATCATGGACGAGCCGACCTCGGCGCTTGCGGTCGCCGAGGTAGACGCAGTGCTCGAACTGATCAACCGGGTGAAGGCACAGGGCGTGGCCGTCGTGCTCATTACGCATCGGCTGCAGGACCTGTTTCGTGTCTGCGACCGGATCGCAGTGATGTACGAGGGGACGAAGATCGCGGAGCGCCGTCTCGAAGAAACCACCCTTGAGGATCTGGTCCAGTTGATTGTCGGAGGGAGGCACGGATGAGCACCACATCGTATACCGAGCGCGAACTCGGGTCGCGCTCGCGCGACTACTTCGCCGCGCATGCACAGGTGTTGTCGATCGCTGCATTCTTTGTGGGTTGCTGTGTGTTCTTCTCGCTCGGCAGCGCGAATTTCCTTTCCGCGAGCAATGCGCTGAACATCCTGCGGCAGCTTGCGCCGATCCTGGTGGTCGGGATCGCAATGACGTTCGTCATCACAACGGGCGGCATCGATCTGTCGGTTGGCTCGATGGCAGCGCTGAGCAACGCGCTGGTGGCGATTCTGATCCAGCATGGCGTGCCATGGCCCGTCGCGGTGCTGGCCACGTTACTGCTCGGCGGGGCGATCGGCTGGCTGCAGGGCTGGATTTCAGCGAGCCAGGCGATTCCGTCGTTTATCGTGACGCTCGCGGCCATGACGACATTGCGCGGCATCGCGCTGTATTCGACCAAGGGCTTTTCGGTCGCTATCGATCCCGGCACGGGCTTCGATTTTATCGGCACGGGCACGCTGTTCGATATTCCGGTGCCGGCGTTGATTGCAGTCGTGGTATCGGCGGCCGGCTATGTCTATCTGAATCGCGCGCGTTACGGCAGACGCGTGATCGCAGTCGGCTCGAATGCGGAAGCGGCGCGGCGGGCCGGTATGCCAACGCTGCGGATCAAGGCCTCGGTGTTTCTGCTAACCGGACTCGCGTCCGCGGTCGCAGGCCTGATTCTCGCCTCGCGCCTCGGTTCGGGTTCCTCGAATGCGGCGGTTGGCTTCGAACTCGACGTGATCGCGGCCGTCGTGCTTGGCGGTACGTCGCTGATGGGCGGACGCGCGACGATCATCGGCACGGTTCTCGGTTCGCTGACCATTGCGGTGATCGGCAACGGACTGATCCTTATGCATATCTCACCGTTTTTCACGCAGATCATCACGGGCGCGATCATTCTCGGCGCGATCTGGCTGAACACACGCGTGTTCGGCAATTACAAGTCGGCAAAGAAATAGGACGTTCAACCAGATGACAACACCCCACTCGCAGGAAACGCATTCGGCACGCCTGCTCGCATCCGCGACGGATGTGTGGCAGGCGATGCAGGAACATCGTTTCGTGGTCGACATCGAGCGCGACAGGCTGCCGGCCGATGCATTCACTCGGTATCTGTCGTACGAAGGACGCTTCGTCGAAACGGCGATGGCGATCTTCGGCTACGCGCTGGTGAAGGCCGATACGATCGCGCACAAGCACTGGCTGATCGGCGTGCTGCATGCGCTATCGACCGAGCAGGTGCCGTACTTCGAGCGCACGATCGCCGCGCTCGATCTGCCGCCTTCGTACCACGATGTGCCGTTGCCGGCTGCTGTCAGCGCGTTCGATTCGGGCATGCTCGATATCGCGCGAAACGGCACTTACGAAGAGGTCATCGTATCGATGCTCGCGGCCGAATGGATGTACGGCACCTGGTGCACGCGCGCGAATCGGGCGCCCGCCAGCAACCCGTTTGTGCGCGAATGGGTCGCGCTGCATGCGGAGCCGACCTTCCTTGGCCAGGTGCAATGGCTTAGGGCGCAGGTCGATGGATGGTCCGCGCAACGTTTCGACTTCGAGCGCAGCAGCACGATCTTTCGCAAGGTGCTCGCGCTCGAGATCGATTTCCACAGCGCGGCTTATGGCGGTTGATGCGCTCGACGCTACAGGTGAGAAGCGATGAATACTCAAAGCAAACCGGTTTTCAGGACCAAGCCCAACGCCATCGAGACGTTGTTCGGCAAGCGTAAGGCGGTGCTCGGCATGATTCATTGTCTGCCGCTGCCGGGCGCGCCGCGCTATGAGGGGCAACCGATCGGCGAGATCGTCGAGTTTGCGGTGAACGAAGCGAAGGCTTACGCGCAGTTCGGACTGGATGGCCTCGTTGTCGAAAACCATGGCGACATTCCATTTTCGAAACCCGAGGATCTCGGCCCCGAGACTGCCGCATCGATGGCGGTCGTAGCCGATGCGGTGCGTCGCGCGGTCGGCCTGCCGGTCGGCATCAACGTGCTCGCGAATGGCGCGCTGCAGGCGCTCGCGGTGGCTAAAGCGGCCGGCGCGACCTTCGTACGCGTTAATCAGTGGGCCAATGCGTATGTCGCAAACGAGGGCTTTATCGAAGGGCCGGCGGCGCTCGCAACGCGGTATCGCGCCCGGTTGCGCGCGCAGGATATTCAGGTGTTCGCTGACGTGCATGTCAAACATGGCGCGCATGCGATCACGGCGGATCGGTCGCTCGCGGAACTTGCGCGCGATGTCGAATTCTTCGATGCCGATGCGGCGATTGTCACCGGTCAGCGCACCGGCGATTCCGCGACGATGGACGAGCTGCGCGCGATTGCGCAAGGCACGTCGTTGCCGGTGGTGATCGGCTCGGGTGTTAATCCGTCGAATGTCGGCGAGCTGTTCACCGTTGCCGATGCGGTGATCGTCGCGAGCTTTCTGAAGCGGGACGGCGTGTGGTGGAACCCGGTCGATCGCGACCGTGTCGCGACGTTCATGAAAGAAGCCGTAAAGGCGCGCGCATGAAGGTGGCAAACCGGCTGTTCGTGGTCGGCAATGCGGTGTCCGATCTGACCTTGAGGGTCGAGCGCGCGGCGCACGCGGGCGAATCGATTCTCGCCGACAGCATGCAGCGCGCGCCGGGCGGCAAGGGATTGAATCAGGCGGTGGCCGCGCATCGCGCGGGCGCCGCAGTCGTTTTTCACGCGAGCATTGGCGACGACGGCGACGGCGCGGATATCGCCGCGCGTCTCGACGAGGAGGGCATGCATGCACTACGCCTCGTGCGACACGCGCTGCCGACCGATCTCTCGGTACTCACGGTCACGCGCAACGGCGAAAACTCGATCATTACGACGGCAGGCTGCACGCGCGCGCTCGATGCGGCGGGGCTCATCGCGCAGATCGCCGATATCACGGCGGCAGACACGCTGCTGATGCAGGGCAATCTGTCGCTCGAGAGTACCCGTGATGTGATCGACCATGCCCGCGGTTCGGGCGCCGCGGTTATCGTCAACGCGGCGCCGTGGTGCTGGCCCGACGCATCGGCGCTTGCATCGTGCGACGGCGTGATCGCGAACGAGGGAGAGATTTGCGCCATCACCGGTGTCGATGATCCCGGGCTCGGCGCGTCGCGCCTGCTTGCGCAAGGCCCGCGCTGGGTGATCGTCACGCTCGGCGCGCGCGGAGTGCTGATCGCGCGCGGTAACGAGCGGGTTCGCATGCCGGCCGCGTCGGTCGTGACCGTCGATACGTCGGGCGCGGGTGATGTGTTCTGCGGTGTGCTGGCTGCGCTCTATACATCACGACGCGAAGCTGTGCCGTTCTTGCGTGCGATTGAATACGCGCAACTTGCCGCGGCGATCGCTGTCGGGCGGCATGGAACGTTTTCGGCGATTCCGTCGGCTGGGGAGATGCGGCGTGTAATGGATTCGACGCGCGAGAGCACTGCGCGATAACCGGCTAAAGCTGAGGGTGCTTGTACGGCGTGGGCGCACTCTCACCGGACAATCCACCGGATCACGGCTGGAGCACATCCATCAACTCTGCAAGCGCCGTTTCAATGGCAATGTCGATAGGAGTGCGCGGGCCACTTCGGTCCTTGTCGGGCCAACCAGCAACTCACACGTCATGTCTGCATCGGGACGCTAATGCCGATGTTCGAGCGCGCTCGAGTTCTCACAGATACGCTCGCATGCGCTTCGCGTGCTTCAAGCCCTGACCCACGCGGTGCCTTGACAATGACTGGACCTTCCATGCATCATTTCTTCAGTTCCTATATATAGTTTATAGTTCTTATATACGGAACGATAGCGTATCTTTGAGCTTCCAGGCAGGTTCAGCACACTCGGTGTCGAACCAGCGGCGGCGCGTACCCGCGCGCCCGGCTGGTTGTGCAGGGCTGCCCGTCGGTATGAGGCTTTACAAAAAAGGTATGAGGCTCGCGGTTCTCGCGCGCCGCGCTATTTCCACGGAGACACGATGGGTCACTTTCTGACGTCCCTGCTCAACGACGCCGAGCGCAGCTGCCCGGTTTCTGCAGAGATTCTTCTCAAGGCGCCTTTGTGCGATGAGTAAATGGATCTTCGCTTCATTCGTTGGTGCAATGCTTGCCGTCCTTAGCACTACTTGTGGCGCGCAAAACGTAGCGTTGTACGGTGAACTTGACGCAGGGCTCGCTTACGTCAGCAACGTGAACGGCAATCCGCAATACCGTGCAACGTCTGGATTGATCGACGGTAGCTACTGGGGCTTGCAAGGGAACGAAGAACTTGGTGGTGGATCAAGAGCAGTGTTCCGTCTTGAGCGCGGCTTCTCAGCTACGTCAGGCGAAGACTTCAACGACCACCCGGCCTATGTAGGGCTTCAGTCGGATGCACTTGGGACGCTAACGGTCGGCCATCAGTACGACCTTATTCACGATGACTTCGCGCCGTACACGCTCACCGGTGGCACAGGGGGAACGGCATTCGCGCACCCATTCGATAACGACAATGCCAACAACACTTACCTCGCGCGCAACTCGATAAAGTATGCGAGTTCCTCGTTCGGTGGTTTCAGCTTCGGTGGCATGTACGCGTTCTCGAACGGCGCCGGGGCATTCGCGAACAACCGCGCGTACAGCATTGGCGCGAGCTATCAGGGCGGTGCACTCAGTGCGGGGGCGGCGTGGCTGCATGCGAATGGCCGCGGCAATACGGCGGACGGCGCCTACGATCCGGTTGTCCTGCCGGGTTTGAACACGGATGTGTTCGATGCCAACGTGCAGACGCAGAACACCTACGGCGTCGGAGCGAGTTTAACTATGGGTGATTTTGTCTTCGGCGCGGCCTGGTCTCGTTCGACCTATTCCGGTGTGGTCAACATTGAATCTGGTGATGCCAGTCCATCAGTTGGTTTCAGCAACTATGAAGTCAACGGTGTTTACCAGTTGACGCCCGCTGTGTCGCTCGCGGGTATGTACTCGTACACGAAGGGATCAGGTGCGCACTGGAACGAGGCCGCGTTGCAGGCGAGCTATGCGCTATCGAAGCGCACCGATGCGTATGTCGAAGCGATCTACCAACGGGCTTCGTCGGGTGCGCCAGCAGTTATCAACGCAAATGACCCTTCGTCAAGCTCCAGCCAGTTGATGATCGCAACGGGTATTCGACACCATTTCTAATTGACACCAACGTATCGTCTGCGCTGCAACGCCTCCATGTGCGTTCCGCATGCGAGAACGAAATTCTTTCATAAGTAACACTACTATGAGTGAAAACCCGTACAATGGCTTTCCAAGGGTTGGCTTGGCGCGGCACCCATGAATCACTACTGAATCTCACATGAAATCGCTCATCAATCTTGCCTTCGCGGTTGCTCTCATCGCTCCGGTGCTATCGCACGCTGCTTCACCGGTTACGCGCGCACAGGTGCGCGCGGAATTGATTGATCTTGAAGATGCGGGCTACAACCCCGTCGATGACAACCACTATCCGCAGAATCTGAAGCGCGCGGAGACTATCGTCGCGCGACAAAACGGTGCGAACACCGCGTACGGTTCGGACACCGCCGGAGCATCGCAATCCGGTGCAGTGGTGCGATCAAACGAAAAGTGAGAAAAGCTGCCCTAAAGAAAGCGCAGCTTTTTGCGGGAATGTGAACCCTAACCTAGAAACAGGTGATTAAAGAGGTCGTTCCATTTGTTGCGCTCGGCTGCCGACATCGTCGGATCCACAGGCGTCATCTTGCTATTCTGGAACGGTGACGGGATATTCCGATGCGTTGGAACGTAGTCCATGTTCGCCAGAATTTTCTGCGCGTCCGCTGAGAGCATGTAATCGTAGAGCAACATGCCCGCAGCGGGATGCGGCGCGTGCTTGAACAGCGCAATGCCATTCGCTCTCGCCACCGCAGGCTGCAACAGGAACCAGTCTATCGGCGCTTTTTTGCGCTTTGCCTGCATAGGCATGTAGTTGTATGTCTCGAGCGCAAGCGGCACTTCGCCTGAGCCAACCATATTGTTCAGCAATGAGTTGCCGTTGCGGACAGATATGCCATTGGTGGCAATCAATTCTTTGAAGAAGGCAATGCCTTTTTCGGTTCCCATCTGCTGACAAACCGTCGCAAACCAGTCAGAGCTCTTCGACTCGATGCCGAGTTTTCCTTTCCATTTCGGCAGCAGCAAATCACCAAATGAAGAGGGCAGGTCTTCCTTCTTGATGGCATTAGTATTGTAGGACTGGACCCATACGGACAGCAGCGTCGACGCCCACATACGATGTTCCGGTACCGATCCTGGTAGTAGATCCGCGAACATGGGTGATACGGCAGGCTGCAGCAGGTTCTCTTGTCGCAAGTTATCCAGGAACGAGGAGCCGACATGCACGGTGTCTGGCGTGTAACGACCGGCTCGTGCCTCTGAAACGGCACGTTGTACGACTTGCTCATCCCCTGCGCGCCAGGTATTGACCTTTACGCCGTATTTCTTCTCAAACGGATTCAACAACGGTTCGAGATCCGATTTGGCGATCGTAGTGTAAAAACTGACTTGCCCTTCTTTTTTTGCGGCTGTGAGAATTCGGGCTTCGCGATCCGATCCGGTGTAGTTCGCCAGTGCAAGGTTCGGCGAAATGACCTCGGCCGATCTGACATGGAACGGCACCCATGCCGCGCTCGATGCTAGTCCCAAACTCGCTTTCAATAGGGTACGTCGGCTAGTCATCCTGTCTCCATGCTTGAATGAGCTCTGAATACTGCAGCGTTTCTCGAAGCGCATTCTCCAGTTCGAAACGTTTATCCAGATTCGATACGGCTCAGCATCTCGGGATCAGTGGCTTTCTCGCAAATTGCACCTTACTCCCGCTCCGAATTCGGACGCGGTTAGCAATCACTCGATTTAGAATCCCACTATTTGTGTAAATTAGTGATTTCCCTATAGTGCCCCAATGATGGGTGTATACTGACTCCTTGAGTCAGACGTTTACACCCCAGAGGGGAGACCATGAAATCCCTAGTCAATATTGTTTGCGCGGCCGTCATTCTCGTCCCGCTGACGTCGCATGCGACCGAGTCCATCACGCGCGCTCAGGTAATCAAAGAACTTGAGCAGCTGGAAGCGGCGGGCTACAACCCCGGTGAGGCTGACGACAGCTACCCGGCAACGTTGGAACGAGCTCAGGCAGTCCTCCTCGAGCGGCAAGGAATCGAGGCAGCTTCATACGGGCCGGATATGCAAGGCGCAACGCAATCGGGTCACTAAAAAGACCGCGCTTGACGAGTCTGTTTAGACTGCCCGCCCGGGATCGGTCCCACTTAGCCGGGATCGCGTCCACGCGTCCCATGCGGTATCCCTGATCGCTAGTGCTGCCGAAACCGATCGTATAGAAATCGTTTCGGCTATTGCTAGCGCGATCCATTCCGACTTCCTGACCTCCGGATCTCTGATGTCGGCGCTTACGCGATTGCGCGTCGCGCTGGCTGCTGGTTGCCGACATGGCATCCGTAAGCCTGCCCGGAGACGGCATCAACGCGAATAAACAAACGCTTCTCTGTTTCTCTTCCATTGCGCCAGATTCGAAATTAGGTAAAAGCGATATTTGTGGGCGTTTGCTGCTACGAAGAACAATTGGGCACACGTCACAGGAAATATCGTCTTTCTTCGTGACTTTTGTCCGTCATGCCATCGTTCCTTTATATGGACCGATGGACCAATTCTAAAGCGCAAATAGACTCTACTTGCCGCCAGTATTGATGTCAATCGAGATTCATTGCTTTCCGGGTTAACCCCGTTTGCAAGCAACTCGAACGGGCGAAGTTGAATGAAAAATCGGTGCATTTCGAATCGACTTTCTACACTCTGCGTAAGAACAATTTTTAGAAAGGTAATACAGCAAAGTTCGGATGCCGAATAATATTCGACCCCTTAAATTTTGCCGCGCGTTAAACGCGCCTCCGGACTAGTCACAGCTGCTGACGAGCCAAAAAGGGTTGCCGAAGGCGTCCGGGAAACCAGACGGGGAGCCTGGAATCAGGCTGTCGCGCTCGCATCGAGTGCAGCTCGCTTAGGGTCACGCTGTTCCGGATACACGTAGGGCCCGAGACGTATGATCGAGACTGCGGCAATCGAAATGAAGCCGGAGAACGTCCAGAGGGCGATCTTGTACGAGTGTGTGAGGTCGAACGATAGTCCGGAGGCAAAGATCATGATGCCGGCACCCCATCCCCACGCCATCCACATCGCCCCGCTTACCCGGCCAAACAGGCGCAAATCGAAATAGCGGCTCACGATAAACGTAATGATGTCCGCTTCCGCGCCCATCGAAACGCCGATTAGTGCAGCAGCCATCATTGCTGCGGAGCCGGTCGCGCCCATTGCGAGAATGAGAACACCAACGAGGGTCAGCGAGAACGATAGCGCAGCACAATAGGGCGCATGAACCCGATCCATCAACCATCCTGCCAACAGACGGCCGACTGCGGATGTTAAACCGGCGATCGACAGCATCGTCGCGGCAGTCGCGACTGTTTCGCCGCGATCGGTCATCATCGGTACAAGCTGCGAAAGCAACGCGAGCAGCACACCGGACACGCAGAAGATCGAAAGGCCTAGCAGACGGAACGTGCGGTCCTTGAGGAATAACGTCCAGAGCGATGGAAGCTCGCCTCTTGCGACATGCGCCTTACGCACAAGCTCTTCGTCTACGCCTGGCGGCATTTTCACGAGGAAGTAAAGTGCGGGCACAGAAAACATGGCCATTAACGCAGCGACGCCGAAATAGCCAGCACGCCAACCGAAGTGCCTCAGCAGATAACCAGCATAGTGCGGCATGAACATCGCACCTATTGCTGTGCCGCCGACCATCAAACCGAGTGCGAGACCACGCTGGCGGTCGAAGCGGGTACAAATGACTTTCGCATACGGCAACGCGTTCGTGCTGGGTGCAAACAGACCGACCGCAACGAATGCTAGTGCAAAGATCCATGGAGACGCCGGCAACACGCCGACGAGCGCCGTGGACGCTGCAAACAGGATCAGAAACAGGAGCGTAGGGCGACGCACCCCCATTTTGTCGATAAGCGATCCGAGAAGGATTGTCCCCGGCCCCATGGAAAATTCGAAGACAGTCAAGCCAAGTGAAACCTGTGCACGGCTCCAGTGATTCTCGGCAGCGATCGCTTTGATAAACATGCCGAACATGAATGCCGACAACACGCCTGCACCGACTGAAACGCAGACCGCGCCGCCGAATACAGTCCACCATCTATTAATATCGCGTTTCACGCTATTCTCCTTGCTGCGCGCCGAGTGCGGAAAGCAGATCGCCCAGATAGCCGGCCATCGCTGGAAGAACCATCATCGTGCTGCAGGGGCGCAGCATATCGGCGGTGCTGTTCGATTTCTTCCCGGAAGGGCTGATCACGACGGACACGGTTACACCGTTCATGCGATACATCTTCGCTGCAACCGCAATCGCTTGAGCATCGTCACCTTCGCGTCCTGAGATCACGACGGTATCCGGCGAACCGAGCCATTCGTTTAGCGCATCGGGGATCAGGCCTGGCCTCTCATCCGGGTTTTGCAAAAGCACAGCGAAATCGCTCGCCCTCGAAAACTCCACATCGGCATATGTGTGGCAGTTCGCGACTTCTGGATCGTTATCTGTCAGCGCAATGACGCGAATGCGACGAGGAGAGGAATTCGGAGTCCGAATCCGATAACGCACTTCGGATGGGGTCGGGTAGTCAAGCATCGCTTGCTTCGAAGGGTCCGTTTCATCGAGACCCAACGTCCGCGTACTCACCTGCATCGTGTCTCGCCGGCGGTCAGTAGCCTTAAAGGTATTGGAGTGAAAAGTATCGTTCATCAGATTTCGTTCGAAAGGGGCGCGACGGGGCGCTCTTTATGCGAATGCCCGCGCCGCTGCCTAGAAGCGATGTCGCAGAATGAACTTCACTGCGATTTGGGTCGGTGTGGTCGAGGCGCCGAGTGATCCGATTGTTGCGACGGCCGCCTTGCCGGTCGAATCGATGCCGGAAGCGTGCTGCCAGATCCCGCTAAGCTGGATATCGGTGGCCTTCGAAAGGATGTAGTCCGGACCAAAATTGACCTGGTGATAGTGTGCCGCCCTGCCGGGTGCGCGTACGGTCGTATAGTCGTAGGCTGCCGCAACCAGCAACGTCGGCACGATGCGATAACGTACGTTGCCTTCATAGCTGTTGAACGTAGCCGAGCCGATATTAGGCGTCGTAGAGGTTCTCAGCATGTCGCTGAAGACCGTGCGCGTGTAGACAAAACTGACCTGGCCACCGGTGCCGAACCGGTAGCCAACACCTGCTGCGAAGATCGCCTGCGTGTTTGCGGACAGATAGCCGCTGAATGATGGGGATTTCCCCGGCGACTTGAAAGCCGGGTTAGTTGGTTCGACCGTACTATCGTAGACCGACACAGCAGGGTTGTTGATATTCTCGTATGCAACAGCACCGAGAACAGGACCCGATTCATAGGTCATCGCCAGTTGATACCGGCGACTCGTACCAAAGTTGCCCGGCGTCCCGCCCGGCGCAAATTCGCCATCGAACTTGAAACCCGCGAACGTAGGCGAGATATAGCGGATCGAATCGTCGAACCGGAAATTCGCGTTCAGATTATCGAAATCGCCCTGATGGCTTCCCACCCACGCCCAGATGCCCGTTGCTGCAAGGCGCTCGCCCACATCATCATGCATCGCATCGTATTGTCGTCCCAGCGTGAGTCGGCCATAGGGCGATTGCAGACCCATCCACGCCGAGCGGCCAAAAAGGCGACCGCCCTGAGAGAGCGTGCCGGCAGAACCGTCAAAACCGTTCTCCAGGTCGAAGATTGCCTTTATGCCGCCGCCGAGATCTTCGGCGCCACGCAGACCCCAACGACTGCCGTTGGTTTGACCTTTGATCAGCCCGACAACCGATCCGCCACTCTGATTGCTGATGTAGTTAATACCCTCATTGACGATGCCGTACAGCGTCACTGAGCTTTGAGCATGCGCGACGCTGGCGAGGGCCGGGAAAGCGATCAGCGGAAGTAATCTTATTCTCATATGTCTCCAATCATGACTTAAACGACAACCGGTCTATATCCAGCTGTTCCTTTCATGCAAACATGCCGCAGCCATACGAAACAAATCGCATAACTAATTAAACGAATTTATTGTGCAGCAGCCGGTAAATAATTACGGCACTGCATTTGATATGTGAGGCGGCGCTGACTGGATGCGGGACTGAGCTTCCGTGTGGTAACGGGTCGGCTCAACAAGCTACTGCATTTTTAGGCGAAGATAAAAGGCGGGCAGACTTTCCCGCCCTGGAATCGACTACGTGCCACTAAAAACACTATCGAACAATGCCTGGTTTTTCGCCTGATTGTCGATGATGTCCTTATTCGAAATGATTTGCATCGAGACGTCCGGGAGCTTGCGCTTCACCGTCGTGTTCGTCACCGCCATATCGTGCGCCGCGTACAGGGCCTGACCGTCGGTGAGCAGGAAGTCATAAAACAGGACCGCTGCATTCGGATGCCTGAGCATGTGCGCGACACCGACGCCGTTCGGCTGGGTGATAGCCGGCCCGATCGAAAACCAGTCGATAGGGGCGCCGGCCTCCTTCATGGACTGAACCTTGTAGTTGTAAATGCCGAAAGCCATCGGCACGTCGCCCGAGGCGACCAGGTTCGCCACGAGCGTATGGCCGCGACGCACGGACACGTGGTTTGTTGCGACGATCTGCTTGAAAAGGTCGATTCCCGATTGACCGCCGAGGTTGTGTACGGTTTCGGCGAACCACGGCAACGAATCCTGGCCTTCCACGCCAAGCTTGCCTTTCCACTTGGGATCGAGCAGGTCTTTATACGACTTTGGAAGATCAGCCTTCTTGATAAGGTTAGTGTTGTACGCGACTGTGAATACGTTCAGGCGCGTAGCCGTCCACGCGTTGTTGTCCTGAATTGCCGCGGGAATCAGCAATTTGAGAACCGGCGAATTGATCGGTTGCAACAGTTTTTCCCGATACATCGCCTCAAGCTGCGGGCCGTTGGTTTCGTACACGTCGGCTTCATAGCGACCGGCGCGGCCTTCCGAAATGGCGCGTTGCAGAATGCCCGAAGCGCTCGAGCGCCAGACCGTAACGTGCACGCCGTACTTCTGCTCGAACGCCTTGATGACCGGGTCGAAGTCTGCAGGCGGCAGCGACGAATACACCGTCAGCTTGCCTTCCTGCTTCGCCCCGGCGATCAGCTTTTGCGTGCGGTCCGCACCGTTATATTGTGCGACGGACTCACTCGATTCATAACCTGCGGAGAAGGCGGGACTGGGGCCCATCAATGTCAACGCGGCACCGAGAAGCCCAGCAATTGCTGCGAGGCGGATATTCTTCTTCATCAGGAGTCTCAGATAGGTTTACTTTGGCAGGGCACATCGGCCTGATGTACCCCGCACCTTCAGCTGTACCGGACTAACGGCTCACCGGCTGGGATTCAGGCTGCGAGCGGAGGCAGCGTTTCCAGTTCCTTCGTATACGCGCCGTCCATCTGCATCGCCAGGCCGATCTTTTCCAGCTCCGATGAAAACGTCGAACGGATGACCGGATTTTCGTCCGCGTAGTCGATCTGGCAACCGCCGATGCGCCGTGAAATCCACGCCTTCGGCACGCCTTGCGAATTGCGCTGAGAGACGACCTCGTGTTTGAGCGCGAGATAACGCGACGGATTCGGGTTCGTGTTGAAGTGCTGATGAAACTCGCCGTTGGCCGGCGTGATCAGCGAACCTGTCTGCCAGTCGTAACGCTTCGGCTCTTCTCCCTCACGCCACATCATTGAGTACCCTGAACCACTCATGATGATGACGTGCGCGCCGGGACCATGGGAGTGCGCTTTTTTGTAAGTCGAGGTCGGGAATTGAGAAATGTGGCTGTTCTGCGAACCGCGCGCCATGTTGAAACGGATATGACCGCCGCCGGCGCCCCGTTCAGCGGCGCTGATCAGCGGCAGGTTCACTGCGTCAGCGACAAAATTCGTTTCCATCAGCAGGCCCTTCTGCTCACCGCCGTTCGCGAAGTAGTCGGGCTCGCCGTTAAAGCGGTTCTTGAAATCGTACGCCGTGCCGAAGATGAAATCGATGTCTTCGAGCGCGTTGATCGTGGGCGGGCCGTTCGTGACCGAGACAAAACGCGCGGCATCTTTGCCGGACGTGTTGTAGTGCGTGTGCCAGCAGTTCAGGGGGATGGCGAAGAGGGCACCCGCCTGCCATTCGAACGTGACTTCCGCACCTGCTTCGTTGCGAACGGTAGTCGACCCGCGACCGCTCAGCACGTAGATCATTTCTTCGAACAACTGGCGCTGCGGTGCGAGCGATTTACCCGGCGGGATTTCGCAGACGTAGCAGTCGTTCGACGTGCGCGACGCTTCGTGATTGATGTACACGCCCTTGCCTCCACGACGCGCCCAATCTTTCAGATCAACCGTACGCAAGTCCTGAATATAGTGACCGTCGATGATGTCCAGGCCTTGCTGGGCAATCCAGCGCGTATACGCCGTTTCCTTCTCGGTAGCGAATTTCTTCGCCATGTCCTCGGAAACAACTGCGTTCTTGCTCATTCACTTCTCCATTCAATGCGGGTTGCGCACACCACAAGATAGCTCGCGGAGCTGCAAGCTAACTGATTCAGGCGTTGTTTAGACGGTGGCCGTGTGCTTCAGATATTCGCGAATCTTCTCGGCTGTGAGCGTGACGGCCGGATCGTATTCCGGTGCGTCTTCGAGTTGCTGCAGATCGTTGAGGCCGCTCTTCCAGAAAATGCGGTTGATCGCGGAGATCAGGCGCACGGGACGATCCGGGTCTGCGTTGAAATGCTGATGGGCGGTGCCGGGCGGAATATAGATCACGTCGCCGGCTTCCCATTCGAAGCGCTTGACGTCACCGACCGGCTTCCACGCGTACTGATCGACGATTTCGACATCGAAGTCCTGGTGCAGGTCATAGCCGCGACCTTCGAGCACGTAGAGGCATTCTTCAGCCAGGTGACGGTGCTTGCCCGACTTGCTGCCCGGCGGAATGATCTGCATGTATGCGTCGACGGTCTCCATGCGCGTGTTCATGCCTTCGTTCAGCAGGTGCTTGAGCAGGCCTTGGCGCGACATCTCCCACGGCATGTTCTCAGGTCGCACGATCTTCGCGCGTTTGGCGTTACGCTCCGCGGCCTGTTCAGCGTTTTCCAGCAGACCCTTGTAAAGCGCACGATTTTCTTTGCCAGCCAACCAGTTTCCCGATTCGGTCCATGCCATGATCAGTAGCCTCCTTCCGGATGATTGAAATCAGTCTCTTCCATGCGCGCGACGAAACCAGCACCGGTTGGCGACGGCTCATCGGGACGAGGCTCGACAGTCTTCTGGAACAGCATGTTCATGAACATGAACATCGGCTTCGTCTTGATGACGAGCGCACGCGCAGGCTTGTCGAGACTACGGTTGAAGTGTTGGTGCACGCAGTTGTTGTGCACGATCGCGATGTCGCCTGCTTCCCAGTCGTAGCGGACGCCGTCGTGCACTTCATAGCCGATGCCGTCGAGAATGTAAAACGCTGCTTCGTTCACGTGGCCGTGCTTCTGCGAGTGACCGCCCGGCGAGTATTCTTCGAGGTGAATGTGGAACGTCTGCGTGATTCCGTTCTTCGGCTGCACATAGTGGCGGCTGAAGGTCTGCGGTCCCTTGCTGAACTTGATTTCTTTCCCTTTGCGCACGCGCGGAACGGAACGCAGGCGTTCCAGTTCTACGTTCAGGTTGTACGCGCCTTCAATGCCACGCACGAATACGCGATTTTTCACGTTGCCCGCGGGACTGTGATGCGATTCTTCAGCGCGCTGATCCTCTTCATACATCTGGTTCGTGTCGATATTTGCTTCAGACATAGTGACTCCTTGTGGGTACAGCGAATTTACTGAGGGTTCAACGCGACACAGCGGGCTGGATCAATCGTCACCCAGATTTTTGCGCCAACCGGCTCGCGATGTGACGGATGCGCGCGTGCGAGCAGAATCTGTTCACCGACCTTGATCTGCAAATCAAGCGTCTCGCCAAGGAATACTTTGGAATAGACGGTTCCTTCAAACACATTGCCGTGCCCGATCGATGGCTTACGATCGAAAATCTCCAGATTCTCGGGGCGCAACGACACGACGGCTTTTGCGCCGACGTTCATGCCGCCGCTGTGGGTCACCGTGATCGGGCCGATAGTTGAATTAATGGTGAGCTCCTCGCCGTTCGTGTCCCGGACGGTGCCATCGACAAAGCTCGTTGTGCCGATGAAATCTGCTACAAACCGATTAGCCGGCTGTTCGTAGATACTGCGAGGGCGTGCCTTCTGGACGATGTGGCCGTCCTTCATGATCGCGATCTCGTGCGACATCGCGAGCGCTTCTTCCTGATCGTGCGTCACGTAGATCGTCGTGATGTTCAGTTCACGTTGCAAACGCTTGAGTTCGAAACGCATCTTGTCGCGCAGCTTCGCGTCGAGGTTCGACAGCGGCTCGTCCAGCAGCAGCAGTTTCGGCTCCATCACAATCGCGCGGGCGAGGGCCAAACGTTGCTGCTGCCCGCCGGACATCTTCGTTGCATCGCGATCCGCGGCATGATCGAGGCCGACTGCGGTGAGCGCACGCATGACCTTCGCGGTGATCTGCTGTTTCGTAAATTTCTTCTTGCCGACTTCAAGCGGGAAGCTGCAATTCCTGAAGACGGTCATATGCGGCCAGATGGCGTACGACTGAAACACCATGCCAAACTGGCGTTTGTTCGGCGGTACGAAAATCTTGCGATCTGCATCAAAGACGGTCACGCCGTCCGCCGTGATCTTTCCACCATCGGGCTTTTCGAGTCCTGCGATCGAGCGCAGGGTAGTGGATTTACCGCATCCGCTCGGGCCGAGAAGCGTGAACAGTTTGCCTTCGGGGACCTCGAAACTGACATTTTCAATGCCTGCGACTTTGGCGCCGTGACTGTCGAGATACACCGTGTTCAGATTCTGAATATTCAGCATAGTCGTCTCAATGATTTCCGTTTCGCGAGTTCAGATCGATTTCACGCCGAATTTGCTGCCCACCCACTGCGCGAGCGATACGAGCGCGAGCAGGCCAATCGCGAACATCACACTCAATGCCGACAGCTCGACGTATTGACCGTTTTGCCACAGCTCCCAGACCACGACGGAAATCGTTTCGCTACCAGGGCTATACAGCAGGATCGATGCGGACAGCTCACGGATCGACACAATGAACACGTAAATCCAGCCGGCCATCAGACCGGGCTTGAGTAGCGGCAAGACGATACGGGAGAACGTCGTGCCCCAGCCAGAACCGCACATTTCCGCGGACTCTTCCAGCTCCTTCGACAATTGCACCATCGACGTTTGCGTATAGCGCATCCCATACGGCATGAACCGCGTGATGTATGCAATGAGGAGAATCGACAGCGTGCCGTAAATACCGATGTTGACGTTCAGGAAGAAGACCATGAATGCCAGGCCTAACACGAGTCCCGGAAACACCATCGGAAGCGATGCGAGGTTATCGAGCAGCCAGCGGCCGCGAATCTTCGTCTTGATCACGATCCAGCACACAATGGAGGAAAGCAGCATCACACCCGTTGCGCACGAGAAGCCGAGAATCAGGCTGTTGCCTACGGCTTCTCTAAGTTCGGGATAACTGAAGATGTAGCGATAAGAATCGAGCGTCAGATGATGCAGGGCTTCCATCGATGGCGGCGCATAAAACTTCTGGAAGGAAGACCACAGCAGCACGAGCAAAGGCAGAACCACGATGACAAGCGCGTACAGCACAAAGAGCGCGGCAGTCAGATAGCGCCATGGTCCAAGGTCGATGGCGCGTGCGCGGAATGCCTTCCCGCTGACCGTCGTGAATTTTCCGCCCTTGGCAAGCAGGCGGCTCTGAAGGAAGATGCCGGCCGAAGTGATGAGCAGCAGGATCGTTGAATAGGAGGCAGCCAGTCCGGTCGGCGTCGGATATTGCTGCAACGCCTCGTAGATCGACGACGTGAGAACCTGGATTTTTACCGGCAGGCCGATCAGCGCAGGCACTTCGAACGATTCGACGGCACGCACGAAAAGGATAAGGACCGTCGAAACGATTGCGGGCACGGCAAGTCGGAAGGTGATGCTGAATGTGGTCTTGAACAGGCCGGCGCCACTCATGATGGCGGACTCTTCCAGTGATGGGTCCATGCCACGAAATGCAGCGGACATCAGCAGGAAAGCCATGGGGGAATATTGCAAGCCGTCGATCCAGATCATCCCGCCCATGCTGTAGATGTTGAACGGCGGGTGCGAAAGATCAAACAAGTGCATCAACGCAACGTTCAACACGCCGATCTTCGGGCTGGCAAGCAGAATCCACGCAATCGTAAAGAGGATTGCCGGATTGATGAGCGGAACGACCGTGACGACCGAAAAGAAACGACGCAAAGGCGTATTGGTGCGCTCGTTTATCCAGGCAAGCGCTGAGCCGACGACGAACGAAACGAGTGCGGCGCCAATGGCGAACTCCACCGAATTCGCGAAAGCCGACCAGGAGTCGGCGCTGCCGAACGCAATGCGGTAGTTGTCGAGCGTGAATACCGACGGCGTATCTGCACCCTGCGGCGTCATAAAGCTCTGCCACAGCAGGAAACAAAGCGGGATCAACGCCAGCACGGCGACGATAAGGATCGCGCTGCCTACCACCAGCCATTTTGAATCGAGCCGCTTCAAGAATCGAGGCGGCGTATTGGTGACATCAAGTTGAAGCTCCACCCACTGTCTCCTTACGTGACTTCTTTGGTTCCTATATATGGAACGGCGTTTCCATTTCAGGATGCGGTCCCGGTATTGAGCGCGCCCGGTAGATTTTTGTCAAGGAGCAGGAGGGGCGGGTTAGCCCTAGGGCGGACGGTTTTATTGCCTTCTGCACGGCCTTCTTTGCCGTATGACAGCGGCTGCGGTCAAATATTTCATTGAAAAACGATTCTTTTATGTGGAGAGCCGTTCCATTTTAGGGATGCTGTGGCTGCGCAAGCTGCGGTATGATCGCGGCACATAGGCCATTCAAACCGGAGACACCCTATGCCGAACGATGCAAAAAACGTTCATTCGCTTGACGATCACCTGGGCGGCTACGATCCTGACCATGAGCATGGTGACGACGCTGATCATGACCACGATCACGATTTTTCCCAGTCCGAAACAAATCAGGAAGCGGTGTGGCTGCTCGATAACGTCGTTCTCAACAGCGTAGGTATCGATATCGGTTCGTCGGGTACGCAACTCGTGTTCTCGCGCATCCATATGCGGCGCATCGCTGAAGAGCTCTCGAGCCGTTACATCATCGTCGGGCGTGAACCGATCTACCAGAGCCCGATTTCGCTCACGCCATACCTGAGCGAAACGCAGATGGATACGCGCGGGCTCAAGCGTATCGTTGCGGCGGCCTACAAGGAGGCCAATCTTGGTCCGGACGACATCGATACAGGTGCTGTGATCCTGACCGGCGAAGCGCTACGGCGTGAGAACAGTGAGGGCATCGCGGATATGCTCGCGGAACAGGGCGGCGAATTTGTCTGCGCGACGGCCGGGCATCACATGGAAGCGATGCTTGCCGTTTATGGTTCTGGCGCCGCGAAATACTCGCACGAGCACAAGAAGCGCGTGCTCAATGTCGATATCGGTGGCGGCACGACCAAGCTCGGCTTGGTGGATTCCGGCAACGTGATCGGTACGGCCGCGGTTCACCTTGGTGGACGTCTGATCGTGACAGATCAGAAAGGGCGCATCACGCGCCTCGACCCGGCGGGTAAAGACCACGCACGGGCAGCAGGATTCGCTTGGGAAATTGGCAGTCAAACGACGCGCGAACAGCTTGAACAGGTTGCCGACTGGATGGCGCAAACGCTTGTGCGTGTGCTGACCGAGCGCTTCACCGCTGACGATCTGAATTCACTGTTCCTGACCGATCCGATTGCGGACTTGGGTAAACTGGACGGTCTGATTTTCTCGGGTGGTGTCGGCGAATATGTTTACGAGCGTGAAACACGGGACTTTCTCGATCTTGGGAAACTTTTCGGTTCCGCGGTGCGTCAGCGCTTGCTCGCTGCTCAAGTGCCCTGGCCGCTGCTACCTGCCATCGAATGCATTCGCGCGACCGTTCTAGGCGCATCGGAATACAGCATCCAGTTGAGCGGTAACACGACGTTCATTTCGAATCCGCGCAACCTGCTGCCACGCAAGAATATGCAGGTCGTGCCGATCGAAGAGCGCATGCCCGAAGTGATCGATCCTGCCGCGGTCGTTCAATCGCTGCGCAAGAGCTTCCAGCGCTACGACCTGAAGGAGGGCGATCGGGATGTGGCAATCGTAGTGCGTTGGGCGGGGCCACCCGAATATTCGCGTCTGGCTGCACTCGCTCGCGGGTTGATCGACGGCAATCCGCGGACCATCGCGGCTGGCAAGCCGCTGTATGTCATTGCCGATGGAGACATTGCCAATTCGCTCGGCAACCTGTTGCGCGAATCACTGGGTGGAAATGACCTGTTCGTGATCGATGGCGTTTCGCTGCGAGGGCTCGATTACGTCGATCTGGGCCGCATCCGTATGCCGTCACGCACGGTTCCGGTCACGGTCAAATCGCTGGTGTTCAGCGAGGATCCCAGCCTGCACGGCAAATCCGATGCATCCGAATGGCATGCGCACGAAGATGGCACCGTACATCGTCACCATCACCCTGTAACCGCAGGCAAGCATCAACATCACGATCATGCACACGCACACGGCCATCACCATCATCACAATCATGACCATAGTCACGGTGCTGATCACGGGCATCACCACCATGTGGATCACACGCGTGACCACGCAGGCAGTCACGACTAACGGCTAAAGCCACAAACGCCGTCACACGTGCAAATGCTCGTGTGGCGGAGCGTGCTCTTCCATCAACGGCATCAGATGCAGGTTGCTGTTGCGCACACCACGTTGTGACGCAAGCGACCATGCGAACTGCTGAATCGTACCCACTGGACCGCGCAGCACGATCATTTCCAGGCAATTGTCGTGATCGAGATAGATGCGACTGCCGCTAACGATCAGCGCGTGTTGTGCGTGATACGCATCCGATAAGCGCTGCGCGAGGTCGCGCACGCCGTGCTCAAACACAATCGTCAAGGTGCCGACGCATTGTGCGTGGAGGTCATCGAGAAGCTCCCCTGAACGATGGGCGCGCAGGATGTCACGCAGCGCCTCCGAGCGGCTGTTATAGCCGCGCTGCTTCATCGTGTCGTCAAGCGTCGAGAGCAGGACATCGTCAATCGTAATCGTGATGCGTTGCATGTCGGCTATCCATTTCCGCAGAAATTGCGTCTTGACACCACCATAGCACAGCCCCCATCATTCGTTGTCTTTTGTTCCAAATACAGACATGTCGTTCTTATATATGGAACTTAAGATGCGGTCAGAAATATGAGGAACTTCGCAAAAAGTGTGAGCGATGTGCGGTCCGTGCATGACGGTCTTTCGGTGGAGACATGAATGATTCAATTCCTGAAATTTCTGTTCAATGATGCCGACACAAATATTCGAGGCCGTATAGGCGCGATGTATGTGCTCCTGGTCGTGTTCAACCTCGGAGCATGGGCGTGGGCATTCATCGCGTTACACGGGCAACCGGTGTTGCTCGGCACGGCCCTTCTTGCCTACAGCTTTGGGTTGCGTCACGCAGTCGACGCCGACCATATCGCCGCCATCGATAATGCGACGCGCAAACTCATGCAGGAGGGGCAGCGACCGGTGACGGTGGGGTTCATGTTTTCGTTGGGTCATTCGACCGTCGTCGTCGCCGCAACCGCTGCGATTGCGGCTACCGCCATGGCGTTGCAACATCGCTTCGAGGCGTTTCAGGAAATTGGCGGCGTGATCGGTACGCTGGTATCGGCGGGCTTTCTGTTCGTGATCGCGGCCATCAATCTCATCGTGCTGAGATCGGTGTTTGCGACATTTATGCGCGTGCGCCGGGGCGAGCGCTACGATGAAGAAGATTTCAACCTGCTGCTCGCCAATCGCGGCCTGCTCGCGCGCATTTTCAAGCCGATGTTCCGCCTGATTACGCGAAGCTGGCATATGTACCCGCTCGGCGTGCTCTTCGGACTTGGCTTTGATACGGCATCCGAAATAGGATTACTCAGCGTGTCGGCCACGCAGGTGTCGCATGGTGTGCCTATCTGGTCGATCATGGTATTCCCCGCGCTGTTCACGGCAGGAATGTCCCTCGTTGATGCGACCGACAGCATCCTGATGTTAGGCGCGTACGGCTGGGCGTTTATGAAGCCGATTCGCAAGCTCTATTACAACATGACGATCACGCTAGTGTCGGCGGTTGTCGCAATCGGCGTTGGCGGAATAGAAGCGCTTGGGCTGATCGCGGACAAATTGCATCTGAACGGCGCGTTCTGGGATGTAATCGGTGAGATTGGCGATAATTTCGGGGTGGTCGGCTATGCGATTATCGGCCTCTGCGCGTTCATCTGGCTGGCCTCTACCATCGTCTACAAGTGGCGGCGTATCGATGAACTGGAAGTGTGATCGCAATGACGAGGCGACACATGGTGCGTTCGGTTCGAACGCGCTCGCTCAACGCGATCGGTCTACCGAAAAACGCAAGAGGCGGATCTATGTCCGCCTCTTTGTGCTCAGTTCACATCCGCTGCCCGTTTCGTTCTATCAGAACGGCATGTAAAAAACGGCCGCGTAGGCTAGCGCTACGGCTGACATCAGCACGTACGGATTGAGCTTGGTGAAGTACACGACGCAAGCCGCAATGGCCGTTGTTCCCCATGCAAACGTAGTAGCGTGCATGGATTGCATCACGGCAACCGCGCCGGCGAAAATCAGACCAACTGCAACCGGCGCCAGCCCGCGCTCGATGGCGAGACGCCAACGTGTACCTTCACTCTTATGCCAGAACAGCGTCACGGTCACGAACACCGTTGACGACGGGATATACATCGCGAGCGTCGCAACGAGCGCGCCTATCAATCCCTCCAGATGCCAGCCGATCAGCGCGGAAATCAACGTAGTCGGCCCAGGGGATACGCGCGAGATAGCGAAGAGGTCAGCGAATTCCTGACCGGAAAGCCAGTGATAGACCGACACGCTTTGAAGCTGGATATCGGCAATGATGGTCTGGCCACCGCCAAACGAAAGCGCGGAAAGCGGCGCGAACAGAACGATAAGTCTTAGCAGGACGTTGGCCATTTACTTTTCCATAGCAGCGCAAATAACGCTAAGTGGTACGAGAACGAGCACGACAGGCACGGTAGGCCAGTGCAGCACGCCGACCGCGACGAAGGCGATAACGGCAAACGCGTAGCGCAGTAGCTTGCGCTCGATGCGCACCGCAACCTTGGCGCCCATCGAGAACGTCGCACCCACACCGGCCGCGGCAATGCCGAGTAGCAGAAAGTGCGTGAGCGGATAGCCCGAAAGACGCGCATAGAGCACCGCGAGCACGAGCACAACCACAAGCGCAGGCGAAATCATGCCGAGCGCACCAACCAGCGCGCCGAGCGGCCCACGCAGACGCTGGCCGACATAAAGCGAGACATTGACGGGGTTTGCGCCCGGCATGACTTGCGAGAGGGTCATGCCCGAGACGAACGCGTCGTTATCCAGCCATTTGCGTTCTTCGACGACAGCGCGATAGGACCATGCGGCAGTGCTACCGCCGAACGACATCACACTGATGCGCACGAACGTTGTGAATATGTCCCATAGCGCGACGTTTTGAGCTGCGCGCGCGGCAGCGGGTTCATCGATGGTAGACATGGTGCGAAGTGAACAGAGGTTAAAAGTTTGTTCCGCATAAAGGAACTGCATTCCGATTTATACCTGTACTTTTAACATGTCACGTCCATGCTGGGCAATGAGGTTTTGCGCGATGTGTACGTCCGTTGTGTTACGTAAAATAAAAAAGCGCTGTGCCTATCGGACACAGCGCTTTGAGGAGGGGCGTACTAAAGACTTGCTAAAGGCGGTTCGTTACGCCGCTACGTCCAGGCATCGCAAGGACTGAACGAAACCTTCGTAACCTGATGGACTATCTCAAGGGTGATAGCCAAGCGTTGCAGAAATGCCTTCCGTGGCGGCGATCAGATGCGGCAACGCCGCCCGCAGTGCTTTCTTCGTGAGACGTTGTGCAGGTCCGCCGAAACCGATTGCTGCGACGACATTGCCGGTCGTGTCACGCACGGGCGCCGCAATGCCGCGCATGCCGATTTCAGATTCCTCATCGTCGATCGCATAGCCGTCGCGACGGACTTCCTCAAGCGTTTTCAAAAACACCTGCGTATCCGTGTTCGTCTTGGGCGTTTGCGCGACAAGTCCCTGCCTGATCGCGCGTGAAACGACATCGGGCGTGCTGAACGCGAGCAGTACATGGCCTTCTGCGGTATAGCAGGCAGGTTTGCGCACACCGATATACGAGCGCATACGGATCGTCTGTTCGCTTTCAAGGTTGAACATGTAGACGACGCTCGTATCGTCGAGAATGGCCAGGTGGACGGTTTCGTCTGTCTGCGAGCGCAATACATGCAAGAACGGCAGCGCCTGTTTCGTCACGTCGAAACGACGGCGCACAAGGCCGCCGAGTGTGAACAAAAGGACGCCGAGCCGATAGCGGCCGTTGTCCGGATTCTGTTCCAGCATTCCCTCAGCGAGCAACGCAGCGCACAGACGATGCACCGTGCTCTTTGCGAGGCTCATGCGCTTTGACAATACGCTGATCCCCAGTTCGGGCTCCTCTTGCGAAAACATCTTGAGTAGTCGCAATGCCGCCGTCACCGATGACAGCCTGCGCGGCCCATCCTGTTCCGCTTCCAGTTCTGCGTCCGTTTCGTTGTTCCGCATGCTTTTTGCGTCCAATTTACTCATCCTCGTCATATTTAGCGCCGCGTCTTCAGGGAACGCAATCTATAGGGTAGCTCGGCGTATACCGGCGGCTCCCCGTCCGACGCATGCGCACTAACCCTAAGTTCTCTTCCGTTTACCTTGACTTTTCTATCGACGCACACGGATACTTATTTTTGTTCCATCTTAACATACGTGGTTCCACATATAAGAACAATTTTTAGCGCAGTAGCCAAGGTTAGCATCACTTGCGTCGGATTCCCAGGCAGATCGGGTACGCCCCGATAGCTGCAACCTTTCCCATGCTGGCGAGCGACATTGAATGCAAGCTGATTCCATGGAAGTGAAGATAATGGATCGACACATGCAGCAGAAGCACATGCTCGTTGACGCAATTCTGATGCTCGAACGTGCTGGGGTCATCGACTTCAACGGTCACTTTAGCTGGCGTGTGACGGGTCAAGATCGCATGTTGATCAACTCAGGTGCGTCAGTGCGTAGCGCGCTTGACGTGAATGACATCGTGACGATCGATTTCGACGGCAACCTGATTGACGGCGATGCGGTTCCGCCGATGGAGTTCCACATTCACTCGGAAGTCTATCGCAAACGACCTGACGTCAATTCGGTCGTGCATACGCATCCTACCTGGTCCACCCTGTTCAGCATGACGGGCAATGTCGTGCAACCGGTGATCATGCAGGCTTCAGTGCTCGGTAAGATCCAGCAGTTCCCGAAGACGGCTTCGATCAACCAGAGGCCGCTTGGTCAGGAGTTGGCGGAATGTCTTGGCGCGCACCGCGTCGCAATGCTCAAATCGCACGGTGCGGTGATTGCGGCCGAAGGCGTTCTTGAGGCATTTGTGCTCGCGTTTTATCTCGAGGAGAACGCGCATCGCCAGTATCTTGCGCAACAAATCGGTGAGCCGATGGTTCTATCGCCCGAACAGGTCGAGACGATCGGCCGTAATCTGTGGAAACCGAACCTGTTGCAAAAGGTGTGGGACTATCACGCGGGTAAGCTCCGCGCAGAACAGACAGTGCCGATGCATCAGTAATCAGCGCAGCGGAAATGCCCGTCGGCGATTATTGTGCAGGTTCGCACATCCTCCATTCCGCTAAAGGCAAGCTTCTGCCAGACGAAGCACTTACGCTGCTTTCGCGACCCGTGAGGCATGCAGCACGCACGGCCTTTCCCGATGTTTGATTGCATCGGGAGCGTCGTTTTCAATCCCCATCCGTTTCGATCACGATCACCCCATCTTCAACGTGCGTCCTGTACGTCTTGAGCGGAATCATGCATGGCGGCGCAACGACCTCACCGGTCCTGATATTGAACGAGCCGTTGTGGAAATCGCATTCCACTGTGTCGCCATCAATATAGCCTTCCGACAACGAGCCTGGACCGTGCGTGCAGGTGTCATCCGTTACGAAATATTCACCCTGAACGTTAAATACAGCGAGTGTCAGGCCGTTCTTTTCGACCTTGATCGCTTTACCTTCAGCTACGTCTCCTGCGTGGCAGAGGTGAGCGAATGCGCAAGCGTGACTCATAGGGAATCTCCATCGTTGACATGTTGTGGGTCCGATGATAACTTTGTTCTTGCTTCTTGAACAGCGTTCCTCATAGAAGAACATAAGAGGAAACGGATTACAACTGCGTTGCGCAACAACAGCACCCCCGAGGCACATACCATGTTGAGAAAAGAGCAGAACGATCTCGTCACACAAACCGGCCCCGGTACCCCGATGGGCGAACTGTTCCGTCGTTACTGGCTGCCGGCGTTGCTGTCGGAAGAACTGGCGGAGCCTGGGGGCGAACCGGTTCGTCTGCAACTGCTCTCGGAACGCATGCTTGCGTTCCGGGATTCGGACGGCAAGCTGGGCCTGATCGATGAATTCTGCGCACACCGTGGCGTGTCGCTGTGGTTCGGCCGCAATGAGGACGGCGGTATTCGCTGCCCGTACCACGGCTGGAAATACAACGTGACCGGTCAATGCACCGAGGTGCCGTCCGAAGCAAAGGAAAGCGGCTACGCGGAAAGGATCAAGCTGAAGTCGTATCCGCTCGTTGAACAGGGCGGCGTCATCTGGGTGTACATGGGGCCGGCCGACCAGCAGCCGCCCCTTCCCGCATGGGAGTTCTCGACTGTGCCGGCACGACAGTCATTCATGAGCAAGCGGATTCAGGAATGCAACTGGCTACAGGCGCTCGAAGGCGGCATCGATTCAAGCCACGTTTCGTTCCTGCACAGCGGCAGCCTCAACGCCGATCCGTTGTTCAAGGGCGCCAAGGGCAACCAGTACAACATGAACGACCTCGCGCCCGTCTTCGAGGTTGTCGAAGCGTCCGGCGGCCTGGCAATCGGCGTGCGGCGCAACGCAGAGGACGATCAGTATTACTGGCGTATTACGCCGTGGGTCATGCCTTGCTTCACGATGGTTCCTCCGCGTGGCGATCACCCGATACATGGCCACTTCTGGGTGCCGATTGACGATCACAATTGCTGGGCCTGGAGCTTCGATTACCATCCGACGCGCGATTTGACGGAAGGCGAAGTGCAAGCCATGAGGGACGGCAAGGGTATCCACGTGCGCTATGTGCCGGGCAGCAACTACGTTCCCGAGCAGAACAGGACGAACAACTATCTGATGGACCGCGCGGCACAGAGGGCGGGCACCACGTACAGCGGGGTGGAAGGCATCGCCATGCAGGATGCCTCGCTTCAGGAGAGCATGGGGCCGATCCAGGATCGTACGAGAGAGAACCTGGTTGGCACCGACAACGGCATCATCATGATGCGCAGCCGGATCATGAAATCCGCGCGTGCACTCGTCGAGCACGGCACGCTGCCGCCGGGCCGCGATGCGGAGTCGCAGAAAGTTCGCTCGGTTGCCATTCTGCTGAAGCGCGAAACTCCGTTCAGCGACGGCGCACGCGATGCAATGATCGCGGAAGCAGGCAAGAAACACCAATCGATCTAAAGCCCCTGCAACTCCGCTGTTCAAAGAGGTATTCGTTCGAGCCGCCGGAAAAAGGACGCAAAGCACGAATACCCGACATGGATGAGACTCTTGTGAATAACCAGAATCATCGCATCACGCTTGCGGGCACCGATCAGTTCTTCGAATGCGCTAACGATGACGTACTGTTGCGATCGGCCCTCCGGAATAACATCGCGTTTCCATACGAGTGCAATGTAGGCGCGTGCGGCAACTGCAAATTCGAACTGATCGAAGGCGCGGTTGACGCCAGATGGCCCGAGGCGCCTGGCTGGACCGCGAAGGACCGCGAGCGCCGTCGTCATCTTGGCTGTCAGAGCACGCCGCGAGCCGACTGCACGATCAGGATACGTCCAAGTCAGCACTACGCGCCTATACATCGACCGAAGCGTGTGACGGGTACGCTCACATCGCGTCGCCCGGTCACGCACGATATCTGGGAATTCCGCTTCGAGCTTGCCGATGACATGCGATTTGAGCCGGGACAATACGCGTTGCTGACGCTACCCGGCGTTAGCGGTCAGCGGGCCTATTCGATGAGCAACATCGTGCAAGGCTCGCATGCAAAGGTGCTTGATTTCCAGGTGCGCCGCGTACCGAATGGTCGCGGGAGCAACGCGCTGTTCCACACCCTGGCGACCGGCGATGAGGTCGGGATCGATGGTCCCTACGGTATGGCCTATCTGCGTCGGGACGTGAAACGCGACATTCTATGTCTCGCCGGCGGTTCGGGCCTGGCGCCGATGATTTCGATCGCGCGCGGTGTGGCGGCAGACCCGGAAATGCGGGGCGTCAGACTGAACTTCCTGTATGGCGGTCGTTCGCCACGTGATGTGTGCGGACGCGACATGCTCGAAGCGCTCGAGAATTTCGGCGAGCTTCTTCATTTTGACGCAGCCGTTTCGGACGCGGGCGGTGAGCAGTGGGGCGGTCACACCGGCTTTGTGCACGAACTGGCTGAGTCGATGTTCGGTGATCGCCTGCGCGACATGGAAATCTATTTTGCGGGACCCCCTGCGATGGGGCAGGCGATCCAGAAGATGCTGCTGGCGCACGGCGTGTCGTTCGGACAGGTGCACTTCGACCAGTTCTATTGATTTTTCTTCGCACTCTAAAGGAGACAGCGTGAGCAAGCTGCAGCTTTCAGTTGCGGTCGGCCCCTATGACCGTATGCGCCCCTTGGTCGATGGTGAAGTGCAGATCGAGGGCGTCGATCCGACATTCATGTTGCAGGAACCCGAGGAAATCTTTTTTCGCGCGCTGCGTCACGCGGATTACGACATCTGCGAACTGTCGTTAAGCAGCTATTCGGTCAAGACAGCAGCGGGTACGTCGGCCTACGTTGCGATTCCGGTATTCCCGTCGCGGGCGTTCCGTCACACGTCGGTGTATGTGAACGCAAACGCGGGTATCAACAAACCGGAAGATCTGAAGGGCAAGCGCATCGGCGTGCCCGAATATCAGTTGACCGCGAACGTGTGGGTGCGCCTGTTCCTCGAGGAGGAATACGGCGTCAAGGCATCGGATGTCACGTGGGTGCGTGGCGGTTACGAAGACCCGACGCGCGTCGAAAAGATCAGTCTGAATCTGCCTGAAGATGTGGAACTGGCGAACGCACCCGAAGGCAAAGCGATTTCCGGCATGCTCGACGCCGGTGAAATCGATGCGCTGATCGGCCCGCGCGCACCGTCGTGTTTCGAGCGCGGCTCCCCGAACGTGAAGTATCTGTTCGACGATCCGCAGGCAGAAGCCGCGGCCTGGTATCGCAAAACAAGGCTGTTTCCGATCATGCACACGCTTGGCATCAGGCGCACGCTCGTTGAACAGCATCCGTGGCTGCCGATGTCGGTGATGAAGGCCTTCGAGAAATCGAAAGCGATCGCACTGCACCGTCTGACCGATACATCGGCTACGAAGGTGACATTGCCGTTTATCGAGACTCAACTGCGCGCCGCGCGCGCATTGATGGGCGACGATTTCTGGTCGTACGGTTTCGCCGCGAACGAACATACGCTCAATCGATTCCTCGCGCAGCACCACGCGGAAGGACTGTCGAGCCGCCTGCTGGAGGCGAAGGATCTGTTCCATCCGGCGAGTCTCGAAAGCTTCAGCATTTGATCGGTCATCAGGAAACGTCGGGGAGATCTCCGGCGTCTTTATTCGGGGGCGCGTAGAAAGATAACCATGCAACAGATCGCAATCGAGCGGGGTGGCTTCGCTGCGAAGGAGGATGCGCTGGCAGGCAGCAAGCTGATATTTGCTGTGATCGCAATATCCCTTGCTACTGCGCTCAGTAGCCTCGATAGCGTGATTGCCAATATAGCGTTGCCGACCATCACAACGATACTGCATACCAGCCCTGCGGATTCGGTGTGGATCGTCAATGCTTATCAGCTGTCGATCATCATGACGTTGTTGCCGCTGTCGTCACTCGGCGATCGTGTCGGCTATGCACGCATCTACGTGGTGGGTCTGGCACTCTTCACATTCGCATCACTGATGTGCGCGATGTCGACATCACTCGATATGCTGATCATTTCACGTGTCTTGCAGGGACTAGGTGCAGCTGGTATTGGCAGCGTGAACACCGCCATCATCAAGATGATTTATCCATCGCGGCTGCTCGGGCGAGGTGTCAGTATTCATGCGTCGGTTGTTTCCATTTCGACCGCTGCCGGGCCGACGATTGCAGCGGCGATCCTCTCTGTGGCGACATGGCCGTGGCTGTTTGCGATCAACGTGCCGCTCGGCGTTATTACGTTCTTCGTCGGATTCAAGGCACTGCCTCGACCGCCTGTCTCGAGGGCGTCTTATGATTACTTCAGCGCACTGCTGAATGCAGCCATGTTCGGACTGCTCGTGATAGGCGTTGATCGGATGGGTCACAGTGACGGCATTAGCGCAAGCGTCGTGATCCAGCTATCCGCGGCGGCGATCTGTGCGTGGCTGCTGGTGCGTCGCGAGCGAAAGCGAACCAAGCCGCTATTGCCGGTAGATCTGCTGCTTACACCGGCATTTCTGCTGGCCATCCTGACATCTGTCTGTTCGTTTACCGCGCAGATGCTCGCCTTCGTATCGCTGCCATTCATGCTACAGGACGCGCTCGGACGCAGTACGATGGAAACCGGTGCGCTCATTACACCGTGGCCGATTGCGGTGCTATGTATCGCACCTCTGGCAGGTTCATTGTCGAACCGCTTTAAAGCGGGGGCGCTTGGTGGTGTCGGACTGGCTATCCTTGCAACCGGTCTGACATTACTCGCGCTACTGCCCGCGCATCCCGCTTCGTTCGATATCGGCTGGCGCATGACGGTCTGCGGAATCGGCTTCGGGCTGTTCCAGCCGCCTAATAACAGGTCGATTCTCGCCCTTGCGCCGCTGGGCCGCACCGGCAACGCGAGCGGCATGATTAGCGTAGCGCGCGTGCTCGGACAGACATTCGGTGCTGTGCTGACCGCATTGATATTGCTGATCGAGCCTCATCATGCCGGCGAGGTTGCGTTGATCACCGGCGCGAGTTTCGCCGCTGTTGCGGCGTGCGTCAGTCTGACTCGTTTGTTGTAGGTTGAAATCGCTACAAAGGCGCTCTCTGCCTGGGTTCTTAGTCGTTTTCAGAACCCATTTTTCTTCTGTTGTCGATGGCGTTGCCTGGAGAGATAGTGATGAACACACAAGACTTTACGCACGCATCCCAAACGGCTGACATTGAAGCGCCGGCGCGCCAAAGCGACGCTAGCATGGTCTGGTCAGATGCACGGCTGCTCGGTTTCACACCGATGGATGACGTACACGAGGAATTCTACGAGGTCGTGCTACGCCTCGTGACTTGTACCGATACCAATGCGCTGGCCGCGATCGAGGAATTTGAGGGCCACGCGGTCCGCCATTTTGCGCAGGAAGACGAATGGATGAGCACGACGAATTTCCCACCACGCGATTGCCATATCGAAGAGCATGCGGCTGTTTTGAAATCGGTGTGCGAGGTCAAGGCGGCTCTTGAGGCGGGTCAGGTCAACGCGGGCGTTGTGCGCGATTTTGGTGTGCATCTGTTTGGCTGGTTTCCCGGCCATGCAGACTATCTGGATTCCGCGTTGGCAGCGTGGATGACGAAACTGACAATGGGTGGAAAGCCCGTTGTGCTGAGACGGACCATCTAGTCGAAACGAAGCCGCGGCCACCCAGCGAACGCGCGGGCTGAGCCGCCCGCCGCCCGCTTCAAGCTGCAGTTACTTCGTCGGGAAGCGATCCCGGGCCGCGCGTGAGAGCCAGATCGTGGCCACGCAACCGACGACCGACACGATTGCCGGCGCCCAAAATATCTGGGCCATGTGCAAGCGCATGTGGATCAGTTCACCGCCGGTCATGGGGCCGGCAATGGCGCCAAAGCGTCCGAGACCGTGTGCCCAGCCCGTTCCCGAAGCGCGGATCTGAGTGGGGTAGCAAACGGCCATCAGAGCATTCGTACCCGATTGCGTACCCAGGATGAAGAGGCCGACGCCGAATACGCCAAGCGCAAGCGCCATGGAGTGCGTTTGCTGCCCCAGGAACAGGGCCGCCGCGGCTCCGAGCGCCATATACAGAGGCACAACCCAAAGGCGCCCCCGATCAAGCATCAACGACATCATGAGGCCTCCGAGAACGCCACCCAGGTAGTACATGGAAGCAGCGTGTTCGGCTTGATGCGGGTCCAGGCCCAACGAATGCAGAAGGGTCGGCATCCAGCTGTTCATGAAAAAATTCGCGAACAGCGTCGTGATCGACATCACCCAGATGAGCGGAGTGATGATGCGCAGATTGCCTTCGAATAGTTGGCTGACGTGGAATTTCTTTTCCGCAAGGTGAAGGATCTGAAATCTCGTACCGACCGGAATGTTCAACTCCGGACGGATCCTGCGCGCAAGCTTCACGATCTGTGGATCGTGTGCGTTACGCACGGCCAGGAACTTGATCGACTCGGGCAGGAAGAAGCCCGCCAGGACCACGGTCACCAGCGGAGCGAGGCCGCCGATGGTGAAAATCAGGCGCCATTGCGTGGGGTGAATGATGCTTCCGAGTTGGCCAGGCAGAGCACCACCAAAAGTCAGCCCCACAAACATGATCGTGATCAACAGCGAGCGCTTGCGCTGCGGCGCGTATTCGGCTGTCAGCGCCACTGTATTTGCGGGTAGACCCCCGAGCGCAATACCGGTGAAGAAGCGGAAGACCAGCAGCATAGCAAAGGAGTGGGCAGTTGCGCTAAGCAGGGTGAACACACTGCAAAGCAATGCCGAAGAGAGGACGGCCACACGCCGGCCCCAGCGATCGCCGATGTAGCCGAAACCCAAGGCGCCAAACAGCATGCCGAAGAGGCCGACACTGAACAGAGGGGCCAAGGCGTGTCTCTCGAGTCCGAATTCATTGGCGATACCAATCGCCGCGAATGCGGCGGCCGAAAGATCGTAGCCATCACATAATTGGCATAAAAATCCAATGAACACGACTGTCCAGATAAATGGGCCTATTTTTTGTTCGTCAACAAGATCAGCAATGCGAACTGTTTGTGAATCTACTTCCTGGTTCATTTTCGCTAGTCTCCAGCTGTAGCCTGCGCGGTGTAAGCACAGGTGGCAAAGTATCGGATGCGAACGACACTCAAGAAATGGGAAGGTGGATGTCAGCTATTCAAACTCATTAACTCACTGGAGTTTCGAATAATGCAATCAATCATTCCGGGATGGTCACTGCTTAGATGGGTTCCACCTTCGATAGGGTGAAACACCGATTTTTTCCATGCCTTGATTAACGCGTATACGCCGATGGGCGTAACCTCGTCACGCGTACCGTGAATTAACGCACCGGGAATGTCATGCAATTGATCGGCATTGTTGAGTAGCTGGTGAGGTGACAGGAATCCGTCATTCAGAAAGTAGTGTACGGAGATGCGAGCCATTGCCAACTCTTGCGCCTTTGTTTCTGGGCCTGTTTCGCGTTCCTGGTCTCGCAATCCGGCCAGATGGTCTTCCCAGGCGCACCACAAATAAGCCGCCTCGTATTCCTCTTCTGGGACGCCGCAATTCAATACCTCCCCGTAGGCCTGTAGGAGATCTTGACGTCCGGTGGCGCCGGTCCATCCGGAGAATTGTTCCCAGGCCTCGGGATGCAGGCGACCGGCGCCGCCTCCATAAAGCCACTCCAGTTCGTTTCCGGTGCAGAGAAAAACGCCGCGCAGGAGCAGGGCGCGGACCCTTTGTCGACGGGTTTGCGCATAGACCAGGGCCAGCGTGGTCCCCCAGGATGCACCGGAAATAATCCAGCGTTCAATACCGAGCAGGGTGCGTACTTGCTCAATATCGGAGATCTGATCGTCTATCGTGTTGTGCTCTACGCTGGCCGCGGGCGTAGAACGGCCAGCTCCGCGTGGGTGAATGAGCACGATTCGATAACCGAAGGGATTAAAGAATCGCGGATCCTGGCGGTTAGGGAAACCGCCGGGGCCTCCGCATAGATGCAGCAAGGGAACTCCCAGGGGATTGCCATGGGCCTCCCAGAAGACGCGATGACCGCCGCTGGCATCGATCCAACCGGATTCGCGGGCGGTGCTTGGGGGATAAAGATCGCGCAGATAGATCATCGCGCGGCTTCGGTTGCCGTTCCGGTCACGGGTTCAAACGCCGCTTGGCCCAAACCGCTTGACGTCGGGAACACCAGGGATTTGATCACTACGGGCGCCGCCGAGGCCGTAGGAAGTAGTTCACCGATGTCAACAAAATCGAATTCCTTGAGTGAGATCCCGTCTATGGAAACGATGGGCACCGGGAGGTCGCGTTCCCGCTTGAAGTGGATGCCGATCAAGCCGCCGACATCGCCCTCACCGATCAGGACGATAGGTTGCCCGGCTGCGATCCGCATGCGCATGGCGTTCATGACACCGACAACAAACGCGTCCATGCGGCGATAGAAGGCGGTCCCGGCAAACCGATAGAAGAGGGCAACGGCCTTCGTGTCCGACTGCAGGTCCATCCGCTCAAGCGCTGTGGTGACTGCCTTTTCGATGTCGTTGGGGTCGAGTTGATCGGGCTCGAGATCGAAATCGAGGACCACTACCGGGAGGTTGCGCAGCGGAAGAACCGACTGCGGTTCAACATAAACCGTGCTGCCACTGACTTGAACCGTGTATTGCGAGGCACCGACGACGGTGGCCCGGATACCCTCATCCGTTTCCCTGATTTCAGCTCCCGAGGCTTCGATGCGCTTGCGAACCGCGGCGGCCAACATCAAGCCCAAGTCGCCGAATACCCGTGTTTCGCGGCCGTAAACGTATTCCGAAACACCGCCCGAGAACGTGACAAGATCGGGAACCCGCGCGCCTTCCAGGGGCGTGAGGCGCAGCAACGAAGCCGTTAGCGGACTGAGTTCCGCGCCGTTCTTCATCGACGCCTCGCACAGGCGCTCGGCCATGCGGTCAACGATCGCCTCCAGTACACCGGGGAGCGGGGGATAACCCACGGTCAGCGTGGCGCCAACCTCCTCGGCAAATCGTTCGCCCGCGGCTTCGACACGGGTAACGCTGCCTTCCGCGTCAAAGGTAATGATGCGGGCGCCGATGTCGATCGCGGTCACGCTTTTGACCTCGCCATCTTCACAGATAGCGATCTTCGTGGTCCCGCCGCCAATATCCAGATGGAGCAGGCGGGTACCTTGACGCAGCGCACGCAAGACGGCGCCGGAACCGAACGCGGCCAGCATGGATTCGAGACCATCGCCGGCGGAGACCGAAACGAACTTGCCCGCCTGCGCTGCAAACAGATCACCGATTGCGCGTGAATTACGACGGCGGACCGCCAGGCCGGTCAGGATCAGGGCGCCGGTATCAATCTGATCCGGCGTGACGCCCGCCTTTTCGTATTGCTCATCAATGAACGCACCCAGCCGGATCTCGTCGATCGTCAGATCGTCGGTGTACGGGGTGATCAAGATATCCGATTCGTGAAGGATCGTACGTTGTGCGACGATGTAGCGCGTGGTCGTTCGTTCGAGAACGATGTGCGAAATGACCATGTGGGAAGTGGAGGACCCGACATCGATTCCCACGCTGACCAGGTGGATTTCATCTTCTTCCTCCAGACTTCGGCCGGTGTCGGTAAAGAAGATCCGACCTTCTTGCGGCTCGTTGCTCATACGTGTCTCCAGTCCATAAAAGACCGGGCTGTGCCCCTGAAAGAACACAGCCCTCTACACTCACTACCTGCGGACCCACTACACGAACGCACTAAACTACCGAGTCACCGACATTCTTTTCCGGCTTGACGTACCACGAAGCGTTCATACGGCTTTGCACGCCATTCTTCGCCAGGCGTGATTCGTACTCTTGACGGATATACGGATCCTCCATCCAGTAGGGAATAGCCGTGCCGCCGGAGCCGACGTCCTGAGCCGTGTAATCGGTATGCTTCGAACCCGGGGCACCCGGATCACGCCCCGGGTTGTGCGGACCAAACCATGCCGTCAGGCGGAACGGTTCGCTGGACGTGCTGAAGTGCTGGTGGTACCAACGTGCGCCGCCAGGCGCTGCGGTAACCATTCCGCCGTAACCGTAGTCGAGGCGACGAACCTTGTCCGCTTGACCGGTGGCCCACGGGGTTTCACCACATTCTTCCGGCCACGTGTACGTATAGCCTTCACCCTTCAGGCAGATGAGGATTGCTGCTGACGTGTGAGCGTGAGCCTTCGAATAGCGGCCTTGCTCGTGCTGACCGATCCAGAAGTAGAAGCAGTTTTCCGTCATGAATGGCTCAACGCGGCGATAGCCCGGCGAACGACGGTTGTCCAGCGGCAGATCGCAGTTGACCGCGTCGGTGATCAGGTTGGTACGACGACGGGCAAGACCGCGCACCGGATCCGTTTCGATTTCATCGCGCGGCTTGTAGAAATCTTCGTCTGCACTGAAGCGATCACGGAACACGAACGGGTTGTTAAACACCGCTTCGACGTTGTTGATCTGATTCATCACGTTCGGCGCCGTGTTGCCTGCGAGCAGAACCGCGCCGGAGTTCGAGCCGTCAACGATGCGGAACCAGGCGTTCATCGGAATCGAGAACATCGAGCCGGCTTGCCATTCGAAGACATGCTTGCGGCCTTCGCCTTCGAGCCAAACCTCAGTGGTGCCACGGCCTTCGACCACCCAGTAGATTTCCTCGAACATGTGCTTTTCGGGGTTCAGTGCGCCGCCGGCGGGCACTTCAACCACATAGCAACCCCACTTCGTTTCCGTGCCCAGGAGCTGGATGTAGTGCCCGCGGCCCCCTTTGCGCTTCCATTGCACCATCGGCAGATCGCGCACATCCTTGACACCAATGTCACGGAAGACGGGAACCCCTTCGCTTTCCATGAACAGGTCATAGGGCGTCGGTTGCTTCTTGAATTCGCCAAAACCTGCTTTCTTGTGGCCGGCGGGTTCGTGCCAGTGGGCAAGGTCCTTTTCATGCGGCATCGCGTCTCTCCTTGTATGGGGCCATCTTTTTGGGCAAACACGCTCTTAAGCGCGTATCCGCCCCGGGTTTGGGAAACTCAGTCGTTGTAGGCGACGGGTTGAGCGTTGGGAATTTTCATCGACGCCGTCGTCTCATCCGGATGGCCTTCAATGATCTGTATGAGAGACCGCAAGGTCGTCCCGTGGGCGCATACCAGTACACGTTTGCCCGCCTGTATGCGCGGCAATATCAGATCCGTCCATGCCGCGCGCACACGGATTGCCGCGTCGCTAATGGATTCAGCACGGGGCAATGACTGGGCAGCGAATGGCGAATACCGGGGATCCGACTCCGGACTGTAGGGGGCGTTTGGCGGCACGGGCGTTGGACGGGCATCCGTGTTAAAGCGGAAATTCGCCAGCTCGAGCGCACCGTACTGGGCCGAAACTTCCGCTTTGGTCATGCCGGTCAAAATACCGTAATGCCGTTCATTGAGGCGCCAATCGGTGACCGGCGACCGGTCATGGTCCGGATAGAGGTGCCTGGCCACGATCCAATAGGTGCACAGGGCCCGGGACAGCATCGAAGAAAGCCCATCATCGAAACTCCATTGCGCACACCTTAGCAACTCGGCCGCTTTCTGGGCCTGAATCACGCCCTGTGGCGTCAGATCGATATCTGCCCATCCGGTAAACCTGGAACTGGCATTCCATTCGGATTCGCCATGTCGGAGCAGCACCAGTTTTGCCTGGGGTCCGAGAGGGGCAGGGGCGAGCACCATTGGGTTTGCCTCTTCTCTATCCGTTGTGCGTGATGGCGTCAGTGGTGGACACAGGCTTCAAAACCGGCTCTCAAGGCCTCACGATTGAGGTCGCGGCCGATCAGCACGTACCGGCTGTAGCGGGCCTTCGCTTCGGCCCAAGGGCCTTGAAAGTCACCCTCCATGAGCATGTGGACCGATTGGAATACGTAACGGCGCTCGCATTCGGAGATCTGGAAAATCCCCTTGGTGCGCAAGATATCGGTGCCCTGCATCGTCACCAGATTCCCAAGCCATTCTTCCAGCCTGGTCAGATCCAAGGCCTTCTCCGTTGCCAGCGAGACGCTATGGATACCGCCGGCCTGGATGTGGTTATCTACGTCGTGCGCGTGATCGTGGTGGTCATGACCGTGACCGCAATGTTCGTCATGCACGTGTCCGTGATCGTGGTCGCAATGCTCATCGTGATCGTGCTCTGGAGCCTGCGCCATCGTGGCCAGGCCTTCGACGCGGGACAGGTCAAACGATCCGCGGCCGATTACCGCATCGAGCTGGATCTGACAACGCGATGTCTTGTAAACCCGTGCAAACGGGTTCAGCTCCCGAAGTGCAGTCTCGATGCCGTGCAACCGCTTTTCCTCGATGTGTTCAACCTTGTTGATAATCAATTGATCCGCGAACGCGATCTGTTCCACGGCTTCCCGACTATCTGCAAGTCTCTGATGGATGTGCACAGCATCCACCAGAGTGATGATCGAATCGAGTTTAAAGTGGGCCTGCAAATGTGGATCGACGAGGAACGTCTGGATCACGGGCCCTGGGGCCGCCAGACCAGTAGTCTCGATGATCACCGCGTCAAAGGTCTGAGACGCGGCCAGAAGCTTGTAAAGCACCTGGATCAGATCGGCCCGGACCGTGCAACAGATGCATCCGTTGTTCATTTCAAACAACTCATCATCCGATGACACAAGCAGATCGTTATCGATGCCGATCTCACCGAACTCGTTGACGATCACGGCGTATTTTTTGCCATGATCTTCGGACAGAATGCGGTTGAGCAGCGTCGTTTTACCCGCTCCCAAATAACCCGTGAGAACCGTTATAGGGATAGGTTTTTTCATTTCGTCTCTCCGGCGACCTCAGGACTCAGCCGCCCTGCGGTCTAAAAAATGACAACCTTAGGCCGCAAGGACCCGGATTCGCTTCGATTTACATCCACGGCATGATCGACACGTGTATCGCGTCTTCGGCGCCGCCCACGGCCTTGATCGCCGTGTCTGAATCCTTGAGGGCAAAGCGGTGCGTAGTGATCTTTTCAAGCGGGAAACGCTTCGAAGCCAATTGCTTCAATGCGAGTTCGCAAGCCTTATACGAGTGGCCGCGAGCCGACTTGATCGTGATGGCCTTGACGGTAACCTTGCCAATCGGGAAGTTCGGGAAGTCAGCCATCTCGCCTTGAATCAGCAGCGTGCCGCACTTGCGCTTCAGTGCTTCGATGCCGAGCAGAATGGCCTTTGTGCCTGCACCAGCCGTGCAGTCCAGCGCGACGTCAACGCCACGTCCGTTCGTTGCTGCCAGAATCTTTTCCAGCGGGTCTTCGCTAGACACGTCGATAACGACGTCGGCGCCAAGTTCCTTCGCGATCTGAAGGCGCTTGGAGTCTTTTGCCGTACCGGTCACGATGATCATGGAGGCCCCCGCCTGCTTGCACGCAACGACTTGCGACAGACCTTGCTGGCCCGGCCCCTGGATCAGCACCGACGTGTCATAGCCGACGTTGCAATCGAACAGTGCCCATTCGATGCCGTTCGCCATAGGCGTTACGACACCTGCGAGTTCCGGGTCCAGACCATCCGGAACCTTGTGGACGACGGCATTGGATGGCAGGTAGATGTATTGCGACAGGCCACCCAGCAGCGGCGAGTGGTCATTGTCGATTGCCGTGTAGCCGAGGCGGATGCCCTTGGGGTTGAAACGCCAGTCGGTGCCGATGCAGTGACGGTATTGGCCTGCGTGACAGTGTTCGCACTTACCGCACGAGGTGTAGTGTTCCGGGAAAATGCGATCGCTGATCTTGAGGCCGGTGCGCTTCAAAAACTCGGGGCCAGCCTTCTCGAGAATGCCGATGTTTTCGTGACCCATCACGACCGGAGCGCCCTTCAGTTTCTCCTTGTACATCTTGACGTCGGTACCGCAGATGCCGGCAACTTCAACACGCATCAACGCGCAATCATCCGCCACCTCAGGCATGTCGAATTCACGCAATTCGAGTTCGCTCGGGCCAACACGAACCTGTGCAAGAACCTTGTCCACCATCTTCAATACTCCTTGGAAAAATTTGACCGGCAGTGATTCAGCTTGCCGTCTGTCGCCTATATATTTCGTCAATCAGGTTTTCGCGTGATTGGCCGATTTAATGATTGACCGACTATTGGCCCAGTCTGGAGCGAACCGAAGTCACCGTATCGAAGTTACGTGGCGCCGCTGCCATGAGGAAGCGGTAGCCTTCATCGATCACGCGTTGGGCGTTGTCCTTCGTCACGTGAGGATGACCAACGATCACGTTGTGCTCTTTGCAGGTGGCAACGATCTGCGCCATAGCGGCCAAAACTTCCGGGTGCTCGGTCTGACGAGGAACCCCCAGTTCCTGACTCAGGTCGCCCTCTCCGATCAGGATGGCGCCGATTCCAGGGACGTTCTTCAGCATGTCCGGGAGGTTCGTAATGCCCGCCGTGTCTTCGATCTGGAGCACCGCAAAGATCTCGCCTTCGGCAGCCAGCGGCCATACATCGGCTTTCGCGTAGTATTCCGCCATCGACAGACCCCAGTAACGCGCAGCCTGCATCGGACCATCGCCACGGATGCCCGCCGGTTCGTACAGCGGCTTGTCCTTCAAGCGTGAGTATCGGCATGCGGAAATCGCGTTGTATGCCTCTTCGACGGTCGAGATGTGTGGGAACACGACGCCATAGCAACCGATGTCCAGCGCCTGTTTGGCCAAAAACTGATTCATCTCGCAACCGTTAGCCGGCACGCGGGCAAGCGGCGTGACCGCTGGGGCGAGTCCGTTCTTTGCGATCTGGCTGCGGTTCATCAGGTATTGCAGGCTGTTGCGCAAGCTCTTGATATCCCAGCCACGGTGCTCGCCTTCGAAGACCACCGAGTCATAAGGTGACGCCTGGAGTTCGGTTGCGGTTTCGATTTCGCACGGAGCAAACAGCGAGAATGCGTGGCCGCCCGTTTCGAGTGCGCGGATAACACCATTAAGACGCGACATGTTTCAACCTTTTGATGAAGGGGAGTTCAATGAGCTCTCCATCGTTGCTATTTCGCGGCCACGGCCTGTGCCTGGGCTTCACGGGCCTTCAGGCGGGCTTTCAAGCGGGCATCGAGGCGCGGGTAGACGCGGCGGGCATTGCCTTCGAAGATCTTGAACTTGGTCTCTTCGCTCAGGCCTTGCACTTGATCGATGTAGCGCTTCGTATCGTCAAATGCGTGACCCGTTTCCGGATCGATGCCGGGCACTGCGCCCAGCATTTCCGATGCAAACAGGATGTTGTCTTCCGGAACGACACGAGTCAGGAGCTCAATGCCCGGAAGGTGGTAGACGCAGGTATCGAAGAACACGTTCTGCATCACGTGCTCGACGAGCTGGCGCTTTTGCATCGCCAGGCTCATGCCGCGGTAACGGCCCCAGTGATAGGGAACGGCGCCGCCGCCATGCGGGATCACGAAGCGCAGGGTCGGGAAATCCTTGAACAGGTTTACCTGAATCAACTGCATGAACACGGCTGTATCCGCGTTGATGTAGTGGGCGCCCGTATGGTGGAAGTTCGGATTGCAACACGAACTGACGTGGATCATGGCCGGCACGTCGAGCTCAACCAGCTTTTCGTAAATCGGGTACCAGTGGCGGTCGGTCATCGGAGGGCCGCTCCAGTTGCCGCCGCTCGGATCAGGGTTCAGGTTCACGCCCACGAAACCGAGTTCGTTGACCGCGCGCTCCAGTTCCGGGAGGCAATTCGCGGGGCTGACGCCGGCACTTTGCGGTAGTTGCGCGACACCGGCAAAGTTGTCGGGCAGCAGTGTTGCAATCCGGTGGATGAGATCGTTGGACAGGCGCGTCCATTCGAGCGACGTTGCTTCGTTGCCGATGTGGTGCGCCATGCCGGCGGCACGGGGGCTGAAAATGGTGAGATCGGAACCGCGTTCGCGCTGGAGTTTCAGTTGCGGCTGAACGCTAGCGATGATCTCCTCATCGCTGACACCAAGGTCCGTGCTTTGGGGCTTACGTGATGGATCCAATAACCCGGCTAGCTGCTTGTCGCGAAAGACATGCAAAGCCAGAGGTTCGGTCGTGTAATGGCAGTGGGTATCGATAATCACGGTAGGGGACCGCCGTATGTAAGATCGTTCGCGACGTTGGTTTGTCAGGCCTGAGCGAGGCCCTGCTTTTCGAATGCGGACCTGAAGAACGCATCCAGGCGTTCAGTGGTGTTGGCTGCCTGCTGATCCGCTGCGTTCACTGCCCAGTACTCCGAATTCGGAATGCACTCGTGCAGGTACATGGCGGCTGAAGTCGCATGCGACGCGTCTTGTCCGGGAATGATCAGCGTCGGGGTGTTGAGCACGAGCAGGTCTTCGGGCTCGGCTCCCGGTGCGGTATCGCGGTCGAACAGGGTCCGGCCCATGCCGGTCACGATTGCGCGGTAGTTTGTGACGTCGAACGATGCGAATGCCTTCGCGAATTCCTTGTTCGTCTGGATCACCGATGCCCAAGGTCCGCCACGGGGATCTGCACCGAACGGCTTGCCGGACTCAAGCGCGAGTTCCACCACTGCGGCCATACCGTTTTGACTCACAAACGCCAGGTGCTCAGAGAAGCGCTGATGACTGCTCATGCGGTAGCGGGCACCGCCTACAGGCCAGTAGAGAACCTGACCCAGAACGCGTTGCGGGTGCTGGGTGGCGAATGCGATGACGGGCGAAACACCCATGCAGCCGCCCATCAGGAATGCGCGGTCGATACCGAGGTGATCGAGGAGACCCATACCTTGGGCAACCATGTCTCGCCATGTCACGCGTTCAATACGGCCGCCCGACTGACCGGTTTCGCGCCGGTCAAAGACGATGCACTTAAAGCGCTTGCTCAGATAATCGAGCGGCTTGACCCTGGCATAGACACCGAGCGTGCTCCACGTTTCGATCGTCGCATTGAACCCTCCCGGGCTGTACATCAGAAGCGCGGGCCCGTCGCCGATCACATCGTAACGCGTGGAAATTCCGTCAACAGTAACGAAATGCATGGTTAGCTCCCGGGGATCAGATTGCGGCTTTAGCTTTCGGGGTGCCTTTGATCTGCTTGCCGGCGCGAACATCGGCAAACAGTTCGGTCAACGCGTTCAGCGTCGTACGCGCCACGTTTGCGTATTGCTCCAGTTCGGAGTCGATGCTGCCCGCACCGTAGCCGATCGCGGCATGGGCCATGCGCACACGACCATCAAGCCAGGGACCGCCGCCGAAACCGCCTATCACAGGGATATCCACGGCCTTGCACACTGCCTCGCCGGCAACGGGGCCCGAGTTTGTGAAGTCGATCATTGAGGCCCCAGCGGCTTCCATGATCTTTGCGTCCTTGACCAGTTGCGTAACCATGGCGTCGGAGACCAGTGCGCCGTTTGCGTTGCTGTATTGAATGCCGTATTTCAGTGCCGTTTGCGGCGTGATGCCGAACTGGGCCATCACGGGGATGCCGGCCTTGACCAGGGCAGTCACCGCCTCCGGATAGTCCGCGGCTCCGTCCAGCTTGATCATGTCAGCGGCTGCTTCCTTGACCAGACGGATACCGGCTTCCACCGCCGACTGGACACCGCGCTGGAGCGAACCAAAAGGCATGTCGGCGCAAACCAGTGCACGCGTGGCGCCACGGCGAACCGCCCTGGATACGATGATCATTTCATCCAGAGTGATTTCGAGCGGGTTCGCGTGACCCCAGACGTTGACGCCCACCGAGTCACCGACGATGAGCATATCGACGCCCGCACGTTCTGCAATGCGAGCTATTTGCACATCCCAGGCAACCACGCCCATGATCTTCTGTCCGTCACGCTTCATCTGTTGGAGCGCCGGGATCGTGACTTGTTTATCGTTAGCTTGCATGTCTGATTCGATAGTCGATTTCGATTCTGGATCTGTGGCCCAAGGCTCAGCCCACGAGGTCCAACGTACCGGCGGCAAAGATGTCTTCGAGTGCGTATTTCTCGGCCAGGATGCCTTGCTCCGACGCAAAGCGGATCACGCTTTCGAGCGCCTGTCGGTTGGGCTCGACGCCGTACGGGAGCGGATCGCCGCCAAGCGTGTCCATGACGCGGCCATAGAACTTGTCACCGGGCTGACGATCCGAGGCTTGCGTTTGCTGGAGCCGTTCGAGCCACTGGCGCTTGGAATCCGCGAATGCCTTGAAGAGCGAGGGCGCCAGATCCGGGTTCTGTTCAAGCAGTTCGTTGCGAACGACGACTGTATGGTTGATCGGGTAGTAGCCCGAATCACGCATAGCCAGAAAGGCCACGTTCTGTGCGTCGGGAATCAACGGAACCAGATTCGGGTTGTCGACTTTGAGACCCACGGCCGCCGCCACTTCACCGGAGATCAGCAGATCTTCGACCTTCTGGCCCGGTTCCACAGGCACCACATTGCCCGGCGCCTTGTACTCCGCCACGTGCTCATCGCCAGAGAGAACCCAGGTGATGTTCGAAAGATCAACACCGTATTGATGTTCAAGAACCGCACGGGCCCACACACCAGCCGTTACCGTATAGCCACGATTGACACCGACCTTGCGGCCTTCCAGCTGGCGCGGGTGCTCGATGCCGAGATTGCGATTCACCAGAATGCCGCCATGGTGGAACGCGCGAACGATGAAAACTGGAAGGGCGGTAAATGGCTTACCGTGCGCCCGGGCACACAGATAGGTCGTGATAGCCATTTCGGAGACGTCGAACTCAGTACCGCGAACCATCCGCCGAAATGCCTGGATGATCGCCGGCACTTCTTCGAATTCGAGCGACCAGGGACCGGTGTCAACCTTGCCTGTTTTAAGGGCCTCAGTGTGCCCAAAGGTCTGGACGCAGGTCTTCAGAATTGCCATTCGAGAAGTCTCCTATCAACGGCCGTTAGCAACAGGCATCAAAATAATCATCAGGGACGAGCAGCGAGCGTCTTAGCCATTTCCAGGGCAAGTCGTCGTCATCGAATTCCGACATCGGTTTAAAGACCTTAAAACGATGACGACCCTCGTCGGTCCAGAACGCAACCACGGTCTCCAGCGGAGGACACCCGGGCGACTGACACTCGATCTCCGAAACCATGATCACGATGTCGATCCCGAGTTCGAAGTTCGCGCGCACCACTTCACGAATGCGGTCCGCGTGCGACAACGAAAGAGGATCGGGCCTCCCGATATTTCCTAGCATCTCAGGTCCCGCAGGTTGAATCGCGAATCTGTATCGGGTTATCTAGTTCTTTTATGTGGAACGTTGTTCTGAATACAGAATCAACCTTATCACTAAGGATTGGCAGCGTCAACGACGCAGGGAGTGAAAATCAGGGCTGTGAGCTGCTGCTGGACAGCGTGAGTGTCCGTGCCTCAAGGACGAGGCGTAGCGATAACGACGAGGTGGTTTGGTGGTGTGATTTCGGAGCTGCAAGCGTGTCCGTGCCGCTCGACATGAGCGCGCTGGTAACGTTGCTGACCGTGGTCGTGGTGATGAACAGCCGGCTCGATCCGATCCGGCTCGTCGCATTCGGGCTCGCGGCTCGGGGTGGTGGGAATCATTGCTTGAGCCGCTCGCGCGGCGCGCTAAAGCGTTAGCTAAGCGCCGGCCTCGCATCCATCATGATCGCGCCTGCCCGCCGACGGCTACCTCGCGCAAGCGCGCGATCATCGCGCGCGTGGCCGCGCTATGGTCGGCGTCGCGTTTCGTCGTAATGCCGACGCGTTCCTCGCTGCCAGGCAGCGCAGCCGGCGCCACGGCGAGCGAACTGCTCGCGATATCGCGAGCGACCGCGCTGCGCGGCACGAGCCAGACCGCGTCGTGCTCGAGCGTCAGCGCGCGCGCCATCGAAATCGACAGGGTTTCGACCAGCATGGCTGGCGTGCCGATTCCCGTAGCCTCAAGCAGGCGTTCTGCCGACTGGCGGATCAGCGTGCCGGACGGTGGCAGCAGGACCGGATACGCGCCGCTGCCGACGGTCTCGCGCAAGCCGCTCCGGCTCACCGCGTGGCCGGGCCGCGTGACGACCACCAGCGGATCGTCGAACAGGTATTCAAAGCGCAGCCCTTCCGAGAGCTCCGGATCGCTCGCGCGATTCACCGCGAAAGCAAGCTGTCCCCCGCGCACGCCCTCGAGCAGATCGGTATTGGAGGCGGTCACGACCTGCAGCGCGATATCGCGCCAGACGGTGTGCAACGCTGCGATGGCGGGCGGCACAAGAATCGCAGCGAGCGTCGGCAGCACGCCGAAGCGGATTTCCGCGCGCTGCGGATCGTCGCGCACCGATAGCGCGCGGAACCCATCGCGCAGCGTCGCGAGCGATTGCATCGCGAAAGGCAGAAGACGCTGGCCGTCGGGTGTCAGTCGCGCACCTTGCCTGCCGCGTATGAACAGCGTCGCACCGATCATCTCTTCGAGTTCCACCAGCGTCTTCGATACCGCCGGCTGCGAGATCGACAACTGTTCGGCGGCCCGCTGCAACGAGCCACACTGCGCGACGGCGACGAAGCAGTGCAAATGGCGAAGCTTGACGCGTGCGCCACTGGAAGGCAGTTGTATATCCATTGGTTATGGAAAGTCGCACGAAAATTCAATTTCCATAATCTTAGATGCGTTTCAGAATGGCTGTCACGATGCCGGTGCCGACCGGACAACACCTCGGACAGGAGACCGCCTTATGGCAGCCAGCCCGCTCGACGTCTTCGACTGGACGTCGCACCCGCCGTACGACTACGCGCCCTACCGCTCGACCGCGAGGCGCTCGCCGCGCGAGGCGCTGTTGCCGATGCCGGAGCGCATGCGCAACCTGCGCGCGCCGGTTTACGGAGCCGACCGGCTCGGCGCGCTCGATCACGACCTGACGCGCAATGCGGTCAGAAATGGCGCGCCGCTTGGCGAACGCATCATCGTTATCGGGCGCGTGCTCGATGAACGCAACAAGCCGGTGGCGGGCGCGCTGGTCGAAGTCTGGCAGGCGAACGCGGCGGGCCGCTACGTGCACAAGGGCGACCAGCACGATGCGCCGCTCGATCCGAACTTTCTCGGCGCGGGCCGGTGCGTGACCGACGCAAACGGCGTCTACCGGTTTCTGACCATCAAGCCAGGCGCCTATCCGTGGGGCAACCACCCGAACGCATGGCGTCCTAACCATATTCATTTCTCGCTGTTCGGTGATTACTTCGCGTCGCGTCTCGTCACGCAGATGTATTTTCCGGGCGATCCGCTGCTCGCGTTCGACCCGATGGTGCAGGGTGTGCCCGAACAGGCGCGCGAACGGCTGATCTCGAGGTTCTCGCTCGATGTGACCGAAGAAGGTTACGCGCTCGGCTATGTATTCGATATCGTGCTGCGCGGCGCTGCGCAAACGCCGATGGAGACGAAGCGATGAGCCGCCAGACACCTTCGCAGACAGTCGGTCCGTACTTCGCCTATGGGCTTGTGCCGGAGCAATACGGATTCGATCTGAAAAGCGCGTTCCCGACGCGCCTGATCGAATCCGACGATCCGGCGCCGCGTGTGACGCTGACCGGTCGCGTGCTCGACGGCGACGGCGCGCCGGTTCACGACGCGCTGATCGAATTCTGGCTCGCGCGCGGTGAAGCGCCGCCGGCGATGTGCCGTATCGGCACGGGCACCGATCCGCAGTGCCGCTATAGCGTCGATCTGCCGCGCCCGCAGGCGGCCGGCAACGAGGCGCCGCATGTCGATGTGATCGTCATGGCGCGCGGGATGTTGCTGCATGCGATCACGCGCATCTATCTGGACGACGAAGCACAGGCCAATGCGGCCGACGCCACGCTCGAGGCCGTGCCCGCCGCTCGCCGCCACACGCTGATCGCTCGCGCGATCGGGCACGGGCACTACCAGTTCGATATCCGCTTGCAGGGCGAAAACGAGACCGTCTTCTTCGAGCTGTAACAGACTGCGCCGCCCGTTTGATCGACCGGAGGAAAGGAAGCCGATGCAATCACTACGCGCCATGTTTTCGACGGCGCCGATGCGTGCGCTATGGGATGACGACGCAATCTATCGTGCCATGTTGCGCTTCGAAGCGATGCTTGCGGAAGCGCAGGCTCAATGCGGACTGATTCCGCGCGAAGCGGCACACGTTATCGGGCAGGTATGCGCCGAGGCCGACGGATTCGACTGGACCGCGATTTCCGGCGACGCGCGTATCGCAGGCACGGCGGCCATTCCTTTCGTCAAGGCGCTCAAACGCGAAGTCGAGCAGCGCGCGTCCGGTTGTTCGGCATTCGTGCATTACGGCTCCACGAGCCAGGACGTTTGCGAAACCGCGCTCGTCATGCAGACACGGCAGGCGCTTGCACTCATTTACGCGCAGATGCAACGACTCGGCGACGCGCTCGCCGGTCTGGTCGAGCGGCATCGCCGCACGCCGGTTCTCGCGCGTACGCTGATGCAGCCCGCGGCGCCCGTGTCGTTCGGCTGGAAGGCGGCAGGATGGCTCGATGCGCTCGCACGCTGCGCGCTCGCGTTGCGCGAGGCCGGAGAAGCGGCTCGCGTGCTCCAGCTCGGTGGCGCCAACGGCGCACGCGTTGCGCTGGGCACGCATGCCGATGCGGTCGCGACGTCGCTTGCTGCGCGATTGAGCCTCGCATCGACGCCGCTCGCCTGGCATGGCGCGCGCGATCGCCTCGCGCGGCTCGGTAACGAACTCGCGCTCTCGTGCGCGATGCTCGGCAAGCTCGGCCGCGATATCTCGCTGATGATGCAAAGTGAAGTGGCCGAGGTTTTCGAGCCGTCGGGAGAGGGCAGGGGCGGTTCATCGGCGATGCCGCACAAACGCAATCCGGTCGCCTGCATGCATATGCTCGATGCCGCGTCGCGTGCGCCGGCGCTTTCGTCTTCGCTGGTGGCCGATATGACCGCCGAGCACGAACGCGGCCTCGGCAGTTGGCCCCATGCATTGCCGTTGCTGGCCGATCTTTTCATGCTGCTCGATAACAGCGTGACGATGGCTGCCGAAACGATCGAAGGACTGCGTGTCGAGCCGAATGCGATGCGCGCGAACCTCGAGCGTTTGCACGGTGTTGTCTATTCGGAGGGCGCCAGTTTGCTGCTCGGCTGTGAAATCGGCACGCAGGCTGCGCAACGCATCGTCAACGAATTGTGCAAACGGGCGCTCGACGAGCAAGCCGACTTCTGCGCGCTGCTGCATACGCATCCCGACGTGCAAGGCAAGATTGCGGCCGAGGTTATCGATCGCGCTTGCGGTCTCGACGCGTGCCTCGATGCCGCCGCTGCGCAGTGCGCGCCGATACTCGCCGCCTGGCCGGCCCAGCGCGCGGCGCTGGGCGGCGAACCGACGTAACCGGTTCGAACCACGATCTTCATTATCGAAAGGAAGGAATTTCGCATGCCCTACGCAAGCAACGGCGGCACCCGTCTCTACTGGCGTTGCGACGGCAAGCGATCGCTGCCGGCGCTCGTGCTCGGCAATTCGCTCGGCACCGACTTCTCGCTATGGGACCCGGTATTGCCGCGTCTGATGCGACACTTCCGTGTGATCCGCTTCGATATGCGCGGCCACGGCGCTTCCGATGCGCCGCGTGGCGCTTACACGCTCGCTCAGTTAGCCGGCGATCTTGCAGCGATCGTCGATGCCGCGGGTCTAGAGCGCTTTCACTACTGCGGCGTGTCGCTGGGCGGCATGGTCGGCATGGCGTATGCGCAGCGCGATGACCATCGGCTCGATCGGCTCGTGTTGTCGAACACCGCGGTGCAGTTTCCCGAAGACGCGTGGAACGCGCGCATCGACCGCGTGATGAGTGGCGGCATGCAAGCCGTCGCGGACACTGTGCTCGAGCGGTTTTTCACCTCGGCTTTCCGGGCGCGCGGCGACGTGAATCTCGAACGCGTGCGCGAGACGCTGCTGTCGATCGACCCCGATGGCTATATCGGCTGCTGCAAGGCGATCCGCGACATGCGCATTGCCGAGGGCCTCGGCGCGATCGATGTGCCGACGCTCGTTATTACCGCTAGTGACGATCAGTCGACGCCGCCCGCGCGCGGCGCAGAAATCGTGGCAGCCATCCCCGGTGCGCAACTCGCCGGCCTGCCCGGTGCGCACATTCCGATGACCGAGTTGCCCGTCCAGTGGAGCGACACGGTGCTCGCCTTTCTTGCACCCGAAGGCGAGCTGTCGGAGCTCGAGCGCTACGACATCGGCCTTGAACGCCGCCGCGAAATTCTCGGCCGCGACTATGTCGATGCGCGCCTGGCTGCACGCACTCGTTTTAATGCGCGCTTTCAGGAAATGATCACGCAGCTCGCGTGGGGCACGATCTGGACGTCGAGCCGCTTCGACGACGTGACGCGCCGCATCGTGGTCCTGTCGATGACCGCCGCGCTCGGACGCTGGGAAGAATTCGAACTGCACGTCGGCGCTGCGTTGCGTGCCGGCGTCGAAGCACAGATGATCGAGGAAGCGCTGTTTATGGTTAGCGTGTACGCGGGCGTGCCGGCCGCGAATACGGGCTTTGCAATCGCGGGCAAGCTGCTCAAGGAACATCCGGCCGGGGACCCTCATCGGGCGTCGTAGGCAGCTGAAGCAATGAGCCGAGGCCAGGGCCGGTGCCGCGCGGCCTTCCCGTGGCGTTTTCGATTCCATCGCCCACGTTGAGGTCTTCCGTATCCACCGGTACCGGCTCGACGATCAAACGAGCGAGCTATCCCCCCGGCTTACTGGCGAAGACTCGCTTTCGCAGCAGCAAGCACGCGCTTGCCGACTTGCTGCAGAACCGTATGATCCATAGTCCACTCGTGCCAGAAGAGCGGCACTGATGCTTTCTTACCGGGAAATATCTCCACCAGCGTGCCGCTATCCAGTAGCGGTCGGGCCTGAAGTTCAGGCACGAATGCGTAGGCGAGGTCTCTGCGTACGCCATCGAGAAGGGTCACCGGCGATGGAATGTCGTGCATCGGCATTTCATCCGCGCCGATTCGAAAGTGCTTCCATACGAATCCGGAGTGAATGAAGTCCTTCGCATTGAAACGGATTGCAGGCGCCTCGCGCAGGGCAAGCTTTATCGGTTTGTCGGCGAAATGGCGCGCGTAGAAGTCGTTGCCCGCCACGCACACGTAATCCATGATGCCAAGACGTCGAGCCGTGCAGCCCTGCAATGGCGCTTCGGCACTGGTAACCACACCGCTGACCGTGCCGTCGGCAAGCAATCGGGCCGTGTGCTCCTGATCCTCCACCAGAACCTGCAGAAGAATGCCGCATTCGCGCGCGATTCGCTCCCATGCGTCGGTAAACCACGTGGCAAGGCTGTCGGAGTTGACCGCGATCGAACATACCGCGCGGCCGGCGCTTCCCGAGGTCAGCGCTGCGTCAAGCCCCTGATCCAGCAACTCAAGCTGACGCGCATAGCGTAGCAATGCCGCACCGGCGCGAGTCGGTCGCGCGGGACGCTGCCGCAGAAGGAGCATTTGGCCCGTCTCTTCTTCCAGCGCTTTGACGCGCTGCGTGATAGCGGACTGCGTAATCGACAGGACCTGTGCCGCTGTGGCGAAGCCACCCGTTTCAAGCACGGCAACGAAGGCTGCCAACTGGGCGCGGTCGAACATGAGCGATCCGGGGAGTGAGCGTGGCGAACGGCGCGGCGTGGTCGCGTCGCGCGAGAGTGCACAGTGTATAAGTAAATTTAATCCGTTTGCACTTTCTCTAATAGTCGTTAACGGCTCGACGCATGAACGGCAAACTTGCGATTCGTTATCACGACTGCTGCCATGAGAGCTCAATCCACCACCAAACCGCTGCCGGGCTCACGAGACCTGCAACATCTGCTCGGTAGCATCACGCCGGTACTCAGTCCGACGCGGTACACATACTGCACCGTCCCGCTTGATGAGGGCGATCCCGTCATAGAATCACAAGCTGTGGCGACTTTTCTCGAGGTAGAGGGCAAGACGCTGGTTGTCGAATTCGAAGCAGCCGTCACTGCCGGGCTCGAAGCAGTCGGGGAATGGGCCATGCTGACCATGAAGGTCCATTCTTCGTTAGATGCAGTTGGTTTTATCGCGGCGATCGCATCGGCCTTGGCGGAGCAGCGCATAAGCGCCAACGTGATGTCCGGCTTTTTTCACGACCACGTGTTTGTGCAATGGTCGAGGCGACATGACGCAATCGCGGTGCTCGAGGCGCTCATTGCCAGATATCGGTCAGTCCCAGGTCGATAGGACGTGTCGTTGACCGGACAGTTTGAAAATCGAAGGCCACATGAAGAACATTGACTATCAACTCCGCCAGTTCGTTGTATTCGCCGCGCGCTGAATCCGCACTCCAAACACCTCGCGGAAACGACGGCGCTGATAGTACATCGACATAAAAAAAACCCGGCGGATATAGCCGGGTAAACAAGGGTAATAGATGTCGCAACGGGACCATTGCGGCACCGGCTAGGATGATAACGGTTTTGCGATAAACGTGTTTTTTCGATTGCACGTATGTAACCGTTAAAATTTAAAAAAAAGAATAATCTGTCGTGACCGGGTCGACGAGAGGACTCCCGGCATCCATGAGCCGCTTGTCCATTTGCTGCGAGACCGCTTTGGAACAATCCTGTGAATTGCCCAGGATTCCTGCCGCGATGCGGCCAGGAACATGAGGGCAGGCGGATGTATCGTCTTCCGGAAACGAGCCACCCGCGATCGATCACTGCCGCTTACCTGGCCTGCTTGCCCCGCCCGCTTACCCGGCCGCTTACCCGCCCGCTTACCCGCCCGCGTTCACCGCCTTAAGGATCGTATCAACAACAACCTTTGGCGCCGTCAAGGTCGGCAGATGGTCAACTGCAGCCGATACAACCGTTGCGTTCATGCGCGCGGACATAAACGCCTGGGTTTCCTTGACGATCATCCGGTCCTGCTCCGCCAGCAAGTACCACGTTGGGACATCTTTCCAGTTCGGGCGGCCGACCGGCGTCGTGATACATGGGATCGCGATCGGACGCTGGGCCGCGGCTACCAGTTCGCGCGTTTCCGGCGTTGCGTTTTGAGCGAACGCGTTCTCGAACGCCTCGTGGGGCAGCCACATCAGTCCGTTGGCATCCGGGGCGAGTTGGGGCGCCTGAGGATGCGGCGTCCCGCGACCGAAAACATCGGCGACGGTTTCACCCTCGTCCGGTGCGAGAGCGGCAACGTAGACCAGCGCCTTCACCTTTTTGCTCTTCGCCTCGCCAATGACCGCGCCTGCGTAAGCGTGGCCGACCAGAACCGTAGGACCGTCTACACGTGCCAGCACGCGTTCGACCGCAGCGACGTCGTCGGCGAACGTGGTGAGCGGAAGCGGTGCGGCGACGACGTTAAGCCCGGTCGACTTCAACGACCAGACGACACTGCCCCAACTCGAGCCATCGGCCCATGCTCCGTGAACCAGAATGACGTTTGAAACTTTGTCAGACATGACTGCTCCATTTGTTACGAGTGAGTCTTTTAAAGCGGTCAGGTTACAACCCGTTCAACGGGTTTCACGTTCCCCGGTTCCACCGGTTCACGTGCCTGGCGCTCATTGCAGGAGGATACGTCGAGAAGGGCGACTAAGTCATCGACTGGATCCACTCTGCGATGGCGCGGCTACCCAATGTCAAACGTATAAATACCGGTTACGTATTTAATAGAGAATCGTTTTTCTTTTGCCATTACATGTAACTAATATAAATAGAAGTAACCGGTTATATGAATTTAACAGGAAAAAATACAGTACAAAAATATAAGTAGAGCGGTTTTTGGTTTCTTTTCCTGGATTTGACTCGGACAACGAATGACTACGATAAGCGTCACTTGAGCGCTCTACGGCAAGGGTAAATCTATCGGTGTTAACCGTATTGAAAGTAACCGTTAAAAGCTAAATGGCTTTGCGGTCGAGCATGTCTTGACATGATGAATTGACCGCTTCGTAAGCCGGGACGATTTCTGGTTTTCTCCCGTTGCGGGCAGGGCGGGCATAGATGTCGCCGCATAGATGGTCACGTCATCGTTTGCGAGAGAAGCAGCCGCAATGTATTCGAGGTGCCTATGTCGGCTATCTCGACGAGTCACAAGAAATGTGGAATTCGTAGATTGTCGACGAGCCGTGAGCATGTATCGCTTGTCCACGCAACGGACGGTCGTCACCCCCGCCTTTTTCCGGAGCACGCATGTCATCGAATCTTTTCGGCATTGGCCTGAGCGGACTGAATGCAGCCCAGCTCAGCATGTCAACGATAAGCAATAACATCAGTAACGCATCTACGCCTGGTTATGATCGCGAGCTTGCGCTGCTTGCCGAGTCCCATGGCATGGCGACGAGTTCCGGTTTTATGGGCAGCGGCGTCACCATGGTGACGATTCAGCGTCAGTTCAACCAGACGCTGCAGACCGAGCTGAACAATGCGCAATCGCAAAGCTCATCGTTAAGCTCGTATTCGCAGCTAATCTCGAGTCTCAGCAATCAGATCGGTGACCCGACGAGCGGAATTGGCGCGGATATCACCGCGTTTTTCAATAGCATGCAGCAGCTTTCGGGTTCTCCCGACGATGGGCCGACCCGGCAATCGGCCATCAATAGCGCGCAGGTTCTGGCGGATGCGATTCGCTCGATGGGACAGCAGATTGACCAGATGCGTCAGGGCGTCAATACGACGCTGTCGAGCACGGTGACGCAGGTCAACAACCTGACGAAGCAGATCGCGCAGCTCAATGCGCAGATTGCCGCAGCCGGCTCAAGCGGACAGCCCCCGAACCAGTTGCTCGACGCGCGCGACCAGGCCGTTTCGCAGTTGTCGCAACTGGTGGGCGTGAATGTTCAGCAGGCCAGCGACGGCACCGATTCGATTACGCTGGCGAACGGAATGTCGCTGGTACAAGGCAACCAGAGCTATCAGCTCGGGACGACGCCGTCGCCGAATGATCCATCCGAACTTGCGATTACCTATCAGCAGCCGGATTCGACAAAGCCCGGTTCGTTCGTTACGACCGTGCTGCCCGATTCGGCCATTTCCGGCGGATCGCTCGGTGGCACGCTCCAGTTTCGAAGCCAGACGCTCGATCCGGCCGCACGGCAACTCGGTGCGCTCGCAACCAGTTTCGCAGCGCAGGTCAACGCGCAAAACGAACTCGGTGTCGATCAGAATGGTAAAGCGGGCGGGCCGCTATTCAAGGTCGGTGACCCGAACGTCATCGCAAACGCAAAGAATACCGGCAATGCGACCGTGTCCGCGACGCTCACTGACCCGTCCTCTCCGCCCGCCGACGATCTCAAACTGACGTTCGACGGCACCAATTACACCCTTACCGACACGGCGACGGGCAAAGTGCTCGGAACCTCGACGACGCCGCCTGACGCAAACAACCCGATCGGTGGCGTTGCGATCACGATCAACGGCACGATGTCCGCCGGCGATTCCTTCACCATCCAGCCGACCGAAGGCGCGCTCGACAGTTTCGGACTCGCGACAACCGATGGTGCCGATATCGCCGCGACGTCGCCGGCGATCGCGTCAGCCGGCAGTTCGAACACGGGCACCGGGAAGATCTCGGTCAACGCGGCGAGTTCCGGCTTCAGTCTCACGTCCTCGATGACGCTGAAATATGACGCGTCGACTGGCACGCTTTCCGGTTTTCCACCGGGCACGCAGGTGACATTCGGAGATCCGCCGCAGACCATTACGATCAACGCGTCGACCGACACTGTGCCGTACGACCCAAAGAACGGCGACACCTACACCATCAACAGCACGGCTACTCCGCCGGTGTCGCCAAATGGCATTTCGTTCTCGCTGTCCGGCACGCCTGCCGATGGCGACACATTCACGATCGGACCGAACACCGATGGAACGGACGACGGCAGCAATGCCACAGCGATGTCCAATATCGGCAACAGCACCGCGTTTAACGGCACGACCTTGACGAACGGATACGCGGAGTTCGTCAACAACATCGGAAATACGGCGAGCAATCTGCAATCGATGTCGCAGGCGCAGAGCAGCACGCTCTCGCAGATCCAGGCGCAACAGCAGTCGGTGTCCGGTGTGAACCTCGATGAGGAAGCGACGAACCTGCTGCAGTACCAGCAGCTTTACCAGGCGAACAGCAAGGTGATCCAGACCGCGCAATCGCTTTTCGACACGATCTTGCAGGCAATCAGCTAAGGATCGGCCATGCGAATTTCCACACAATCGACCTACGAGAACACTATCCAGAATATGGATAACCAGCAGTCGATGCTTGCGCGTCTGGAGCAGCAGGCGTCGACGGATATTCGCGTCGCGACAGCCGGAGACGATCCGCTGGGGGCCGCGCAAGCCGTGCAACTGTCAGCCCAGGATTCGGCGCTTGCGCAATTCGCGTCGAATCAGAACACCGCGACAAGCCTGCTGCAGACCGAAGGTTCGACGCCAGGCAGCGTGACGAGCACGCTGCAATCCAACGAAAACTTCCCGACCTCACTTGGCGCCTCTCATAGGGGCTGAGGTAGCGCGATGCACGCAGCGGCCCCTTGAACGTACATTCTTGTAGAGGCGTGACAGCCGGTCGGGCCGCGCCTCCCCGCGTTGTAACGGCAAAGGTTGTTCAATGTTTCGTCGATGATCTGCTGCGTTTCGATCGTTTGTGTGTTCGCTTGGCTGTCGCGCCGCGCGCTGCCGGACCGGCAAGCGAGCCGGGCAAGCCGACATTCGACGATTCGATCGCGTTGCCCCAAATGGAACCAAGGTTCGACGTACCCGGCACGCCGACCCGCGCGTCGCCCGATTCGCTTGTCTGCGCGAACTGATTGCGGCCGAGGTGCTGCAGGTTGTGCGGGTTCGCGAAATTCGCGAGCAATACCTGACCAAGCGCCACCTTGCGGCCATCGCTGTACGTACCCGTGATTGTCCCGTCACCGCCGATCGAGTAACTCGCCAACCGTGACGCTCCAAAGCCGTCCTGCGTCGGCGCGGACCTAACGGTGCTACTGCCGCCGGAATGACCCGAGGCATGGCTGCCGAGTTGGGTGGTACGACTCAGGTCGAGCGTGACAATCTGGGGCGAGGCGCAGACGGTATTCGGAATCGCCAATCTGAATTTCCCCATCGGTGTGATCGTGTTGCCGTCCGGGTCGGCGGTCGAAGCAAGTCTGCCAGACGAGTCGAACGTCATGCTGCCAAGGTCGGTGGGCGCGATGCCCGACGGACCTGCGAATACTCGCCATTTCCCCGGATTCTGATTTTTCACAAAGTACACACTGACTGTCGTTTGTCTGCCGAGCGAATCGAACGTTTGACCCGACGTAACGAAGTTAAAGCTGGTACTGTCCTTATAATCGAACGGTTTAGTGGTTAGCTTTGTCGCCGCGACGGCTGGCTTGAGCGCGTCCTCCGCGCCCGTCATCGCTGCATCGACTGGTCGGTCATGCATGGCTTGCTCGTATCCTTTCGGGGGCCGGCGTACAGCATTGCCGGCTGCCCGTGGGTGCTGCGTTAAAGGTTGATCAGCGTCTGGTCGATCGTCTGCTGTGTCTTGATTGTTTGGGCGTTCGCCTGATAGTCGCGCTGTGCGGTGATCAGATCAACAAGCGAACCCGTCAAATCCACGTTCGACGTTTCAACCTGGCCGCCTGCGACAGAGCCGAGGTTCGAAGAGCCCGGTACGCCAACCTCGGGTTCGCCCGACTCGCTCGTCTGTGCGAACTGGTTGTTGCCAAGATTTTGCAGTCCGTTCGGGTTCGTGAAGTTGGCGAGCAGCACCTGACCAAGCGTCGCGGTTCGACCGTCGCTGTAGGTGCCCGTGATTGTGCCGTCGTCGCCGATCGAAAAATTCGCGAGTTGCGAAGTGCTGAAACCGTCCTGCGACGGCGCTGAGGTAACCGTGCTGCCCGCACTGCCTCCACCGAATTGTGTCGTACTGCTCAGGTCGATCGTAATCGTCTGGTTCGCGGCGCCGTCCGTATTGGAGATACCTAGCGAAAATTGTCCGGTAGTGGAGGACGGGTTGCCGGATGAATCTACCGAAGACGTCAATTTGCCGGACGAGTCGAACGTCATACTGCCCATAGCTACCGGCGTCGTACCGGCAGGGCCGCCAGACACGTCCCATTGGCCGGGGTTGTTCGGGTCTTTTACAAAATACAGATTGATCGTGGTCGGCGTGCCAAGCGAGTCGAACGTCTGGATTGACGTGGTGAAATTGAAGCTCGACGTGTCCTGGGGGTTCACGGGCGTAGTCGTAGGCGTTGTCGCCCCTGAATCGAGATTGATGCCAAACGTTGCTTTTGTCGTTGCCACCGGCGGCAGCAGGCTCGAATTCGGGATCTGAATCGGCACGATCTGGCCTTTGTTCAGCTGACCTTGCGAATTGGCCAGAAATCCCATCAATTTGTTGCCTTCGGCGTCGACAATAAAACCATTCTTGTCAGGCACGAACTGGCCGTTACGTGAGTACGTCACCGTGCCATTCGGATTTTGCATCTCGAAGAAGCCATTGCCGTTAATGGCCATGTTCGTCGGGATGTCGGTCGTCGTCGTTTGCCCTTGCGAGAAATCCTGCTGCACGCCGGCAAGACGCGTACCGATACCGATCTGATTATTCACCGCGGTCGCGATCGAGTTCGCGTACAGGTCGGCGAATACCGCCGAGCTCTGTTTGAAACCGACCGTTTGTGCGTTGGCGATGTTGTTGCCGACCACGTCGAGGTCATTCGATGCGGCCGCCAGGCCGCTCAAAGCTGATTGGTAACTCATGTTGCGCTCCGTGTGGATAAGACATCAAAGGAAACCAGATACGCCGCCGTTAAGCGAGACCGTCGAGTCGTCCTCCAGAGTGAGGCCCGGCGTGCCATCCGCCTGTGTGACGACACCAATGACCAACTTGCCCGTGAGCGGAGTCGGGGCATTGCTGCCGACCGCGGCTCCGCCGACGTCTTGCGCGACGAACGAATAGGTGCCGATGGGAAGTGATTTTTTGTTTTGATCGACCGGGTTCAAGCTGGGAACCGGGACGACGCCGGCGGGCTCCGGACCGAGATCGAGGGTATTAACCACCGTTCCGTCCGAGTTTTTGATCTGAATCTGAAGGTCCTTTGCAGCGGCCGGCAGCTTGATGCCGAATGCCGACGCTGCGACCGTGGTTTCGTCCTTGGTACCGTCCGATTTAAGGGGGTTGTCGATTCTGAACGTGCCGTCGCCGGGCACGAGCACATCGCGTCCAATCAAAGACGCGGCCTGACCTGCTTCGCTTGCCGAGAGTTGGGTGGACAGCGAGCCGAGCGACTGGTTGAGCTGCGCGATACCGCTCACGGTGTCGATCTGCGCAAGCTGCGACGTCATTTGCGAGCTGTCCATAGGCGAGGTCGGATCCTGATTTTGCAACTGCGTGATAAGCAGTTTCAGGAAGGTTTGTTGCAGATCGCTCGCCGACGTACTTCCGTTCGGGCCCATGGTATCGGGCGGCGACTGCGTCGAGTTTGTTCCATTGCTGCCGATTGGCGTGGTGCCGCTCAAGATGTTCTCCTCAGGTAACCGTCGGGGTGTGAAGTTGCTTCTGGAGGGTGTTCGTCAATGACATTGCTGTTCGATCTCCTTGATTCGCGCTTTAGTGGCATTGCGCTGACGATGTGATTCCAGATGCCATGGTCCGCATCTTAAGAGCGCGACTAAAGGTCAAATCAACGAACAGGCAGGAAAGTTTTGGTTAATTCGTTTTTGTTTAAAAAAACCGGCTTTCAAATCTTTACTAAATGGATTTAGTTAGTGTTTGTTAAGGAATGGAAACTAAAAAACACCGCTATTTAATGAATAAGATGGAGTATGTAACTCGTAAAACGAAATTTAAGGGTTATGGTGAGGATTCAATCAATGTGGATCGGGAGTCAGTACTGGCGCATCCGGAGCGCGTGAGCGCGCTGATCTCGCAGAACGGCAATGCGTATGAGGAAGGGCGCGGCGATGCGTGGGACCCGATTCGCGTATTGGGCGGATTCAAGGGAAGCGAACCGCGCGGTTGTGCGCGACGTTGCGCAGCGGACAAAAGGAGGACGCGCCGGCGGTGTTGACAGGATGGGTGCTCGCGCAGATGCGATGTGCGAGCGAATTTCGCCTGCTACTCGAGCGGATCCTCTTCCGGAAACGACGTGATGGTGGTCGCAACATGCTGGAAATGCTTGAGGCGACGATGCAGAAACGCTGCGCGCTGAGGGTCCGGCGCGACGATACGTTCCTGATAACCGCGGTCTCCTCGCGCGCTTAGGCGCGTCTCTGCTTCGTTCCAGCCGAGTACGCGTGCAGCAAGCCGCGCTACGCCGACAGCAGCCAGATAGTCCGCATTCGGTTTCACATGTAGCGTCTTGCCGAATGCATTGGCCATTGCCTGCGTGAAGATCGTGTTGCGCGTGGCGCCGCCGATTGCCGTCATCTCTCCGCCAGGCGACACGCCTAACAGGTCGCCACACCATCGCAGCGATTGCGCGAGTCCTTCCAATATCGAACGCAGCATCTGCGAGCGAGTCGTCTGCGATGAAATGCCGATAAAGGCGCCGTGCGCCGAGAGAGTGTGAACAGGGCAACGCTCGGGGGAAATGAACGGCACGAACGTCGGACCGTTGGACTGGTCCAGGCTTTGACCGGCTTCGGCTTCGAGCAGATCGAAGTACCGCTCGGGATCCACGCCCGGTTGATGGCCGATCAGTGTCAATGCCCACGCAAGCACGTTGCCGGCGTTGAGAACCGGCGCGATTCGGATAAGTGCGTCCGGCTCCCACGAGCTGAGCGTGAACACCGTGTCCGCAACCGGACGCTGCGGCCCGGCCGCGTCAACCAGTTGCGCGACCCAGCCGGTCGTTCCGACATAGACGTACGGACGGTGCGTCCCGCTGACACCGGCACCCAGCGCCGTTGCCGCCGCATCGCCGACGCCGCACAACACGGGCGTCCCGGAACGGAACCCCGTTGCAAGCGCGGCTTCATCGTGCACGCCGCCGACGATGGCGTCGGCCGCGCTGAGCTCCGGCATCAGCGCGGCCGCAAAACCGAAGCTATCGAGCAGCGCGTCGTGCCAGACGCGTTCGCGCGTGACGAGCAAGCCGGTGGTCGACGCAGTCGTCCAGTCGCACACCGATCTGCCGCAAAGCCGGTGGACCAGGTAATCCTTTGCGCCGAAAAGCACGCGACGTGTTCGCGCTAACCGTTCGAGCTCGTGCTCGCGCAGAAACATCAATTTGGGCAGCAATGATCCCGCGGTAACCGGATTGCCGACAGATGCCTGTAGCGCCGCTTTGCCGAACCGTTGATTGACGGCATCGCTCTCTTTGGAAGCGCGCATGTCGGAGTAGAGCATGGCTCGGCCAACCGGCGCGTCTTCCAGGTCAAGCGCGATCAGGTTCTGCATTTGCCCCGTCATCGCGATCATCTGGATTGACGCAGGGTCGATACCAAGGCGCCACCATGTCTGTGCGACACCGGTAAAAAGCCGATACCACTGGTCCGGATCCTGCTCGACGGCACCGTCGTTGCCCGACCACGTGTCGATCGCCTCGGTCAATGGGTGGAGCAAGGTGCCGTCGCGGCTCACCAGTACGGCTTTCAGGGACGTCGTCCCCACGTCGAAGGTCGCAACGAACAAATTCATAGGCAATAGCTTTGGCAAAATGGCGCGTGCGTAAGCACACGGATGGGTTCATCGTGCGTAACAGCTCTGTTCGATTGCCTATTCCATCGCTAGTGAACTTTCCTTCATCGCACGAGTTACCTTCAAACGGCGCTTTTGTCGACGCTACAAGCCGCGTTTCCCCACGAGGTTGATTCGCATCATTAAATGATCCTGCATACGCAGACCACTTGCTGCAAAACCAGGGTGTGTAAGCGAGTCTGGCTCAAATGCAGCCCTTGGCGTTGCTCGACAGCGCACTTGGCCCGGGGGCGCGGAAACGGGTGAACGCGCGTACCTACCCGGGTTCGTCTGCTATGTAGTCCCTTCGCGAATCGGATCATGGGTTCCGTTGGCCGTCCAATAATCAAATTGCTTGATCCGCCGCCGGACGACTGGGCTGGACGAAACGGGCGCGGCGCCATCAGGGGTTTCAGGCATCCGAGGAGGAGCACACATGGCTGGCTATTCGAATGTAATCAAGGGTATGCATCACAGCGCGTACCGCTGCAAGGATTCGGAGCAAACGCGGCAATTCTATGAAGATCTGCTCGGATTGCGGCTCGCGCTGGCGATGGAGCTAACGGCGACCGCGACCGGCCGCCCCGTCAAAGCACTGCACACGTTTTTCGAAATGGGGGACCACTCGTTTCTGGCGTTTTTTGAACTCGTTGGCGAAGAGCGCGAAGGCATGTTCGACTCCAAGTCCGATTTCGATCTGCATATCGCGCTAGAACTCCCGGATGTGCAGACCCAGATGGCATTCCTCGATAAGGCGCTCTCCGCCGGCATCGAAGTGCGAGGCCCATCGATGCATGGTGTCGCCCAGTCGATCTATCTGCGAGATCCCAATGGCTATGTGATCGAGTTGACGGCCAAGCTGGAGCGTTACGACGAGGTCATGTCGCAGCATCTGCATCATGCCCGCGCAGTGCTCGATCAATGGCAACGGACGAAGTTCGAGGCGCCGGTGCAAGGCGGATAGCAGATAATAATCCGGCGTGGTTCGATCGCAGCTCGGTCTCGCGGCTTGGTCTATGAGCAGCGTCATGGACCAAACGAAACGGCTGGCCGTCAGTCGTTCTTAGCAAAGAGCGTTCATCGATGCTGTCGATGAAGGTCATGCGAAGTAGCGGCAGTTATCTTCGTACGCGGTTTGCGCGTGCAGGGCGTGCAAGGCAGCGCGCAAGCGCATCATCGAGCGACGCCCCCGCTTCCGGAAGCGAAATCCCGAATGAATCCCGCAGCACGGCTCGCAACTCGCCGACATCCTTTAGATGGGTGTGCGCGGGCTCGGGCGTGTACGTGCTGAACTCGCCGTTGAACAACGAATAGCGGGCCCCGCGGACAGCGCGCGAGGCAAGCAGGTTATTGACGAATAGCGAATCCGGATGGAAATTCACATAGAAATTGCCTAGCGTGTCGTCCGCGCTGAGCTGGGGGACCAGGTCGAACTGGTAGACGGGTGCCCATTTATCGCCGAGCTCCGCCAGCAGCAAGAAGCCCCCTTCCTCCAGCGTATCGATGCGGAACCGTTCGTGCGGGGTCTGCTGGGCGTCCCGCACGTCGAGGCGCAGCGGAGCCGTTAGCGTGACGGTGCCGAAGCCGACATCGGCGATCCAGCGTTCCTGATCGATCTCCACCAGAGTCAGCGTGTGCAGCCGTGCCGGCGGTACCGCATTACTCCATACGACCCGCGCTCCCAGTGCTCGGGTCTTGAAGCCAAGCGCATCGAGTACTGCCTTGAAAACGGTGTTGTGCTCGAAACAGTATCCGCCTCGCCCCGCGCCGACCAGCTTGCTCTGCGAAGCATCCAGATCGATCAGAACCTCCTGGCCGAGTATCACCGACAGATTTTCGAACGGGATCGCGTCCGGATGGAGCGCGTGCAATGCGCGAAGCGTTTCGAGCGTGGCCGTGCGGGGACCGGTATATCCGATCCGCGCGAAATAGGCGTCGAGATTGATCGTCATGGAGGCTTTCCGTCCAATTCATGTGAGAGTGCGAGAACTGAGCGGCTGAGTTTGAACCTTCGATGACTCAAATATAAGAATCAAGATTCCCGATTTTTGTGTACACCAAGAAAGAAGAAAATTAGTCGTTGGCGGCAAAGGTCGTGCTTTTAGCCATCGCGCGTTTGATGAAATTTCAATACGAATTGAAATTTATGTTGAGTAACTTTTATTCCGGTGCAATTGGTATAAAAGTTATATACATGAAATAAGTTTTATTCTTTTCAATCGTAAATAGATACTCGTTGGCCCGGGCGGCGATTCGCTGCCCGCCCACTTATGAAAAGAGTCAAAGCGCTTGTCTATTTGAATCTTTCTACTTACATCAAGGAATGTTCGTGAAAAACGAAATCAGCATGACGAACGCCGTCATCGAATGCGTTCTGAGCCCCAACGCGGTCACGTACTACGACCCGGACTTCGCACTGAGCGACGATCAGATCGTCCGGCTGGTGGAAATCGCCACCACCGCACCGTCATCGTTCCACTTGCAGAACTGGCGGTTCATCGCGGTACGCACACCGAAAGCCAAAGCCCGACTCAGGCCGATTGCCTGGAACCAGCCCGCGATCACCGAGGCTGCCGTTACCTTTATCGTCTGCGGTCAGCTGGTCGATACCAGCGTACTGCCGGAGCGACTGGCTCCGCTGGTGAACGCGGGCGTTATGTCGCCAACGGCGGCGGTGGAATGGGAAAGTGACGCACGTAATTTCTATATGGCGCACCCGCAGCGTCGGCGCGACGAGGCGATACGCACCGCTACCCTGGGCGCTGCCGCAATCACTTATGCAGCCCGCGCGTTAGGCCTGCGGTCGACGCCGATGACCGGCTTCGATGCCGATGCCGTGCATCGCGAGTTCGGACTGGCTGAAGAAGAAGTGCCGGTCATGCTGGTGACCATAGGCGCCGAACGCGAGGGGAACTGGGCACAGAAGCCGCGCCACCCGCAGCGCGAGGTTCCGGAATTCGTATAGGCGCGTGCGGCGGCAATGACCGCGCGGAATTAGCGCAAGACTGTCCGGGGCCTCTGTCCCGAGGCCCTCAAATGAAGGTCCGCGCCATTTCGCGGCCGAATCCCTTTGACCAGCGGCAACACACCAGCTGGAAGCAACGGTGCACGATCAACAACGCCCCACCCGACACGACGGGCCCAAACGCGGGCGCGTCGGCTTTCCTTTGACTTGCCTCATCGTCCGCGCCGCTTCCCGGTCGAGCGCGGTACCCGCCGCTTGATACTTTTAGTCAATTTCCCGAGCCGGTTGACTATTACCATCGCGATTCCTGACGGACATACTGCTCCCACTGACGAGGCGAACCGGTGAAACGAGCTTTCAATGGTTCGCATACAAGTCCTTGCGCTTCCAGGCCGCCGTTGGCGCCGGAGCGTTCACCGTTCCAACATGGAGGGAATCATGAATCTGCTTGTCAATGTACTGGGCCGTTCCGGTCTTCTGAAGCGTGACCTCGACTACCACCTGCTGCGCGCCGCGATGGTGGTTATTTTTGCGTGGTTCGGCTACGACAAATGGTTTGATGCCGAGATCACAGGGCTCGTCCCGCTGATCACCCACGGCCCGCTTATCTTCTGGATGATTCCGGTGCTGGGCGTGGGAGGCACGAGCATTTTGCTTGGAACCGCGGAATGGACCTTTGGCTCGTTGCTGCTGCTGGGCTACTGGAACAAGAAGTTGGGGGTGCTCGGCGCGCTCGGTTCTACGTTCAGCTTCATTGCGACGTTCTCGATTTTTCCATTTGCTCCTGGCGCATGGGAGTCTGCTGCGGGTGGGTTTCCCGCCATGACAATCGTTTCGGCCTTCCTTTTGAAGGATCTTGTTTTGCTGGTGGTCTCGATCTATCTGCTCAAGCAAGACGTCGCCCGAGTGATTGAGGCCCAGACATTTGCCGATCGGCGAAACACCGTCGGCTCCGCAAAACTGGCCGCGTAAGGGTGTGAGGAGCGCGCCCCAGGCTCACCTTGAGTGGAGGGCCTGGCATTCCATTCATCGCTCTAGCGAGCGTTTGATCGCGATGTGAATGTCAGGCCCATGTATGCGCTCGGCGTAGGACATGTACCCCTGTAGCGCCTGTTGTTCGAAAGGGGACAAGGGCGTTTCCGGTGCGCTTTCAAGCTTCGCGCAAGTGATCATGCCCACCGCCAGTATCAGGTCTTCCTGCGAGAAGTGCTCGCGTCCCGCATCGGCCATCCGCTCCCACTCGTCAGCCGAAATATGCCGCTCGATCACCGGCAAGGCTCTCGATTCCTCCAGTGACATATGGTCGAACAGCGCTGGGAGTAACTGCTCGATCGATTGCGCTAGAACCGAACTTTGTTGAGAGGCGGCGCTGCTACGCCACGCTCGCAGCTGATCGTCGACCTGGTCGAGGATCTGCGCGAGGCGGGAGTGGTGACCCTCCATCAGAAGAGTTATTTCCGCGACTTCCTCCGTCCCGCGGTTCTTCAGCCTCGGCCACAGGAACTTGTCCTCGAGCGTGTGGTGCTCATGCAGGAAGGCGCACAGGAACTGGATGTGATCGGCCACGACGTCTGTCCGTTCCCGATCATTCGACTTAACGCTGGCGATCAGTGGCGGGACAGCATCAAACTGCTGCCTGAACATGGCATGGACTTCAAGCATCCTTCGCGTATCGGCAAAGGGTCCTTCAGGGATGCGTTCTCTGCTCATGGTTTCGCTCAGTTCATGGAGCGCTCATGCGAGCACTCACAGGTCGGGTGTCTGGATGCGACTCGTAGACGGAACCAACGTCCACGCGAGCGCGCAGCAGTGCCGTCTCGGGCCATGCTAACTGAGGGCTTAGGCAAGCGACGCGTTCCCTTTTCAGGCGCTTCGTCTGGCGACCGGGCGCTTCGCTTTGCAGACGAGCGGATCACGAGAAGCTATCGGGTGCGGCGTGTTACGATTTCCCCGCCCGTTGTTTTCGCGGTTCTTTCGCACAATCATGCGTAAACTTGCCTATCTGCTTCTCCCGGTGACGCTCGTCACGCCGCTTTCAGCTCTGGCATTTGTTAACGACAATCCTGACTACAATCAATGCATCATGCATTCGTTGGCAAATAGTCAAAGCAGCTTCGCGGCTCGCGCGATTAGCGACTCGTGCGACGCACTCTACAGAAATGGCGAACTGCTTTTGCCGCGCGAGAGGGCGTATCACGTGTGTGTGCTGCAAAATCTGCAGAGCGTAAGAGGGGCATTTGCGGTCAACGAGATATTGCATGCATGCCGGCGTCAGAATCAGATGTAGAGCAGGCAGCTTGACGATTGCAGCGTCGAGTCGCTGATCGCCTGCCCGTAAGAAAGCGGCCCCATGCCTGGTACAGGGCAATCGACAGCCCGGCACTATACTGCGATGCATGGAGGTGTCTATGACCGATCAAGACAGGCTGCATCCGTTACGTCCGCTTCTGAAAAACTGGATCTGGGAGCATGGTCGTATTGGGACCCGATATCTGGATTGCGTCGATGGCGAGATCCGGTTCGACGAAGGCAAGAAATCGCGTTTCGCCGCTGAGGAATATATATACGTACCCCTTGATAAAGAACCTGTAGACCATGCCGCGTCGGCGGATGCGCCCGCGATCCAGGAAGCAGGGCTTGCGAGATTCTTGCGAGCTGCGCAGTTGGGCACGCCTGAGGACGCCGGTTCGGTCGCCGAGGTTCAGCGCGCCGTGCAGGACTGTCTCGAACTCGGCCTGTTCAGCGCCTATCAACGGGAGGCTCGCGAGGCCTTGGCGCGCTACGCGCAGGAGCCGATGTTCGACGACGAGATCAGGGCCGCGGTGGTCGACGACATCCGGCGCACTTACGTCGGCATGCGGGAGCAACTGGCGCTATACGATTTCAGCGTGCTTTATGGCTTGTCCGCACCGCTGCTGATCAGCGAAACGCCGTTTATCGACTGGCGCGTGCGCACGAGTCCCGCCCTTCCATTTGTATCGCTTCCGCTTGGACCTTATTGCCTGCTGGTAGGCGCATCGTCGGGCAGAAAAAGCCGGATCGGTCCGGTGGTCTGGAAAGCGGTCACTGCGTTGGGCCCGTTGAAGGACCACAACCGCCAGATCATGGAGCACGCGCGTCTATGGCTGGTGGCGACCACGGATGACCAGCTCATCGCCGCACAAAACCGTCTTGCCGCGGCGAAGGGCACCGAGCATAAGGACGCGAAACCCTGATTGAAGCCGCGCGAACAATCGGGCTACGTCGTGCCGGCTGCGTCGTGTCGCGCTTGACGGCCTGATGGGCCTGGCGGCCTGATGGGCCTGGCGGCCTGATGGCTAAACCGGCCGGCATGCCCAGGCAGACATGCCGGCCGTCAGGCAGATCGAACCCGCGGTTTAGCGGCCCGTTTCCTTCAGGTACTGCGTGCGCGCGGCGACAGCCGTGTTCGAGAAGTCGGAGAACACGCCGTCGATGCCGGCACGGAAGGCGTCGAGATATTCGCCGACCGGGTCACCCTTGTACTTGCCGGGCAGGTAGCGCGCTTCGTTGCGGAACGTGTATGCGTGAACGAACAGGCCGGCCTTGTGCGCGTTGGCGATCAGGCTGGTCGGCTCGACCGAGTTCACGTCGCCAAGCGCCGGCGCGAACGGCGTGCCGTCAGCGTTCTTGTCCTTCCACGGCGTGACCTTCCACGCGAACACTTGCGGCTTCCACGGACCGATGCCGTCCGCATAGGTCTTGATTTCGGCGAGGCCAGCCGGTGTGAGCAGGTCGCCGAACCAGCGCGGGTCGCCGTTGATGGTCCAGCTATACGGCCGGCCGTCGACGAACGCGTAGTCGTCGCTGGTCTGGTAGATCATCTCGCCCGTCTGGTAGTTGACGGCGTTGCCGTCGATCAACTGCACCATGCGCGCCTGCACGCCTTGCGCGCGCATGTATTTCAGGCTCTCCGGATCGAAACTCTGCACGAAGATCGGCGCAGTGCGGGAGTTGAGGTTGTTGTCGTTGAGGAACTTGACGATCGCGTCTTCGAACGGACGCGTGCCGGCCGCGCCGCAGCCGTTGGCAATTGCCTGCTGGTTGTTCCAGTACGGGTTCTTCGCTTCCGGATAGATCGTGAAGGTCTTGCCTGTGGCGATCGACTTCGCGCGCGCGAGGTCGTAGACCTCCTGCATCGTCAGGACCGGGAACTGGCCGTTCAGCGCGGTCGGGCGCACGTCCTTCGCGTCGAACGTGGTGCCGCGAATCCACTGCTTGAGCTCGGCCACCGTGAAGTCGGTGATCGACCAGTCGTTGGTATGGTCCTCGCCGTCCACGATCAGCGATTTCAACACCGATTTCGGATCGGCCGGGTCGGTCAGATCGCTCAGGTATGTCGAAGGGCCGGTGGTCGACGTGGTGGTCCACTTGACCGCCACGCGCACGCCCGGCACCGTCCGCTTGCGCGAAGCGACGTCGGTGTTGGTCTTCGCGACGTCGGCGACGTTCGTGTTATCGCTGAGCCACGGGTTGTGACGCACGACGAGCACGCAATCCTTGCTCAGGTGCAGGTCTTCCTCGAGCGAGTCGGCGCCGGCGTCGGCCGCGCCTTCGTACGAGACCTGCGTTTCCTCCGGATAGAGGCCGGGCAAGCCGCGATGGCCGATCACGAGCGGCGGGTTGCCGTCGAGCGTGCTCAGCGCGCTGGGTGTCGAGGTGGTGGGCGCGGAGGAGTTGTCATCGCCTCCGCATGCGCTCAGGGCCACGCTGCCTAACAGCGCGACCAGCAGGCACGAGATGCCGGTTCGGGAAAGTCTCATGGAGTGGTTTTTCTTCATTGGATGAGGCGGTTATTGAGCCGGCAACGCGCGAACAGGTACGCGCCGCCGATCGCCGGGGGAACGACGGGTGGGCTGCGGTAAAGATTGAAAGGCAGGCGTGTCGGGCGGCACGCTTTGCTGACATTTCATGTTTTACAGTTTTAAAAATGTAAAACACGCAGTTTGCATTTGTAATGTGACAGCTATTTGCTGGCTGGAGGCGGGCGTGCCCAGATGAAGAAAAACGGACGCTGCCGGGAAGGAAGGCCGGCTGGGGATATGTTTCGACTTACTTTCAGGATCACCGCCGGCAGGCTGCCGGGCGGCTTTTCGAGCGGCGCCGATGCTTTCGTTTTTATTTTTCTGTTGTCGGGCAAGGCGCCGCCTGCCGGCCTTGACGGCCCGCTTCAGGCCAGGCCGTCGATCACCACGGTATTGGCCAGCCGGTCATGCAAGGCCTGCTTCCTCGAATTGAACAGCACCCAGAGGAAGCCTGCCCCACAGATTGCGAAAGTCAGCAGATAGCCGAGCGTGCGTAGCATGGCCTGCTTCACGGTCATGGGCCGCCCCGTGTCCGCGTCCACAATGCGTATCCGCGTCGCGCGCTTTCCCGGCGACGTGCCCCAGACAGCCCACATGACGCCGGTCACGACGATCGGAATGCATTGAGCCAATCCGGCCCAGACGAGCAGGGACGTGCCAGGATCGCTCGCGGTCAGCAGGTCGTCGAGCGAAGGTCCGAGCGGGACGAACAGAACGATGACCGTCCACCATATCGAATCGATGAAAAGCGCGCGAGCGCGCTTTGTCCAGGTAGCGTAATGCATCAGCGGGTGGCCATAAGCAAATTTCGGTAGTTACAGACGAATCGCTGACGATTGTGCCAACTATTTGCTTCGGATGTGTGGCGATGAAGACTTCCTCGAAGGACCGGATCGCGATGGTGCTTTTGTGGATCCCTAATCGATTTACAAAAAGACGGGATGTTCGTACCGTGCGGCCGCTACGTCTGTTTCGAACGCCCATCGACCAGACGGTCGCGCATCGCGCGCCAGATACGCGGCACGACTCTAAGCCCCGCGGTCATGCCGGGATCGTGGTAATGCACGATCAGGGTGCGGCGTTCGCCGCGCTCCACATGCAGGTTCGCATGCCGCGTGACGAAGCCGTTGAACGCATAGACGTTGCCCGGCACGCACACGATCCGGTCGCAGCGCTGGTGCGAGAGATCGCGCTGCGTCTGGGCGCGACGCATGGCGAGCGGCAGACGGCGCAGCGCGATCATCCAGGCCTTGGCCATCACATTGGTCGCGGCCGACAGCATGTGGCGCGGCTGCCGATACACGATCAGATCGCCGTTTTCCCCGCTGCCGTGTGCGGACCGTAGCGGAACTAGCAGCGTCAGGATATGCGAGTCGTAGTGCCGCAAATGGCTCTGCGCGGGCAGCGTGCAGTTGATGCAACGCAGTACGCAAAGCGGTTCGCCATCCACCTTGAGTCCTTTCTGTACGGCCCAACGTTGCGAGGTGGCGCGCGCCTGCTGTTCGACGCGCAGGAACTCGCCGCGCTGCCGAAGCAGCTCGACGACGCGCGCGGTGGTCTGCGTCGCGCGCCGGCCGTCGGCCGGTTGCCAGCTGTCGCGCGTTTCGTCGATGGTCGCATTGATCTCGTCGAGCAGGGCGCGCGGCACGACGTTCTCATACTGGCGTACGCCAGGTGGCACGATATGGGTGTCGTCCTCAAGCATCTCTGGAGACTCCACGAAGGCCGCTTGCCACGTGCGGCTGATCGGGATGAAGGCCGTCGCGCGGCCGGGGCGCGTTGCGAACGGCTTACGGCATATACACAGTTCGCCGCGTGCGGCGAGTGGTCCGGCTTGCGGATCGCGAGGTTACGCGATGACCTTCGTCAGGAAGTAGGCCCGGCTATTCTCGTGGACGGATTCATCGAGCGCGATATCGTCGGCGTTCGCCCAGCGGTAATCCGAGTGCTGATCGAGCGGCAGATGGGACAGGCGCTGCGGCACGCGGTAGCGATAGCCGAGCACGACGTAGTGGGTCGAAATGCCGTCCTTGCCGCTGAAGTTATCGTCGTAGAAGTGTTCGTAGACGCCGATCAGTTCGGCGTCGGCGCGATCCGCGCGATGCAGGCCCAGCTCTTCGAGCATGAGGCGCGTGAACGCCTCGTCGAGACGTTCGTTCTTGCGCACGCGGCCGCCGGGAACGAACCACACGCCTTGCGCGGGCCGGTTGACGCGGCGTCCGAGCAGATAGCGGTCCTGGTCGTCATGAAGGATCAGGTCGAGCGCAATCAGCGGCGTGTGTGCGACGACATTCAGAAATTCGGTATTGCCAAGCTTTGCCATGGGACATCCTCAAGCAGTCGATCAGAGGTCTCGCTCGCGCAGCCCGAGTGCACTGTCCGCTGCTTCGACATCGGTGCAGCGCGCGCGCAGCGTCGACTCGAACTCGCCGAGCACGCTGTCGCGCGAGAGCGCGGCGAGCGCATAGTCGCGGCCCGCGCGGCCGAGCCGCTCGCGCCGCGCCGGATCGGCCGAGAGGGCCACGATCGCCGCCACCAGTGGCTCGAGTGCTTCGGGCGGCACAACGACACCGCGCGGCGCAACCGTACCGAACAGCTCAGTGCCTTCGTGCGCCATCGCGATCACGGGGCGGCCGCTCGCGAGCATGCCGGTCAGCTTGGACGGCATCACGAGGTCGGCCGCGTCGGCGCGCTGCGGCAGCAGGTGAATGTCGGCGAAGTTGAGCAGTTCGTTGAGCTTGTCCATCGGCTGCAACGGGATAAAGCGTGTGTTCGGCAGATCGCCGCAGACGGCGTTCAGGTTGTCTCGTGCCGGTCCCTGGCCGCAAAACACAAACACGATATCGCTGCGCCCCGCGAGCGCGACCGCGGCGGACCCGAGCACCTCGAGTCCCTGCTTGGCGCCCATGTTGCCCGAGTACAGCACGACGGTCGCATCGGCGGGGATGTTGAGTTCCACCCGCAGAGGGATCTTTGCACCGGCCTGCGCGTCGAGCGGATGAATGGCCGACGTATCGACCCAGTTCGCGAAGTGAACGACCTTGCTGCGCGGCACGCCTTTATGCAACGCATGCTCGATCATCTTGGCCGAGATGGTCGAGACGGTATCGAAACGGCGCAGCAGATTGCGTTCGATGGCGAGCGCCATGCGCTTGCGCCAATCGCCCTTGAGCACGCCGAGCTTGAACGCCGCATCGACCTCGTAGTCCTGCACATGAAGCCATGCATGCGCACCGCTCAAGCGCGCGACGAGCCAGCCGGCCGGCGCGTTAAGCAGGCTCGGCGCAATACTGAGCACGGCATTGGGCCGCCAGAAGACATGGCGTAGCAGAACGGGGAAGCTCGACAGCGCGAAGCTCGCGAGATGCACGATGCGGCGCGCGCCCTTGGGCTTGGCCGGCACCCAGAGCGGGGCGCGCCAGATCTGCACGCCGTCACTTCGCTCTTTGGCATAGCGAACCGATGAGAATCCGGGCGAGACCCGCCAGGCGGGATAGTAGGGCGGTGCGCAGACCACGCGCACATCATGGCCGGCAGCGACGAGCGACGCGGCCATGTCGGCGGTATAGCGGCCGATGCCTGTGAGCTCCGGTGCGTAGTTGATGCCGTAGACAAGAATCTTCATCGGGCCTCACGATGTGTCGACGCAAGACGCATTGCGTGTGGAGCGCATCTTGCCCGCGCTGCAACATCGAGACCCGCCAGGATATCGCCGTGCGCCGCCAATTGCGGCGCTCATTTTTATAGGCAGTTTTACGACGCCAAACTACCGTTTCTATCCGCCAAGAAATTAAAGTCGCTTGCGTTGTGTTTCGTCGAGGCGCTTTACTCCTGCTACGCATCCCCCTTTTTTCATTAGCGAGATTTCCTCCATGTCGAAGACCGCGTTGATCACGGGTATCACGGGCCAGGATGGTTCGTACCTGGCAGAGTTCCTCCTTGCAAAGGGTTATACCGTTCACGGCATCAAGCGGCGTACTTCGCTGTTCAATACGGAGCGTATCGATCACCTCTACCATGCGCCGCAGGAGAAGGATCGCCGTTTTATCCTGCATCATGGCGACATGACGGATTCGTCGAACCTGATCCGCATCGTGCGGGACGTGCAGCCGGACGAGATCTATAACCTCGCGGCGCAGAGCCACGTGGCCGTGTCGTTCGAGGAGCCCGAGTACACGGGGAATGCCGACGGCCTCGGCACGCTGCGTATTCTGGAAGCGATCCGTCTGCACGGACTCGCCAGAAAGACGCGTTTCTACCAGGCGTCGACCTCCGAGCTGTACGGCAAGGTCCAGGAAATTCCGCAAAAGGAAACCACGCCGTTCTATCCGCGCAGCCCTTATGCGGTCGCGAAGATGTACGCGTACTGGATGACGGTCAACTACCGCGAAGCCTATGGCATGTACGCATGCAACGGCATCCTGTTCAACCACGAATCGCCGCTGCGCGGCGAGACCTTCGTGACGCGCAAGATCACGCGCGCGCTGGCCCGCATCTCGCTTGGCCTGCAGGACAAGCTCTATCTCGGCAATCTCGATTCGCTGCGCGACTGGGGCCATGCGCGCGACTACGTCGAGATGCAATGGATGATGCTGCAGCAGGACCACGCTGAAGACTTCGTGATCGCGACCGGCAAGCAGCACAGCGTGCGCGAGTTCGTCGATCTCGCGGCGCGCCACGTCGGCATCGAAATCCGCTGGGAAGGCAAGGGCGACGACGAACGCGGCATCGTGGCGGACGTCACGCTCGATCCGCGCGTGAAGGTCGGCGATGTGATCGTCGAAGTCGATCCGCGCTACTACCGCCCGACCGAAGTCGAGACGCTGCTCGGCGATCCGACCAAGGCAAAGGAAAAGCTCGGCTGGGAGCCGCGTACGACCTTCGAACAACTCGTGCGCGAAATGATGGTCAGCGACCTGACCGAAGCCCGCAAGGACTCGCTCGTGCATCAGCACGGCTTCCCGGTCTACGAACGCCAGGAGTAAGGACGTGATCATTTCCAAACGCAAGCGCGTCTTCGTCGCGGGACACCGCGGCATGGTCGGCTCGGCGATCGTGCGGCGGCTCGAGGCCGACGGCAACGTCGACGTGGTCAAGCGCAGCTCGAAGGAGCTCGATCTGACGAACCAGTCGGCGGTGCGCGACTTCTTCAGCTCGCAGCGCATCGACGTCGTGTATCTGGCCGCGGCGCGTGTCGGCGGCATTCACGCGAACGATACCTATCCGGGTCAGTTCATCTACCGCAACCTGATGATCGAATCGAACGTGATTCACCAGGCCGCGCAGACCGGTATCGAGCACCTGTTGTTTCTCGGTTCCTCGTGCATCTATCCGAAGCACGCGCCGCAGCCGATCGTCGAAGAGGCGCTGCTGACCGGCCCGCTCGAGGAAACCAACGAGCCGTACGCGCTCGCGAAGATCGCGGGCATCAAGCTGTGCGAGTCGTATAACCGTCAGTACAAGGTCGACTACCGCAGCCTGATGCCGACCAATCTGTACGGGCCCGGCGACAACTACCATCCGGTCAACAGCCACGTGATTCCCGCGCTGATCCGCCGCTTCCATGAGGCGAAGGAAAGCGGTGCGCCGAGCACGGTGCTGTGGGGCACGGGGCAGGTACGCCGCGAGTTCCTGCATGTCGACGATCTCGCATCGGCCTGCGTGCTGACGATGAACGTGCCGAAGAGCGTCTACTACTCGGTCGCTGCGCCGCGCTGTTCACATCTGAACGTCGGCTCGTCGACCGACGTGACCGTGCTCGAGATCGCGCAGATGGTTGCGCGCGTGGTCGGCTACACGGGCCGCATCGAGCACGATCTGACCAAGCCGGACGGTACGCCGCGCAAGCTCATGAGCAGCGAGAAGCTGGCCTCGCTGGGCTGGGAGCCGCGCATCGGTCTCGAAGAGGGACTGCGTGGCGCGTACGAGGACTTTCTCGAGTCCGAGGCACTGGCCGTCGCGCAATGAGCAGCCGGCAGGGACAGGCGATGGAAAGCGGCGGCGAGGTGTCTCATGGGCACGCGTTTCGCGGCGCGCCGACCACGGGCCCTAGGCAGCCCACGCCGCCCATGCCGCATCCGCCCGCGGGCCCCGAGGCCGAGTCGGCCACGGAGCCCGGCCGCTATCTGAACCTTGCCCTGTTCAAGGTGCCGGCCGGCTTTCGCGGCCGGCCGGGCTGGTATGTACAGCTCTGGTGGGTCGTGCAGGCATTGCTGTTCCGGACCTCGCCGCAAATCGCTTACGGCTGGCGGCGCATGCTGCTGCGTTGCTTCGGCGCGCAGGTCGGCGTCGGTGCCATCATCCGGCCGACGGTGCAAGTTACCTATCCGTGGAAAGTCACGATCGGCGATCACGCGTGGATCGGTGACGACGTCACGCTCTATTCGCTCGGGCCGATCGATATCGGCGCCCATTCGGTCGTTTCGCAGAAGTCGTATATCTGCGCGGGCGACCACGACTACGAAACCGTCGATTTCGCGATTCGCGGACGGCCCGTGCGGATTGGCACGCAGGTCTGGATCGCGTCGGACGTGTTTGTCGCGCCGGGCGTGACGATCGAAGACGGCGTCGTCGTCGGCGCGCGCAGCACCGTGGTGCGTTCGCTGGAAAAAGGCTTTGTCTACGTGGGCAACCCCGCGCGAGCGGTGAAGCCGCGCAACGCGAGCGTGTGAAGCGTGTGAAATACGACGCGCGGCGGTGCGGCTGCAACGGCGACCGCAACCGCCGCGCGCTCACACTCACACTGTCGTTTCTGCATGACGTTCAGGTGGCGCAAGTTGCACAAGTGGCGCAACTGGCACTGCACCGACGAACCCGATAACTCCCCGCTGCCCCCGCTAATGCCGGTCACCGACCAGGACGACCGGCATCCCACCCACGTCACGCGATTCATCCCTTATCCGCCGCTTCCGCTTTGCAAGGCCTCAAAAGCCGAAGGCCCTTTGCGCTCGCAAGCGCAAAGGGCCTTCTCTGTTCTGTTCCAGCGAAGAAAGCGCCGCGCGTCTACGACGCCACTCTTGTCGCATCCTCGATCGAAGACGCTTTGCGTTTATCCGGGAACAGCGCATTGCGAATCTTGAGAAACGGAAACTCGACGGCGCGCGTCATCACGTAGCCGAGGACGATGGCGATGACGAACTGCGCCACCATGATTGCTGCCCAGGCCGGAATCGCCGGCACATGCAGCGCGGTCGCCTTGCGAATCAGCATATCGGCCGGCGCGAGCGCCAACGAATGCCACAGGTAGATGCCGTAGGAATACACGCCGATCCACCCGACCAGCCGATAAAGCTTCGTGTCGCGAATCGACTTTGAATACTCCACCGTCAACACGATAAATGCGCAAAATCCGATCGCCTGAATCGTGTAGCCGATGCTCCGGTCAAGCGGCACGTTGCGCGTGCCGAATACGAGCCACAGCACGAGCCCGGCCACGATCGTAAGCAGAAGACCCTTGCGCCCGGCGATCGCGCGATACGCGGCCGGTTTCATCCAGTACAGCGCCGCGAGCATCACGCCGAACAGCAGGCTGTCGATGCGATATTGCGTATAGAAGGCCGTCTCGTCGAGCAGACCGTGATGGACCGCGATGCATCGCGCGATCAGCACCGCGACGCAGACCGATCCGAGCACCATCAGCAGGGTGTCGACGCGCGTCCGGAAACGTGCCAGCACGATCAGCAGCAGCGGCAGAAACAGATAGAAGTGCTCCTCGACCGCGAGACTCCACGTCTGAGCGATCGACGAGCCGAAGTAGTTCTGCGTGTGCGTCAGGTTTTGCACGAGGAACGAGTCGAGCGGATGCCGCCCCGCGAGCACATGAAACAGAATCAGCACGTAATACGCGGGCCAGATCTTGAAGATACGCCGCACGATAAAGCGTGTCGCATCGATGCGCCCTTCCTGGGCGTACTGCTTCAGCAGCAGGCCGCCGACGAGAAAGCCCGACAGCGTGAAGAACAGATTCACGCCTTCGAGTCCGAAACTCTTCAACGGATACTCGATCGCGGCAATCACGGCACTGCCGGTCGGAAAAGAGTGAAAGTGAGTCCCCATCACCGCGATGATCGCGATTCCCCGAATGAAGTCGAGTTCGATCGATCGATTGGCTCCGGGAATGCGTGTCGCGCCAAGCAGGCTCATAGTCTCTCCTCAAGATCTCCTTGAGTATGAACGGCATCTATCCCGCGCACATCGTCAGGACCCGCCAGGATATCGCCGTGTGTCGCCAATTGCGAAGCGGAAGTTTGCAGGCCGCCGCACGAGCGCGGGCAACGCCGCGTTCGGTGAGGCCGTCTTGCATGAACGGATAAAAACCGCGGATAAAACCGCGCAAACCCGGTTCACTGCGTGTCGGTTGCGCCGAACCTGTAATTAGCGGTCGGTGGGACGTCGGTGGGCGACTTGTAAAGCGAATCCGAATTGCGTCCTATCTGATCGGAGCCGTAGGCATAGTCGTAAAAGCTGTGTGGCGCCGAGCCTGCACTGGCTTCGCTTGCGGGCTTCAGCTTCAACTTCGGCGATTTGCCGCCGGACGCCCCCAGACCCGAACTCGACGATCCGGCGTGGCTGCCCGTCATGCCGCCCAGGCTTTGCGAGCCTGCGCCACCGGATCCCGGCGCCGATCCGGCGTGCCCGCCGAAGCCACTCGATGAGCCGCCGGCCGACAAGCCGGATGAGCGGCCGATGCCGCCTCCCGACGACAGGCCCATGCCGCCCGGCGAGCTGAGGCGCAGCGACGACGCGCCGCCCCTGCGGTTCTGGTTGCCGTTCGCGGCTTGCGCAAGCGCGCTTGCGGGGACGAGCGGCAGCATCGTGGCGATCAACGCGCAGGCGCAACAGACGCGCGATAGCGCGGCCAGCCGGGTTTCGCGGGTCGTCTTTTCCATCGTGCTAGCGCTTCCTTGCAGAGGAGGCGAGATTCACGCTGCCCACCAATTGACGCGCGGCGGTCTCGATCCGGAAATGACGCTGGTAGCAGGCCAGCGCAGTGTCGCGCATGGCCTCGCGGGCGCCCGGCGTCGTGTCGAGCGCCCAGCGCCGCAGCGCGTCGGCTACGCTTTCGCGCGTATCGTCGCAGACCCAGCCGCCGCCGGAGGCTTCGATCTCGCGCCAGATATTGACCTTGTTCGTGATGATCACCGGCGTGCGCGAGGCCAGTGCCTCGACGACCGCAATGCCGAAGTTTTCCTGGTGCGACGGCAACACGAACACTTCGGCGGTGCGCAGCGCGCTCCACTTGATCTCGCCGGCGAGCATGCCGGTCCAGACAATGCGGTCGGCGATGCCGCGCGCGGCGGCCACGCTTTTGAGCTGGTCGAGCAAAGCGGGTTCGCCGGGGCCCGCGATCACGAGGCACAGGTCGCGATCGTGCGCGGCGATATCCGCGAAGGCATCGATCAGCAGGTCGCAGCCTTTCTTCTCGTGAATGCGCGAGAGGAATAGCAATACGCGCTTGTTTCGCACCTCGGGAAACGCGTTACGGAACGTATCCGCGGCAACCTCGCCATCGTCGGGCACCGAGTCGATCCCAAAGCCGTTGACCGCGAGCCGGTGCCGGTCATTGAGAAATGGGCGACGCGCGAGTTCGAGCTCGGTTTCGCACGTGAACAGCACGCGTTCGGCGCGATTGAATACCCACCGTTCGAGCAAGGCCCAATAGATACGCTTCTTCAGATGCTTTTTCGGGTAGGTGCGCTGGAACCACGGGTCGAGCATGCCGTGCGGGAACACAAAGAGCGGCGTGCGCGAGCCGATCACGCCGGACCACGCGGCCACACTGTGAAATTGCCAGATGCCGTGCACCACGAACGCATCGAAGCGCGCGCGGTTCGCGCGCAGCCAGCGCACCAGCGGCAGACTCAAACCATAGAAGCCGCGGCCCGGCCCGACACGATGCACCGGTGCATCGACGCGCTCGAATGCGGGACCGTCGGGCGCATCGAGCGTCACGACTTCGCTTGTGCAACCGAACGGCGTCATATGCCGCACGAGCTGCACGACCGCTTCGGCGACGCCGCCCATGCGCGGATCGAGCGACGGCAGAATATGCAGCACGCGCAGCGGGCCGCGCTTCACTGCGGACGAAGGCGCAATCGAGTGTGCAGAAGGCAGCCGGTCATGCGCCGCTGGAGAATCGACTGGATTCACAGATAGAACTCCTTGGGCCGCGGCGCATGGCCGATCCGATGCCGCACGATCTGTTCGAAATACGAAGCGCCGGCGCGCGCGGTCAGTCGTTCGCGCGCCCACTTCACGCGCATGCGACGCGCGCCCGCCGATAGCCCGCCGCTGCGTTCGAGGTCGGCAATCGCGGCAGCGATCGCGTGGCTGTCGCCGGGCCGCACGACGCGGCCGTTGCGCGGACTGTCGAGCAGGATCGACGCGCCCGCGCAACTCGAGCCGACCACCGCCGCGCCCGCCATCAGCGCTTCGCTGACGACCGCGCCCCAGCCGTCGTCCTTGCTGATCGACGGCAGCACGAGCACATCGAAATCGCGCATGCGCCGTTGCACCTCTTCGATCGGCAGCACGCCGCAGAACTCGGTGTCGACGCCGGACTCGCGCGCTTGCGCGACGAGGCGCTCGCGCAACTCGCCGTCGCCGATCAGCGTGAGCCGCGCGCGAGGCCCGAGTTCGCGCATCGCCGGCAGCAGAAACTGCACGCCCTTCTTATCGATCAGCCGGCCGACGTAGGCGATGCGCAATTGCGCGGCGCTCGTGCGCGTCCCGTCGATCTCGGCCGGCGGCGGCAGAAAGTACGCGAACGGAAACACGCGCTCGCGCCGGTAGCCGACTGAACGGAACCACGGCGGACCATGCCGTCCGATCGCGAGCACGAACTGCACATGGCGGCGCAGCGCGGCTTCGGTCATCCACGACTGAACGAAGCGGACCGCGCCGGCGACGCCCGCGTTGTCGCGCGGCTCCGACATGATCGCGAATGGGCGACGCTCGCGCTGCACGATCTCGAGTGCGGTTGTCAGCGTGCGAAACCAGCGGATTCCCGAGAACACGTGCAAGCAGCGATCGCCGCCGCTTTGCACGAGCGCGGCGATCTGTTCGTCGGACGGCGCGACCACGGTCGGCGGCAACGCCACCGAACCGTCGCCCCAGCCCAGTGCCTGACGCGACTCGGGCACGCCTTCGTGCGCGACGCAACTGACTTCCACGCCGGGCCCGAAGCGCTCGGCGACCGCATTGATAAACGCCGACTTATGCGGCGACACGCACGGTTCCCAGAACACGATGCGCGAATAGAGGGGCGTTGGCGTGTTCAAGTGAGCACCCGTTTGGCGATGGCCGGGCAGCCGGCGAGCAGCGTGTCGGCCGGATAGTCGCCGGCCCGCAGCAGCGCACCGGCCGCAAGGATCGACGCGCTGCCGACCGACGAGCCGCCGAGCAGCACCGAGCCGGTGCCGACCCAGCTGCCGTCGGCAACCGTGATCGGCAGCGAATAGCCGACGCCCGCGCGCCGGCGCTGGTCGCCGATCCGATGCGAGCCGGTGTGAAAGATCACGCGCGGCGCGATATCGCAACGCGCGCCGATCACGATGGCCGCATCGGGGGCAACGATAAACAGCGTGCCCAGTCCGATCCACGTGTCCTCGCCGATGGCGATCCGGCCGTGCCCATAGAACTTGACGCCGCCGGTCAGTTTGCAGCCGGCCGCGATCTCGAAGCCGAGCGCGTTGAGTAGCGCACGTTTGAGCGCGAAGCAGCGCGTCGCCGGCAGGATCGCGAGCGCGAGATTGGCCACGGGGTTGCGCAGGGCGCCGAGGATGCGTTTCATCGTGTGCTGAACTCCGGAGTGACGCCGAGAAATTCGACGAGACGCCGTCCGACCGACCGGCGGCTGCAGCGCTCGACAATCCTGCGCTGCCCGGCGGCGGCGATCGCGGCATAGCGCTCGGGATCGGCGGCGATCGCGGCGAGCAGATTCGCGAGCGTGGCCGCATCGGCGTTCGGCAGAATCGCCGCGGTGTCGCGGTCGAACAGCAGCGGGATATCGCTGATGTCGGTGGTCAGCACGAGCAGGCCGTGGCTCGCGAGCTCGATAACCTTCGACGGGAACGTCGTCGCATTGAACGCGCTTTCCGGCAGCTTCAGCGACAGGCCGACATCGGCGCGCGCGAGGATCTGCTTGTACTCGTCGGGGCCGGTGTCCTGCCGCACGTCGAGCGTGAAGCCCGACGGCGCGAGTTCGCGCGCGAGCGCCGCGAGCTGATCGCCGCCGCCGAAACCGGTCACGACGAAATGCGTGCGCGCCGCAAGTTCGGGCCGCTCGCGCGCGAGCGTGCGCAGGGCCGCGGCGAACAGATCGAGGCCGGTGCCGGGGCTGATCGAGCCGCCATAGAGGAAGGTGACGCGCGAGCCGAATGCGCTACGCTGCGGCCCGACGTCGGGCGATACGCCGTTCACCACGCACGCATCGTCGATCTTCATCACGTCGGCGAGCTGGCGCGAGACGACAATCGCGCGCGGGCTGCAGACGCGCGACAACAAGCGCAGGCTGAAGCGGTTCATATAGCCGCGCAGGTTCTTTTCGTCGGCGCGCGGACCGTCCTCGAGATCCATCACGACCTTGTCGCGGCCGAGCCGCCAGCGCAGCAGGATCGCGACCGGCACGTATTCGGGGAAATAGTTGTAGAACACCACGCCGTCGCCGCGCCGCATATGGCGCAGCGCAAACCAGAGATAGACGAGCGCGGCGAACACGCGGTTCAGTCCGCGCAGGCTGATTGCCGGCAGATACGCGCAGGCGAGCTGCTGGTCGCGGCAGACGAAGCTGTCGAAGTAACGCCGGCCCGGACTCGCGGTGACGATCGGAGAACTCACGATCAGCGACGCGCGGGCCTGGCTGCGCACGCCGGCCGCCATGCCCATCACCTTGTTGGACGCCGCATTGACGGGGAACGTCGTGCCGTTGTGACGGTTATAGCGAGGCAGGACGATCGGCGCGAAGAAGAATTGGCGTGGCTTCATGAGTTCTGAGCGGAAGGGGTGGGCACGGCAAGCCGGTCGCTGGCGCCATACCGGCGCGGCTCCGTCAGACGGGTCAGCGTATAGGGGTCCGTCGTCGCGCGAACGTGGCGCGCGACGTGTATCGCGAAGATCACCATGACGAGCTTGTCAAAGTCGGCCGTGACGCCGCTCTGGCAAAACAGCAGCAGCACGAACAGCGCGCAGAGGCCGCCGCCCGCCGCGCGCAGCAACATCCCGACCACCGCGAAGCCGAGCCAGCCATAGTTGAACAGCATGTTGAACACGCCGTTCTGGAACGGTGCGTCCTCGAAGCGCTGGGCCATGCCGTGGCGGATGAAGTATTCGAGCGCCGCTGTTTCGGGCAGGCCGAACGGCGCCTCGAACAGGATGTGGCCCAGTATTTCGAACGGCTGGAAGATGCGCAGGCCTGTCGATACGTCGTTGCCCGACAGGATCCGTTCGATCCGGCTCGGCTCGGCCGCGAAGACCGGCAGCGCGAGGGCGGCAAGCCCGAGCGCCGCGAGGCAGACCATCGCGCTCTTGTTGATGTGGCGATGGTAGAACGCACCCATGACCGCGAGGTTCGCGACGAGCCCGAACATCGTCTGCGAGATCAGGCAGGCGAGCAGCGCGAGCACGTTGGCGGCCAGCCGCGGGCGGCCGCGCAGCAGATGCAGGCAGATGAAGTTCAGGAACAGGCTCACGCCGCCGAGATATGACGGCTCCGAGAAACTCGCGGTCGAGCGGATCTTCACGTCGAGGCCGTGTTCGGCCGCATGCTGGGCCCAGGCGGACGCGAGCGCGGCGTCATTGCTGTTGACGAAGAACCGCGTCGGCACGAAGAGCGCAATGCCCTTGCGGCTCGCGACGGACTGCAGCAGCGCGAGGCCCGTCAGCGCGGCCAGCATCAGCAGCGGCCACCAGCCGTTGAACTTTGAAATGTCGTGGCGCGGCTGGCCGCTGAGCCCCCATGCGAGCAGCAGCATGCCGACGGCAAGGCGCGCTTCGCGCGGCATATTCGGCATCTCGGGCAGGTACATCGTGTTCCACAGCAGACTCAGCGACGTCGCGATCACGATGAGGCCGGTGTTCAGCGGCGTGATGCGCATGCGCGTGTGCACCGCGAGCGCGACGAACAGGACCGCCGAGACCGACACGAAATAGTTGAGCCCGAACTGGATCGCGGGCACGAGCAGAATCAGCCCGTGCACAAACGGGTTCGCGCGCAAGTCCGCGCGCATGTGCGCGACAAGGCGTTTCATGAGGCGCCTCCCGCCGGGCGATGCATGGCGCCGTTCACGCGGCGACCTCGACAGTCTCGACGTGCCGCATGCCGAGCAGCTTGCTATACAGCGCCTTGCCGCCGCGCGCGCCGAGCAGGCCGATCGCGAGCCAGAACGCAGTGCGCTTCGAACCGCGATCGGCGATCAGCGCGCGCGCGAAATACTCGACCGAGGCGAAATAGCTCGAACTGAGCCGCGCCTTGCCGTTGGCGATCAGCGCGTCGACGCGGATGCGCCGCCGGAACGCCGCGAAATCGGTGTGAGCGTTCATTTCGGCGCCCCATTTCTTTTCGATCGCCGCAAGGCCGGCCATGCGCCGCTGCAGATTCACGCTCGTGCGGTCGCCGCCGTGCTGGATAAACGTCACGAGCGCGTCGTCGACGTAGCCGAAATTGCCGAACGACAGGCAGCGCAGCCACATGTCGAAATCCTGGAAGCTCGGCAGCGTTTCATCGAACAGGCCCGCTTCGACGAGCACGGCTTTCCTGACCAGCACGAGGCTCGTCGAGGTCGGGCACTCGCCGCCGAGCGCCTGCGTGCGCGTGAGCACCGGCGCGCTCGGGCGGCAGCGCCGCGCGTGATTGAACTCAACGTCGACGTCGATGTAGTGGCACAGCGCGGCGACGTACGGCGTGCGTTCGAGCAGCGCGACCTGCTCGCGGATCTTGCCGGGCATCCAGAGATCGTCGTCGTCGAGAAAGGCGATGCACTCGCCGCGCGCGCGCAGGATGCCGGTATTGCGCGCGCCGCATGCGCCCTTACTGCGCGCATTGGGGATCACGATCACGTTCTCGCCGAGGCCGGCGAGCGCGTCGCGGACTGCCTGCTGTTCGGCGGGCTCGGTGTTGTCGTCGACCACGATGACCTCGAGCGCCGGATAGTCCTGTGCGAGCACGGTTTCGACGGCGCGACGGACCATCTTCGCACGGCGATAGGTCGGGATGACCGCGGTTACGAGGGGCGAGTTCATCAGTAAGTCCTCACGGTTCAGGCGAAACGCAGCACGCGGCGCAGCGCGAACATGTGTTCAGGGTTGAAACGGCTGACGTGCCAGAGGCCGTAGGCGGCGCCGACAAGGCCCGGCACGATCAGGCGCGCGAGCGCCGGCCAGTCGAACGAGCCGATCGCGCGGCTCGCGAGCATCGCGAACAGGCACACGCCGACGCCGAGCACGACTTGCCAGCGCAATGCGCGAAAGAGCGCGCTGAACGGCATTTCGAGCAGCCGGGCGGTCACGCCGAGATGGATCGGCGCGCTCGTGAGCGTGGCGACGAGATAACCGGCGGCGATGCCCTGCACGCCCCAGTGCGCGCCGACCAGCCAGCAGGCGATATGCAGCACCGCGACGCAGAAGTTGAGGATCAGCAGCCAGTCGGTGCGGCCTTTGACCATGAACACCGCGGGCGCCGTGCTCAATACGGACTGCACGAAGCCGACCGGCGCGAGCCAGACCAGCAGCGTCGCGACGCTCGCCCATTTGGGGCCGAGCGCGACCGCGATAAACGGCTCGCGCAGCGCGACGAGGCCGCCCATCAGCGGCGCGGTGATCAATGCGACGAACGACACGCTCTGCAGATAGCTCTCGCGTTGCTTGTCGGGGTCGGTCTGATGCGCGCTCAACACCGGATAGAGCGCTTTGGACGCGACGAAGGCGATGCTCTGCAGCGGGTAGAGCATGATCTTGAACGCGAGCGAGTAGGGGCCCAGCGCGATCGCCCCGAGCACCTTGCCGACGATCATCGAGTCCGCATTGCGGTTCAGGTAGATCACGAGATTCGACAGCGTGAGATTCGACGAGAAGCCGAAGATGTTGCGCACTTCCTTGCCGTCCCAGCGCAGCGTGGGGCGCCACGAGGACGCGAGATACATCTGCGCCGACGACATGGTGGAAGTGACGAGCGCCTGCACGACGAGACTCGTGAGCCCGAGACCGAAACGCGCCGCGACGATGGCGGCGCACATGCCGCTCGTGTACGACACCACGTCCGAGCGCGCCACCGTGCGGAACTGCGACGCGCGCTCGAGCAGCGCCTGATGCGCGGCGCCGAAGGCCATGATCGGGAAGGTCAGCGCGAGCCAGTACAGCACGTGGCTCAGCGATTCCGAGTGGAACAGCCGTGCGATCGGCACCGAGAACGCGACGATCACGATTGCGATCGCCGAGCCCGCACTGATGTTGACCCAGAACACCGAGTTCGCGAGTGTCGGCGACATGTCGCGGCTGCGGATCAGCGCGGGGCCCGTGCCCATATCGCGCAGCAGGCCCGCGAAGTTGGTCACGACCGTGGCGAGCGCCATCACGCCGAAGTCGGTCGGGCTCAGCAGGTGCGAGAGAACCGACAGGCCGACGAGCTGGACCACGCTCTTGGCGATCTGCGCGCTCGCGAGCCAGCGCGCGTTGCGTCCTACCGACGGTGCAGGTTGGGGAGTGGACATGATCGGATCAGCTCGCGTCGAAGAGTGGGCGGAACAGCGGGGTCAGCCGACGGCTGCCGCGCGCACTGAGGTGGTCGCTATCGATATAAAGCGGGATCAGCGCCTGCGAGCCGTAGCAGCGGCCGTCGCGGCACAGCAAGGGCAGCGGATCGAGCGCCTTGACGCCGCAGTTCGCCGCCGCGTCCTCGATCGCCGCGCGCGCGACCGCATTGCGCTTGTAGTAAGCCGTCTCGGTGACCGACACGTCGACCGGGTGCCTGCCGAGGATCAGCGACTTCGCGAGCATGTTCGGCACGTCCTCGTTCATCTCGGGAATCGGCATCAGCGCATACACAGGCCGGCTTTGCGCGAGCGTGCAGAGGTCGCGGGTCAGGAAGCTCGCAAAGCGCGCGCGGCGTTCGACGGGATCGGCGATCGGCCGTTCGCCGTTGAAGCCGATCAGCATGGTCGGGTCGTCGATGGTGTTCTTGCCGTCGACATACATCGAGAAACGCGCGACGACGATGACCGGCACGCTCGGCGGATACTGCTTGAGATCTTCGGAGACCTGCTTCGCGAATTTGCGGCACGGCTCCTCGGTGTATTTGCCGAAGCGGCTCGCGCCGACGAACGGCGGACAGCCGGACGTGCCGTAGAACATCACGCTGTCGTTGGCGAGCGCTGCCGCGTCGACGATGCCTGGAATGACCGCGTTGCCATGACTGTCGCCCCAGACGATCGCGCCGATCTTCGGCGAGTCGCCGTATTTGCAGCCGATCTGCGCCGAGCCGTCGAGCATGCGCTGCACGCTTTTATTCAGGCATTCGACGCGGCGCGGGTCGAAATCGCTGCTCTCGGCGGACGCGAGCCTGACCTGGTTCGGCAGCCGCGCAGCCGCGCCGTTCGAGAACGTGACGCCCGTGCAGGCGAGCACCACCGCGATCGGTGCGCTAGCGAGCGTGGCGAGCCCGCGCAGGCCGAAGCGTTCGCGCAGGCCGGCGGCGCGGCGCTCGGCGAGTTCGTACGAGAGGAAACCGAGCAGTACCGACAGCGCGAGTCCGCCCGCGATCACCGCCGGGTCGTGGGGCGGCAAGTCCAGATAGCGGATCAGTACGGTCAGTGGCCAGTGCCACAGGTAGATCGAGTACGACCAGCGGCCGAGCAGTTGCAGCGGCACGAAGGTCGAGAACGCGCTGTCGTTGGCGGCCGCGAGGATCACGAGCGCCGCGCCGAGGGCAGGCACGAGCGTCATGACGCCGGGCCAGTCGTACGCTTCTGTGAAGAACAGACCCGCGCACAGAATCGCCGCGAGACCGATGGCCTGGAGGATCGCGGCTGTGCGTGCGTCGAACTTGAAGCGCCCGGCGTTGAGCATCACGAAACCGCCCATCACCATCTCCCAGGCGCGCGTCGGCAGCAGGAAGAAGTTGGCCTCGGGCGCGTTGCGCGCGATCACCGGATCGAGCGCGAACGAAACGAGTCCGATCAGCACCAGCAGCACCTGGAAGACGCCGCGCTTATTGCCGAACACGCGCGCACCGAGCATCAGGATGATCGGGTACACCATGTAGAACTGCCACTCCACCCCGAGCGACCACGTATGCAGCATCCACTTGGTCTGCGAGGAGGCGTCGAAATAGCCGGCTTCGCGCCAGAACACGAAGTTCGAGATAAAGAGGAGCGACGCGCCCGCGTGTTCGGCGAGCAGCTTGTACGCGCGCTGGTCGAGATAGAACCAGCCGAACAGCATTAGCACGGCGGCGAGCGCCGCGAGCGCGGGCACGATCCGCGTGAAGCGCGCGACGTAGAAGTCCCACAGGCTGAATCGCCCCTGCTCGAGCCGGCCGACGACGATCGACGTCATCAGATAGCCCGAAATCACAAAGAACACGTCGACGCCGATAAAGCCGCCGTTAAAGCCCGGTGTCTGGAAGTGGAACAGCGCGACGAGCGCGACCGCCACTCCTCTCAGGGCATTGATGTCTTGTCTGAAGCGCATGATGCTGCGTGTCCCGTGTGGAAAACCCCGTTGGGGGTTCATTGCCGGCAATGGGTGCTGCCACCGCGTGCGACGACCGTGCTGCGTTCTTTCTGCTGCCTGCTGCCTTTTACCTGTTACCTGCCAGAACTTGCCGCTACCTGTTCTTATTTGCCACTACCTGCTGCTGCCCGTTGTTGTGGGCTCCTTACCCGCGCCCACCGTATCGAGCGGGCGGAACGGCGACACCTGGAATCCCTCATGCAGCGCGGGCGAAGACGGTGCGAGCTGCAGATCGGCAAACGTGCTGCGCGCGGCATCGGGCATCGCCTTGACGAATTTCACGTCGCTCTCGCCGAACACCGGTCCGGTCTCGATATAGGGCGTCGCGCGAAAATCGATCGCGGCTGTCTTGCCGCCGATCACCGCATTGCGGCGCAGGACATTGCCCTTCGGCGCGCCGGGTTCGTCCGCGAGCATTTTCGCGAGGCCCGGGTAGCGCGTGGAGTAGGGCGGCTGGTTGTAGCGCACCTGGGCGAGCTGCTGCTGCAGCTGCCCGCGCGGATCGTTGGCGAGACCCTTCTGCCACGAGAGTCCGCGCGAATCGATATGGATCGCGGGCGAGCAGTTCACGAAGAGGTTGTCTTCGACGAGGTTGTCGCGCCCGCCGCCGATAAAGATCGCCTGATTGACCTTCGAGAACACATTGCGCCGGATCGTCGTGCCGCCGCCCTGGTCGTCGAGATAAATACCCATCGTCGCCTGCGGCTGCGCGGCACTGCCGATGTCGTGCAGGAAGTTGCCTTCGAGCAGCGTGCCGCGCGCGGACCAGTCGCGGCCCGTGTAGATCGCGCCCGTGTCGTCGGATTCCCGCGCGACGTGGTCGATCTCGTTGCCGGTAATCACGTGGTCGTTGCCGCCGAAAATAATCGCCGCGTGCGGACCGTTGTAGATATGGTTGCGCTCGATCCGGTCGCCGACGCCCGTCATGCTGATCGCGGGCCGGTACGCGCGCGAACGCAGCGCGTAGTCGTGGATCACGCTGTCTTCGATCGTGACGTTGCCGGCCGCGAGGGTCTGGCGGTTGCCCGCGAACACCACGAAGCCGCCTTCGCCCGTGTTCGACACGTCCATGAAGCGGTAGTGGCTGTTGCTCGCGGTCGACCAGACCGCGACGCTGCCTGCGTTGCGCACCTTCGCGTGATCGATCCCGATGTTCTGGCCGCCGCTGATCTCGATCGCGTTGCCGCGTGTGTCCTCGAAGCCGAGGTCGTGGATCGTCAGATTCCCCACGGCCTTCGCGACGAGCAGCTGGTCGCTGACCGATGCTTCGACGTCGCCGTCGGAGAGCGGCGCGGGCGGCCAGAAGTAGAGCGTCATCGATGCGCGGTCGAGATACCACTCGCCGGGCCGGTCGAGTTGCGACAACGCGTTTTCGAACACCATGCGCTGGCCGGTCTTCATGCCGAGCATCGGCGCCGGCGCGGCAAGCGTGACCGTGCCCGAGGACGGATCGACCGATTCGACGGGCAGCGTCGTATCGGCCCAGTTGCGCGCCCAGTAACCCATCGCGCGCAACTCGGGTTCGTTCTTCAGCGCCTCGAGCGGCGCGCCCGCGACCGTGAAGCTCGTGCCCTTCTCGCCGCCGGGCAGCGACGCGATCGTCGCGAAGCCCTGGCTTGGCCAGCGCGCGAGCGTCTGCGGCTCGCCGCGATAGAACAGTTCGAGCGGCGCGGGCGACACGCGGATGCCGAAGCCCTGGCGCTCGAAGGTGCCCGCATCGTCGATGCCGCTGTCCGCGAGTTTTGCAACGAGCACGTGAGCGCGCGCGGCGGCCGGCAAACGCGTGGCCGCGAGGTCGTTCGCGTCCGGCGCACGAAAGCCGTGGACGATCTTCGCGCCCGACAGAATGGTGCGGCTCGCGCCCGCGCCCGACAGGCTGATCGGCGTGCCGCGCCAGCTCGCGTCGAGCTGCATCTGCAGCGGCTCCGCGAGCCGGTAGGTGCCCGGGCCAAGCACGATGTCGAGACGATCGGCCTTGCCGCCCGCGAAACGCGATTTGCTTGCGGCGAGCACGGCAACCGCCGCGCGCAGCCCGACGTCGCGGCTCGCGCCGGTGGGCGCGGTGGCGGCGCTCGCTTGCGCATCGACATCCGTATTGGTGGCGGCGGCGCTCACGTGAAGCGTCAGCGCGGTCGCGACGGCCGGCAGCAGACCCGCGCCGAGCCCGAACCAGCAGGCCGCGCGGCGTGCCCGGTGCGAGGTGCGCCGCGAAATATGCTGTGAAGCGGGCTGTGAAGCGGGCTCTGAAGCGTGCTGTGACCCGCGCTCAGAAGCGCGCCGTGAGAAGTAAAGCGCCATGGTCAGGCCTTCGACGCGTGAGCGCGCGGCGCGCCCGGATAGGCATACGTGCCGTAGCCGTAGGTCTTGTCGCCGGGCCGCGGCTTCACGTCGTTGAGCACGAGCCCGTCGAGCATCACGCCGACGTGCGCAAGACGCTTGGCCGATTCCTTGATCTGCGCGATGGTCGTGGAACCCTGGCGCACCACGAGGAACGCGGAGCCCGCGAGCTGGCCGAGCGACCCGACGTCGGCGACCGCGAGCACCGGCGGCGTGTCGATCAGCACCACGTCGTACTGCTTCGCGATTTCGCCAACGAAGTGCGTGAAGCGCCTGCTCATCAGCAGTTCCGACGGATTGCTCGGCGCGACGCCGCGCGTGAGCACATCGAGGCGCGGCACCACGGCGCGATGGACGAGCTCCTCGAACGATTTCTCGAGCGCGATCAGCTCCGCGAGACCCGGGCCTTCGCGCTGGCCGAAATGACGGTGCAGGTCGCCGTCGCGCATATCGGCGTCGATCAGCAGCACGCGCTGCTGCGAGTTGGCGAGCACCGCCGCGAGATTGGCCGAGGTGAACGACTTGCCTACGCCAGGCGTCGGCCCGGACATCAGCACGATATTGTTGCTCGCTTCGAGCAGCAGAAATTGCAGCGCGGTGCGGAAGCTGCGCAGCGCCTCGATCGGCAGGCTGTCGCTGTCGGTATGCGCGAGCAGCGAAACCCTGCCGGCTTGAGCCGGCGACCAGATGCGCGTGTACATGCGCGCGTCGCGCGACTCCTGCAGCTTGCTGTGCGGGATGCTTGCGTAGACCGGCAGGCCGGTATCGCGTTCGATATCGCGCGCATGCATGATGGCCTGCGACAGTTGCCGGCGGAACCATGCGATCAGGCAGCCGCCGAACAGGCCGATCGCCGCCCCGAGCACGACCACGAGCTTGCGGTTCGGCTTGACGGGAATCTCCCCAACGACCGCGGTATCGACGAGCCGCGCGTTGCCGGTCTTGCCCGCGCGCGCGATGCGCAACTGCTCGGCGCTGGTGAGCAGACCCGTATAGAGATCGGTGTTGACCTGCACGTCGCGCTGCAGCCGCAGTTCGTTCTGTTCGAGCTGGGGCAGCTGGCGCGTTTTCGAGTCGATCTGGGCGAGCCGCTGCCTGAGCACGGCCTCCTGATTGACGATCGCGATCACGGCGGGGTGGTTGTCGGTGAAGCGCGCGACCAGTTCGTTGCGCTTCTGTTCGAGATCGGCGAGCTTGTTCTGCGCGTCGACAGTCTGCTGCAGCACCGCCGCGCCTTCCGCCGTGAGGTCGATGGTCTGGTTCTGCGCGCGGAAGCGGTTATATGCGCTCTCCGATTCCTCGAGTTGATGCTTGAGTTGCGGCAACTGCTGGTTGAGGAACGCCAGCGACTTCTCAGCCTCGGCGGACTTGCGCTCGATGTTCTGCGCGATGTACTGCTGGCCGATCTCGGTGAGTACCGCGCTTGTCTGAGCCGCGTCGCGTCCCTGCAGGCTCGCCTGGATCACATCCGAATCCTTGGAAGTCTGCGCGATGCGCATCGCCCTTTGCAGCGACTCGACCGCCGTGACCTCGGAGACGCGCGTGAGCCGGAAGGTGCCGCCGGGCTCCGCGGAAAGACTCGTGATGTCGGCCGTCAGCGGACCGTCCACGGTCTGCGCCGTGAGCGGCTCGCCGACATGCCCGCTGACGCGGATGCCCGCCTTGTCGTTGACGATCGTGTACTGGCCGTTCGCACCCGCGATCAGCTTGAACGGTTTGCCGTACAGCACGGGCGGCGGATCGAAGCTCGCGACCCTGGCCTGCTCCTGCGCCCAGACGTAACCGCCATAGCCGAAGAAACCCGGTTTCGACAGGCCTTTCTGCATGGTCGACCACCAGCGGCCGAATACCGGAAAGCGCTGCGGCTCGACGTCGATCGTGAGTCCCTGGCTGCGCACCGCGGGCGTGAGCACGAGCCGCGACTGCAGGATCTCCATCTCGTCGGAAGCTTCGGACTTGATGTCGAACATCTGCGACACGCTCGACAGCGTATCGGTCGGCGAATTCGGATTGTCCTCGACCTGGATCAGGATGTCCGACTGGTAGATCGGCGCGGCCAGCACGGCATAGCCGATCGCGATCGCGGTCGTGACGGCCGTGATTCCCGTGATCATCCAGCGGTTGTCGTAGAGCGTGTCGATAAACGCGCTCGCATCGACCACGCTGCCCACCGGCTCGACGGTAGGCGCCGGATTGATGCTGGCGACCTTCAGGCCGCGCCGGTCGTTACCGGGCTGCTTGTAAGACGGGTTAGTCGGTCGGTCCACGGTACGGCTCCCTGCTTCAATGAGTTGCAACGTCTGGCGCAGCGCGGACTTGCCGCTGGCCGGTTTTCGTCACGAGGAGAACGGGGATCGTGTTGCGCGCCCCGCTCATCCCGCGCGGACGGTCAATTGCCGTACGCGGTCTTGCTGAAGTACGCGGCCTCCGCGCTCGGCACGATGTTGTTGATGACCCGCGCCCAGCGGACGACCGCGGCCGTATCGACGAATACGACGTCCTTCGCCTTCAGCTCGAAGTTCTCGGCGAGCGCGAGCGCGCTCGGGTTCGACGCGTCGAGGTGGTAGATCACGTGCTTGTCGGCCGTGATATTGCGCACCACGTAGACCTGCTTCGCGTCGGCCGTGTTCTGGCTCACGCCGCCTGCGTCGCCGAGCGCCTCGTTGAGCGAAAGCTCGCCGTTGCGCAGGAACAGCGTGGTCGGACGCGTGACTTCGCCCATCAGGAACACCTTGCTGTCCTCGCGCGCGAACACGCGGACCATGTCGCCGTTGCGCAGCAACACGTCCGACGGATTGATGCCCTTGGCGACCAGCGCGGGGATGTCGACGATCGTCGATTTGCCGTTGCGGATCACGGCGATGTTCGCGCGGTCGCCGACCGCGGTGAAGCCGCCCGCGCGATTGATCGCCTCGGTCAGCGTCATCGGCACGTCGTTGAAGATCTGCAGTCCTGGCGAGTGGACTTCGCCATCCATATAGACGCGCTTGCTGCGGTACGACTGCACGCGCAGCGTGACCTGCGGGTCGCGCACGTATTTGCCGAGCTGCGCGGCGAGCACGTTGCGCGCCTGCATCTCGGTCAGTCCGCCGACGTGTACCGCGCCCGCGTAGGCAAACTGGATCATGCCGTTGGTGTCGACGGTATAGCCCGTCGATACCGACGCCGAACCGGTGAAGTCGATGCCGACGGTCTGCACGTTGGTGGTCGGCAGGTTCAGTTCGGGGTGATCCCAGATCTCGATGGCGAGCACGTCGCCGGGGCCGATCGCATACGGCGCCGGCGCGGCGAACAGGGCCTGCACGTCCGCCGGCACGGTGGTCGGCGCGGCGAGCCGCTCGGCCTTGATCAGCGCGGGCGTGATCTCGGTCAGCGCGCCGGGAGGCGGCTGGTCGCTGCCGGCCGCGGCCGCGTCCGTGGTGTGCGCGGCGCCGGGCATACCCGACACGGTCTTGCCGTAGGTATCCTGGTTCATGCTGCTGAAATGCTGGCCCGGGTCGACGCCGCAGGCGCCGAGTGCGAGCAGCAGCGACAGCGCGCCGCCGAGTCCAAGCACGCGGCGCACGCACGAGGCGCGCCGCGGCCGACGGAGAGACGCGTGAACCGGCGAGGATGCCGGCAGGGAAGCGGTATGTCCGATCTGATTCATCTAGTACGCAGCTGAACGACTGAAGGCCGGCAGACGTGATCCGCCGGATGAGCTACCTGTAGAGGAGTCAACGACCGCTCAGGACGCGGCTTGGGCTTGGGCCTGGCGATTCTGCAAGCGATATTCGGTTGGCGAGACGGAGAGCCGCTTGCGGAAAATCTTGGCAAGCCGGTCGCCGTTGGCCATGCCGATCCGGCGTGCGATCTTGTCGACCGGGAGGTCGGTTTCGATCAGCAGGCGGCACACCATGTCGAGGCGTGCCCGCAGCAGATACTCGGACGGCGTGATGCCGATTTCATCCTTGAATCGGCGCAGATAGTTGCGCTCGCTCATCGCCGCGACCTGCGCGGCGTCGGCGACCGAGATCGAGCGCTCGCAGTTGTCCTTGAGCCAGCGCGCGGAAGCGCGGACCTTGTCGGCCACGCTGGTGACGCCTGCCTCAGCGAGCAGCATGGCGAGCTTGGCGCCGGCGCCCGGCAGGACCTGTTCGCCGACTTCGCGCGCGATGTCATGACCGAGGTCGTACTTGACGAGCATCAGCGCGTTTGCCATGGCCGAAAAGCAATCCTCGTCGCTGTCGGCTTCACTCTGGCCGGCGAAGCCGGGCCGGTCGGCCATACCCATCAGGCTTGACGAAGCGAAGCTCGAGCGCGCGCCGGGCGCGCTGCGCAGCGGTGCGCTGCTGGCATAGCCGAAGCGCATCCGGCCCAGCAACGCCTCTTCGAGCGACGCATCCTGCGCGCCCTTGCCGCCGCCGATAAACAGCGCGTCGAAGTTCTGGTACTGGCGTACGTCGAAGCGCTCGGTCCACAGATGCACCGACGACGAGCACGACACGTTGCCGCCGGCGAGCGACAGCATCTTGACTGTGTAGATCCAGTTCACTGCGCTTCCCGCGACGGCCAACTGGTTCGCCTTGTTGAATACCTCGGCGACGATGCCGGCGCGCAGCAGCGAAAAGCCCTCGAATAGGACGATACCGATCTGGCGAGCGGGAGCCCGCGCCGCCGTCCACGGCTCGTGGCTATTGCCAGAGATCGTTGCCACGTCTTTTACGAGGCGGGGAACGATACGGTCTGACTCTTCAAGGTGTGCAACATACGGCATGTCGTTTCCTCAGAAACGTTTCCCCGGGATGTCGTCATTTTTTTGTAGGTCGTGCTGCTTGTGCTGCTGTTCAGTGCTTATAGATGGCTCGGCTGCTCCTGTGCACTGTTTGAGGGATGACGCTCCGCGACTTCGCGCTACTTGGGTTCACCCCAGGTGGGTACATCCCAGGTTGCAAAGCACGTGCAGTATATCGATAACAAATGATTGCGCACGCAACGACGCCGCGAAATTATCAATTTAATTCCGAACAAATGCTTGACACGGCGCAGTTCACATTCAGTTCACATTTCAAAAAAATGACCGATTTTTTGTATGCGCGATGCGTTCGTAAACGGAATAATTTTTGGGATTTTTTTGTTATAAAAATGTCGTAAAGGTCTGCTACGCCAGGCTCTCAGCCGATTGTCCAAACTGTGAAATGCTGCTCACTGGTTGAGCACGCAACCACATCGTCAATTTGGAAAAATCCTGATAAATTTGCTTTTATGGTGCATGACGGCATGACATACAATTTGCGCCGAAAAGAGACTTGACGGCTAATTTATGCCCGCAAAGGTTGCAAATTTAACTTTCCCAAAGTATTGCCGTGCTCTAGATTGAGCGACGCCGCGTCGAGCTGCCGGGCGGCCAGGCCGGCGGCGGCATGTCGAGCCGGCTTTCTGCCAACTGGAAGTCGCGACGCGAAACCCATCCGGAGAAGATCGCATGAGCAACGGGGACATCGAGACGCCTGACGGGCGCGTGTCGCCGGGGCGCAGTCCGGGCACAGCCATGCGCGCATCGAGTACGGTGCGCATCGCGATCGTTCACGACTGGCTGGTTGCCTATACGGGCGCCGAACGTGTTCTCGAGCAGATCATCGCGTGCTTTCCGGACGCCGACCTGTTCGCGCTGGTCGACTTTCTGGAAGACCGATCATTTCTGCGCGGCAAGCCGGTCAAGACGACCTTCATCCAGAAGCTGCCGCGTGCGCGTGCAAAATATCGCGCGTATCTGCCGCTGATGCCGTTTGCCGTCGAGCAGTTCGATCTGTCCGCTTACGACGTCGTGATCTCGAACAGCATCGCCGTCGCGAAGGGCGTGCTGACCGGCCCCGACCAGGTGCATATCAGCTACGTGCATTCGCCGATCCGCTACGCGTGGGATCTGCAACATCAGTATCTGAACCAGTCGAAGCCGCGCACCGGGCTCAAGTCCATCTTCACGCGGCTGCTGCTGCACTATCTGCGTACCTGGGATGTCCCGCCCGTCAACACAGTCGACTCGTTCGTCGCCAACTCGACATCGAGCGCACGGCGGATCTGGAAGGTCTATCAGCGCGACGCGGCCGTGATCTTTCCGCCGGTCGACGTCGAAGGCTTCCCGCTGCATGTGCAGAAAGAAGATTTTTATCTGACCGCGGCGCGGCTTCTGCCGGACCGGAAAATCGACCTGATTGTCGAAGCGTTCGCGAAGATGCCCGAGCGGCGCCTCGTCGTGATCGGCGATGGGCCGGAAATGCACCGGGTGCGCGCGCTGGCGACGCCGAACGTCGAGGTGACCGGATACCAGCCGTTCGCGGTGCTGCGCGACCGGATGCGGCGCGCCAAGGCGTTCGTGTTTGCCGCCCAGGAGGATTTCGGCACCGCGGTGGTCGAGGCGCAGGCGTGCGGCACGCCGGTCATCGCGTTCGGCAAGGGCGGGGTGCTCGAAACGGTGCGCGGCCTGTCCGACGCGCGCCCGACCGGCGTGGTGTTCGCCGAGCAGACGGCGCAAGCGCTCGTCGCCGCGGTCGACGATTTCGCGTCGAACCCCGGGCGCTTTTCGCCGATCGATTGCCGCGCAAACGCCGAACGTTTTTCGGCAGCGCTGTTTCGCACGCGTTTCTTCGGTCACGTGCGCGCGCGGGTTCCGGCGTTGCGGGACTCGACCCTGCCGCCGGCCGACGTGCCGGCTCAAGGGCGCGCGCGCTGAGGCGGCGAATCATCAAGGCATCCTGAGTGGGCGTCCTGAGTGGGCATCCTGAGTGGGCATCCTGAGTGGGCATCCTGAGTGGGCATCCTGAGTGGCGCCACGGAAAAATCAGATTAGTGGTGAGCGTCGGTCGGGCATCCCGCTTGCACAGCTTCGACGGCAGTACGACGTGCCGGCTGTTGCCGATCATTCGGCCTGAAAACGATCAGCACGACTGCGAAGCGCGACCTATACTTTTCGCTTGCCCCCACTCGCGTCATTTGCAGTCAGCCTGCCCGCAGCCTGGCGTTTCCAGACCGCCATGACCTGATCCGCAAGGTCGGGTCGTGCGCGCTGCCGCTGCCCGCGCGGCGCCATTCAGCGCTACCCAGCGCCCGGTCGTTCTTGCGTCTTCCCGCTCAAAGGAGTCCGCTCGATGCCCCATACCGCCACCCGTCCCAACGTCCCGGCACATTCCACCGTAGACGATCGCCGCGACAGCAAATCCGCCGGCACAACGTCCACGCCACCGCCAACCATGTCTGTTGCATTGACGGTGAACGGCAAAATCTACCAGCTCGCGCTCGACCCGCGGACCACGTTGCTCGACGCGTTGCGCGAGCACCTGCATCTGACCGGCACGAAGAAAGGCTGCGATCACGGCCAGTGCGGGGCATGCACCGTGCACGTAAACGGGCGGCGCGTGAACGCGTGTCTGTCGCTGGCGGGCACGCACGAAGGCGACGACATCACGACGATCGAAGGGATCGGCAGTCTCGATGAGCTGCATCCGATGCAGCAGGCCTTCGTCGAATGCGACGGCTACCAGTGCGGCTACTGCACATCGGGGCAAATCATGTCGGCCGTGGCGCTGCTCGGCGAAGCGGTCGGCCCCGCCGACGCCGACGTGCGCGAGGCAATGAGCGGCAACCTGTGCCGTTGCGGCGCCTATCAGAACATCGTCACCGCGATCCAGCGCGTGCGCGAGAAAACCTGAGGACGCCGCCATGGAACTGTTCCAGCTCTCACGTGCGAGCGATCTGAGCGAGGCGATCGCGGCGGGCGCGGCCTCGTCGGGTGCGCAGGTGCGCTTTCTGGCCGGCGGCACGACGCTGCTCGATCTGATGAAACTGAATGTGGAGCGCCCGGGCCGCGTGATCGACATCAGCCGCCTGCCGCTCGATCAGATCGAAGCCACGCCGGACGGCGGCATCAAGATCGGCGCCACGGTGCGCAACTCGGACCTTGCGATGCATCCGCTCGTCAGCGAGCGTTATGCGGTGCTGTCGCAGGCCGTGCTCGCGGGCGCCTCCGTGCAACTGCGCAACATGGCGACGACCGGCGGCAACCTGCTGCAGCGCACGCGTTGCGTGTACTTCCGCGATACCGCGATGCCGTGCAATAAGCGCGCGCCCGGTACGGGCTGCCCGGCGATCGGCGGCTCCAACCGGATGATGGCGATACTCGGTGTCAGCGACGCCTGCATTGCCAGCAATCCTTCAGACATGAACGTAGCGCTGACGGCACTCGATGCGACGATCCACATCGAAGGCGCGAAAGGCCCACGCAGCGTCGCGATCGACGCGTTCTTCCTGCTGCCCGGCACCACGCCGCAACGCGAAACCGTGATCGAAGCCGGCGATCTGATCACGCACGTCACCTTGCCGCCACCGCCGGAGGGAAGCCGTTCGTTCTATCTGAAGCTGCGCGATCGCGCGTCGTACGAATTCGCGCTGGCATCGGCGGCGGTCGTGGTGAAGGTGCGCGATGGGCGCATCGAACATGCTCGCGTCGCGCTGGGCGGGGTCGGCACGAAGCCGTGGCATTCGACTGAAGCGGAGGCTGTGCTCGGCGGTGCGGTTCCCGATGCCGCGACGTTTACACGGGCCGCGGATGCGGCGCTCGCCGATGCGCGGCCGCAGAGCCAGAACGGCTTCAAGGTCGAGCTCGCGCGCAGGTGCATCGTGCATGCGTTGACGCAGGCTACTCGCAACGACTGAACTTCGATAGGACTTCACCATGTCCACCGTGAGTGACACCATGCTGTCCGTGATCGGACAGCCGCACGTGCGTATCGACGGACCGTTGAAAGTCAGCGGCGCGGCGACGTACACGTCGGATATCGATCTGCCGGGACTGCTGTATGCCGTGCCCGTATGCAGCACGATCGCAAGCGGACGCATCACGTCGCTTGAGTTCGCCGGCGCGCAGAGCATGCCCGGCGTGCATGCCGTGCTTCATCGCGGCAATGTCGGCCGCTTCTACCGGATCTCGGGCAATTCGATCGATACGGGCTTCGTCGATGAGCAGCGCCCGCCTTTCGAAGACGATGTGATCCGCTATTACGGCCAGTATGTCGCGGTGGTGATCGCCGATACGTTCGAAGCCGCGAGCGCGGCCGCCGTCGCGGTCAAGGTCGGCTACGAGGTCGCGGCGCATGACGTGAGCGATGAGCTTGACAGCCGCGACGAGCTGCATGTCGAGAGCGAACGCGGCGATGCTGCGCGCGCTTACGACAGCGCGTCCGTCAAACTCGACGCGACCTATGTGACGCCCGTCGAAACGCACAACCCGATCGAACTGCACGCGACGGTCGCGGTTTGGGACGGCGAGGGCTACACGTTCTATGAAACGAGCCAGGCCGTTGCGAACCATCAGGGCTCGCTGATGCAGATGCTTGGCTTGCCCAAAGAGAAAGTGCGCGTGATCTCGCGCTTTCTCGGCTCGGGCTTCGGCAGCAAGCTATGGATGTGGCCGCACTCGCTGCTCGCCGCCGCGGCGACGCGGCATACGGGGCGGCCGGTCAAGCTGGTCGTGAGCCGCAAGATGATGTTCCAGAATGTCGGCCATCGTCCGGTGACGCAGCAGCGCATGCGCTTGTCGGCGGACCGCGACGGCAAGCTGACTTCGATCCGTCACGAGTACATGAACCACACGTCGATCGACGATGACTATCAGGAAGCCTGCGGCGAAATCACGCCGTTTCTGTATAGCGTGCCGAATCTGCGCGTGAGTTCGGGGCTCGTGAAACGCCATGTCGGCTCGCCGACCTCGATGCGCGGGCCGGGCGCGGTGCCGGGGCTCTACGCGCTCGAATCGGCGATGAACGAACTTGCGCGTGAACTCAATATCGATCCGGTCGAGCTGCGCTTGAGGAACGAACCGAAGGTCGACGAAAGCACGGGCTTGCCGTTTTCGTCGCGCCATCTCACCGAGTGCCTGCGAACCGGCGCGGAGAAATTCGGCTGGGCGCAACGCACGCCTCAAGTCGGGTCGATGCAACGCGATGGGCTGACGCTCGGGTGGGGCATCGGCGCGTGCGGGTGGCCGGGTTTGCGCTTCTCGGCGCAGGCGTCGGTGGATCTGCGCGCGGACGGCTCGGCGCGCGTGGTGTGCGGCACGCAGGATATCGGTACCGGTACCTACACGATCCTCGCGCAACTGGTTGCGTCGCAGACGGGTTTGCCCATCGAGCGCATCGACGTCGAACTCGGCGATACGATGCTGCCGCTCGGACCGGTCTCGGGCGGCTCGGCGGCGACGGCATCGGTGATTCCCCCGGTGCTGCAAGCGGTACGCGCGGCCATCGATATCGTGCTCGCGCGTGCGGGTGCGCTTGCCGAGTCGCCGTTCAAGGGCGCGAAACGCGAGGAGCTTGCGTTCACCGCGGGCCGCGTGCATCGCAAGGACGCGGCGCCCGACACGGGCGTGCCGTATGGCGCGATCCTGCAGGCGGCGAAGATGTATTCGGCGTCCGGCACCGGCAGCGCGCAGGGCGGCTTCGACGATCCGCTGAAGAAAAAATATTCGATCTACTCATACGGCGCGCACTTCGCGGAGGTGACCTGGCAGCCGGAGACCGCGCGGCTGCGCGTGAGCCGGGTGGTGAGCGTGATCGACGCGGGGCGTATTCTGAATCCGCATGCGGGGCGCAGCCAGATTGAAGGGGCGGTGGTGATGGGCGTCGGCATGGCGTTGTTCGAGCACACGACGTACGACCCGAAAAGCGGGGCGCCGATCAACAGCAGTCTCGCCGACTACATCATCCCGTCGCATGCGGATAGTCCGAAGCTCGATGTGACCTTTCTCGATTACCCGGACACGGTGTTCAATGAGCTTGGTGCGCGAGGAATTGCGGAGATTGGTCTGGCGGGCATTGCCGCGGCGATCACCGACGCGGTTCATCATGCGACCGGTGTGCGTGTGCGCAAGCTGCCGGTGATGATTGAAGATCTGCTAGGCGCGTAGTGAGCGGAACACATTCTTTTCGCGCTCGTATGGCTGGATTGTGACCGGGGCAATCGAAAAAAATTAAACATCATCGTCGAGGTGAAGCCCCGTGAACCAGAAGGATCGCGAATCAATATTCGAAGCCGGGAGCCATACGAAACGATGAAACTTGCCGGGCCGATCCTGCTCGTCGGCGTCGCATGTCTCGCCTTATTGATAGGGGTGTACTTGCTGCAGGATCGGCTGCTGTACTTTCCCGAGAAAAGCACGATTCGACAAGTTGTTTCCGCGGGACTTCGGGCGTGGCCGACCGCTGAGGCGTTCCGGGGGCTTGTGGCTGAGCCACCCGGAGCGGCGCGCGGCACGGCCATCGTTTTTCACGGCAACGCGGGACATGCCGGCGACCGTTCACATTACGCCACGGCGCTCAACCGGCTCGGGATGCGTGTGATTCTCGCCGAGTACCCTGGCTACAGACCACGCGACGGCGAGCTCGGCGAACAACATCTGAGCGCCGATGCCGGACAGACCATCGCGCTGGCTCACCGCCAATATGGCGCGCCGTTGCTGATTATCGGCGAGTCGCTTGGCGCGGCCGTCGCGGCTTCTGTCGCCGTTCGCGAACGGGACAGGATTGCGGGCCTGCTGCTTATTACGCCGTGGGATCGCCTCGAGCACGTCGCTGCGTATCACTATCGGTGGCTGCCGGTGAAGTGGCTGCTGCGCGACCGGTACGACAGCGCCGGCAATCTGGGTTCGTTCGACCGTCCTGTTCTGGTCGTTACCGCGCAGCACGACCGTATCGTCCCCGTGCGCTTTGGCGAAGCGCTCTATAGCGCGCTGTCCGAGCCAAAGCGCCTCGTTGTCGTCAAAGACGCTGGGCACAACGACTGGATCGGCTACGTCGACGATCGCTGGTGGAACGACGCGATCGGTTTCCTGCTGAAGCCTTCTGCGTGAGCCTGGCGATTAAACATACTTAAGCACGTGAGCAGGGCAGAAGTCGCTCAGCCCGTCTGCCGGTGCATTGGGGGCGGCATTCGGCGCGCGTCCGTGCTGCCGTTACGCGCCGTTACACATGATCGATCGTTGTAATAGCGGTCCGCCATTCCTGACACTATCCTTTCGATTACGTGGTCGAGCGTATCGCCACGGGAAGGACTGATCATGAAGCGCGCACTATTGTGGCTTGCCGCGGGAGTCGCGGTGGCAAGCCTGGACGATGTCGCGTGGGCGCACGCAAGCGTAGGCGTTTATGTAGGCGGTCCGGTGTATGCGGTTCCGCCGCCCGTGATTTACCGTCCGTATCCGCCTCCTGTGATTTACAGGGGGCCGCCAGTCTACGCGCCACCTCCCGTCGTTTTCGGGCCGCCTCCCGGCTACTACTACTATCGGTACCCGTACGGCTATCGCGGCTGGTGGGGGCGCCCGTACTGGCGAGGTTATGGATACGGCTACGGCGGATATCGGGGTTATTATCGTCACCGCTGAGTCATCGCTGAGTCATCGCTTAGCCACCGTTCAATCCGCCCTCAATATCCTTCCGGACGCCGTATCAATTCGTTGTCCACCGAAACAACACCTGTTACGTGCATGGTCGCAGCCCCTGCGGCCTGAACCATGTTTTGATCGGGCACACCGCCAATCAAAGTCACGTTGCCGTTCTTCGCCAGAATCGAGATATCCGACGTGTCCACCTTTGCGCGAAAAATCGCACGTCGGACATCTTTCTCGATCTGATGACTAGCGTGACGACTGCTCGCACCGGATGCCGCGTTACGGGCCGAGGCGATCGTCACGGGGGTGCAAACGAGCGCGATGCTCGCCATGATCGGTCTGAACAGCAGCGTCTTCAACATTGAGCTTTCCATCGCAAAACGGGTGTTGAATCGATCGCCGGAATCGATCGTCACTACGCGCGCCGACATCGACAACGACCCTTTGCACAAATTCGCTTCCGCTTTGCCGGACGCAGCGTCCAGCGAAGCCGCAATTATCTGGTGCGCAATCTATAGCGTGCCGGAAGCGAAGTTAAGTAGAGTTGCGTTAGTCGATGCGACAGAACGATGTTGACTTTGTTGCTCGCGAGATTCTCAACACGTGTTCAGAGTCTCGCGACCCTCGAATCCTGAAAAAGGCGCGGATGGAAATGGACGAAACACGACAATCTTTTCTTGAGACTTCACATGGTTCGATCGCGGTGGAAGAGCGGGGGCAGAGCGGTATTACCGTTCTGATGTTGCATGGCAATTCCTTCTGCCGGGGCGTATTCCGTCACCAGTTCGAGGGGCGGCTCGCGGCCCACGGCCGCCGGCTGATCGCGATGGATTTTCCGGGGCACGGACAGTCGGGCGATGCGCTCGATCCGATGCGCACCTATACGCGTCCCGGTCTTGCGGATGCAGCAGTCGAAGTGCTGCAGAAGCTCCAGATCGACGAGGCGGTCGTGGTCGGCTGGTCGCTTGGCGGTCACGTTGCAATCGATATGATTGCGCGCTTTGCGGGTTTGCGCGGCCTGATGATCGTCGGCGCGCCGCCGGTATCGCGCGACAACATGGCCGAGGGCTTCACCGGTCATCCGCACGCGCGGGCAGCAGGCCGCGAACAGTTATCCGCTACGGAGATCGACGATTTCGTGGCGACGATCATGGGGGAATGGGCGGAGCCTTTTATTCGCGACGCGGTCGCGCGTGCCGATGGACGTTTTCGCAAGCGGCTTTTCGAAGCGCTTCGCACTGAAACAGATTATGTGGATCAGCGTGTCACGGTAAAGAACAGCGCGGTGCCGCTTGCGGTGGTAAACGGTGTGGACGATCCGGTCGTCAACCTCGATTACTTCGACAAGCTAAGCTACGGCAACTTGTGGGAAGGACGCTGCCATCGCTTGCCGGGACTGGGCCATGCGCCGTTCTGGCAAGGTCCGGATCAGTTCGATGCGTTGCTCGAGCGCTTCCTCGAAGACCTGGCGGAGTGAAGCATGCAGTCCTCGCGCTTTAACGCGTTACGGCTGCCGTCGGCGTCGGTTGAGTGCCTCTATCGCGGCACGCAATGGTCCGAGGGTCCCGTCTGGTTCGACGACGGAAACTGCCTGCTGTGGAGCGACATTCCGAACAACCGCATCCTGCGCTGGGATGGCGCTACCGGTGCGGTCACGACATTTCGTCAACCGTCGAACCACGCGAACGGCAACACGCGCGACCACGAAGGCCGGCTCGTCACGTGTGAGCACCAGGCATGCAGAGTCACGCGCACCGGGCACAACGGCACGATTACGGTACTCGCAGACAGCTATCAAGGCAGACGTCTCAATTCGCCGAACGATGTCGTCGTCAAAGCGGATGGCTCGATCTGGTTCACCGACCCGAGCTTCGCGATCAACAGCTTTAATCAAGGTGCGCCAAGAGACCCGGAACTGCGTCCAGGCGTATATCGCATTGATGGACAGTCGGGCGAGGTGTCGCTTGTGAGCGATGAGATCCATGGGCCGAACGGACTCGCCTTTTCTCCGGACGAAGCGCGGCTATACGTCGTCGATTCGCGCGACGAACCGCGCAAGATTCGCGTATTCGATGTCGTGCGCAATGGTCGCGCGCTCGCGGGAAACCGTGTGTTGATCGACGCGGGCGAAGGCAGGCCCGATGGCTTGCGTGTCGATATTCACGGGAACCTGTGGTGCGCGTGGGGAATGGGCGCGGGACTCGATGGCGTGCGGGTATTTTCACCGGATGGCGAGCTGCTCGGGCACATTGAATTGCCCGAGCGCTGCATGAATGTGTGCTTCGGCGGCGAGCATCGCAACCGGCTATTTATGGCGACGGTCAACGGCCTGTATGCGCTGTATGCGAATACGCGGGGTGTGATCTGAAGAGCCGAAGGGAAGAGCCGAAGGGAAGAGCCGAAGGGAAGAGCCGAAGGTCACGCGCCTAGCCATTCCGCCCTCATCCATTCATCGATCGCGCGGCATACATCGAGCGGCTGTTCCAGCATGATGTTGTGTCCGCCGTCGATCGTCACTTCAGTCAATCGCTCGCAATCCTCGCGCATCGGCTCGGCGAGGCGGCTTGTCGTCGTGTCGCAAACGGCGTCGTTGCTCGCGTGAATGAACATCGACGGTAGCGCGATGCGTCCGAAGTTTGGCGCTCGAGCCGCATAGGCAAGATTGGCCACGTCGTTCATATACCATGCGTTAGCGCCGGCGAAGCCGGTCTCGGTGAATGCCGCCACCAGCGTGTCGAAGTCGTCCTGACCGAGTAGCACGTTCTCGCGCGGCGTCGCTGGCGCACGACGCGCCGCGCCGAACCAGCCGTTTTGCGCGCGAATGCCTGCTGTAAAGGCCGGCACATCGGGCGCGCGCTTAGGCCGCCTTTGGTAAAGCAGCGCAAGCGTTGCCGCTGTATCGGCTTCGAAGTCCTTTGCGGCCCGTGTGAAATGTTCGCGGTAGAACAGCCAGTAATCCCATTGACCCACCGGATAACGCTCTTCCGCATAGAGGTCGCGATCGATCAGAGGCAGCATCGTAGGCAACGCAAAGCCGCGCGCGACATAGGGAACACAAAGGTTGATCACGCCCGCGCATCGGTCCGCGTGATGCGAGGCCATCGACCATGCAACCGGGCTGCCCCAGTCGTGTCCGACCCAGAGAGCCGGCGTGCCGCCCAGCGCGTCGTGCAGCTCGACCATGTCGGCGACGAATTCGGGTATCGCATAGGCAGCCGTGAAATCGGGCCGCGACGATCCGCCGTAGCCACGCATGTCGGGCGCCACGCAACGCCAGCCGCGCGCCGCGAAATGCTCGATCTGCTGCCGCCATACGAGCCCGATTGCGGGCCAGCCGTGCAGAAAGATCATGAGCGGTCCTTGCTGCGGGCCGGCCTCGATCCATGCCGTCCGATGACGGGCGGTCTCGATGCTATGTCCCGTTGAGATCACTTCATTCACGATTCGACTCCTCGCACATTCCGTTTATCGGGTAGATGAACCTTGCAGGGTGGTTCATCCGGCGCGGCGTGGACAGGCCATTCGCGAAGGCAGTATATGAGTTACGAAGGCTCGGCCATCAGGCAACCGGCAAATCAGACTCCGGCGAACCAGTCGTATCCCTGCTGCTCCCAATACCCGCCGGGGAACGTATTGGTTACCTCGATGGCTTCAATATTTTTCGCACTCTTGAATCCGAGCTTAGTCGGAATCCGTAACCGCACCGGTGCGCCCCACTGCGGCTCGAGCGGTTTCGAGTCGAAATCGAGCGCGAGCAGGGTTTGCGGATGCAGCGCGCTCGCCATGTCGATACTGGTCGAGTAACCGTCGAAGCAGGTGAACGCGACATAGCGCGCGCTCAGATCCGCGCCGATATGACGAAGAAACACATGCAGCGGTACGCCGCGCCACTGGCCGATCTGGCTCCAGCCTTCGATGCAGATATGCCGCGTAATCTGGCTCTCCTGCGGCAGCGCCATCAGCGCCTCAAGCGTCCAGGGCCGTTTCTCGGCAACCTGTCCTGCCACATTGAGCACCCAGCCATCGGGCACGTCGCGCACCTGCCACTCCGGATAATAGGCATTGAAGCGAAAAGGCCGTGTGATCGCGCTTGCCGGATACGTCTGCACGAGCCGATCGCGGCTGAATAGCGCGGCTTGCACCCGGTCGTCGAAGCGAAGGATCGATTCGAGCGCGGCGTCGACGCCCGAATGGGTCGAGAGGTCGCAGCCGCTCAGCAACGCGAGGCCGCCGAGCGAAAGGGTGCGCTTCAGGAAGCCTCGCCGGCTGACGCGGGCCAGCTGCGCCTTGATGTCGTCGGCGCTGACGGCGACGAGTTTGCGTTCGGGTTTGAGCTGGTCGGTCACCGCTGTTCCTCCGTTTCGCGGGGCGCGGCAACGATCATCGATTTCAACGTGCGAGGATGGATCGCGACGAGCGTCACATGAATGACGGCAAACGCGACAATCCCGAACATGATCGCGAGATGGATATGGCGCGCGAGCGGATAGCCGCCGAACACCGACGCGAGCCAGCCGAACTGCACCGGCTTCCAGATCGCGAGCCCAGTCGCCACCTGCACGACGATGGCGACGATCACGCCGACATAGAGCCCGCGTTGCACCGCGTTGTAGTGCCCGAGCCGATGTCCGAGCCTGAAACGCAGCGCGGCAACCATATCGCGCGCGAATGCGCCGGGCGACGGCGGCCGCAGATCGTCGCGGAAGTGTCCCGATGCAAAGCCGTAAATCAGATAGGCGAGCCCGTCCGCGCACAGCAGCCACATCGCGCTGAGATGCCACGCGAGGGCGCCGCCGAGCCAGCCGCCGAGGCCCGTCCACGCTGGAAAAACGAACGGCAGGTCGGGCGACGCATTGTAGATTTCCCAGCCGCTGAAAATCATGCATCCCATCGCGTAGACGCCGATCCAGTGCATCACGCGGATCGGAACCGGATGAGCGGGCCGCGATGACCCAGGAGCATTGCGCATCGGCGTCTCCTCAAAATGACGTTGGCATGACAAAACAGCCCGGTGCAAAACCGGGCTGCGGCTTACATCGGGGGCTTCACGCCGTCGATACCGACCGCGACGAGGCCTGCCTTCGCCTGACCGTTATCCGTGACCGCCTGCACGAAGACTGACGCGCCTTTCATCAGGTCCGCCGTCGAACCGGGACGGAACGTGACGATCGGTGCGGTCGGCGGCACGAGGATGCTTTGTTCGCCGCCTTTATAGGAAACCGTCAGCTTCTTGACGCCGTTCTGCGCGGACGACGCGCTTACGCTGCCGTTCGTCATTGCACTGTTGACCGATGCGCCGGACGGCGCCGAAACGGCTGCGACGTTGCCGTTCGTCATCGCGCTCGCCGTGGTCGAGTGACCGCCGGCCAGCGTCGTATCGGGCAGCTTGTCCCACGCATAGTGGCCTTCGCCGACGCCTTTCATCGCGGCCGGAAAGACCACCACTTCGAGCGCGACCTGCGTCGGGCCGACGCTTTTGGTCGCCGTGCCGATGTAGCTGCCTTGCTCGATCTTGTCGAGACTCGAATTGATCACGCCAAGGTACTTCGTGTCGCCGGTAAGGGCGATCGGCAGATCCTCTCCCGCCGTGGTGTGCACGACGATCTTGCTGGCATCGACCGACGCAATGGTGCCGCGAATCCGCGCAGGCGCGGTGGGCGGGGCGGCAATGGCCGTTACGCTGGAGAACAGGAGGGCCGCAAGCGCGATACTGATTCGTTTCATCGTCGTTCCTTTTTGGGCTAAGTGGAGAGTGGACCGGCCGGCATCGGGATGCATCGATATGCATCGAGCGCGTAAGTCACAGCATGATGCTGCACGGGCGTTGCCGGTATCGGTCAAATGTCCGATGCGGGCGATCACTGACCAGAACGGCCAGTGCCATCGGGAATTCCGCGCACAAAAAAAGACCGGGGCGCGAGGCCCCGGTCCAGTGTGCTGCATCGAGCGCAAATAAGTGCAAATACGGAAATACAGTAAAGGCGCATTTGCGCGTGCGGATTGCCTTGCCTTACACCGACATGACCGTCACTGACTTCGTCACGAGGTACGGCTCGAGCGCTTCCGGTCCGCCTTCCGAGCCATAGCCCGAATCCTTGACGCCGCCGAACGGCATTTCCGGCCACGGCGTGGCCGGCTGGTTGATCCACAGCATGCCGACTTCGAGCGAATTCGACAGCAGATGCACATTGCGGAACGAGCGCGTGAAGGCATAACTCGCGAGACCGTACGGCAGGCGGTTGGCTTCCGCAATCGCATCCTCGAGCTTATCGAAGCCGCGAATCGCCGCGATCGGGCCGAACGGCTCTTCGTTGAACACGTCGGCGTCGAGCGGCACTTCGGTCAGCACGGTCGGCCGGAAGAAGTTGCCCGCGTCGGAGAAGCGCTCGCCGCCGGTGGCCACCGTCGCGCCTTTCTCGCGTGCATTGGCGACGATGTTTGTCATCGCGGTCAAACGGCGCGGATTCGCGAGCGGCCCGAGCGTCGTGCCTTCGGCGAGGCCGTCGCCGAGCTTCAGGCTTTCCGCGTGCTTGACCAGCGCGCGCGCGAAATCTTCGCGCACGCTGTTGTGCACGAGGAAGCGTGTCGGCGAAATGCAAACCTGGCCTGCGTTACGGAATTTGGCGCCGCCCGAGGCGCGCACGGCGAGTTCGAGATCGGCGTCTTCAGCGACGATCACCGGTGCATGGCCACCGAGTTCCATCGTCGCGCGCTTCATATGCTGGCCGGCCAGCGCCGCCAGTTGCTTGCCGACGGCCGTCGAACCCGTGAACGTCACCTTACGGATCGCCGGATGCGAAATCAGGAAGCGCGAGATTTCGGCGGGGTCGCCGTACACCAGGCCGACCACACCGGCCGGCACGCCCGCGTCGACAAACGCGCGCAGCAGCTGGGCAGGCGACGCCGGCGTTTCTTCCGGGGCTTTCACGATAAACGAGCAGCCGGTGGTGAGCGCCGCGGACAGTTTCCGCACGACCTGGTTGACCGGGAAGTTCCACGGCGTAAACGCCGCGACCGGCCCGACCGGTTCCTTGATGACCGTCTGCTGCGCGGCCGGATTACGCGGCGGCACGATGCGGCCATACACGCGGCGGCCTTCGTCGGCGAACCAGTCGATGATATCGGCGCCCGACATGACTTCGATGCGCGCTTCGGCGAACGGCTTGCCCTGTTCCTGCGTCATCAGCCGCGCGATCGAATCGGCACGCTCGCGCAGCAGTGCGGCGGCCTTGCGCATCATTGCCGCGCGGTCGAATGCCGGAACCTTGCGCCAGGCTTCGAAACCACGTTGCGCGGCGGCGACCGCGCGCTCCAGATCGGCGACGCCGGCATGCGCGACCTTGCCGATCACGTTGCCGGTTGCGGGGTTGACGACGTCGATGGTTTTGCCGCTTGCGCTAGCGCACCATTCGCCGTCGATAAGCAAAAGGGTATCGGTGTAGGTTGCGGTGTCCATGGTTCTCCGGATTGTGTTGGAGTAAAGGTCGACGCGACCGCGATACAAGCGGCCGGGCGTGGCGAGGGATGCTAAATGTGTATGTGAACAGGAAGTGAAACGGACGTCTCCATCCCTTAATGTTACAGAGAGTTCGCGGCGCCTGCTTGAGGTGTGCTGGTGGTGCGCTGGTCATCTGCAAAAGTTCTGAATGCGAACGACCGGGAAATAGGCGTCGCGGCGCCGGCGTGATACAAAGTAGGCCGGATGCATATCACAAGGCAACGGAGATGACGATCGAATCCCATCTGGCGAGAATCCGCGCAAAAACGGCTAACGGCGAGCGCCTGATTATCGGACTCACGGGCGCGCCCGGCGCGGGCAAGTCGACGCTTGCGCAGATGCTGGTCGAACATCTGGGCAGCGAGGCCGTGGTCGTGCCGATGGACGGCTATCACCTTGCGAACACGGTGCTTGCGCAGCTCGGCCGCGCGGACCGCAAGGGCGCGGAAGATACCTTCGACAGCGCGGGGTATGTGGCGCTGCTGCGCCGTCTGCGCGCGCAGGGCAACGATGAAATCGTCTATGCGCCGGTGTTCCGGCGCGAGATCGAGGAACCGATTGCCAATGCGATTCCGGTTTTGCCGGAAACGCCCGTCGTCATTACCGAGGGCAATTATCTGTTGCTCGAGCGCGGCCATTGGCGGCATGTGCGCGAGCTTATCGACGAAATCTGGTTCGTCGATATCGACGGCGATCTGCGTCGCGAGCGGCTGATCGCACGTCACATGCATTTTGGGCGGTCTGCCGCGGCCGCGAAGGAATGGGTCGAACGCAGCGATGAAGCCAATGCGCGTCTGATCGATGCCACGCGAGATCGAGCCGACTACGTGATCGATCTCGCGCCCGGCAAGCAATGAGAAAAGATTTTCGGTTGACCGCCGACTAGCGTATCGAGAGAAAGGTACCGAAAGAAAGGTATCGAAAGAAAGCGAAGCGTTCGCCCTGCGCCTGTCAGTTGCGGCCGGACATCACGCCGCCGTCGACGTCCCATATCGCGCCCGTGACCCAACCGGCCTTGTCCGACAGCAGGAACGTCACGACTTCGGCGACATCCTGCGGCGTGCCGATGCGGCCGAGCGGATGGAAGCTGTTGAAGCCTTGCAGCGCGCTATGCACCTCGGCCTTCGGAATAAAGCCTTCGTAGATCGGCGTTTGCACGACCGCCGGCGACACCGCGTTGACGCGGATCCGCTTTGACGCCAGTTCCATCGCGAGGTGCTGCGTCAGCGAATGCAGGCCCGCCTTGGCCATCGAGTATGCCGACGACGGCGTGGCCGCAATGGCTTGCCGCGCCCACATCGAACCGATATTGACGATCGCGCCGGGGCGATCGCGCGCAACGAGATTGGCCACGACCGTCTGCGTGATAAAGAACGTCGCCCTGTTGAGCTTCATGTACTGGTCGTAGTCGGCTTCCTGATGCTCGAGAAAGGGCTTCGGAAAGAACACGCCGGCCGCATTGACCAGCAGGTCGATGTCGGGATGCTGTTCGCCGATGGTCTTGAGCAGCGCGGCGACGTCTTCGTTGTTGCCGAGGTTCACCGTCAGCGAGGCAACCGTGCCTGACGCAGCCAGTTCCTTGCGCGCCTCTTCAGTCTTCTCAGGACGGTGGCCCACGATTACCGCGCTGCCGCCTCCCGCGAGCACCGTTCGCGCCGTCGCGAGACCGATGCCGCTCGTGCCGCCGATCACCAGCAGCTTCTTACCCTTGAATTGATCGCTCACTTGCCATTCCTTTTCCGGTCGATCGACAGGAGTCAATTGAAAGAAAGTCCGGCATCATGCTGAAAGAAAAACTTAATATTTCGGCTGACACCGGATGGCCCGCTGCCGGTTTCGAACATGGGGCAACCGGATGCAACGAGGCCTATATTTATCAGAGATTCTTCGCCGCTTCACTGTGGGCGGCAAATGAGATAAAGTTTGAGGGATTGAAAGAAAAACTTTACCGTCACTCACGATCCCGGCGTTGGCCTAGCATCCATCCTGGCATCGACATCGACCCCGCGCCGCATGAAATCGCCTGTCCATCTGAACGCGTTGCGCGCCTTCGAAGCGAGCGCGCGCCATCAAAGTTTTTCCGCGGCGGCGGCCGAACTGAACGTCACGCCCGCGGCGGTCGGCCAGCTTGTGCGCAACCTCGAGGAGTGGCTCGGCGCGCCGCTGTTCCATCGCGGCGCCAGTGGGCGAACGCGCCTGGTTCTCACCGAAGCCGCTGAGCATGCACTGCCCGATATCCGTGCGGGCTTCGACCGGCTCGCGCTCGGGCTCGAGCGGCTCAAGGAGGGCGTCGCCGACAGCAGCGTGCTGACCGTGACCGTCAGCCCGGCGTTTGCCGCCAAGTGGTTGCTGCCGCGCATCGACCGGTTCCAGGCCGCCTGGCCCGACATGGACGTGCGCCTCGAAACGAGTCTGAAGCCCGTCGATTTCATTGCGCGGCGCATCGATATCGGCGTGCGCTACGGCATGGGAAGCTGGCCCGGCCTCGTGGCCGACAAGCTCATGGACGAAGAGGTCTATCCGGTCGCTTCGCCCGAACGGCTACGCGGGCCGCAGCGCCTGCGCAAGCCAAACGACCTCGCACGCGAAACCCTGATCCACGATCTGTCGATGGAAGGCCACGCGGGTTTTCCGTCGTGGAACGCGTGGTTGAAAAAAGCAGACGCGACGGGCGTCGCAACCAGCCGCGGCATGAAGATCAACAATTCCGCGGCGGTGTTGCAAGCGGCTATCGAAGGTCACGGCGTCGCGCTTGCGCGCAGCGTGATGGCGCGCGACGACCTGGCGGCCGGGCGGCTCATACGGCTGTTCCCCGATATCGCCTTCACGTCGCCGCTCGCATACTTCGTGGTTTATCGGCCCGAACGCGCGAACCTGCCAGGACTCGTGGCATTTCGGGAATGGTTGTTCAAAGAGGCCATCGCTTAGCCTCTTTTCGCGCTCACGTTCGTGTTCGCGCTCACGTTTGCGTCGTGGTGCCGCGACCGCCCGATAAAAGGCGTTTTATGCCGCGCGAATTTCGTATTTCGCGCGGACAACGCTTATGCTTCGTGTGCACTTGCCGTCCCGTTGATCCGCAGCAGTCCCGTTCTTAGCCTCGCACGGATAAGCATGGAGGATGCGCCAATGATCGATTCGTGGTTACACAATCTTCCAATATGGGAAATGGCAATCGTCTGTTTCGCCGCGAGCTTTCTCGTGGGATGGGCGATTCACGTCGTAACAGGCCGGCTTGCCGCGGGCCCGCATGGGCGATCGTGGATGACGGTTTCGCCGGGTCTGCTGTCGCCGATCGGCGTGATCTTCGGTCTGCTTGTCGCATTCACCGCGGCGCAGGTCTGGACCGATACCGAGCGAGCCAGTGCCGCGGTCGCCGCGGAAGCGAGTGCGCTCAGATCGGTGGTGATCGTGTCCGCCGTCTTGCCGGAGGGCCCGCGCGGCCAGATTCGGGAGCTCGTCAAGGAGCACATCGAGCACGTCGTCGATGAAGAATGGCCGATGATGGCGCGCGGTGACGTGACGCTCAAAATCAGTCCGCCCGAGTTGAACAAGGCGCTTCAGCTCACGCTGTCGTTGACGCTTGAAACGCCCGGGCAGCAAACCGCGCAGCGCGAGGTGGCCACGTATCTGGAACAGGCGCTCGAGGCGCGACGCCAGCGCATTCTCGTGAGCCGCTCGGAAGTGAATCCGGTCAAGTGGCTATCGCTGATCTTTCTCGGCGGCTGCCTGCAGGTGACGGTCGCACTCGTTCATTGTCACAACCGGCTCGGCTCCGCGGTATCGATCGGACTTTTTTCCGCGGGCTTCGCGGCGGCCATGCTGTTGATCCTCGCGCACGACCGGCCGTTTACGGGGCAAGTCGCCGTGCGGCCCGCGTCGCTATTGCAGGTGATGCCCGATTCGTGATCGCGATTCGAAACGCGGTCGATCGCCAAGGCACTTAAGCGTCGCGAGCCGACGCGCCAAGGCGGTGCAAACAGAAGTACTGCGAGCTTCACTTCCCCCGCTCCCGTTGAAAAGCCTCGCCCTGAGGCGCCAGCCCACAGGCATGCTGCGGCGCGCCATGAAAACCGATTTTCATGTTCGACTTTGGTTGATATAGTTCTGTTATGTTTGATATTGTTCGTTTCGCGATGCGATTCGAACACAAACATCGCTTCAAACATGGCCAGCATCGTTTGAGCACACCAACTACACAATCAAAGGAGACGTCCGATGAAGAAGAGTCTTGCCTGTCTGCTCGCCACTTCCCTGTTTGCCTTCGCGGCGGGCGCGCACGCCGCCGACAAACCGCTGCGCTCGGTCGGCGTGACGGTCGGCGATCTGGCCAACCCGTACTTCGTCGCGGTCGGGCAAAGCGTGACGCGCCAGGCGCACAAGATCAACCCGAATGCGCAGGTGACGGTCGTGTCGGCCAAGTACGACCTCAATACGCAAGTCGGACAGATCGACAATTTCATCGCGAACAAGGTCGACCTGATCATTCTCGGCGCGGCCGATTCGAAGGGCATCGGCCCCGAAGTGAAGAAGGCCGAGAAGGCGGGCATCATCGTCGTCGCAGTGGATGTGGGCGCCGAGGGCGCCGATGCGACCGTCATGTCCGATAACACGATGGCCGGCCAGGAGTCGTGCAAATACATCGCGCAGCAGATGAACGGCAAAGGCAATCTCGTGATCGTCAACGGCCCGCCGGTCTCGTCGATCATCGATCGCGTGACGGGCTGCAAGGCCGCGCTGGCCAAGTATCCGTCCATCAAGATTCTTTCCGATAACCAGGACGCGGGCGGCAGCCGCGACGGCGGTCTGACGTCGATGTCGAACCTGCTCGCCGCTTATCCGAAGATCGACGCGGTGTTCGGCGTCAACGACCCGACCGCGATCGGCGCCGAACTCGCGGTCAAGCAAGCCAAGCGCGCCGACATCAAGCTGATCGGCGGTGTCGACGGCGGTCCCGACGGTGTGCAGGCGCTCAAGACGCCGCAGTCGCTGTTCGTCGTGTCGCCCGCGCAGGATCCGAACGGCATGGCGGCGCAAGCGGTCGACGTCGGCTATGCGTTGATGAACGGCAAGGCGCCGAAGGACAAGGTCAAGCTGCTGCCCACGCCGCCGATCACGCGCGCGAACGTCGCCACGTACCAGGGCTGGATTCGCGACTGAGCGGCTGAGTCTGTGGTTGCGGCTGCGGCCACGGCCGCGGCTGTGATCCGGTGACGGCGAGCCGCGCGGCAACGATGCGAAAAGCTCGCGCTCGCCGTCCGCGTTTCGAGGATGACGATGACCAATCCTGTTTTGCAAATGACCGGCGTCGACAAGTCGTTCGGCGCCACGCGCGCGTTATCGGGCGTCAAGCTGACCGTCCATCCGGGCGAGATTCACGCGCTGATGGGCGAGAACGGCGCCGGCAAAAGCACGCTGATGAAGATTCTCTCCGGCGTCTACCAGCCCGATGCGGGCGAGATCCGGATCGACGGCGAGCCCGTGCGGCTCGCCAACCCGGCCGCGAGCCGCGCGCTGGGCGTGAGCCTGATCTATCAGGAGCTCGCAGTTGCGCCGCATATGTCGGTGGCGGAGAACGTTTTTATGGGCAGCGAGCCGCGCTCGCCGTTCGGCTTCACCGACCGCGCGACGATGTTGCGCCGCACGGGCGAAGTGCTGCACCAGCTCGGCGCGAAGTTTCATGCGGCGGATCGCGCGGGCTCGCTGTCGATCGCCGAACAGCAGCAGGTTGAAATTGCGCGCGCGCTGATTCATCACGGCCGCGTGCTGATCATGGACGAACCGACGGCCGCATTGTCGGACCGCGAGGCCGAGCATCTGTTTTCGGTGGTGCGCCGGCTGCGCGACGAAGGCATGGCGGTGATCTACATCAGCCATCGCATGGCCGAAGTTTATGCGCTCGCGGATCGCGTGACGGTGTTGCGCGACGGCAAGTATGTCGGCGAACTCGCGCGCGACGCGCTCGATTCGGGCAAGCTCGTGCAGATGATGGTGGGCCGGCCGCTCGACGACTTCTATCGGCACGAGCGGCACGCGGATCCGGAGCGCGATGCCGCTAAAGAACCTGTGCTGCAAGTCGAAGGCGTCGGCGGCGGCGAGATCCAGCCGGCCACGTTCACGGTCAATCGCGGCGAAGTGCTGGGTTTGGCCGGCCTCGTCGGCGCCGGCCGCACCGAACTGGCCCGTCTGATTTTCGGCGCGGACGCGAAGACGTCCGGATCGATCCAGCTGAACGGCAAACCGGTCGAGATATCGGACCCGCGCGCCGCGATGAACGCCGGTATTGCCTACGTGCCGGAAGACCGCAAGTCGCTTGGGCTGTTTTTGCAGCTCGGCGTGCGCGAAAACGCGATTCTCAATGTCGCGAGCCGCCACACACGCTTCGGCATCGTCGATCACAAGACCTTGAAGAAGCGCGCGAAAGGCGCGGTCGCGCGCCTCAATGTCAAAACCTCGCATCTCGAACTGCCGGTCGGCCGTCTGTCGGGCGGCAATCAGCAGAAGGTGCTGCTCGCGCGCTGGCTCGAAATCGGCCCGAAGGTGCTGATCCTCGACGAACCGACACGCGGCGTCGATATCGGCGCGAAGAGCGAGATCTATCAAATCATTCATGCGCTCGCCGAATCGGGCGTCGGCGTGATCGTCATTTCGAGCGAGTTGCCCGAAGTGGTCGGTATCTGCGACCGCGTGCTCGTGATGCGCGAAGGGGCGATCACCGGCGAACTCGCAGGCGCGGCGATCACGCAGGAAAACATTATGCGTCTGGCGACCGATACCGATTCCGTCGCGGCGTCACATCATGCAAGTGTGGGAGACGACATTCACCATGGCTGAGACAACTGAAACGCGGGCCAGCCCTCATCTGGGCGGCGACACGAACCTCGCGGGCAAGCGCAACGCCTTCTCGGCGCGTGCGCTGCTGCATCGCCTCGGCATGTTGCCGGTGCTGGTCGTGCTGTATGTCGTGTTCTATTTCCTCACCGTGCATTTCAGCGTCGACGGCACGTCGAATTTCGCGACCGCCGACAACACGATGAACGTGCTGCGGCAGGTCGCGATCAATCTCGTGCTGGCGGCCGGCATGACCTTCGTCGTGCTGACGGCGGGCATCGACCTGTCGGTGGGTTCGATTCTGGCGGTGTCGGCCGTGCTCGGCATGCAGTTGTCGCTGATGGGCGGTCTCGCCGCATGGTCGATTCCGGTGTTTATCTTTTCCGGGCTCGTGATGGGCGCGATGAACGGCGTGATGGTCGCGTTTCTCGACATCAATCCGTTTGTCGTCACGCTCGGCACGATGACGGCGTTTCGCGGCGCCGCGTATCTGCTGTCGAACGGCACGACGGTGCTCAACAACACGATTCCGAGCTTCGAGTGGATCGGCAACGACGATTTCCTTCACGTGCCCTGGCTGATCTGGATCGCGGTGCTGGTGGTGCTGGTCTCGTGGGTGATCCTCAGAAAGACCGTGCTCGGCATTCACATCTATTCGGTCGGCGGCAGTCCGCAAGCCGCGCGGCTTACTGGTATTCGCGTGCGCGGCGTGCTGCTGTTCGTCTATTCGATCAGCGGGCTTTTTTCAGGGCTGGCGGGCGCGATGTCGGCGAGCAAGCTCTATGCGGCAAGCGGCAACTGGGGCAGCGGCTACGAGCTCGATGCGATTGCGGCCGTCGTGCTCGGCGGCACGAGTCTGATGGGCGGCGTGGGGACGATCTGGGGAACCGTCGTCGGCGCGCTGATTATCGGCGTGATGAACAACGGACTCACTATCCTCGGCTTGTCTTCGTTCTGGCAATACGTCGCCAAAGGCGTCGTGATCGTCCTTGCCGTGATTCTCGATAAATGGCGGCAAAAGGGAGCGGCAAACTGATATGGCGAATCGGGACGAATCCACCTTTGTGATCGGCATCGACTTCGGCACCGATTCATGCCGGAGCCTCGTGGTCGACGCAAGCAGCGGGGAACAGAAGGGCAGCGCCGTCGCGTTTTATCCGCGATGGAAGGAGGGGCGTTATTGCGACCCTGATCGCGGTCTCTACCGGCAGCATCCGCTCGACTATATCGAGGCGCTCACGCAAGCCATCCGCGAGTCGCTCGACGCCGCAGGCGATGCGGTGCGCCGGCGCGTAAAAGGACTGTCGATCGCGACGACGGGCTCGACTTCCGTGGCGGTCGATCGCGACGGCACGCCGCTGTCCTTGACCGAGCGCTTTCGCGACAATCCGAACGCGATGTTCGTGCTGTGGAAGGATCATTCGGCCGTCCGCGAGGCCGACGAAATCAACGCACTGGCGCACGGCTGGGGCGGCGAGGATTTCACGCGCTACGTGGGCGGCGTGTATT